>NZ_JBVVNT010000002.1:0-1197818 GCF_055810735.1 Priestia sp. ST2 | reverse complement strand
CACATTTCCTCATGCAACCGACAGACTCGTTATCAAGAATGCCGTTTCGGATGGAGATCATCTTCGCGTCTAGATGAGTAGCGTTAGCTACACTGTAAGAAAGCGACTTCTTGTCGCACCATAATACCAATTATCGGTAGAAGTAAAACACATTTTAGATAAATATGATAAAATTGAGAAAACTAAACTTAGGGGTAAATATGAAAACAGATGATAAGAAAAAACAGATTCAACAAAAATATAAGGAAGAGCTTGAGAATAAGAGTGAGTCCAAGCATTATCCTAAGAAGTTGCTCATTTTTGCTGTAATTGTTGTTATCTTTTTTGTTTTTAGCTACTACTTTGGAATAAGACCTTTTCCAAAAAAAGAAGAACCTGAAATTATCAAACCAATAAGTGAATAAATAAAAGCCTTCTATATAGCTAGGAGGCTTTTATTTCATATCAATCATTACTTTAATTTAATATTATTGTTGTTTCTTTTTACTTCTTAATAAAACAACGATCCATATTAAAGCAATCGTATTAATTAATTCTAATAAATGGCTAATCCTAGCTAAAAATAAACTAATAACATTCCATAACATTTACTTTTCACAACCTTCTAATCCAAGCTTGATTTGTAACACTTTAAAATGTATGTATCGACTTTTCGCTATGAATACTATATACAACATCAGTTTACATAATTCCTCTTTCCGATACACAACCCAAAAAAGAACCCTTGTCGCAGAACGGTTCCGCCGAGGGTTCTTTTTCCGGAGTATGCAGCTTTTTATACATCCTTGATGTAGCAACGTTCTCTAGCAAGGGTATTAGCAAAAGTGATGTATAAAAAGTGCACCTTTTATCCATATGCTTGTACGGTAAAATATAGTCTTTATGGAAAGAATATGTTACTATTTATCTAAAGTTATAGAGTTACCTTAAAAAGCAACCTCACTCCAATGCCATTAGAGAATGAGGTTGTTTTTACTCTTTTCATAAAAAACCAAAACTAATCAGTTGAAGTGATCTTTTCTAAGTGGTTTAACAATTGATCAACTAATTGACTGATTAGAATGGTATTATGACTAGTAAACCCTTCTTCTAACCCTACTTTAATCATAAGTTCTCTTGCTGCCTCTATATCTACAAGTAAAGCCTTTCTTAAAGTACCGTCATATCTATATCTCTGCAATTATGTAGTCACCTATCCCTCTAAGTTGTTAAATCTTTATTTAACAACAACTGGACTTCTACCGTATAACAATAATTGTTCTTGTAAAATGTAATTAAGAGCGTAGAATGCGGATTTTAGGGTTTGAACAGTTAAGTTTTTATACTTAATGCATAGTGTAAAAGTATACATTTTTAGTTACCATAATGAAGTTTATAATGATGCTAGAATTGATAAAAAAGGCTTTTCTCTATTAAGAAAAAGGCTTTTCTCTATTAAGAGAAAAGCCTTTTTCTTAATGCCTATCAGTTTGTAAACTGATTTGATCACATATTCATTATTTAATGCGATGAGTTTTATAAGTTTACCTTCCAAGTTCTTGTTCGCCATCTTGATGTATCATTCGCTATATTTGCATGTATAAGCTCTTTTTTCATTTTTATTAGAAAGAACTAAATTAGTAAAAATGCATAACTAGAGGTTTAACTGCAACAAAACAAATACAACTATATAAAAAGCGTATCTCTGTGATAAAATAAAATTCTGTTTTATCTAGTAGATATTGGGTAACTAGACAAAAAACAGTTTTTTTAGATGTTTTATCCACTATCTAGTTACCAAAATAATAGTGAAGTAAAAAGAAAGGGTGAGAGATTTGCCAAAATGGTCGCATATATATATATTCCTAGGCGTTTTTTTTCTATCTGTTTTTCTTACTAATCCAGCGCTGGCAGATGAAGAACTAAGTATTTCGGAAACAGCTCAAAAATACTTGGGTGCTTCTTACCTTACAGACGGTCAAGAACCCAGTGAGGGATTCAGTACAGGTGGACTAGTTCAATATGTCTTTAAAGAAGCTAAAGGTGTAGAGTTACCTTTGTATCCAAGAGAACAATTCAAGCTTGGTATAGATGTGGACAAGGGGGATCTACAGCCTGGTGATCTCGTCTTTTTTAAAGGGGCAAATACGGATAATGTCACAAGTGTTGGCATTTACAATGGCAATAATGAAATGATTATTAGTTCTGTTTCAAAGGGCGTCATAAAGACTGAACTAACAGAGGGAGGCTACTACAATGATAAGTATATTGGTGCAAAACGCCTAGATACTGATAATATCTATCAGGTCGAATCTCCTCTTTTAAAAGAAGCAATGAAATACATAGGTGTAGACTATTCAGACAGTGGAAAGACACCTGATGAGGGCTTTAATTCTGCAGGATTTGTTCAGTATGTGTTTGAACAAGCCTTAAATCTTAAAATCCCAGATAATTCAAGTGAACAGTGGAGTTTAGGACAAAACATATCAAAGGAAAATCTTCAGCCTGGTGACGTTCTTTTCTTTAAAAATCTAGATACAGACTATATTACAACAACGTCTTTTTATCTAGGAAATAGGCAAATGATTTATAGTTCACCTTCAAAAGGCATTACCTTAGCTAATTTTGAGGATTCTTCTTATTGGAATGATCGTTTTTATGGAGCTAAACGAATAGAAGAAGTTGCAGATATTGATCGTGGAGATCCCTTAATCACCGAGGCTTTGAAGTATATAGGGGTACCTTATCTCGAAGGTGGAAAAACACCAAATGGATTCGATTGTTCTGGATTCACAAAATATGTGTATGAAAAAGCGATGGGAATTTACTTGCCAGGTGCACCTGAACAACAATGGGAGGTAGGTACACCTGTTGAAAAGAAGGATATTCAAGTAGGCGATCTAGTGTTCTTTCAAGATACGCATCGACCAGGTATATCCCACGTGGGAATATATGCAGGAAACAATCAAATAATACAAGCGTCAAGAACTGATACGGCACAGGTAAGAATCAATTACTTGTCCTATAATTTCTATACAGAAAAATTCGCTGGTATTAGACGTGTGAGAAATCTAATCATTCCTAAGAATATCCCAGTTGTTAAAGAAGCTACAGATCTTCTAAATGTTCCCTATCAATCAGGGGGGACATCACCCCAAGGGTTTGATACTGGTGGGTTTGTTCAATATGTTTATAAACAAGTAGGTATCAACTTACCTCGTTATGGGAAAGACATGCTTCAAAATGGAACAGAAGTGAAAGAGGAGGATTTACAACCAGGAGACCTCGTATTCTTTGAATCCACTAGCATCATCCCTGCCATCTATGTTGGAAATGGGCAAATTGCAGTGGTTTCGAGAAACGACGGAGTTCAAATTGTTAATTATAAAGTGAGCTCTTATTGGAACCCCATTTATTATGGTGCCAGACATATCAACATCGGAGAGTAAATTATTCTCATCATCGCTTTAACTATGTGATGATGAGAAGTTTTGGTTCTGGTGTAAAAATACTTTTTAGAAATATAAAGCGTCAATTTTGTCCTTAATTTAAAAACTATAAAGAAAGAGAAAGAGAATAATGGATAATTATAATGTATTTAGATTAAATTTGATCTTACGTACGGATAGTATGAGAACCTTGAAATTACTCGTGAATGATATAGTAGCAGAGGACATCAAAGGAGACTATTTTTACAAACTTAAAAACCATGAAGATTTTGTGAAAAGTTTAGAGCATCTGGTAAGTCAAAAATCTATATTGACTAAATCAAATCTCCTGCTATCTGATATGGAATATGTCTTTTTAAATGCAAATAATTATTTATATGATTCATACCTTCAATATTATCTTATTGATAAAATGCCAGAAATAAAGAAAGCGAAGATTATGAGGGTAGGTGAACTAAGAAAATTAATAGAAGAATATAATAAATTACATAAAGAATTACATAAAGAAAATTTTTGACTTCATTCCTTTAACGTTTGAAATGAAAGCAAACACACAGTCCGTAAAAGTATAACTTTACGGACTGTTCCGAGTATTAATTTTTGGAGACTATTCTTAATAAACTTAAGCCTAAATTTGTAATTCAGACATTGTATTCCTCAACACTATAAAGGCTAAAAGAATTATCTAGTTATCAAACTTACCCTTCATAAAACCAAGCTATGTATAGAAAAGATTACTGTGTAGAAATTTGAACAGTAGTTTTCCTTGTTTCTAGACTGTAAAACATATACGTTCTCATTACAAAAATAATTGTAATTATGGAATATAGACTATAGGTGTAAACTTTCTAGGCATCAAGAATTTACGAGTTGCTATAGTAAGATAAATCATTTGTTTTTTTCCTCATTATTATAAATTGGCTCACTAAGTAATACTGTGCCAATTTATAATTCTTGTCAAATGGCTTTATCTTGTATTTTTAGTTATATAAAACATTCTTTCACTCAAGTATCCACTAGAGTAGAAAAGTGCTCTATCCACAAGATAATTTCCTATATTTGTTATCTCTTAGCGATCATCTCTATTTCAATTCGTGCACCCATAGGTAAAGAGGCCACGCCTATAGTTGTACGAGCTGGATATGGTGCAGAAAACCGCGAAGCATAAACTTCATTCATTTTCGCAAAATCATCCATATTTGTTAAAAATACATTCACTTTTTTTACATCCTCAGGAGTTAAACCTGAAGCTTCTAATACATTAAATAGATTCTTAAAACATTGCTCTGTTTGGTCTGCGATATCACCTTTCAAAAGTTTTTGTGTCTGTGAATCTATAGGAGTTTGACCAGATAAAAATATTAAATCTCCTGCTTCAACAGCATGAGAATATGGACCAACGGCCACAGCACCTTCGGAATTAAAGCATTTTCGTGTCATGCAGAACATCCCCCTTAGTAATTATCCTTACCATAATTAAATCAATGCATTTATTTGCCCGAACACCAGAGGAGCTAGCTCATCGAATACGTAATGAGATCTATCGTAAAACAAGACTGACAGCTACCGCAGGAATCGGTCCTAATCTCTTACTAGCTAAAGTCAGCTTAGATCATGAAGCAAAGCACAGCCCAACAGGGGTTGCTTATTGGCGATATGAGGATATTCCCTTTAAGTTATGGTGCATTCATCCAATGAAGGATTTCTGGGGGATCTCGTCAGCTACAGAAAGACGCTTAAATCGTTTAGGTATCCATACCATAAAAGAACTCGCTCTTTCTTCGAAGGAGATGTTACAAAAAGAATTTGGCATTATGGGCGAAGAATTACACCAACATGCGAATGGAATTGATTTTAGTCGTATTTCCGATGTGTACATCCCTAGTTCCCGTTCCTTTGGGAAAAGTCAGATTCTCTTTCGAGATAATACAAGCCGAAAAGAAGTGGAATTATTACTATTGGAGCTATTGGACGATGTTTGTTTTCGTTTACGCATGCATCAAGTGGTAGCTCAAACGATCCATTTATCCATTGGCTATAGCAAACAAACAGGTGGAGGCTTCTCAAGACAAAAGAAAATGGGGCGAGCTTCGAACTTAAGCCACGATATCTTTCCGTACTGCTTAACCATTTTACATACGTTTGATAGTGGCATGCCCATCCGTTCTATTGGGATTTCACTATCGGATACGAGCATTGAAGAAGAGGAGCAAATGAGCTTATTTGAGAATATCGATCAGCGTGAAAGAGCCTATGCTCTTGCCAAAACGATAGATGAAATTAGGCTGCGTTATGGGAAGAATAGTGTTCTGCGGGCTTCAAGCTATCTAGATCATTCAACAGCTCGTTATCGAAATGGTCTTATTGGCGGCCATAAAGCTTAAAGGAGGATGATATCATGAATAACGATAGAGGAATGAAAAAATGGCGCCCGTTTGCGAGTATGCCCGAACAATACCTAGGATTGCAGGAAGTTATAAACAAGCAAGCAGAGGTACCTCAACCTCTTTTAACAGAAGAACAAATGGAACATATTAATTTCACCTTGATTAAAGCCTTACATACAAATAAACAAGTTTATCTTACATACTACAAAAAGGGACAATGTATTACAGAAAAGGGATTCATCCAATTTGGTGATTCCCTGGGGAATTTGTTTGTTTTTATCGATGAAGTGTTTGAATTAAAGAACAAAATGAGGTTAAGTGAACTAATTGATGTTCGATTCGTTTAAAATTAAATTTAGTTTCATTATTTTAAGTTAAGTAAGAGTTTTCAGTGGAATCCAAATAATATTTAACTTGAGGAGGAGTTATATTGGCACGTGTTTTATTTATTAATGGTGGATCAGAAGGACATGTCAATCCAACCATTGGAGTTGTACAGGAGCTTATTTCGCGTGGAGAAGAGGTCGTATACTTTTCAATAGAAGAGTTTCAAGAACGTATTGAAAAGACGGGAGCTGATGTGAGAACATTTGACGGCCAAAAATTTTTAAAAGCTTTCATCTCAGGTGGAAGAAATTATTTGATTGAAAGAATTAACGGTCTTTTACATACAGCAGATATCGTTATACCTAGTGTTCTTGAACAGATACAGGGAGAACATTTTGATTACATCATTCACGATTCTATGTTTGGGTGCGGGCGTTTACTTTCTCAAATTCTAAATCTCCCGGCCATTAACTCATGTACATCTTTTGCTCAAACTGAAACATCGTTTAAAAAAATGTTCGAATATCTATCTCAAAATATTCCATTAGAACATGCTAACAGAATAAATGGTGAGTTTCAAAGCTTAACAAGAAAGATTAAAGAGAAATATGGGGTTGAAATCACTTCTCCTTACGAAGTTTTTTGTAATCCTGCACCACTTACTATTGTATATACAACGAGGGAATTTCAGCCTTCTGGAGAAATGTTTGATCAAACATACAAATTCGTAGGGCCATCTATTGCTACAATGGAACCACAAGGAAGCTTTGATTTTTCTGTATTAAAAGGAAAAGACGTTATTTACATTTCATTAGGTACTGTCTTTAATCAAGAGATTGATTTCTATAAACTTTGCTTTAAAGCTTTTGAGAACACTGACTATACCGTCGTTATGTCTATTGGTGAAAAAACTCAACTATCTGATTTAGGGAAAATCCCTAAAAACTTCATTGTGAAAAATTACGTTCCACAAACTGACGTGCTAAAGTACACGAAATTATTTATCACACATGGTGGAATGAATAGCACCAGTGAAGGTCTCTATTATGGGGTGCCACTTATTGTAATCCCACAGAGTGCAGATCAGCCAGTGATTGCTCAACAAGTTGAGCATCTTGAAGCTGGAATGAAGTTGCAAATGCAAAACTTAACTGTAAATCAACTATGTGAAACTGTGAATCATGTGTTGGAACATTCCTCTTTCCAGAAAGCCCTTACAGATATAAGAAAATCTTTTCAAAAATCAGGGGGATACCGTCAGGCTGTAAATGAGATTTTTAAATTTAACAGGAAATTTAATATTTAAATAGAGAGCATATAAGAAATGGAACAGATGAATTTCACCTTAATTGAAGCCTTACATACAAATAAACAAGTGTACCTTACCTATTATAAGAGAGGCCAATGCATAACAGAGATAGGATTCACTCAGTTTGTTGATTCTCTAGGGGATTTATTTATTTTCATCGATGACGTATTTGAGTTAAAGAATAAAATGAGGTTAAGCGAGCTCGTCGATGTTCCCTTGGCCTAGCTCCTGAAGAAATCGCGTACAGGAATCATTTATTTTGGTGGAGGTATATTCATGTGCAATTTTAGAGTATACACCTTACGTGACGGTTCGAAGAGAATCATTAAACTAAAAGAAGGAGAATCATTTCAACAGGAACTCCAAAGAGCAGGTATTCAAGAAACGCAAATTTTTCAGATGCAGCTAGTGGAGAAACCTGAGTAATTTTAACATGCCCCTTTTATATAGACATAAGTGTGTTAGTCTAATAAAAGCCAAATAGAAAAGAGTGATTAACCTGGAAGAAACAAAAGAGCAAGAAACAGATCTTGATAAAGTGTATGAATACGATGAATTTCCGGATAAAGTTAGTAGAAGATACGATCACTGCAACTCAGCTTACTTCAAAAGTTCCGTAAAAGGTGGCATTTTCTTACGTGAATGCAGGGAATGTGGCATGAAGAAAAGCATTTAGTTGGTAAGGGTTGAAAGGGATGGGGAAATGAGAGATATTTGGGATGATGGATACAGTCAATCAAAAAAATTAACAGAAGAAATGGTCAACCAAGCAGAAAAGAAGTTGGGTGTGAAGTTACCAAAATCCTATATTGAGTTATGTAAAATACAGAATGGGGGCAATTTAAAGTATTGTGACTATCCTACCTCTGTTCCAACAAATTGGGCAAACGATCATGTAAACGTTCCTGAAATTTATGGAATAGGAAAAGAAGGCATTTTATCCAGTGATTATTATATAGAAGAATGGGACTTACCTAAAGATATTGTTCTGCTATGTGGAGAGGGCCATTGGTGGGTTGCATTTGATTATCGGAATACAAAAGATACTCCTCCTATAATTTATATGGATCTAGAATGGGGAGAAGACACACTTATTTTGGAATTAGCTCCTGATTTCGAAACATTCGTAAATGGCTTATTTATTTATAAAAATGAAGAATGACTACATTTATACAATAAAAAGGAACTGGCAATCAATTGTCGGTTCTTTTTTATTGTTTTCGTATGATTTGATTCACCAAGCTCCCACTTATTCTCCTTTAGTCGTCGGAACCTCTTTGGACCTCGTCCATATTGAGGTATATATGACTCTGTCCCCTAGGAACGTTCTAAATGGTTTCATTATCCTTTATTCTCAGTGATTCAGAATCTTTAACATTATAAAGGGTATTTACACCTGTTAACAATCACTTAAGTGGTTTAGTGGCCTTACTGTTAACCAAATAATGAGCAATTAGATATATGACTATAAAAAACGGAAAAGACAAAATTGAATTCCATCCTGGATAATGATAATAACCTAACCAAAGAAACAAAGGTTCTGCTAAGAACGCTGTTATACTTGCAAAAATTAAAGCTTTAATAAACGGATTTGCCTTTGGTTTAATCTGTAAGAAAAACATTACTGTAACTGGCATCAGAGCAAAATCCCAGGGTATATAATCTGGCATTAATGGTATTAATTTATTATAGTATCTCCATAAGCCCATTGTCACCCCAACATAATCTAACCATGTAGAAATAAACATAGCCCAAAGTCCTCCCAATAATAAAATAGTTTTACTCTCTTTATTTCTAAAGATAAACCATACTATCCATGGGATAACAGTAAGAAATAATGATGTCCACCAACCAAAAGAAAAGACGATATTATCTGTCCAAATTTCCGTTAATTTATTATGAGCATCATCTAACATTCTATATTTTTCGTCAATTTGTGTTTTTATATTTTCTGAAGGACTGAACAATATGGAGGATCTTCCCTTCCTTTTAATTTTATAATAATCTTTTAGTTATAGTTCCCATTCCAGGATTGTTTATCCTTTTTAGACTAACCTGCCCATTCAGCGTTTTTTAACAATTAACTTTGCCTAAATGTTCTATGCCAAGGGCAATAGCCTGAATGTTTTTGTATTACATTCAACTCTAGTCGTTAGGACATCTTTTGCTCTTTTTATAAAAAAGATAAGCTAATAGGCCAAGCCCCACCATGTAAAAACCCATTACTTTTTACATAATTACCTACCCCTTACCTACTGCGATAAGGGTTTTATGTTATTAACTACGCATAGCTGGTTCGGTTGTTCTCCATAAATCAAATCATATCTAATATCGTTCATAATTGACGCACTCAAATTTAAAGAATGATCTATATTTAATCTCCTATAAATTTAATCCAAATCTCTTTAATTCAATGAAGATACTTTCCAATCGTTTCCCTTTTTCCGTTAACGTATATTCCACACGAGGAGGGACCTCTGGAAACACCTTTCTTTCCACTATCCCATGATTCTCCAGTTCCTTAAGGCGTAATGAAAGTGTTTTTGGACTAATTCCATCCATTGATTTCAACAAATCACGGAATCGCATCGTTCCTTCGATAAGCAGATCCCGAATAATTAAAAAGGTCCATTTAGTACCGATCACGTCAAGCGTTTTAGCAATGGGACAAGGCTCCCCTGATGTTCCTTTGGTTAGTACAACCGGCTCAATAGCACTCATCTGACACATCCTTCCTAAAAATTTTTTTGGCTAATTTTCCTTATCATATCACAATAGTATACTTTCAGAAACTTTATGAAATAAATATCACTACTTCCCTAAAGAAACTTACTATACATATAATATCGATGAGCCTATTATTCTAACCCTACATTGAGGAGGTGATCAAAGTTAGTGCGAGCAATCAACCAATCACACTGCCCTTATTGCTCATTACTCTCTTAATCAGTACTTTTGCTATTGGTACTACATATTTTGTCATCATTGATATTCTTCCAAATGTAGCAGAAGGTTTGAATGTTACCTTAGCGCAGCAAGGTTATTGGTTACGTCGTTCAGCTGGTCCCTGAATCGAGGAGAGGAAACGTATCCTACATTAGCTGAGCTTGAATAAATCTGCGTAACTGCAAATTATGTATAAACGTTTATTGATGGAGAGGCACTTTAGAAAAAAGCACAATATCTCATTCCCTTGGGGCTTTCATTGTAAGTCCACACTTAGGGAGAAAGATTCGCAACCTATATCAAAACATTTGAGGAGAAAATATGATGAGGTTACAAAAAAGAACGATTCGATCGATAGTTAGTATTACCATGGCTCTTGGGGTAACACTCATGAGCGCCGCATGTGCCAAGAACAATACTGACTATAAACCTGCTAAAACAGCTCATGCAGACATTCAACTATTAAAGGATTTACCTCAACCAAAATCGATGACAGTCGATCTGTCATTGAAACCAAAAGAAGCTACGGCCATGGTTCAAACCGCCCAGCGTTTTTATGGGTTCTGGAATACTGGAAATGAGGATCTTATTTCACAAGCCGTTGCCTCTAACTTCTTTGATAACACATTGCCGAAGGGAAGACCTCAAGGTCCGGAGGGATTGGCCTTCGCTTCTCGCAACTTTCGTAAAGCTGTTCCTGATTTACGCTGTACTATTGAGGATTTAGTGGTATCTGATAACAAGGCTACAGCCCGTCTCTCATTCACCGGGACATACAAGGGTGAGTTTATGGGGAGAACGCCAACAGGGAAGCCGGTTCATTTCTTTGCCATTGATATTTTGCATATCAGGAATGGGAAAATCGTTGAGGATTGGCACTTAGAGGATAATCTTACATTAATGCAACAGCTCGGAGTAGTGTCTGAAAATTAAAGATCAACGGATTTTTTAAAGATTACAGAATTAAAGGGGACGGAAAAAAATTGAAAAATATACTTGTTATTAACGGCCATCAGAAATATGGTTCAGCGAAAGGGACTTTGAACCAAACATTGATGAACAAAATGATCAGTTTGTTAAGTGAAAAGAACAATATTAAAACAACAAATATTCAAAATGGATATAAAGTCGAAGAAGAACACCAAAAGTTTTTATGGGCTGATATTATAATTTACCAAACATCTATCTATTGGTTCAGTGTCCCAGGCTTATTGAAGACGTATATGGATGAAGTTTATGCTTATGGTTTATTTTTTAAGGGTGCTGATCAATATGGAAGAGGTGGGTTATTGACCGAAAAGAAATATATGTTTTCGACTACCTGGAATGCTCCCGAACAAGCATTTAACAATCCAACTCAATTTTTTGAAGGGAACAGCTTAGAAGATACATTAAGCCATTTACATCGTGTACATAAATTCCTCGGAATGAAACCTTTAAAGAGTTTCACTTGTTATGATGTAATTAAAAATCCCAATATTGAAAAATTTATATTCGAACTTGATATACATCTGAAAGAAGTATTGGATCTTTAATCTATTAAGTAAAATCATGGGGAGGTAAAAGCATGTTAAAAGGTAAAAAAATTGTGATTATTGGTGGAAGCTCAGGGATTGGTTTTGAGTCAGCTAAACAAGTAATAGCTCAAGGAGCAGAAGTAATTATTGCTAGCCGTTCCAAAAATAAATTACAGAATGCAAAAGAGCAACTAGGGGCTAGGGCCACGGCTTTTACGCTAGATACAACTCAAGAACAGCAAGTTCAGTCTTTCTTTGAAAAAGTTGGCCAATTCGACCATCTTGTGGTGAGCGCCGCAGAAACATCCAGTGGGTCATTCCTAGACACCAATACAACCCAAGCTCGGCAATTGTTTGAAAACAAATTTTGGGGCCAATACTACGCAGCTAAATACGGAGCTCCAAAAGTTTTACCACACGGTTCGATCATTTTATTCTCTGGAGTGGTAGCCTACAAATCGATGGTTGGTTCGTCAATGCTAGGTGCAGTCAATGCCGCCGTTTCAAATTTAGCTCAGACCTTGGCATTAGAACTTGCTCCGATCCGAGTGAACATCATTTCACCCGGTATCATTGATACACCTTCCCGCAACAAAATGCCAGAAGAAATCCGTAACCATTTCTATGCTACGATGGGAAACAAACTTCCTGTGAAACGAATAGGAAGAGCTGAAGATGTTGCACAAAGCGTATTATACTTGCTCCAAAATAGTTTTGTGACTGGAACCGTTCTTCACGTGGAAGGCGGGCACATTTTATCTTAATAATTTGAAGAAGAATTAGAAAGAGCATATAGATATGGGGTGCACATTTTATACATCTTATCTTCAATTATCTGCAGAGAAAAACGCGTTCTATCAAGGATGTATAAAAAGAAACAGGACCTTATCTAGACCCCTTCTCCCAAGAGGATTCTTTTTAGCGATGTGTTCTGGGAGGTATTATGTAAACTGATTTTGTATATGGTATACAGTTGTTAATCCCGATAAAGGTATAATTAAAGAGTAACACTTTTCTTCTAAGGAGGGAGGGATGGCTGAATGATCGATAATAGATTATCTAAGATTAAGAATCATGAAGTGGATGATTCTTTGAGTGAACTTACTGACACAGACATTTTGTTGAATTTCCAACAAGCAATTACGAGCTTATACCCTCATCTAATTCCCATACATGCTCATGCTTATGATGCTTGGGACGATATTGTCATTCCATTGTTTTATGAAATGGTTTATAAGACGTTTACTTATAAATACGGTATTGAGATTGAGCCAAATGAAACACGCGCTTAAATGTTTAGCTTAAGATGTTATGAAGGTATCCATCATATTGAATGCTTTCCAAAAATGATACCCTTTAAAGGCATACTGAATAACAATTATTTTGAGGTTAACGATAAGGAACTAAAAGGAAAAAGGCTTGTTTTCAAGTCTTTTGGAGATAGTGTTCACTATTTAACAACTGGTTTGGATACTGAAAATACTGATGCTATTAATTTTAAATTAGTTGAGGTAGACGTTATATGTTCTCAATCAAACAGGATTACAGATATTGATGGATGTACTACATTTTTTATCCATAAAGACGATGTAGAATTTATGTTTATTGCTGAGACTTTTAATCAAGACTTTCAGAAATAAAGAGGAGCTAGAGCTCCTCTTTTTACTTCCTAGAATTTTGATTATGTTAACTAGATATGTATATGATACACACTTCTTATAACGATTGGTATGATATAAATAAAGAAGCTTTTGGGTTGAAAGGTGGCGTTTTTTTGGATCATTTTTTTGTTGGGTTAATTCCCAATGGATTTTACGATTATGAAGAGAGTGAAACGCTACCAGCGCATGATTTAATTCTTCATCCACTGCTTACATATGCTCAGGAATGCTATGTTTATGGCCTTAACAAAGACACAGAGTTATTTCATCAGTGCACGGATATACTTTCTCTTACTCGTAACAAGTATCAACTAGATTTAAAAAAGAAGTTATCAAAGGATATGAACAGCTTTGGAATGCAACAGGATGGCAGAGGGGTTTTATTTTAATCTTTCTAGGGATAGAGAAGTTCAAGGAGCTAAGTATTTTTGCTTCCAGCTATGATCCTGGTATCTTGGAGAATCCGAATACAGGAGAAAGTATTGCAGCCATTAGGTTCTGTAAAGATGTAATCCGGAAAGAAAAAAAGTGGGTCTTTGTTTTTCAGTTTCTAATGGCATTGAGTGGATGAAAGTTTATGCAGAAAAGGATACATTGAAAGAGTTATACCAGTTTGCCATAGTACAGTCATTATCTTCAAGTTCAGACTCTATATATAAAGTTAAAAAAAACGTAGGAACTTGCCTAAATAGCAAGATCCTAAAATTAACATTAAGTTAACTTATTTTTCTATATGGGTTTCATAGACTAAAGTGGTTTTGTCATGGTACTTAACATGGTTGAGAAAATCGTAACAAATAACCATCTGGATCTTGAACTATAAACTCTTTTTGAATAAATCCACTATAATTATTTAGCATACTCTCTCTAAAAAGTTTGATTCTGTGCCTCTTTAAGTTTTGTAAGATACTTTCTATGTTTTCTACTTCAATTTGAAAGTTGATTCCTCGACCATATGGATATTCAAGTTCTCCAGTTTGCCAGTGTCCATTACATTCTTCGATCATTATTTGAGCACCGTTGAGTGAAATAAATGCAAACTTTTCTTCTGCGCGTTCATATATAAGCTGAAATTCAAGAATTTCTAAATAGAATTCTTTTGATCTGTTTATATCTATTACTTTTCATGTATTTCCTTTATTTGTAGTGCTATATTAATATTAAAAAGGAAAAGTTATACATTTTATGATAAAGAAAAGGAAAAAGATGTTTGCTGTTGTTATCATTGCACTGTTATTAATCGGTTATTTCAAGCTGGCTTATACTCCATCTCATGATGTTGAAGAATTTCCTATACCTCGCGAAGCCCACTTAGTAAAAACAACTGTAGGTGAGGACTATGTCACTGAAAAATATAAATGGTTTATTGCCTCTGAAGCAGGAAGTATTACTCCTTGGTACCAAGTAAGTATTTGGTTATATGGATGGAGAAAGGGAGAAACAATGGGGGCAGATCAAGTTTATAAAAAAGGTTCTAGAGAAGTTAATCTATCTACTTTTGATAAGGAATTTTACCTTAGTAAATAAAATAAAGGTATGGAAAAGGACTTAATATGACCGCAGGCTCCTTAAGAGGAGTCCTTTTTATTAGCGATAACGTTTGTCATATGAACTAACCTTGTATTTTTTATAAATTTATTAAAGATTTGTGCTGAAATCGAAGGAGTAAAGAATGAAAAAAATCGGATACATATTTATGGGATTATTGTTGTTAGTTGGTACAATCTATTTTTTGTTTTTTCATGAACGAAAGGGAACAGACACTGTATATTTGATCCCGAATGGTTATACGGGTTGTGTGGGTATCTTTTATGATGTGAAAGGCAAGGCACCTTTAAAGGTCCAAAATGAGAAAATCATTCATAAAATTTCTAAAGATGGAAGGTTGGAAACGTCTTCCCCAGAATCTTTTGGTTGGTATTCAATGGTAGATTCAGGTTGGCATAACTCAGAATATTATTATGTGAATGAGCAGGGGAAAAAAGTAAAAAAATTAAATTGGGAAAAAGACATTAATTGGGAAATGACGGCTGAAGATGACTACAACGGGAACTATTTTACCTTTTTTGTAGGTGGGAAAGACGATGCTAGCACACTTCAACCCGAATGTTTTAGTCAGTAAGTATAAATTAGTGTTTTTGTACCCTTTTGCCTATAAGTAACATTATGGTAACTAACTTTGTATACGATATACAGCTTAAAAGCAGAAAAAACAACTGGGGCCAATCAGTTGTTTTTTCTATTTCATGAATGGTAATCAATGCTTAGCTGACGTTTCAGAACATCTTGGATAATTTGTTCAAAACGTTAAAAGTTTATGTTTTATCTATTCAACATTTGGAAATTCATGAGACTTTCTTTGAAGTTTACGCAAATTCCCACGGACGAATATATCTTGAAATTCATCACACCTAAATGGAATAAGAGGTGATAAATACGGTACACCTACTGATTTTAACTGTACAAGATATAGAATAACAATAGTTGAAACAAGCATAATGCTTGGCAAACCAAAGTAATAGCAAGTAAAGAAATATAAAAATCTTAATGAACCTATTCCACTTTGTCCTCGATAAATAACTAAAGTAGATAGATAAACACTTAATCCTGTTACTACTAAGCTTGCGGGATGGATAAGTTTAGCTGAAACAGACATTTCACCAATAACAATAGTTGCTAACAATGTGATGATGATAACCGTTCCTTTGGGAGCACGTGTGCCTATATCAATTAATATACGAAATAAAATAAGTAAAAGGGCTATTTCCCAAAACGTAGGTAATAATTCCCCATGGTTAAACAGATCTTTTTGGATTTTTTTACTGTATGTATCACTATGGAATTTTTCTAGACCAACATAAATGCCAGGAATAAAAATCGAAGTAATAAAGCCAAAATATCGAATAGACCGATTGATCAAACGTCCAGTTTTTAAATGAAAGTCATCTGCGGATTGAAAGAAATCGACAAATAAACTCGGGGCTATAATCGAATAAGGGGATCCATCTACGAATACAATTACTTTACCTTCTAAGAGAGCTGAAGTCGTTGTGTCCACACGCTCTTTTGTCATAACTAGGTTAACAAAAGTTTTAGGTTTTCCTTCAATAGCATCTTCGACTATTCTTGAAGCTAGTATGTAGTCTACATCTATCTTAGAGATTCGATGCTGTACTTCTTGTAAAATGGATCGATTCACCAAGTGTTTCATGTAAATGATAGATATATCTGTTTTTAAATGTGTGCCACATGGTTTTGTATCAATGATTAATTGGGGTGTCTGAATAATACGTCGTATTATATTTATATTGGTCGTTAGAGTTTCTGTGAAACCTACTGCTGGTCCTCTTATCGCTCGTTCTCCTAATGTTTCTTCTAACCCTCGCTCTATCCATTTAGTTGTAGGTATAAGCAATCCACTTGTTTCTCCCTCTATAAGAAGAAAGGTATTTCCTTTAACCAAAGCATCTTGGATCTCTTCAACTGACTGAGTTTCTTTCAGAGAAGCAGAATTAACAATAGTCTTTATTTGCTGGATAGATGGATTATCTTCATTAACCGTTTCCCATGTTTGCTGTAAAGGTTCAATAATATATTTTTGTATCTGGTCTTTATCTACAATTGTATTTAAATAAAATATTGTAATTTTATCTTTTAAAATAGTCCTTTTCTCAAAATCGCTTGTGATTTGAAATTGTCTTTCAATTCTCTTTGAAATATTTTGAGAAGATTTATTTAATGAAGAAGACATTATATTCACCTTTAAATTAGTTTTATTGTTTAATTTGTGCATATTCAACCATTATTATGCGGTGTATATAATCGTTAAGAAAATAAAGCTCTTACCCAATATCAGTTAGAATGGAATATTATATATCATTAAGTAAAAAAACTACCCTTTGCCAAAATAGATTGTTTGGCAGGGTAACTTTTCAATTATAGAAATAGTGAGTGCAAATGTTATACGTTTTTCTTTATTAAACGAGTGGTCTTATGACTCTGAACGTTTGGATACGCAATTCCACCTAGAATGATGATCACACCGATCCATTGAAGGAAGGTGACGGTTTCGTGGAGAACAAGTGTAGACATAATTACGGCCGTTGGTAACTCTGATGCACTTAGAATGGTCCCTAAGCTTCCACCTACTTTAGGCATGCCAATATTAAAAAAAATAGGTGGAACAAGTGAACCGAAGAATCCAGTAAGAAGACCATACATGAATAGTCCATCTGTAAGCGCACTGTTTATAAGAAATACTGGTGGTAATGAAATAAATATAAGCAATGACGCTCCGGTTGTCATAATAGCGCTTTTATAAATAGGATGCACAGATATATTTGTGTTCCCACTTATAAAAATAAAGAAAGCAAAGGAGCAAGCAGCAAGTATACCCCAACTGATTCCAGCAAAAGAAAAAATGATGCCAGTTTGCAAAAATCCAGAAGCAAGGACAGAACCGAGAAGAATAATTATCGTTGAGATGAAGCTTTTTCGACTGGGTGCTTCTTTAGTAAATACATATTGCAAAACCATACTTATCCATGTGAATTGCAGTAGAAGGATGATGGCAAATGAGGCATTAATATAACCAAGCGCTTGATTATAAAAAATACCTGTTAGCCCCATCGGTATGCCTCCTATGGCCAAAGTAACCCACTGTTTACATTTCAAACGGTCTTTTGGAACAAAGATTGCAATAGCCCACAACATGATAGCACCAAAAAAATATTGACTTCCTGTTACTTCACTTAGTCTAAATCCCTCACCATACCCTAATTTGACAAACGTTGATACCACTCCATAAGAACAACCACCCAGAAAAACAAGTAAAGCATAGTTTAAAATTTTCATTATTAAATCCTCCATACAACACAATAAAGCCACCCATCTCAAATATGAGATGGGTGGCGAAAAGTAAAATAATAAATTCAAACGAAAAATCCACCTGCTGTAAACAGACTTTTACAGCTTTTAGTTATTTTAATAATTTATATTATAGAATTCCCACCCTTAAGTATCAAGCTGAAATTTAGAGAAGACGCTGGAAGAACTATAATTTCCGGGAATTTACATTATGGTAACTACCTCTGTATATCACATACTTTCAATATTAGATAATAAAACTTTTTTTTTATATAGTAAGTACATAAAGTTAATTATGTTTAGAATGTAGAAGGGGTGCTTAAGGTGAAAATTAGAAAAGCAAACATAAACGATATAAGGGTGATATCAAAGATTTATGTTGATACGTGGAAGACAACCTATAATGGTTTAGTTCCAGACAACTTTCTAAACGAACTATCGTATGAAGAAGCTAAAAATAAATGGATGAAATTTTTTAGTGATTCACTACATAAATCATTTATTTACATTGCTAGTAATGACTCTGAAGAAATTATTGGATTTGCAGCAGCTCAAATTAATAATGACAAGGAATTTAAAGGAGAATTATACGCACTTTACCTGTTACCTGCTGCTCAAGGACTAGGTACTGGAAGAAGTCTAATTTCAACTGTTGCTGAACATTTTATGAATGAAGGTATTTCTTCTATGATGGTATGGGTGATGAAAAATAACAAATCTGGACGTGGATTTTATAAACGTTTGGGAGGTAAGTATTATACTCACCGAGAGAGCCAATTTGGAGAGTGCATAGTAGAAGATGAAGCATATGGATGGAAAGATATTTCCATCCTATCGCTCAGTAATAGAAGTAAATAATTATGAAACAACAAGCATTGTTATTGCCGTGAATACCGTTTGCATTTAATCCTAACCACCCTTTTCCTAATGGGTTGCGAGGATCGCCCCCAGGAATATGTCCTGTATAGTAAGGGCGGTTTTTAATTTTGTTTACCACCTTAAAGAAGCCAACAGATGTTTTTCCCGTTGCTACTGGATCAACGATTTCAATATAACCATTATGAAAATAGGCAAGCTTGTTATAGTACTTGTTAATGATGATTAGATCTTGATTCGCTGGTTTACTTGCTGCTTCTGTTTTCACCTGATTTACTCCACATAATGCGACCATTAATAAGGTAAGAACGGTCATTGATTTCATAAAAATGTTCTTCATAAAAACTCTCCTCTTTTTTATATTTTTATAAGAAACAAAAAAGCACCTTTCAATTAGAAAGATGCTTTCTCGTCACCATCATTTATAAATAAAAACCTAGTTAATCGATTATTTTTCAAGTGAGGCTTTTCTTCTATGATGATTTTTAGTTATTTAAGCTTGAAAATAGTCCGTTTAGTTCTAACGATTGTAGGAGAAAATGTGTTAAAATATTCTGAAAAAAGGAGTGGTGAAGCATGGGAAAAGTAGTAAAAGCGATTCAAGACGAATATCCGGATGATTTTGCATGGTGTTACGGCTGCGGCCGATTAAATCAGGACGGCTATCATTTTCGGACAGGATGGCTAGGAGAAAAAACCATTACCCTTTATACACCTAAGCCTGAACATACAGCCATACCAGGATTTGTTTATGGCGGACTTCTTGCCTCACTGATTGATTGCCATGGAACAGGCTCTGCATCTCTTGCTCTATACCGTAAAAATGGCTACGAAATAGGAGATTCAGCAGAGCCGCCGCGGTTTGTTACCGGTTCTCTCCACGTGGATTTTAAAAAACCAACGCCGCAGGGTGAAGTACTAAAAGCAATAGGAACGGTTGAAGAAATTCACCCGAAGAAATGGAGAGTTAAAACAGAAGTATACGCGAGTGACATCATTGTTGCGACCGGAGAAGTTGTGGCAGTTGTTATGCCAAGTACGTTTAAACGAAAAGAAGACTAAAAAATGCAAAACAGTTACATAAAAAGGGAGGAAAAGGTATGGGTAAATGTAATTTAGACCACTCGGTAGAAGATGTACAGCAGAAGTTTAACTCGCAGTCACAATGGCTGCCAGAAGATATTCGCTCGTTATTTCATGAGTTTCTCGTACGAAATCCTTCGCAAACAACATTAAACGAGATGTTTCACTTGCTGAAGAAATATGATTTGGTTGATGAACAAGAAAAAAAAGAGCGAGATCGAAAAATCAAATGGCTGATATTAAATAAAGAAGATACGAACAACTAATATACATGAGCTGAACAGCTTGTGATACGGCAGCTGATTTCCCTACAAGACTTCGCTTTCCGCAGGCGGCAGGAGTCTTCGTCTTGCCCTATCAACAATTAGAAGCAACTACATACATTAAACCTGCGTTTACAACCACAATGAAAACATCCGAACGAGTTGGATTCTCCATCAAGAATCTCGCTTCATCGTTCGGATCTTTCTTCAAATAAAATGCTTTTACCCCAGCCTCTTTTTAACGAGATTAAAAGTAATCACCACCACTTAAACCCGTCGTCTTCTAACAAATGATTTGAAGCTGCTGGGCCCATCGTACCCGCAGGATAAAAATGAAGAGGAAAGCGTTCATTATTAAAAACTTCTAAAATAGGTTGCACCCATTTCCAAGATAATTCAACCTCTTCCCAATGAGCAAAAAATGTGGAGTCTCCCTGTAAAGCATCAGATAACAGCAGTTCATAAGCTTCGGGTACTTCTTTTTGATTTGTTGAGAAATTGATGAAAATAGGTTCGATTTTATTGTCATTCAAAGGATTTTTGCTGTTTAATTGCAGTGAGATACCTTCATTTGGGCTGATTTCGACAACCAAAAGGTTAGGAATAACTTCTTCATCTTTATAAACATCTTTTAAAGGATGTTTAAATTCAATGACGATACGCGTGCATTTTTTACTCATTCGTTTTCCTGTGCGAAGATAGAAGGGTACTCCTTTCCAAAGCTCATGATCAATCCATACCCGGACTGCTATAAATGTGTCATTAACGGAAGCTGCATTGATGCCGGGCTCATCTTTATATCCTATAACGGAACGATTTTGGATTTTTCCTCCTTCGTATTGACCTCTTATGACGTTCGAATGGATAAACTCTTTTTGTAGAGGGCGAAGGCTTTTCATAATTTTTATCTTTTGTTGGCGAGTTTTTGCGATGTTAAGTGTCTTTGGCAGCTGCATGGCAGTCATCATCAGCATTTGAAGCATATGGTTTTGGAACATATCCCTAATTGCACCGGACTGATCATAGTAAGGCGCTCTTTCTTCTACACCAACTGTTTCACTAGCTGTAATTTGGACATTTGCAACGTAGTGATGATTCCATAGTGCTTGTAAAATAGGGTTTGCAGATGCTAGAGCCTCCAAATTTTGAATCATTGGTTTTCCCAGATAGTGGTCGATACGATAAATCTCTTCTTCATTGAACGTTTCAGTAAGCTTTTGATTTAACACTTGAGCAGATTGTAAATCGTGTCCGAAAGGCTTTTCGATAATAAGACGTTTCCAGCCTTTTGTAGATCCCAATCTGCCGCTATTTATATTTGAAGCAATAACGTCTACAAATTCAGGAGCCACTGATAAATAGAAAAGACGATTTTCAGGAATATTTAATTCTGCTTCGCCTTCTTGAATAGCCTGCAGCAACTGGTCATATCCATCACTATTGGTAACATCCATTTTATGATAGCCAACTGTCTTAAGAAATTCTTTTATCTTGGATTCACCTTGGCTAAAGCGCCTTGAAAAAGTCTTTACTGATTCTTCTACATATATTTGAAAGGCATCATTAGACCAGTTGCTTCTACCCGTACCAACAATAGAAAAGGAAGAAGGCAGTTTTTTATCTAAAAATAAATTATATAACGCAGGAAAAATTTTTCTTTTAGCTAAATCTCCTGTTGCTCCAAATAAGATAAAGGTCATGGAATCCACTTCTAACGCTTGTGGTGAATGAGACTTGAGACAATTATCACGTGAACGAGCTACACTGCCCAATTGATCTCCTCCTTTATTTTAACGGTCTATTACAGTGAATATAGTCTTTTACCGTCTTTACAGATTACAGTATAGCAGGTACAATTTTCCTTTATAAGTAGGCACTTTATTTTCATATAGTGTCTAAAACTATACTATTACGCATAAAAAGGGAGGAAAAAGGATTGAGCAGACTTTTTAGCAAAACGTTTAACTGTGAAAAGGAATTAACGTTAACGATTATTGGAGGCAAGTGGAAAATGTTGATTATGTGGCACCTAGGAAAAGAAGGGACGAAACGATTTGGGGAGTTAAAGTCCATGATGCCGGGAATTACTCAGCGAATGTTAGTAAGTCAGCTGCGAGAATTGGAAGAAGATCAAATCGTTCACCGAAAAGTCTATCCGGTTGTCCCTCCAAAAGTTGAATATTCCTTGACTGAACACGGGAGAAGCTTGATGCCCATCCTTGAGAGCATGGATGAGTGGGGAAAAAATTATATGGAAACCGTTATAGATCCTGAAATGAATAATTCCAGCCATATGGGTTAAAACCTTTTGTTGAAAAAGAATAAAACTACCCTTATCATTCAGAATTTTCTAAAATAAACACGAATGATACGCTGCATTGAAGCGTCCATAGTATATTTTTAGTGACTATATGTTTTAAAAGTGCCTACTTTTTTTTTGAAAGTAACGGTTTTACAATGAATTCATGCTAGACAACCCCATTTAATGAAGGAGTGAAGTAAGTATGGAACTTCAATTAGCATTGGATCTTGTAAATATTTCAGAGGCAAAAGAAGTAGTGCAGGAGGTTCAAGAGTATATCGATATTGTAGAAATTGGAACTCCAGTTGTGATTAACGAAGGGCTAAAAGCAGTCAAAGAAATCAAGGAAGCCTTTCCGTCTTTAAAGGTATTAGCTGATTTGAAAATTATGGATGCAGGTGCTTATGAAGTAATGAAAGCTTCTGAAGCGGGGGCTAGTATTATTACCATTCTTGGCGCTACTGATGATTCGACTATAAAAGGCGCTGTAGAAGAGGCCAAAAAACAAGGAACACAAATTCTTGTTGATATGATTAATGTAAAAAACCTTGAACAACGTGCAAAAGAAGTCGATGCACTCGGTGTTGACTATATTTGTGTACACACAGGGTATGATCTTCAAGCTGAAGGAGAAACCCCGTTCGATCACCTTCAAACGATTAAACGAGTTGTGAAAAATGCAAAAACAGCGGTCGCAGGAGGTAGTAAACTGAATACACTTCCTGAAATCGTGCAGTCACAGCCGGATCTTGTGATTGTAGGCGGGGGGATTACAAGTGAAAAAGACAAAAGAAACGTTGCAGAAGAAATGAAAAAAGTAGTCAAACAAGCAACTTTGGTCTAAAAATAAGCAAAAGTATTTAGACCTTCAAAATTAATTAATCGGTAAATGGTTGAAAAAGAAGATAGCTAAGTTATTTTAGCTATCTTCTTTCCGTCATTTTTTGGTATAACCATTCATTGATAAGTGTCATTTTGACAGATAGATAGTTTCTTTAAAATTCGTTATTCGAAAGAAAAAGACGGCAGTTTTTCTGGTATTTTAAAGTTAAGAAAGCGTTATCCGAACATTAGCGGAAGAAAGTCTGAAAAAATCTATGTCACACTTTTTGACAAAATACTTTGAAAATTATGAATATTAAAAATATAATTAACTATCGACAATATTTAACATCTTCAAACCAAAAAAGGAGGGAGATATGAAGTGATGGAACATAAGAGGATAGTAGTGATAGGAGCTGGAATTGTCGGGTGCAGCATTGCCTACTATTTAAGCAAAATGGGGCAAAGAAACATAACAGTGATTGAGCAAGGCCCTTTGTTTGAAACGGGAGGATCTACTTCTCACGCTCCGGGGCTTGTATTTCAGCTTAGCTTTTCAAAAATCCTGACAACACTAGCTTCTCAAACAGTCGAGACCTTTAAAGAGTTGAGTACAGATGAACAGCGCTCGTTTTATCCTGTCGGCAGTTTAGAAGTTGCCCGTACACCAGAGCGATTAGAAGACCTAAAGAGAAAGGCTGGTGTTGCCAGCTCATGGGGAATCGAAGCTTTTCTTCTTTCACCGCAGGAATGCGCGGAAAAAAATTCGCTGATTTGTCCTGAGCGTATTTGCGGAGGTCTCTATGTTCCGTCAGACGGTATTGCCAAACCTTTGCATGCCGTTGATAAAATGACTCGTTTTTCTAAAGAGTGTGGAGTAGAATTTTACGGTCATACAGAAGTGAAGAATATCGAAGTGACAAATGGTCAAGTAAAGGCAGTGTACACGAGCGCTGGAAAATTTGAAGCAGATGTAATCGTGTGCTGTGCCGGATTTTGGGGACCTCGCATCGGAGAAATGGTTGGTGTAACGATTCCTCTTCAGCCGATGGCTCATCAATATGTGTTTACAAATGATTTACTTGAATTAAACGGAGAAACGGAAGAAGCCGCGACTCCTCTTATTCGAGATCAGGATAATGCAATTTATTTTCGTCAGGTAGAGAAAGGGCTTGGGATTGGATCATATCAGCATGAGCCGTTTCCAGTCGAACTCAGTGACATTACAAAATACGGAGAAACAAAAGAAATGCCTTCAGTTAATCCTTTTACACCAAAAGATTTTGAAAAACCGTGGGAAGATGCAATGGAATTAATTCCGGCATTAAAACGAGCAGGAATAAAAAAAGGAATCAACGGCATTTTTTCCTTCACACCTGATGGGATGCCGCTGCTTGGTAAATCACAAGCAGTAGAGGGATTTTGGGTAGCCGAAGCCATATGGGTAACGCACTCTGCAGGTGTCGCTAGACAAATGGCTGAATGGATGATGAATGGTGCCCCGACTGTGGATTTGGAGCTATGCGATATCAATCGTTTCGATACGTATGCATGCAGCCCTGTTTATTACAAACAGCGGTCTATTGAAGAGTATGAAGAGGTTTATAGCATTCATCATCCATTTATGCAGCGAAAAGTATCGCGAAACATGCGCGTAAGTCCATTTTATATGCGTCAGCAAGAACTAAAAGCGTATTTTAACGAAAAAGCAGGGTGGGAGCAGCCGCAGTGGTATGAAGCTAACTATCCGCTTATATCCACATATGAAAAGAAGATGGTAATAAGAAAGGGATGGTCCGCTGAATATTGGTCACCGATTATCGAGGCTGAACAGTTGCATACTCGTCAGTACGCAGCGATTTACGATACAACGGCAGCAAAGAAAAGGTTGGAAATTAAAGGGGAAGGAGCTCTCCAGTTTTTACAGAAGCTAACGACAGGAAATATAGACATTACAGTAGGTCAAAGCATACGTACGTGTATGTTGCATGAGCGAGGCGGCATAAAAGATCAAATAACGGTTATTCGCAAAAATATATCCACTTTCTTGATTGTTTGTACGGGAGCTGTAGAAGCAAGCTGGATTCAAAAACACGTGCCTCAGGACGGTCAAGTCGTTTTTCAAGATGTAACGTCAGGGACATGCAGTATAGCATTAATTGGTCCTAGAGCTAAAGGAGTAATGAAGTCCGTGGCTCAACGATCAGACCTTAGCAGCGCTTGGATTCAAGGGCAAGCGAAAACCCTGTTTATTGAAAATAGTTCAGTTCTTGCTCTGCGTGATTCCTACGGGGGAATGGAGAGCTGGGAGTTGATTACGACTTCTGATCAAGGCCTGAATTTATGGGATTTATTAATTGAACAAGGACAGCCTTATCAGCTGATTGCCGCGGGAGACCGGGCTCTTGAAAATCTTCGAATTGAATCTTTTTCGTTAAAAAGCGGGAAAGACTTTTGGAGTGAGCATCATCCATATGAAGTTAACCTTCATAAAATGGTTGATTTAACAAAACCATTTTTTATTGGAAAAGAGGCATTGCTTGATCGTCAGCGAAAAGATTCTGAAACAGTATTAGCGACGCTCATATTAGATGATCCTTCAGCGATAGTAATGGGATATGAACCGGTCTTTTATGGAGAAACAGCCCTCGGATTTGTGACAAGTGCCGGCTATTCATACAGCTTAGGAAAAGGAATTGTACACACTTTATTATCTCGAGCTGTAGATGAAGAAATGGTTTTAGAAGTCGAATACTTTGGTCAGCGTTATAAAGCAACAATGATGACACACTCCCCAGCGGTAGTTTAATTGATCAATCGAAAGACAGGAGGAATGCAGATGTCAACACATTATGATGTCATTATTATCGGATTAGGAGCTATGGGGAGTACGGCTGCTTATCAGCTCACCAAAAAAGGTCAGCGGGTATTGGGGTTAGAACAATACGGTCCCGCTCATGACCTAGGATCGAGTCACGGCGGTTCTAGAATCATTCGACAGTCGTATTTTGAAGACCCTGCTTACGTTCCATTATTGCTTCGCGCCTACGAATTATGGAATGAAATTGAAAGAGAAAGCGGTCAAGAAATTCTTACGGTTACCGGTGGACTTATGATGGGACCTCCTGATAGCTTGACGGTTTCTGGAAGCATCGAAAGCTCTAAACAGTGGAATCTTGCGTATGAGATTCTAGAAGCAAAGGATATTTACAAACGGTTTCCGGCGTTTACACCTTCACCTGCTACGGTTGCTCTATATGAAGAAAAAGCTGGATTCGTTAGGCCGGAAGCGAGCGTATATACTCACCTTCTTCAAGCAGAAAAGTACGGAGCTGAGCTTCATTTTTTTGAGGAAGTGGTGTCGTGGGAAGCTCATCCTTCTGGTGAAGGCGTGCGCGTTGTAACAGCTAATGGAATATATGAAGCTGGAAAAATCATTATTTCTGCAGGCGCTTGGGCACCCGATTTATTACGGGATTTAGGTGTTAGCTTACAAGTAGAGCGTCATATGCAAATGTTTTTTGAACCAACACAAGGAATAGATGTTTTTTCAGTGGGAAAACAGCCGATTTATATTTGGGAAGCAGATGATTATGTACAGTTGTATGGTTTCCCTTCTTTTGGATTAAAGGCTGAAGGAGCAAAAGTGGCGTTTTTTCGAAAAGGAACAGCGTGTACGCCGGAAACGATTGATCGAAATATATATGAAGACGAAGTGAACATGATGCGGCACTATCTATCTCAAGGTATTCCACAGCTTAACGGTCGATTTTTACAAGGGAAAACGTGCATGTATACCAATACACCAGATGAGCATTTTGTCATTTCACTGCATCCTGAATATCCTCAAGTAGCGATTGCAGCTGGATTTTCTGGACATGGTTTTAAGTTTGCAAGCGTAGTAGGAGAGATTTTAGCAGATTTAGTGATAGAGGGAAAAACTAATCACCCAATTGATTTGTTTACTCCGCAGCGATTTGCGGCGAATAAAATAGTATAAATCGTCGTCAGCTCTTGCGAATGGTTCTATTTAAATGTTTCTAAAGAAGCGAAGGAGGAATAGTAGATGGTTATGGAACATGGTTTAGTGAATGATAATGGGAGACTTGAGCCCACGTTGAAAGGAGAGCTGTATACATCTTCGGACATTTTTAAGTTAGAAAAAGATCATATATTTTCTAAATCATGGAGTTTAGTTGCATTTGAATACGAAATAGCAGAGCCGGGACAATATATTACGACGAGAGTTGAAGGCGAAAATATTTTAATTACTAGGGGAAAAGATCACGTGCTGCGTGGATTCTTGAACGTATGTCGGCATCGAGGAGCTAAGCTGTGCAGCCAAGCATCCGGTAAAGCAGGTGTTATTCGCTGTCCATATCATTCGTGGAGTTATAGCTTAGATGGTGATTTAGTGGGTGTTCCTAACACAAGCCACTGTCGAGAAGAACTCGTGCATAATGAAAATTACGGACTAACATCCGTTCACATTGAAGTGTGGCACGGTATGGTTTGGGTTAATTTATCTGACAATCCTATGTCTGTTGAATATCAGCTAGACGCACAAATTTTTGATCGTTTTGGAGAACTTTATACGTTTGCTAGATATGAAATTCAAAACTTGAAATCCGCTCATCGTGAAGAATATGAAGTCGAGGCAAACTGGAAGCTTATTGTAGAAAACTTTCAAGAGTGCTATCACTGTTCCTCTATTCATCCTGAACTTACGGCCACGCTGCCTGAATTTCGTTTGGGAGTGGGCACTCAAAATTCCGTGGGAGGCGGAGCTAAGTTTGGAAATGAATTAGAAGCTTTTTCAATCAGCGGGAAAGGAAGCCGTCCTATGCTAAAAGGATTGCTTCCGGAAGATGACCGCACGTATTTTGGCATTACCGTTCTGCCGCTTGTATTTATCAATTTAACACCGGATCACGTTATTATTCATCGTATTATTCCAATTAGTGCGGAAAAGTCTAAAGTGATTTGTGAATGGTTATTCGACCCGGAAGAAATGGCTAAGTCTGATTTTGACCCAAAAGATGCCGTGGAATTATTTCACCGCGTTAATTTACAAGACTTTGAAGCGTGTGAGTGGTGTCAAGAAAATATGAGCTCAAAATCTTATAAAGAAGGAGGTATTTTAGTACCTATCGAACAGCACGTTTCTCATTTTTACAATTATGTATTGGAAGCAATCGGTATGAAGGTCGAATAGTAAGTGGAGGTGGTCTGACACGTTACCTTGAGGTGTCAGACCACCTCTAACAATCTACTTTAAAATAAGGGGGAAATAAATTGAGTACAAGCTCTAAACTAACAGAACCCATTATCCGCGTTACCGATGTTTCAAAAGTATTTGGTCGCCAAAAAGAACAGGCTCTTAAGCTACGAGAAGCTGGAGAAAGTAAATATGAAGTCGAACAAGCTACTAAGACAACCGTTGCTATTTACAATGCTCATTTCGAAGTGAAAAAGGGAGAAACCTTTGTGTTAATTGGATTATCAGGAAGCGGGAAATCTACTTTACTTCGATGCTTGAACGGGCTTGTAGAACCGACAGAAGGGACGGTATATCTAGAAAACAAAGATATTTCTCATATGCCAAAAAGACAACTTCAGGAAGTCCGGAGAAATAAAATTGGGATGGTCTTTCAAAATGTGGGCCTCCTTCCAAACCGCACCGTGATTGACAACATTACATTCGGTCTAGAGATACAAGGTGTATCAGCAAACGAAAGAGAAAAGCGAGGGAAAAAGGCCCTTGAAATGGTGGGCTTAAATGGACAAGCTTATAAAAGAATTTATGAACTATCAGGAGGTATGCAGCAGCGGGTTGGACTAGCGAGAGCTCTTGCTTCTGAACAGGAGATTTTGCTGATGGATGAGCCTTTTTCAGCTTTAGATCCTCTTATTCGAAGAGATATGCAAAAGCTATTTCTTGATATTCAGGGAGAAGTACAAAAAACAGTTATTTTTGTGACGCATGATTTAGATGAAGCATTAACTTTAGGCCACCGGGCTGCCGTGATGAAAGACGGGGAAATTGTACAGCTTGGAACCGCTGAAGATATTTTAAGTCAACCGGCAACCGGTTATGTAAAGCTGCTTGTTCAAGACGTTAATTACGGTAAAATTCGCCTTGCTAAAGACGCGGTGGTTCCGGTAGAAACGGCTGCCTATGAGTATGAATCACCGCAAGTCGTATTAAGAAGAATGAGAACCAATCATTTATCTACTATTTTTGTTCTTGATAGTGCTGACCGCTTATTGGGCTTAATGAGCATTTATACGGTGATGGAGCTGATAGAAGCTCATAAGCATGATTTAAAAGGAAAAGAAATGACACAGCCGCATTGTGTTAATCCCGATATGTCTTTACAAGAAATGATTCCTTTATTTACAGACAGTCATTCGCCTGTAGTCATTGTTGATAATCATCATCGCCTACAAGGTATGATTTCCCCAAGCACCCTTATTGCAAATCTCACTGAACGTACTGCAGTGACGGAGCAACAAGAAGTTAAGTCATATCAAATGGAGGTCCGATAAATATGATGGTAAATTCCGCGACGATTCCTCGTATTCCTTTAGATAAATGGGCAAACTCATTTGTTGATTACATGATTGATAGTTTTTCAGGTGTATTTACTGGAATCAACCAAATAATGACCAGCTTAATAAGCAGTCTCGAATGGGTATTGACCGCTTCTCCTCCGCTAGTAACGGTCATTGTTTTTGTTCTATTAGCGCTATGGTTAACAGATTGGAAGATAGCTGTATTTACGTGTTTTGGTTTACTTCTTATTATTAGCTTGAATTTATGGGAAGCATCGATGCTGACCTTATCTCTCGTTTTAGCTTCTACTATTATCTCACTTCTATTTGGCGTTCCTTTAGGCATATTATCACACCGCTTTAACAAAGTTGGAGCAGTGATAAAGCCCATTCTTGATATTATGCAAACAATGCCTGCTTTTGTTTACTTAATTCCGTCCGTACTTTTATTTGGATTAGGGAATGTTACAGCTCTTATTGCTACTTTTATTTTCGCAATGCCGCCTGCCGTTCGTCTGACGCTGCTTGGACTTCAGCAAGTTCCCCAGACCACTTTAGAAGCAGCAGAAGCTTTTGGAGCGACGGAATGGCAAAAATTAATTAAAGTCCAGCTGCCGCTCGCTTTGCCTATGATTATGTCGGGTGTAAACCAGGTTATTATGCTATCTCTTTCGATGGTTGTTATTTCTTCAATGGTCGGTGCAGGGGGCTTGGGTGCTGAGGTATTAAGAAGCATCAGTATGTTGGATGTAGGCTTAGGATTTATCGGCGGGATTGCAGTTGTCATTATTGCCGTTATTTTAGATCGTCTGACGCACCTTTCTACTCAAAAAAGAAAAGGTATTCAATCAAGTAAATAAAATGAATAAAGGTGGGAGTATATGAAACAATCAAAAAAATTTTCTTTTATTATGCTAACAATCGTCATTATGCTGCTTGTCTCCGCATGTGGTAATAGCAATACGGCAAGCAGCACGACGACTAAAAAAGAAATTACAATTGGATACATACCATGGGACGAAGCCGTAGCTGTTACGTTTCTATGGAAGGAATTATTAGAGGAAAAAGGTTATAAAGTTAAAGCAGTTCAAAGCGACGTAGCTCCGCTTTTCTCAGGAATTGCTCAAGGAAACATTGATTTATTTTTGGATGTATGGATGCCGACCACCCATAGTTCTTATATGAAAAGATTTGGAAAACAAGTTGACGTGCTCGGTACTTGGTATGATCAAGCAGATAGCGGATTGGCCGTTCCCGACTACGTAGACGCGCAGTCACTAGCTGATTTAAAAAATAAGAAAGATGAGTTTAACGGAAAGATTATTAGTATTGAACCAGGATCTGGAATAAATGGTCTTACTAAAGATCATGCGATGCCAAGCTATGGGTTAAAAGACTGGAATTTAGTAGAAAGCAGCACAGCCGCCATGTTATCGGAATTAGATAAAGCCATTGCTAATAAAGAACCCATTGTTGTTACGTTATGGCGCCCGCACTGGGCTTTTGAAAAGTATAATCTCAGATACTTAAAAGATCCCAAAAATACGATGAATCCAACTGGACCTGAAAAAATACAGTCGATTAGCAAAAAGGCATTTAAAGAAGATTATCCAGAAGCAGCAAAGTGGCTGAAAGATTTTTCTATTAGTGCCGATCAACTAGCATCTTTAGAATCAGAAATTAACAGTGCAAAAGACGAAACAAAAGGTGTGAAAAACTGGATTTCTAAAAATAAAAAAGTGACGGAAAGCTGGGCAAAATAATAGAAGGAAAAGAAAAGGCTGTCTCATAAGTGAAGCTATTAACTTAGAGACGGTTTTTTTGTGGGAGAACTTTTTATCTGCAGCTTTTCTAACGGAGTAAGGTCGGTAAAAGCTCAATAAATGAAAGTTTTTTAACCTGATATGTAAATTAAAAAAATATATGTAAATTAAAAAAAGTGGCATTGCTTTCTACTATCCAAGTACAATTTAAATAATGAATGCTTTACGTTTCGCATGTAAGTATTTATTTATACCTATGTTGTCATAATTTATGTGATTCCCCAAAGCATAAATTACTTTTCATTACCTTATTGTGTACAAAAATAGTGTAAGATAGGCTCATGCTTTTAACAGCATGGGCCTATTTTTATAGACAGCTTGAAAATAGATATTTCCAAACTGGAAAATTAATCTTTCCCTCTTGTACAATAAATATTCTTCTGTACAAAAATAGAGTGTATAATAGGAATGTTGAATTGATAGGAAAAAGAGAGAAGCCCTATCAAGCAAAGGAAGATGGAGTGGAGAGTGTGTACTGAAAGTAAAATTGTCCAGCGGCAAAAATAAACATGTTTTTCGGATGCTTCTAGAAGAATATCTAGAATGAAAGTAGGAACATTATGGAAAAGAAAATGAGGTTTGGCATTAAATCCAAAATTATTATTGGATATTTAATTGTTATTGTCTGTTTATTTATTGCATTTATTGTTTTAAACAGTCAAATTTCATCTTTGCAAAAAGAACGAAATTTTATCATTGATCATGATATTGAAGTGCATGATCTGACCAATCGAATTGAAAAACACCTGCTCGATATGGAAACCGGACAAAGAGGCTATATTATTACAGGAGAAGCGAGTTACTTAGAACCTTATAACAGCGCAGCATCAAGTTGGGAAAAAGATTATAATGCACTGTATCAGCTTCTAAATAATAATCCAAATCAGCAGGAGAAACTGGAGAAGATTAAAGGAAGCATTCAAGACTGGATTGAAGCCGCTGGTGAACCGACCATTGCATTAAAAAAAGAAAATAATACAAAAGAGCTTCAGCAGTTTTTTGAGAAAGATCCTGGGCGCCAGTATATGGATGATATACGCAGCCAGTTTACTTCTTTTAGAAATGTAGAGAAAAAATCGACTGAAACAAGAGCAACAGAGTTAGACGAGAAAAATCAAAAAATTAAAATTGGACTTTACGGTTTGCTGTTATTTGTTACGCTTATTTCACTTGCTATCGCTATTGTTTTATCCAATTCCATTGTGAATACGATTAAAGAAGTTACGCAAACGATCAAACGAATTACGGCTTCAAAAGGCGAGTTAAAAGGAAGAATTAAAGTTCGATCTAATGATGAAATTAAAGATTTAGGGATAGCCACGAACGCGTTGTTAGAAAATATTGAAGAGCGAAACTGGCTGCAAACGAACATTGCTCATGCTGTAACGATGTACCAAGGCATAGCATCTGTAGACAAGCTTGCGGAAAAATTTCTCTTTACGGTTTCAGAAATGACAGGAGCTTCTTTCGGAGCATTTTATGTTCGAGAGGAAAATGATAAAGGAGATCTATTCGTCAAACAAGCTGCTTTTGCAGATAGAAAAGGCGACGCGGGAAGAGAGAGCTTTTTGATAGGCCAAGGGCTCATTGGACAAGCTGCTTTAGAAAAAAGAACCCTTGTCATAAACGATGTACCTGACACGTACCAGCTCATTGCTTCAGGATTAGGAGACGTAAAACCTAAGAGTATTTTTATTGTGCCCGTCTTATTTGAAGATGAAGTAATTGCAGTTATCGAGCTGGCATCGCTGCACGAATTTACAGTTTTAGAGCAAGAACTTATTAGTCAAGTGATTGAAACGTTTGGTCTCACTATCAATGGTGTAATCAGACGAATGGAAATTGCCCGTCTATTAAAAGAATCTCAGGCGATGACAGAAGAGCTCCAGGCTCAGTCTGAAGAACTTCAAACACAGTCAGAAGAACTGCAAATGCAGTCTGAAGAGCTGCGTATGATTAATGAACAGCTAGAAGAAAGAACGAAAGATGCAGAAGAAAAATCGTTTGAATTAGAGGCTGCAAAAGAAGATTTAGAAGAAAAAGCGCATCAGCTGGAATTGAATTCTCAATACAAATCTGAATTCCTTGCTAATATGTCGCACGAGCTTCGAACACCGCTTAACAGCATTCTTATTTTGTCTGAAATGCTTGAGGAAAACGCGGCTAAAACGCTATCTGAAGATGAAGAAGAATATGCTCGTATTATCCATTCTTCAGGAAAAGACTTGTTGGCATTAATCAACGACATCTTGGATTTATCAAAAGTAGAGTCTGGAAAACTAGATGTCTTGCTTGCTGAGATGAATATGAGTGAGCTTCCAGATCAAATTGAACGTAATTTCAGCCACGTTGCTGAACAGAAAAAAGTACAATTAAAAATTAATAAAGCACAAGATGTACCTGACATCATTCACACAGATGAAAAGAGATTCCAGCAAATTGTGAAAAATCTTTTATCAAATGCATTTAAATTTACGGAATCGGGATCTGTCACAGTATCTATTCAACGAGTAGCTGACCATCGTCTTACAACAGCTATGCGTACAGTGGATACGGATTGCTGGCTAGAAATAGCTGTAGCTGATACAGGGATTGGTATACCAAAAGAAAAGCATCAGCTTATCTTTGAAGCGTTTCAGCAGGCCGATGGAGCTACGGTTCGCAAGTACGGAGGAACGGGACTTGGCTTATCTATTTGCAGTGAGTTTGCAAAATTATTGGGCGGCTGGATTTCCCTAAGCAGTGAAGTAGGAAAAGGAAGTACGTTTACACTCTATCTTCCTAGTCTCTCTAACGGTCTTGTTGACTATGAAAAAGTAAATTTTGCATATGAAGAAGTAGCAGTATCTGTAGAAGAAGCTGAACCTGAAGCAGAAATAACTGAAATTGATCATCCTGTACAACCAGTTGAACCTTCATTACAAGATGATGAAAATGTATTTCAGGATAAGCGAGTGCTCATCGTAGATGATGACCAGCGCAACATCTTTGCCTTAAAAACTGCGCTAGCTAAACAAGGTATGAGCATTATGACAGCTCATAACGGAATAGAGTGTCTTGAAATGATGAAGAATAGTGAACCATTTGATCTCATTTTAATGGATATTATGATGCCGCAAATGGACGGATATGAAGCGATGCAGAAAATTAGAGGAGAGCTAAAGCTTGTTGATTTGCCTATTATTGCACTAACCGCTAAAGCGATGAAAAATGATCGTGAAAAATGCTTGGAAGCTGGAGCATCAGATTATATCAGCAAACCTTTAGATTTAAATCAGCTGTTCTCCGTTATGCGTGTATGGCTAGTAAATTAAGCGGGGTATGAAACATAAATGGATATGAAGCACCTAGACTTAAGTGAAGACTTAGTTATGAATAAAAAAACAGATTTGGAGATTGATTTACTGCTGACGGCTATTTATCGATTAACAGGATTCGATTTCAGACAGTACGCTAAATCTTCTATCTGTCGCCGGGTCTATAATCGAATGAAAATTGAACGTATTCCAACTGTGTCTCGATTGCTAGAAAAAGCGATTCACGAAGAAGAATTTATGAATCAGCTTTTAAATGATTTTTCGATAAATGTGACAGAAATGTTTCGCGATCCGAGCTTTTTTAAAGCATTTCGCACAAAAGTGATTCCGGTATTAAAGGATTATCCGGAAATTCGCATTTGGCACGCTGGCTGTGCAACGGGCGAAGAGGTATTTTCTATGGCGATTCTTTTAGAAGAAGAAGGGTTAATGGATAAAACGGTCATTTACGCAACCGATATGAACGAAGATGTATTAGAAAAAGCAAAACAAGGTGCCTTTTCTTTACGTAAAATGAAGTCATATACAAAAAATTATATTCAAGCCGGTGGAAAGAACGCCTTCTCAGAATATTATCAGACGGATCATCACTATGCATATTTTCATCCGTCGCTGTTAAAAAATATTATCTTTGCTCAGCATAATTTAGTCACGGATCAGTCATTTAATGAATTTCACGTCATCATTTGCCGAAACGTCCTTATTTATTTTACAGCTCAGCTGCAAAATCAAGTGTATAATTTATTTTCAGAAAGCCTTTGTGCAAAAGGATTTCTTGGGCTTGGTGATAAAGAAACGCTTCGCTTTGCTGAAGGAGCAGCTTCTTATATCGAGTTTGCAGGGAACGAGCGCATTTATCAAAAGCAATAAAAAAAGACCTCATTTATGAGGTCTTTTTTTATTGTGCTTGTGCTTGAATCATAAGCACGCACATATCATCAGGCTGATTTAACTTTTGTTCTTCTGAAAAAATTTCATTCATAAATGTCTGCGGATTTGTCCATTTTTGTTCAGTAAGCTTTTGAAGACGAAGGGCAGATTCATTTTCGCAAGGGCCCATTGATTCAAGAGCTCCGTCTGTAAATAGCAAAATTTGCACATCGTTCTCAAAGCTGACAACAGATTTCTGAACGTCCATTTCTTCAAAAAACCCTACAGGGCAGCTTCCTCGTTGAAGAGGAACAAGCGTATGTTCATCCACTAACATATAACCTTCTGGATGCCCGGCATTCACATATTCTACTGTCTTAGCTTCCGTATCAATCACTAAATAAATAGCAGTGAAATAGTAAGGGATTTCATCTTTTTCGCTGTGCAATAATTCCATGTAGCGATTCAACTCTGTAATAACCTGCTCAGGGTCTACGAGAGACTTGATAGCTTCTCTGAGCACAGACGAAATAAACATACAAACAAGCGAGGCAGAGATGCCGTGCCCCATCATATCAAAAAGGATAATTCCGTACCGGTGCTCGTCAATTTTGTGCCAATAGTACATATCACCCGCTAATTTAAAAGAAGGATAATATGAAACTTCCATTTGAATATCTTTCTCTCGTAGAGGGGGACTGAGTAAGTTTTGCTGTACGTGCGTAGCTAAATCTAACTCAGTTTGAATTTTCTTTTCATGTTCCGTGTGCCAGTCAATTTCTGCCTTAAGGCGTAAAGCTACCCGCATACGAGCCAGCAGTTCCACTTTATTGATCGGCTTTGTGACGTAATCTGTTCCACCGGCGTCTAGAGCTTCTACTAATTTGCTGCTGTCCTCTAGAGCTGTGACAAAGATAATTGGAATATGTTTTAAGCGTTCTACCTGTTGAATTCGCCTGCAGGCTTCGATTCCATCAATTTCGGGCATCATAATATCAAGTAAAATCAAATCGACCGAATTCGTTTTTGAGTTCTCATCGTCCAGGTTAAGATAGTCGAAAAGGGCATGGGCAGACGTAAGAGACACACAGTTATCGTAGCCAGCGCCTTTTAAAATTTTTTCAATCACAAATAGATTGACTTGATTGTCATCTACTAGAAGAATGGTCATGCTTTATTTCCCCTTATTATGTTTGAAGACTAATGATTGAATATGTAGTTTTCAAGCATTTTTATACTTTTTCTGTTTTTCTATTTATCTATTATACAGAAAAGACAGCGTTTAGGGTATTTTTTAAGATTATTCTTTTCTATTAAAAAAGTCATTCGTCCCCAGAAAAGGAGACAAATGACTTTTTATAGCAATTTGTATAACGCAAATATCCCGAAAGTCAGTACAACCGCTCCCGAAATACGATTTACCCAGATTAAGCTGTTATTCGTAAACTTCGAACGGGCAAGACTAATAGCAAAACTGAGCGAAAGCCACCAGCAGGCCGATCCTAAAAATACGCCTGCAACCATTGTCAAAGCAGAAGCAGCATCAAATGCTGATTTACTAATGCCTACACCAGAAAATACGCCAATAAAAAATAAGATCGTCATTGGATTCGTAACCGTTAAAAAAAGAACGGATGTATAAGAACGAAGTAAACCTTCTCCTCTAGCAGCGGCAGCGTGCTCTGCAGGTCGAGAACGAAAAGTTTGTACACCTAAATAACATAAAAATAATCCCCCAATCAGCTGAAGCCAAATCTTTTGGGTTAGTAAAAAGGTTGTAATGAACGTTAGGCCAAACGCAGCGATGCATCCATAAAGAGCATCTGCTGTAGCTGCTCCCAGACCAGATACAAATCCGTGTAATCGCCCTTTAGATAACGTGCGATTAATACATAAAATACCAATGGGACCGACGGGTGCAGCAACGGAAAAGCCGATCACTAACCCCTTTAGAAAATAAAATAAGTTCATCTTTTAAGTAGCTCCTAAGAAGTTTTTCTTTAGTATAGTACAAAAGCAATCGTGAATGAAGCCAATTTTGAGAAAGTTGTTAACACATATTTTTAGTCTGTTCGGGTACATCATAATGATGTTATAAAAAACATCACTAGCAAATTTATTTTAATCATTAAAAAGTTCAAAAACTAAATTATTTTACACAGAAAATTAAATGTAGTAAAATAATTCACTGTTACATATATAGAAAGATCTACCACTAAAAAGTAGTCATTCGTAATGAGATGAAGAGAGGTTAGTCATCATGAGTAATCTGTTTGCAAAAAAAGATGTTAACAAGCTGTTAGAGGAAAATGCGGCAAAAGAATCAACTAAGACACTAGGGTTATTTGATGTGATTTTGATGGGAGTAGGAGCAACTATTGGGACAGGAGTTCTGGTTATAGCAGGGTTAGTTGCCGCGAGGGATGCAGGGCCCTCGGTCTCCATTTCCTTTGTTATTTCTGCAGTAGCCTGTATTCTTGTTGCGCTGTGTTATGCAGAATTTGGTTCAGCTATTCCAAGTTCAGGAGGCGCATATACATACATATATGTTTCACTAGGAAAATTTGTAGCGCATTTGATAGGATGGTCCATCGTGGGATGCTATACGGTATCTTTAGCTTCCGTAGCGGGCGGATGGTCATCTTATGTGAATAATGTGCTTACTGAATTTGGTATTAGACTTCCTGAATCGTTCACGGCCATACCAAGCGGTGGAGGTATTATTAATCTTCCTGCGGTATTTATTGTGCTGTGCATGTCGTTTTTATTAACAAGAGGGGTAAAAGAAAGTAAAAAAATAAATAACTTAATGGTTTTAATCAAGATAGGTATTGTTCTTTTATTTGTAGCCGTCGGCGTCTTTTTTATTCATACAAATAACTGGCACCCATTTACTCCTTTTGGTGTGAAAGGAATCTTTGCAGGCGCAGCTTCCGTCTTTTTTGCTTATAACGGATTTGATGCCATTTCTACTTCGGCAGAAGAAGTGAAAAATCCGCAAAGAAACTTGCCGCTAGGCATTTTGATTGCACTAAGTGTTTGTGCAGTCATTTACGTAGTAATTGCATTAGTATTAACAGGAATGGTTTCTTATAAAGAGCTAAACGTAGGTGATGCGTTGTCATATGCGCTCAATAGCGTAGGACAAGAATGGGCAGCGCTCATTGTATCTATAGGAGCGGTTATTGGTATTATGGCCGTCGTATTTGCTTATTTGTTTGTCGTGCCTCGCATACTGATGTCAATGAGCCATGATGGATTATTGCCGTCTCTTTTTGCGAAAGTAAACCGAAAAAACAGCGAACCTGTCATATCCACATGGCTTGTGGGCGCGTTAGGCGCTGTTGTAGCTGGTTTTGTTGATTTAAAACAGCTGGCAGATTTAGCGAATATGCTAGCGATTGTCACGTTTGCTGCCGTTTCATTTTCGATTTTGGTTCTGCGAAAAACTCAGCCTAACCTAAAGCGCGGTTTCAAAGTACCTTTTGTACCATTTATTCCGATTATTGCTATTCTTTGCTGTATCTTTCTCATGTTCAACTTATCAATGAAAACGTGGATGTATTCAATCGGCTGGATGCTGATTGGCGTCTTTATTTACGTTGGATACGGTAGAAATAAAAAGAGCGTTTAGCAAAAAAAGACTCTAAGCGAACAAGCTGGAGTCTTTTTTGTGTATATATTTATCTTGAAAGTGAGCTATGAACATAACGTAAAAATTAAAAATTTATTTGAGACATATGTCCTTTTTATTTTAGGAAATGTTATTGTTTAATAAAAGAAACCGTTATGATGGAGAGGAAAACATGAGGGAAATTACAAGTGAGAAACAGCTGATGGAGTATATAAATACTTATAAATTAGAGTCGGTTTTCAAAAAAGAGTTACTACCGCATTTGTCACTGTATGATGTCGACGCAGGGGAACGTCTTTGTTCTCAAGGAGATGCGTCCCACTGTTTGTACATATTGATGAAAGGCAAGGTTAAAGTTTATACCATATCGCCCGAAGGCAAGACGCTTGTTCTTTCTTTTAAACAGCCCCTGGAAGTAATAGGTGATATTGAGTACGTACAAGATGTTGATATTATGAATACGGTTGAAGCCGTTTCACCTTTAGTTGTTATTGGTATACCATACAAACGATTAAAACAGTATGCGAGCAAGGATCCACAGCTGCTGACGTTTTTATTGGAAATGCTCACAAAAAAGTTTTGCGCAAAATCGAACTCGCTAAGCTTTAATTTAATGTACCCAGTTGAAGTGCGGCTGGCTAGTTACTTACTCTCTATTTTTTGTGAAGAATCGCATTTGGTTATGAATCAAAAAACAGAAAGCTTAAAAGATATAGCTAATTTAATCGGAACGACTTACCGGCATTTAAATCGTGTTCTTCAGAAATTTGTAGCGCAAGGAGTTATTGAAAAAAAGAAAGGCTCCATTATTCTCAAAGATAAGGAAAAACTGAGCTGTCTAGCAAACGACAATATATACGAATAGAAAAAGCAATAGATTAGTTGAAGGGGAGAGAGAAGAATGAAAACATACCGAACGCTGCTATTTGACATTGATAATACACTTTTGGATTTTAACGCAGCCGAAGAGCAGGCTTTACAGCTTCTTTTTGCTAACCACGATATTCCGCTGACTGAGGAAAGCAAAAAACGTTATAGTTTGATCAACCAGGGGTTATGGACAGCTTTTGAAGAAAATAAAATAAGCCGTGAGCAAGTTGTAAATACCCGCTTTTCTACTCTATGTAAAGAATATGGAATAGAAAAAGACGGAAAGCTACTTGAAACAGAGTACCGAACATATTTGAACAATGGCCATCAGCTCATTGACGGAGCGTTTGAGGTAATTAAAAACCTGAGCTGTCACTATGAGTTATATGTTGTTACAAATGGCGTATCGGCTACGCAATATAAACGCCTTCAGGACTCAGGTCTATATCCTTATTTTAAAGAAGTATTTGTTTCAGAAGATACGGGCTTTCAAAAGCCTATGAAGGAATATTTTGATTATGTTTTTTCACGTATAACAGAGTTGTCCGTACATGAAACATTAATTATTGGAGATTCTTTGAGTGCAGACATTCAAGGCGGGCAGCTGGCGGGTATTGACACGTGCTGGCTTAATCCTCAGAAAAAAAAGAATGATACAAATTGGAATTCAACCTATGAAATAGGAAGACTTCTAGAGCTTTATGACCTGCTGAACGTAAATAATGAAGTAGCTCCGGTACAAGTGTAAAAGTGTATAAACGTTAGAAAACGCAAAAAGTGCTAACCTTTTTTAGAACAAAAAGGGTGGGCACTTTTTCTATTTTACGGCTTTCAAAGGCTTAAAATACGCTAGGGATATTGGTCTATAAATAGGATTGTTAAAGTAATCAATACAAATTTAAACAGTTTTATCTCAAAAGCAATAGGGTATTTTACCAATATCCCAGATAAAGTAAGTAACTAGGAGGTCGTAAAAGATGATTAATGGCAAAAGTTTATCTCGTTCAGGAAAGAGTTCATATAGAAGAGAAACAGCGGTTGGAAAAACAGGAATGGTAGCCAGTGCTCATCCAATTGCAACAGATGCCGGAGAACAAGTGCTAAGAGCCGGAGGCAATGCAATTGATGCAGCAATTGCCGTTCAGTTTGGGCTCAACGTTGGAGAGCCGATGATGACGGGTATTGGAGGCAGCGGCTTTTTTATGGTATACCACAATGAAAGCAAAACAACTAAAATTTTTGACGGGCATTCTCAGGCTCCTAAAGCAGCCTATCCTGAAATGTTTCTTGATGAAAATAAAGAAGTTATTCCGTTTAGAAAGCGTTCTACTCATGCAACGGCAATTGGAATTCCAGGGATTTTAAAGGCGATGGAAGCAGCTCGTAAAGAGTATGGAACAAAACCCCTTGCTGAATTGATTGAACCGGCTGCCAAAGCAGCAGAAGCAGGTGTGGAAACAAACTGGGTTCTTGGAGATATTTTAAAAACATATGCCTATCGACTAGGAGAACATGCTAAGCAGCTATATTCTCCAAACGGCAAGCCTATGCAAGAAGGAGATATGATTAATAAAAAAGATCTTGCTAAAACCTTCCGCATTCTTCAAGAAAAAGGTATTGAGGCTTTTTATGAAGGTGAAATTGCAGAAGCCATTATTTCAACGATCAAAGAGCACGGCGGTTTTATGGAACTGTCGGATTTGAAAGAATACCAGATTAAGATTGATGAGCCCGTGTGGGGAGATTATAAAGGATACCGAATTGCTTCTTCCAACATGCCTAGTGCAGGAGGAACCACCGTGCTGCAAATCTTAAAGATATTAGAGGACTTTGATGTGTCTCAGTACGACGTGAAATCTTGGGAAAAGTATTATTTGTTTGCAGAAGCTATGCGTATTGCATTTTCAGATAAAATTGCATTCTCTGGAGATCCAGCCTACAGTGATATTCCACTAAAAGGGCTTTTAAATGATGAATATATAAAGGAACGTCAAAAATTGATTAATTGGAAGCATAAAAATGAGAAAGTTGATTTTGGCAACCCGTGGGATTATGAGAAAGGCCAAAAAGTGAACGTTGTGCGTCAGCCTTATGAACCTGAACGTGAGCTTAGTGAAACAACTCACTTCACGGTAGTTGACCGCTGGGGCAATATTGTCGCTTGTACATCAACTGTGGAACATCCTTTTGGTACAGGAATTATGGTTAAAGACCATGGGTTTTTACTCAACAACGAGCTTACTGATTTTGATGCTATTCCTGGAGGATTAAATCAAGCGGATGCAGGAAAGCGTCCGGTTAGCTGTAAAAGTCCAACCATCGTTTTTAAAGACAGCGAACCTGTACTTACTTTAGGGTCTCCAGGCGGACCAACGATTGTAGGGTCTGTGTTTCAAACGCTTATGAATGTCTTAGACTATGGAATGGATATAAAAGAAGCGATTGAAGAACCAAGAATTTTTAATAGTACAGGATCACTTATCGGTTGGGAAGCCGGAGTGGATATGAATGCCAAGGGAGAGCTAGAAGCCATGGGATTTAATTTTGGAGATGAGCCATTCCCAATCGGAAATGTTCAAGGTATTCAAATTGATAAAGAAACCGGCCGTTTATTTGGAGCAGCTGATTCCAGCCGTGAAGGAAAAGCAACTGGCTTAGACTCTTAATATTCAAAAAATGCATTATACGCTCTCTCTTTTTACAAAAGGGAGAGCGTATAATGCATTAAAAAAGATAAAAATGAGTAGGTAAAAAGAAGGAATATTTTTTTCTAAAAACATACTTTAGACCTTTATTATTATCATCCTAATCTTTAGAAAGGAAAAAGAATAGAACGTTTTCATATCCGGCTAATAAAAAAAAGTACTGATTTTTTCAAGAGATTGATGAAAATAGAATAGTCGGAAAGTATAAAAAACAGAATAGCGCTTTCAATGCTGGAAAGATAAAGTGTTTAATCATGTAGAAAGTATAAAACGCAACGGCTGGAAATCGTGGTTTGAAATATAAAAAAAGCCTTACACTTTTGTTGGAAAAACGGTTACATAAAAAAGGCCCTTACACGTAAACTTTGGTCCTAGTTACAGCTCAAGGAAAAAGATAAAAATGAGAAATAGCTACATTTGGCATGTTTGACTTTCGCCATTTATCCAAGTAATCTTTTGGTTGAACGGAACCGGTTCTGTTTTCGGATTTTTGATAGCTAATTGAATTAATAAATTTATATTCTTTACTAACACAAAAGGAGAAAACATATGAAAATGAAACGAGTTGCTAAGCATACAACTGCTGCTACATTGGCTGCAGCCCTACTAGTAGGCGGGGGATATCAAACATTTGCTAAAGGAAACGACAGCAAAGACTTTAATAATAGCTACGGAATTTCGCATATTACTCGCGATAATATGGTGAAAATTCCACAGCAGCAAAACAGTGATCAGTTTAAAGTTCCTGCTTTTGATGAATCAACTATTAAAAACATTGCTTCTGCTAAAGGAAAAAATGCATCCGGAAATACAATTGACTTAGATGTATGGGACAGCTGGCCATTACAAAATGCTGATGGAACAGTAGCGACTTATCATGGATATCAAATTGTGTTTGCCCTAGCAGGTGATCCAAAAGATTCGAATGACACGTCTGTTTATCTTTTCTATAAAAAAGCTGGAGACAAATCAATTGATAGCTGGAAAAACGCTGGAAGAGTGTTTAAAGACAGCGATAAATTTGTTCCAAATGACCCGCATCTTAAAAATCAAACACAAGAATGGTCTGGTTCTGCCACGTTAACAAAAGATGGTAAAGTTCGTTTGTTCTACACGGATTATTCAGGTAAACAATACGGAAAACAAACGTTAACGACAGCTCAAGTGAACATGTCTCAGCCAAACGATAATACGTTAAAAGTTGATGGAGTAGAAGATTACAAGTCAATCTTTGACGGTGACGGAAAGATTTATCAAACGGTTCAGCAGTTTATTGATGAAGGCGGTTATGACACAGGGGATAACCATACGCTAAGAGATCCTCATTACATAGAGGACAACGGACATAAGTATCTTGTTTTCGAAGCTAACACAGGAACAGAAGATGGCTATCAAGGCGAAGACTCTCTATATAACAGAGCATACTACGGAGGAAACAATCCTTTCTTCCAATCTGAAAAGAAAAAGCTTCTTGAAGGATCTAATAAAGAAAAAGCTTCTTTAGCAAACGGGGCTTTGGGCATTATTGAGTTAAATAATGACTATACGCTCAAAAAAGTAATGAAGCCGCTTATTACATCAAACACAGTTACAGACGAAATTGAACGTGCAAACATTTTCAAAAAAGATGGAAAATGGTACTTGTTCACCGATTCTCGCGGATCTAAAATGACGATTGATGGAATCGGGCAAGATGATGTGTATATGCTAGGCTATGTTTCAAATACATTAACAGGAAAATATAAGCCTTTAAATGATACAGGATTAGTTCTTCATATGGATTTAGATCCTAATGATAAAACATTTACGTATTCTCACTTTGCTGTACCTCAAACAAAAGGCGATAATGTCGTTATTACAAGCTACATGACAAATAGAGGCTTTTATGAAGACAACCACTCTACATTTGCACCAAGCTTCTTAGTGAACATTGACGGTTCAAAAACATCTGTTGTAAAAGATCGTGTTCTTGAGCAAGGTCAGTTAACAGTAGATGAAGACTGAGCGCTTTGCAATAGCAATAAAAGGAAATGGTGATTGTAATCACCATTTCCTTTTGTTTTATTCGATGTAGACAAAAAAGAGAAAGGTTGGGGTTTGTTTGAAGAAAAAAGGTGCTTATAAATGGATAACGCTTGCCGTTCTTTTAGTTATAATAGCCGGACTTATTATAACAGCCGTATCCAAAAAAGAGGATACAAAAGACCAAGGAAAAGAAAAAGAGAATAAAAGTGAATCCACTTATCGCCCGGTGTATCACTTTAGTACGCCTGATAAATGGAAAAATGATCCTCAAAAGCCCATTTATTTTGACGGGAAATATCATTACTATTACTTATACAATCATGATTATCCTAAAGGGAACGGGACGGAATGGCGACATGCAACGTCTAAAGATTTGGTTCATTGGAAAGATGAAGGAGTAGCTATTCCAAAGTATACAAATAAAAATGGCGATATATGGTCCGGATCCGTTGTAGAGGATAAAGATAACACAGCAGGCTTTGGTAAAGACGCAATTGTAGCCATTATGACCCAGCCTTCTGCCGATGGACAAAAGCAAGAACAGTATCTATGGTATAGTACCGATAGAGGAAAAACCTTTAAATCATATAGCAAAAATCCTATCATGCCTAATCCAGGCACCAAAGATTTTAGAGATCCCAAAGTCATATGGGATAATGAACATGACAAGTGGGTTCTCGTCATGTCAGAAGGTGAAAAAATCGGATTTTATGAATCTTCTAACCTAAAGGATTGGACGTATACGGGAGGATTTGTAACTAAAGACATTGGCATTACCGAATGTCCAGATCTTTTTCAAATGAAGGCAGATGACGGGACAGTTAAGTGGGTTCTCGGGACAAGTGCAAATGGAAAAGAAAGCGGAAAGCCAAACACCTATGCTTATTGGACAGGAAATTACGATGGAACAACATTCACTCCCGATATGGACGAGCCGCAATGGCTCGATCATGGTTTCGATTGGTACGGAGCAGTAACGTTTGAAGACGGTAAAAATAAAGGTTCCTTAGAAAAGCGCTACGCTTTTGCATGGATGAACAACTGGGATTATCCGGATAAGACGCCAACGATGAAAGAAGGGTTTAACGGCTTCGATTCAGTAACCCGGGAAATTACGCTTTCAAAACAAGAAGACGATCAGTACAGCCTGTTATCAAAGCCTGTCGAAGAATTAAATCAGCTAACTGATTCAACAAACTCTGTTGAACAAGTAGAAGTAAACGGAGAGAAAAAGTTAAAGGTAAAAGGTGAAGCTTATCAGCTTGATACAGATATTTCATGGTCAGATGCAGAAAATGTAGGCTTACGACTTCGAGAGTCCGCAGATCAAAAGCGGCACATTGATGTGGGCATTTTTGCAAAAGATAACGTCTCATATGTGAACAGAAGCTATAGCAATCAGCCTGATCAAAGCAAAAAGTATGTGGAAAGCCGTGATTACTTTGATGCAGGCAAGAAAAATGTTCATTTGAAGATATTGGTAGATAAAACAAGCATTGAAGTCTTTGTTGATGATGGAAAAACCGTGCATTCTAGCGAAGTGTTTCCGCGTCACAACGACCAAGGAATTACGCTTTTCTCTCAAGGAGGAACGTCTCTCTTTAAAAATATAGAAATCAAACATCTTCGCTCTCTTCAGTAATTTCCCTACTTTTAAAAAGAAGGAGCAGAATATCGCCTTATTGTGGTTTAGGACTAGATAGAAAGGGTACATGTCTACTAACAGCAAATGAAAGGGTGTTTATTCAAATGGAAGAGAAAATGAGACAACTAATAGAGGGACTTAATACCGATTTAGCGGGTGAATATTCGGCGGTTATTCAGTACACTTACTATGCGTCTACAGTAACCGGCCTAGAATATCAAATTTTAAAACCTTTCTTTGAAGGAGAAATTCCTGATGAGCAAGGACATGCCCTTTATTTATCAGAAAAAATCAAAAACCTTGGCGGTGAGCCAACAACAAAGCCAGCTGAGGTGAAGCACGTCTCAAACGTAACGGAAATGCTTAAAGAAGCGAGCAAGGCTGAAAAAGAAACTATCCAGCGCTACGAAGAGCGTAAAAAACAAGCGGAAGAGTTAGGGTTAACAGAGCTTGTTGTAAAGCTTGAAGATATGATTGCAGATGAAACAAATCATATGGAAGAAATGGAACGTTTATTAAAAGATCCCCGCTTAAGTTGATCATACAAAATATATAAAAGCATCCCGTACCAGGTGTTACGGGGTGCTTTTTTGCAATTTAAAAAGGAAATAAAACATCATGTACGCATGTTTCTATCAATGAGAGGAAAGTCATATTTTTGAAATTATCTATCGCTTTGGAAAAATTTATAGTAAAATAATTATTTGGCTGCATATGGCAGCAACTATATGCGGGGCATCACATACATATAAAGGCTAAAAGGGTATCCGTATATTGAAACCGCTTTTATCTTCTATAAGAAAAAACATGGTATGCCCGCAGTTGCAAGGAGAGAGAAAGATGAGGAAACGAATCATGACAGCGCTGCTGCTTGTCACTGTTTTAGCTGCAATGGAAGGAACCATTGTCAGTACGGCTGTTCCAAGAATTACAAGTGATTTGTTGGGCATTGAGCTAGTTAGCTGGGTATATGCCATTTATATGCTGACAACTGCTGTATCTACACCTATATACGGAAAGTTAGCGGATCTATTCGGCCGCAAAAAAGTTATGCTTGTTGGAATCATTATTTTCTTAATCGGATCGATACTTTGCGGACTTAGCTTTTCGATGCAGCAATTAATTGTCTATAGAGCGATCCAAGGGCTGGGCGCCGGGGTCGTTATGCCGCTTACAATGATTATTATTGGCGACTTGTATGAAGAAGCAAAAGAAAGAGCCAAAGCGCAAGGGTGGATTAGCGCAGTTTGGGGAGTTGCGGGAGTTCTCGGGCCTCTTCTTGGAGGATTCTTAGTGGATACGCTGTCTTGGCGCTATATTTTCTTTTTAAATATACCGTTTGGACTAATGGCTTTTTTTGTTCTTTTAGTAAACTATAAAGAAGAAGTGGTAAAAGAAAAACGTTATATCGATTATATTGGAGCGGTGACGTTTTCAGTGGGAACAATTGCGTTTTTATACGCGCTTTTAACCGGAAGTCAGCATCAAAACTGGGGAGATCCGACCATTATAGGGTTATTTGTTCTAGCTGTTCTAACATTCATTGGCTTTATTTATATAGAAAAGAAATCTCCCGAACCTCTTATCCCGCTTGAACTGTTTTCCATTCGAAGTGTATCTGTTATAAACTTATTAACACTTCTTGTGGGATCAGTAGTTATTAGTATTACGGTCTACCTTCCAATTTGGAGTCAAGGAGTGCTGGGGAAAAGTGCAACCGCTGCTGGTTTTGTATTAATGCCTATGCCAGTATGCTGGACGATTGGTTCACTGCTTTCAGGGAATTTAGTAGGGCGTCTTAAAACGCACTCCATCCTTACGCTGGGCACGGCAATTGTAAGTACGGCTTGTTTTATGCTGTTTTTAGTTTCCACTCACTCACCCGTATTTTTAATTTATGTAGCCGTTGGGGTCCTTGGGTTAGGAATGGGTATTATTACGCCTATTTTTATGCTAGTTATTCAATCATCGGTCCCGGCTAGCAAAAGAGGAGTAGCGGTGGCTCTTAATACGTTTACAAATACATTTAGTCAAACGCTAGGTTCTGCGGTGTTTGGTACAATCTTTAATTTAGTGACACTTTCACAAGCAAAGAAATTAGGGCAAGAAAATTTAAATGCTTCGTTTGAGACAGGCGGAGTACCAGCAGAAGAACTGTCAAAGCTGCATGAAATTCTTGCATCAGGTGTGCACATTATTTACAGTGGAACGTTTTTAGCTGCATTACTAAGCTTTGCTGTTTCATGCTTATTAGTAAAAAACGAACATAAAAAAATAAAGACTATATCTATGCAAAAGTAACGAAAGAGGCTGTTACAAAACCAGTTTAGTTGAAGGATAATCCGAACGAGTTTGATTAGGAATCAAATTCGTTCGGATTTTTTATAGGTATGGTGAATGTAGCTTTCACATATCTAGCTGTTGAGTGGATTGATTTCGTTATATATCAGTCTCTTCCTTGGAAGAATTATCAAAGAAAGAAAATAAAAAAGATATTGTCTGATAACGTTCCCGTAAACTCATTCATAATAAGAAGGATTCTTATCAATGCAGAAAATTTTTTATTTTTTGTTTTTTTAGTATGGACATTTACCTAGTTGTTTATTATTATGAATTCTATAAGTATTGAATTTTAAGCGCTTTCAAAAGAAACATTTGTCTTTCTCAGGAATACACTTGATTTTTAACTCATATACTGTAAGTGCTTAGATTAATCTTTTAATGGGGAAAAGAGAAGTTTATAAGAGGCGTTGAACAACAATGAGGGGGATGGAAGATGACAAGCAGACGTTTAAAAGAATTCTTGAATAATAATTTAGAAGATTTAAAAGATAAAGGATTATACAATGTCATTAATCCGGTAGAGGGGCCAAACGGACCTGTGATTCAAATTGAGGGAAAGCAATTAATTAATTTATCATCCAACAATTATTTGGGTCTTGCTACAGACGAGAGGCTTATTAACGCGTGCAACGAAGCCACTGAAAAATACGGAGTGGGGGCTGGAGCTGTCCGAACGATTAATGGAACTCTAGATATTCACATTAAGCTAGAGGAAAAGCTAGCCGAGTTTAAGCATACAGAAGCAGCTATAGCTTATCAGTCTGGCTTTAACTGTAATATGGCAGCCATCTCCGCGGTTATGGATAAACATGATGCGATTTTATCAGATGAGCTGAATCACGCTTCAATTATTGACGGATGCCGGCTATCAAAAGCAAAAATTATTCCTTTTAAGCATTCAGATATGGAAGATCTTCGTGCAAAAGCGGGCGAAGCACAAAAATCCGGTTTATATAATAAAATAATGGTAATTACCGATGGTGTATTCTCAATGGATGGAGACATTGCTAAGCTTCCGGAAATTGTAGAAATCGCAGAGGAATTTGACTTAATCACATACGTAGATGATGCTCACGGGTCGGGCGTATTAGGGAACGGCATGGGCACAGTCAAACATTTTGGCTTATCTGAAAAAGTAGACTTCCAGATTGGAACATTATCAAAAGCGATTGGAGCTGTAGGTGGGTACGTAGCCGGAAAAAAAGACTTAATCGACTGGTTAAAAGTAAGAAGCCGTCCGTTTTTGTTTTCGACTGCTATTACACCAGGCACGGCTGCTGCCTGTATAAAAGCAATTGAAATCCTAAGCACAAGTACAGAGCTGCAGCAGCAAATGTGGGAAAACAGTCGGTATTTAAAGCAAGGACTAAAAGAACTAGGCTTTAACATTGGAGAAAGTGAAACACCTATCACTCCGTGCATCATAGGAGATGAAAACCAAACGCAGATTTTTAGTGAGAGATTAATAGAAGAAGGGGTATACGCTAAATCAATTGTTTTCCCAACCGTTCCAAGAGGGACAGGACGCGTTCGCAATATGCCGACGGCTGCTCATACGAAAGAAATGTTAGATGAAGCACTTCGTATCTACAAAAAAGTAGGCAAGGAAATGAAATTAATCTAAACGTTTAATCTAGGCAGTACACGAGGAGGATATTGACATGAAAAAAGTATTAATAACGGGTTCTTTAGGGCAAATCGGTTCTGAGTTAACGACGAAAATGAGAGAGATATATGGTTCAGAAAATATTATTGCCACCGATATTCGCAAAACGACGAGCGATGTCGTGACTTCAGGTCCATTTGAGATTTTAGATGTAACGGATCAGACTGCGTTATTTACGATCGCTAAAAAGCATAAAGTTGATACGATTATTCACTTGGCTGCGCTGTTATCAGCGACAGCCGAGCAAAAACCGCTTCTAGCTTGGAATCTAAATATGGGCGGATTAGTAAACGCGCTCGAAGTAGCACGCGAGCTGCAGTGTCAATTTTTCACTCCAAGTTCAATTGGTGCATTTGGTCCAACGACTCCAAAAGACTGGACGCCGCAGGATACAATTCAACGTCCTACCACGATGTATGGTGTTAATAAAGTAGCGGGTGAATTACTTTGCGATTACTACCACCATAAATTCGGAGTAGATACACGAGGGCTGCGTTTTCCAGGTTTAATTTCATACGTAACGCCTCCAGGTGGAGGAACAACGGACTACGCTGTTGAAATTTATTATGAAGCCGTTAAGCATAAGCGATATACGTCCTATATTGAAAAAGGAACATATATGGATATGATGTATATGCCTGATGCATTAAATGCTGTTATCCAACTAATGGAAGCAGACGGTTCTAAGCTTAAGCACCGAAATTCATTTAACGTTTCTGCCATGAGCTTTGATCCAGAACAAATGGCGACTGAAATCAGAAAAACGATTCCGGAATTTGTGCTGAATTATCAAGTAGATCCTGTTCGACAAGCAATTGCTGAAAGCTGGCCTAACCATATAGATTCCAGCTGTGCGATAGAAGAGTGGGGATTTAAAACAGAATATAACCTAGAAAAAATGACGAGAGAGATGCTGGGAAAGTTAAAAGTTGAATCACAGCTTGTCTTAACGTAAGTAGAGAAAAATGATTTCTTCTTTGAAAATAAAGTAAGCGCTTACTAAAAGGTGGGTTCCTTGTTTATGCAAGTTCTACTTCGTAACAGTGTTGGACAATACACATAGATCTCCTAATCCTTTAAGTGAGCGCTCGTTCGTTGAATAATCAGCACCTTTTTAGGTACCGTCTGTTAAAATAATAAGGGGATAGAAGGGAGGGAATTACAGTTGAGCAATAAATTTCAACAAGTTAATGATTTTTCAATGGGAAGATTAACATCTTTACTCGTTCTTTTACATAATACGGAACTAGCTGAAGGTATTGAAAAGGAAATTAATGAGAGAGGATACAGCTACACAGTAGGAAAAGTCGGAGCGATGGAGCTGTCTAAAGTCGTGGCGGCAATTGAAACGAGCGCCAAGACAAACAAAATTATTAATGCCCAGTCGTACCGGGAAGTTCACGCTCTTTATCATGCTATACTTGAAGCCATTCAAGGAGTTAGTCGAGGAACGCTGCAGCTGGGTGATATTTTACGGACGGTCGGACTCACATTTTCAATCGTGCGCGGAAAAATTGAGTTTTCAGGATCAAGCGACGAATGGATTAGCGTTTGTGTGTATGGAACGATAGGTGCGCCTAAAAAAGGCTTTGAACATGATACATTAGGCTTTGGTTTTAACCATATTTGAAAAAATAATGAACGAAATAGTATGTATGTAAAAAGTGAAAGATGTACATAGCTGCTTTAAAGAAGATATTTTTCTTATTGAAAGGTTCTGTGCGGCGTGTTAACATAATGATTAATATAATAACTGCCTTTAAGACGGTCCAGAGAGGCCGAAAAGGACGGATCACTCATTTACTGCTTCTATGCCTATCTGTGCCCTTTTGCCCTCTGCGACAAAAGGGCTTTTATGTGTTACTTACCTCTTTTAAACGAAGTCCAGAGAGGCTTCAAAAGAGAATGGAGATATGTTATTTATCCATTCCTTCAAAAAAGAAAGAGCGTTGATACGGAAAGAATACACTGGAGGGTGGAACAATATGAATTATCGTAACAAGACAGTTGTAGCATCAGTAGCAGGTTTGACGTTAGAAGGGATGGACATTATGTTTATCTCGTTTGCTATGTCAATGATTATTGCTGAATTTCACATTGATTTAGCAACAGGTGGACTTATTTCTTCTATTACGAATATAGGAATGCTGATAGGTGGAGTCATCTTCGGAATTTTAGCAGATAAATTTGGAAGGGTGCGGGTTTTTACCTACACGGTTCTTCTATTTGCAGTCGGAACGGCATTAACAGGTTTTGCAGCAAATGTTGAACAAGTGTATGCTTCGCGATTTATTGCCGGAATTGGGGCTGGAGGAGAGTACGGGATCGGTATGGCTCTTGTAGCAGAAGCGTGGCCGAAACATAAGCAAGGACGAGCTTCATCCTATGTTAGTATTGGCGCACAATTTGGAGTGATCCTTGCGGCGCTTTTAAGTTCTCTGATTCTGCCGATTTTCGGATGGAGAGCGCTGTTTTTTGTGGGAATCATCCCCGTCATTTTTGCTTTTATCGTACGAAAAAATTTAAACGAATCTCCTGAGTGGCTACAAGCTCAAAAAGAGAAAACAGCGGTTGTTAAAAATAATGGTAAGCTTCGTCAATTATTCGCTACGCCTAGGACGGCGATGACGACTATTTCGCTGGCAGTGATGGCTACAGTCCAAATTGCAGGCTATAACGGACTTATGATATGGCTTCCGTCTATGCTTCAGCAATCACAAGGCCTCTCTGTTTCAAGTTCAGCTCTTTGGACAATCAGTACAGCCGTTGGAATGATTATAGGCATGCTAACATTTGGTCAATTTATGGACCGTTTTGGATCGAAACGTACTTTTGGAATCTTTCTTCTTGCTTCAGCTTGTGCGGTATTTTTATACTCGTATGCCGAAGGAGGTGCAGGGCTGCTTATAGGAGGAGCTGTGGTCGGATTTTTCTCAAACGGAATGTTCGCGGGATACGGAGCATTGATCAGCAGCCACTATTCAGTAGAAGTTCGCAGCACTGCAACGAACACCATTTTTAACTTTGGGCGAGCGCTCGGAGGGTTATCACCCATTCTTGTCGGCTATCTTTTGCAAAGCTATGATATGACAGTAGCGATGACGTACTTGGCGGGGCTGTACTGTATTTCGTTTATTTTTATGGTAAGTCTTAAAAGAACGGGAGAAAAGAAAGTGAAACAAATGAACGCTCAATCTGCTCTTTAAAATAAAAGATAGATTCTATGCTTTTCTGGAAAAAACCGCGCTTATTCAAAAGGGCGGTTTTTTTGAGTGTATAAAAAATAAATTCAGATATACGGTTGTTTTTTCGCAGGTGCTTTATTAACAAAGACACATTATCTATAAAAATATTTATGGATAAGCAGATATTTTCTAATTTGTATTATAGTAATTCCTCTCTTACAATAGGGTGTGTAAGGCAGAAACAGAAAATACTATCTTTATTTACAGGAGGACGTTACTATGTCTAAACATATATTAATGGTCGTAACAACGGCTGACAAAATGAAAGAAAATCATCCAACAGGCCTTTGGCTTTCAGAATTTGGTGAAGCGTACGTAGAGTTCGAAAAAGCTGGATTTACGATTACTGTAGCAAGTCCTGTAGGAGGAAAAGCGCCGGTGGATGCTCGCAGCCTTGAAGGGGAGACTTCTCAAGAAATCTTAAATACAGCTAAGCATCTAGAGAATACCCTAAAACTTGATACCATTACAGACAGTGCTAAATTCGATGCTGTTTTCTTACCAGGCGGTCACGGCACAATGTTTGATCTGCCAGATAATCAAACGCTCCACGCTTTAATTCGTGAACTATACGAAGGAGACAAAGTAGTAGCCGCTGTATGCCACGGACCCGCAGGCTTAGTAGGTGTTACATTATCAGATGAAAAGCCGTTGGTCGAAGGAAAGGATGTCGCTGCGTTTACAGATGATGAAGAACGTGAAACAACATTGGACCGCTTCATGCCGTTTCTTTTGGAAACACGTCTGCGTGAACTTGGGGCAAATGTAGTAACTGCTCCAAACTGGGCAGATAATGTACAAGCAGATGGCAACCTAATAACAGGTCAAAATCCTCAGTCAACAATCAGTGTAGCTAAAGCAGTCGTGAAACACTTATTGAAATAAGATGTAAAAAAGCCTGTAGGCTTATAGCCTACAGGCTTTTTTATGAACAGCATCAAGAAAGACCGATGTGGATAACATGTATGTTGTGCCGTCTTGAACTAGAGAAATCAATCATCATACAAAAAATATGATGGTCAGTGTAATAAATTCAAAAAGAGGGAAGCTTTTTATGGAGAATATTTTTAAAGAAATGAGGAAAAACGATGTCAGAAATTATTATTAACGCCATTTTGCAAGCCAAGCCAGGAAAAGAAGAAGAGCTTCGATCAGAGTTAGTAAAAGTTATTAAACCATCAAGAGAAGAAAAAGGATGTATTCAATACACTCTCCACCAGGATACAGACAAAGCAGGCACATTTGTTTTTTATGAGAAATGGAAAAGCCAAGAAGATGTTGAAGCTCACATTGAAACACCTCACTATCAACAATACAGACAGCAAACAGAACCGTTAATTGAAAGCAGAGCGGTACATCGTTTACAAGAAGTACGTTAATACAAAAAGAAGGGGAACAAAAGTGTTTTAGTTGAAGGAAGATCCGAACGAGGAACCGAGATTCTTGATGGAGAATCAAACTCGTTCGGATTTTTTTGTGGTTATGGTGAACGTAGGTTTCATTTAGTGAGATCACGCAGAAGCGTAAGCGATGAGGAAAAATAATGTCAGCTGCGAAACGCCGATTGGAAAAGTGGTAAGACAGTGAAAGAAACAAAAAATAATAGAAGCGGTGTTTGAGAAGCAGACAGGCGGGTAGATAAAAACTAGATGACATAGTTCAACAATTAACAAACTAAAAGGAGAGATCAAATCAATGCGTACAAATTTAAAACACTTTATTAACGGAGAATGGATTGAATCAACAGGAAACGAAACGTCAGATGTGATCAATCCTGCTACTGAAAAATCAATTGGCAAAATTAGCTTAGGCACAAAAGAAGATCTAGATAAAGCCGTGGCAGCAGCTAAAGCAGCTCTTCCCACATTTTCAAGAACAACAAAAGAAGAGCGAATTAAAATGCTTCGCAATATTGCAAAAGGATATGAAAAGCGTAAACAGGAGCTTATTGAAGTTATGACTGAAGAGCTTGGCGCTCCTTTAAAGATTTCAGAAGAAGTTCACTATGAAATGGGACTTAGCCACTTTAAAGAAGCAGCTAATGCACTTGAAGAGTACACATTTGAAAAAGATCATGGAAGCTACAAGGTCGTGAAAGAGTCTATTGGAGTAAGCGGACTTATTACACCATGGAACTTCCCAACAAATCAGACCTCTACTAAAATTGCAGGAGCTATCGCAGCAGGAAGTCCAATGGTATTAAAACCATCAGAACTTACACCGTATGCAGCGATGATATTAGCAGAGATCATTGATGAAGCTGGTGTACCAAAAGGTGCCTTTAACCTTGTAAACGGAACAGGAAGCACAATCGGTGACGGTATTAGTTCTCACCCGGACATTGATTTTGTATCATTTACAGGATCAGGTGCTGTAGGCGAGAAAATTATGCAAAACGCGGCTAAAACAATCAAAAAAGTAGCGCTTGAGCTAGGCGGGAAATCACCGCTAGTTGTATTAGAGGATGCGGATGTAGAAGAAGCGGCTAAAATAGCAGTTTCACACATTGCAATGAATACAGGGCAAGTATGTACGGCAGCAACGCGCATTATCATTCCTGCCTCTATGAAAGAAAAATTTGAAGAAGCAGTGAAGAAGGTTCTACCATCATTCCCAGTTGGTGATCCATTAAATAAAGACAACGTAACTGGACCGCTCGTAGCAGAAAAACAGTGGGATCGCGTACAGGATTATATTAAAAAAGGAATGGACGAAGGTGCAACACTTCTTACTGGCGGAACGGGTAAACCAGACGGCTTAGAGACAGGATATTTTGTTAAACCGACAGTCTTTACCGACGTTTCAAATGATATGGTTATTGCACAAGAAGAAATCTTTGGACCTGTAACAACTATTATTACGTATAAGGATCTAGAGCAAGCTCTTGAAATTGCGAATGATACAATTTATGGACTTGCAGGCTATGCGGTCGGAAAAGATCAAGAAACACTTGACTATGTTGCTAAAAATATTAGAGCTGGTCAAATCATTGTTAACGATGCCGAGCAAGACAGAGCTGCACCATTCGGTGGATTTAAGCAATCTGGTATTGGACGCGAGTGGGGAGCATTTGGTATCGAAGAATATTTAGAGCCAAAAGCGATCATGGGTGTTAAAGTTCCGGCAAAAGTATAATTGGTGTAAAAAAAAGAAAGGAGTTTTTCTCCTTTCTTTTTTTATGGATACATAAAAGAGAGCTAGTTAAAAAAAGAATAACGAAAGCAAAGGTGGATAGCATAAACGTGTATGGCGCATATGAAGTGACACGTTAAAGGAGGGAATTATAATTGGATAGAGAGATGCACGGAAGTTCATCAACGGAAAGCTTTATTCCCATGAGCTCTATAGCCAGTGGAAAAGGAGTCGAAGTGGCACCGGATATCTACAGCTACACTACGCAGATTGTTAACATATGTTTTATAGGAAATCCAGATAAAGATAATAGTTTTGTACTTGTGGATGCGGGAATGGCTAATTCGGCTTCTATGATTATCAAAGAGGCAGAAGAAAGGTTTGGAAAAGGAAAAAAACCAAAAGCAATTATTCTTACACATGCACATTTTGATCATATTGGATCTATTATTGAACTAGTGGAGAAGTGGAACATACCGGTATATGCACATCCACTTGAACTTCCATATGTGACGGGTGAAAAAAATTATCCTGCACCGGATGGTACAGTGGAAGGCGGGCTCGTGGCAAAGCTTTCTCCACTATTTCCAACGGAAGCCATTGATTTAGGCTCTCATGTGCAAGCTTTACCAGCCGACGGCTCTGTACCTCATATGCCGGAATGGGAATGGATTCACACCCCTGGCCATTCTCCAGGACATATTTCTCTTTTTAGAAAGCAGGATCTTGCACTTATCGCAGGAGATGCTTTTGTTACCACTAAGCAAGAATATTTACTGGATGTACTAGAGCAAGAATTGGAGATTAGCGGTCCTCCTCGTTATTTAACTACGGACTGGGCATCTGCTAAAAGATCAGTTGAAGTGCTTCAGTCACTTCATCCGTCTGTGGCGGTGACCGGACATGGAAAACCGGTTTCCGGAGAATGGCTTTCAACTAATTTATTGAAGCTTGTTAAAAACTTTGATAAAATTGCCCGTCCGGATTACGGAAAGTATGTATAAGAATAAAGAAATAACTCTAATCTTTACTCAGGTCTTAAAAGTTGCAGATGAAGATCAAAAGCTCTACGAACTCACTGAGTTCGTAGAGCTTTTTTAGTTTTTTCTTATAAAAGTAAGAAAAGAGCTATTTTTACTTTCATTAAAAATTTTGCTGAATAGCCTGCTGGGCTTCGCGTAAATGTCTTAAATGCTCTTCTATTCGTCTTAATTCTTTATCGCCAGACGTTGCTTCTTTTTGTTCATTAATTTGCTGCTGAACGATGTTCAAATGCATTTGAGCATTTTGAAAATTAGCTCCATTCAAATTCATCTGTCCTTGATAAACAGCTTGTTCAGCTAATTGTAGTGCTTCTTTAATATGAGTGTATGAATTCATGCCTCTCATCCTTCTGTATAGTATTTACAGTTAACATGCGCTGGTTTTTCGCAGGTATACAAACGGATTTAGAAAAAAATAAAAATTACGTAGTACAAGCTAAGCAGGCTGCATACATTTATCATAGTTCAATTTATAAAACCTCAGAAGCAGGGAGGGATGCATGTGGGAGCTTTTTTTAGCTATATGTTATTAGGGCTATCGTTAGCCGCACCAATTGGTCCTATCAACGCCGCTCAGCTTGATAAAGGAATCAAAAATGGCTTTTTACATGCTTGGTTCTTAGGGATAGGAGCAACATCGGTTGACGCTCTTTATATGCTTGTAGTTTATTTTGGGTCCGTTCATTTTTTAAGCAGCGATTTTATGAAAACGTTTCTTTTTTCGTTTGGATGCTTCGTATTAATTTATACCGGTATTGAAGGGTTAATGAGCGCAGGGGAAATTACACAGCATCGGAACGCAAAAGGAGATTCGGTCGTAAAGTGTTTTTTTTCAGGTTTTTTAATTTCATTAACAAACCCGCTTACTATTCTTTTTTGGCTCGGTATTTATGGCTCTGTTTTAGCCAAAACAGCTAATACATACGAAACAGAACAGCTTATTTTATACAGCTGTGCTATTTTTACAGGGATTTTATGCTGGGATATTGCTATGGCAGCTTTAGCAAGCACTTTTCGCAGGTATTTAGCAGCGACGTTTTTGACTGCAGTTTCCGTTATATCCGGCCTTTCTCTAATAGGATTTGGTATATATTTCGGCTGGCAAGCTGTACAGCAATTCATTATTTAAAAGGAGAGAAAGCAGAATTGAATTTAAAGCGTTTTCTATCTGCTGAAAAATAATAGAAAGCTGCCTCTTTTTGCGCATAAATTTTTCAAACTATCACACACTACATCGAGGTGTAAGGAGTGATAGTATGAAAAAGAAAATAGGCTGCGGAAGTCAGGTTGAAGGGAAATTAAAATGGTGGCAGCTGTCTTTAATCGGAGTAGGGTGCATCATCGGTACAGGCTATTTTTTAGGATCAAGTATTGCAATAAAAGCCACGGGTCCCTCTGTATTAATTGCTTTTTTACTAGCAGCAGTATGTACATTTATTGTATTTGACGCTCTTGCTAAAATGAGTGCTCAAGATCCTCAAAAAGGTTCGTTTCGCTCGTATGCTAAAAAGGCTTATGGAAGATGGGCAGGCTTTAGCAGCGGATGGGTATACTGGAGTTCAGAGATGTTGATCATGGGGAGTCAGCTCACTGCTTTATCTCTTTTTACACGTTTTTGGTTTGATGGTATTCCACTGTGGGTCTTTGCCTCTATTTACGCTGTTTTAGGCATTGCTGTTGTATTAATAGGAACAAAAGGCTTTGAACGAATGGAAAATGTATTTGCTGTCACAAAAGTGGCTGCCATTTTAATGTTTATTGTATTAGCTAGTCTCGCTTTATTTGGATTTTTAGACGAAGGTGCCAAACAAGGGATGCCGCGAACGATAAGTGAAGTATTTCCCCACGGGTTTTTAGGTTTATGGGGCGCTTTGCTTTATGCCTTTTATGCTTTCGGCGGAATCGAAGTCATGGGGATCATGACGGTTCGTTTGGAAAAAAAAGAAGACGCACCGAAAGCAGGTAGAAGTATGCTTATTCTCCTTGGAATTATTTATATCGCTTCACTGAGTTTAGCTATTTTAATTGTGCCATTTCATGATTTTCATGGAAATCAAAGTCCATTTATAACGGCTTTAGAAACATACCATCTTCCATTTTTCCCTCATGTTTTTAATGGAGCAATGATTATCGCTGGATTTTCAACAATGTCGGCTTCTTTCTTTTCTGTAACAACGATGATTGTCACTCTTTCAGAAGATGGAGATGCTCCTGCATTGTTTTCAAAGCAAAAAAAGAAAAAGCTGCAATTTCCTATACCGGCTTTACTTTTAACAACAGCGGGATTAGTTGTTTCTATTGTTCTTTCCTTGCTATTGCCCGGGAAAATTTATGAGTATATTACAACAGCAGCTGGACTGATGCTGATTTATAACTGGTTCTTTATTTTAATTTCTTTTCATCGCTTAATCAAACAAACAGTTTGGGATAAAGTAAAACAAGCTGTTGGCCTCTTATTAATACTGCTAGCGGTAAGCGGTACGCTGTTAGAATCTGCAAGCAGGCCAGGTTTCTTTGCAAGCTTAGGCTTTTTAATTGTTATAAGTCTTGTTATTTTGAAATTGCGCCATAAGTGGAAAGAAGAAGAAGCCGCTAGCTAACATATATTTAATCTTTATGAGGGACACTATGCACGTTGTACAATTACAAAAATAAAAGGTGGTTATGATCATGCCAAAAAACAAGCAGACTCCTTCTTCACAAGTAGATCAAAAACAAGTAGTAGATGACAAAGCAAAAGCGCTACGAGAAAATAATTATGAAGATGGTCATATTCGCAAGATAACTCAAAGCGGGGCAGACGGCCAATAACAAAAAAAGACGCGTTCGCGTCTTTTTTTGTTGAAGTGTATCCTTACCAACGATGAGCTTTTGCATTACTTCGCAGGATGATGTTCGTTTGAGACATCTCTGTATGTCCATTTACTTGGGACTTTGAACGCTTCGGTCTCGTCCAGTTGTGGCGGAATAGTTCTGAATGCTGATCTACATGATTTTTATCATTCATCATAATCACCTCAAGGATAGGATACTTTCACAAGATATTTGCGGTGAAATATCTCTCTTATAGAATGGGGTAAAAAAGAAGAAATACACCTAACACTTTTAACCATACATATAAAAGCAGTGCCTATTCATAAACTACAGAAGGCCACTTCTAACTTTAGGTTAAGCTTCGGATTTATAAAGCAAAAACTGCCTTAGTGGGGACTAAGGCAGTTTTTTAGTGGAGTAATCAAACTTCAATAATGACAGGAAGGATCATAGGTCTTCTTTTGGTTTGGTTATATAAAAATTGGCCAAGCGTTGTCTTGATTTCTTTTTTCATAATGCTCCATTGGTGAACATGAGCTTTTTGTAATTGGTTTACAATTTTAGTCACTTGTCGGTTAACATCTTTTAATAACTGCTCTGAGTCTCTTGTATAAACAAATCCTCGTGAAATGGTATCTGGACCAGACACAATTTTCCCTTCCGCCTTATTCAGAGTAATAACAATAACCAGCATACCATCTTCTGAAAGCTGTTTGCGGTCACGTAAAACCGCGTTTCCAACATCCCCAATGCCAAACCCATCTACATATACATTGCCTGCAGGGATTTTTCTTGTTTGAACAGCTGTTCCGCCCTTGATATCAACAATATCACCGTTATTTATAATGAAAATGTTCTCTTTTTCCACCCCGACGGATTCTGCTAATAAGCTGTGGTGATGAAGCATTCGAAACTCGCCGTGAATGGGGATAAAATACTTTGGCTTCATCAATGTAGCCATTAATTTTAGCTCTTCTTGATAGCCATGTCCTGATACGTGCATACCTGTTGCGCTTCCTGAACCGTAAATCACATGAGCCCCGAGTGTGAAAAGACTGTCGACAATACGAGAGATATTACGTTCATTGCCAGGAATAGGCCCTGCTGATAAAATAACCGTGTCTTCAGGAAGAATTTCTACTTGTCGGTGATTTCCACTGGCTAATCTAGATAGAGCGGCCATCGGCTCGCCTTGGCTTCCAGTGCAGAGAATAGCGACTTGTTCAGGCGCAAGTGAATGTACTTCATAAGGTTCAATTAGCATCCCTTCAGGAATAGTTAAATACCCTTTCTCTAACGCAACTGATACAACGTTAACCATGCTTCTTCCAAGAAGCGCAAGCTTTCTATTCGTTTTAATCGCTGCATCTACAATTTGCTGTACGCGGTTAACGTTGGAGGCGAAAGTAGAAATAATCACTTTTCGCTTTGCTTTACGAAAAGCTTCTTCTACATGTTTGCCAACTAGCTTTTCTGAAGGCGTAAATCCAGGGCGTTCAGCATTTGTGCTTTCGGATATTAAAGCCAGTACACCTTCACTGCCGATTTTCGCCATTTTATGAAGATCTGGATATTGGTCGTTAACAGGAGTTAAATCAAACTTAAAATCTCCCGTATGCACAACAGCTCCTTCAGGGGTATGAAAGACAATGCCGAGACAATCTGGAATGCTGTGATTCGTTTTAAAAAACGAAAGCGGAATATTGCCTAATATAATTTCGGACTCTTCGTTGATTTCAATAAGCTCCGTCTCAGCAGATAATTGATGCTCTTGAAGTTTAATATCAATTAATCCAAGGGTAAGGCTTGTTGCATAAATAGGGAGATTTAACTGTTTTAAAAGATAAGGAATACCTCCAATATGGTCTTCATGACCATGAGTCACAACCAGTGCGCGAACTTTTTCTCGATTCTCTTGTAAGTATGTAATATCAGGTATGATCAAATCAATTCCTAATAAACTTTCATCAGGAAATTTAGACCCGCAGTCAATCACAATGATGTCATCGTCATATTGAACGGCATACATATTTTTTCCTATTTCATTAATGCCGCCTAAAGCAAAAATGGATAGTGTATTGCTATTTGTACTCACGCTTATTTCCTCCTATATTTTCAAAATGAATATGCAGAATTTCTACTCTTAGTATGAACATTTATTTCTGGTGCATTCTGTTAAATATGGAGATTTTATTTTTATTTAAATAGGAGGAATACAAGCAAAAAGAAAAGAAGGTCATTTTCCTAATACTACCTCTTATTTTCTTTTTATAACTCCATAAAATATAGATGTTACACGTGGAGGTGGATGGAATGAGTAAACAAAATAAAAGCAAAAACCAAGGATTCAGCAGCAGTGAAGCTGCTGTCGATAATGTGAATAAAAGTATTTTATCAAACGATATTCATACAGATGAGCTTCAAAAAGCAAAAGTAAGCCGTCCTAGCAAATAAAAGAATGACAACCAAAAGAGCAGCTTTGAGCTGCTCTTGATAAAATAGAGATAGGGAAGTGAAAAAACGTGTCAGAAAACAAAAGTTCTCAATATAAAGAAGAAAATATGTCAACTCCTAGTCGTCCTCTTGAATATAAAGAACGCGCGAACGAATCAAAAAGTACACGTCAAATGCTGCGCAGTATTCTTGAATATTCAAGTCGTTATCGTTAACAAATTTTACATATAATCATGGGCATATTTCAAAGGGCTCCTATCGACAAATATAAGGTATAAAGAACCTTTTTTGAAAAAATATATATTATTTACAATAAATTTAAAAAAATCATAAATGAACCTGCTATAATCCTCTTGAAAAGACAAGCCTTGCAAAAATTTGAGAGGAGCATTTTATATGCGAAAAAAATATAATCGCGTAGGTTATGCCGTTTTAACAATGTGTACAGCTTTATCTATCTCACTGCCTTTTACTACTCATTCAGCATCAGCAGAAAGCGCTGCTGACCCTGCACCAGAAATTAAAGCCTCTGTCGTAAATGAAAATAACGGTAAAAAAATCTTGTTTGATAATACGCATGGTCAAACTGCGGGTACAGCAGATTGGGTTATTGACGGAGGTTTTTCTGATTTTGGGAAAGGACTGGCAGGTAGTGGGTTTGATGTAAAAGAGCTGCGAAAATCTACGCCGATTACATACAATGACCTCAGTGGCTATAGCGTGTTTGTTGTGCCAGAAGCGAATATTCCGTATAAATCTTCTGAACAAGCCGCCCTTTTACAATATGTTCAGAACGGGGGAAGCGTCTTTTTTATTGCTGATCATTACAATGCAGACCGAAACAAAAACCGGTGGGACTCTTCAGAAGTTTTTAACGGATACCGTCGCGGAGCATGGACAAATCCCGCAAAAGGCATGACAACGGAAGAAGTAACCTCCGATGCAATGCAAAACGTAACAAGCTCTGATTGGTTAGCGAGTAACTTTGGTGTTCGCTTTCGCTATAATGCCATTGGTGATGTGACAGCCAATGATATTGTAGCTCCTTCTCAGGCATTCGGTATTACGCTAGGTGTTTCCACCGTTGCTATGCATGCAGGTTCTACGATTGCTATTACGGACCCAAACAAAGCAAAAGGAATTGTGTATCTTCCTAAGACAACGACAAAATGGTCAAATGCTGTAGATCAAGGAGTGTACAATGGAGGAGGAAGAGCCGAGGGACCTTTTGCTGCTGTTTCAAAAGTAGGGACAGGTAAAGCTGCTTTTATTGGGGATTCTTCACCGGTTGAAGATGCTACACCAAAATATAAACGAGAAGATACAGGATCTTCTAAAACCACATATGACGGATTTAAGGAACAAGACGATTCTACACTGCTTGTAAATATGGTCAATTGGTTAGCGAAGCAAGAAAGCTATACCTCTTTAAATCAAGTCTCAGGACTTCAATTAGATCAGGCTACAGCATTACTTTCGTCGGAAACGCCAAGTCAGTCCACTGAGCCTCAGCCAGAGCCATGGTCAGCACCTACAGCAGGCTATAAATGGTACGATACGTCAACTTTTGCATCTGGTTCATATGGTTATAAAGGTGGAACCACACAGCCCCCAGCTGCTAGTGCTTACGTGTTGGAACATCAAGCCATTTTACCAACGAGCGGCATATTCCAAATACGCGTAAAAGTAAGCGGACTTTCAGCTAACACTACGTACAGCACGTTTAATCTAGGTGCATATAACGGATCAGGAACTCAAATTGCTAAAGTTCAAAACGCAGATGGAAGCTGGCCGTCATCGTATGGATACAGCAGCAATTTTTCAATTACAACGGACGCAGCTGGAAATGGAGAAAAGGTTTTGAATGTCCAATTAAATCCAAGCGCAGCGGGGAGTGCCAATCTTCGCTTACGCCAAAGCGGTACGAATGCATATACAGAAGCTGTGACGGTAGGGAACGTAGCGGTTGAACCATTGCCTTAATAAGGCGGAAGCAAGCACTTGTGCTTGCTTTTTTATTGTTGTATTCTCTATCTTTGAGCGTTAAAGAAGCGTCAGACGAGAGGCTTATCCATAAAGGAGAAATATGATATCTTAGAAGAAAGAATGAAGTAAAAGGAGTCAGCTAATATGTCTAAATATAAAGAATTAGAGACGGGTTATCTAATGGATAAGATTAAAGAATACAAAAACTTAATTTGGAGAGTAGGACCAGGAAGTGAAAGAACTATAGAAGCTGTTCAAGAGATTCAAGGAATGGAAAAAGAGTTAAAAGCACGCAATGCAGAATTTGAAGCTACGGATTGGAAAGCTTTTACTCGGGAAATAAAAGAAAACTACGATTTTACTTATTAAGAAGACACATTCATAATAATGTGATAAGGAAACACGTCTCCAAGTAGAAGGCTTTGTGCTTTCTACTTGGAAACGATAGAAATAGTATGAAGACAATTAAGAAAAATGATCTAATATCAGCGAAGCAAGTAATCCAAGTGCAGCAATTAATCCCGTAATAGAACCTCCTTCTTCATAGGCCTCTGGCATCATTGTAGAACCTACCATAGCAATGATACCACCGCCGGCAAAAGCAGCAATAGCAGCCATAAGTGTCTCAGATGCATGGTCTAAAAAAACAAAACCTGTCCATGAGCTAAAAGCTGAAATGAACAAAACAGCTGCCCATAGGAAAAAAATTTTCTTTTTAGAGAATCCGCTTTTTACTAGACCGGTCGTACTGGACAGTCCTTCAGGAATATTACTTATAAAAATAGCGATAACAAGAAGCCAGCTAACGGTTGCATTTTCAATTAAGCTAGCCCCAATCATAATGGACTCTGGGATGGCATCCATTACGGTTCCTATAAATATAGCAATTCCAGAACTACTCGCAGCCATTTGTTTGGTAGACCTCTTTCTTTTATTCGCTCCTTGACGTGAAATTAGATAGTCTAAAAAAGTAAAAACGACAGCCCCGGCAAGAAAACCAAGAGAAGTAGCTTTTAACCCGCCGTTATGAACCGAGTCTCCAAGCAGCTCATAGGTAGATGCTCCGATTAATACACCTGTCCCAAAAGCCATAATATAACCAATTATCTTTTTGCCGATAGGCAAAAAAACTGCTGCCAAAGCACCAAGAAGGACAGCTGATCCTGAAATTCCGCCCCACATCGCAGCTTGCCACATGAAAAATCCCTCCTCATCTCTATTTTCTATGGATACTTTCCCTAAGAAGAGAAAGAAGAAACGTAAAAGGAGAAGAAAGGAATTTTTTCGATTAAGTAGTGGTTTCATTTCGTTAGCCTTAAGAAATAGAGTGTTCCCGTACCCTGCGCCTATATTTATTTTGAATGTTCATAAAATTTAAATTATACTGAAATAAAAAACTATTTCACTCAAATGATTGATTTAATAAAGGTTAAAGGTTTAATTGAGTGTTTTTCTGAAAAAAAACAATTGTATTTCTGAGGGAAATTTATTATTATAAAATAAGTAATTATACAGTCGGATAGCTAAAAATAGAAAAAGTAGTTTAGTTGTAAAGGTACTAGGTAAAAATGGAAGGTTTTAAAAACGATAGCTGTTCCATCAGACACAAAAAGTATCTTTCCTAACAGAGCTATAACAAGTTTAGGAGGAGGAAATGGAATGGCAGACAAAGAGCTAAAAAGAGGCTTAGAATCCCGTCACATTCAAATGATCGCGCTAGGCGGAACAATTGGCGTTGGATTATTTATGGGATCAGCAAGCACCATCCAATGGACAGGTCCATCGGTATTGCTTGCTTACGCAATCTGCGGAATGTTTATTTTCTTTATTATGCGTGCCATGGGCGAAATGCTGTACATGGAACCAAGCACAGGTTCATTCGCTACATTTGGCCACAAATATATTCATCCATTGGCAGGTTATATGGCTGCGTGGAGCAACTGGTTTCAATTTGTAATCGTAGGGATGTCTGAAATTATAGCGGTGGGAGCATATATGCATTATTGGTTCCCACATTTACCAGCTTGGGTGCCTGGTATTATCGCCATGTTGATTTTAGGTACAGCAAACTTAATTTCAGTAAAATCATTTGGAGAGTTTGAATTTTGGTTTGCGATGATTAAGATTGTAACAATTATTTTAATGATTATCGCAGGACTTGGGTTGATTTTCTTTGGATTTGGAAATGGCGGAGACGCAATTGGGTTATCAAACCTTTGGGCACACGGCGGTTTCTTTGCAGGCGGATGGTCAGGCTTTTTCTTTGCTCTATCTCTTGTTATTGCAGCTTATCAAGGAGTCGAGCTAATTGGTATTACAGCTGGTGAAGCAAAGGATCCTAAAAAAACGTTAACAAGCGCAATTCAAAGCATCATCTGGCGAATTTTAATTTTTTATATTGGAGCAATTTTTGTCATCGTGACGGTATATCCGTGGAATGAGTTGGATTCCTTGGGAAGTCCGTTCGTATCTACATTTGCTAAAGTTGGCGTTACAGCAGCTGCAGGTATCATTAACTTTGTAGTTATTACAGCAGCGATGTCAGGCTGTAACAGCGGAATTTTTAGTGCAGGACGCATGCTTTATACGCTTGGTGTAAACGGTCAAGCACCTAAATTCTTCACAAAAATTTCTCGTAACGGTGTTCCGATTTACAGCACACTCGCTGTTATGATTGGGTTAGTAATTGGAGTTATTTTAAACTATATCGCTCCACCGAATGTATTTGTTTATGTATACAGCGCTAGCGTGCTTCCAGGAATGATTCCTTGGTTCATTATTCTTATCAGCCAAATTCGTTTCCGTAAAGCTAAAGGGGCTGAAATGGACAGTCATCCTTTCAAAATGCCTTTTGCGCCTGTAACAAACTATATAACTATTGCTTTTTTACTTATGGTGCTTGTAGGCATGTGGTTTAATGATGAAACGCGTATTTCACTTATTGTAGGGGTTATTTTCCTGGCTCTTGTTGTCATCAGTTTTTACGCATTCGGAATAAATAAGCGCATGATACCTGATACAGAGAACGATCAACTAAAGAAATAACTATGCTTTTTCATAAATGAAAAGCAAAACAAAAAAACGGCTGAGAAAAGCCGTTTTTTTGTTTTGTTTAAATGAAAGATACAAGAAAAATGTTATTGTGCGCTGATAGTTTGGATAAACTATATTCGTTCATATAACGTAAAGGAGCGAATGTTATGAGAAGCCACAGATATATTATCAAAGATTCACTAAAAGCTGATGAAGTTGCTAGAGATTTGGAACTGCAGCTGGATATAAACCGAATGTCGGATGTCAGAATCCTTTCGGTAAATGCACAAAACCAAATACTCGTTCAAATGGAGGAGGAGAACGAAGAAGCAGGAGATGTTATTGATGTATTTATGAAAGAGTATAAAACCGCAGAAATTATTGAATAGCATGTAATTGAGAAGAATATTGAGGGGTTTCGTTGAATAAATAAAAAGAAAACACCTTTAATTTTTATTAAAAAAGGAACGCACGAAGAAAACTTCTTGTTTATCAAGAAGTTTCTTTTGTATCTGAACATTCGTTTGTATAGGTAAGGAGAGGTGATGAAGGTGAAAAGAAATGGTGAGGGTCACGTCTTTTTTATTATTCTTGGAGGCCTGTTTATTTTAATAGGCACACTCTTTGCAAATACTTCCGTTTATTTTCTCATCTCCGGATGGATAGCAGCCGTCTGTTGTTTAGGAATCAGCGCTGCACTAAAGAAAGGAAAAACAAAATCAGTCAGTAAAGAGGAGGAAGAATAATAATTTTTATATAAAAATGGAAAGTAAATATATGAAAAGGAAGAATGGATATCCATTCTTCCTTAAGTCATGGTGTGTATGAAATTGTCTTAGAAACGTCCGCCGCCAAGTTGTTGCTCAGCTAATTGTACAAGACGTTTTGTGATTTCGCCGCCTACTGATCCGTTTGCACGTGCAGTAGTGTCAGCTCCTAAATTTACTCCGAACTCGCTAGCGATTTCATATTTCATTTGATCGATTGCTTGTTCAGCTCCGTATACTAATAATTCATTATTATTGCTGCTTTTGTTGTTTGCCATTGTATTCAACTCCTTTCTGTAACGTTAAGGTGTGAATAAAGGAAGAAGAATATGCAACAAACTGATATTTATTTTATAAAAAATGTATTTTTACGTTGTTTGTCCTTCTAGAAGCTTAACGGGAAGGCAGATTTCACGAGGTATATTGCTGAATTCTCCTTCAATTTCTTTTAGTAAAATATCAATGGCTGTTTGAGCAATCGATTCAATGGGCTGTTGAACTGTAGTTAGACCAGGTAACAAAGTCTGACTGGCCTCCGTTCCGTCATAGCCCACGATTTTTAAATCTCTTGGGATGTTTTTTCCTCTTTTTTGTGCTTCTGCAACTACTAAAGCTGCAAGTAAGTCATCACTTGCAAAAATACCATCTACTTCCGGATTTTCTTCAAAAACCTTAGAAATAGTTTCTCTCTGGATGTTGCGGTCGAAGGTATTTGAAATTTCATACGTGATAGGCTGTTTTTCGTATTTTTTCATCACGTTTTCATAAGCTTTCCTTCTTAAGTTAGCTGGAGTTTCGAGTTTAAGGGGGCCGTTAATATGAATAATATGCTTACAACCTTTTGAAATGAGCAATTCCGTGGCTTGTTTTCCTCCAGCATAGTTATCAGAAGATACGGTAGGAATATCTGTTGATAAATAATGATCCACTGCTACCACAGGAAGACTTTGACTTTCTGAATCAAAAATACCTCTATTATAAGTGACGGCAATCACACCATCTACCTGATTTCTGATAAGCATCTCTACATATTTTTTTTCTTTATCAATTCGATTAAGACTGTTGCAAAGAAGTACTTTGTAGTTAAGAGAAGCACATATACTTTCAATGTGAAAGGCTAACTCTCCGAAAAAAGGGTTGCTCGTTTGCGGGACAATCATACCGATTAAATTTGTTCGCTTATTAAATAATGAACGTGCAATATCATTTGGGAAATAATTAATTTCTTTCATTGCTTTATAAACATTTTCTCGCGTTTCTTTGCTTATGTAACCACGGTTATTTAATACACGAGAAACGGTAGTCGGTGAAACACCTGCAATTTTTGCTACATCACTAATCTTGGCTTTCATCTAGTTTCCTCCTAATTTCTCCAAAACATTGCTTTTATAGTATATATCAGACATGTAAAAGCCTTAAAATAAATTGCAATCAAGCAAATAGCTTTCAGTCGTTACGTTTTCTTTTGAGTGATAAAAATCTATGTAAGGATTGTAAACGGTTTATTAAACAATTTAAACATACCACAAAGCCCACTTTTACACCTAATACAATCTTTTTTTAAATATAAAATGTGAAACCGGTTGACATATGAAACCGGTTGACATAAAATCAAATTGAAAGTGCTTTCATTTTGTTAGATAAAAGATTTTATATCTTAAGCTAAAGGGGTAACTAAAATGAAAAGTTCAAAAAGTTTATATTGGAAGCTGAGTGCATATTTTTTCTTCTTCTTTTTTACGTGGTCGTCAAGCTACTCTTTATTTTCTATCTGGTTAGGGCAAGAGATTAAGTTGAACGGATCAGCAACAGGCTTAATCTTTTCTGTAAACGCTATCTTTGCTTTGTGTATGCAGCCTTTGTACGGATATATATCTGACAGGATAGGTTTAAAGAAACACGTTTTATTTTTTATTAGCTGTCTTTTAGTGTTTGTAGGACCATTTTATATTTTTGTTTATGGACCTTTGCTTCAATACAATGTGTTGATAGGGGCTATTATTGGAGGCCTATATTTAGGAGTAGCGTTTTTGGCGGGCATCGGAGCGATTGAAACATACATAGAGAAAGTCAGCCGAAAATATAAATTTGAGTACGGAAAATCTAGAATGTGGGGGTCATTAGGCTGGGCTGCAGCTACGTTTTTTGCAGGACAATTGTTTAATATTAATCCTCACATTAATTTTTGGGTGGCATCTGTTTCAGCAGTTATCCTAGTGGCTATTATTTTTTCTGTAAAAGTAGAAATGAGCAGTTATGAAATGGAAAAAGCTGAATCCGTCACGCTAAGAGATGTAGGGAGTTTATTTTTATTGAAGGAATTTTGGTTTTTTATGATTTATGTTGTTGGTGTTACATGCGTATATGGGGTATATGATCAGCAATTTCCTATCTATTATGCATCTTTGTTTCCTACTGAATCGATAGGTAACCAAGTATTTGGCTACTTAAATTCGTTTCAAGTATTTTTAGAAGCTGGAATGATGTTCGCAGCACCGTTTATTGTAAATAAGATCGGTGCAAAAAATAGTTTAATTTTAGCAGGGTTTCTAATGGGATTTCGTATTATTGGGTCAGGGCTTGTTGTTGGTCCAATTGGAATATCTTCGATGAAGCTTATTCATGCATTAGAACTTCCTATTATGCTCATTGCCATCTTCAAATATTTGGCAGCTAACTTTGACACGCGCCTATCTTCTATCCTTTATTTGGTTGGATTCCAATTCGCTTCACAAATAGGTGCTTCAGTTCTTTCACCCATAGCGGGAGGATTATATGATAGCGTAGGTTTTTCCCGTACCTATTTAATTATGGGAGGTATGGTTTTGGTATTTAACGTTATTTCAATGTTTACACTACTAAACTCTAAAAAACATAGATTTATAAGAAAAGATGTACAAGAAAACACGCAGATTATATAGGGGGATATGATGATGTTAACGGTAAATAAAATCGAGCAAGCTCAACATTCATTAAATGAAGCAGAGAAAAAGGTGAATCATCAATATCGGTTAGGGTATCATATTATGGCGCCAGCGAACTGGATTAATGATCCCAATGGGTTGGTTCAGTATAAAGGAGAATATCATGTTTTTTATCAACATCATCCTTATGACGAGAACTGGGGACCGATGCATTGGGGACATGTGAAAAGCAAAGATCTTGTTCATTGGCAGCACTTGCCGATTGCTTTAGCTCCTGGAGATCCATTTGATAAAGATGGATGTTTTTCTGGAAGTGCCGTGGATAACGAAGGAGAGCTTACGCTAATTTATACAGGACATAATTATATAGACAAAGAGCTGGATACTTTTTTTCAAAACCAAAATATAGCTGTTAGTAAAGACGGCATTACCTTTGAAAAAGCAGAGGCCAACCCAGTTATTGCTGAGCCGCCAGCAGATAGCTCTCATCATTTTCGGGATCCTAAAGTATGGAAGCACGAAGATTTCTGGTATATGATTCTAGGAAACTCAACAAAGAAACAAGAGGGCCGTGTTATCTTATACCGATCTTCAAATTTACGAAAATGGGAATATGTTGGTGTCCTTGCTAAAAGCGATGGAGATCTAGGGTACATGTGGGAGTGTCCAGACTTCTTTGAGTTAGACGGAAAGCATGTGTTAATGATTTCTCCTCAAGGGATAGAAGCAAAAGGTGATTCCTATCACAACCTTTTCCAAACGGGATATTTAGTTGGAGAATATAATTATGAAACCAATACATTTCATCATGGGTCATTTACTGAATTAGATTACGGCCACGATTTTTATGCTGTTCAAACGCTTTTAGATGATAAAGGGCGGCGAATTGCAATTGGCTGGATGGACATGTGGGAAGCTAATATGCCAACGAAAGAGGATGGATGGTGCGGTGCGCTAACGCTTCCGAGAGAACTAACTTTAAGAGGGGATAAAGTGTTAATGAACCCCGTCCAAGAGCTTACATCACTTCGGAAAACTCAGTATAATATGCTAACCAATAAATCTCTTTCTAACAGTTATGTAGTAGAAGTAAATGAAGACTTGCTAGAGATACAAGCTGTATTTGATTTAGCGGACTGCCAAGCTTCATCGGTAGGAATAAAAATTCGTGGAATAAACAACGAAGAAACGCTTATGTGTTACAACCTTAATGAGCAAAAGCTATTGCTTGACTGTACTCACTCGGGAAAAGAAGATGGAGTGAGGAAAGTAGCGCTACAAGCAGGTGAGACACTAGCTTTACGAATATTTGTGGACCGTTCTTCCGTTGAAGTATTTGCAAACGAAGGCCAAGCGACCATGACGAGCCGTATTTATCCAAAAGAAAGCAGGCTCGGAATTGAATTATTTACTGAAGGAGGAAACGTAATCGTAAAAGAGTTAACGTATTGGAATTTAAAAGATATTTGGGGGTAAAATACAGAGGAAGAAGTATATTAATACTTCTTCTTTTTTGAGCATTTAATAGCTCGTCAACAAAGCGGAGGTATATAAATGGATAAGGCACTTTAGATTAAAAGTACGAGCAAATACGATATAATAGTAAAAGAGAAAATAAATGAAAGAGAAACTGTCCTGCTCTAAGACCCCCAAAAGAAAGCAGGGTAGAGCAAGGCTTACTGCGCTTATAAAACAACGATCAGTAAAGAAAGAATTATTTTTTAAGACACAAAAAGAAAAGGAGATACGATGACTAATCAAAAAGAAACAGGATGGAATTTACGTAATAGCTATGCGGAGTTACCAAACATCTTTTTTACCCCTCTTGATCCTAATCCAGTGAGTTCACCTAAAATAGTTAAATTTAATGACTCTTTAGCCGCGTCTCTAGGATTACAAAAAGAACAGCTGCAAAGCCCAGAAGGAGTTAGCATTTTGGCTGGAAACAGTTTTCCAAAAGGTGCTTTCCCGCTTGCACAAGCTTATGGGGGGCATCAATTTGGCCACTTTAACATGCTAGGAGACGGCCGGGCTATGTTAATAGGAGAGCAAGTTACGCCTTCGGGTGAGAAAGTAGACCTTCAGCTTAAAGGCTCAGGCCGAACACCGTATTCCCGAGGAGGAGACGGCCGGGCAGCTCTAGGACCTATGCTGCGTGAGTATATTATTAGTGAAGCCATGCATGCTCTTGGTATTCCGACTACTCGGAGCCTAGCAGTCGTAACAACAGGTGAATCCATTGTTCGTGAAAAAGAACTGCCGGGGGCGATTTTGACGCGTGTAGCTTCCAGTCACCTTCGTTTTGGCACATTTCAGTTCGCTGCAAAATGGGGAACGGTCGAAAACCTTCAAGCTTTAGCTGACTATGCATTAGAACGTCACTTTCCCCACATAGAAAAGAACGAAAAAAAATATTTATCATTGCTTCAAGAAGTGATTAAGCGTCACGCTACCCTAGTTGCTAAATGGCAGCTTATTGGTTTTATTCACGGCGTCATGAATACGGATAATATGACAATTAGTGGAGAAACAATTGATTACGGACCATGTGCATTTATGGATACCTATGATCCAGAAACTGTATTTAGTTCAATTGATGTACAAGGGCGCTACGCTTATCAAAATCAACCAGGCATTACAGGGTGGAATCTTGCGAGGTTTGCTGAGGCTTTATTACCGCTATTGGATCAAGATATAGAAAAAGCAGTTGAAATAGCGCAAAGCGCTGTGACCGAATTTCCAAAATTCTATCGGGAAAACTGGCTGGCAGGTATGCAGGCTAAACTTGGGCTTTTTAACGAAGAAAAAGAAGATGAAGCATTATTCCAAGACCTTCTTACAATAATGAAAACCTATAAAGCTGACTATACAAATACGTTTCGTGCATTAACTTTCGATAAGCTAGAAAATAGTGACTTGTTTGAAAGCAAAGAATTTGCACAGTGGCATGAGCTATGGCAGAAAAGATTAGGTAGACAAAAACAATCTAAAGCGGAGTCACAAGAGCTTATGAAAAATAATAATCCGGCTGTCATTCCTCGAAATCACCGAGTGGAAGAAGCGTTAGACGCAGCACAAAAAGAAGACTACAGCGTCATGGAAACCCTTCTTGAAGTGCTTTCTAGCCCATATGAATCTCCGATTCAGCCAGAGTATTGTACACCGTCTGCTCCGTCTAATCAGCCTTATCAAACGTACTGCGGAACTTGATTCTTAAATAAGAACTGCTATTTAAAAACAGCATAAATGACGTCAAAAAGAGCTCTTTATAAAGAGCTCTTTTTGATTTCCTGAAAAATGTATTATTGATTCATTAAAATGATAACGATTTCTCGTGAAAAGCTACATAAAATTTAATAGGATGAAAGAATCAATTCAAAAATTAATTATCTAATTCTTTTGTCTCTTATTATTTCCAATAGGAACTATTATATAATAAATTATTCCACTATTTCACAAAAAATACATTAACGATATTTTTTTGAAAATGGCTTACTTAAACAGCTGTAGAAGAGCTTATAAAAAATATCAGGTTAAATATGATGATGAATTTGCCCATTTAATCAAAAAGTTGAAGGTGTAAGACTTTATAACCAAATGAAAAATATAAGGGGAGAAAAAATGAGAGGATTACTCCATTTTACCTATTTGACTTTTCAATATTATGCAAGTAATCTTGGAAAGGTAATGGAACCGGTTCTGTTATTTCGCCAGATTGATATTACTTCTCGATACATAGAAAATGAATTGCTTGTGAGTGACACAAGAAAAGGTATTGTACAAAAGGGAGAAAAACAGATGAATATTAAGAAAATAGCAAAGCAAACTACAGCTTTATCTTTTGCTACAGCTCTGTTAGTAGGTGCTGGATCTCAAACATGGGCTGCTGAAAGCAATCATAAAGATACCAACAATAATTATAGAGTTTCCCATATTACGCGTGATAACATGCTGAAAATTCCTCAGCAGCAAAAAAGCGAACAGTTTAAAGTTCCAGCTTTTGATAAATCAACAATCAAAAATATTGCCTCTGCAAAAGGGTATGATAAATCGGGCAATTTAATTGATTTAGATGTATGGGACAGCTGGCCTCTGCAAAATGCTGACGGAACAGTAGCCAACTATCATGGTTACCAAGTTGTATTTGCACTAGCAGGTGATCCGAAAGATGCTGATGATACATCTATTTATGTGTTTTATCAAAAAATCGGTGAAGATTCGATTGACAGTTGGAAAAATGCAGGAAGAGTGTTCAAAGACAGTGACAAATTTGTACCGAATGATCCTCATTTGAAAAAGCAAACACAAGAATGGTCAGGATCTGCTACTTTAACATCAGACGGAAAAATACGCTTATTCTATACTAACTTTTCAGGTACAAACTATGGAAAACAAACCTTAACAACAGCTCAAGTAAATGTATCCCAGCCAAGTGGAGATACGTTAAAAATTGAAGGTGTTGAAGATCATAAATCCATTTTTGATGGTGATGGTAAAAAGTATCAAAATATTCAGCAGTTTATTGATGAAGGCGCATATGGTTCAGGAGATAATCATACATTGAGAGATCCTCACTATGTAGAGGATAAAGGGCATAAATACCTTGTGTTTGAAGCAAACACAGGAACTGAAGATGGTTATCAAGGTGAAGATTCCCTTTACAATCGAGCTTACTACGGTGGAAATAATCCATTTTTCCAATCAGAAAAAGAGAAATTACTTCAGAGCTCTAATAAAAAGAAAGCCTCTTTAGCAAACGGTGCATTAGGCATTGTTGAACTAAATAACGATTATACCTTGAAAAAAGTAATGGATCCACTGATTACTTCAAACACGGTGACAGATGAAATTGAACGCGCAAATGTATTTAAAAAAGATGGGAAATGGTACTTATTCACAGATTCTCGCGGATCTAAAATGACTATTGATGGTATCGGCCAAGATGACGTATATATGCTAGGGTACGTATCAAATACGCTGACAGGAAAATACAAGCCGCTAAATGATACAGGACTTGTTTTACATATGGACCTCGATCCTAATGACAAAACGTTTACGTATTCACATTTTGCAGTTCCACAAGTGAAAGGAGACAATGTCGTAATCACAAGTTACATGACAAACAGAGGCTTTTATTCAGAGGAACATTCTACTTTTGCTCCTAGCTTCTTGTTAAATATTAAAGGATCAAAAACAGCTGTTGTGAAAAACAGTATTTTACCACAAGGGCAATTAAGTACCGATAAATAATTTTTAAAAACGAAAGAAGATGGCGGTAACTGCTGCTGTTTTCTTTCGTTTTATTATTTAATCAAAAATGTGCTGTAAACGCAGTGCTGATTAAAATAAAAAAGCAGTATATACATTGATAGTTATTTAAAAAAATGAAATATTCAGACAGAATATAACTTTAAGAATGAAACCGGTTGACATGCAGGTTTGACTAACTTAATATATTTACATATAATGGTTTGAAACGTTTTCATAGATTAGTATGACATGAGGGTACTTGTAGATGAAATAGCTTGTAGTAGTAGGGAATGATCATTTCTTTGAAAGAGAAAATTCCAATCGTGAACTGAAAATAAAGAAGGTGCTTCTAATGAAACGAATTGATAAGGTATACAATCAGCTGTTGAGTAATTTTCAAGAGTTTACAGAAGTGGAACTTTTACATAAACAAGGAAGCTCAGCGATTGAAATTGCTGAACAGTTAGATTTAGAGAGATCTAATGTAAGTCTTGAACTTAACAAACTTGTCCGCATGCAAAAAGTAATCAAAATTAAAATGTTCCCCGTTCGCTACGTTCCGCTAGAGGTTGTTGAAACCATTTGCCATCAAAAGTGGGATACGAATAAGATGGAAGTAGAAAAACTAGAGCAGCTATCTAATGGAGGAAAAGAAGAAGCTCTTCCTGCTAATCCTTTTGAATTAATGATTGGAGCTACCGGAAGTTTGAAAAAATCGATTTCTCAAGCAAAAGCTGCTGTTCTTTACCCGCCTAATGGATTACATATGCTGCTATTAGGTCCCACGGGATCGGGAAAATCTCTTTTTGCAAAACGAATCTATCAATTTGCCTTATATTCAGAGAGGCTAAAAACAGATGCCCCGTTCATTACCTTTAACTGCGCTGATTATTACCATAATCCTCAACTACTTCTTTCTCAGTTATTTGGTCATAAGCAAGGGAGTTTCACCGGAGCAACTGAGAGTAAAGTAGGTTTAGTAGAACAAGCAAATGAAGGGATTCTCTTTATGGATGAAGTACACCGGCTTCCTCCCGAAGGCCAAGAAATGCTTTTTTACCTCATTGATCAAGGTACGTACAATCGCCTAGGGGAAACAGATCATAAGCGAACGTCTAAGGTATTAATTATTTGTGCTACAACTGAAAATCCCGGTTCAGCCTTACTGCAAACTTTCTTAAGAAGAATTCCGATGACTATCCATATTCCCTCATTAGAAGAGAGGTCTTTAAAAGAAAAAATTCGCCTCACCACGTTTCTTTTAGAACAAGAGGCTAAACGAATTAATAAAAAGCTAAGTGTTCACATTGATGTATTAAATGCTTTAATCCACACTGAAAAATTCGGAAATGTAGGGCAGTTAAAGTCGAATGTGCAGCTCGTTTGCGCACACGGATTTTTAAATAACCTTGATAGTAAACATATGGTGGAACTTACAGTGCGAGATCTGCCTGACGATATTAAACGAGATTGGATTTCAAATAGTAAAAATATGGAGCGTAGCAAAAAAATTTCTGAATATGTAAACCTTAAAACGATTATCTCCCCGGCTATGGAGAGCCAAGAAATAAAAATGGAGGAAGACGTATCATTTAATTTATATCAGTTAATAGAAGAAAAAGTAGATGTTTTAACAAAAGAAGGTTTATCTCAAGAAGACATCAATCAGTATATTCTTACCGACATTCATTTGAATGTTCGAAGCTTTTTTAATCAAAAAAATGGCCAGAGCTCTAATTTAATGAAATTCGTAGAAGACGATGTGATTCAGCTTACAAAAGAATTAAAACAGTTGGCTGAAAAAGAATTGAACTGTAAATTTGATCGCAGATTTATCCATTTTTTAAGTATGCATATGGAATCCTTTTTAAAACGAAAAAAACAAGTAGACGTATTAAATATAAAGGAGATAGATGAAATTCGTGAAACATATCCAAAAGAATATGCGGTAGCACTGCTTTTTAAAAATCGAATTGAAAAGTGGTTTAACATTAGCGTGCCAGAAATAGAAGTCATTTATCTCACAATGGTTATTCAATCAATTCGAACGTTAGAAGAAAATAAACGAGTAGGGATTGTAGTTGCTGCCCATGGAAACAGCACGGCAACTTCTATGGTTGAAGTTGCTACGGAGCTTTTAGGAAGCACTCCTATTATAGCTATTGATGTGCCTTTGACGGTATCTCCGGTTGAAATTGTAGACAGGTTAATCCAAGGAATTAAGAAAGTAGATGAAGGAGAAGGCGTATTAATGCTCGTGGACATGGGTTCGCTTGCCATGTTAGAAAGCAAGTTGGAACAAAAAACAGGGACTAAAATTAAAACCATCAGCAATGTGACGACGTCTATGGTATTAGACACCGTTAGAAAAGTAAATTATTTAGATTTAAATTTATATGCCATATTTGATTCAGTGCAAAAAGACTTTATGGAATTTATAGATAAGCAGCAGCACGTGTTTGGAAAAAAGAAAGCACTTGTTTCTATTTGTACAACAGGAAGCGGTACAGCAAAACAATTAGAAAAAATCTTAACGATTATTTCACGCAAAGTATCTCAAGAACCTATTAAAATTCTAACCGTTTCTTCTATTAAATTAGCAGCAAACATTCGAGAAATTCAAAAAGAATATGAAATTGTTGCAACGGCAGGTACTAAAAATCCAAGGATTGATGCGCCTCATGTATCATTAGAAGTCCTCATTGAAGGGCAGGGAGAGCGAATACTTCAACAGGCAATTACAAAAGAAACGATAAACTATGATGATGAGAAAACCGAAGCGAATATTGTGGTGCGTGAACTTTGCGAAGAAAACTTGCGAAAGTACCTTCTATTTATTAATCCGTACCTCATAAGTGAAATTCTGTTAGAATGGTTAAGTCATGTACAAGATGAGTTAGAAATGGAATTAAGCAACACTGTTATGATTCGAATTGTGATGCATACAGCCTTTGCTTTAGAAAGAATGATAAAAAATGAACCTCTTACTTTTCCCGAGGATGAAGAAATCACTCACCAGTTAGAAAACATTTATCAAAAAACGGAAAAAACATTACAAGCCGTCGAAAAAAAGCTGAAACTTACCTTAACAAGAGATGAAAAATTATTTATTGCCACCATTTTTGCGGATGAAATGTAAAAATCATATTATAATTCTGAGAAACTAGTTTGATTTATATGCCACTAGTTTCTTTTTTTATCCCATTTTTTAAATAACAGAAAAACCTGTATTAAAACGCATGACGTTTTGATACAGGTTTGTTTATTTTAAGGAACCTGTATCGACAACGCAGAAAAAGGTATTGAAAAATAAATGAAAGCGCTTAATACTCTTTGTTGGCACGATACTTGCAATAAATAAGTGTAGAACGTAAAAGAGAGGAGCAAGTGTACATGATTTCAGTCATTATTAGTGGACATGGTGATTTCGCGCCAGCGTTAGAGGGGTCTTCCAAAATGATATTTGGTGAAGAGAATCACGTAGTAGCCGTACCTTTTCTAAAAGGCGAGGGTATCCAAACCCTTGAAGAAAAATATAAGCAGGCACTAGAGGAGATGCCCTTAGAAAATGAAGTGCTTTTTTTAGTAGATATTTTCGGAGGTACACCCTACAATGCGGCTACTCCCTATATCCTTAAAAATAAAACAGCGGATATGGTATCCGGAGTTAACTTGCCTATGTTATTAGAAGTGTTAGCCATGAGGGAACACGTTACATTAAAAGAGATGCTAGGAAGATTAAAGCAGGTGAATGAAGAAAGTTTTCAAGTGTGCAGTGAACATTTGGAGAAAATCCAGCAAGCAAACCAAATCGGAGAGGATGGATTATTATGAAAATCGTTTTAGCAAGAATTGATGACCGCTTTATTCACGGGCAGGTATTAACAAGATGGATCAAAACAAATGCAGCAGATCGAATTATCATTGTTTCAGATGAGGTGGCAGCGGATGAAATGCGAAAAACGCTTATTCTTTCTGTGGCTCCTTCGAATGTAAAAGCGAGCGCTGTCTCGATTTCTAAAATGACAAAAGCATTTCACAGCCCTCGCTATCAGGATACAACAGCCATGCTGCTGTTTGAAAACCCCGCAGACATTGTCGCTCTTGTTCAAGCGGGCGTACCTATTGAGACAGTAAACGTAGGGGGCATGCGTTTTGCTAATGACCGAAAACAAATCACTAAATCTGTAAGCGTTACCGAAAAAGATATCGATGCTTTTGAGAAACTGCAGGAACTAGGCGTAAAGCTTGAGCTGCGCCAATTACCTTCAGATTCTAGTGAAAATTTTATTCAACTACTGAGAAACGAAACAAAAATCAAATAAGGAGATGAGTTTATGTCTTCCATACAAATTATTTTATTATTAGTCATTGCAGCAATAACTGGCATCGCCAGCGTGTTGGACGAAGGGCAATCCCATCGTCCTCTCATTGCCTGCACGTTAGTAGGCTTGGTGCTTGGAGATTTAAAAACCGGCATTATTTTAGGTGGAACACTGGAATTAATGGCTCTTGGATGGATGAATGTTGGATTGGCGATGGCACCTGATACGGCTATTGCTTCTGTTATTTCAACTATTTTAGTTATCACAGCTGGTCAGGGGATTGGTGAAGGCATTGCGGTAGCCATAGCTTTAGCAGCTGCAGGGCAAGTACTCACCATTTTTGTTCGTACCATCACAGTATTTTTAATTCATCGAGCTGATAAGTACGCGGAAGAAGGAAACTTTAAAGGAATTGAAATTATGCATATTACTGCTATGGGTTTTCAGGCTCTACGCGTTATGATTCCAACTTTAATTGTTACATTAATCAGCGTAAGCGCCGTGCAAACTTTCCTCGGAAATATTCCGGAAGTTATTACAAAAGGCCTGCAAATTGGAGGAGGCATTATCGTGGTCGTAGGATATGCCATGGTTATCAATATGATGAACATTCCTCATTTAAAGCCCTTTTTCTATATCGGGTTCTTATTGGCGGCATTTACAGGGTTTAACCTGGTAGGATTTGGAGCGCTGGGTCTTTGTTTAGCACTTCTTTATCAGCAAGTAATGCAGCAGCGAAATCAAATGCAGCCGGCAGGCGTTCCCGCAGCTACAGGGAGCGAACAAGTATATGATGATGACGATGACGATGATTTAGATGCCTAAACGGCGAACTTAAGGGAGGGATAGAGATGGAAAATGAAAAAAGATTAACGAAAAAAGATATCTTTAGCATGTTCATTCGTTCGAATTTTTTACTCGGTTCATTTAACTTTGAGCGTGTTCAAGCAATGGGCTACTGTTATGTTATGATTCCAGCAATCAAACGCTTATATGGACCAGGAGCTCAGCGAAATGCAGCATTAAAGCGTCATTTAGAATGGTTCAATACACACCCATGGATTTCCGCACCTATATTCGGCGTCACGGCAGCAATGGAAGAAGAAATGGCAAACAAAAAAGATTTTGATGAAAAAGCTATCAGCGGAATGAAAATTGGATTAATGGGCCCACTTGCTGGTGTAGGAGACCCTATTTTCTGGGGAACGCTTCGACCAGTTCTCGCAGCCCTAGGCGCCTCGCTTGCGTTAGGCGGTAACATTGCCGGACCACTGCTGTTTTTCATCTTAATTAATGCAATTCGATTAAGCACAAAATATTATGGATTAAAATATGGCTACTTAAAAGGAACAGAAATTTTAAAAGATTTAGTAGGGAATCGAATTCAAAAACTGACGGAAGGTGCATCCATTTTAGGACTCTTCGTAATGGGAGCGTTGGTTTCGAAATGGACTACTATTAATATACCAGTGGTTGTTTCTAGGATCAAAGATGATTCTGGTAAAGTTGTGGTAAAAACTGTGCAAGATGTACTTGATAGTATTCTACCGGGGCTGCTTCCTTTAGCGCTAACTTTATTAGTAGCATGGATGCTTCGAAAAGGTACAAATCCGCTGCTTATTATTTTCGGTATTTTCTTAATTGGTATAGGGGGTTATTGGATAGGCTTTTTAGGATGATAAATAAGAGGAGTCATCTATTCTTTTAGCATCTGCTGGTGAAAATGTTTTACATAACCAGTATGCAAATAAAGGAGGAAAGGAAGATGAAAAGAACCGTTAAAAAGTTATTGATGATTGGAGTCGCTTGTTCCATAAGCTTGTTTTCTGCATGCCCTGTATTAGCTGATAATACAGGGTATTATCAAGAAAAATACCGGAATCAATTTCATTTTTCTCCAGAAGCGAACTGGATGAACGATCCAAATGGAATGGTCTATTATAACGGAGAGTATCACCTTTTTTATCAGTATTACCCTTACGGTACCACTTGGGGACCCATGCACTGGGGGCATGCAGTTAGTACAGATTTAGTGAAATGGAAACACCTGCCGATTGCTCTTTCTCCAGATGAGAACGGAGAGATTTTTTCCGGAAGTGCCGTTATCGATTGGAATAATACCGCAGGGTTTGGAAAAGAAGCAATGGTAGCTATCTTTACACACTCGGGCAGAAAAGGACAAGTGCAAAGTCTAGCATACAGCAAGGACAGCGGAAGAACGTGGACCAAGTATGAAGGAAATCCTGTTATGCCGAATCCCCCAGTTCCTGACTGGCGCGACCCAAAAGTGTTTTGGCATGACCAAACCAAGCAGTGGGTGATGTCTTTAGCCGCTAAAGATAAAATTATGTTTTATACATCACCTGACTTAAAAAATTGGAAATACACAAGTGAGTTTGGACCTGATGGAGGCATCCAAGCAAACGGTCAAAGTGGTGCCTACACATATACTTTATCCGAACAAAAAGGTCAATCCTTTACTCTGGAGGGAGAAATTACGCTTGTAGAAAAGAATGGACGCGCAGGCGCAGGCGGTCTTGTTTTTCGTTCTAATAAAGACGCAACAAACGCATATACCGTCAATTTAGATGCAGAAAAGAACCTCTTAACACTTAACAAAGTAGAGAAAGGAAACGTAACGACCGTTGTTTCAAAGTCGGTGAGGCTTGATACATCACAAGCATATCATGTAAAAGTAGAAGCAAACAGTCACTACTTTAAGGTACTGTTAAATGGAAAACAAGTTCTAGAAGGCAGTGATGCATCTTTTGAAAATGGTCAGTTTGGATTAACAGCATGGAATTCCACAGCTGTCTTTCGTCATGTTAAATTTACGAATCAATCTAATTTTATAACCAATCTATCTAACTGGAAACCTGTTACGGGAACGTGGAATGATACTGCTGATGGAAAAATCGGTAAATCTGACAGCGATGGATATATTATGAGTGAAGAACAGGGAGATCAGTTCATTTTTAAGTCAAATATGACATTTTTAGATGAAAATCCTGGTTCAGGTGCACTACTCTTTCGGGCAGACGCGGAAGCCAAAAACGGATATATAGCTAGCGTGGACGCTTCTAAAGATACAATCAAACTAGTAAAGCTTCAAAATGGCATTTCAACTGTCCTTGCCGACACAAACGAAAAAATTGATACGAGCAAATCACATCAAGTAAAAGTAACTGCATCGGGAAATAAACTTGATTTGTATATAGACGATAATTTCACCCTTACTGCAAAAGATGAAACTTTTTCAAAAGGATTGTTTGGATTACATGTTCATCAATCTTCAGTCCAGTTTCAAGATGTTAACATGACCAAGTTTATTGATACAGATGAAAAGGAAATTAAAAATAAAAGTTTTGAAACAGGCGATCTCACCGGCTGGAAAACGATAAAAGGAAATGCATTCACAAACGATCATGTAACGGATGCAACCGCAAATTGGAGCGGTCTCTTTGAACAAAAAGGAAAGTATCATTTATGGGGGTTTTCCGATAAGCAAGATGGCGATAATGCCACTGGAGAATTACATTCATCTTATTTTAAATTGAGCGGCTCAGGTGAAATCAATTTGTTAATGGGAGGCGGAAACGACCCCACAAACCGCTATGTCTCCTTAGTCAGGGCCTCTGACGATAAAGAATTGATTCGTCAAGCGAATACAAAGTTTGCAGATGAAAAGTATCAGCGCTACGTATGGGATGCTTCTAAGTATATAGGAGAAGTATTGTATATTAAAGCCGTTGATCAAGCTGTAGGCGGATGGGGGCATATTAATCTAGATGATGTTAATGTATTTAATACAGAAAAAATGCCGGATAAAGTAGACAGTGTAGCAAAAGAACCGGAGGAAGTTAAACAAAGGGAAAGCGGAGAGCTTTCAGATTGGAATACTGTGTCAGGAGAATGGGTGAAATCAACTCATGGAAGCAACGGAGGGATTTGGGAGTGTCCTACTTTACTCGAACTGCCGGTTGATGGAGACAGCACAAAGAAAAAATGGGTGCTGCAGGTAAGCATCAATGATGGAGCGGCAGCTGGAGGTTCAGGTATGCAGTACTTTGTTGGTGATTTTGACGGAAAAACATTTAAAAATGAAAACCCGCCAGAGGAAGTGCTTTGGACAGATTATGGTGCTGACTTTTATGCTGCTGTAGATTGGAGCGGAGTTGAAGGAGATAACGGAGAAAAGTATTGGCTAGGCTGGATGAGCAACTGGCAATATGCAAACAATACCCCAACTACTACTTGGAGAAGCTCTATGTCGATTCCAAGAAAAATAGAACTCACCAACACAGCAAAAGGACTTCGTTTAAAACAAATACCTGTTTCAATTGATTCAATTCGCAATAAGCAAGAAAAAAAGGTGTTGAAGAATCTGATGGTCGTTGAAAATAAAAATCTTCTTTCGGGCATACAGGAAAACAAATATGAAATTATGGCAGAATTCGATGTTTCTAATACAGATGCACAAGAATTTGGTTTTCAAATTCAAAAAGAAGGCAGTGAAAATACAAAAGTCAGCTATAACGTAAACAAGCAGCGATTATTTGTTGACCGAACAAACTCTGGAAATTTTGATTTTGGTGAAAATGTGAAAGGCAAACACTCTGCTTCCATGTTTCCGAAAGACGGAAAGGTTAAGCTTCATATGTTTGTAGACCAGTCATCTGTAGAAGTATTTGGTAATGACGGCACGGAAGTAATAACAGATCAGCTCTTTCCAACGCTTTCAAGCAATAAAATAAGGCTTTATAGCAAAGGAGGAGCTGTGAAATTGAATTCCCTGAAGATGTATCCATTAAAATCTATTTGGAATAAAAGTCCTGTTGAGACAAATTTATCAGTGTGGAAAAGCATTAGCGGACTATGGGCCGATACGATTAATGGAAAACAAGGACGAAGCAAAGAAGATGCCTTTGCTTTATCATCAGAAAAAGCAAAGAATTTTATATATGAGGCAAAGATAAAGGTGTTAGACGATCCTGTTTCAAATTCTACAGGAGCAGGAGCTCTAGTATTCCGTTCGGATGAACAGGCAAATAACGCTTACGCTGCGAATGTAGATGTGCTTAATAATCAAGTAAAACTCATTGCGTTTAGAGACGGAATAGGCAAAGATCTCATTATTTACGATGATGGGGGAAAGCTGGATTTAAAGACAAATACGGATTATCGCTTGAAAGTAACGGCTGAAGGAGAACACATTCAAGTTTATCTCGATGATAAGCTTGTGATTGATGCAGTGGACCATACCTTTTCAGAAGGCTATGCGGGGTTGAATGTATGGAATTCTACTAGTTTGTTTAATGAAGTGAAGTTTGAAACAGTGGATTAAGGGATTGTGAAAGCTTCTGCTTGTTTGAGGGAGCTTTTATATAACATAAAAAAGCATGCTGCGGTAAAGTAGCATGCTTTTTTGAATTTCATAGGTTAATGAAGAGGATTTTGACATATGATAAATATCTTACTAGTCTAATTAATCGTACATTTTAGTTCTTAAAAGGTCTTTTGAAAAATCCTCATAGAAATATGATAAAATCGGATAGGATATATATTTCGAGGAAGGAAAGTGTTTTTTATGATTATTGGTAACGAACAAGATTTAGAAAGTTTACGCAAAATTGGACGCATCGTTGCACTTGCGCGCGAAGAGATGAAAAACCAAGCAAAAGCAGGCATGACAACAAAAGAGCTTGATATGATCGGTAAAAAAATATTGGATGAACACGGTGCTATTTCTGCACCTGAAAAAGAATATAATTTCCCAGGTGTAACGTGCATTAGTGTAAACGAAGAAGTGGCTCACGGTATCCCGGGAGATCGAGTATTAAAAGATGGCGATTTAGTAAATGTGGATGTATCTGCCGTACTTGACGGCTATTATTCAGATACCGGTATTTCATTTGTTATTGGGCAAGACGAAGAAAAAGAAAAGCTGTGCCAAGCTGCAGTAGATGCATTTTGGGCAGCCATGAAAAAAGTAAAAGCTGGTTCAAAACAAAACCAAATTGGTCGTGCTGTCTCTAACTTTGCACATCAAAACGGATATGCTGTTATTGAAAACTTGACGGGTCACGGTGTGGGCCGCAGCTTGCATGACGCTCCTAACCATATTTTAAACTATTATGATCCAATGGATAAAGCCCTTTTGAAAAAAGGCCTTGTTATTGCTGTAGAGCCGTTTATCTCTATGAAAGCTGATCATATCATTGAACGCGGAGACGACGGCTGGACGTTTGTTACACCTGATAATAGTCTTGTAGCACAATGTGAGCATACAATTGTTGTAACAAACGGTGAACCAATTATTTTAACGGAACTATAATCAAGTTTCGCACGTCTTCTTATTTTTATAGATTCCATTAATTAATAAAAAGCTACTTCACTTAGCAATGTTTTTTTATTGTGTTATAGTGAGGTGGCTTTTTTGATTTATTATGCAATCACTGATGATCATATTGATTTGCTTTGTTCAGATAACGTTTGAAAGATAGTGTAATTGAATATGCTCAAGGGAATGCTAAACATAAATCAAAATGAAAAGGGGTATAAAATGTGGAATATGTAAAAAGAGAAACGGCTATAAGTGAACTGACGCATCATATGGATGACATTTTAAACAAATATAACCTTCAAGGCGTCTCCGTATATGAAGAAGAAGGAGAAGGTAATCACTATTATCTTGGCTACACAGTAAAAAAGAATGATCAGGTGTTTATGCTTAACAGACCTTATCTAAAAGATAAAGACGGGAAACTAGCAGTAGAAAAGCAAGAATGGACCGTTCAAGGTAACGAAGGAGAAACAAATGGACATGCTTCACTTGAAGATGCATTTCAAAAAATTGATGAAATCATACATTAAATAAATTTGATGAATTTCACTGCGGATACTTTTCTTTGAACGCTTGAGTACGAGCAGTAGAAGCGCTAATAGGTGACGGGTGTCTTTCATCTATACTATCTAAATTTTCTTTGCTTTAAAATCTAGAAAATTATATAATAAAAAATTGTTTTTTTAGGTTTTACTATATAAATACGGGGTACACATATAGTACAGCAGCTATCATGCAAATGGTTGTTGTCAAAGGTTAAATACTTAGCGTATGAAGGGACTGATTAGTTTTGAAAGGCTTAACAGCGACTTCAGCAAATGTATTACCGCAAATTGAAAGCAGATATTCGTATCTGACACAAGGCACTTTGGTTATGAACCGATATACGTAACGAAAGGGCCTGAATAGGCAAACAAAGGAAAGACTGAATCAACGAGAAGAAGCCTGCATCTAAAAATGTAGGCTTCTTCTTTTTTACAGATGAAACTAAGATGACGAAGGAGTACATAGCGGGTATGAATTCAAAAGATTCACATTCAATCAATTTTCCGTGCACGTTTTTCTTGAAAAAAGGTCATAAGTTGAAGATACTGTATATAACTATGTAAAAGAATTTTTGAAGACAAAATAGTAAATCTGCTTGAGGTGAAAATGATGAGAAAAGCAAATAAAAGTGAATTTCTGTGGAATACGTTAGACGGCTGGCTTTTTATCCCTAGGAACATTCCTTTACTATTTCTTTTTGTATTTCTCTTAGGGGTTTCTTACCTAGGTTGGGTTAAGCTGTTTCATAAATTCGTTTAGATACACCAACAAGCTGAAACAAAAACTGTTTCAGCTTGTTGGCGTGCTGATTGATTTATTTTATGTATAGCTGTACTGTAATTCACCTAAATTATTCATTCCACCCTTTGCATACATCAACCCACTTTAAGCATTTCGAAAATTCTTCTAGTTCGGGTATTGTTAATTCGATTGCACTATTTCCACTTCCACAGGCAGGGAAAACGGTGACAAAACGTTTCAGAGATTCATCTAGATACACGTGAACACCTTCATTAACGGCAAACGGGCATACTCCGCCTACAGCATGACCAATCAGCGTTTCTACTTCACTTGCTCCAAGCATTTTTGCTTTGGTTCCGAACTCTTCTTTATATTTTCGGTTATCAATTTTCGCATCTCCTGCTGCCACAATCAATAGAACAGTTCCTTCGGCGTTAAAAGAAAGACTTTTTGCGATCCGTTTCGGCTCGCATTTTAAAGCTTGCGCTGCTAGTTCTACAGTAGCACTGGACTCATCCATTTCGATAATTCGATTCTCCATACCGTATTGTTTAAAATATGCTTTTACTTTTTCAATCGCCATTTTTTATATCCATTCCTTTCGTTAACTCTTGCAAATATGTATGATTGCCTTACAGAGAATGTGCAGTTGTTCTTTACAGTGAAAAAATCTTATTATTTTAATATACAGAAATCATACAAAACTTTGAAGTTAAAAGCACATATTCGTTTTAATTAAAAAAGTTACGTAGGTAAAGTATTTTTAACTGATTAAAGCAGGATTACGGAACCCTTTGACGAATGTAACTATGTCGGCTGCGAAAACATAGGCATTAGAACGAAAGATAAATGATGAAATTGAAAAGGCGCAAACGTTCTAGTGAAATGAGGAGAAGTAATGCCAAATTTACACACTGTCGTCAGTTTTTTTAGCAGTACATGTATGGCAACGATGAGTATGATTTATTTGTTTTCCCTTGTGCCGCGCGCATGGTCTTTTAAATTTCGATTTGGAGCCATGATTATAGGAATCCCAGTCGGCATTATAATGGGACAGGTTGCTATGCTGATCGGCTGGCACCATCATTAAAACTTTGAACTTTTTAACAAAAAAGGAGACGTGTAAAATGAATATTGTTACATTAAACAACGGTTTAAAAATGCCTCAGCTTGGATTTGGCGTATGGCAAGTAGAAGATAACCAAGCAGCAGCTGCAGTGTCAAAAGCAATTGAGGTTGGGTATACCTCTATTGACACAGCCATGATTTATAAAAATGAAGAAGGAGTAGGTCAGGCGATTAAAGAATCTTCTGTTTCTCGAGAACAGCTGTTTATTACAACAAAAGTTTGGAACAGCGACCAAGGCTATGAAAATGCATTACGTGCATTTGATGAAAGCTTAGAACGATTAGGACTTGATTATGTCGATTTATATTTAATTCACTGGCCTACACCTCAATATGATGAGTATGTGGAGACGTATAAAGCATTAGAAAAGCTTTATCACGATGGAAAAGTAAAAGCAATTGGCGTCTGCAACTTTGAGATTGAGCATTTAGAGCGCTTGTTAAACGAATGTGATGTAACACCGGTTTTAAACCAAATTGAGTGCCATCCGTATCTTGCTCAAAACGAATTAAAAGAGTTTTGCGCCAAACATAATATTTTTGTGGAAGCATGGAGCCCTCTTGATCAAGGAGGAGAAGTGTTACAAGACGAGGTCATTCAAAAAATTGCTGAAGTACATAGCAAAACTCCGGCTCAAGTTGTATTGCGCTGGCACTTACAAAACAACACAATTGTCATCCCTAAATCAGTTACACCGTCTAGAATAGAAGAAAACTTTAACGTGTTTGATTTTGAACTCACTGCCGATGACATGGCAGAGATTAATGGGTTAAACAGCAACCGCCGCAAAGGTCCGCACCCAAGTGACATGAACGTCCGATAACGTTTAAAGAAATAAGAATGTGCAGCTGTGAACCATCGCTGCTATAAGAAATAATGAGTTTATTTCAGATTATTTAAAATTTTCTTAAATAATAATTGACAAATGATTAATTCAGCGTAATACTTAGTGTAGGTACTCTAGTTGCTTTAAGTTGTACAGCTTAAAGTGTATAGTGGTTTAGTCATTTAGTGATTGTTTGTATGTATAAGTTGAAATGCCGATTATTAATAAAAGCCCATAGTGTAAGTAGGTTAGTTTATAGGGGGCTATATCAAAAGGAGCTTGTTTCCTCTTTGATATAGCCCCTTTTTGTGTTCAAAAAAGGTAGTCTACAGTTTAACAAGGGAGCGGATATGATGTTTATTCAAATCGACGGAAATTCACTGACGTTCGACCAAATCTACAAAGTTATTTACCAAGGATACTCCGTGAAAATTAGCGATCACGCAGTTGAACATATACAAAAAAGCAGAACGTTAGTTGAAGAGAGTATTACGAACAACAACGTAATTTACGGAGTAAATACTGGATTCGGAAAGTTTAGCGATACGGTTATTTCAAAAACGGACTTAGCTGATCTGCAGATTAACTTGATTCGCAGTCATGCCTGCGGGCTAGGAGAACCATTCTCTTTAGAGGCAAGCAGAGTGATGCTGCTGTTACGAGCGAATGCATTATCTAAAGGGTATTCAGGCATACGACTGGAAACCTTGCAGCTGCTTATCGATTGCTTAAACCAAAATGTAGTGCCGGTTATCCCAAGTCAAGGTTCACTTGGAGCTAGCGGTGACTTAGCTCCATTATCACATCTAGCGCTGCTGTTAGTTGGAGAAGGGGAAGCTGTATATAATGGTCAGCGAATGCAGGGAGAAGAAGCTTTAAAGCTAGCGGGGCTTGAACCTATCCAATTACAAGCAAAAGAAGGGCTAGCTTTAATCAACGGCACTCAGGCAATGACAGCTGTAGGAGTAGTTTCGTACCTTGAAGCTCAAAAGCTAGCTGATCTTGCTGACGGGATTGCAGCACTGACGTTAGAAGGTCTGCAAGGCATTTTAGATGCATTTATGCCCGAGTCTCATGCGTTAAGACCTTATCCGGAACAACAGCAGGTAGCTGCCCGAATTCTTTCTTATTTACAAGGCAGTCAATTAACTACTTCTCAAGGGCAAATAAGAGTGCAAGATGCTTATTCACTGCGCTGCATTCCTCAAGTTCATGGTGCTATTTATCAAGTTTTAAATTATGTAAAAGAAAAGCTGTTAATTGAAATTAATTCAGCAACCGATAACCCGCTCATCTTTGCCGACAGCGGCAAAGTAATTTCTGGAGGGAACTTTCACGGGCAGCCCATTGCGTTTGCTATGGATTTTCTAGGAATTGCACTGGCGGAGCTTGGGAATATTTCTGAACGGCGCATTGAACGAATAGTCAACCCTCAGCTTAGCGGGCTTCCGGCATTTTTAAGTGCGGATCCTGGTTTAGAGTCTGGGCTCATGATTACTCAATACGCTGCTGCTTCATTAGTTTCCGAAAATAAAGTATTGGCGCATCCATCAAGTGTCGATTCTATCCCATCTTCAGCGAATCAAGAAGATCATGTCAGCATGGGAACGACTGCTGCACGTCATGCTTATCAAATTATCCAAAATACACGAAGAGTTCTATCGATTGAAGCAATTTGTGCGGCTCAAGCAGCCGATATTCAAGGAGTCGATAAACTTGCTTCGGAAACAAGAAAAATTTATTCAAGAATTAGAAAAACCGTACCAACCATTACTAAAGATCGAATTTTCTCACGTGATATTGAAGCGTTAGCAGCTGATTTCAAAACCTTTGTGCAAGATACTAATTATGAACTAGCGCTGTAATAAAAATGTTCGTTTAACAGTTTTTCATTTTTATAGAGGAGGAAAACAAAATGGAGACAAAACAAAGTGGAATGAAAGCACCTCGTGGGACGGAACTAACGACAAAAGGCTGGGTACAAGAAGCTGCTCTTCGCATGCTTCTAAACAATTTAGATTCTGAAGTAGCGGAGCATCCGGAAAAGTTAGTCGTATACGGAGGAATCGGAAAAGCAGCCCGTAACTGGGAGGCGTTCGATCGTATTGTCGCAGCGTTAAAAGAGTTAGAAGAAGATGAAACGCTTCTCATACAGTCCGGTAAGCCTGTTGCGGTTTTTAAAACCCACAGTGATGCACCGCGTGTTTTATTAGCGAATTCGAATCTTGTTCCTGCTTTTGCAAATTGGGAGACGTTCCATGAGCTTGATAAAAAAGGGTTAATGATGTACGGACAAATGACTGCAGGAAGCTGGATTTATATCGGAAGCCAAGGCATTGTTCAAGGAACGTATGAAACATTTGCTGAGTGTGCCAACCAGCATTTTAACGGAACTTTGAAAGGAACGATTACGGTAACAGCCGGATTAGGAGGAATGGGTGGTGCACAGCCGCTAGCCGTTACGATGGCAGGCGGCGTTGTAATTGGAATTGATGTTGATCGCACGCGTATTGAAAAACGTATCGAAACAAAATATTGCGATACGGTAGTCGAAAGTGTAGCTGATGCAATCACGTTAGCTGAAGATGCAAAAAGATTGGGCAAAGCGCTTTCCATTGGGTTAGTTGGAAATGCAGCCGAGATTCTTCCTGAAATGATAGAGCGAGGATTTATCCCAGATATTGTGACGGATCAAACATCGGCACATGATCCACTTAACGGATATTTGCCGATTGGAGTCAGCTTAGCAGAAGGAGAAAGATTGCGGAATACAAATCCAAATGAATATATAAAACAATCAAAAGCCAGTATGGCTATCCACGTTCAAGCCATGTTAGAGATGCAAAGAAAAGGCACGGTTGCTTTTGACTATGGCAATAATATTCGCCAAGTGGCGCTTGATGAAGGCATCAAGAATGCATTTGATTTCCCAGGATTTGTCCCAGCGTATATCCGTCCGCAGTTCTGTGAAGGAAAAGGACCGTTTCGATGGGTCGCTTTGTCAGGAAACCCAGAGGATATTTATAAAACAGATGAAGTCATTTTACGTGAGTTTTCGGATAATACGCATCTTTGCAACTGGATTAAAATGGCGAGAGAAAAAATTGAGTTTCAAGGATTGCCGGCTCGCATTTGCTGGCTAGGATACGGAGAAAGAGCGCGCTTTGGAAAAATTATTAATGATATGGTAGCAAACGGAGAACTGTCAGCACCTATCGTTATTGGCAGAGATCATCTAGATGCCGGTTCTGTGGCGTCGCCAAATCGTGAAACTGAAGCAATGAAAGACGGCAGTGATGCAGTAGCAGACTGGCCGATTTTAAATGCATTAGTTAATACGGCAGCAGGCGCAAGCTGGGTATCTGTTCACCACGGAGGAGGAGTAGGCATGGGGTATTCTCTTCACGCTGGAATGGTTGTAGTAGCAGACGGGACGGAAGAAGCCGCCAAACGTCTAGAACGTGTTTTAACAACAGACCCAGGCATGGGTGTAGTTCGTCATGTAGATGCCGGCTATGATAAGGCCATTCAAACTGCAAAAGAAAAAGGAATACAAATTCCGGGGTTAAATGAATAAAAAAGGAGGGATACGTATGACTATTACGTATATCAAATGCGCTGCACAAGTCATTACGGTTAAGGGAGGAAGTCAGCCTAGACGATCGGAGGAAATGTCAGATCTAGGAATCATTGAAAACGGCAGCGTACTCGTGAAAAATGGAAGAATTGTATTTGTTGGGCCTGACGTCAAAGCGCAGGAATACCTTGAGCATATTCATGAACCTATTAATATAATTGATGCCGAAGGAAAAATCGTAACGCCTGGGTTAATTGATCCACACACTCACCTTGTGTTTGGCGGCAGTCGTGAAAAAGAATTAGAAATGCGCTTAAACGGGGCAAAGTATATTGATATTTTAAAAGCGGGAGGAGGAATTTTACAAACAACCGTTAGTACACGACAAGCAACAGAAGAGGAGCTAATCAAGCAATCTACAAAACGTTTAAATAAATTTCTGCAGTACGGAGTTACAACTGTCGAAGCCAAAAGCGGGTACGGTTTAAATCTTAAAGATGAAATCAAACAATTAAAAGTAGCGAAGAAACTGAATGAACAGCATCCGGTAGATGTTGTTTCAACCTTTATGGGAGCTCATGCGGTGCCAGTTGAGTACAAAGGAAATGAAGATGAGTTTGTTCGTTTCGTTATCGAAGAAATGATACCAATCGTTGCAAAAGAAGAGCTAGCGGAGTTTTGTGATGTATTTTGTGAAGAAGGCGTGTTTACAGTTGAACAGTCAGATCGTATTTTACAAGCTGGAAAAGCATACGGACTAAAACCTAAAATCCACGCCGATGAAATTGTGTCTTTTGGAGGGGCAGAATTAGCGGCTAAAGTGGGAGCTGTGTCAGCGGATCATTTGTTAAAGGCATCGGATCAAGGAATTAAGCAAATGGCTGAAAGCGGAGTTATAGCCGTCCTATTGCCGGGTACTGCATTCTTTTTAATGGAAGAGCCGGCGCGTGCTAGAAAAATGATCGAAGCAGGAGTGCCTGTTGCTTTGTCTACAGATCGAAACCCAGGATCTTCTCCTACGGAATCGCTGCCGTTTATTATGAATTTAGCTTGTTTAACGATGAAGATGACGCCAGCAGAAGTTTTAACCGCCTGTACGATTAACGCGGCTCATGCCATTTGCAAAGGGGATCAAATCGGAAGTATTGAAGTAGGTAAAAAAGCCGATTTAGTGCTATTTGACGCTCCCAATTACCAAACGCTGCAGTATAACTATGCCGTAAATCTTGTAGACACGGTATTAAAAGATGGAAAAGTTGTGGTTGAAGGCGGTGTTTTACATGAACTATCCGTACCCACAGCTTGATCGACCGCCTTTTTGCTGGCAGCGTCAAAGTACTTCTGACCCCAAAGTAAGTGATTGGATTCAGACAGTTGAAGATGGGAGCAACGTCGACTTTACATCGATAGATATTACGGTCTTAGGCGTACCTCTTTCAAGATCTTCCATTAGCGCTTCTGGAGCCAGTGAGACGCCAATGGCCATGAGGAAGCTCTGGAAATCCTTTAACCCGTATCATATCGAGTATGATACGGATTTGACTTCCTTGTCAGTGCTGGATTTAGGAGACGTCAAGCAGCACGTCACGGATATAGGGAAGTCTCATCAGTATATAAAAGAAGCGATGATGTCTATGCGGAAATGCCATCCGCATGCGCTTCCTATTATGCTTGGAGGAGATCATTCTATTACAGCTATGTTAGTAAAAGGGTGGAAAGAGTCATATCCCGAACAGAAAATAGGGATTTTACAGTTTGATACGCACTTTGATTTACGCAGCTTAGAAGATAACGGTCCTTCTAACGGAACCCCTATACGTAATTTAATCGAAAGCAACACGATTGATGCAGCTCATGTATGGAATATCGGACTTCACGGGTTTTATAATTCAAAATCGTTAAAGGAATATGCAGATAGCAAAGGCGTCCATTATGTAACGTTACTGCAAGCAAGAAAAGCAGGAATAACTCATACGGTGAAAGAAGCATTAAAACAGCTGAGCAAAGAGGTAGACATGATCTATTTAACAGTTGATATGGACGTGTTAGATATCGCTTACGCACCGGGAGTTCCAGCAGGAACGACAGGCGGAATGAGGACAGATGAGTTGTTTGAAGCAGTATACACCGCCGGGAGTCATCCGCTTGTTCAAGCAATGGACATTGTATGTCTAGATCCGCTGCGTGATGTAGGAGAAATTACCGTGAAAGCAGGCGTACACGTGTTTTTGAATTTTTTAACGGGCGTTGCAAACAGAAAGTAAGGAAGTGTGCTTCCTTACTTTTTTTATGGCTCTTTTTATAAGATTAAGAAACGATTGTTGAGATTGGGATAAAATAACTTTAGAAGTATGTATGGATTTTAGTAAATATATTTTTACTAAAATAAACGATTTTTATTGTTTTTATTCAAATTTAGTAATAATATATTTACTAAAGAAGGTGGATATCTCATGAAGGAAAAGCTGGCTAAGGAATATATCGCTTTAATACCGGTTTTATTTGAAAATTTCAAGAACTTAAATAAAAATGAAGTGAAATTAACACATTTACAAAATCACGTAGTTGAATTTATGTATATGCAAAAAAAAGATTTGAATATTAAGGAAATTAGCCAAGGGTTAAATATTGCCAAACAACAGTTAACGAATGGTATCAGTGAATTAGAAAATGAAGGATATTTAATCAAAATGCCTGATCCGCGAGATAAGCGTGCGGTTTTAGTCTCATTAACGTCTAAAGGAAAAAGTATTCAAGAGGAAAAATGGAGAGGGATTTATAGTAACTTTCATGCAAATCTTGCGAAGTTAAATGAAGAAGAACAATTAGACCTGCACTTCGCTCTTCATAAATTAAATGTTTTATTAAAAAAGATGGAGGGATAAATCATGAATCAAAGAGAGCGAATTTCACTTATTAGTGTAGGCGTTATAGGCGGGACAGTAATGGGAGTAATTTATAAAGATATATCAAACTGTTTAATTACAGGTGTTATTGTTGCTTCAATCATTACTGTAATGCTCAATCAAAAAGCGAAAAAAACAGCTAGATAGTATGAATAAAAGTAAGTCAGCACCAGCAAGTTGCGAACTCGACGTTCTGGTGCTGATCTTATAAAACCTATCTTCTAGATGAACATTACGAAGCCGAATATGTGTTAAGAGCCTCAATCATTAAATCCCAAAAACCATCTACATCAAGGGTTAAACCAAACTTCGCATTTGCTTTCCTTCCTGTAACTCCAAGCAAATCAACTGAAGTCGTTCCAGCCGTGTATTCTCCGCGTGTTTCTACTACAATATTAACTTCTTTGAGCGTAAATAGTTCTGGAGCTATGCAATAAGCAACGGTTAATACATCGTGAACAGGCGGACCATCAAAGCCAAACGTTTCTTTATAGGCAGATTTAAAAAACGCTAATAATTCACCCACCTTTTTTGCTACGTTATTATCAATGTTCATCACTTGGTTAATAACGTTATCTGTTGCAACGGCTTGATGCGTAATATCTAACCCCATTACTACTAGTGGAATACCGCTATCAAACACTTTTTTAGCCGCTTCTGGATCTGCCCAAATGTTAAACTCAGCCGTTGGCGTCCAGTTCCCGAAGGTTCCACCGCCCATAAGGATAATCTCTTCAATGTTTTCTTTAATTTCTGGAGCTTTTATTAAAGCTAAAGCAATGTTCGTTAAAGGACCGGTAGGCAAAAGCGTAACGGGATCTTCTGACTCTTTGACCATTCGTATAATAGTATCTACTCCGTGTTCTTCGCTCCAGCTGCGAGAGAGAGCCGGGAACTCAGGGCCGTCTAATCCTGAATCCCCGTGTATACTAGGCGCGTTTTCACGTCTGCGCATCATTGGTTCGCTTGCTCCTTTTGAAACAATCACGTTATGTAACGATACTAAATCACACACTTTCAAAGCATTCATCGTCGTTTTTTCAATTTCTGCGTTTCCTGAAACAGTTGTAATCGCTAAAATATCTAATTCCGGTCGTGCGGCAGCCAAAATAATAGCAATAGCATCATCATGACCTGGATCACAGTCCATAATAATCTTTCTTTTTTTCATTATGATCACCTCTATAGAATGGATAAATTGCTGTTAATTTTACATGGATTTTATTTTTTCTAAAATAGCTTCTGTAAACTCCGACGTAGAGGCATGTCCGCCTAAATCTTTCGTTTTCACTTCAGCTAGGAGCGTTTGATAAAGTGCGTGTTCTATTGTAGCAGCTACTTCTGTAAGTTTGTGATCCGCATGTTTTTCAGCCAACCATTTCAGTAGCATGGCTGCTGAAGAAATAATACCGGTTGGGTTTGCTATGTTCAAACCTGCGATATCTGGCGCAGAACCATGAGCTGCTTGTGCCATAGCGATATGTTCATTTGCATTAAGAGAAGGGGCTAATCCTAAGCTTCCTACAAGCTCGCCGGCTAAGTCTGAAAGAATATCACCGTACATGTTTTCTGTCACAATGACATCAAAATCGGCTGCACGACGTACGAGATGAGCAGCCATGGCATCGATATGGTAGTCGTCCACTTTTACTTCAGGATATTGCTCAGCTATTTCTCGACAAACGTTTAGAAATAGTCCGGTACTTAATCTTAAAACATTTGCTTTATGTACGATTGTTACTTTTTTACGACGCTGCATAGCCAATGCAAAAGCTTCACGCGCAATTCTTTCTACGGCTTTTCGCGTAAATACGCCCGATGTCACCACAACGTCTTTTGTAATCTGCCATTCCCCATGTCCAGAATACATATTACGATCGGCATAAAATCCTTCTGTATTTTCTCGGACGATCACTAAATCAGCTTCTTTCACGACGCTTTTAATACCTGGCATTGTTTTAGCAGGGCGAATATTTGCGTAAAGATCTAAACTGTGACGAAGCTCTCCGCTAGGATTACGCTTTTCTTTGTGTTCAAGAGGGTAAGCCGCAGAATCATGCGGGCCAAGTATCCATCCATGCGTATGTTTTAAAGCATCTATCGTTACTTCTGGAAGAGGATCGTTATATTGTTTAATTCCTTCCCATCCCATAGGCAGATAAATCCATTCCATTTTTACTCCTGCTTTGCAAGAAGCATTTTTAACTACCTTAACTGCGGCATCGACAATCTCCGGCCCGATGCCATCGCCCCCCAATACCCCGATACGATAAACAGTCATTGTTTTGAACACCCTTTCATTATGCGCAATGCTTTTATAAATAGATTGAAGGTTTATAGTATTAATCTACTTAAAGAAAAGACAATAATAAAATAGTATTTTTTTATGTTTATAGATTAAATTCTTTTATCTTTCTTTTTGCAGCTTTTTAAAAAAAGAACTAGCTAATGCTTCGTGCTCCAGATTTTCTATCAACCAACATCTTAATTGGCGCTGTTAATTTTTTAAAAACACCCAATTAACACCTAAAACACGATTTAATTATATCATAATTCAGAAAATTAAACGGTTCTACGTTGGCACGAAAATTGCTTGTACTGTATATGAGGAATACAAAAGAAAGGAGCAATATGTAGTCGCAGATAAGGAAGCTGCTTTTAAAGAAAGAGATGTTTGTCTAAAGCTATTATTTCACAATGAAGGGGAGAAGAAGAATGAGTGAACCGCAAAAGGAAATGAGTTCATTAAATCAGGTACGGAAAAAAGAGAGGAAAATAAACGTTTTTGCTTTATTGTTAGGCTTTCTTGTGATTGCTACCATTTTAACGTATATCTTGCCAGCTGGAGAATATGCGCGTGTAGAAGTAGACGGGAGAACAACGGTAGATCCTCAATCGTTTAAATGGATTGATTCTACACCTGTTGGATTCTTTGAAATGGTCAAAGCAATACATACAGGAATGGTAGAAGGAGCCGACATTATCTTTTTTGTATTAATTATCGGCGGTTTCTTTGGGGTACTAAGTGCTACGGGGACAGTAGATGTATTAATTACAACGATGGCTAAAAAACTTGCTACCCGAGAAAAATTATTAATTCCTGTTATGATGTTATTTTTTGCAGTAGGCGGTTCTTTAATGGGGATGGCGGAAGAAACGCTAGCCTATATTCCTCTTTTAATTCCCTTGGCACTTGCTCTTGGATTCGATGCATTAACAGGGACTGCTATTGTGTTAATTGGCGCATCGGCTGGTTTTACTACGGCAGTTATGAATCCATTTACAGTTGGTGTTGCGCAAGGAGTAGCAGAGCTTCCTATGTTTTCTGGAATGGGCTTTCGACTCATCTTGTTTGTAGTTGTTTACGCTGTTTCAGTTTGGTTTGTCTACCGATATGCGATGAAAGTGAAAAAAAGTCCTTCTATTGGGACGTACGGAAAATACAGCATAACCAGCGCAAATAAACTTTTAAACTCGGATGCCAAGTTAACTAGAAAGCATAAATGGATTATGGCAGCATTTCTTGTTAACTACGTAATTCTTGCTTTTGGCGTTATTAAGTATAAGTGGTACATTACTGAAATTGCCTCTTTATTTGTCATTTTGACTGTTGTGATTGGGATTATTGGAAGGCTCTCTGTTGAAAATACAGTTAAGTCATTTACAAACGGGGCAGCAGCACTAGTTGGAGGAGCGCTTGTTATCGGAGTTTCTCGTGCTGTTCTTGTTGTTTTAAATGAAGGACATATTGTAGACCCTATGCTTCATCAAGTATCTGGAGCTATTCAGCATATTCCGGGATATTTAAGCGTCATCGGAATCTATAACTTCCAAGCGCTGATTCATCTTATTTTAGCATCTGGAACAGGTCATGCGATGCTGACGATGCCAATCATGACGCCTCTTGCAGATTTACTTGATATTACAAGGCAAACAGCAGTATTATCTTTTTCTTTTGCAGATGGCATTGGAAATATTATCTTCCCGACAGCTGGAACATTAATGGCTGGTTTAGCGATTGCGGGAATTTCATGGACAAAGTGGGCCAAATGGGTGTTGCCGTTAGTCCTTATTCAATATGTGATTGGTTTAATTGCCGTTGTGATTGCTTATTTTATCAATTACGGACCATTTTAAGCATTAAAATTATATAGAAAAATGTTATTCGTAAGTTGAGCTTACTAGTAGGAGGAATAGAAGTTGTTAACCTTAATCAAAAACGCAGAAGTATATGCACCAGAGTATTTAGGAAAAAAAGACGTATTGCTTGCAGACAGCAAAATCATCCTTATAGAGGATTGTATTGATCATGTAAATACGTCCATTCCTATTCATGTTGTAGACGCTGCTAATGATGTTATAGCTCCAGGCTTTATTGACTCACATGTTCATATTATTGGCGGAGGAGGAGAAGGCGGATATAAAACACGCACGCCTGAACTAATGTTAACCGATGCAACGACTGCCGGTGTTACAACTATTGTAGGTGTACTTGGAACAGACGGTACAACAAGAAGAATGGAAAGTCTTCTTGCTAAAGCAAGAGGATTAGAAGAAGAAGGAATTAGCTGCTTTATTCACACAGGTTCTTATCAAGTACCAGTAAAAACGTTAACTACCAGCATCGAAGAAGATCTTATTTTAATTGATAAAATTATCGGAGTAGGTGAAATTGCCATTTCTGACCACCGTTCCTCTGAACCGACATTTGAAGAACTGGTAAAGGTGGCTTCTGCTGCCCGCAATGGAGGGATTTTATCAGGGAAAGCCGGAATATTAGAAGTTCATGTAGGGGATGGAAAACGGAAATTATCTTTATTAAATCAAATCGCAGATGAAACAGATCTGCCAATTCGTCAGTTTCATCCTACACATATTAATCGAAATGAAGAACTGTTTAAAGAAGGAATTCAATTTGCAAAACGAGGTGGCTATGTAGATTTTACAACTAGCACCATTCCATATTTTTTAGAAGAAGGCGAAGTTAAGTGCAGCAAAGGGTTACGTATCATGCTTGAAGAAGAAGTTCCAATCTCGAGCATTACGTTCTCATCCGATGGACAAGCGAGCCTGCCGTTTTTTGATGATAACGGAGACTATAAAGGGCTTCAAGTTGGAAAAGTGTCTTCTTTATTTCAAGAAGTACGAGATGCAGTATTAGAAGAATCAGTGCCGTTAGAAACAGCTCTTCAAGTCATTACTTCTAATCCTGCCAAAGTATTAAAACTGGCCAGTAAAGGGCATATTGAACCTGGAAAAGATGCAGATTTAGTCCTTTTAGACAAAGAGACACTAACAATTAAAACAGTTTTTGCTCAAGGTAAAGTAATGGTAAAAGACGGTGTCCCTGTTGTGAAAGGAACGTTTGAATAACAGGTTTTAAACATCATTTAACGAAAGTATCGAGGAAGGATACGAGCTAGTCAGAGAAAGATATTAAAATTTGCGTGGAAAGGATCTTTCAAATGAAAAAGAAACTTGTTTCATGTCTTATCAGCTTTACATTACTTTCTTCTTTGAGTACACCGCTGCTTGCAAAAGCACAAGAAAATACTGAAGACATTAAAGGCAGCCTTGTTATTGCAGGCGGAGGTATAGGGACATCTAATCACGAAATCTATGAAAAGTTTCTCTCGCTTGCTGGAGGAAAAGAAAAAGCAAAAGTAGGGATTATTCCAGCTGCTAGCACAACGCTGCAGTCTTCTAAAAAGTTTAAGGAAGACCTCGTAAAATACGGAGCAAACTCAGATTCTATTAAAATTCTTCCCGTTTCAAATCACGATTTTTCTGATACACAAAAGGACGAATCAACCTGGAAGAATCAAGTAAATGATAAGAAGTTATCCCGTACGATTAAAGGACTAACGGCAGTTTGGTTTGTTGGAGGAGATCAAACCAAAATTGTGGATTCTCTTCGTCAAAATAATGGAAGTGATTCTGAAGCGTTAAAAGCTATTTGGGATATATATCGTAAAGGAGCAGTAATCGGAGGCACAAGTGCAGGAGCTGCAATTATGAGTGACGTCATGATTACAGGAGGAGACAGTCTAGGAGCGTTAAAAGACAGTTTAGAAAACAAGGAAAATAAACATGTAAGCAAAAACAAACGCAGTCAAAAAGAGTACGAGCCTCTATCAATTCAAAAAGGGCTGGGGTTTTTCAAACACGGCATAATTGATCAGCACATGGATGAACGAGCACGACTTGGGCGACTTGCAGTAGCTGCATATATTTCTGAACGTGACAAAGAAAAAAACTTTGCATACGGTGTGGACGAAGATACGGCTATGGTCGTTAACAATAAAGATCAAAAGATTGAAGTTGTTGGACGAAGCGGAGTAGCCGTCTTGGATATGAGCAAAGCTAAGCTTGTATCTAAGCAGAAAGCTCGTTCGGGATTAGAGAATATGAAGGTTAGTTACTTATCTTCTGGAGATAAAATTAACTATCATTTAAAGTCATTTGAATTTCCAAAAGAGAAAGTAGAAACGAAGGGATTTGAATATTACTCGTTTAACGCACTGCCTGCTACGGGTGTTTTTACGCCATATGGCAGATTAAAGGCTTATTTATCCTATTCTCTTGTTGACAATGAATCGATGAAATCTGCGAAAAGCTATGTTTATGACAGTAAAGGGTCGGGATATGAAATTGCTTTTCAAAAGGACAATGATACAAACGGCTACTGGAGATATACTGACGGACAAAAAGACGACTATTCCATTGTAAATGTCAGAATGGATATTACGCCTAAAACCTTCAAATTCCAATCGGATAGAAAAACTAGTTTAACGTATAAAAAACCTACTTTTTCTTCATCTGAAAGTCCTGCATACGATTCGATTAAAGGTAATCTCTTAATTGCAGGAGGAGCGCTTGGCAGCAGCAATTCAAGCGTGTATAACAAGTTTATTAATCTTGCAGGAGGAAAACAAGCCAAAATAGGAATTGTGCCTGCAGCGAGTACTAAGTTCGACTCTTCTAATCAGTTTAAAAGTGATTTAATTAAATACGGAGTGAAAGCGGAAAATATAGAGATTTTACCTATTTCGAACCATGACTTTAAAGGGACTTCTGAAAATGAGTCGACTTGGAAAACAAATATGAACAGTGATAAACTAGCGCAAAAAGTCAAAGGGCTAACGGGCATTTGGTTTGTAGGAGGAGATCAAACCTTGATTACGGGCTCCTTGCGTAATGAAAATGGTTCGGACTCAAAAGTTTTACAAGCTATATGGCATACGTATAAAAACGGAGCAGTACTTGGCGGTACGAGCGCCGGCGCTGCAATTATGAGTAATACTATGCTCGCAGGCGGAGATAGCTACGGAGCTCTTTCTTACGGATTTACAAACACATATAATGATATGACTCAGCAAGAAGGCGGGCCTGCTTATTTGGAAAAAGGTCTTGGCTTTTTCCAATACGGTCTTGTTGATCAGCATTTTGACAACAAAGCAAGACTCGGACGTCTTATTACAACAGCATATGAAAAAGGAAATAAAAATCAGCTTTCATACGGAATTGATGAAGATACTGCTATGGTGGTAAATAATAAAGCAAAACAAATAGAAGTTGTGGGAAGAGGCGGTATTACGCTAGTTGACTTAGCGAAGGTACAGACAAATGACAAATTTCCGAGTGATTACAAAAATATTCTTATCTCTTGTATCACTCCAGGCGACAAAGTAAATCTCACAACAAAAGAAATCGTCATAAACCCAGCTAAAACATCTACTAGAAAAAATGAATACTACAGTGAAAAAGTTGGACCAAATACAGGTCTTTTCTCTCCGCACGGTGTACTAAGCAAGTTCTTAGCTTACGATCTTGTTGATAACGCTCAGAGTAAAGAAATAAAGAGCTATGCATTTAACCAAAACAAAGGTTTTGAGCTTACCTTCCGAAAAAGTGCTGAAAGCAATGGTTATTGGGCTTATACAGACGGTCAAAAAGACAATTATTCCATTGTGAAAGTTGCGTTAGATATCAAACCAATAAAAGTAGCTATTAAATAAAAAGAGAACAGACAGTAATTCAATGCATCTAGCACTTTAGCATATTGTGCCTCCACCTATTAAAGCGGAGGCACTTTTTTCTACTTATTTTTATTTGCAATAGGGACAAACGTCCGCTAGATGAAATGCAGGGCAACGTATAAAATGATAGGTACAGTATTCCAAGACTAATCTCTGAAGGCAAGCAAATTTAAAGGCCTGTAGAAAGGTGTTCATACGATGAAAAAGAAATTAGTTTTAATAACAGGAAGCAAGCAAACTAGAATCATTTTGCACAATCAATTAAAAGAGCTGCTAGACGATTACATTTTTATTGAATGCTTTGCGATTGACGAAGAATTACCGGGTGAAATTGATGGCGATGTTGTACTCTACTCATCAGAGAGTATAAAGCACGAACTGAAGGACAGATTAGACGTTCAGCATGCACATGAAATTGTAGGAAATAGAACGATTCACCATAAACATATAAATGAATTGCTGCAAATCCCCGCCCATACAAAAGTATTAATTGTAAACGATGACGATAAAGAAACCCTTAAATTAATAGAATCTCTCTATCAAGTAGGTATTAATCATGTTCAGTTTATTCCTTTTAAAAAGCAAAAGACCTATTACGAAGGTGTGGAAGTTGCTGTTTCTCCAGGTGAGATTCACTTATGTCCGCCATATGTAAAACATGTAATTGATATAGGCGTTAGGCTTTTTGATATGGCGACCATTTTTGAACTTATAAAATCATTTGGTTTTAATCAGTCTAATCATTCAATTATTTGGGATCGCTATTTACGAAATATTATTGAGCTGCAAAAAAAGCTAATAGAAGCAGAAGGGCAAATGAAAGAACTTCACCTCCATGTAAAGAGTGTTGTAAATGTAGTAGAAGATGGGGTCCTGGCCGTGGATTTCAATAAAAGAATTACGTTATTTAATAAAAGGTTAGAATCATTGTTTCAGCTATCTTCTTCTGATGTTGTAAATCGTGAAATTCAACATGTCATTTCTAACGAAGGCCTTGTGGAGTTTATTACATCGTCCGACGAGAAAAGTCAGTACTTTAACGTAAACGGATACGAAATGGTTATCTATAAGTCTATGATTCAGGAAAGCAATACTACGGTAGCAACGTTTAAAAGTGTGAATCAAGCTGTTGAAATAGAAGGAAAAGCGCAGTCAGAACTTAGAAAAAACGGCTTTTCTGCTAAGTATAATTATCAAGATATTATCGGAGAACACCCAGCTTTGCTTAAAACGATTGAAATTTCCCGGAAAATGGCGGTTACTGAGTACCCTATTTTAATTCAAGGAGAAACCGGTACAGGAAAAGAGCTGTTTGCTCAGGCTATCCATAATCATTCTACACGTAAAAACGGACCGTTTCTTGCCGTGAATTGCAGTGCCATGACCGATACATTGCTAGAAAGTGAGCTGTTTGGGTATGAAGAAGCCAGTTTTACAGGAGCCCAAAAAGGCGGCAAAAAAGGGCTGTTTGAGAGCGCTGATAAAGGTACGATCTTCCTGGATGAAATTGGTGATATCAGTCCGCGTTTACAAACTCAGCTTTTAAGAGTGCTTCAAGAAAAAGAAATTAGACGGGTAGGAGGGACAAGAGTTATTCCGATCAATGTAAGAATAATAGCAGCTACTCACAACAATTTACTACATAAAATGAAAGAAGGGTTGTTTCGAGAAGATTTGTACTATCGTTTACACGTATTATCTTTAACGATTCCTCCTTTAAGATATAGAAGAACCGATATTCCTTTACTGATTCATCATTTTATTTCTAAATCAAAAACGTGGACGCATATCCATCCAGAAGCGATGAAGCTGCTTATCGAATATGAATGGCTAGGAAACATAAGAGAATTAAAAGGAGTCATCGAGTATTTGCTTACTGTCTGCGATGAAAACGAAGTGAAAGCAAAAGACGTAGAGTATAGGCTTAGTAGTCAAAAGGAGGAGCATACTTTACATGAAATTGAAAATGAATCGGTTGACTTGATCGAACTTCAAGAAAATCACGCTCTGTTAGAAACGATAAAGCAGTGTAATGATACAGGAAAAGCAGCAAGCAGAAAGTGGATTACACAGCATTTAAAAGGCTTTACTCTTACAGAACAGCAGGTGAGAAATCGTTTGGATGTACTAGAAGAAAGAGAGTATATTATAAAACGCAGAGGCAGAGCAGGAACGAAAATAACAGAAAAAGGACTGCATTATCTATATCATTTAAAAACAAAACAGCACTTAATCAATCCTTAATATACGGAAGAAAGGGAAACTTCACTAATCAAGTTTCCCTTTTCTATAAAATAGTGTCGTCATAGACTGGGCGTTTACGGCTGATTTCCTCCGTATACTTTTCCTGTAGAGGAAGTAATAACACCGCCGTTTACGTTTAAAGTATAAGCTAACCCTCCAGAACCCGTCCAAGTGGAAAGATTAAAAGTGCTGCCATTAAATAGTTTATAGATAGAAATATTATTAAACGTCAGCGGCTGACCACTTATACAAGTAGCAGGCGCCTTATTCGTTTTAGCTAGATAAACAGCTGCATTTGTAGAGCCTGGCTGTGTTACTACTTTAGCTGAACCATCTTTTTCTACCAGAAGCGCTGACTGTTCATTAACAGCAATTCCCTTGGCGCTTGTTCCAGTTTCTTCTCCGTCTTGGATATTACGTGCAAGAAATGTTAAAAAACGTCCCATTCTATCTCGTTGTTCAAAATGAGTGTCTGTTTGAATGTTATTATTATGCGGGGTTTGAATCAAATAATCTGTAAAAGAAATAAGAGAACTATAGGGATTGTTTAGCGCTGTTTTCGAATCTAAAGTTGTAGAGCCTGCTGAGATAGAGTCATAAACGTGATCACCTTGAATCATGGTGCCGGCACTTGTTCCTCCAAAAGGAATGCCTTGATTAATACGATTATTTAAGGCTGTAAGAGCTGGGGATCCTTCTAAGAAATCTACGTAATCAGCTTGATTGCCTCCAGCAAAAAAGATGCCTTCTGCTTTGTTAATTTTGTCAATTAAAGAAGAGTCTGAACCTGCTCTTATTAAATCATCAACAACAATTGTGCTAACAGAGTTAAGGGGCTTACCTATGCTTTTGGCGAGGTCATAGATATATGAATTATAGGCGTCAGTACCCGTCGCTCTTATAACCAAGAAATCTCCGCCGTTTGCCTTTTGAATCATCCATTTGAATGCTTCATCTACATCGATGCTTCCGCCCATATAGACTTGTCCGAAGCTTGTACTAGTAGCTTTGTCTGCAGTACTTCCGACTTGATAAAGCGTATAAGGTGCAGAAGCAGCGGAAGTGGAGATTGGAAGTAAAAGAGATGCCGCGAGAACAGCACAAGTAATGACCTGCTTTTTAATACTTTTCTTACGTTCAGCTTTTTTCATAAAGTTCTCCTCCTTTAATAAGTGTTCATAAATGAACATGCAAGTTTTATACCAACTTATGGAACACCGGCAAAATAGTGAAAGAAAGCTTTTTTTAAAAGCTCTATGTGTAATACAGGTTATTTATGGGTCATTATTAAGGTTTTTTACACCCGAAAAATGGCGAGAACGACTCTAACTTGGATATCTAATAGTGAAAAGAAATTGCAAAAGGTATATTACAAGATTACATCCCTCATTGAAAAATCACCTTTAAAAACTTAAAATTATAATAGAAAGGAAAAACAAGGATAAAAAGAAGAGCTGTCCGCAATAGCGACTTATTTATCAAACAGACCTTCATTCTATCAATATGTTCATCTCTTAAACATTTTCCACCAGCATTTCTACGCAGAAAAATTATACATGAGAGGATCTGTCAAAATGAACAAACAGGAAAGTAGCTACAGATGGGTTGTTTTTGGAACCGCTTTATTAGCGTATTATTTGATTGTCAGTCAACGAACAGCCCCTGGACTTATTACAGAACAGTTAATGAAAGATTTTCACGTTTCAGCGTCTGTTATAGGATTAATGACTAGTATACAATTTTTAGCATATGCAGGTCTTCAGATTCCTATTGGTTTACTTTCTGACCGATACGGTCCCAATCGATTTTTGATTATAGGGTCGCTTTTAACAGGAATAGGAAGTCTTATCTACAGCACGTCTCCTAACGAATATGTGTTAATTTTCTCTCGTTTACTAGTCGGTACGGGAGACTCCATGATTTTTGTCAATTTAGTGTTAATTTTAAGTCAGTGGTTTAAGGGAAATGAGTTTGTAAAGCTATTAGGTTTAATTGGGCTGGTAGGAAGTGTAGGTTCATTATCAGCTACCGTGCCTTTGTCTATGTGGATTTCATTTTCAGGCTGGAGGGTTCCCTTTCTTAGCATAGGTCTAGTTTTAATGGCGGTATCCTACCTGCTTTATGTCGTTTTGGTGGTGAAACCTAAACGATTATTTCAAGATGATGCTAAAGCAAATAAATCCTCTGTTAAGACTCCGGAAAGTGTATGGGCGATCCTAAGGAGAGTGATGACGACTCGCCAAGCCTGGGCAACATTTCTTTGTCATTTTGGTGTAGTTGGTACATATATCGGTTTTATTGGTTCTTGGGGAGTTCCTTATGGAATGAATGTGTTCCATTTATCTCGCGCTGATGCAAGTCAGCTTATTATGTATGGTCTGTTTGGCGCTATGATTGGCGGACCTTTAATCAGCTGGATATCAAGCAGGTTAAATTCCATTAAAAAAATTTATTCACTTATTCATCTTATTGTGGTGCTTAGCTGGACTGGGTTATTACTTTCCGGCGTGAAACCTTCATTCATGCTAGTCGTTATTTTGCTTTTTATCATCGGCTTTGGAAACGGCGCAAGCGCTTTGACATTTGCCGTAGTACGTCAATCCTTCTCAGTAAAAGAAGTAGGAGTTGTATCAGGTTTTGCCAATATGGGAGGCTTTTTAAGCGCAGTATTATTACCTAGTATTTTCGGAAATGTCCTGGATTTATTCCCCGAGCGTTCGCTGCATGTTGGTTATCATTATGCTTTTATGATTCCCATTTTGTTTTCAATGATGGGGTTGTTAGGTGTCTTACTAATTAAAGAAAAAGGAAAAAAGGAGCAAAAGGTGCTGAATGCTTCTTAATGTCTTATACAATGAGAGACATGCAAGAAAAAACGGGGCTGTCTGCGCCCACTCTGCGATACTACGAAAAGGAAGGCATTTTACCATTTGTGGAACGAAATGAACATGATCACCGTCTATACAATGACCAGAATATCGAGTGGGTCAAGTTTATTTTAGCCTTACGTGCAACAGGGATGCCGCTTGTCGAGATTAAACAGTATGTAGAGTCATATAAAAAAGGAGAAAGTACCATCAGCGAACGTAGAAAGATGATGCTTCAGCATAAAAAGAAAGTGGAAGCAGACATGTCGCAAACCTACCTGCATCTAGAACGAATTAATTATAAACTTGCGCTGTACGATACGTTGGAAGCTGGTTTAAACAATAAACAAATAAAAATTTAAATGCTGATAACAGAGAATCCTGTTCATACCCAAACTATACAGGTGTTAAAAACTGCGAAACAAACAAAACAAGATAACTGCACAGTTATCTTGTTTTGTTTGTTCTATTCTAGTATGTACTGCTTAAATAAAGAGCTACATCGCGAATTGCTTTATCAGTTGCACTTTCTATTAACTCTCTGTCCTTTGTATACGAATAAAGAGTATCGCCGTGAAGAAGGTGGTCTGATAAATTTAATAAGCCGACAGCCCGCTTGTTGAATTTATGAGCAATGGCCAAAGTGGTAGCTGTCTCCATATCCACACCGAGAAAACCTGCAAGCGACCATTCCTTTACCATGTCAAGTGTCTCGATCAGCATGGCACCCATACTGACCACGTGTCCTTTTATATAGCTGTAGCCTTTTTGTTCACAATATCTACAGGCGGCTTCCACTAACTCTTGGTCAGCTTCTACAAGCGTTTTTTCTGGTAAATACCAGTGTGATACGCCATCTTGCATTTTTGCTGCAGATACGATTAAGATATCTCCATATTGTATAATAGAAGATAAGCCTCCAAAATATCCCGTTTGAATAAATAAGTCGGTTCCGCTGCCGGCAAATTGATGTACGATGTTTGACGCCATCGGACTGCCGTACACATTCGCAAATCCTATGTTTCTTTTATTTAACTTACCTATTACCGTGTTCCATTTAGGCATATGAACATCAGTGGATAAGATCTCCTTCCATAAATTTATATTATCTTGAAATTCCCACTCACCATGAATAATAAATGCATTAGGCAGCTCTTTTTCTGGTAGCTTTAATACGTTTAGCCAATCTTCTTTTTCAAAATCGCCATACAGCTTCATCTTTTTCTCCTTATTTTCTCATTTAGACTAGTTAGAAAAGAATTCTTCATTACTAGCTTTCATTCCTTTAATTTTTAGAACTAACAAATATAAAAGAAATGACAGTGCTGATTTAAAAATGAAGTTATGCGTGCTTTTTTTGCTCATTTCTCGACAAATATTTAGAATTAAAAAGGAATTCAGTAATAATAAAAGAAATTTCTTACTAACGCTTATTTAAATTAGATAAAGCTGTGAGAAAAGCTCCGTTTAGTGAATGGATAAGAGGAGGGAAGGTACAGGTGTCAAATTATTTTCCCATAATTAAAACAAAAAGGCTTACCCTAAGGGAGATTGTAGCAGAAGACGCAGGCAGTATTTTAAAATACCTATCCGATAAAGAAGTAATGAAACACTACGGTCTAGAGCCTTTTACAACGGTTGAAGATGCTTCAAATGAGATTGCGTGGTATAAATCGATCTTAAACGAAAAATCTGGAATAAGATGGGGTATTACTCTTAAAGAACAAGACGACATTATTGGCAGCTGCGGGTTTCTTAATAGAGTTCATAACCATTACCGTGCAGAAATTGGATATGAGCTAAGCAAAGATTACTGGGGGAATGGGATTGCTAATGAGGCATTGGGCGCTGTTATAAAATATGGTTTTACACATTTTAATTTGCGGAGAATTGAAGCATTAATAGAGCCTGCTAATACTGCTTCACAAAAATTAATAAAAAAGCATAGCTTTATAAAAGAAGGCTTATTAAGAAGCTATGAATTTACGTGTGGAAAATTTGATGATTTATATATGTATTCTTTATTAAAACAAGATTTTGACAGGCTTCAACCACATGAAGGGAATATCTAGACATCGTTATTAAGAATACGAATAGCATAATGACAGATAAGGGGAAAATGTATGGCCCATTTTAATGTTGATATTGTTCACTATCATCCTCAATTTGCTGAACAAACGGTAAAAATGTGGAGAGATAGTAAAGAAAAAGCGATTGAACAAAAGGAAATGCACAGTTTTGACCGTCATGTCTATTTTTTAAATCATATATTGTCAGCACACTATAAAATTGAATTAGCGTTAATGGATGAACAAATAGTAGGAATGATTGCTTATCATGCTGACGAAATTAGCCAACTGTACGTTCATGTAGATTATCAAGGAGGAGGAATCGGACAGCTTTTACTCGAAAGAGCCAAGACAGAATCAAATGGAAAATTAATATTACGTACATTTGAACGAAATAAAAATGCCCAGAGGTTTTACGAGAAACACGGCTTCAGTATTATAAAAAGAGGATGTGAAAACGAAGAGAAACTACCCGATATTACATATGAATGGACAAACAAATGAAGCATACGTAATTTTAATAAAGGAGCGGTTAGTGTGAATACGTTAGCACATGAAACATAACAACGCTGTCTATATGTCCGTGGTCCGCCTTTTACTAGTTTAAGATAGATGATTAATGCTAGCTATAAAAAGGAGGAGTTTAATATGATAACGGACAAACATTTTTTAAACGCTGTAGACGATACAAATGTTGATTTTACTGGATGGGATTTTTCTATTATTACTCGTACTGGTCGTATGGATAGCGACATGCTTTCGTGGTCGTACGGAAGTGAAGCTTTTCGTCTTATTCAAAACTCTAATGCCGCTTTAGATATGGGAACAGGAGGAGGAGAATTTTTATCTTTGTTACAGCCTTTTCCTCACGTTATGTACGCTACAGAAGGATACAAACCTAACGTTCCAATCGCTAAAAAACGTTTAGAACCGCTTGGTGTCACAGTTGTTGAACGAACTGAAGACGCAAATTTACCGTTTAAAGATGATACATTTGATTTGATTTTGAACCAGCACGAATCTTTTCGTGCTTCAGAAGTAAGCAGGATTTTGTCAAAGGAAGGCACGTTTTTTACGCAACAAGTGGGGGGTTAGACTGTTCACGAATCAATGAATGTATAGGGGTTCCAATAAATAAAGAGTTTTGTAATTGGAACTTAAAGAAAGCAATAGAAGAGCTTAACCAAAGTTCTTTTAACATCATTTCTTGCAAAGAAGAGTTTCCTGTACAGAGATTTTATGATATTGGAGCGCTCGTCTTTTATTTAAAGGCAATTCCTTGGCAAGTTTCTAATTTTGATATCGAAACACATATCGGCGGATTGTATAACATACATCAAATTATAGAGTCTGAAGGTTTTTTCGACGTAGAACAACATCGTTTTATTATTAAAGCTGAGGTAAATAAATAGGTAATCAACCAGAGAAAGCCGATCTCTAACTGGAGACCTGCTTTCTCTGGTTTAATTATGTAATTGTTTGCTAGATAAATCTAGCTCAAAAAGAAGAGAATTTCGATCTGGATAATCATATTGAACTGTCAGATCCTTTTTGGTCACTTGTTTAAACCCAGCTTTTTTATAGAAATTATGTGATCGAGTAGCTTGAGATGGAGTATCTAAAATAATTTTAGAAAACCCGTGCTTCTGCACAAAAAGAAGTAAAGAAGCATAAAGATTTTTTCCTATTCCAAACTCTTTTCCTCTATAGTGCTTGTAGACAAAAAATTTCTTTAATATGCCTATTTCACTGGTTTTCTTTTGCAACCCAATACATCCTACTACTTCTTGCTTATCATTCAAAGCTATCCAAAAGTTACCGCCGGTATGGAGATAGTTTGACTTAATGTCTAAAATATCCGGCTGTTCTTCAACACTAATACCTACACCAGCTTCTACATTTTGTACATGCAATATTAGTTGAATAACTGCTTCTTTATACTTATCTTCATACAATACAATCATTGATTAATAATAACCCCTTTCCTTCATTAAATGTTTCCTCCTCATTGCTCTTATTATATCTAGTACTATGGTGCAAATCTATTACGATAGTTGAGTAATAAAAATGTATCTATATGGAACGCTTGTTGTCTTGAATATGACTTTGTGAGGTATGAGATTTTGGTAATATGCAGTCTACTGCTTTTTTTGTAATGGGCATAAAAAAATTAAGCAGCACGCCGCCTAAAAACACGGTTAATAGCGTTCCGACACCAATTGGTCCGTCTAAAAGCATCGCAGATAGTAAAAATGTGAAGTAAATCAATGTTCTTGCGAGAAATAAATTTGTGTTAGCTAGTTTTTGTATGATTAATGTTAAGCGGTCAATTGGAATGGGTGCAAAATTTGTATGTAAGTAGGTTGAGGTTCCTACACCTATAATGATTAAACCAATTCCAAAACAACATAATTTGCTGTACCACATTTCAAAGGGAGCCCAACTCTCTAATAAAAAAAGCCATACATCAATACCAAGACCCGTTATGAATGCTGTTAACAGTCCCAGTACTTCCGGCTTTTGTTTGCTTAAAAGGGCATTACCACAAATTAATACACATGCAAGTATCATTTCCCAGCTTCCAACGCTAAGGCCTACGTTTAGGGACAGTCCAACTAAAAGTGCATCAAAAGGTGAAGCTCCTAGGTTGGATTGGATCGTTAAAGAAATTCCCAGAGTTAATAGTAAAATTCCTCCTACATAAACAACATATTTCACTGTAATCAGCTCCTTTACTTATTATTTTTTGTTGCAAATGCAACTATTTTAAGGTACATTAAACGTATATTATTTTTATTGTATTTGCAACAAAAATATGTGCAAAGGAGATATTTATGAGTGAAATTCTGCGTGAAATTGGAATGATAGCAAGAGCATTGGATTCGATTAGTAATATAGAATTTAAAGAGTATGACCTGACTAAGGGGCAGTATTTGTATTTAGTGCGAATATGTGAAAATCCGGGAATCATTCAAGAAAAGTTAGCTGAGTTGATAAAAGTAGATCGAACAACAGCGGCTCGGGCTATAAAAAAGCTTGAAATGAATGGTTTTATTGAGAAGAAAGACGATCCCCACAATAAAAAAAATAAAAATCTTTTTCCAACTGAAAAAGGGAAGAGCGTATATCCAGTTATAAAAAGAGAAAATGATTATTCCGATAAAATGGCATTAGAAGGTTTTACCCAGGAAGAAACAGATACCATTCTTAAGTTGGTTCAAAGAGTAAGAAAAAATATAGAAGCAGACTGGGAGTTTGTCAAAAAAGGAAACAAGAGAAATTATTGAGGATATAAAGGAGAGGCGTATGTCAGTGATGATGGATATAAAAAAGTGTACTCTTGAAGATGTAAATCACCTTCAAGATATTAGTTACAAAACATTTAATGAAACATTTAAAGATCAAAATTCACCTGAAAACATGAAAGCTTATTTAGAAAAAGCATTTACAGTAGAACAGCTACAAAAAGAACTATCAAATACGTCCTCGCAATTCTTTTTTATGTATGTTAATCATGAAATTGCAGGTTATTTAAAGGTTAATACGGGTGATGCTCAATCTGAAGAGATGGGGGAAGAAGCGCTTGAAATTGAAAGAATTTATATAGGTAACAGCTTTCAAAAACAAGGGCTTGGTAAACATTTATTTAATAAAGCAGTAGAGATAGCAACGACACTTAATAAAAAGAAAATTTGGTTAGGTGTATGGGAAAAAAATAAAAATGCGATTGCTTTTTATAAGAAACAGGGATTTGTTCAAACCGGATCTCACTCGTTTTACATGGGAGACGAAGAACAAATAGACTTTATTATGGTTAAAACACTTTTATAGTTTTTTAAAAGATAAATAAAGTACGATAAGGATTATTGACTAATTTAGTTGGTAGAGGATAATCCTTATTGCATACAGAGGTTTTATGATTTTTTTCAAAGCAGATGCTTTTAGATTAAGCAGTAAGCAAACTAATATGACTGCTGTGCCAGCATATAGGAGAATGAAATTAATGTCACATGCTTACCAATTTACTTTAATTCTATTTGAAATAACATAGACTAATTAGATATATATCGAATTAGAAAGCTTAAAAAATGAACGTTTTTACGTCCATTTTAAAAGATAACGGGCCACATCTCTTTCGGATTTAACTCGTATTCTCCATTTTGCCTATACATAAAATGCTGCATAATTAACTCTCTGCGAATCGTTGCATAATCTTCATGATATTTTTTTATATGTTCATTCAGTTCTTTTTCTTGATACATTTTTCCATGCTGTAAATCACGTATTAAATAAGCTAATATCACGTTCTTTTTCTTTCTTTGACTTGGAATGATCTTTAAAGTTCCATCACTATTTATAAAGTTTTTAACAATTGATAATTTGTCTTTATCCTGTAAATGGTTTTCTTGATTTTCCATCGAATCCTCTCCAATATTCAAAATAGCCTTCGAGTTATATTCGAGTCTTTCAAGGTCTAGATAAAAATAAATAATGTTCCCTTGTCTTCTTTGATAAATAATTCCTACATCTCTTAGCTTTGAAATGTGATGAGTAATAGTTGAAGGCTGTAACCCCAGCTTATAAGCAATGGCTTGCCCGTGAAGAGGCCCTTTTTTTAATAGTGAAATAATTCTAATCCTGGTAGGGTCACCAATGGCTTTATGATAATTCACCAACTTATCTAATTGCATAGCGTACTACCTTCTTTCCTTAATTCGATATACATCTAATTAGATAATAATCGAATTAGATGTATATGTCAAAAAAGTAAAAATATTTAAAGTGATCACTTTTCACACTGCGTATAAAAAAATCTGCCCTGTATAGTCTTCAAACTATAAAAAAAGCGTCTATTTCTTCGTATAATTTAACCATTGTTTTTACCTGTTCTTTTTATTATTAAGAAAAAGTTACCATGTTTTCATCAAATAATACCGGGGAACATGTTCAAAGAGATAAATGAATTATTAAAGATACATGTATGTAAATAATAAATAATAAATGAAAAAGGAATGAGTAAATCATGACAGGAAATTCAAAAATTTTAATGGTTGTTACAAATGGACATACAATGGAAAACGGAGAACTTGCTGGCATTTGGCTTACAGAATTCTCTGAAGCATATTTAGCATTTAAGAAAGAAGGATACGAAGTAGTCGTAGCAAGTCCAAAAAGCGGAAAATCACCTGTGGACCCTAACAGCTTAACAGATGATGTGACGGACGAAGACAAAGAAGCAGGAAAACTTTTAGAGAATACAAAATCATTAGCTGAAGTAAGTTCACAAGACTTTGCAGGCATGTTTGTACCTGGAGGGCACGGAACAATGTTTGACTTTCCAGACGATACGCACTTACACCGTTTGTTAACAGAGTTTGCTGAAGACGACAAGCTGATTGCAGCAGTATGCCATGGACCGGCAGCTCTTGTAGGCGGAAAGCTTAAAAACGGTGAGCCGATTGTAAAGGGTAAACGTATTACAGCGTTTACTGATTCAGAAGAGAAAGATACAACGTTAGATAAATACATGCCGTTTCTTCTTGAAACAAAGCTTCGTGAGCTAGGCGCTGAGTTTATTGCAAAAGATAATTGGAGCGATCATATCGAAGTAGACGGAAAGCTTTTAACAGGACAAAATCCACAGTCTACAATCAGTCTCGCAAAAGAATTTGTGCGTGCTTTAAACGCGTAAAAGTATGTATGACCTTAATAGGGATGTCTCATGATTGTTTGAGACATCCCTATTTTCTTTAGGGTGAAATAAAATAGGAATTAAGGAAAATAAAAAGGGCAGCTATCTAAATAGCAGCCCTTTTATTTGTTAGAAGGTTTGTTTCTGAAAATATATGTAGTAATTCCTGTCACAATGATAACAGCCACAACACAAATGATCAGACGAACAATCTGTGTCACAAAGATATTATCTGCAATGCTCATGTTTTTGGTTAAAATCAACGTTCCATAAGCAGCTAAGACAGATAAAAACATATTGATGATTCGTTGAGCCATGTTGTTTTTACTCCTTTCGCTTCACTACTTTACACTTTAACACATGTGTTCGCTGTAAAAAATATTGAATTACAAGTATGTCAGAAAATCAGCACTCCAGTAAAAGAATCTACTTGTAAGGAAGTAGCTGATATCCTATTAGTTATGACAACTAGAGCTCAGAGAAGGAAATGAGGTTTCTTTAGTCGAATTTAACATGCTTGTATTATTTTTTTAGATAGGTGGGAAAAGCTTGTTTGATAAATTAAAAAAGCTATTTATGGATAAACAGGATCAGGAAACAGATGACAAATATATTTTAGTCCCTGAGAGTGAAATAAATGAGAATTTAAAAAGAGATATAGTGAAGTTGGAAGAAGTAGGAGAGGCATACTGCAAAAGTCTTCAGCACAAATATAGAAATAAATTTGAACGTGAGGATAAGCAGAACTTAAAAATATGGGTGTGTCGGGATATTGATGGCGACCAACTGCCAAATCTAAGTTCGGAGCAGTGTTTAGAAAAAGAATATCGTTCCCAGGTTGCAATAAACTTTGAAGGGTTTACAGATGAAGAAGATGCATACGTTCATTACATCCAATTATGGTATTCCTTTAGTGGGTATTTTAAAGGGACAGGCACTTTGTATGATTTGTCAAAAAATCATTTAGAAGCTGATATTGAAGAAAAGTTAGAAGAATTACTGAACCAATTATAGATTTCTACTTAGCACTGAGATTATTTGTTAATACACAGGGGGAAGGAATATGAGGGGGCGGCCAGAGTTAGAAATAGAAAGGGAAAAAGTTTATAAAACGAAAAAAAATCCTAATGGAACATTTATAGCGCGAATTATTCAAGTGCCTAAGGAAGAAAATATGTTAGATTTTATTCTAGAAATCAAAAATTTAAAGAAAAAGGAACTTTCTTATAGAAGTTTATTAGTAAGGACTGAAAACTGGTACTATTCTTTTCGTCTTGCTAGAGGAGATCTGAAATGGGTATCTTTGCATACAGTAGCGGTATGGGACCGGCTAGGACATAAATTAGTTGAGGTAGCGGCCCCAATCGGTAAGGAAAATTATCGTATTTCCGATGAACACTGTTCAGTTTACCGAGAAAAGTAATAGTGACCATATAGTTAAGGAGAAAACGAATGAAAAAGCATTGCTGTGATTATATGAATTATCATGCGAACTTTACGTGTGATATTCACAGTGATCCGTTTGATTGTCCAGATAATCTTATCTTATTTGATAAAACAAATAAGGAATACGGTTTAATTATCCATGATGGTGGTTCATCCATCATTGGAATTTCATTTTGCCCATGGTGTGGTAAGAAGCTTTAACTTAAGTATGAAGGGGAGATCCTCTTCATTTCTGGAATGGGGGATTGGGCTTGATTTTTCGTTATCTAGCTATGTTATAATAATCATAAATATCCAAATAAAGGAACGTTATGTTGTTATGAATCGTAAATTTAATTCTCTATTTATAGTCTATCCTATCGTTTTCTTTGTAGTGCGTACTGTTTTTTCTTTTGTGAAAAATAGCGCTGCGGAATCTGTCTATGAGACGTTAGCTATACTTGCCATGTATTACTTTGCAGCTAGTATTTTCTATTCGATTGACTTGTATATGCAAAAGAAAAATAGTTAATAGATTAGAAAATGCTGAGAGTCAGAGTAAAAACAAACGATATAAAGGAGTCCAACAGTGCGCATTAAGAGCTATTTTTTGTTTATTTTCCCACTCATTTTACTATTATTAGCAAGCTGCGATCCATCTTCTACACCTAAAGAAAAGTACTATTCAAGCACCAAAACAACAAATCTTGAATTAGAAAACGTTAAGTCAGTATCAATAGGAAGTTCTAAATATGACATAGCAAGTTGTTTGAGGAAGAAACCAAAATTTATAGAGGTTACTGAGCAGCCTCCGTACACTACCTACATTTATGGAAAAAGTACAGAAAAGTATGATGTTGAATTTAAAATAGTAGATAATAAAGTCAGCAGGTATGACTTGATTAGTAGCAAGTATAGTACAGAAAAGGGAATACATACTGGTGACAGCAAAAAAGATGTTATTAGGGCGTATGGAGAAAATTATTACGAAAGAGAAGATACCGGAGCAACAATAATAGGGTATTTTGATAAAAATCATAAACTCAATATTGAGTTTTCTTTAGATGACAAGGATAAAGTTGGAGGCATTTTGGTTCAAAAAATAAATAATTAAGATGAGTAATAATCATTTTTGCTGCAGCTTTTAATATGTACTTATTTATGTAAATTGAGTATGTTTGAGCTATAAATCTAAAACAAATAATCAGAAAGGTTTTTTTCCTATTGAGTACGTTTACTAAAGTAGTACCGTCAGCTTTTATACTTCTCTATATAGTATTTTTCTTTTTAGATATTTCTTATCATTATGGTGTTCCTTATTCATATAGCTTTTTTCTTTTTTTATTTTTGTCCTTAATATCTCTAGTTTTATGTTTAGTAATATGGTTTAAGGACAGGGAACGTCTTTTTCTATTTTTGGCTGTAGTTTCAACCCTCCAACTTACGTTTACTGTCTTTATTTATCTTTTGCCAGAAGCAGGAACTAAACCATTAATTTATGAAAAAGCAATCACAAAAGAAGATGTTTTACATAAATAAGCTTACACAAAAAAACTTGAAGAATGTGTATCTAGTATAAGGTTATTAAAGAGATCCCCTTAAATAAAGAGGATCTCTTTGGTGTAGGTGTTTGTAATAGTAATTATATTAACTAGCTCTGTATACTTCTTCATTACAAAGCAGTGTTCCATACTTATTAAAAAAAGAAATGTGTACAGTTTAGTGTAAGAAAAGGGATCTAACAAAAACCATTAATTTATATTTTAACCATAATATGTTATGGTATTCCGGAAATGGTGGTGTGAAGATGAGCGAAGATACAGAAACACCTGAAAGAAGAAGAGAGAGATTAAAACACGAAGAGGTAAAGAGAAACCCCACAGGGAATATGAACGATGCATTTAACAGAAATGAAGCTGGAAACCTATCTGGTTTAGCAGGCAGCTTAGGATGGAAGGGGCTAGGTATACTTATTACTGTACTGATTATAGGCTTTATCGTTGTGTCCCTATTTTTAAAATAATATGAGGTTTATAAATTAAGAGTACTGGAGGAGTCATTTTGAAAAATTATGCAGTGTTTATTGGTAGTTTTATAGTGTTACTGTTTGCTTTTCAAATTGTTTCTGAGCTATTTCTTACACTTACATATGTACCTGAGACTTCACAGCATTTGAGTAGCTCAACGCTCAGTATTTTTTCTTTTAATTATCCATTTTTAAGTTCTATTATAGCAGCGACTTTTTCATTTATTATTTCAAACAAAGTATGTAAAGTTAAAAAGAGCACCTATAAATGATTAGGTGCTTTTTTGTGCTAAAAATATTCATTATGGTTTTTAATAACTGCTAATTTTCCTTTTTATGGTATTATATATAGATACGTATTCAGTACTGTTGAAAGAGGGAGATACTTAATGTTGCAATCACTGATTTTTGATATGGATGGAACGCTGTTTCAAACAGATAAAATTTTAGAATTATCGCTTGACGATACCTTTAACCATTTACGTGCACTCAATCAATGGGATACTGGCACTCCTATTGATAAGTATCGTGAGATTATGGGTGTACCTTTACCAAAAGTATGGGAAGCTTTATTACCTAATCAATCAGATGAAATAAGAAAATATACAGATGACTATTTTTTAAAAAGCTTAGTGGAGAATATAAAAAAAGGGAAAGGTGCTTTATATCCCAATGTAAAAGAGGTCTTTAGCTATTTAAAAGAAAATAATTTTTCCATTTACATAGCAAGTAACGGTTTAAAAGAATATTTAGAAGCAATTGTAGACCATTACGATTTGAATAATTGGGTGACAGAGACATTTAGTATTCAACAAATCCAAACCCTCGATAAAGGAGAGTTAGTCAAAACAATTATAAAGAAATATGATATCAAACATGCTGCAGTAGTAGGAGACCGCCTATCTGATATAAATGCTGCAAGAGATAATGGTTTAATGGCAGTGGGGTGTAATTTTGATTTTGCTCAAGAAGCTGAGCTTGTGCAGGCTGATGTGGTAATAGATGATTTGAAGGAGTTAAAAAGGATTGTATCTAACATAAATAGTAGCTTGTCAATCTAATAGACTGATCTTTGTACGTAACCGTTATAGATGGTTAATGTCTCAATTTTATTAAGAGAATAAATTTTTTATATGCTATGTAAAAGGATAGGTCTTTAAAGGCCTATCCTTTTGATTTACCTTACAGCATTGGCATCCACTTGATTTTGAATCTTCACTGCAGTTTCTGCTTCGTCAATGAATTCATACATATAGAAATCTCAATCTATTGAAGTTGAAACATAACTAATGAGTGGTTCCCCTACAACTCTCCAATGTTTACATAATCTTTTCTTGTCATTAATAAATCGTTTACAATCCTGAGCTATGCTTAGGTTAAGATTTCCAAAATAGTTTTATATTAAAAATAATTCTATGAGAAAGGAGATTTTTGATTATGACTTCGCATATGATTCGTAAATCTGATAGCGCTCAGTTATATATTAGAGGATATAAGATAAAATTGACACTCAGCCAGTGGAAGCTTGTAAGCACTCAGAGATAATGAATGGTTAACCCAACTATAAAAAAGGAAACCTCCACCATAATTTAGGTGGGGTTTTTTGCATTTCTTTTATTAACTTTTTAATTGGTTAACTATTTAGACTTTATAATAAAAAAGACTAATAAAAGTTAAAAAATGTAATAAAAAAGAGGAATATTATTTAAGTGAAATTAAAATAAAGCACAACTAAATATGCATTTTTTAAATGTTTTACCACTTTTTATTGACCATAAAAATTTAAAAGAATTAAAATAAATATAAAGTAAGTAGTTACTTACATTTTAAAACTAATTTGTAGGAGGATGAATATTTTTAATGTATAGTTTAAGTTTTCAAAAGGTGGACGAGGCGAATGAAAAAGTTGGAGCAAAAGCTTTAAACCTTATAAAAATGAAAAAAGAAAATTTACCGATTCCGGATGGCTTTGTTATTCAAACAGAAGCTTTAAAGCGATATATCGAATGGAATGGGATTAATCGTCAAACGGATAATATCCACGAGAGAATTTTGCAAGGGGAAATTCCTATTGAAATTGAATCGGATCTCATAGAGGCATTTAGAAATCTAAAAAGCTCTTATACATCAGTAGCTGTTCGATCATCATCCAGTGCTGAAGATTTAGAAGGTGCATCGTTTGCTGGCCAGTATGAAACCTATCTTAATGTGAAAAGCCCTGAGGATTTTTTAAGTAAAGTAAAAGCGTGCTGGGCCTCATTTTTTACTGAAAGAGTCGAACAATATACTCAAAATATGTATGCTGATTTTGATGAAATTTCAATGGCAGTTGTTGTTCAAGGATTAATTGAGTCCGAAGTATCGGGAGTCATATTCAGCCAAAACCCTGTTACTCATAATACAAAAGAAATGATGATTAATGCCAGCTATGGACTAGGAGAAGCAATCGTATCGGGCATAGTAACACCTGATGTTTACCTGGTTAATAAACAAACCTTTGAGATAGAGAAAGAGAAAGGGCTAAAGGAAGTGAAAATAATTCCACTTGCTGAAGGCGTTGAAGAAATCGAAACAACGGAAGATGAACAGCAAAGGTTTTGTTTAACAGACGAGAAAATCATTGAATTGGGCGAAATAACAAAAGAAGTAGAAGCTCTTTACCAACATCCCGTAGACATAGAGTTTGGTATTCAAGACAATCAAGTATATCTATTACAGGCAAGAGCGATTACCACATTAACAGAATCAAAAGAATTAACTCCTTTCCAAAAAGATATATCTTTAAGTTTCGAGGATATGGAAGAGTTTTGGATTTTAAATGACACAAGTTTTTCTCATGCTGTTAGTCCTTTGTACGCTTCATTTATTATTCCGGCATTTTCTGAAGGAACAGCTGCTAGTTTTAAAAAGTTAAAGTTTATGTTTAATAGACTTAATTTAAAACTTTATAAAGGTCATATCTATACAAAAATGGAGCCTTTTAAAGGAGATTCCAAGAAAAGATTCCAAGAAAATAAAGAATTGATGGAAAGTATTTATCCAATCCTAACAAAACGAATGAATCAAATAATTACGGAACAATTCTTGCCTTACTATAACAAGTTAGATAGCTTTACCGGAGGAAATCTCAATCTTCAGAGAGGAAAAGAGATTCTTCAAAGTTTGACTGATTTTTATAAAACGGCATATGACTTGCATTTTGACATTGTTATGCCTCAAATGTCTTTAAATACTAAGGCTGAAGAATACTATAAAAACCTTACAAATAAAAAATCCGGACATGATGTTTATGAGCTATTGACCGGGAAAATGAACAAATCGTTGGAAACGGATCAACAGCTTTCTAGACTTGCTTTAACAGTTAAAGACGATGCGGAACTTACTAAGATCTTTGAAGAAGAATGTACAGAAACTTTATTAAAGAAATTAGAGGAAAATAAAGCAGCAAAAAGCTTTATGGCTGAAGTAGATACTTTTCTAAAACAGTATGGATATCGAAGCGTCGTAAGTCACGATTTTGTAGGGGAAACTTGGCTAGAGAATCCTCTTCACGCGTTATTGATTATTCAAGGGTATGTTAATGACGGTTACAACTTTGATGAGAATTTCAAACAGACGGTCAAAAAACGTGAACAGAACTATAATGAATTTCTGGAACAGATAGCGGATAGCACACACAAAGAAGAGTTTAAAAAATATTATCAGTGGGCATTAGATGCATCTGTTATAAGAGATGACCACCATTTTTATATCGATGCAATGTTGGATGCAAAAGCTCGTTTATTCCTAATCAAGCTAGGTGATTTATTAGTACATCATCATGTTTTTCTAATGAAAGAAGATATTTTCTTCTTATATCTTGATGAGGTAAAGTCTCTTTTAGAAAATCCGGTAGACGTGACAGAATTAGTTGAGAAACGTAAAAAAGAACACGCAGAACATGAACAAATGCCTAATTTGCCTAGATACTTCGGCGTCCCTGAGCCAGCTCACCTAAAAGAAGCTGAGAAATATATGGGAGCTATTGAAGAAAATGACGATAACAGCGAACATTCTATTAAAGGATTAGCCTCTTCTTCAGGAACCTATACCGGAAAAGTAAAAGTCATTTCAAATACGAAGGAATTTTATAAGCTGGAAAAAGGTGATGTTTTAGTATGTAAAACCACTACTCCACTTTGGACTACTTTATTTCAGACTGCGGGGGCTGTTATTACTGACGCTGGAGGCATTCTTTCTCATTCGGCAATAATTGCACGTGAATATGAAATTCCTGCAGTGGTTGGTACGAAAATAAGTACAAATAAGCTAAAAGATGGCGATATAGTTATGGTGGATGGTACGAATGGAATTGTCACGCTTTTAAATGAATAAATAGTTCTCTTCGCTTCCATTTGACAACAGCTCTTTTTCCTTTATATACTGCCTAATGGAAAGTAAATACTTACATTCAGGAAGCATAAAGGATGATTAACATGAAAAAAGATGAAACAAAAAAGAAGATAACAAAAGCTACAATAGAACTGCTTAAAGAAAAAGGCTACAAAGGTACTACCACTAGAGAAATTGCAGAACAAGCTGGCGTTAATGAATTAACTGTTTTTCGCCACTTTGGCAATAAAGAAGGCATTATTCAAGCTATTGTCAAAACAACAAGCTTTTCGCTTGAAATTTTTGATAAATCAATTGAATGGGAGCTTGAAAAAGATTTGACGAATTTCGGTTACCTGTTACTAAAAGACTTTGATAATAACCGAGACATGATTTCAATTGCTTTAAAAGATCCTTTAATTTTCTCACAAGCGCACGAAGAAATTTTGAAAAAAATTAATGATACGAAAGAAATACTAAAAGAATACTTTGAAGAAATGCAAAGGAAAGGATATATCAAAGAATTAGATTGCTGTACACAAGCGGAGATTTTCCTAAGTACGTATTGGGGATATTTTATGTATAAACTAAATTTTGGAGACAAAGCCTTACATGCCGATTATCAAGATATGATAAAAAACAGCATAAACACGTTTATAAAAGGAATTTCTCTCCACTAAAAGGAGGCAATAATGTTTGGGTAAACATAAAGAGCTTATCTTGATTATTTCATTACTAATTGGGACATTTCTTGTACCAATAAATTCGACAATGATTGCCGTTGCTCTATCAACCATATCGGCTCATTTTAATGAACCACTTGCAAGTATTTCTTGGGTAGTAACTATTTATTTAATTGTAATGGCTGTCACTCAGCCTATCGCTGGAAAGCTAGGAGATCTATATGGAAACAGAAATATCTATTTATGGGGCGTGGTGTTCTTTCTGATAGCATCTTTAGGCTGTATATTTTCAACTAATCTCATTTCTCTTATTATCTTTCGATCACTGCAGGCAGTAGGAGGAGCTTTACTTACTCCAAACACTATAGCAATCATTAGATATGTGGTGCCAAAAGAACGGCTTCCTAAAGTTCTGGGTATATTTGGAATGGGGATGGGTTTGGGTGCTGCAATTGGACCTTTATTAGGGTCTGTCCTGCTTGAAAACTTCAATTTGGAAGCTATATTCTGGGTCAACGTTCCTTTTCTTTTCTTAGCTTTAATCGGCGGAATAGTTATGATTCCTAAATTTAATGTTAAAAAGCAAACAAGTACTTTAGATATTCAAGGTTCCATTTATTTAGCAATTAGCATTTCTTTATTGATCTTATTGACACACGGTATGGAATTTACCAAGGCTTTAATAATGGGAATACTATTTATTTTATCTACAATCTTGTTTATCAAAAGAGAAAATACGGCAGAAAACCCGATTATCGATTTTTCTTTATTTAAAAATTCCACCTTTACAAGCGCTAATTTATCTATTATGCTTAGCAACTTTGTTATGTATGTGATTTTATTAATTATGCCTCTGTTAATGAAGTCTCAATTTCATTTATCTACAGCGCAAACAGGGCTTGTTTTATCAGTTTTTTCGATTTCAATGTCTTTAAGCGGCTGGATAGGTGGATTATTAAACAATAAGTTTAGTTCTAAAAAAGTGATTGGGTTTTCTTTTGCTATGATTATTGTCTCTAATATTCTTTTTCTATCTTTAGAGAACGTTGGATCTATTCTTTTTCTTATAGCGGCTTTAATTATTGGAGGTTTTTCGACCGGAATAGGTTTAACAAGCATGCAGGTTGCCTCGTTGGACTCCGTAAGCAAAGAACAGTCTGGTACAGCCTCTGGTATTTATTCAACGTTTCGTTATTTCGGAAGTATTATTTCGTCCACGCTTATTGCTCTTGTTACAAGTTATAACTACATCTTCATTATTTTAGGGATATCGGGGATAGTAGGTATACTAGTAGCTAGAAGCATTAAATCTAGTAGCCAAGATGTAATAAGCAGCAATAATTCTAGCGCGAAAGCATAGTTGTTTTTGATAAAGCTTTTGTTTATATACACAATTTACTAATTAATCAATAAAAAATAAGTACTGCTTCTAAGATAGGAGCAGTACTTATTTTTTTGCTTAAAAATCTTGGAGAAAATGGCAGATGAATTCATCTGTCCTTCAAAAATGACTTGTTTTAAATAAAAAAATTCTAATAATTCAATCTTGTTATTGACGAATTCGCATTTCAGATGTACACTTAAGTCACAAAGCTACTTAGTATACAAGTTACCTAAGTATACTAAATTATATGTTAATGAATATATCATTTAGAAAACAGCAAGTCATAAATTAATGAGGTGACTAAAATGAAAGAAATTAGTATTGAAGAATTAAAAGAAAAAGCCATTCAATTAAGAAAAACAGCTCTTACAATGATTTATGGAGCACAGTCTGGCCATCCAGGAGGTTCACTTTCTGCGGCTGATATTATGGCAGCGCTTTATTTTAAAGAAATGAATGTTGATTCGCACAACCCTAACTGGGAAGATCGCGATAGATTTGTACTTTCTAAAGGTCACGTTTGTCCCATTCAGTATTCCGCTTTAGCTTTACGAGGATTCGTTCCCTATGAAACGATATACACGTTAAGAGAATACGGTTCTCCGTTTCAAGGGCATCCAGATATGAAAAAGTGCAAAGGTATTGATATTTCAACAGGCTCACTAGGACAAGGACTTTCGTGTGGCGTAGGTATGGCAATCGCAGGTAAACGAGATTTTAAAGACTATAGAGTTTTTTCTTTAGTAGGAGACGGAGAATGTCAAGAAGGACAAATTTGGGAAGCTGCTCAAACAGCAGTTAAGTACCAATTAGATAATTTAGTTGTGTTTGTAGATAATAACAGACTTCAAATCGATGGATTTTGTGATGAAATTATGCCATTGCAAGATTTAGAGAAAAAATTTGATGCATTTGGTTTTGAAACAAAGCGAATTAATGGACACTCCATGGAAGAGATTGTAGCAACATTGGATGAAGTAAGAGTAGCGAAGAATGGAAGACCAAAATGTATCATTTGTGACACGGTAAAAGGTAAAGGCGTTTCGTTCATGGAGGATGTGGCTGATTGGCACGGAGTTGCTCCTAATGAAGAACAATATCATCAAGCAATGGAAGAAGTAGCAGGAGGTTTAAGATAATGAGCATACTAGAAAAAGATCTTACTGTAAAAAAAGCTACGAGAGAGGCCTTTGGAGATGAAATCGTAAAATTAGGGAAAGAAAATAAGAATATTTATGTCATTGATGTAGATATTGCAAAGTCGTGTAAAACAGTAAACTTTATCAAGCAATTACCTGACCAGCATATTAATGTAGGAATTGCAGAGCAAAATGCGGCTGGGTTAGCAGCTGGACTTGCTACGACTGGTAAAATTCCTTTTGTAAGCACTTACGCGGTTTTTGGTTCGTTAAGAATGCTTGAACAAATTAGACAAGAAGTCTGCTATCCTAACTTAAATGTAAAGATTGCTTGTTCACACGGGGGGTTAACGCCAGCTAATGATGGCGGAAGTCATCAAGCTATAGAAGATATGGGTGTATTAAGATCGGTTCCAAATATGACCGTCATTATGGGAGCTGACTATTATTCTACTAGAAAGCTAGTAGAACAAGCTGCTAAAGTGTACGGACCTGTATATCTTCGTTTTACTCGCGATACGGTTCCAATGATTTACGATGAAAATGAAGAGTTTACAATTGGAAAAGCGAAGAAAATTAAAGATGGAAGCGACATCGCTATTATTGCCAACGGCGATACAGTACGACTCGCTTTAGAGGCAACGAAAGAATTAGAGAAACAAGGCATATCTGTGAAATTACTAGACATGCATACGATTAAGCCTTTAGATCGAGAAGCAGTGGTTGATTGCTTAAATATCGGAAAAATCATTACGGTTGAAGACCACAATATTCTAAACGGCCTTGGCAGTGCCGTATGTGAAGTAGTTGCGGAAGAGGGAAAAGGTACAGTTCGAAGAATTGGTGTACAGGATCAATTTGGACAATCTGCACCTTATGAAAAACTATTAGAGTTAAATGGAATTACTGTAGAAAATATTATCAAAACAGCTAAAGAATTGATTTAAGACTAACTATATTAAATAGATAAAGCTAACAAGATGGGGGAAATATAATATGTTTGATTTAAAAGAGAGAGTAGCAATTATTACTGGTAGCGGTTCCAAAAAAGGAATTGGACGTACAATCGCCCTGACACTTGCAGAGCAAGGAGCAGCTGTTGTTATAGCAGATATCAATTTTGATGGCGTGCAGGATACCGTAAATGAAATAAAAGAAGCTGGCGGCAAAGCCCTAGGAATAGAGTTAAATGTAACAAGTAAAGATTCTTGCGATGCGATGGTTAAACAAACACTTGAAGAATTCGGCAGAATTGATATTTTAATTAATAATGCAGGGATTTCTCAAAAGGTTACCGTTCAAGATATGACGCTTGAAGACATTACAAAAGTGTTTAACGTCAATATGTTTGGATTGTTTCTATGTACGCAAGCAGTATTAGAGACAATGAAAGATCAAAAGTATGGTCGAATTATAAGCCTGTCTTCTGTTTCGGCTAAAAGAGGTGGAGGAGTTTTTGGAGGACCGCACTACTCGGCATCTAAGGCCGCAGTACTAGGTTTTTCAAAGAACTTAGCGCGCGAGGTAGCCTTAGATGGTATTACGGTTAACTGTGTAGCTCCTGGACTCGTTAATACAGAAATTTGGAAATCCCTTCCTGAAGAAGATGCAAAGTCTGTGATTGATAGTATTCCTATGGGGAGACCAGGTGAAGTAAAAGAAATCGCAGCTACAATTGCCTTTTTAGCTTCAAAAGAAGCTTCTTATATTACAGGAGAAGAAATTGATATAAACGGTGGCTCACATATGGATTGATATTCAAGTTTGTTATACAGGCATGCCATTATGGTATGCCTGTATAGCTGTTTATTGATAAAATTATTAGTGAAATGAGAAACTGACTACATAAATAAGGATTTTTTTGCTAGAAGGTGCTAGGCTTGTTGCCCCTAAAAATAGAACAGTATATAATAATTATGTCTACTTAATTATGAATAAAATGAGCTAATAATTATAGAGAGAAGTGATTTCCATTAGTTTTAATCCAGTTTCCAATAATAAATTATATATTCAAATTTATAATCAAATTCTTTCTGAAATTCAATCTGGAGCGTTCCAAGTAGGAGACAAACTCCCTGCTGAAAGGGAGCTGTGTGAACAATTTGGTGTAAGTCGAGTACCTGTTAGACAAGCCCTTAGCGCCCTAGAATTGAACGGTTTTATTTATTCTCGCCAAGGAGAAGGTGTATATGTTAAAGAGTTTCAAACAGAAGCTGAAAATTCTCAATCCACACTTTTAACGGAATCTACCTCCCCTGAAGACATTGTGGAAGCAAGAATGAACATAGAGCCTCTTATTGTACGTTTTGCAGCTTTGAGAGCTACAGAAGAAGACATTAAGGATCTGCGTGCAACAATTGATAAGATGGAGGAAGAAACGAACGCAGGCGTGTATGTACCAGAAACAGATGAAGCCCTACATAATGGTATAGCAAAGGCTTCTCATAATGATTTATTTATTAGTATTATGGCAGCTATTAGCAATGCGATGAAACAGCAGGAAATGTGGAAGTTTATAAGAGATCGAACCGTCACGAGACCTGACTACCGAGAAGTTAATTTTAATGAGCATAAATTACTTATTAATGCTATTGAACAGCATAATGAAGAAGAAGCTGTGAGAATTATGAGTTTTCACATGCAAAATTTATATGATCGTTATTGGAAAGCTTAATTCCAACTAATTTTTTATTAGAATAATACCAAATATAGAGGTAAAAGGCAGCTAAAGTGTAGCTGTCTTTTTGCTGTTGAAAAGACAGCATAAAATGAGTAAGATTCAGTGTTTTCTTTCCAAACTAACTGTGTATTTCTTTTCATTTTTAATAAGGTTCAGAAAATATTTAATATAATAATTATATTGACAATTGATAGGTATGTAAGTACACTGTTTATATAAGGTAACTTAGTATACAAGTAGCTAAATCTATAAAACGGAGGTAATGTAAATCTTAAAATTCATTATTCTTTACAGCTCGATATTTTTTGAAGAGATTAGCAGAAGGATTCAAAAATGTAAGCGTTTTTTATCGTTATCGTGCATTACAAATGTTTTGGATTATTAGGATAGAAAGTAGAAAGTAGATTTATAGTGTTTTCATATCGCTAGTAAGGTTTTGGTGTATGATATTTTCTAGTAGTTCTTACTTTTTTAAATGATAAATAATACAGGGGGATACTTCGCTTTTTCATTTTTTATATTCCCATATGAAAGGGATTACAGAAGTAGGGACTAGATTTACTCAGACTTAGAAATAGATCAATCATCTTTTATGTAAACTTTTAATTCTTTCTGTCAATTAGCCTAGAGCAAACACTCAGGTCAAAGACTGAAGAGTATGAAGAATAGAAGGATGGTAACCCAGGGAGGAATTATTTTGGATCCAATTAACTTAGAACGTTCAACTACTAAAAAAGTAACGTTAAGGCTCATTCCATTTCTATTTTTATGTTTTACCATATCGATACTTGATCGAGTAAATATTGGGTTTGCTGCATTACAAATGAATGAAGATTTAGGTTTTTCTAATGCTGTTTTTGGATTAGGGGCAGGAATTTTCTTTCTTGGCTATTTCCTTTTAGAAGTACCTGGCAGTGCTATGATGACAAAGGTCGGGGCTAGAAGATGGATTAGTAGAATCATGATTACATGGGCAGTAATTGCTATTTTAATGGCTTTTATCCAAACACCATGGCAGTTTTATACAGCAAGATTTCTTTTAGGAATTGCTGAAGCTAGCTTTTATCCTTGTATGGTCTTTTATCTAAGTGGTTTTTATCAAACAAAACATCATGCAAAAGCAATTGCTGGATTTATGATTGCGATCCCTGGTGCTAATGCAATAGGATCTCCTCTTTCTACTTATTTATTAGGTATTGACTGGTTAAACATGGATGGATGGCAATGGCTTTTCATTTTGGAAGCGATTCCAGCTTTAATCTTAGGTGTGATATGTTTCTTCTATCTTGACGATAAGCTTGAGGATGTAAAATGGCTGACTAACGAGGAGAAGAAATGGTTAATCGACGTTACAACAAAAGAGAAGTTAGAAAAGCAGGAAGCCAAACACTATACATTCGCTCAGGCCTTAAAAGACCGTGACGTATTAACCTTATCTTTAGGATACTTTTTCTGGATGGTTGGCTACTACGGCATCGTCATGTTTTTACCGACAATTTCAGAAGGTTTATCTAAAACGACTTCTCTTAGCACGCATGCTATGGGGTGGATTTTAGGATTAATGTATGTTTGTGCAATGGTAACCATGATGTTGGTTAGTAACCACTCTGATAAGAAAAATGAAAGACGCTTTCACGTAGTTGCTTGCTTAGTAACAAGTGGCGTGGCATTGATTATCAGTAGCTACGTTGCAAATATGAACATTGTTTTATCATTTATATTCTTAACGATCAGTCTTTGCGGAGCGTTCGGAGCATATTCTCCGTTTTGGGCAATTCCACCGTCTTTCTTAACGGAAGCTGCTGCTGCAGGTGCCATTGCCCTTATTAATAGTATTGGTAATCTAGGTGGTTTCTTCGGACCTTACATCGTGGGATATATTAAAGATATGACCGGATCTTTTAATGCTAGTATGACATTTCTAGGTGTCAGCATGTTCGTAGCGTCCTTTATCGTAGCTTTTTTATTAAAACAATCAGGAAGAGCTATTAAAAAAAATACAGTTGATCGATTAGAAAAAACTAGTTGATTCTTGTTTGAAAGAAATTTGTACTACTAGGAGGGGCGGGCAATTAGTTTCTAGAGACTGTCGGCCAACTTTCTTACATGGATAAGAATAACAGGGGTGTATGGCAATGATGAAGCTAGGAGTTTTAACAAGTGGTGGAGACGCTCCAGGAATGAATGCTGCTATTAGAGCAGTAGTAAAAACAGCTAACTATCATAACATAGAGGTAATGGGAATTGAGGGTGGTTACCAAGGTTTAATAGAAGGTAAACTTCATAGATTAACCTCTACGGATGTAGACTACATTGCGGATAAAGGCGGGACATTTTTAAAAACCTCCCGCTGCGCAGAATTTATGAAAGAGTCGGGCAGAATGAAAGCCTTAAGTGTATTAAAGGATTATGGAATTAATCATTTAGTGGTAATCGGCGGTGAAGGCTCTTTTAAAGGAACACAAAAATTACATCAATTAGGTGTAAATGTCATTGGTATACCGGCAACGATTGATAATGATTTATCTTACACAGATTATTCAATTGGATTTGATACTACATTAAATACGATATTAGAATGCCTCGGTAAAATTAAGGATACAGATTTATCTCATGAAAAGACTACCATTGTAGAAGTTATGGGAAGATATTGCGGAGATTTAGCCCTGTACTCTGCTTTAGCAGGCGCAGGGGAAATTATCTCCACACCTGAGAGAAAATTAAGTTTTGAAGAGATATGTTCCAAACTGAACGAGAAAATGAAAAGCGGCAAAAAAGATAACCTAATCCTGATTACTGAAAAAATGTACGATATTCAAGACCTGCAAAAATATGTCGAGGATCGATTAGATATTAGCGTCAGGACAAGTATATTGGGTTTTATTCAAAGAGGAGGACAGCCGTCCGCATTTGATCGTATATTAGCAAGTAAAATGGGGGTCACAGCAGTAGAATTATTACTCAAAGGGTATTCTGGTAGAGCTGTAGGAATCAAAGAAAATGACTTAATTAATGTAGATATTGAAAAAGTTCATTCGAAGTTATCTAGTAACGATGATAAATACAGCTTACTGGATACCATTCTAGCTTAAGGATATCTTTTCTAACATACAATGATTGATCTCTAAAAAAATGTATTTGAATACAAACGAATTTTTCTAATAAAAAGGAGGAAATAGAAATGAATAAGCAGGTTAATGTAAAACAGGGAACTATCGTTTGTCAAGTATGTGGGAAAGTTATTGAGAATGTAGACAACTCTGAAGGGGTTAAAACATGGTACGGGAAGTGTTCTGAAGATTGTTCTAGGAAATAACGTATTGGTAAAAAGAGACTCCCAAAATCATTAGAATTTTAATTAAGACTATAGCTGAACAAGGAGAGTAATCTTATGAAAGTTATAATTGCTTCAGATCATGGTGGGATAAATATTCGTAAAGAGATTATAAATCTATTAGATGAAATGTCCATAATATATGAAGATCTAGGCTGTGAATGCAGCAGTTCAGTCGATTATCCGGACTATGCGATTCCAGTTGCCCAACGAGTAGCAAATGAAGAAGCGGATTTTGGAATTTTAATCTGCGGTACGGGAATTGGCATGAGTATTGCGGCTAACAAAGTAAAAGGAATTCGTTGCGCACTTGTTCATGACGTTTTTTCAGCTAAAATGACGCGTGAACACAACGATACGAACATTTTAGCCATGGGGGAACGAGTAATTGGGCCAGGTTTAGCCCGCGAAATTGTGAAGACTTGGTTAACAACCCCATTTATTGGAGGCCGTCATGAAAATCGTATCTGTAAAATTACAGAATACGAAAATGTATCACAACCTTCTCTTGAAAGAAAATAAAGATAAAAAGGCAAGAATCAATTTGATTCTTGCCTTTTCCTATTATTTCACTTACTGATATGATGATTATAGATCCTATCAGAATAGCAAAACTAACCATTCCAATTCCCATACCAGTTAACCTTCCGTAAAAGCAGCTTATTATGACAACAATGAGACTAATTATTTTTGCAATTAAAATAGATGTAATAAAATATGTCTGATTTATGCTTAGGAGTTAAAGAAGTTTGTTTGCTGATGAAAAAATCTGTACGGTTAGTATCTATATATAGGAGGAAGCGAATATGCAGGGTAAAACGTTGATAACAAAAGTTATGGCTTACATAACTAGGTTTAATGGTCATCATACAGAGTTATTAGTTTACAAACACAAAGATTATCCAGAAGCAGGAGTTCAAGTTCCAGCAGGTACTGTAGAACAGGGAGAAACAATTGAAGAAGCTTTATATAGGGAGGTCAAAGAAGAATCTGGATTAATGGAGTTTTTATCAGTAACAAAATTGAAAACATATATTTATCATCATGAAGGTAAAAGCCAGTATCATGAACGACATGTTTTTCATTTGGAAATTAAAGAAAAAACTGCAGAACGGTGGGAATATAAGGTTAATTCTAAAGGGGAAGATGCAGGATTAATCTTTTCATACTATTGGGCTCCTATTCAAGCTATTCCCAAACTAGCTGTAAATCAAGATGATTGCATTAATCAGTTATTTTTATAGTTCTAAATTTATTAATAAGAGAAATATGTAGGTATCAAAAAGAATAAAAGTAATTTTATATTACATCAAACCGTCCAGATATATAGCAAAGGAGACTAGGAAACATGCTTAATCAATTAAAGCTGTGGGCTAAAAAGTTAAAAAAGCAGCTATTTATCTTATATTTAGCTTATAAAGATGAACGAGTATCTTGGTATATCAAATTATTTACTGCTTGTGTTGTTGCATATGCCTTCAGTCCAATCGATTTAATTCCTGATTTTATACCGGTTTTAGGCTATATTGACGATATAATCATTGTTCCTTTAGGAATTATGCTTGCTTTGAAAATGCTACCTGCAAGTGTTATAGAGGACTGCACAATCAAAGCAGAAGAGCTCATTGGAAATGAACGACCTAAAAATTGGGTTGCGGGTTCAATTATTATCGTAGTATGGCTACTTATTTTTATGTGGAGCTGTTTTACTGTTTTTAAATTATTAAATTGAATGAACTCTTATTAAGAAAAAATATAGTAGGTTTACTATCGATCGTTATGATGCAAAATGGTAAACGATATATATAATTGAAAGGAGTACATTAGAACAAATGCAGCAAATTGATATCCAAGAAAAAAAGATAGACAGAGCTCTCTTTCAATTTGTTTTCCCTTTTTCCTTAAAGCAAGGAACTGAATCTAGTATCTCCCTTTTTTTAAATAAGAGCGGGTTTAAGCTATTTCAATTAAATCAACTAGAAGACGAATGTGCATATTACGGCGATTTTAAAGTCTCACATCGTGATATGGAGGCGTATTATTTGTCTTTCACTAATAAGATACTCTTTCCACACTCAGAAAAAGAAAAAGGCCTTCATAGATATTCAAAACCTTTAAATATAAGAGGTAAGTTAATTACAGATACAGAATGCATTCTTTTTCAAATACACTCTGTTGATTTAACGACATGTCCTTATGAACTTGGGTTTTTAACCATTCGAACTGAGTTGAACCCCTTTACGTCTGTGTCATTGTCTCATTCTTTAGAATTCGCAGATCGCTTTCGCGTATTAGAACCACGAACACGAAAGGATAGCAGTACAAAAATTGAATGCGATGGCAAGATATACAAGGGAGCAGGGGAATTTGTATTTAACAACCTCTTTGAGGGGCTTTCCCGCTTTTTTGAAGGTGATTCAAAGGAGAATTCTTATTTTGAAACCTTTTCTTTTTTTGAAGATGAAAGAATGTATGTCCAATCTTTAGTGGCATTAGAGAAAAATGAAAAAATCGATGTAGTTGATGTTTATCGAATGGGAAGTCTTTGCGGCTTAACTGTAGAGGGGAAGCCATATGTTCATGCTAATAACCTTCCTTACATTCAAGATTATTTACAAAAACATGCTTATCAGCGCTGGGCTCCTAGCACTTATTTTCTGATAGAAGAACATATTTTTACTTGTATAACGATTCAAGATGAACGTACAACTCCTGATTTAGCTAATCAGTTTTATGGAGAATTTTACTACGGGCTTGTATTAAATCTGTTTCACAAGATCGTTTTATTAAAATTAGCTAATACCTATACAGAGCTAAATATTGAAAAAGACGTAAAAGAAATGGAAAAATTAATTTATTCCATTAATTCCTTTACCGCCAATTATTTTTCGCTTGAAATAGTATCTCAGTCCCGGAGCCGTGATATTTTCTATCTTCTTAGGAAAAATTTCAATATTGAGTTGTTATATAAGGAAGCTAAACAATCTCTAGAGAGTTTATTTAGATACCAGGAAAACGTTAATGCGAAAAAAGACAGCCTGTTATTACTGATTTTGACTCTTTATTCCGTAGTAGGTCAAATGCTTGGAATGGGGCTTGTAGTAAATGATTTTATTGGAAGAATCAAATGGAGAAATATACTTGCGTACAATCCTGTAGAATATTTTGCATTAATCCTGGCAGCGAGCGGTGTTATAATTTCTCTGATACTAGGCATACAAAGTTTATATCAATGGATCATTGACCAAAGAAATCGAAAAAAATGGGTGAAACAAACTGTATTATCTTCAACAAAGGAATGAGAGCAGTCCTTTATTTCCTCCATATTTATCTTAAAACAGAAACAAAGATCGTAAGCCCATAATTGATACCTATGGTTATCAATTATGGGCTAATTTATCTCTATGCCTTTTAAAAAAATGTTCAGCTATATCGCTTTACAATTAAAGATAAATGTTGAAATTAAGCTAATTATCCGTTTTTTTAGTGTGTTTTTTTACTGTCCATTTCTTATAGATGTAGTGTAAGAGGAAGCCTCTGTACTGATTTATAATATAGTAACTAACAATATAAAGTATACTTCCAAACAAAAAGCTATTAAGAACCATTCCTATTAAAAAATTCTTTCCTACTTTCGCTCCTAGTTCTAGTCGATTATCTAAATCTTCATCTGCATTCTGAAGCAAAGTTTGATTAAGGTCGATTGGAAATATATATCCTCCCACTACTGTATTCAAGTAAAACATCAACGGAAAGGCCCACATAAAAAACATTCCACCAATAAGGCCTGCTATGCTATTTCCTTTACATAATTTAGCTAAACCTACGGATATTATAAGGCCCAATCCAAAGGTAGGAACAAAGTTCACAACAGAACCTAGACTAAAACCTAGCGCAACTTTATGTGAATGATCTTTTAATCTTAATAGTTTAATAAGTAAGTATTTAAACCGGCGCTTCAAAAACACTAATTTGCTCACATTATTCCTCCTATCTCTTCGCGCTGGCATCCTATCTTTCCTTTTGGTGTCCACCATTACAGAAAGGTTTTTTATTGTATTCAAGATTTAGCGTCACATAAGTAAAAAGAAAAATGAGGTTCAAGAACAACAGATTTAACCATTATAAGTATATTTATACTTTATATGACAAAATAAATAGTTACCTCCTAATAAATCAAGTGATTTTTGAAAATGTCACAAAAAATTCACAAATAGGTTGTTTCTTTTCTCTTTCTCCCTGCTAAAATTTTATAGTCAAGAACAAGAAAAATATAACATCGGGGGATATACTTAGTGAAAAAGATAATTTCTTCATTAGCTCTATGCTCGTCATTGATTGTGTTACCAACAATAAGCCAGGCAGCTTTAGGAGACAAGCTATTAAAAGAAGGTATGACAGATCCAGACGTAAAAGAATTACAGGATGTTTTAAGACAGAAGGGGATATTTTCAGCTACTTCGACTGGCTATTTTGGTTCAATTACAAAAGATTCAGTTTTAAGCTTTCAGCGTTCTCATAGTTTAACCGCTGATGGAATTGTAGGATCTAATACATATCAAGCGTTAATAGGTAATTCAACAAGTACGGTTACAAACGGTACACTTTTAAAATATGGAATGACTAGCAATGAAGTTGAAAAAGTACAGCAATTGTTAAAGGGAAAAGGTTACTTTAATGCCACACCAACAGGATATTTTGGTACAGTTACTCAAACTGCTGTTATGAATTTTCAACGGGATCATGGCTTAGCCGTGGATGGAATAGTAGGTCCGGCTACTTTAAATGCCTTAAATAACGCATCTAACGGCTCCACTGGTTCTTCAACTGTCAATAGTTCAACGCAAGCGACAGCTAGTGATATTGTTGCTTATTCCAAAAAATTCATAGGCGTACCATATGTGTGGGGAGGAACGTCTCCGAGTGGTTTCGATTGCAGCGGTTTCATTTATTATGTATTTAAAAATGGAGGTGGAGTAACTGTACCGCGAACAGTAGCTACCTTGTATCAGTCAGGAAAAAGTACATCTACTCCAAATGTAGGAGATATTGTGTTCTTTGATACTACTGGAGGTCCTTCACATGCTGGAATTTATATTGGAAACGGGCAGTTTATTCATGCTGGCAGTTCAACTGGTGTAACTATTGCATCGTTAAGCAATTCTTACTGGGCCCCTCGTTATTTAGGAAGTAAATCTATTCTCTAATAGATTACTAGTAAAAAAATATAGCAATTGAAACTAAGCAACTTTATTATTTGTGTAAATAAAGTGAAAAGTCCTGATATATAGTCAGGACTTTTTGTTATAGCAGCGAACAATGGTCTTAATATAAAGGGTGAGCTTCCTTGAAAGAATGAGATGTATGTCTCCTGTAGCAGCTTGTTAATAACAATAACGCTAGCTAACATACACCATTTAGCCATTCAGACTAAACACTCCTTATATAAGCTTGTTCCATTGAATGGCTTCTGAATGTTTGAGTGTACGTGTTAAACATCGAAACATTGGTAAGTATTCCTGCAGCAAGCATTAACAATGTAAGCGAAGAACCTCCAAAGCTTATAAAAGGAAGGGTGACACCAGTAATAGGAAGAAGGCCCGTGACAGCCCCAAGGTTTACAAATACTTGAACAGCAATCATAACGGAAATACCGATAGCTAACAGTGCTCCAAAAGGATCACGACACTTAATAGCTGTTTTTAATCCTTTAAAAATAATAAAAAACAGTAGCCCCAATACAAGAAGTACACCCCAAAATCCCAGCTCTTCTGCAATAATGGCCATAATAAAATCCGTATGTGATTCAGGCAAGTAGCCCGTTTTTTGAACGCCTTGTCCTAATCCCATACCTAATATTCCTCCGTTTCCTATAGCCACATAAGAATTAACAAGTTGATATCCATCGCCTTGTTGATTTTCAAAAGGATGCAAGAATCCGGTAAAACGAGCTAAACGCCCCGGAGAAAACAAAAGATCCATGTTTCCGGTTACTAATAAAACGGTTAACATAACAAGTGTTCCAATTAGGCCTAATAAACTAATTTTTAAAATAGATTTCTTTGAAATCCCTGAACATAACACAATAGCTGCAACTGTTCCTAAAATAAGCAAGGCTCCGCCATAGTCAGGCTGCAAGATAATTAAGAAACAAATAAAAAGCACAACCACCATAGGTGGAAGAATCGACCTTTTTAAATCATTGATATACTCTTGTTTGTTTGCAAAAACAGCGGCTAAATAGATAATAAGCGTTAATTTTGTTATTTCTAACGGCTGAATAGCAATAGGCCCTATTTTAAACCAACTTTGTGCATTACCTGCTGTATGTCCAAAAGCTAAAACTAAAATAAGGAGTGAAATAGTGACACCTAATAAAAATTTTAATACTGCTTTTTCTTGATAAATTTTATATGGTACGATAGCTGCTAATGTGAAAAGGGTAAAGCCTGCTATAAGAGCAAGCTTTTGTTTTTTATAAAAATAATCCCCAGATACACCATAACGGCTAATTGCTGTTACCATGCTGGCACTATAAACCATAATTAAACCGATCAGGCTTAGAACAATTAACGCAGCAATAAATTTGTAATCGTAACACTTTAGAATTTTTTTGAACATAAAAAACTCCTCCTAAAAAAACGACCTAATAACGGCTATATACAAGAGAGAAAATAAAAAAATACACATATATTTCAATACTTTTATACGAATCTTTAGGTCTAAATTTATCTCTTTAGCCATTTTTTTATTAGTCATTGTATTACCTCACATCCTGATCAAACATATAAGCTTTTGATCGAAAGCTTATATTTAATACTAGTCCCATCAAAAACATCGTACTCATTAACGCACTTCCCCCGTAGCTTATAAACGGCAGTGGTATTCCCGTTATCGGAAGAAGTCCTATACACATGCCCACATTTTCTAAAACATGAAAGAAAACAATTGAAATAACGCCGGTACAAATGTATGTAGAGAATTGATCTTTCGTATGAAATGCGACAGTAATAATTTGGTAAATCAGCACCATAAATAAGAAAAGAATAAGGCTAGTTCCTAAGAAGCCGTAACTTTCTCCAATTGCACTAAAAATAAAGTCTGAATGTTTTTCGGGCACATATACTGAAAATTTTGATGTATCTCTTCCTGAAATGGATCCGGCACCTATTGCTTTTAACACTTGCATATAGTTGTAAGACAAGCTGCCTGCATAAGATTCTGGATCAAACCACGCATAGATACGATCAAACTGATAGGATTGAACGTGCAAATATTTTTCCAATATTTTTGGGTGGTTCAAAACCATATATAAAATACCTGAAGCAATTCCTATAATTGAAGTAAAGGTAGGAAGAATGAGCTTAAAACTTACTCCTGAAACGAATATCATGACAAAGAATAAAAAGATCATCACAAGTGCCGTTCCTAAATCGGGCTGCTGCATAATAAGAAGAATAGGGACCGCTAACGTAGCTCCTAGCTTTCCAACGAGTAAAACGTCGCTTCTTATATCTCTTACGCGAAATTTTTCGTTATGATTTCGTATCACTTTACTAAATGCTAAGATTAAAGAGATTTTTGTGAACTCTGACGGCTGTATCGATCCAATACCAGGAAGGACGAACCAGCTTTTTGCACCATTTTTGACAGGAGCAATACTTTGGGGAGAAACGATGAGTAAAATAAGGATAAAAATATTTAGCCCATAAAAGAACCATGTGAATCGGTCCCATTGTTCCTCATCGGGCCTCATGGTGATGAAGATAATCCCAATACCTACTGCGTACCATTCAACTTGTTTAATTACGAAGTTTGTAGAATACTGTCCTGTTTTTTGCGCGTTATAAATAGTTATACAGCTAATAATAAAAAACAGCAGCATTGTAAAAGCAAGACCATAATTAAAGCTTTCTGACTTCTTGCGTTCCATCTTTAAAACACCTTTTCTTTATTAAATTTCCATTCCAATTACTGAATATAAGTTTCTCTAATATATGCTAGAAAAATATCAATAAAATAGATTTCTTCTCATGATCTATCACAAACCTCCAATCTGTTTTACCCGTGATGTTTTATATAAAAGGTCTACCATACGATAGCCTGTATAATCAAAACGTGTATTAGCCCTAATTTAGTGAAAAAGATATTTTCTTGACTTCAGCTTATTTTTTTTATTAAATACTATAAATTTGCCTATAGGAAACTTTTTGGGCATAAGAAACCCTTTGGAAATAAAATTTTGACTTAGAACAGACTGAAATGCCTATAGGTATTAACAATTCATATATTTAAATGCTAATTCATTTTTCCTTAGGGAAACAGTTTAACATTGAGGAAAAATATTTGTCTAATAAAAACCTTAAAATTTAACTAAAAACCGAATTACTTTCGTTAAATCAGTATAGAAAACTAATGATGTAACTAACTCTCTTTACACTAAAAAACTGACCATTATGGTCAGTTTTTTAAGGTTAATAAATAAGTTATTTTGCTCACTTCTCATATCGTTTGTAATTTTATCATTGAAAAATGAAAAATAAGTAAAAAAACCAATATTAATACAAATAAGTGAAAAAATATTTAAGTTTGTATAAAATTCATGGTATTCACAAAAATATTGAGAAAGAATGTTCGTTGAAATTTTTAATGTTAACTTTTATATAAAAGCTGTGATTGCTTACAGAATGCAAAGTTTTTTTGAAAGCACCTTTTTATTTTTATGAATATTGAGCTTTATGATACGATATGAAGTGAACTTTTTAAATGAGGGTCTATATGCAAAAAATTAAAGGTAAAAGAATAAAAATCAGTATATTTATGCTGGGATTAGGGATTGTTTTTTTTCTGTTTGCCGGGAAAGAGCTTGTGGTAAACGAAAAGCCGGTAAAATCTGACGTGATTATTGTGTTAAGTGGTGATAATGATCGACTGGAGAAAGGAATTGAATTATATAAAAAAGGCTATGCGGCTCATTTAATCCTTTCGAATGGTCAAGAGAATAATTTTTATCATCAAGCCAAGGAATCAGGGATACCTGAGAATTCAATTATATTAGAAAATCACGCTACAAGTACTACGGAAAACGCTAAATTCACAAAAAGGCTAATGATGAACTATCATTTTCAATCCGCTATCGTTGTTTCTTCCAACTATCATATGAAAAGGGTAGAAAAAAACTTTAATAAAGAATTTAAGGATACCCAAATACAATTAACCTATTGTTCTAGTGGAAGTCGCTATTATAATCCACAGAGATGGTGGGAAACTGCTTTAAATAGAAAAGTTACCTACACAGAATACGTCAAGCTTATTGGCAATTATTTTGGTTTTAGCGGAAAGAAATCTAAAGAATTATTAAGAGAATTTATCTAACAAAATCGTATAAAAAGTCCATAGGGGATGTCTCTATGGACTTTTTGCTATTTAAAATTACGAGTAGTTGAACGTAATCTTGTAAGCTCATATGAAACGGAATGATAATGGATTACTTGTTTAACATAAAGGAAAGCACGGTGCCCCATATAAAGATTACTAAATAGAATAATCTTTGCAGCAGACCGGTAGGCATAGGAACAAAAAATACAAACATAATGAGTATGAGGATGACTAGTAAGGAGACTAAACAGCCATAAGTCCAATACTTGCCGCTGGTTAAAGATGACGCATACATCCAAAGACCAGCTAAAACAGTGATCATGCCAAGTTGAGCGAATATTGAATGCCAAAATAAATTTATATCAGCCGGTATAAAGCCTGAAACAATGTTACCCAAAGCTAATATAAGAATAAAAGCTGTTGCTAGTTGGGTTATTTTTGTTTTCTTTAGGTTTTGTGAAATGTACAGAACACCAATTGAAAGTGTTAATCCGTTTATAATAAACAATACGTTCATCCAGAAATGGTGAGGAGAGCAAATTTCATGAGGTGCAATTGAATAGGTATAGGTTCCACAAGAAGTTACGCCAAGATCACTCATTGCGTGATGTAAAAAACTGTAGGGAGCAGTTGAAGTCAAAATAAAAAAAGGTTCAACTAAAAAATACAAGCAAGTAGCAAACCAGCTTAAAATGCCAAGCTTTTTCGATATATACAGAATCATCACCTCTTAAAAAGTGTTATATACGAATTGTATATCCAAATAATGTTAAACAGAATGGTCTTGAAGCCTATTTTTAAGTAAGGCTTGAGGTTGATGCGAGGAAGGAGGACAAAGTGTTTAAACTTGAAGGTGCTTAGGAAAAGACCTCTTTACTAATGTTTTGTAGCGGTAAAGAGGTCCAAAAGCTGCTTAATTAGAAATGAATAACGGCTGATTATGCACCCCCATACGTAAAGTTAATGTATTCCAAACGCGGTGACATTCAAGACATTTTCTCTAGAATTTTATAATCTGATGTTTTTTGAATATCTACATCATATTCATGTGCAAATATTTCTAACTTCTTAAAAACATTCGGTGGATTAAATAATGCTATTCGCATATTCCACCCGTTTTCTACTTTTACTACTGCCAATTTTGTTTTCCAACTTAACCGTTTAAATACAATTCTTTTAATGTCCATTGGTTTAACGGTTTTTGCATATACTTTAAACCATAATATATATGTTCTATAGGTTAAAGTATCTTTGTCTATTTGAAATTCATATCTGAGGCACAGGGAAAGAAACGAACAAAGGATAGCAAAAAGAAGTAAAAAATCAAATGCTTTATATTGAACCGCTTGAATGCATAATAAAGCATTTAAAGGTAATAGAGTGAAAATAATAGTTTTTTGAGCAGTAGCTTTAAATAACATAGAATCTCCTTTCTTTAGTAAATAAGCCAACTGGTTTTTTCTATGATATTATTTAAGTGTTAATTTAGATTAGATTTATATTGGGAGGTCTTTTACATGTATAATACCATTTCAGATTTTATCAAAGAATGGAACAACGAAGCTATGCTAACTCAAAAAGTTTTGGATAGCTTAACAGATGATTCATTGAAACAACAAGTTTACCCTGAAGGACGTACGTTAGGAAGAATTGCTTGGCATTTTACAACCAATATTCCAGATTATCTAACTGAATTTGGACTGAGCATAGACAGAATAGAAAGTACAGCAAGCGTTCCATCTTCTGCCCAGGAAATCGCTATAACCTTTAAAAATGTAAGTTCTCACGCTGCTAAAATCATTGAACAGCAATGGACAGATGAATCTTTAGAACATACGCAAGAAGCATTCGGAAGAACCCAATCAAATGCCACAATCTTAATGGGACTAATCAAGCATATTGTTCATCACCGAGGTCAAATTACCATTCTGATGCGTCAAGCAGGACTAAAACCGCCTGGAGTTTATGGGCCTCCAAAAGAAGATTGGGTTCATTTAGGTGTGGAAAACTCACCGCTTTAATAATATCAGGTAAATAAAAAAGAGGCTGTCCATAGAAAATACTATAAAATTTTTTTCTAGGCAGCCTTTAGGTAAAACCTAATTAATCAGTTAGTACTTACTCTGAAAAAGCTTTTGAGCACTGCACAACACCTTGCATATTTTTTAATAATCCCTCTGTTAACTCTAAGGTCATAAAGAATTCTTCAGGAAAGTCAAAAGGTTCTTTCTTATCGCTGTATTCCTCATTTAAAAAAGCGCTTTTCACAACTTCTTCAGTTTTATTATATTCTTCAGTGAGTTCTTGTTTAATTAAGATATCCATAATTAGTATGTATATATTTTATAGTGTTATATTTTATGAGTCCACCTTTAATACATAATATTTGTAAATTTTTATGGTAAAATATACTATATATGTTAAATTAGAGTGTGTGAAGAAGAGGTAATATCTGATGTTGAACGTATTATTTATATGTTTAGTAAGCTGCTTCATTATTTGTATTGGGAAACGTGTATGGAAAAAAGGTAATACTAATTTCATTGCTGGGTATGGAAAGATATTTACACCTAAGGATGAAAAACAGCTCGCTAAAGGAATTGGCCTTATTATTATGTTATTTGGCTTTGGATCTATAATATTCCCCATTCTCTCTTTGTTTTTTGAAGGGATTGGCTTTTATTATGGATTGCTGGTTGTGTTGAACTTCTTCGCTATATTTGGACTTATGATAAAGGATCAGGTGCAGGGAAAAGTCTAAGGAGGAGAAAAAGATCAATAAAAATATTCGACTTATGATTGGTTTACTCAGCACCATTATCCTGTGTTTTTATGGAGTAAGAGGTTTATTCATACATGAAATAATATCGTTTTCTTCTTACCTCTTTGCGGTAGATGGAGCTATTTCTACCATTGCTCTTATCTGGGAATTTAAAAAGAAAAATGCAGCTTAAATTGAAAGGAGTGATGGTGTGAAAAGACGATGGATTTCCTGGTGGATAGCTAATATAATTTGGATCATACTTTTCGTCGTAGGTACAGCTGTTGTCTGGACAAGGGAAGTGGATGGAGCGGGTGTTACCCAAACACCGGAGCTAAAATTGTTCGCATTTATAGTGTTGCTAATTGCATTTATTTTCCCTTTGATTATTCAAGTTATATGGCTAATTATTAATTTTAAAACTAGTAAGCACGTACTATAGAAACTAGAAATGATGTTATGGAATAGAGAGGGATGATGTGTATGCAAAGCAAAAAGTGCTCTAAATGTGATTCAACTCTAATCAAAGCTCGTATTCAAGCATCACCTGGTACAGTAGGTGTAAATAAAACACCGAGCAGCGTATTAAATAACAATCACAATTACAGTGAGTTAATACCTTATGTTTGTTCAAGCTGCGGTTATGTGGATTTTTATGTGGAGGAGCCTGAAAAGTTTGTTTAATAGAACTTTTAGGATTATTCGTTTTCGAATACATTATGATACGGCACTGAACTTGGTATATCGCCTAATATCAATTTTAATCAAAGGGCAAGGAAAATGATTTCCGGAGGCTATTATGAAGAGAACACATAGTTTTCTGCCAGTAGTTTATTTAACCGTTCTAACTGCATGTAATCAAGAAAGTACAGGGGAAAATATAGAGAGTTCTGCTATCATTGTGGTAGTTGAAAACAAGGAATATAACGGAACAGAAGATAAATTAGATCAAACACAAGAAATAGGAGACCAAATAGGAACCCTAAAAAAGAAAACTAAAGCAACTACGATGCCCGAAGGTAATAATCAATCAAACTATTTTACAGTTGGTTCAGAAATCTATTCAGTAAAAGGAACAGAGGATTATATTATAGTTAAAGATAAAGATCATAAAAGTCAGTTAATGAAAAAGGTAGCCCCAAAAAGGTGAGTATTATTTAAGTTGACTACTTTTTCTTTCAGAAAATACGTTCTATGTGAGCGTATTACATATATCAAAACCTAATTATAGTAAAACAAAAAAATTTTAAGAGGTCGAAAGTGAATAAAAAAATTCGATGTGGCTTAGCTAGTTGTATACCAATTCTAGGGGCGTTAAGTATATATTTTTTGTTCTTTTCTTACGATAAGTTTTATGTAACGAAAGACGATAATATGTTTAACACAAAGCTTTTAAGTGATACATATGGAAATTATGAGTGCGTGGAGATGGCTGATCAAACAAAGTATGACTCTAAGAAATATTTTAGAGCCTTTGGCAAAACACAAAATGGGGATTTTGTTTATGCTATTAAAGGTGATCCTAAGCATAAACAAGTGCTGCTAATTGAAAACACGGAGATGCCTGCGTGGTTTTTGTATTCTCGTCAATAAAGGTGCTAAAGTGTCTGTAAAACCCATTATGTTAAATAAAGATGTTGTATTATTTTTCTTTTGAAATATATTTCGAATAAAGAAGGGGCTGTGTTATGAAAAAGTGGTTATACTTACCTTTTATTCTATCTTTGGTTATTCTATGTGCAGCATGTTCAAGTTTAACTTGGAAAAAACAATACGCGGATTCTCCACCTAAGGAGTTGTTGTCAGATGGAGAAGAATATTCTATTTTGGCAGTAGGTGAAGACATCGATCATCCAGAGGAAATAATGGGTTTAAAACAAGTTCGATATTTTTCCTCGTTGGAAGAAGTAAAGAATCAATATCCAGACTTAAAGGTAGAGGGCAGCCCTTTCTTTATTATTTTTAATGATAAAGAAGTCGTTTTAAGAACTTCAGAATTAAACAAAGCGATACGTTTTGTAGAAGAAAATTACTAGATACAAAAACAAATAAATTTTGTATCATCTTTTCCTCCTACAAAAAATGTATAATAAGCTTCATTACGTTCATCTTCCACATTCATCTTCCACATTCATCTCCAAATCTAATTTTTTAACTAAACGCTTAAAAACTAATAAAAGACACCAAGGAAACATAAAGCACCTTGGTGTTTTTACGTTTAATAATATCTCATATGACAATTATAAAATACAAAATATGGAGAATATGATAACATATGTTTATTGTTGTGGGATAAAAAATGTTTGGAGGAGAAATATGAAAAAGTTCTATCTTGGTTTGTTTGTTATTTGTTTAGTATTTATCATTTCCGCTTGTTCAAAAACCGAATATGTAAACAATGTTGAGTACTTAAAATTACAAAAAGCAGAGGTAACGTTAACAGATGATGAAAAAATCGTTGGGGAAATGATAGTACCTGATAAAAAGAATAAAAGTAAACGTATCGTTCCAACAGAGTTACACTATACATTCACGATGGAAAATACGTCTAATAATATTATGGCTCTCTCTGATTTTGCTAAAACAAACATTCGCATAGAACCAGATAAGGAGTTAGTATCAGCTGTAAAAGAAGCAATTGGTTCAAATATTTATAATATGGATAACAACAAGTTAGGTATTGGTATGAGTATAGGAGAAATTCCATCTAAAGGAACAAGTAAATTTACTCTTAGTTATACCTTAGGAGCAAAGGAAAAAAATAATGAATTACCTCTTTTGCCAACTGAAGAAAAACTAAAAAAGCTACAAGCTAATGCGTTAAAGGGTACACTCATTATCTCCCAAGATGACAAGGATATTGCAAAGTTTAGGTTAGATTCAAGCCAATAAACATGATTACAAGTTTAAATAATAGATTAATAGCTCGCTAATCCTGTATATCGTCAGCGTTAGCGAGCTATTGTTTTTATATTTATACGCTTGTATGTGGATTTACTTTTTCAAAAAATAAAATTGATTAGCCTTACTTATTTGGTTACGATAAGCGCTCGAATAATTTCATTCCAATAGTATTTGAAGTTTTTGTCACTTGTATTTTTTTGCATTAGAACGGTTTGTTCCTTTGTATTCTCTTTTTTTATAGACATTATGATTTCCCCTTATCTCTTTATATTTAGTATGTTGTGGTTTGATTTACCATATTTTATAATGAAATTAGCAATCGTTACAGATGAACATTACGATTGAATCAATCGAAATATCCGATTATAAAGAGGTGAGGAAAATCGAAATAAAACAACTGATTACGTTTAAAACAGCTGCAGAAAATTTAAATTTTACGTATACAGCTAAAATTTTGAACTTTGCTCAATCAAGCGTTACCGCTCAAATAAAAGCTCTTGAAAATGAACTTGAAACTCCTTTATTTGAACGTCTCGGAAAGCGCTTGGTTTTAACAGAAGCAGGTAGAGAATTTAAAAGGTACGCCGATAAAATGATTCAATTGACTAAGGAAGCAAAAAACGCTGTAAGTGGAGTGGAAGAGCCTGCGGGTACACTTATTATTGGATCTTCTGAAAGCCAGTGCACGTATAGATTGCCTCCAATATTAAAAGAGTTCAAGGATCAATTTCCAAAGGTTAAAATGATTTTTAAGCCCACTTACTCTCAAGCACAAACAAGAGCGCAGCTACTAGACGGCACTCTTGATATCGCCTTTACGATGGGGCCTATCCAGCATCATGATGCAAATCTACATACACAATGTCTTGTTGCAGAAGACTTGAAAATTATTGCTGCTCCTCAGCATCCTTTAGCTGATAAAACGGATATCTACTTAGAAGAGCTTGAAAATGAGACTCTTTTGTATACTGAGTCGGGGTGTTCATACCGGGTAGTATCGGAAAATTTGTTTCGCGAGGCGGGTATTTGTACATCAACTAAATTTGAATTTGCAAGCGTGGAAGCTATTAAGCAATGCGTCATGCTAGATTTAGGTATTGCGATATTGCCCGAAGTAGTGGTAAAAGGAGAGCTTGAGAAAGGCATGTTAAAAGAATTGGCTTGTACTAAAATTGATACGCCTCTTTATACACAAATGTTTTGGCATAAAGATAAATTTATGTCTCTTCCTTTACAATCTTTTATTCAATTGGCTTACAGTACTTTTGGTTTAAATTATATAGGTATCGAAAGTAAAAAACTCTAGGTGCATTATGCTGACTAAAGAATTACACTGGATACATAAAATAATCTAATATCTTTCCTAATAAGATAAGAGGTGAAGGAAATCTTCATTCCTTCGCTAATATATAGATGAACCTTAATAAACTAGATTTTAATTGGTGAAATCTGAGTTAGGAGTTGATCTAATTTGAAAATGCGAGTAAATCAAATTGAACTAAATGGTTTAACATTTCAATATCGAGAGGCAGGCGAAGCTTCGGCACCCGCTATTATTGCACTTCACGCTTTGGGAATGAGTGCAGAGTCTTGGGATGAAGTAGCAGCTGTATTAGGAGAGGAATATCGATTTTTAGCTTTAGATCAGCGAGGACACGGTGGAAGTGAAAGAACCAGCACCTATACGTTTGAACTTATGTGTGATGACTTGCTTCAGTTCGTGAATGTGATGAATTTGGAGCGTTTTACGTTGATTGGGCATTCTATGGGGGGGACGGTGTCCTATCTTTTTTCTGAAACATTTCCAGAAAGGGTAGATCGGCTGATTGTTGAAGATACTCCTCCACCTTTTACAGGAGAAAAGTTCGAAATTCCTGCCAAACCGCCTGGTTCTTTACCGTTTGACTGGGAGGTTGTACCTTCAATTCTTCAACAGTTAAACAACCCCAATCCTAAATGGTGGGGAAGTCTTACAGAGATAATTGCACCTACTCTCATCATAGGAGGAGGATCCAGCCATATTCCTCAAGATAAATTGCAAGAAGTTTCTAAGCGCATTCCAAATTGTAAATTAGTAACGATAGAAGGGGCTGGACATGAGGTGCATGCAGGAAACTTATCCGCTTTTTTAACTGCTGTGAAAAGCTTCCTTGATTCGTGACTTTCTGGAGCTTTTATTTAATCTGAAAGTTTGGTTAAGTAAATAGAAAACAAATAAAGAGCCTTATTTAAGGCTCTTTATTTGTTCTTATTCTTCTACGATAGGAACATTCTTAAAAAATTGTTCTCGAATAGTTGCCGATTTAACTGCTTTATTAATCTTCTCTTTATTATTATCTATAAATTGCTGTGCGTTTTCTTTATCAAATAACTCATTGCTACTTGGTAAAGTTTGAATGTTTTTGGAAATGAATTGTTTCATTTCTTGTCTAGATACTGAGAATTTCTGATCATCTATTTTAAAACTGTACCCTTCAGCATTAGGTATTAGTATCGTTAAATAAATAGCATTGTAAAGAAAATTTTTCTCTAATGTATTCTTACCGTCAAACCAATATTTTAACATTTCATCTTTTGATAAAGAGCCCTCTTTAGTACCATACATTATTTTTGGTGTTTTATTATGTAAATCAATTTCTTTAAATGTTTCCCCTCCAGGCAATGCTCTTACGATAGCTACTACGTTAGAATTATCTCCAACATAAGTTCCACTGTGGTCTTTAAGATCTTTTACATCAACAGTGTTAATGCTTGTGACTTCTTCTTTTGAAGAACAGCCGGTTATACCTACAAGGATTAATAAGATTAAACCAAAAAGTACCTTAAAATATTTCATAATAACCTCCATTTTCTTACTTTAATACCCTTATGTGGATATTTCACGAATTATCAGTGTATCGTAAATGTGATGTTTTGAAAAGTTGTAGGTACTTTTGTACAAAACACCCTTTGCTATAGGAAACGTTTTGTCTACTGTAAGTAGAAGGAAGGAACTTTGAAACATGAAAAGACCCCAAAGCTTTCTTGAAAAAACGCTTTGAAGTCTTCATATCTCATGTTTTGATTTTAGGAGCTAATCCTTACAATTGATTTGATGATTTGTTCCCAGTCTTCACTATGGACTTCATGTCCCGTACGATCAAGAGCTATTAAATTAGCATGAGCAATAGCTTTTGCAAGAGCAAGTCCATGTTCGTATGGGAGTGCCGGATCTTCTGTTCCATGAATAATCAGTGTAGGTATAGTAATTTCACTCAATCTGTCATAATATTGGCCTCCTCCTTGAAGCAAAGCATGGTTAAATCTACTCGGCAGCTGTTTGGCGCGGGCAGCTTCTCTTTCTGCTAGCTTATACATTCTTTTCTCTTCATAAGGTTTTGTTCCACTTAAAATTTTCCATCCACCTGCAAGGTAGGGAACAGTCTCCTCTTGATTTGACCAGTCTATGGAAGCGCTCTTCGTGTGGTAATCAAGTATCCGCTGATCCATTGGGGGCAATTTTTCCGCCTCCGTTCCAAATACGCTTGATGCAATTAAAGTAAGGGAGTCTATGCGATCCGGATATCTAAGAGCAAGGATTTGTCCTATCATCCCGCCCAAAGACATTCCCACAATATGAGCTTTGTCTATAGAGTAAGCATCTAAAACACCAATTGCATCGTCAGCCATATCCGTTATTGTATAGTTAGACGTACCGGGTGGATAAGTGGTAGATCGCCCTAAATCACGATGGTCGTAACGAATAACAAATCTCTCATGTTCAGCGAAGCGAAGACAGAAGTCTTCATCCCACCAATCTAATGAAGACATTGCTCCCATTATTAAAAGTACAGCAGGATTCTTGGGGTTTCCAAAACTTTCTGTACAAATCTCAACGTTATCAATTTTTATTATCTCTTCATTCATTCGTGTACCTCCTTTTAAGTGTTAGAGAAATGAAAAGCAGTCCTTTATTCAGTTCTCTAACATAGGGATATTTCCTTTTAGAATTTTATTTAGGAAATCCATTATTCTACCTATCTCTTTACCTTTTTACTAAAAAGTAAAATATAACGTTCTTGAAAATGTAACTAAGGAAAGAGCCTAAACTTGTTGGAGACTAGGGGGATTCAGCTTTTGCTGTCTGAAACATGTTGATAAGGCAGGAAAGTTGAATGCATATATGGAAAAATACTTATGTGAGGTGAAATAAAAATGAATGATTACTATGGAGAAAATACCTTTTAAACTTTAATTACATTTTTTCATTTATTACAACTTGATAGATTAATATACATATACAGGATTGCTGAGTTCGTGTGCTATTGGTGAGCATATGAATTCAACGTTCTGATGAGGAGATGCTTTATGAAGCGGTTAATAAATAAAATTGCGATTGTTACTGGTGCTAGTCGGGCAAAAGGTATTGGTACTGAAATATGCAGGGAATTAGCTAGAGAAGGCGCAGATATTTTTTTCACTCATTGGTCAAAGTATGATCGTTTAATGGATTATTGCAATGAGGATGATTTTAAATGGTCGAAACATCTTATGGAAGAGATTCGCAGTCTGGGAGTGCGATGTGAATCAATGGAATTGGATTTATCGCAACCTGATGCACCAAGAAAGCTGCTTGGTGAAGTTCAAAACAAACTAGGTTCTCCATCAATCCTTGTAAATAATGCAACACATTCCGTGGACGTAGATTTTCGTTCTATAGATGCTGATATGCTTGATGCTCATTATAACGTGAATGTTAGAGGAACGTGTCTTTTGACTGTTGAGTTTGCACGTCTAATCGAAGGTAAGCATGGCGGTCGAATTATTAATATGGTTTCAGGTCAAGATAAGTCACCTGAGCCTGGGAATTTGGCTTATGTTGCAACAAAAGGGGCTGTTTCTACGTTTACTAAATCAGTTGCTATTGAATTAGCACCTCTTAAAATTACTGTTAATGCTGTAGATCCTGGACCAACTAACACTGGCTGGATGAACAGTGAGTTAAAGGAAGAGCTACTGCCAAAGTTCCCAATGGGTCGACTTGGTGAGCCCCGCGATGCCGCAAAATTAGTTATCTTTTTAGCAAGTGAAGAATCAGAATGGATTACTGGACAAATTATTCACTCAGATGGAGGCTTTTGGTGATTTAACATAGTAGCGGTCTTCCACTTTTTAGCGGATTTTTGTATGAAACAAGCAGTTAAAAGGATCTTCGAATGAAGATTCTTTTTTATAATGTAACGTAATATGACGATAACCGATTTTCTCCACTTTATTAGTCAGTCCCAAAGGATTGTTGATGGGCTACAAAAGAAAAAGTACGGGCTTTTCTAAATCAGTAGTAAAATGAGATATTTCATTTATGACGAATGCTTTATCATTTTCACTTATTGACGACAAATAGGATATATTCAGGGGGAATGTTTATATGTCAAGCTTTGAGGACGAAGAAGTGCTAACAGGAGGGAATGTCTCTAACGTTTATCGCTTGGGAGATACTGTACGACGAGAATTAAAATCAGATAGTCATAAATTTCATAAACTATTAAAGCATTTAGAGAACAAAGGTTTTAGTTATGCACCAAAATTTTTAGGCATTGATGAAAAAGGGAGAGAGGTCTTGTCATTTATTGAAGGTGAAGCTGGTAATTATCCCTTGAAGAAATATATGTGGTCTGACGATGTTTTAATAGAAATAGGGAAAATGCTCCGTCTTTATCATGATTCAGTGAGTGATTTTTCATTTGATGACAGCTGGAAATCAATAGATAACACTCCTAAACCATTTGAGGTACTATGTCATAATGATTTTGCCATATACAACATCATTTTTAAGCACAAAAGACCAGTAGGCGTCATTGATTTTGATGTTGCTGGGCCTGGTCCAAGAATTTGGGACATTGCTTATACTCTTTATACGTGCGTCCCCTTAAGTAGATTTTATCTTTCTGACACAGGTGAGAGGATTTATTATAATTCATTGCAGCACGCTCAACATATAAACCAAAGAGTGAATTTATTTTTTGAATCTTACGGCGAAGAAGTACAAGAAGGTTATTTGGAATTGGTATTGCTGAGATTAGAGGGGTTATGTAAAACAATTACAAGAAAAGCCAGCGAAGGCGACAGTGCGTTCCAGAAAATGATACACCAAGGGCATCTTGAACATTATCAAAATGATATTAAATTTATTCGTGAACATAGGAAAGAATGGGTTTAAGGATAAGTTTTAATTGAAGAAGCAACACACTTTTATTAAAAAGCATGTCTATAACATCCTTTATGTAAATGATGGCTGTTATTCCTGGTAGAGGAGCACTTGTTATGCGAATTATTAATATTAGAGAACAGGTATAGTACAAAGATAAAGCTATTGAATATATTCAGAGATTGTATTTAATAGATTAACTATTAATTTTTATTTAAAATGTTTTTTACTGTTTCAATCAGTGAATAGCGGGTATAAATTGATTATACAAGCGTAGTGCCCCCCAGGAACATGCATGTATATTTCTTTTTCTTACTTACCCTGTTTGAATCCTCTTTTTATGGAGGGTTCTTTTTTTTGCGTCTAAGAGGTATAACTTTTTTAATTATATATATCAAACTCTTTAACATATATGTATTTTATACTCAATAAATCAATGCAACAACAGCAATATAAGATGAAAGAGATTCAGTGTGTTTGTAAGTTGCAGCAACAAAAACAATCGTTATGCACTAAGAGCTAGCTTTTTATATGTGCCCTCGAAAGAGCATCATGTTGACTAGGGGGTAATGTAAGAAGTATTGCAGAAATACTATGGACAGGGATGGCCAAATTTTCAATTTGTAAAATATTTTTTTTGCTTTTACGCGTTTTGCTTATGCCAATTTTTGTTTTTTTTATAGTATGTACTATAAATGTATAGGGAGGTGAAGTTATGCCAGGACGTCGTAGTGGAGGTCGCCGTACATCTCAATCTCAATCTCGTTCTATAGTAGATAATTTTCGAAGAGGAGATAAAATTCAAGTTTTTTCTGCAGGAAGACAGCTTGATGGAAATGGTACGTTTATTCGAGCAGAAGGCGGATTTTTAGTATGGGAAGATAATTCAGGTAATAGAAATACGACTAGTTTAGAAAGTATCAGCGTTCGCAGATTAAGAAAACGTAGTTGCTAATAATTTGGACAGGCTCTGATTTTATATAAATAAAAAACACCTTCAAGCTGATAACCGGGTATGGAGTACCGAGCAATCACTTGGAGGTGTTTTTTCTGATGAAAAAACTGGTGATTCTGTTTTGAATGTATCCATTAGGTAGCATTTTTAGAAATTAAATATTGATAGTTGCTTCCTCACTAGTGGTACATGAGCTAATTTATATAAAAGCGACTTACTCAGTTTGTAAGGGGAAAAGTAACTTTAATCTCTGTTCCAGCATGTTCTTTGCTTTGTATATCAATTTCTCCTTTATGGAGGTTTACAATATTTTTAGCAATAGCTAATCCGAGTCCACTTCCTCCTGAATCCCGTTTGCGGGCTTTGTCTACTCGATAAAACCTTTCAAAAACATGAGATTGTTCGTCTTCTGGTATGCCAATGCCATAATCTTTTATTCGGAGAATCGCTTTATGCTGATTACTTTCCAAAAAGACCTCAATTACATCGGTACTATACTTTATAGCATTATCTAAAAAGATAATGATCACTTGTTTCAGCTTCAATTCATCTCCCTTGATGGAAATGGAGTGGGAATTTTTATGCAGAATAATAGGTCGGTCATAAACTTGCATGAACTGAGTTACAAGGGCTGTGCTGAGAGAGACAAGGTCAACTGATTTTATATCAACAGGTTCGGAGTCCTCTAATTCAGCTAAGCTTAATAGTGTTTTAGTCAAATTTTTCATTCTATTTGTTTCTGAATAAATAGCCTCAATTGCTTCTTTTGCTATTGTTTCGTCTTGTGTTCCATGCCTTCTAAGAATCGTAATAAAACTGCTAATAACAGTCACAGGTGTTTTTAACTCATGAGAGGCATCGGAAATAAATTGCCTTTGTTTATCTGAGTTTTCCTTCAGTTTACTAATCATACGGTTAAATGTAGCTGCCATTTTGTACACTTCATCTTTTGTTTCAGTTTGTATACCAATCTTTTTCAGCGTTCCACTTTGTTCAATATCTTCCATTGTAGAGATCATTGATACAATAGGCTTCATAATGATAGCTGATAGCCATCTGCCAGCTAGAAAAGAGAGAAGAACAGAAACCAGGGTAACAGTCCCCATTATGGATAAAATAATATCTTTGCGGCTTTCTAGTCCTGATAACCGCTCACTTATTTCTAACGTGCCGATTACTTTGTGATTCTGATGAATCGGTACGTGAACTACTAAATTTTGATGTTCTTGAAAAGGTCTAAGTTCAAAGTTCTTTTCTGTTGAAAAAGTAGGGGGGATTTTTTGAACAAGGACTTTGTCGTTAGTGACTTGATTAATAGTTGTAGAGTTCGGCCCAACGATTCGAATAAAAGAGTGACTAGGCATGTAAGAGTTTAAAAGGTTTTTGTCTAGTGTTAAGGATTTGGAAATGTGGTATTTTTTCAACATTTCACTCGCATTTTTAAAGACTAAGTGTGCTTCCATATTAACGGTCGTTTTCATAAATAAGAAAAATACAATCGTATTTACAATGAGCAAGCTGACTAACAAAGAAACTGTAATAAACAAGTTAACCTTGGTAGTAATTTTCATATGGTTCCTTTCTTATCACATATCCTACTCCTCTGACGGTGCGAATCAAGGGAGAGTTAATCTCTTCTTCTATTTTCTTTCTCAAATGTCCAATATACACATCTACTACGTTTGTTTCTCCTTCATAATCGTAGCCCCAAACGGTCAAGAGGATATTTTCTCTGCTCAGTACGATATTTTGATTTTTTAGTAAATAAACAAGCAAATCATATTCTTTCGGGGTTAGTATAATCGTTTTGTTTTTTCTTATCACTTCTCTGGTCTCTAAATTCACAGATAAATCTTCTATTGATAAATGAACATCTTTTTTTTCAGTAACTTCTTGAATGATAGCTCCATGGCGAAGACTATTGCGCACTCTAGCTAATACTTCTTCTATTTCGAAGGGCTTGGTGATGTAATCATTTGCTCCATGATCTAGTCCCATCACTTTATCTAGCGTAGTGTCACGGGCTGTCAAAAGAATAACAGGGAGGCAGGCGTTCTTTTTTCTAATTCTTCGAAGGACTTCGATACCGCTAAGTTCTGGAAGCATAACGTCTAATAAAACTAGATCAATGCTATTATGTAAAGCAGCTTCAAGGCCGCTTTTTCCTTCATGCTCTACGAATACTTTGTATCCTTCATGTTCAAGCTCAATTTGAAGAGCTCGTGCAATCATTTCTTCATCTTCAACGATTAAAATACGGTTTTGCATGCAGCTTCTCCTTTCCCGTCGTTCAAAATATAATAAATGCCATTTGGACAAGATAAGTTCCTGTTTAGTTTGACTTTCTTTTTAGTGAACCGCTATAGACTAATACCTTTCATAAGGCGGAAGGTTTCAAGAAGCAAAACGTTTAACCCTAACCATACTCCTCCAAATACATATCCTGCTGCAATATCGCTGGGATATTGTATGCTGAGGTACAAACGACTAATCGCAATAAGCAATAAAATAAGAATGGCTGCTATTGGTGCTAATGTAGGAGTCCATAATCTTTTAGAGTATCGAACCAGCATAAATACAGCAAACCCATAAATAACAAAAGCCATCAAAGACTGCTCGCTTGGAAAGGTGTATGAAAGCTGTTCTATCAACGATTTTCTAATAGGGGAGAAATGGTGGAAAATTCGTCTTAGGCTTTCTTCGTATAGCTCTCCGCCGCCTGCAACAGCTACCAGAGATAATAATTCGATTTTTTTATCTCTGCCTTTCCATAAAATCCACACAAGTGTAAAGGAAATTAATGCCACCAGAACTTGCCTGGATCCCAGCATGAAAAATATCCGCATTGGTACATTCCAATCTTTATTAAAAAGGGCTGTTATTAATAGACTCGTTATTTTGTTAAAATCTCCAAACTCGTTTGCGATAAAGTCTTGCGTCATTCCAATCATAAGCAGAATAAACCCTAATGTTACTAATGCTGTAAATATAAAAACAAGCCCTGCCCGTTTCCGCGTATGAAACACATTTACTATCCACTTGAGACAATTAATTGCTATCTTTTTAATCGTTACTTTGAACTTTTTATAAATGTAAATAGCAACGAACAAACTTACAGCTACAATCATCCCAATGATAAAGTACTTCTTGATAGAATTATGAAACTGTTCCCACTGAGGTCCGAATAACTTTCCTAGAGTAATAAATGTGGTGACCCAAAGAAATGATCCGCTATAGGCGTACAGTGCATACGTACGAAAAGGAAGCCGAGTAATTCCTGAAAAATATCCTGTAATATGTCTAATAACAGGGAGGAAATAAGCAATAATCAACAGTTTGTTTCCATGCACACTAAACCATTTTGACATTCTTTCAATTCGCTCTGGCCCCATATGAAGGGTTTTTCCGTATTTATCAAAAAAAGGAGTCCCTAACTTATAACCAACTCCGTAGGCTATGGTCATTCCAACCATACTCCCCATATCAGCCACCAAGATACTTCCCATCCAGCTCAAATGTCCTTGAAAGGCAAGAACCCCAGCGTAGCCCATGAGCAGCTCCCCTGGAAGAGGAAGAGCGAGCAGTTCCAGCATCAATGCTAGAAACAGCACGATATATCCGTATTGATTTATATAAGATGTGATAAAATCCATGGTTTGTCCTTCTTTCATAATATGTATTTGCCTAAAGCACAGTGAATAACTCAAATATGCTTGAATTTGATTGAAAATAAGCTAAGTGAAAAGGTTAATTTCACCTTTGCTTTTCTTTTAATGTAGCACTATTTATAAAAAAAACTTTCTTTTTCATTGATTTTTAATGTTATTTTTAGCCTATTTTTAACTACAAACCGTAGACTGAAAATGTGCTATTTGAAAGCTCAACCTAAGACTGTATGTGTTTCTAATAAATAGTGTAAGAAATTCCTAAACAATCTATGTAACGAAAAAGAAGAAAAGATACACCACACAAATTGATGAAAAAGGCTAAATACCCGGTATTAATTTTTTTATCATGTTTACTCTTTTATCAGTAGAGTAAATCTTTACTTGCATAAACAAAAGAACAAAAAGATGTGGTGAATATTTCAGGTTCCATCATATGACGAAAGAATAAAAACTATAAGGAGGGAAAGTCATGAATAATCGTGAGAAGGATAAATACCTCATTCTTTCCGCTACATTTGGAGAGGGACATAAACAAGTGGCTAATGCGATAAGCGAGGCAGTAAATGAGATGGCTGCTGATGCTGAGCCCATTACTATGGATATCATGGAGTGGATTCATCCCACCCTCTATCCAATCAGCCACTATATTTATAAAAAAAGCATTAAGAAGTTTCCTCAAGTGTATAGCTTTTTGTATAAAAAAACTCGTGTAAAAAATTCATTTTCCATTAAGCTAAATTCGATCTTTTTGTCGGGCATGCAAACCGTGCTTAAAATCATACAGGAAATAAAACCGAAGGTAGTGGTTAGTACCTATCCATTTGCCGCCGGGATTATATCAAGATTAAAAGAGCAAGGGTTAATTGATATTCCAGCGGTAACCATCATCACAGATTATACGGATCATTCTTATTGGATTCATCCCTCTACAGACCAATATGTGGTAGGGTCTGCTCGATTGCGTGATCAATTAATTGCGTTAGGGGTAGAGGCAGACAAAATTAAAAACACTGGAATACCTGTACGGAAAAGATTTATGGATGTTCTTCCAAAAGACCTTCTCCTAGATAAATATATGATTAATCCAAATATGTTCACCCTGCTCATCATGGGAGGGGGAGACGGATTTTTTGGAAAAGGGATTTCAACCTTTAAGGCATTAGAATCCATTTCCACACCGATTCAACTTTTTATAGTATGTGGTAAAAATAAGAAATTAAAAACACAATTAGAGTGGGAATTAAAAGACTCGAAGCATGACGTGAGAATTTTTGGATACTGTGAAAAGGTTGAAGAATTAATGGCTATTGCAGATTTAATGATCAGCAAGCCGGGGGGAGTAACAACCTCTGAGGCAATGGCGATGGATCTACCAATACTGCTTTATCATTCGTTACCAGGACAAGAAGAAGACAATGCAGAGTATTTATGCCGTTCGGGATTCGCACTGTCTGCACAGTCAGAAAAAGAGTTAATTGCGCAAATTGAAAATCTTGTCCACGATTCAGCACCTTTAAGATGGATGAAACAAAGAATGAAAAAATATCAAACCAAAACATCATCCATAGACGCTCTCTATGTCATTATCGAAGCAGCAAGACGCGGTCCATTACGTAACGTAACAGATAGTAGAACGATACAAAAGCAAAAGGAGATAGAGGTGAGTATATAATATGGAGTTCATGATTTCTGCTATTATTTTTTTTATTTTATTATACACCGTTATTCCGTATTTCTTATCACGTGGTCTAGGAGTGAACGTAGTTAAAAGAGGAAGGGATTTATCTAAAATTGCTTTTACGTTTGATGATGGTCCGAACCCTATTTATACGCCGATACTTCTTGATTTATTGAAGAAAAATGAGGTGAAGGCAACCTTTTTTGTGGTCGGTACTAAAGCAGAAAAGTACCCTGAACTGATTCAGCGCATGCATAATGAAGGCCACTTAATCGGAATTCATAACTACGTACATCACTCCAACTGGTTTATGTCGCCTTGGAAAGTTAGAAATGGACTTAAGAATACAGCCAAGGTGATTAAATCTATCGCTGGAGTCACACCTATTTATTATCGCCCGCCTTGGGGAATGCTCAACCTTTTCGATTTTATGAGAAGAGGTAAATATAAGATTATTCTATGGTCAATCATGGCGGAAGATTGGCGCACCGCTGGCGGAAGTGAAAAGATCAAAAAACGCCTGGCAAACATAAAAGGCGGGGACGTCATTTTGCTGCACGACTGCGGAGATACGCTCGGGGCTGAATCCGACGCTCCAAGAAACACAATTAATGCGTTAAAAGATGTATTAAAAACAGTGCAAACAAAAGGATTCACTTGTGTCCGTGTTGATGAATTGGTAGAGAAGCTATAGATAGTAAGAGGATTAGAGGATTGTCTTTATTAAAACTTGCGAATGAAATTTTAATTCTTGTTATTTATTACCGTAACTAAATATCTTGTCTGTTATAAAAAAAGAACCTCTATTTTAAAGAGGTTCTTTTTTATGGTCAGTAAAAATATATGGTAATATAATCATATATTGGTTATATTTATAATTTCTTGATTTTTAAAATCTGTGTTGAATCAACAGTCAATTTAAACGAAATCTATGAAAGTAGGGTAGTTCTTGAAAAAAGTTATTTTGAAATTCTTTGTATATTTTTTAATCTTCTTTGGAGGAAACTTAATGATTAATATTCTGTTTACTTCTAATTTTGATCTTTTAACAGCATTTTCAACCGCTTTTGGAGTTTCCTTTGGGATTGCTATCTTTGAGTATTATACACATAAAAAAGGCAAGGTAGCATAAGGTGCAGTGTTTTTCACCCAATACATAAAAGATTTTATTAGAAACTTAAATATCATAGTATTAAATTATAAAAATTTTGAGGTTTGAGATGGGAAATTTGTTGAATTACATTTATTTTTTTATTGCCATTTTAGTTGGCTTGTACTTTTTTATCACCAATAAATACTCTAGAAAGCCACTATTCATGTTGTTACTATCGATGCTTTTATTTTATAGCAGCGCGTATTTCTTTTACTATAAGACTTATCCAATTAACTTACTCAGTACATTATCCATACTTGTGCTTTGGTGGATTATCCTTTTATTGCTAAGAGAGGTTTACTCTAGAGAAGAAAATATTTTCTGGAATCTTTGTTTAATCTATGTAGCGCTATACCACTCTTTGCATTATGTTTTTGATTCATTGGCTCAAAAGAACTTTTTGTATGGATTTATCTTTTATTTTTATACAAATGTAGGATTACTTCTGCTTGGCTTGTACTATTTCTTAAGAGTCTATAAAAATAGAACCGTGCATTAGAATGAAAAAAGCTCTTTGGAGATCAATGTCCGCAATTCTTGTGGCGTTAAATTTTTATAACAGATTGCTTTGCAGAAAATCAATTATTTTTCATCATTTAATAAATATTATTAAATCTCATGGACGCCTTGTATATTTTTATATTATTTACCGCACTTTAAAAGAAAAAGGCGAGGCTGATATAATGGCTAAAATAATTCCATCCTTATGCATTTTGCTCGGGGCTTATGTTCTTATTGTATTCATCGACGTTTTTCAGGGAAGCTATATGTTTCAATCGTTTTATAACCTAAAACAATATTTTGTAATTGCTCGTGGGGAAGATTATTTTTTGGTTATTTTATTTGCTTTACTATTCCTTGCTGTTAGCATTTTTCCTGTTTTAAAAAAACAATAGCCTCCCTTGTCATAAAAGGGTAGGCTTTATTTTTTGTTTTATATATGCTGTAATCAGCAATAGGATGGGAATTGCTATATGAAAAGGGAGGTGCAATAAATAAGGAACAATTTTGAGTCCTTCATTTATATGAGCTTGATAACTAGGAGCAATCATCAGTGAGGAGAAAAAAATAACACCGCCAATTAAATAAATGTTTGTAACAGAAGGTTTCATTCGAAACAAATCAGCCGCGCCAATCACTGCACAAAAGAAATAAATGGTTATTTTAACAAAACCTAAAATGACCATGAGAATGAGAATAAAGGTATCCAGTCTTTGAATAAAACTAGCTATGTTAATGTAACTCACAGCTGTAAGAGCCGGGAAAGAGGATCTTAAAACAGTCTCTGGTCCGAGTACACACAAAAGAATAATTGAATTAATGGTTAAGACCATTCCTCCTATTATGATGGCGGATAACCCAATTGTTGCGGCCTGACTTTTTTTATTTAAATAAGGAAGAATCATAGTAAAGGTAATCAATTCCCCGAAAGGTACAGTAATGCCAAGGGGGACTAACTCTTTTCCTATGTTTCCCCATCCATTCGCTAATACGGGTTGAAGATTCTCCACCTTGATGTAGCCTCCTACTACATACAAAACATTTAATATAAAAAGAGTCAGTAAAATAACAACAAAACATAAGCATGTAACTCGTGCGAATGCTTCTATTCCTAAGTGAACACTATAAATTAACACAAAGGTCATGCATATGCCCAGCGTAATAATCGATGTAACATAGTAAGAAGAGCTAATTAGTAATTCTTCAAAATCACGCAATACTCTGGAAGCAATATAAACAAAATATATAATATAACAAAAGCTGATAGCACCGCCTACGTATTTACCCCAGATTTTAATGAGGTAGCCAGTCAAAGGCATATTAGGGTATCTCTTATATAAGGAGATATAGATTAAATACAGTACACATCCAAAAAAAGTAGCCAGCAGGGGGACTATCCATGCATCTTGCCTAGCAGCCTTTCCGATATCTAAAAGCAACGTACTGCCTAATATAAAGATAAACATCATACAAAATAATTGAAACCCATCGATTTTTATTTTAGTCAATGCTTTTTCAGCTCCTCATCTAATTTACCTCATAAGGATTTGTCCGCATTCCGGTATTTACAATACTGACGTTCACATTCATCGATATTTTAGCGCTTGAAAATAGATTCTCCCAATTCTGTTTATGCTGACGCCAGTAACTAGGGTTGGTTCGAGACAAGCTATCACCAAAGCCAAATATATCTGTCTTTTCTTTTTGTGCGATGCGAATAGTTTTTGTGATTTCCTTTTGCAATTCCTTTTGTACTTCTTTTTCCAATTCTTTTAATACCTTAGGGTTGCTTAAATCTTTTTGGCATGTTGTTTCCGTAATTTCTCCCATGACGTTCAAATCTGTATGAATGAAAGGTTGCCTATGGCGGATTGCTGTTTTCATTTGGCTTTTTATTCCGGTCGCTGTAACTGTGATATTCTCATTTATACTGCAAGGGAAAACGAGGGCTGTACTCTTTACTTCAGAAGTAACAAGCTGGACAGATCGAGCCTCATCGCCATCTAGCCATCGAACTAATTTTCCTTTTCTAAACATGGCTAATCCTTTTACCTGCATAGCACTTGGGCTGGTATTCTCTAAATTGCCTGCTTCTTCTGCCTTCTGAGAGGGCTTGTTAATGCTGATTCCAGGAAGAGATAGATCTTTTCCCTCACTTAAAAGCATAGAAATAACTTCATATGCTTGTACATTACTAACTATTCCGTACATTTTTTGATTGTTCTGGCTGGTACTTAGGATACTTTTGACTGGAGTAACCTCAAAAGGTTCAATCACACCGAGCAATTTCTCAGCAGTCCCATCACGTGCAATAAAAACTGGAATACTTGTACGAGCTTGTTTGCCTCGATCCAAAGCATCAAATAATAAGCTAAGGTCATTTCTTGCTAATTTTTCACCTATAATGATAAGCGAAAGATGTGAAGTAATATGTTCTCTTGGAATGACGATGGAGGCTTTTTTTAATGCCTCTACTAGTGTTTTGGCAGTTACTGTGTAGTTAATGACAGGAAGACCCTGTCCTCCTGTCGAACTGCCCTGTGATAAACCACTTGGATTAATGATCTGATAGGTTACTTTATAAGGTTGTTCCAAGTTTTCGTTCTCATCAATTCCCAATCCTATAATAACTCCTATTTGGTTTAATTCTCGGTAATTCGAACATCCTGAAACGCATAAACAAATGGCAGCGATCCATAAAAGCGAAAGATAAGTTTTCATTTTCTATCCTCATTCATCTTTATACGACGTCTATTTATTTTGATGTTTTTTCAACAGAGATGGTAAAGAGAATCGAACTAAAGTATCCTTTTGCTCTTTAAAATCAAAGGGAGCAAAAGGTGAAAAGTAGGGAATACCAAAAGATCTTAGACTACTTATATGAAGCCATATACATAAGGTCATAAGCAAAATTCCATATAAGCCAATAAATGCTGAAATTAGAATCAAGATAAACCGAAAACCACGGGCCGCATTGACAATGCTAGTAGATGGCAGTGTAAAATTGCTGATGGCAGAAATAGCAACAATAATTACAACAGCCGCTGATACAAAACCTGCTTCTACAGCTGCTTGTCCTAAAATCAGTGCTCCTACAATGGAGACTGCTGGTCCGATTGCTCTAGGCATTCGGATTCCGGCTTCTCGCAACATCTCAAAAGCTAGTTCCATCACTACCATTTCTACAATTGCTGGAAAAGGAACTCTTTCTCTTTGCGCCATTAAGCTGACCATTAATGTGTTCGGAATAAGTCCCTGATGATGCGTAATCAATGCTAAATAGATAGCAGATGCATACATAGAAAGAAAAAAAGAACCAAATCTTAGTATCCTTAAAAAGGAAGCAATATAATAATTTTGATAATAATCTTCGGGAGACTGAAAAAATTGAGAAAAAATAGCAGGCGCAATTAATACAAAGGGTGTTCCTTGTACAATAATAGCAATTCGACCTTCTAATAAATTTCCTACGACGGCATCAGGTCGTTCCGTATTTAATAAAAGTGGGAAAATAGTGGTACTATCATCCCGGATAAATTCCTCAATATAGTTCGACTCAAGGACCCCATCTACCTTAATCTCTTTTAAACGTTCTTTGATTTCCTCTACAATACGTTTATCTGCATTCCCTTGAATATACATGATTCCTATATCTGTTTGGGTTACGCTTCCAATTTTCATGCTTTCTAAGCGTAAATTAGAATCCTGAATTCTAGCTCGTATCAAGGAGGTATTAGTCCTTAAATTCTCTGTGAAACTATCTTTGGGTCCTCTAACAACAGTTTGACTGGTTGGTTCTGTTACTGCGCGGGACTGAAGTTTTTTTGTATTGCCAATGAAAATTTTAGAACTCCCATTCAGTAGGATGACCGTATCACCGGTTAAAACGGCTGACATAAATTCATGCCAATTCTCTTTTATAGTCAATTGAGATACAGTTAATATCTGGGGTATTTGTTCTTCTATCTCTTTGACGGTTACTACTTGATTACTTTCTTTAAGCCACTGAATAAGAGGCGTCATGATATTCTCATTTATAATGTTTTCATCTGCTAATCCGTCAAGGTGAATAACGGCTGCTTTTAACGTTTTTTGATAGGGAGACTCAACCATTCGAAACGATACATCAGAACTATTTCCTAATTCGTTTAATAGTCTCTCTATATTTTTATTTACATCATCATATAAGGGAGTTGCTGAACAATCTGTTGTCTTTTCCTTATTAGAATTAGAGCTTTTCAAAAGATATCTTTGTCGCACGTTTTACCACCTTTTATATGAGTGAATATTTGTTATACAACGAGTAACGTTATCATTCCTATAAAATGTAAAAAATATGTACGTGAGGAAAATACATAAAATAAAATGATAGGAAATGCATCTAACTTTGTTTTCTGTTTTGCCGCATTAGTTGAACGTCAAAGTAAAGCTGAGGATTCTTTAGAGTTTTTAGATGAAAATCAAAGCGGGTTAGCTAGTATTACTTTATATCCAGTGACAGATCAGAAGGTATTGTTTTAAGAGTTAAGGAATTGGAGAGAAAAGCATCTCACACTTCTCTGGATATCTGATGTTTTTATGGCCGATATCGTACATTATGATAATTAAAAATGAAGTGAATATTCACATTGATTGATTTCAAAATTTCCAATGCAAAAGAATAAAAAGCCCTCTCTTAAGTTTAATTGCTTAGAGATTGGGCTTTTGTATAGGAATATCTTCAGTATTATAAATGAATTTCTACGCTACTTTTCTCTTAAACAAATGGGAGTTCTCTTTTATGCTTTAACAGTCTGTTTTTTTACAGGAATGTAGATATCAATCTCTTTATTTTCTGAACCATAACATCTTTTATCATACAGTTCAAATTCCATTGATCCGTAGTGCTCATAACCCGATTCAGGGAACCATTCTGTAAAAACATAATTCCATGTGGACTGAATGGAAGAAGTAAAAGATTCTTCATTTGATTTTGGTGTAGTAAATACGGCATAGTCTAGTTCAGGGAAACTTCTGTAAACTGTTCCTTCAGGCGCTGAAGTGCCTTCCTTTACTTCCATGCCAATTACATAAACAAACTCACCCGTTTCAGGATTAAAATCAGTGCAAATACCAAGCTCCGTGTTTTCTTTTAAGGGATTGGGGATTTTAGAGCCTAATCCATTTTGCATGTACTGTTGCCAAAATTCAGGAATGTCTTTGTTATTCTGGCCACCCTCGTTCTTCGTTTTTAGCTCATATCCAATGACATAAAAAGCAGATTTAGTGACTAGTTTTGGTTCCATCTTATTTCCTCCTGACAAAAGTGTGGTAGTTAGGTAGGCTTTTCCCCGCAGCGGTCCAGATATTCTCCTTGCGTTACGGTATTGCTTCGGTGAAACATCATAAAAGTTTTTGAACGCTCTGTTAAATGATTCTTGATATTGGAAACCAACATCAAGTGCGATATCAATGACTTTTTCATCTGTAAAAAATAAGCGTTCTGCTGCGCGTGTAAGTCTTCGTTTCCTCACATAATCCATCACCGATTCTCCAACCATGGCTTGGAAGACACGGTGATAATGAAAAGGAGAAAAGCAAGCAATTTCTGCTAACTTTTCTAAAGTAATTTGTGTCTCCAAATTCTCCTCAATGTAATTTAGCGTTCTTTGTATACAAGTTACATAATTCATTTACATTCACCTACCTTACGTTCACTATAACAGCAAACAAATCGTTGTTCTTAACATTTTTTGCTATATTCAATTAGATGAGGATAGTTTTGCAATATACGCCTCTAGAGGTATAGTTTTAAAGGGATGCAGATAGTGAATTTTTTTATGTAAATTAATGATATTGATACATATTTAAAGGGAAAGTTTGAATTGATTTTATGAGGAAGTCCATTTAATTATTATGAAACTATAAATCAAAAGTTACCTAGTGAATTATCTTATCTAACCTTAAAAAAATGCTTAAGAACGCTGAATTTTAAATTTTATTGCCTTTTTCATCATAAGCTTATTATTTGAAAAAGGGGATTCTGGTACTAATTATGAATACAATTTATAATATGTTTTAAATATATTCTTCAAGAATTAAAAATTCCCCCACCTTAGGCTTGCTAAGTAGGGAGAATCCAGTATAAGAATATTTTTAAAAATCTAATAGAGGATTATTAATGCTCACTTTCGTCTATTTCGTCTTATTTTTACGTAAGTAGTCGATGATGTACCAATGACGTTCCCGCAGGAGTCTAATGCTTTTACTTGAAAATAGGGGCCAACTGCCTGAGCATGAATATCTGTTTCGAATCCAGTACAAGGGGTACTAAATACCACTACTGCTAATTTAAAAGGTGTTGGGCCTGCCAGTACCTGCCAAGCGACCGTTTCTGTTGAACCATTCCATGATGCGTAAACTGTAGCTTCACCGTCATGCAATAAGTCTACAGTTATGCTAGGCGGATAAAGTGGTAGACCTACCCACTTATTTTTAAACGCTCGATACGAAAGATTCTGATTTGGATACTGCATATCATATAACAAGTTAAATGAATGGTTTCTCCTTGTATTGCCAGCGTTCCTAAATTCCGAAAGGTACGGTTCTTGCCCCCACCCAATGAGTTGATTTCCATTAGAAAGCTTTTGCGCATTTCCTTGACTTGGAACATATAAAGCTGGGTCATGATAATACGTTCGATCTATACTGGCGATCTTGTGTTTATAATCTAAGTGAAGAATTAAACCACGCGCTTGCTCTTGAGGTGGAGAATCAGGAGAAGCACAGCAGGCATTGTCAAACAAGCTTATCCTGTTTTCGGACCTGTATCGTGCATCATGCTGCCAAGAAAATGTAGCGTTCGGCTCAAGCTTAAAATCACTTTGCTTTCCACCAAGTTGCCAAATTACCTTTCCCGTATCTTTGTCAATGTTATAAATAGCCCACATACTACGCATGCTCACTAAAAGTGTGTTGTTTGGACCTTCTTCGACTGAATTTACGTGGTAACAATCCCATATATTATTAGAGCTTGTGGCGGATGAAGCAGGTACCATCGAATCAGCTGGATTAATATGTTTAAGTACATCCCAAAAGAAGAGAAGCTCTCCCGTCTCAATGTCTATTTCTTGAATAGAGTAATTACTAAAATACCCGTGTAATGGCCCTCCATACTTAGATAAATCTGCAGGTACTTGTTTTACCCCTGTGAACAAAGCCGTATTCCGTTTGGTGATTGTAAACTCGTGCAAATCAGAGGTAAACCCTTTTTTAGCAAATAACTTTTTAATGACCTCATAATGCTGATTGATAATTTGAAAATGAGCACCAGGCTCAGGTTCACCCACTGGAAGGTTAGGGTTTGCAGTTTGAGTTCCTGAAATTGTTCCTTGCCACATCGTAAGAACAGGGTTTTCATGGTACATTTGTACTCGAAAGTCTGTGTTTTGGATATACCTACTAGCAAGCGGTCTAAACCACACTGGATTACCCGTCTGATCCATAATTAGTGCCCCAGTTTGCCCAATCATCGCTGCTTCATATACCGTATAGGGCGCAACAAATAATAGGCCGGGAGCTGTTCCAGGCTTATCAACATTAACGGTAACCTTCATGGGATGTAAATTAGGAGCTGAAACAAAATTCCATACTTGCGGGTTTGAATGACTAGTGAATGATTGTGAATTAAAATTATTCATTCCCACTCTCATCTCCTCTAACTTTTATTATTAAACACTGTCTCTTGAGCTATTAATATGTCATTTGCTTCAAAATATGTAGGTGCTGTTTAGGTTTAGTTGTGTCTTTTGTTTGCTCGTGATTAGCAGGTCAAGAGAAGTGTAAAACGAAAAGTAGCGGAGACTTTATAAATAAAAATAAAGCCGCAAACGGAAGGGAAGAGGAAAAGATAGAGAATTTTCTAGGTAAAAGAATATTAATACGGAAGGATCTTGGACGAAAAAGTTAAAAACAATTTAATAAATAGAAGAGTTTAGTATATTTTAAATACTTATATATAGATAAAACATACTTGAAAAACGAGCTCTTGTTTATGAAGGGCTCGTTTATGCATCATTGGTGTAGAAAGACTTTGATTATGTTTAAAAATTTCTGCTTTGTTGCGAGAGTGATTCTATAAAAGGTAAAAACTAAAGCCTATCGCAATGTAGGTACCAACAAGTAAAACACCTTCGAACCAGTTGGAATCACCGTCGTTCACAACGGTCACCGTCATGAGAGCGGCAAGGATCATCGCAATCATTTCCGCTGTATTAAATACAAGAGGCAAGAAATCATACAAGTATGAAAACAGAACGAGTATAGGAGCAACAAACATGGCCGTTTGGACGGTTGAACCAATGGAAATCTCCACCATTACGTCCATTCTGTTATTATAGGCCATTGCAATTGCTGACACGTACTCTGCAGCACTTCCGACTATGGCCACAACAATAATTCCAATAAAAACGTGACTCCAGCCTAAGGCAGCACCTACTGGCTCAATGGTGCCAACAAGTTTTTCACTAATATAAGCTAGTACAATTGTGGCCAGTCCAAGCACAACGATTGCTTTCTTTTTTCCCCATTCTGGTTCCTCTCCATTTTCTTCTGCGTTCCCAGTAAAAATCCCCTTATGCGTGACAAGTTTAAAAAGAAGAGCAAGCAGGTAAATGGTCAGCATCACAATAGCAAAAGAAGTTGATAGAACCTGCATATCTTTATCATCCAAGCGTTTTGCAAAGATAAATGGCAATACAAAAGTTACGATAATAGCAAACATTAAGAGAGAGGTATTATGTCGTGTTTTAAACACACTAAATTTTTGCTTTTTAAATCGAATTCCTCCAACAATCATTGATATTCCGCTCGCAAAAAGTAGATTAACGAGAACTGCTCCAGTAATAGAGGAAATGACGATTGTATTTAGTCCTTTACTTAATGCAAAAAACGAAATAATAATTTCTGCAGCGTTGCCAAACGTAGCATTAAGTAATCCCCCTGCTGTTGGACCTACTACAACGCTAAGGCTTTCAGTAGAACGTCTGATGTAATTAGCCAAACTAATTAATGTCACACAATAAATAAAGAACATTAAAATATAATTCCAATTAAAAATGCTGCCAATAATTGAAAGAGGTACACCAATAATCATAAAAATGAAAAAGACTTTATTCATATTTTCCTCCATGGTCATTTATAGATCCTATAGCAAGAAGAGAAGCTCTATATTATCTTAGCGTTTTTATTAATATAACTCTTAAGACTTTTGTTATTCACATGGAGAGTGCAACTAGCAATCAACTCGACGCATAGAAAGAGAACATACTTAATAATAGCTGGTGTAAAGTTAAAAAAGAAAAGAATCGTACAAGATAAGGCGCTATGAACTCCTCAAGATAAGCTTCAAAGTATATTGAATAGTCTGCTCTGAATAACCAATATGTATCTTTTACATGCTAAAAAGATATGAATTTTTCAAACGCCCATAATTAACGTTTGCGTTAACGTTAATTATGGGTAATGTAGTTTATAGATTTAAAAATAATTAGAATGAAGCACCATTTAAATATGATTCAAACTGGTCATTATCATTAAAGGAGAGAGCTATTATGTATACACTTGGAGAACTATTAGAGCAAAGGGCTACACAATCTGCTGAAAAGGAGGCTTTAATTTGGAGTACATCTTACCATACATTTAAAGAATATAATGAACGTGTCAATCAACTCGCTCATTACCTGTTAAGCCATAACATTAAAAAAGGGGATCGAATTGCAATTCTCTGTCAAAACAATCATCCGTTTCCTACGATTCTGCTAGCCGCATTAAGAATCGGAGCCGTAGCGGTTCCTATTAGCTGGCAGCTTACGAAGTATGAAATTATCGATATTTTAGATAGTGCACAACCTAAAATTATTTTCTACGACCAAAAATTTCATGAGGTTATTCCTTTTGATTCTGAAATATTAAATGACGTGATTACTTTACAAGTAGGAAGAAAAAATAGTGTGCAGACAGTTGAAGAATATAATGAAATTTTTTCTGCGTATTCTATACTAAATCCCAATATACAGGTCTCTCAAGATGACATAGCTATGCTTCTTTTTACTTCCGGAACAACTGGCAACGCAAAAGGCTGTATGATTGAGCATGGTCATGTGTATTCTTATATACAACCATCTAGTCAACGAATCGATTATGAAAAGGATGGTCGTTTTCTTGCCTCGCATCCTTTTTATCATATGAGTTCTATTAATAATATTTTGAAATCTGTTTCCAACGGGATGGGATTATTTTTGTTGTCAGATCCTACACCGGAAATCATTTGGGAAACGATTGAAACTCATAAGATCACTATGATGTTAGCGTTTCCCTCTATGTACATGCAAATGCTCGAAGCGGTGAAAAATGAAGGGGCAAAGAAATCTTCACTAAAGGTTGCTATTGCTGGAGGGGCAAAAGTTCCTGCTTATCTTATTAAGGAATATGAAAAATTAGACATCAGCATGATACAAGGTTATGGAAGTACAGAAGCATGGACAGTCAGTGTATGGACACCAAATATGGGAAATGAAAAAATTGAATCAGCAGGTAAGCCTCTTTCTGGTGTAGAAGTGAAAATTATTGATCCCGAGTCAGGACAAGAAGTGAAAACAGGAGAAGTTGGAGAAATTATCATAAAAAGCCCCTATTGTTTTAAAGGCTATTGGCATAATCAAGAGGCGACTGACAAAGTCCTTAGAGATGGCTGGTTCTATATGGGGGACGCTGGAAAGGTAGATCAAGACGGCTTTTTATATATTATGGGACGCTTTAAAGATGTTATCGTATATGGCGGTGATAATATCTATCCTGATCAGGTAGAAGAAATAATTGAGCAAATAGATACGGTTATAGAAGCTGCTGTAGTAGGAGTAGAAGACCCAGTTTATGGAGAAAAACCTAGAGCGTATGTGGTAAAAGATCCTCATTCTTCTTTAACAAAAGAAGATATCTTAAAATATTGTAGAGATCGTCTAGCAAGCTACAAAATTCCCGAAGTTTATTTTATTGATCAACTTCCTAAAAATCAGCTCGGTAAAGTATTAAAAAGAGAACTGAAATGAAGATAGTTAAAGCGTGGACTGAATGCAGTCCACGCTTTTAAGATGGGGGAGATCCTACATAACAAAAGCTTCATTATTTTAACGCAAAAATGTTAAGTGGAAAGCTTCTTGATATCAGTGTAACAAATACGAAGGGTATTCTCATATTCAGATTCATAGCCTGTAAATAACACCTTTTTTTCTTTATTATCATAGTGAAATCCGAAGTTTTTTAAATCATTTCTCAATATATCTTCACTAATTTTAATGGAAGAAGCAATATCTTCATAAGTAGCACCATTATTTAGTTTTTGAACAATCTCACTGATTAACAAATTACGACCTCCAGTAGTATACGTGTCTGAAGTAATACTTTATCCTGAAGGGCTGCTTTTATGAATTGCAAGTAAAGGTAACAATTTAAATGAACTTGGTATTAAAAGAAGTGTAGAAAGCCACATGTTTCTGCTGAGGAATTGTTCTTCTTACCTTTGTATTTCTCACTAATAATAGTAAGAAGTATCACCCTATGTTATGACCTGGGTTTGCTGAAAAAGCAAAGAGAATATTCTCTTTGCTTTTTTCTTGGTTTTAATATTTAATGCTCTTTTTCTGGTACCATTTCAACTTTACCTGGCCAAAAAGCAAATCTTCCTAAAACCGTAGTAATCGCAGGTACAAGGAACGGCCGCACAATAAATGTATCTAACAGAACACCTAAAGCCGTGATAATTCCAAACTGAACCAGAACTTGAATAGGCAGTGTTGCTAGAACCGCGAAGGTAGCAGCTAAGATGATTCCAGCTGATGTAATAACACCGCTTGTTTCGCTTACGCCTTCTTTAATTGCTTGCTTTAATGGCATATGCTTCTTTTTCTGCCAGATGCTTGAGATCATAAAGATATTATAATCCTCACCAAGCGCCACTAAAAATACAAATGCGTATAAAGGGATCGCTCCTTGGATAGCATCTGCCCCCATGATATTGTGAATAATAAGCCAGCCTAATCCTAAGGCTGCACTGTAGGATAAGATAACCGTTCCAACCAAGTAAAGCATGGCTACAATGGAACGCAAGTAAGCTAATAGCAAGAGCGATATAAAAATAATAATTAATGGGACAATGATACTGTCGTCTTTATCACTCGTGGTCATTGTGTCATACTGTGTTGCTGTTTGACCGCCGATCCATACTTTGGATTTGACTGCAGAAACTCCGGACTGTGACAGCGCCTTTTCAGCTGCATCTCTCAAGTCTGGAATAGCTTTCATTGCTTCTATACTATATGGATTCACATTAAACGTAACGTCATATACTTTTAGATCCTCATTATTTGTACCACTTTGAGGTGCAGAAACAGTACTAATAAGGTCATTTTTCTTTAATGCTTTTTCAAGGTCAACCGATTTTCCTTCCGTATCAATGACTACTTGTGCTGGTGCTAGTTCACCAGGAGAGTAAGCATCAGAAATAATCGTAAATCCTTCACGAGAAGGCATATCTTCAGGGAAAGAAGACAATAAATCATATGTGTACTTGATTTGACTAGAGTAAATGGATAAAGCTCCAAAAAAGACTAGACAAGCTACAATGATTGTCCATGGTTTCGTCGTAACCACATTACCAATCCAATTCCCGAAACGGTTTTTCGCTTTTCGGTCACGCACCGGTTTTCCTTTCTTTTTCGCCAATTCTTCTTCCATTTCAGGAGTACGAGGGACGAAAGGATAAAAAGAACCTCTTCCCATAACCGAAAGCAGGGCGGGAATAAGTGTTAAACTTGCTAATCCCATAATTAGAATAGATAAGCTAAAAGGGATTGCAAAACGGTGGTAAGCACCGTATTTTGCTACAATCAAGGCCAGAAGAGAGATGACAACTGTAAATCCACTCATAGCTATAGCACCTGAAGCACCTTTAAAGGCATTGATAAGGGCTTGTCTCTTATCTTTTACTTTACGAAGCTCATCACGATAATGAGAAATTAAAAATAAACAATAGTCTGTTCCTGCTCCAAATAACAAGACCGTCATAATGGATATGGACTGCGAGTCAACCGTAATCCATTCTTTATCTGCCAAAATACCGAGAATCGGACTCAGAACCCCATAGGCAAAACCCACACCGATTAAAGGAATAATCGCTAAAATTGGGGAACGATAAATGACAAGAAGTAAAATTAAGACTAATAAAACTGTCGCGATTAGTAAGGAAACGTCTGCTCCTTCAAATAAGCTGGTTGCATCTACTTGAATTCCTACAGGTCCGGTAACGCGCGTGCTTAGCTTATCTTTTGCATCGATATCTGTAGCAAAAGAATCATATGAAACCTGTTCTTTTACTTGTTTTTTAATCGTGTCTAGATTTTTTTCTAGTACATCTGTTTCAACGTTTTCTTTAAAGAAAATGGGCTGTACAAGCGTTGTACCGTCCTTTGAAATCATTTTTTGTAAAGCTGCTAACGGTAATTTGTGCAAAGGCGGAGTAGACGTTTGTTTTTCTAATGGTTTCTTTTCTAAATCTGCCGCCACTTGCTGAATAGATTTTAAGTCATCGGTATTCAAACCGGATTCTTTATGCCATGTAAGTAAGGCAGGAACCCCTGAAGAGTTAGGGAATTCTTTCTTTATAAGATTTTCAGCCTCTACGGAAGGTGAATTCTCACTTAAGTTTGGTGCATTGTTCACTTCCGTTTTATTAACGGCAGGCCAAGCAATTGTTAGAACTGCAGTTGCCAAAATCCATACGGCAATAACAACCCAACGACTCACTTTTCCAGTCATCAATCGACTGAATGTTGCTAAAGGTGATTCTTTCATTAATTCTCCCTCATTTCCAAATCTGTTTGTTTCTATTACAATATATATAGAACCTTCAATAATTATATATACCAGAAGGTTAATTAATCAACTAGTTTAAATGTGCCAATTTCTTGAACTAGAAGGAGGGCCCTTATGAATACGAACCAGACACCAAAAAAAAAGCCTGGCAGACCTAAAATAACAACTGAAAATAATATAACAAGAGAGCAAATTTTAAAAACAGCTGCCCATCTCTTTATGGCATATGGATACGAAAAAGTTTCAATGGAGCAAGTGGCTGAAGCAAGCGATGTGACCAAGGCCAGCGTTTACTACTATTTTAAAAATAAGGCAACTTTGTTTACCGTTTCGGTATCAAGTATGTTCCAACGTATCACAAAACAGACAGAGAAATTATTACAAAACTCCAAAGGACTGAAACACAGATTATATGAGGTAACCTTGGATCATTTAAAAAGACCGCATATTGATTTTGAAACATTATTGCAAGAAGCGACTTCTTCGCTTACAGAAGGTCATATTCATGAAATTCGTGAAGCAGAGAAAGCGATACATGAGGCATTAGAGAACGTATTCAAGCAAGCTGCAAACAGCGGAGAAATCGTCGTAGCAAGTCCCAGATTGCTTGCGCATACATTTTCCACGGTAACAATGATTCGGAACAAGAAAGAATTAATTGCAGAATTAGGAGGCCCTGAAAAAACGGCTCAGGCTCTAGTAGATCTTTTTTGGGTAGGGATTAGTCCTAATTAATTTTCTTATTCCACTATAAAAACCGGCTGTAATATATTAGTTAATATGTTACAGCCGGTTTTTTTATTGTTCACAGGTACTTCTTGAGAAAAGGGGAAGGGCATAACAATAATAGGGTGACTTTCTAACCTATGTAAGTATGTTGACATAAACTATTTACTGACATACTGGAATTTGTATTTATGTTTATCTTAAGAGATGTTCAATTGTTGATTAGTGTTAAAAAAATGAAAATTTTATCTTTTAGAGTTTACTGCAGTATATATGGTTATTCTATTGTAAACAAAACCTTTAGCATAACAGCTTATATTTTGGAAAGGGGAGAAGCGGATGGAATCTATTTGGCTCGAATATGTATGGGCATTATTGATTCTAATCGGGTTAGAAGGATTATTATCAGCTGATAATGCTCTTGTACTAGCAGTTATAGCTAAACATTTACCCGAGGATCAGAAGAAAAGAGCGATTAATTACGGAATTCTTATGGCGTTTATTTTTCGATTTGGAGCTCTTTTTGCCATTTCATTTATCGCCAACGTTTGGTGGATACAGGCGATAGGAGCAGCTTATCTTCTGTATTTAGGTTTAAAGCATGTCATTAAGGCACGGTTTGGGAAAGACAATGAGAATATTCATAATGATGATGAAAAGGAGTCTGCTGGCAAAGGGTTCTGGCCGACGGTGGGCAAAATTGCGTTAGCCGACCTAGCTTTTGCCATTGATTCTATTTTAGCTGCGGTTGCTATAGCACTTGGACTTCCGGATTCACAGTTTGGAGAAATCGGTGGTATGGATGGAGGGCAGTTTGCAGTTGTAGTTCTTGGAGGGATTGCAGGTCTTATTTTAATCAAGTTTGCAGCGACCTGGTTTGTAAAACTCCTTGAAAAGCGACCTGCCCTAGAAACGACAGCATACGCCATTGTTGCCTGGGTAGGGGTGAAACTTGCTGTTATTACTTTTGCACATAAAGATATTGGTGTCTTAGATCCCCATTTTCCTCATAGCACCATCTGGACTCTAATTTTCTATGGAGTATTAGTTGGTATTGCTCTATTAGGTTGGTTTGCACCGGGCAATAAATCATCAGAAAAATCATCGGCCTAGAAGGTAATCGAGTGTGATAATCACCCTGAATTCATCAATTAACCGTACTCTTTCCTTCCAAACGGATCCTCGCTTTAATATTTAAAAGCATGTTTAGATTTTATAGAAAAGTGAGTTATGTTGATTCAAGTGTAACCATCAAGTGCGTTAATCCAAACTGGGTTAACGCACTTTTTAATTGAAATGGCTGCGCAAATGAACGTGGTTATTTTATTTATGATTTTTGTGCCTTTTGATAATCAGTAAAGCAGGAAATTAAGAAACTCCCAATAAAAAAACCGATAAGACTTTCTATTTGAACATCTTTTTCTCCAATTATTTGACCGTAAATTACCCTGAATATAACACCAACGAAAGAGAGAACAACAGCCTTGATGGTAATATGTAAAAAATTAATAAAATCACACCTTTTCACAAAATATAGTACCCGATTTTAAACGATTAAAAAGTTCTAGAAAGAAAGACTTACAATTTAAGGTTTATTTAAGGGTTACATATTACACCTAAAGGGATTTATTCTGCAATACAATAGAAGGTCAATTGCAAAAACAGGTGATTATTTTTGTTAGTTTTAGTATTCCTGTTTCTTTTTCTGGAATTTTTAAAAAATAACGAATACTTGTTTAAATGGAAATGATTTGGGAATATAATTCACAAGTCAAAAAAATGACAAGGAGGATGCAAACATGGCAAAGGGACTAGCTATGCACGAAACGCTAGAAGTTCATGAAATCTTAACGCTTAAAACATCATGTGTAACAAAAGGAACAGCGATGTTGGAATTGGTAGAGGATGAGGAATTAAAAAAGATTCTTGAAGAAGATGTTCAAACATCTACTGAAGCGATTAAAGAATTGAAAAAAATCTTAAAGAAAGCTCAATAAATAGGAGGGGTAGAAAAATGGCCACTAAAAGTACTCTTACTAAAACGTTAGATGATCTTGCTATTGCGACTGATTTATTATTATCAGCTAAGAATGGTGTACGAACATATGCGGTAGCGCTTACAGAAACGGCGACGCCCGAAGTTCGAAAGGTATTAAAAAAGCAATTAGATAAAGCCATCGAGCTTCATGAAAAGATTGCTCAATATATGATTGATAATGAAATGTATCACGCCTATGATGTAGAAGAACAAGTAAATCACGATTTAAAAAAGGCAGATAAAGCGTTAGATGTAGCGAAAGGTTAACTAAAATTCTCCCTCTGACAATAGAGGGGGAATTTTTTTAAGGTTACATAAAAAGTTCTCTTTTGATATTTCTACAAAGGAAAAGAAGTCTATATTTTATTCTCTTAGAAGTAGATAGTTTACCCCATTTTATACAATATTTAGATGATATTTTATAGTCTTTTATCCCATATCCGAATAAATTGGTTTTAATTGGCTGCTGAAGGATACACCTATTAGTAGAACGACATATTCTATAGGGATAGAGGAGGAGAAAATAGTGAAGGAAATTAAAGTAGCAGAAAATAGTGGTCAGGCAAATAAGTTTATTGAAGAGTTTTTTGCTAACGGGTTTCGTAAAAACGAAATTTATTTATTGACCTATAATAAAGAGCGCTCGGAATATTTAACAAATACAACAAATACAAAAGAATATCGAGCTTCTGAACAAGGAGTTTTTGAATCTGCAGTTAATAAGTTATTTTCTCGTGAAGATGAACTTCATTCTAAAATGGCCTCGTTAGGTTTAACCCAAGAAGAAGCTAAACAGTGTGTCGGTGAAATGAAACAAGAACGTATAATCATTATTGCAAAAAAAGATGTGTAATGGTTCTCCTTTGCAATAGCTTTTGAGGAAACTAAGTGATCGAGAAGTATTAGTAAATCATACTAGCATGTTGCTTTATATATAATATTTATTTTTCTATACGAATGTTTTATAAATCGGAAAGATACTGAACGAAAAGTATATTACTTGAGTCGTTTACTACTCTCATATGGAGGTGAAAGGGTAATGATTCAATTTTTTGGTATCCACATAGGGACGTTATACTTTCCTACAAGTATCCTTCTAATTACTTTATTAGTTTTAGTAGGTTTTGTTATCTATTTTCTTAGTAGAAGAAAAAGAAATAGAGATCAAACGATTCATTCAAATGAGAATAGGGTAAAGGGCAAAAGAGGAAAAGATAAAACTCTGTAAATGATCTAAAAGAAGAATTAATATATTTCGTCATCAAAAAGAATTCTCGTTTGAAATGAAAAAAAATCATCCTAATCCTACAGTTCCTGATACAGCCTTACACCATGATTTAACTCCTGAGAAAGTATGATTTAAATAAATGCAGAGAGGGCCCTTGAATTCATTTCTAAGGGCTGTTTTTATTTTTGTTCTGTAAAGGACAGACGACCTTTTAATCTTCTATTTTCTTACTATTTCTTATTTATAACTTCAAAAGAAACTTTATTATCATTTTTTAAGATCTTAAACAAGCAATTGAACCCTTGATAAATTTGAAATAGTAGTCTAACCTTCATATTAAGGAGTGAAAATTATGAATGAAAACATTTCGGGTATTGATTATCAGGAAGTCATTGAATATGCGTTAGATCCACTCATTATTCATTCAAATCATAAGATTATATATGTTAACCACGCAGCTGAACATTTTTTTAGAGGAAAAAGGGAAGATATCATAGGTGCCAGTCCTTTAGATATATTTCAAGAAACATCTAAAGCAGCAATAAGGAAAAGAATCCAATCTGCTTATGAACGTCCAGCAGAGCTTATTGAGGAAACCATATTTAGATTGGACGGGACAACTGTTAATGTTGAATTATATTGTCATCCCTTGCTGCTGGGAGATAAAAAAGTAATCCAAACCTATGTGAGAGATATTACGGTAAAAAAAGAGAGTGAAACAAGACAAAAAGAAATAATAAAGCAAATAAATGAACTGTCTACAACCCTCGTTCCTCTTTTAGAGGGAATCGCTGTACTTCCCTTAGTAGGATCCATAGATGAGGAAAGAGCAAACCAACTTTTAATGGCTGTTCCAGTAAAAGTGCAGACACAAAATATAAATTGTTTAATTATAGATTTTTCCGGTATTTATACATTGAATTCAATTGTAACGGAGCATCTTTTTAAAATTAATAGCGTTATGTCACTACTTGGAGTGCAATGTATCTTAACAGGATTAAGGCCCGAATTATCTCGCTCTGCTGTTCAGCTAGGTATTAATTTAGATTCTACTCGGACAATGGCTACTGTAAAAAACGCACTTCATTTTTTAGGAATTACTTCTAGTAAATAATCTTTAAAATGAAAATAACTAAAGTAACTTGTACGTTTTTAAAGATACATATGATATGAATCTTTAGATGGTACTACTGTCAGAGGAAGTTTCTGATTAAAGAAATAGTGGCATCGTCTTTACGATTTCGTGCTGTTTTAAATATTTTTAGATGGTTTTTTAAAATGAGATTTGTATCTTGTATACATTAGAAAAACAAAAGAAACTCCTGAACATATATCAGGAGTTTCTTTTGTTTAAAATAACATATTGTGCAATCCCACGTTTGTTAAATAAAAGATAGAAGAATCATTGAATCGCTTTCTTCAGTTTAAGATCTTGTATAAAGCTTCAGAAGCGTTATCTATATCATAATCGTTATAATTTAAGGTTTTTTGATCCGTAAGTGTAGTGATTTGAAAAATCTTAGATGTTTTACAATACGACAGTTCCAGTACTTGAGGAATGGTATGAGTAATAGCACTATCTTCATATTGAATAAGAGTATAAAGCGTTTTTTTTATTTCAAGTATATTCATAAAAGTACCTCTTTCCATTATAAGGAAACCCAGGGTACAAAGAGACCATATAATTTTAATTTATGTTCTTTCTCTATTGTAACATATGAACGTATAGAAAAATACCTGCCGAGAACAGACAGGATGGTAACTGCAATTGTAAATTCTATGCACTTCTAATTCTGCTAGCTGGTCAGTTAAAAAGGTGACCAGCTAGCAGAACATGTTCTTCTTATAATAGAATTACCTTGAATAGATTCAGTAATAAAAAAGAGTAGATTATTAACCTAATTTATTGCTTTATAAACAACTGGTGAGGAAAGTTTAATCAATGTAGATGGCTGCCCAAAAGCCATAGATTCATCAATGAATGTTTCAAGAGATTGAACGGAATTAGTTAAAACTTTTACTAAGTAGTTGTATTGACCTGCCAGACGATGACATTCGATAACTTCAGGGTGTTCTTTGCAATATTCTACAAATTGTCTGCAGTTTGTATTGCTGTATAAAATAAAAGCAGTTACAGGTTTGTTAAAATTTTCAGGATTAATTATTGCTCTATATCCATCTATTATATTTTTTTCTTCAAGTTTTTTTACTCTTTCATTAACAGCAGGGGTAGATAAACCAACCAACTTTCCCAACTGTGTAACGGACAAACGAGCATTCTCTTGTAGATGTAGTAATATATTTTTATCAATTTCATCCATAAAACATACCCCGCTTTAAATTATAAATTAAAATAATAGGTTTTCCGTCAATATTAAAGTTATTACTTAGTAATACAATAAGAAACATATGTAAAAATAGAAATTTATAGAATACAATTTGATTATATCAAAAGGAGGGATTTAATGGCTTTAGAAATGAGAAATACATGCGAAAAGTGCAATAAGAAACTCCATAATAGCTCTGTTGCTTATATCTGTACACATGAATGTACATTTTGTGATAAATGTAGTGAAAGCGAGATGTATATTTGTCCTAACTGTGGAGGAGAACTAGTTAAAAGACCAAGGGGCAAAGAACATTCGTTAAGTTGCTCACTGAGCTTATCGTAAATTTAGACACAACATTCTATAAATAGTGCAGTCAAAGCAGCTATGGTCAATGGGGTGGGCATTCAACAGCGAACCGCAACAGGTTTAAGTACGGAACAAATTATAAAGCATCATTGTGGTGAAAGTCTACATGGTCATTGCAATGTTGGACACTTTTCAATTGTCAGAAATGCAGAAGAAGACTTGTTTCGTCCGACACATTATTCTTATAGGTAACTAATTGCACGAAGACAAATATTTTTGGAGTACTGAAAATCGAATTCAGTAATCAATTGATTTATAGATAAAACAAAAGGTAATAGCACATAACTAAAATAAAGCCCTAAAAGTGTCTAATCGACGATTGTTAGGGCTTTGTTTCTGCCAATCATTGGGGCTCAATCGGTTTTTATTAAGCAGGAAAGCCTCCTGTTGGCGGTGGCCATGCTCCGTTTAACCTTCTCATAATGACAATTTCACCTAGATGATAGCTGTTGTGAGAAGCAATATTACGCAGTAATCCCCCTGGGGTTTCACTTGGCCAAGCATCCAGAGGTTCTTCGATTGCTAATGTATCAGCTAAGTGACATGCTTCGTCAATTCCATTACAAAAATGCTGGATTGTCTTTTTCCATTCTTCCTCATCAACCGGAGCAGGGTGTTCAGGCCAGCTTTCACTTGCACTTTTCGGTCTTTCAGGGTTTTCTCCTTTAGCAAGGGCAAGTAAAAAGTCTTGCCAATAGCTCATATGCTTCACTAATTGATAAATAGAATAAGGTAATTCCTCTTGTTTATGTGAAGCAAGCTCTATATTAATATCAGTTATTGCGTTAATCGTCGGAAGATGGCCTCTTTCACCTCGCAGTGATTTGATAAGCGCATCACGAAATGCTGTATTCGTTTGTGTCATGTTTTTTTCAGCCTTTCTTTTTCAAAGTATTAAGCTTGTAACAGTCTAACACAAATCAGTTTAATATATGTACTTCTGTGATTAACGACTTACTATAACAAAGCCACTAAAACAATTAGTATCAATCACAATTTTTTGTTTGTAAGTCACCTTTATATGAAGAAATATGGTTTAATATAAAATATATAGAAATAAGTAGAAAAAGGTACCCTTTATGGAAAGTGAAAAAGATTATGTGATTTTGAGAAAGACGATAACAACTCTTTCTACAAGCTTTATTTTAGCTTACCTTTTGACAATAACAGGTCTGATTCAACAACTAACTGACGGAGAAGAACTATCGTATCATACTGGAAATGACATGGCAGGATGGTTCCTTGTATATCTTTTTTATGTAGGGGCCGTTATTGCTGTATACGGAAATTTTGTCTCAGTTATACTGGACGCTATTCGAAAGAAATGGCTTCCCAACATGAGGTGGCTATTTGTCTTCTTCCACGGCATATTAGGCTTAATTAACGGTTTGTTTTTTCAAGATACATATTTGGCTTATTACGGGATGGCAGCCGCTATGTTATATGCATGTATAGATTGGTGGGTAGAAAGAAGAATTGACAGGGAAAAAAGTACAAAAGTATTGCTAATTATACCTCTTATTCTTTTACTTCTCAGTTGGAGTATATTAGAAGCGCTATCACCTAGCCTTCCGCCATTTACGAAAGAAGATGCCATAGAGTTTGCGACAAGTGGTGAAGGAACAGATATTGATTTATTTCCTGCTAAAGCTGGAACATGGAAAGGAACTTTTGGAGGGTATCAAATCGAAAGAAAAACTCGTCCTAAAAAATTAAATAAAGAGTTTTATCTAGTGACGTTTGAAGAAAACTGGACTAAAGGTAAACAAAAAGGACGCTATGTAATGTCTTATAAAGTAGATCGCAGCAGTGTCTCAGGGGATGGCGGAAGTGGCACAACACCTCCTTATTATGAAAAGGTATTAGAACAATAAAATAGTAAAAATTAAGTTTATGAATAAAGGAGCTTTGATCTATGTCTAAGATTTCTCTAGCAGAGGCTGTGAAATTGAAAAGTGTATTATCAAAACGAATACATGAATTAGAAGAAGAGATGGACCGAGTTGCATTTGTAGAGATCGAAAAAGGGGAGAAGATTCCTCCTCAGGCTCGATCACTATCTGATGTTGAACAGGATTTAGAGGACATTCGAAAGGATTTGCGTCTACTTGATAAATTAATGTATCAAGCCAATATTCAAAATAATATTACTTATAATGAACACAAACTAACAATTGTAGAAGCGATTGAATATGCCACTCAATTACGTGCTAAAGCAAGAAAATATAAGGAGTTTGGTTCATCATCTAAAGAAGAATATCCTTACTACGGAGAAGGGGTATCCATTATTAAAGTGGCTACATTTGATCCTGAAGAATATCGTCTAAGAGGGCTAGAGGTTGAAAAGAAAGCAAATAGATTATCAAATTTAATTAACGCTAAAAACTATCAAATAGAGTTAGAGTTTGATGGAGATAAATATTTTTAACCCTTGAAGAGGTGAGACTCCCTTCAAGGCATAGAAGGAGAATGTTTAGTGTACTCAAAGTACTATTGTGATGGCAAGTGATAAAACCAATAATCCAATGACCCATTACACTGTTACTATTTACCAATAACCAACTATAGCAATGGACGGTCGATGACCAATACCTCCTTGTTTTTAACTCCTTCTATGGTGCCCTTACTTGTAAGTTAAGTAAGGGCCTTATTTATCTTATTTTTATTAGAAAGCTTTCAGTATAATAACACCTGTAATAATAAGAGTAACCGAGATAATCTTTCTTTTGTTTTTTGATTCCTTAAATGTATAAATACCTAACAGCGTCGTACTAACAATCGTCAGCCCTGCCCATATAGCAAAAACAATTCCCATTTCAAAATAGTGCGTCGTTAGAGAAATAAAATAAATACAAGCAATGAAGAGTAGAAATGCGCCTATCGTGGGAACAGTTTGTCTAAAGCCTTTAGATAGTTTTACACACATTTGGCCTGCAATGCCTAAAACTAAGCCCATCGTTAAAAATACGTATCCCATTACGCTGTCCTTCTTTCTTTAGAGCTCCCTTTAATGTTAAGAGAAACTGCACCGATTATAATAAGAGACACTCCTAAAATTTTAGATAAAGAAATAGTTTCATCAAAAAAGATAATACCTGTGACAACAACAAGTACGGTTGCTCCTCCTGCATACAAAGCACTTGCTACTCCTACTTCACCTTTGGCGTTAAGTAGCATATAAGCAGCAATTGAAGAACAATAAAATAGTATGGCGAGAACAGTAGGAACAAAGTTTGTGAATCCATTTGTAAGATTAAGAAAAAATACTGCGATTACCTCCAAGATGATGGCAAGAAACAATAGTAAATAAAACAATTAGATCTCCTCCTTTCAGTCGCCTCATTTTAAGAACTTTACGTAATTGCTACTAAATAGTTGTAGTAGCACTCGGATGTCATTATTTTATCTAGAGCTTGATATCTTGTAAAATAATGATAAATGATTATAGATATCACTATTATTAATACCTAAATGAATGTAAGTGGAAAGGAGGATGTTTATGGAAGTAGAAGATATACGCATATTTATGGCTGTAGCAGAATACGGCAGTGTAAGCCTTGCCGCTGATAAGCTAGGCTATGTCCAACCAAATGTAACAGCACGTATTCGGTCTCTTGAACGAAAAATTGGACACCCATTGTTTCATCGTCACAGACGAGGAATGACATTAAATGTAGAAGGTCGAAAACTTTTAACATATGGAGAACAAATGATGCGGCTGATGGATGAAATACAGAAAGCATTTCAAGATGAGCGTAACCTTGTTGGATCATTATGTATTGGATTAGTTGAAACGGTAGTAGGGTTTCCTGAAATCATTTCTTCCTATCATAATAAGCACAAAAATGTGGATATTTCTCTAGTATCAGGAGTAAGTACACAATTAATAGAGAAAGTTCTTAAGTTTCAGTTAGACGGGGCATTTGTAGCAGAACCAGTAAATGTGTCAACGCTTGATCAAATTCCAGCTTTTGATGAAGAAATTGTACTTGTATGCAGTGTAAATGAAAAAGGGAAGAAGCAGATTCAGTCTGCCAAAGAGTTACTGCACTTACCATTCATTTTATTTAATGAAGGCTGCCAATATAGAGAAAGACTGCAGCAGTGGTTAAAAGACGAACAAATAGTATCACCAAAAATCATGGAATTTGCTACACTTGAGACGATTATGGGGACAGTAGTTTCTGGTCTTGGTGTGACACTTATAGCCCGGTCATTAGCGGAAAGATATGAGCGGGAAGGGTTAGTACAACTCTTTTCAATACCTGAACCTTACAGAAACCTCAGGATTGTGTACGTTCGTCGCTCCGACTCCTATCTAGGAGTAACTGAGGGCGAATTTATAAAGACAATCAGCGAAGTAAGAGAAGGGAAAAATCAGAGAACGAATTGAATCGATTATAAAAGATATAAACGAACACACGATTGTAGAAAGAGTTGACTCGGACGAAGTAGGAGGGCTAAAGATCTTTTTATCTCAAGGTTATTTATTGGAGGTATTTCCAGATACGTCAGAAGACGATGAATACAGTGAGTTCTGGAGACTTTTCAACCGGAAGGAAGACACCCCTCACTTTGTTGTCACAGGAAATGGTGTTAAAAACGAGTAATCCTATAATTAAAGAAACGAAAAAAGCACAAACCCGTTGGAACCAAACGTTTTTGTGCTTTTTTCTTATTTTATAATTGAGTTACATATAATCATAAGCGGAATCATCAAAATAGAGCCAGTGATAATATTCAACCTGCGGATCTGTCATCTTCGAAACTTCTTCTTCATTGAATTTTTGATACTCAACTAATTTCTGCACTTTAGAATTTCTTTCCACTTGGCTCATTTTAAATCCTCCTTATAGTTTGAGAAGTAACAATGTATTTAAATATAGAAAGCGTTTTCTTTTTCTTGCTTTTATTATATATCTCAATATGAGATTAAAACAATATCAATTATAGATGATTTTTCAAAAAACAATATAGAAATGGTATCATGGCGTCAGATGGGGACAACAAGGCTTCTGCAATCGAAATTAAATAATGGGTGATTCCCAATGGCAAGGCTAAAAATTTTTTGTTAGTATCGTTGCTTAATCCCTAAAAAACATTGTGATAACTAGCTCTATAAATTAGAAATAAAGCTAGCTGTGTTAAGCTAGCTTTATATTTTTTATGCTGTTTTCCAGAGCCGTAAATTTTCAACTGTCGTTCACTTTGTTATAAAAACTCTTTAACATTTTCATCATGTTACGTCCTGAAGTTCTTGACATTTGATTATTATCTTCATCATCATGAGTACTCAGGTACCAACTTCCTTTGTTATCTTCATTTAATCTATATACCTTATTGGTTCTACTATCTGTATAAAAGTTTCCATCCTTCAGTCTCACACAATCCCCCTCTACCAAGTGTCTATCCTGTATTATGCCCAAGATATCAATTTTATGAAAAATTTCATATACACAAAAACAGCAGGTTTCTTAATGCGCTTATTATTTTGTAAGTAATCTATAGAGGTGCAAAAATGGTGAAAGTCCATTAAATTTATGTACTGCTAGTAAACCTTAAATTAGTTCTTATTATGATACCTATATTTCCATTTTAAAATTTTATCTATTTTTCTGTATTTGCTATCTTCGGTTCTGTGTGTTACGCTTAGGTTAATTATTTTTGTTCGGTGTAGGATTGAGAGAAGAGAAATCTCTTCCATAGAAATTTTCATCTTAAGATAGTATGGTTGGACAAGGGTAGTAATACAAGTGTGGAGTATTCCACACCAGGAGGCACTATTATGGAACAAGGTACAGTAAAATGGTTTAATGCAGACAAAGGCTTCGGTTTTATCGAAATTGAAGGCGGAGACGATGTATTCGTACATTTCAGCTCTATTCAAGGTGAAGGCTTTAAATCATTAGAAGAAGGTCAAAAAGTAACGTTTGACATCGAACAAGGTCAACGTGGAGCACAAGCTGCTAACGTTCATAAAGTAGCATAATTAAAATGAGTAAAAAAGACTCCACCTAGGAGTCTTTTTTTTACTTTTGGTTTCACTAGCTAACAAAAGACATATTATATCTGATTTTAAAATCTCGTTATAATAGAAAAACCAGCGTTTTAAGTCTGGTTTCTGGGTCATACGAAGGGTACAAGGTATGAACTAGTTAACCATACACTAGAAATACAAAGCAAATATGGCATGTTTGTTTGGTAAGAAGTTTACTTTCAGTTAAAGAAGTGCCGTAAGTTTTTTATAGATTTATACAACAGACGGACATGAATTATTTTTGATGGGGATTAGGAGACGCATCTAAAAGCCGTTCTCCTGTTCTCATTTTATGGCCACATAAAGGACACTTTTGGTGTTTTTGATAAGAGAAATTTTTTCTCATCCAACCATTACATTCTTCTGATTCACATTCCCAAATCTCTATTTGTTCTTTAGGTAAGGGCTCTTGATTTTTCTTCCTATGGTTATAATACATAACTACATCATCCCTCCTCCTAAATAGTATACCTTTTAAAAAAGAAATAGTGAGAACCATATCTTTCTAAATTAAACCACACTTTATAGATCCTATAAAAATTTATAAATACACGGAAGCGCGGATAAAATAAGGTATGAATTCGCCTTGTATAGATACGCTAAAATAAGATGTTCGTGAATAATAACCCTGATTTCCAATACGCAGAAATGAATAAATAATATCTCTCGTTAAAGAGTACTTTTCTCATTTCTGAATTTAAGTAAGAGAAGGAGCACGAAAAAATGAAAAAATTTTCTGATTTTAATTTAAGCAAGGCCATTGAAAAGGCAGTTCATAACTTGGGTTTTGAAGAGGCTACGCCGATTCAGGCTGAATCCATTCCGATAGCTATGACGGGTAAAGATCTAATTGGACAAGCTCAAACCGGTACTGGAAAGACAACAGCTTTTGGCATTCCCCTTATAGAGCGGGTTGAGCTTAGTGAAGAAGGGATTCAGGGAATAGTCTTAGCACCGACACGCGAACTGGCTATTCAAGTAGCAGAGGAGTTAAACCGAATTGGGCAGGTAAAAGGAGTTAAAACGCTGCCCATTTATGGAGGTCAGGATATTAATCGTCAGATCAAAGCCCTTAAAAACAGACCGCATATTATTTCAGCAACCCCAGGACGCCTTAAGGACCATATGAAAAGAAGAACCATTCGTTTAAATCATATTCGTACAGCTGTTCTGGATGAAGCAGATGAGATGTTAAATATGGGCTTTATTGAAGATATCCAAACGATTCTTGGTGGAATCTCTTCTCCCCACCAAACCTTGCTATTTTCAGCAACCATGTCGAAGCAAGTACAAAGTCTAGCCCAGAAATTTATGAACGATCCTGAACTCGTAAAAGTAAAAGCGAAGGAGTTAACGGTAAAGAACATCGAGCAGCAATATATGGAAATTCCAGAGAATCGAAAATTTGATGTTCTTTGTAATCTCGTAGATCTTCAATCACCAGACCTTGCTATTGTGTTTGGACGCACAAAAAAACGTGTGGATGAACTTGCTGAAGGGCTAAAAAAGCGTGGATATGCAGCAGAAGGCATTCATGGAGATCTGACGCAATCCAAACGTGCCGATGTAATTCGTCAATTCAAGAATCATACGATTGAGATTATGGTTGCAACCGACGTTGCAGCAAGAGGACTTGATATTACAGGTGTTAGCCATGTCTACAATTTTGATATTCCTCAGGACCCTGAAAGCTATGTTCATCGTATTGGCCGAACAGGGCGGGCAGGTACTAAGGGATTGGCAGTTACCTTTATAACTCCAAGAGAACGTAATCACTTAAAAGTAATCGAAGATGTCACGAAAACCAAAATGTCTAGACAATCACCTCCTACTTCTAGTGAGGTAATGGCAGGGCATCAGGAAGCAATCATTCACCAGGTTTTGACCGCTATCGACAAGGGGGAGTTTGTGGAATATAAGCCAATGGCGGAAAAGTTATTAGAAGAAGTGGATTCTGTTTCTTTACTGTCAGCCACTTTAAAGCTTTTAACAAAAGAATCAAATATGACCTCTGTCCAATTGTCTGAAGTGGCACCACTTCGTAATAAAAAGGCAAAAACAGAACGTAAGAGAAATAGAGGGAGAAAAGAAACAGTAGGCCGTAAAAAAACATATAGAAAATAATCCCTGATTATTTTTGATGCGAGAAAGGATAATGGCTATGAGTGAGAAAATATTTAGTAATGGAGAAGTAGTAACTATAAGAGTATCGAATGAATTAGTGACAATCTTAAAAAGTCATTATGTAAAAAATATGAAAAGATACTCTTATACAGTCGATAAATACCCAAGTACCTTTTTCTTTGAAGAAGAATTAAAAAAACACGAACTATAATTATTGATGAATAAGTTCTGATATAAAAATCTTTTTAAGTAAAAACAGACTCTGAAAATAGAGTCTGTTTTTTAGTATGGTTTCTTATGCTTTATTTACGTTTGTCGCTTGTGGTCCACGTTGCCCCTGTTCGATATCAAAAGTCACTTCTTGACCTTCATCCAAGGATTTAAAGCCTTCACCTTGAATAGCTGAGAAGTGAACAAACACATCTTCTCCACCTTCGCGCTCAATAAATCCAAAACCTTTGTCAGCATTAAACCATTTTACTTTACCGTGTTCCATTTTTTGTTGCCTCCTAAAATGTAGAAAATAAACCAGATTATCATTAAATCTAGCTTATTTATATATTATCCCAATGGAGACATCTTAAACTTAAATTAATTTGATCTTTTTAACTTTCTTTATCATCACTCATTCCATTAAAATGTAACAAGTGTATGACTATAACATCATAGTGAGGTTCTCGTGCAAAAATTTCAAATAAACATGGAAATGATAGAAGTCAAATATTAGCCACTGTTCACACAATCATTAAGGGCATTGCATTCATAAATATGAACCTCAATTAGATATGAGAGCATAATGGGAGCCGTCTGTCCAAAAGAAAGGGAAGTTCACTCAAAAAATTTTTGAATAGTAGTGTAAAAATACATTCGATTAGATAGAAATCTATATACCTTTTTCATATAAATACAACCTTCGCACTAGAATCAGTAACCTTGTTTCCAAATAAAAAATGACGCCGTTTTAGGCGCCATTTTTTATAGAATAGAGAAGGACACACCCTATGCACGGGCGGTACTCTTAACACATCGTCTTGATTTGATAATACCCAGTGTTTAAATTTACTAAACCTTTGGTTAGGATGCTTTATGCAGAATATCTACGTGTACCTATTAAAATTATTTATTAAATTTCTTTGGAAACTGCTTCATAACTCCTGCAGATATAGTATCTGCCATTAAGATAATATGCGATACTCCTTCATCAATTGCAACGATTCTCGCCTCCCAGTCTCTTTTTAAGCTTGCAGATAAATCATTTGTCACTAATTTTAGATGCGTATACAGTAATTTTTTCAAATCTTCATTTTTAAAATAAGGGTTGGCCTGGCTAAGGAACGCTGCTATATCATCAGCATTTCTATACCATTCTTGGTTTAATTGATTCACCAAGGCTTTCTTTCCCGTTTTAGCCGCATCTACAATCTTGCCAGCAATCACAATATGTTCCTTGAGCAAATCCGTAAGTTTATTCCCAGCTTTCTCTCCGTATATCGGCTTCACAGCATTCCCGATATCTTCTTGATTTTTTAATAACCTTTTCAACACTTGTTTTTGGTCTTCTGATCCTGCTGTTGTTGCACTTGTAATATAATTGCTTGTCCACAGTACATGATCCATCCAAAGTCTTCTCAATTCATTTTCAAACTTTACCTGAGGTTGACTAACACGATGCTCTTGTGTTTCAGCACGAGCACTACTGGGTTCAACCAGCATGTTTAGCGAAAATAACAACATAAATCCCATCAATAATAATCTTTTCATAAAAACGCTCCCTCCAATTTAAACGAGTATGTGCCTTATTATTTGTATATGGGATTTTTTACATTCCTCAAAATGTTACGTTCTAATAATAATTTTTTATAGGGTATCTTTACACTTTCAATCAGCCAACATAGAGGAAGGGGAAGAGAGAGGATACCTTTTTGTAAGGTTAGAGCAGAAAAAATAAAGCTTTTTTTGTTCACTAACAAAGAAACAATTATTGCCGTCTAATTTCCTTCCAAGTTTTTTGACTCATTCAATTATTTATACATTCTCTAAAAAATGTCTTTAACATAAGAACCTAATGGCAACACTATAAACAATAGTTAGTGAATAGGATTTCTTTGCATAAATTTGGGGTTTTTGCGAGCTGAAACTCAAAAAATACGATAAAGATTAATGAGCTATTCCTTTCACATAAGCTTGTCAGAATACTATCTAGAGAGAGGTCGAACAATATGAAAGTGACGGATACACTTGTTCAATGTTTAGAAAATGAGGGAGTTGAATATATTTTCGGAATACCCGGTAAAGAGACCTTGGATTTTATTGATTCCTTATCCAACTCTAAACAGATTCAATTCGTGAATGTGAGGCATGAGCAAGGAGCTGCTTTTATGGCAGATGTATACGGAAGGTTAACAAACAAAGTAGGGGTATGTTTATCAACATTAGGCCCTGGAGCGACTAATTTATTGACAGGTATATCTAGCGCAAAGCTAGACCATTCCCCTGTTGTTGCTTTAACAGGACAGGCTGCTTTGGGAAGGCAGCATAAAGATTCGCATCAGTATATGGACATTATCAAAATGGTGGAACCGGCAACGAAGTGGGGTGTTCAGATAAAAGATGCACAAACGCTTCCTGAGATTATTCGAAAAGCATTTAAAATTGCACAAATGGAAAAGCCAGGACCCGTAGTAGTAGAATTGCCAGAAGACTTAGCAACTCAAATCGTTCCCATTAAACCTATTTTACCTACATCTATACCCGTAAGCATACCTATATTTGAGTCAATTCAGGCTGCCAATACTCTTATTAAACAGTATGAGAGACCTTTTGTTATTATCGGTAACGGCGCTGTTAGACAGGGAGCTGTGGATGAGCTTCAACCATTTATTGAACGCCTTCAATCACCGGTTACCCATAGTTATATGGCTAAAGGTGTACTGTCTAAAGATCACCCACAAAATTTCTTTACGTTTGGATTTAATGAAAAAGATGAAGTGCTAGCAGGCTTAAAGGAAGCTGATCTACTTATTGTAATTGGGTTTGATCTTGTCGAAAGGTTACCCAAAGAATGGAACACAGAAAAAACATCAATTTTACATATAGATACTTTACCGGCAGAAGTAGATGAATATTACCCTATAGAGGTCGAATTGGTTGGAGATATAAAGCAGACTTTACGAGTATTCAATCAGCTTGATATTCCTTCTAAACCATGGATTCCCTCTGGTAATCTCCAGAAACAAATTAAGCAATCTTATCACATTGAAGAGAAAAAGATAGATAGCGATTTGCTGCCTTTGACAATCGAGAATATCTTGCATATTATTGACAAGCTCTCTTCAGAGAAAACAATTGTGATTTCAGATGTGGGAGCTCATAAAGTATCTATAGCCCGAACTTATCAACCTAAAAACCCTAACAGGCTCATTATATCAAATGGTCTAGCTTCCATGGGTATTGCTTTACCAGGCTCAATTGGAGCTAAGCTAGCCTGCCCTAATGATCCAGCTATTTGTATTACTGGAGATGGAGGAGTTTTAATGAATTTTGCTGAAATAGAGACGGCAAAACGCTTAGGGCTTTCATTCATCATTATTGTTTTAAACGACTCTACATTAAAAATAGAGCAGGAAATGATGAACAAAAAGTTTGGTAAGAGCTATGGAGTAACTTTTACAAACCCAGATTTTGTTCAACTGGCAAAAAGCTTTGGAATTAAAGGGGAACAGGCAAATAGTTTAGTTGAATTTGAAAATATAATGAAAAGAGCCTTACAAAGTTTAGATGAGATTGTCCTAATTGACGTTCTTCTAAAAAACTGATTGCGATTTCTCCATTATTTTAACGAGTTATCTTTGTTAAGGGATTAATTTGTAGATTCACTAGGAAATAAATGTTTTTAATTTTTTAAAATAAGCTAAGCTGAGTTCAACCCAAATCCAACTATAAAGGAAAGTAAATACAAAAATTAAACCAGTAGTAGAAAGAGAAAAATTTTTAGAAATCACGGGACCTAGTACTGGGAATTTGAAACCGTACAATAGGGTAATAATCCCAACAGTTAATAGAGTGGCCCCACTTACAACAATGTATAATCTCTTTTTAAAAAAGTAAAAAGCAGTTCCTATGCCCATTCCCAATATTCCTGTTGTAAAAGGAAAAATAATAAGTTCACTTGGCTGGATAATCAGAAGAAGCAGGTTTGTTAGTATATAGGTAATAAATCCTAGAGGGAGCGAAAGTGTAAAACAAAAAAGAATGGGTGCAGTAGAGAATGGACTAATAAAAACTCCTATTCCTGGTAAGAAACCTCCTGCTGATTGAAAAAGGGCTGCTAAGCTGGCGAAAAGAGCGCCTGATACAAGCTGCTTAGTTTTAGATAGTCTATTAAAAAAAAGCTGCGCACAGTTTACTTCATTTGAAAGAGACTTTAAAAAGTACATGAATTTCACCTCGGTTAACTGTTTTTACATTATAAGGGGTTAAAGAGAGATTTAGATCATTGCCTGATATATCAACTCTTACATGTAATATATGAAGAAATTAAGAGGGAGGACTAATAAGTCGCATTTACTTTTAAAGGAATAGGTCATATCCGTTAAGATAAATTTCTTTATCTTTCTAAAGGTATGTACTGTAGCCCATAAAATGAACCTTTTATGGGCTTTATTAATTAAAGGCTTTTTTATTTTCTAGGAAGTTCATTTGTTTATTCCTATAAAATAGCTGGTAAAAAAATTAAGCTATAACTTTTAGGAGAAAATCAATACCCAGTCGAATTTTATAAATATAAGTCATGGAACAATTTCAAAAACAGTACCTTGATTAAAGTCAGACACTTTCATAGAGCCATAAACTCCTAAATAAAGCCTGGTTTGATCCAGATTCGTTCCCAAACTAACGTAGTAAGCTGATTGAGAACCAAAATTATAATCAATTTCCACCACACTAAAATCATTTAGCTTACAATCTGTACCTGCCCTGGTATAAGCTAAAACCCCTTTAACTGGGGAATGAGATTCTTTAACCTGTGCAATATCTGTAAACATAACGCTTCCTGTTAAGCTAGGGATATTATTTCCCATATATGGCTGAACTCCTGTAAGGGAGGTCCCTCCAAATTTATTGGGGCGGGGATCTTTATGAAAATAACTAGTTAAAGGCTGAAGACGTCTCACTGAAGTTTTTACCGCTTCATTGTAATAAGCAATTATTTTCTCATCCAAGGCCGGATTTTCAGAACACCTTTTTATAAACGAAGTCGGAAAATCTCCTTCCCATCCCCGCCAGCCAAGGTTAATAAATCCTTCTTGGCTGGGTTTAGCTCTCATTAAAGAAGCTTGAACAAGTTGAGGAACAGGTATTGACTTATAATGAACAAATGAAAAAATCGACTCTACTACGTCTTGTCCAACATTTCCCACATATTTGATGTACTGATTATAAAATTTTTGAAATGAAATGCCCGTTATATTGCGAACACCCTTAGCAATGAGCGTAAGAGTTTCCTGAATAGGTGAGGGGAGTTCACTAAAACGTGTGACTACGGGTGGATTATGGATAAATGTATTCTTACCTACATCAATTTCAATTATTTTCCCGTAAATTTCTATATCATTCTGACTTAAGTTAAAGGGGTCATAGCCTGATCCACCATCTCCGGTTGTAAAGATAAGTTTTCCAGTTTCAGGTGAAAAGTTTAAGCTGTTGACACCATTATGATTAAAAAATGGTCTTCTTAAGTTAAGTAACGTCCGTCTTTTTTGAGGCTGAGCATTTGGTTGGAAAATCCATTCTTCCACTGTATCAATATGATCATATTTAGTTTCTCTATTTATCCACCTTAAGTTTGAAGTTTTAGGATCACACGGGTTAGGTCTATAATGTTCGGAAAGTGCACCTGGGCCTTGTGTTCCAGCTACTGAGTAATGAAGATAAAACAGACCGTTATAATAAAATTCTGGATGAAACGCTAGCCCTAGCAATCCTCGTTCATCATATCCTCCGCGGGAAACACCTGGTTCAGACGTACCTAATTTTATGATTCGTGAGCGAATATCTAAAAAAGTCTGTATAGCTTCGTCTCTTATGTAAAAGATCTCTCCTACTTGGGTTGCAATAAATAAACTTTCAAATGAGTCACCAGGAAGTATAGCTGTTTTCAAAATGGTAGGTAAATTTATCTTACTAACAATAGGCCGTAAACTAACCTTAGCTTTTATCAACTAACTTGACACTCCTTTTTATGGTTTTCTTTTATAAGAATATGATTGTAACTGTTCTATTAGTATCAATACTATTTTATAAAGTTAGGCAATTTAATGGAGAGACCTAATCGAGAAGCTTCTTTCATAAAACTTATTTAGTCCTGATTAAGCCTGCTATTTTCTTCTCTCAACACTCAAGATTCTCCCAACGTTCATAACTATTTGTGACTCCCCAAAATTGAAATTAAGGAAAAATAATAATTAATTTACAAAAAATAGTGATATTATTTTATAAATTGGAAAAGAATATGACTTATGAAAGGAGTGAATGCAAATGTCTGTGAAAAACTGGTTAATGGGACTATTCGTTTTGTTTGCGATGGTTATCAGTGTGATGACTTCAGGATCACTCGGCGTTTTGGCCGAATCAGACATGGTAAGACAAAAAACCATGGAGGTTCAGTTGAACGATGATTACTTTAATCCAGAAACCATCACTATCCCGAGTGGAAAAACGACAACATTGATATTAAAAAATGAAGGTCAGAAAGAGCATACCTTCACAGTAGAAAAGCTCGGAATTGACGCTGAAGTCCAGCCTGGAAAAGAAAAAACCATTACCGTAAAACCACAAAATCCTGGTACATATGAACTGATATGTAGGTATCATTTTAATAGTGGAATGGTGGGGAAAGTGATAGTCAAATAACAAGCAGGGCCAATGGGTCTCTGCTTTTTGAAGTGAATATAACATACTTTCTTAATTAACATAATGGATTTTAAAGGTATAAATAAACCGTTCACAATTTCAAAAAAGTAATAAATATTTATTTCAAATATATACTAAATGAAGAAAAAGCACAGGAAAGTATAGAATAAAAACAGCATTTATATCCAGGTTATTAAAAAATGTATCCTTAATGAATGAGCAATGAGCATTGTTTAATTAAAAGGAGGAATTTTATATGGGCGATAATCAATCAAATAATTTAGAACAGGTATCAGAGAATAATACAGATGAAACCAAATTAGGTGATCTTGAGAAAGAGTTTGTAACAAAGCCTGCTAAGTCTTCTGATCCTTATCCGCATAAATATTATACTGGAGACATTTCTATAGTTTCTAATGCTATGCCACGAAACGAGAAAGAATAAAAGTTTCTTATATATTAATATATAAGAGAAACTTTAGACCATTTAAGCTTAAGCTCTGTATTTTTTCAGAACCAAAATACATCTCATAAAAAACAGTTATGTTTCATTTAGTATTTTAAATCCAAAGTAATCGCTTTCATTTTTTGTTTTCTCGAAATCATTGATAGGTTATAATAAATATCTACAAAAATATTAAATGATATGTAAGTAACAAGTAATTACACCCTTAATATTAAAAAAAGAAAAACTCCCTTAACGCACTAGGGGAGTTTTTCTTTTTTAAAATATCCAATATATTACATTTAAACTCATCAAAAAAGAGGTGTTCACTATGTTGAAGCCCGTTAACTATTCTACTTAATATATGAGTAGGCTACGAAATGTTTATATACCTGTAAATGGGCGATTTACCATATAAGAACATTAATACTTAATTGGAAGGAGAATGAAAAATGAACAATAATACTGAAACCGTTGAAAATAAAGTAGAGGATAAACTAAATGAAATGAGTCAAGAGAAGAAAGACAACATCCTTTCTAGTTTTAACGAATTTAAAAGTTACTTAGGAGATAAAGTCACAAAAGGTGAGAAACTAGGGTTAAATGATAATCAATTAGCTCTAGCAGCTAAAAAAATAGCTGATTATCTCGCAACACATGAGGAGCCACAAAATGAAGAGCAATACTTGTTACATGAGTTATGGAAAGTTGGAAATGAGGAAGAACAACATCATCTTGCTCATATGCTTGTTAAATTAGTTAAAGAATAAGCTAAATCCCTAATAAATTGTTATTTGCCATTATTTATTAGGGATTCAAGTGTATTCAATTAACGTAGCAAAGAGCCACTTGCGTAAAACAATTGGTTCTTTATATTCGTTATGTGTTAGGTAATATCTTTGCAGAAGTAAGAATAAGCCGAGATTGAAATATGGTATCTGCAACCCCTTTTATTGACAACTTATTAAGAATGTATAACTAAAGAAAAGAAATAAAGATCGGTTATTTTCTTCCCTCTTTATTCATTTTCTTTAGAATCTTCCTGGTAATGTTCATTTAAGTATGGGTTCTCTGTCGTAGCAAAATTAACAGATTGAAGGCTAGTTTCAGGATCCATTCCATAATAGCCTTTTAGTTCCGCATTTTCTAGCTCGCCACTTCTGAATTGTGGTTCTTTTTTCTCTTTCATGCTGCACCTCTTTTTTCTTATAAATAAAGCTTAGAGAAATATGGTATTAGTTATTCGGTTCTATTTGGAGATGGAAGAAAAGAATATGAAAATTCCATATCCTTCCTTTGTGACTTTTTATTTTTCTTCTAAATCAAGGACTGGAACCATACGGTCTTCATCATGTGTTCCTCTCGCATGAACGGTAGCCATACTTGATGTTTCATCTACACTTTTAATCCAAATAGGAACTCCGTGGTAATGAACATCAATTTCCTTGGGTGAAGAAAGAATTTGCTTAGCTCGATCTATTTCCATATTATCACCTCATTTTTTAGTATGTCCCTGCAATGCATCAATTAAAAGATAAAGCTATATTTCCTCAACAATAATTTGACTACACGCTACAACTCATTCCCTCAAAAATTAATCTATCCTTTAACCTTACAAAAATCGAACATCAATGGGTTTGCTTAACCTCATTTTATTCTTTAATTCGAATACGTATAAATACGAAAAATGAGCACATACTGTACCTAATCAGATTCCTCCTTTTGCTGACAAATCATTTCTCCTTTAATATGTTAAGTTTACAAAAAACATCTGTCTTCACAGGTGTTTTTTATTTTGAGAAAATATATTAATTTGTATACAAACTAAGTTTTATTTTACTTCTAGTAGGGGAATAAAATAGTAAATTAAATTGGAGAGGATGAGGGGTTTATGATAGAGATGGAGGTAAAGAACCTTCAAAGGTCAGAAGCTAAATTTAGAAAGGCTGAATCAGAATACTTAAATAAGGCAATCGAAGAGTATTTCGTTCGTCGTACATACCATAATGCACCAGTAGTTGATGCACTTCGATATGTACTAACGATTGATAATAAAAGGGAACATTTAGAAAGTGCCGTTGAACTTTTTGGAGATAATATCAAAGAAGTAAATAACCAAGATATTATAAACTATTTAAATCAATGTAGATGTTATAAGGAAATAAGAGATATAGTCTAAATTTGATGCTATCTTATGAAAAAATTTATTGTTCATAAATAACCAAAAGGGGATTGGAGATATGAACTATAAACAAAGGGATTATTATATTAGCGCAAAAGAAAATGAATATTATAAAGTACTAAATGTAGTCGATTATATGTTAGAGGAAGCAAAAAGCAACAATAAATATCCTATATGGGGTGAAAAGCTAAGAACTGAGTTAAAAGAAAGTGCTGGCAACAATCTTACTCCATGGCATTTTAATACAATAATATCCGTACTTTTAGATTACGTACCTGATGAAGTAAAGAATAAACCTAATGCTAAGTCACTCTAAGCGGGTGGCTTTTTATGATGTGCATAATATGTAAGTTAAAACATGTGGTGAATAGCAAAAAGAAAGGTGAAATAGTAATATGAGTGATACTGAGATTGTGGGTTTGAGTCAATAATCCGGAGTCATTCTCTCAAAAATAAGTGTAAGGACTTAATTACAAGGTTTCCATAAAATTATACTTAAATGATTCTTGCGTGAAAGGAAATTTACTGTTATATTAAATTCAATTAAATATTTTCTTATTTCAATATTTTTTGAAGTGAGGATAGAGGCGCAAAGATCATAAGTATACAATTTGAGGAGAATGAGATCCAATGACAATTGTGGAAAGGGGTATTTGCCGAAGCCGAAAGAATCTCATGTTCTTGAAGCTGGTTCTGCTGTTGAATAAATACAGAACTGTCATATGGGAAACTGTATGGAGGGCTATCTTACGCACGGAAACTATTTTTGATAAATATTGTTTCTACTGCAGCAACGAATCCCTCGTTGCTGCTTTTTTGCGTTTCTTATGAATGGCCCTAACCCCTCTAATTTTTAAAAATTTATAAAGGGTGTGTAGTTATGAATTTTGGCCAAGTATTAACAGCAATGGTTACCCCGTTTGATCAGAATGGCGAAATTGATTTTAACGCGACGAAAATGTTAGTTGAGCATTTAATTACAAATGGCACAGATAGCTTAGTTGTAGCTGGTACAACTGGAGAGTCTCCAACATTAACCACAGAAGAAAAAATTAAATTATTCCAATGTGTGGTAGAAGCTGCTGCGGGAAGAGTCCACGTCATCGCTGGAACTGGCTCAAACAACACGCAAGCTTCGATTAGCTTAACGAAACTTGCAGAGGAAACAGGAGTCGATGGTATTATGCTCGTTGCTCCATACTATAATAAGCCGTCTCAAGAAGGCTTGTACCAGCACTTTAAAACGATTGCCCAGTCAACCTCTTTACCAGTTATGCTTTACAATATCCCAGGGCGAAGCGTAGTTAACATTTCTGTTGAAACAATTGTTCGTCTATCAGAGATTCCTAATATTGTATCAATTAAGGAAGCAAGTGGCAACTTGGATGCCATGGCAGAGATTATTAGCAAAACACCTAGCGACTTTACACTATACAGCGGCGATGATGGGTTAACAATACCAGTATTAGCAATTGGCGGGGCAGGAGTTATTTCAGTTGCTTCCCATATCATTGGCAATGATATGCAAGAAATGATTAATGCCTTCAAAAATGGCGATGTCCAAAAAGCTGCTGCTACACATCGCAATCTGCTTCCAATTATGAGAGCATTATTTATTGCGCCAAGTCCTTCACCAGTAAAAGCTGCATTAAATCTAAATGGAATACAAGTTGGCGGTGTTCGTTTGCCAATGGTTCCTTTAAGCAATAAAGAGCAAAGTGCGCTAGAAGAAGTTCTGCAAACTAGCGGCATTAACGTTACCTGTTGAAATAAATAAAAACAGATTAGAAGAGAGAGCATAGCTAAAACGACCGATTCAATCGATGCATTAAGGCAAGATTGGTGCACAAAGCTCAAGATGGATGAATCATCATTTAGCTAACTCCTAAAAACAGAAAAACTCCCTTAACGCATTGGGGGAGTTTTTCTGTTTTTTCTATGTATGTATACTATATACATCTTCAGTTGCCATACAGAGGGAGACCTATTTCACTATATGTTCGTTCTTCTGTCGGTATTGGTGCAAAAACTTATATCTTAGTCAACACGATTCCGCATAAAGTAAGAATAATTCCTATTAATTGATATTTTTTAAGTCTTTCTTTAAAGATAATTAAGCTCCCAATTAAAACAACAATACAATTTAAACTAATGATTGGATAAACCACGCTGGATGGACCTTCCTTTAGGGCGAATAAATAACAGCTGTAACCAATCGTACTTAATATACCAACTAGTATACCTATCTTTATTTCAATTTTATGTGCAGTTAATTGTTTAAATTCTTTCCGAGCTAATAAACTTAAATAGACAGCTCCTCCACCATACATTGAAACAAGCATTTCACCCATGCTAAAGTGCTGATACGTGCTGAATTTCATAATAACACCAACTGTGCCGATAGATAGAAGAGCTAAACAGCAGCTCAAAATCCATAATTTATACTCTATGTGTGCCGTTTTGTTTGGTTGATACTGAATAATACAAGCTGCCAATATAATAATGACGATACCAATCCAATTTGTTAAAGGAATGGATTGAGGAAATAATAAGGATGTAGCTATAACAACAATGACTGTATTCATCGCAATAATGGTAGATGTAATACTCGCAGGTCCTTTCTCAAAGGCTTTCGACATTTGGATATTGCCATTGGCATTTAATATACCGATTAGTGCCCCCGTTAAAATAGGTAAAATGTGAAATTCAAAACTTCCTTTAATAAGAGTAAATAATAAGAGGATAAAAAAAGAAATCCAATAAAAGAAAAGTTGAATACACACTTTAGATAAATGTTGAAGAGCACCCCATTTAAATAAAGTATTATTTACTCCGAAGCATACAGCTGTCCCTAAAGCAGATATAAACCATAACATAGTGTGTAATTCCTTCCTAGTAGTTTTTATACTACTAAATTATACAATTTATATAATAGTTTTAATATTTCAATTTAATGAAAAATAGTTTCGAATAACTCTTTTGTAAAAGTATAAAGATGAGAAGAGGAGAAGTATAAATTTATTACGAACCAACGGATTGTGCTCTTTTATTAAAACCTCGTTTCCTATTATTCTTACACCTTTTTACTGTCCAATAAAATGCGATGAATTTTTCAAATCCATTCACCATTTTCTTCTCATTAAAACCTAAAGCTTTGTATCCTAAAACTCAAATGGACGTTTTAGAAGATGAGGTGCGGGAATCAAGTGAAGTAAGACAATGATTAAATAAAGGAGGAGTTGCTATGAATATAACAGAAGTGATGACTTCTAATGTTGAGACAGGTAACCTTAAAAGTTCATGTGGTGAGGTAGCTAATATGATGAAGAATGTAGATGTAGGAGTTATTCCAATTTGTGAAAATGATAAACTAATAGGCCTAATAACGGATCGTGATTTAGTCGTCAAGGGATTAGCTAATAATTTTAATACGAATACACAAATATCTGAAATGATTACCACTGATGTCATTACTGGTACAAAATGCATGTCTGTAGAGCAGGCTTCAGATCTTATGTCTCAGCATCAAATACGCAGACTTCCTATTGTAGAAGGTGGAAAACTCATTGGAATGGTTTCTCTGGGAGATTTAGCGGTAAGTAATACTTCAAATAAAGAAACAGGAAAAGTTCTTGAGAATATTTCAGCTCCTGCTGAGCTTAATAAATAAAAAAAACTCTTTTTGTACTTCATCTTATAGATAAGAGCAAGCTAATAAAAATTAGCTTGCTCTTAGTTTATATATAACAACACATGGCTATTACAGCTTTTAAAGATCTTGTATTCAATAGCTCCAGCAGTTTATGGCTTTCTATAGAATTAGCCAAGTTTAAACCCATTTTCGTCCTGGATTTTTTTATCATTCATTTTTTATATCCACAAAAAGTTGCCCGTTTAAAAAACTACAATATAAAATACGTTTCACGTCTTTGTATCCTCTTTGTTTCAATTCGTTGAAAAGCCAAGAAGAGTTTTTATTTATTAGATTTAAATGCTTTTCTTGAATGATCCCATCAATAACAAGGGGAAGTAAAAATACAGATCCTGATTTATCTTTGCTTTCTGGTTTTTTAAATACAGATAATGTACCCGAAGGCTCTAATATCGCATAATCCACCTCACGGATATCTCCTATATTTTTATCCCGAAGCTGTAAAAGCAAGTCGTCCAAATTATAACGTGATTTCCTCATTTGCTTTTCATCAATCTTTCCTTGTTTTATTACAATAATAGGTTGCCCATCTAGTACTCTGCGTAACTTTTGACTTTTTAATTGGATATATGTAAGGCCTATTTGGATAACTGTTAATATAAGAATAGGTACAAGTTGATAAAGTAAAGAACCTCCCGTATCCTCAATTGCAACAACTCCAAGTTCACTTATCATAAGCACAACAACAAGGTCAATGACATTTAGCTGATTTATGCCTCGTTGGCCGATAAAACGAAAAATAATAATAATAACAACATATAATAATATTGTACGCCAGCTTACTTCGATGATTTCCACTTTACGCTCTCCTTTCATTAGAATCTTTTTCTCTCTTGGAACAGGGATGAATGTAATATATAGATTTATACACTTAGCTGATTCTCTAGGATGTTTATTTCTTTATGTTAAAAATTAAATGAGTAACGTACAAAGTGTTTAAAGTGTTATTCATGGCACTAGATTTTTAACAGAAGCATTATATAAACAATTAACTGGGGAGAACCTTCATTATGTTAACTTTGTTTTGTATATCATATGCATTAAAAAAGATGCCGTTTAGGCATCTTGAATAGTTTGCTCAAGGTATTAGTATTTATACATTTAGCTGTCTAATACCGCAGCCATATTTATACTCTCATATATATGTGCTAAAATAACCAGTGAACCAATCCCTCTAAAAATTAGAGGGATGTACAGTTGATATATTAAAGGCAAATCGTATGTCACTTGTAGAAGAAGTTGTTTTCCAAATCGAATCCTTAAATGAATATAGAGTATATGGGAAAATAGAAGACAGATCCTTTCTGAAACGAATTTAATGCAACAATTTGAAGTGAACCGAAATGCATTGAGAGAGGCTATACAATCTGTCGTACATACTGACCGACTACAAACAAAGCAGGGAAAAGCTTATGAAAAAGCTGACATCCAGCTGCATAAAACAATGTTAGAAGCATCACATAAATCATATGTTAATTGATTTATATAACCATAGGATAGATTTTTTACATACATCTGGTCATCAAATAGTTGAAGTAAGTTCTCATACCGATTTTAATTGAACCTACTTTGTAAACTTGTGGATGCTACCATGGCAATCTGCACAGTAAATGAATATATTACTTAATTTTAAAAACTTTAAGATTATATACGGAGGGTCTATAACTACCATGGGTATCCCACACACAACAAATCAACTAGAACAGCCAAAACTAAATATAAATCCTAAAATAGGATTACTGATTATAGGCATTATCCTAATTGGAGCTAATCTCAGAGCCCCTTTAACATCTGTGGGCCCACTGGTAGCTTCTATTCGTAACAGTTTAGGAATATCTAATACTTTAGCAGGAACAATAACTACAGTGCCTTTACTAGCTTTTGCATTCCTATCTCCTTTTGCTCCCAAGTTAGCTCGGCGTTTTGGCATGGAGTTTACGCTATTTATTTCTTTAATCTTATTAACAATCGGAATTGGAATACGCTCTTTTGGTGGAGTAGAAACATTATTTGTAGGAACGATCTTAATTGGTTTATCTATTGCTATTGGAAATGTATTGTTACCTAGTCTAATTAAACATAACTTTGCACAAAAGATAGGCATGATGACAGGAATTTATGCAGTTTCTATGAATTTATGCGGCGCTATTGGGTCTGGTATAAGTATTCCCATTTCTTCAGTATCAGGTTTAGGATGGACCGGAGCCCTTGGATGTTGGGGGATTTTATCTCTTCTTACCATTTTCATTTGGCTACCACAATTGCGAAATCGACATAAGTCTACGAAGTCTCAACAAACAGTGCAAAAGGTTGAATCTATTAACTTATGGCGTTCTAGATTAGCATGGAATGTCACATTGTTTATGGGATTTCAATCCTTTATCTTCTATACAGTTATTACATGGATGCCGGAAATTCTTGAACAAAAAGGATTGAATACTCAGGACGCTGGCTGGATGTTATCGTTAATGCAGCTTGCTGTACTTCCTATTACGTTCCTCGTTCCTATTTTAGCCGACCGTTTGCAAGATCAGCGTTTATTAGTAGTCATTCCAGCTGTTTTGCTTATTGGAGGATTATTCGGTATCTTGTACGGAAATACACTCCTTATCCCATTGTGGATTATTATGGTTGGAATTGGAGTCGGGTTTGTATTTAGTTTGGCAATGATGTTCTTTAGCTTACGCACACAAAGTACTAACGAGGCAGCAGAATTATCCGGTATGGCTCAATCATTCGGTTATCTTTTATCTGCTGTAGGGCCTGTGTTATTTGGAGGGCTACACGACATTACACACAGCTGGACTATCCCTTTATTGATGCTAGTTTTAGTTTCAATCTTTATTTTTATCGCCGGTATGGGAGCAGGGAAGAATGAATATGTGACTTCTAAATAATAAAGAGGTATAAAAGCCCTTTAGAACTGAGGTTTTAAAGGGCTTTTATACTTGGTATTATTTGACGGCTTCTTTTTCTACCAATCATCCGCATTATATAAACTGACTTTGTATGTGCTATACATACTTTAGTGGTGAATGTTTTTACTAAATTTTCTTTTCACAGATTCAGCTATAGATATAATTAGTAGGGAGATAAGTGATGAGATAAAAGCAGTAAAGCTAATTGTTCCTACTCTCATCCCAATCCAGCCTCCGATAAGGAAACTTACGATAACAACGCCAACACTAACCACTCCTACAATTAGAGGTGTTATATATTTAATAGTAGGTTTTTTTCTGCTGAGTGCATATGAAAGTGCAATTAAACCAGCAATTATAATTGTAGAAACTATCTGTAAGTCACCCATTATTAACAGCCTTTAAATTCAAGATATCCATACTAGTATATTCTCCTAATAAAGTATCAAATAACACCTTGCTCAATCATAGCATCAGCAACTTTTATAAATCCGGCAATGTTTGCACCTACGACAAGATTACCAGGAGCGTTGTATTCTTGAGCAGCTTTCTTGCTATTTTGGTATATGCTTTTCATAATCACATGTAATTTGCTATCGACTTCTTCAAAAGTCCAAGAAAGCCTAGTGCTATTTTGAGCCATTTCTAATGCTGATACAGAAACACCACCAGCATTTGCTGCTTTAGCAGGGGCAAATAAAATATTGTTCTCTAAGAAAATCTCGACAGCTTCTAATGTAGATGGCATATTTGCACCTTCACCAATTGCTTTTACTCCATTGGAAACTAATAATTCTGCAGAGTTTTGATCGATTTCATTTTGAGTAGCACATGGTAAAGCAATATCACATGGTACTGTCCAAATCCCATTACAACTTTCCACGTAAACCGCTTCGGGATGATCATTTACATAAGTACTTATGCGTTTCTTTTCTACTTCCTTAATCCGTTTAACTGTTTCTAAGTTAAGACCATCTTCGTCATAGATATAACCATTCGAATCGCTGCACGCGACCACTTTAGCCCCTAGCTGCATTGCTTTTTCAATTGCATAAATTGAGACATTTCCTGACCCTGACACAACAACTGTACTGCCTTTAAAGCTGAGATTATTATCTTTTAACATTTCTTCAACAAAGTAAACTGTTCCATATCCAGTTGCTTCTTTACGAGCTAAACTTCCACCGTAACTAAGGCCTTTTCCTGTTAGAACGCCTGCTTCAAAGGTGCTACGCATTTTTTTATATTGCCCAAACAAAAAGCCAATTTCTTTACTTCCTACACCAATGTCACCTGCAGGAACATCCGTATCAGGTCCGATATATTTGCTAAGTTCTAGCATAAAGCTTTGACAAAAACGCATTATTTCTCCATCTGATTTTCCTTTAGGATCAAAATCAGCACCGCCTTTACCGCCACCAATTGGTTGACCAGTTAGAGAGTTTTTAAAAATTTGCTCAAATCCTAAAAATTTAATAATACTTGCGTTGACAGATGGGTGAAATCTTAATCCGCCTTTATATGGACCAATTGCGCTACTATATTGGACGCGAAACCCTCGATTAACTCTAACATTTCCCATATCATCGACCCAAGATACACGAAAAGAGATGACTCTCTCAGGTTCAACGATTCTCTCCAGAATAGCTTGGTTAATATACTGAGGGTTTTTAATAAGAACAGGTATTAAAGAATCGAATACTTCTTTGACTGCCTGATGAAACTCACTTTCACTTGAATTTCGTTTTTTTACTGTTTCAAATACTTGATTAACATAATTCTGCACGCTTTCTGTATTCGTCGATTGATTTTTTTCAATTGTTATCATACTTATCCGTCTCCTATTTATCGATTTATAATGAAAATTTAAAAAATTCGTCGTAATTTTTTAGGGTTGTTAGTATAAAATATTTTATAATTGAAATAATGATCGAATCAATATAAAGAAACGATAATATCAATGCGTTTTATGCATTAACTAATAAGGAGGATATAAAATGGACTTTAGACAAATCCGTTATTTTATGGAGGTTGCTACACGCGAACACGTAACTGAAGCCGCCCATTCTTTACATGTAGCACAATCCTCGGTAAGTCGACAAATAGTAAATTTAGAAAATGAATTAGAAGTTGACTTGTTTATCAGAGAAGGAAGGAGGGTACATTTAACGCCAATTGGAAAAATATTTTTTGAACGAATGAAACATGCCATGAATGTGATAGACGATGCGAGACGTGAGGTTAAGGAATATTTAGATCCTGAAAAAGGAACAATACGCATTACTTTTCCGATAAGTTTAGCAGCGTATACATTACCAACTGTAATCTATGCATTTAGATTGCGCTATCCGGAAGCAAAATTTCAGTTAAAACAAGCGCTTTACCAGAAATTAATTGAAGGTGTGATTAAAGGAGATTTTAATCTTGGTCTGATAGGTCCACTTCCTCTCAAAGAAAAAAAACTTGAACAAAAAGTTTTATTTACGGAAAATATTGTGGCTCTTTTGCCAATTCACCACCGCCTTGCAAAAGAATCCTCCGTAAAACTTCAAGAACTAGTAGACGAACCGTTTGTTTTATTACCTAAGGGTTTTGTCTTTCGAGATATTGTTGTGAATGCTTGTCAGAATCTTGGCTTCACACCAAATGTTGCCTTTGAGGGGGATGATATCGATGCGTTGAAAGGGTTAGTTTCTGCTGGTTTAGGTGTAACACTCATGCCGGAAGTCACGCTAGTCGATAGCTTGCCGCGCTCAACAGTTAAAATACCACTGGTTGAACCAAACGTAACAAGGACTGTAGGCGTTATTACGCCAAAAGAACGAGCACTACTTCCAACAGAAAAGTTATTTTATGATTTTCTTCAGGAATTTTTCACTAGATTAGATGATTTTAAGAGCTGATTTATACTCAAGAAAAAGCACGTGATTAGCAAAGAAAAGTAATATATTACATTTTCTGTTACCTAGATCCCTTTTTTTGGAATATAAACAAAAAAGAATCCCTTGAAAACAAGGGATTTAAGAAAGGCTACGATTACGAATTATGCAGCTTTTATACATATGCTTATCTTTATAATAAATCGCTTTTATGAAAAAATATGTTGTAATTTACTTACTAACACACATTTCATATCTAGTTTTATAAAAAGCTGCCTCTCCTGACACTCCGAGGCAGCTTTTTATCTCTTTAACATGTTAACAATAGCTGTTCAGTCAACGTTACTTTGGTTTGTAGAACAGTTTTTAAATACTTAAGTCTTTTGATTTTTTCTTAAATCTCAAGGGGTTTTTCTTTAAAAAGGGCAAGCATTCCGTCCGGAAAAGTTACTTTCACAGATAGATAACAATACTGAAAATAAAGTTTTCAATATTACATTGACAAGAATGCGAATCCTGCTTACAATTGAAAACGATTATCAACATCAAGTAGGAGGAGACACCGTTATGTTTAAGGGTAAAATTAGTCTGAAAATTAAGTTAACTTTTATGTTTATTTTAATTTTGTCGACATTATTAGTTGGTTGTTCAAACGCTAATAATGAGGAATCAACATCGAAAGACAATCATGATAACATGCTTACGATTGCTTGGCCGAGAGATGTAGGAGAAATGAATCCGCATGTCTACAATCCTTCACAATTATTTGCTCAATCTATGGTATATGAACCGTTAGTAAGCTATCAAGCCGGCGGTAAGATAAAACCAAATCTAGCTAAGTCATGGGAAATCTCTGAGGATGGTAAAGTATACACGTTTCATTTGCGTGAAGGTGTAAAATTTTCCGATGGAACAGATTTTAATGCAGAAATTGTTAAAAAGAATTTTGACACTATTTTGAATAATAAAGAATTACATAGTTGGTTGGGTTTCATTACAAAAATAGCTCAAACAGAAGTAGTGGATAAAAATACTTTTAAATTAACATTGACTGAACCATATTACCCAACAATTCAAGAGCTAGCTGTAGTTCGACCAGTTCGTTTCTTGGGTGAAGCTGGTTTTCCTAAAGATGGTGATACTTCAAAAGGTATCGTTAAACCGATAGGTACAGGGCCATGGATTTTAGAAAAGTATAAAGCAGACGAATATGCTATTTATAAACGAAATGAAAATTATTGGGGAGAGATTCCAAAAGTAGAAAAAATCAAAGTGAAAGTTATTCCAGATGCGGAAACGAGAGTACTCGCATTTGAAAAAGGTGATTTGGACATGATTTATGGAGAAGGAGTTGTCAGTCTAGACACGTTTAAGCAATTAAAGTCTACTGGAAAATATGAAACTAGGGTTTCTGAACCAATTGCCACAAGACAGCTTGTTATGAATACAAAAACAGAACAGCTTTCAGATGAACGTGTAAGACAAGCCCTGCATTATGGTTTTAATAAAGAAGCGTTGGTTAAAGGAGTGACTTCAGGTTTAGAAGAAAAAGCAGACCATATCTTACCTACAAATTTACCTTACACGAAAGATGTTGATGTGAAGTTGGTAAAGTATAATGTAGAAAAAGCAAAGGCACTATTAGACAAAGCAGGATGGAAACTCCCTAAAGGAAAAACAGTTCGTGAAAAAGATGGAAAGTTACTTGAAATTGACCTAATGTATGATTCAGCAGAATCAATTCAAAAAGCAATGGCCGAAACTCTTCAATCTGAATGGGCGGCAATTGGTGTGAAATTAAACATTGAGGGAGTTGAACTACCAGATCAAGTTCAAAGATTTAAAGATAATAAATTTGATATTAATTTCTATAGTAATTTTGGTGCTCCTTATGATCCTCATACATTTTTAAACATTGTCTCATCAAAAGGGTATGGGTTTAATGAAGCTATTTCAGCATATCCAAATAAAGATGAATTAATTAAACAAATGGCGAAGGTTCCTCAAACAACAGATGAAAAAGAGCGCCAACAGCTCTATTCGTCTATTTTAAAGTCAATACAAGACCAAGGAGCTATTATTCCTATTTCGTATATGAAGAAAACAGCCATTTATCAAAAGAATGTAACGAATTTTAATTTCCCTGCTAATCGTGACGAGAATCCATTCACAGGAATTAGCATCAAACAGTAACTAGCAGGAGGTTTTCATGGGCAATTATATACTGAAACGAATTATGTCCATCATTCCAGTTTTTCTTTTGGCCACACTTCTCACGACTGGAATGGTTCACCTTTCATCGGTGGATCCAGCTGAAGCTTATTTAACAGCAGCCCATATCCAGCCGACTGATGAGATTTTAGCTCAAAAAAGACATGAGTTTGGTTTAGATCAACCATTCTTTATTCAATATGCAAACTCTATTATGAAGATATGCCAACTTGATTTTGGCATATCTTATGTTTCGAATAAGCCGGTTTGGGATGAGGTTATATATCGAATACCAGCGACCATCCAACTAGCTATAGCAAGTATATTAATAGCCGTGTTCGTCAGCGTGCCTCTTGGATTTTTGGCGGGAGTAAAGAAGGGTAGCGCTATTGATCATTTTAGTCGTTTACTTTCCTTTTTTGGTGCATCTATTCCAAGTTTTTGGCTGGGCTATATATTGGTCTTTTTCTTTTCTGTTAAGCTTAACCTTTTTCCAGTTGAAGGGATTGGGACATGGCAGCATCTTGTACTGCCTTCCATTACGCTAGCTCTTCCTTTAATAGCGATGTATACAAGATTATTACGTGCCAGTGTTCTTGAAAACTTGCAGCAACCATATGTGCTATTTGCTCGAACTAGAGGACTTAAAGAAAAAACGATTATGACAAAACATGTGCTGAGAATTGCTATTTCTCCAATGATAACTGGGCTTGGAATGAATCTTGGGAAATTACTTACGGGCACAATTATCGTTGAATCGGTTTTTTCTTGGCCTGGATTTGGACGTTATTTCATTGAAGCTATTTTTAATCGTGATATACCTGTTATACAATGCTATGTACTAATAGCGGCTAGTTTATTTATTTTGAGTAACTTAATTGTAGATATAGTTCAAATGTATATCGACCCGCGTATTTCCAGGAAAGAAGGGCAACATCGATGATAACAAGTATACGTACGATATTAAAAAATGAAAAAGTAATTCCCATATGTTCAACGATATTAGGTATTCTTTTTATCATCGCCATTTTGGCCCCTTGGATTACACCAAATGATCCCATTGCCGTCAATTTAGCTTATAAATTGCAGCCTCCAAGCTGGAATTTCCCATTAGGAACCGATCATTTAGGAAGATGTAACTTGTCACGTATTTTATATGGAGCACGCATCTCATTAGGTTTTGCTATACTTATTTTTATTTCATCATTAGCCATTGGTTTAATTATTGGAACTTTTTCAGGTTATAAAGGTGGCTGGGTCGACCATGTTTTAATGAGATTTTGCGATGCTGTTATGGCTTTTCCAAGCCTTATTCTTGTATTAGGATTGGTTGGTATATTTGGTCCTGGACTGTCACAAGTAATCTTAGCGCTGATGCTTGTACAATGGGTTTATTACGCGAGAATGTTCCGAGGAATGGCCCTTAGTTTGAAAGAGCAGAACTTTATCCCTGCTGCGAAGATCAGTGGTTCTTCTCAATGGAAGATCATTAAAAATCATATTATCCCCAATGTGTTACCCCCGCTTGTCGTAATGGGTACATTGGAAATGGGCTGGGCAATCATGGATATATCTGCTATGTCTTTTCTGGGATTAGGCGTTCAGTCTCCTACACCTGAATGGGGAGCAATGATTCACGAAGGAAAATCATATATTCGGACGAATCCGGAACTGATGCTTTATCCAGGTTTGTCTATTATGCTTGTTATTGTTACATTCAATCTATTAGGTGAAGCATTATCAGAGCGTTACGGTGTCAAACGTCGATTTTAAAAAGGAATGAAGAAAGTTGGGAACAGACAAGTCAAAAGTATTACAAGTTAGAGATTTACATGTTCAAATAAAAGCAAAAAACGGTATTACAACTCTCGTTCAAAATATCAATTTTGAACTGAAGCCTGGGGAGATTCTTGGTCTTATTGGTGAAAGCGGTTGTGGTAAAACCGTCACAAGTATGTCTATTCTTCAGCTCCTTAATCGTAAGGAAACAACAATTGAAGGGAGCATAATGCTAAAAGGACAAGAATTAAACGGTTTAGCTGAGAAAGAAATGCGTAAGATTCGTGGCAAGGACATAGCGTTTATTATGCAAAACCCGATGAATGCTTTTACACCAGTTTTTACTATTGGGCACCAATTTGTTGAGACTATTCGCTCTCATACGAGCTTGAATAAAAAACAGGCAACAGAGCTTGCTATTGAGTCAATGAAACAAGTAAACTTACCTGATCCTGACAAGCTTTTGAAATACTATCCTTTTCAACTAAGTGGGGGTATGCTTCAACGAGTAATGATTGCTATTGCAGCAAGCTTGCATCCAGCTGTTATTATCGCTGATGAACCGACCACCGCGTTAGATGTAAATAATCAGAAGAATGTACTACGTCATTTGGATAAAATTCGTTCCGAATATGGTTCAGCAATTTTATTAATATCACACGATCTAGGAGTTGTCTCTGAAATGGCAGATGAAGTAGCCGTTATGCAGCATGGGAAAATAGTAGAAAAAGCAGGTGTATTTCAGCTGTTTGATTCACCCAAGCATGAGTATACAAAGAAGCTGTTAAATGCAAGACCAACATTATATTTAGAAGAACCTATGACCAACTTAATTTGATATGGGGAAAGCATTTTATAAGAGGTGAACAAGTGAGTTTATTACAAGTAAACGAAGTCACTCATAGCTACGGAAGCCGAACTTTTTTTAAATGGCAAAATCGTTCTAAGAAAGTACTTTCTGATATCTCCTTCTCTATTGAAGAAGGAACATGTTTAGGAATGCTGGGTACGAGTGGAGCCGGTAAAAGTACGTTAGGAAAAGTAATCCTTGGTTTGGAAAAGCCAAAGCATGGACAGATTCTTTTTCAAGGACATGACATCTATACGGTAGATAAGTACACTCGCCAAAAAATTCGGCGTGATCTTCAAGTTGTTTTTCAAGATTCATACTCAGCAGTTAATCCCCGAATGACCGCCGAACGTATTATTGCAGAGCCGTTAGAAAACTATGAGAAATTAACATTAGCTGAACAAAAACGAACTGTAATTGAATTATTAGAAAAAGTAGGGCTCGGTGAAAAGGACTTGAAAAAATATCCACATCAATTTAGTGGTGGTCAGCTGCAAAGAATTAATATTGCAAGGGCAGTCTCTCTTAAGCCGAAGCTCATTGTCTTAGACGAATCTGTAAGCAGTCTAGACATGGTTACGCAAACTCTTATTCTAGAACTATTAAGGGAGTTAAAAGAAGACTTTGGCTTATCGTATTTTTTTATTACACATGATATCAAAGCCGCTTGCATGATTAGCGATACATTAGGTGTATTAGAAAAAGGAGAATTAATTGAATATTATAATTCGAAAAATGAGTTCTTTACTTCAGAAAATCCTGTGGTAAAAGAGATGAGAGGTTCTATACTTGCCGAGCATCCACGTTTTCGCTCGATTAGAACAAAGAGCAATTATATTTAATTTAAAGATATTACTATACTCATGCATTTTAAGACCTCGATTTCATCCACGTAATCGAGGCTATTGCTGTTATGTTTAACTCGAAACGATAGAAGGAGGCCGTTGGATGAATCATCGTACGTATCTTACTTTGGCGATTCCCCTGACAATCTCAACCATGACTACGCCCTTATTAGGTGCGGTGGATACCGCGGTTGTCGGGCAACTTTCAGCTCCAGCTTATATTGCAGGAGTTGCGGTAGGAACTCTTATTTTTAATACGTTATATTGGGTATTTGGCTTTTTAAGAGTTAGTACATCCGCCTTTGCTGCACAAGCAAATGGGGCAAGCGATCCAGATCAGGGAGTACTTGCTTTATCCCGCCCGTTTTTATTAGCTTTAATAGTAGGGGTGCTTTTTATTCTTTTACAATGGCCGATTGAACATACGGCTCTCCTAGTGATTTCTCCCGATGTTGATGTAAGCAGGTTTGCAGTAGAATATTTTAGAATTAGAATATGGGGAGCACCCTTTACACTGATGAACTATGTAATTCTTGGTTGGTTAATGGGAATGGCCAAGATCAGAGAATCTTTATGTTTACAGATACTAACAAATGTTTTAAATATGCTTTTAGCTATTCTTTTTGTCCATGTTTTTTCTTTTGACGTACAAGGAGTTGCTACAGCAACCTTGATTGCTGAAGTTACAGCCTTCATATTAGGATTATTCATTATTTTGAAAGTATCTCCATTTAAATGGAAAATGCCATCAATTCAGGCACTTATAGATACAAATTCTACGAAGAGGATGTTTAATGTTAACAAGGATTTGTTTATTCGAACTATTTGTTTATTAGTCGTTATTAATATGTTCACAGCAAAAGGTGCTTCATTTGGCACAGAATTTCTAGCTGCAAATGCTGTATTATTTCAAATTCACTATATAATGGCTTATTTCTTTGATGGATTTGCTAATGCTTCTAGTATCCTAGTTGGCAAAGCAGTAGGGTCAAATGATAAAGAATTATTTAAAAAAACACTTACTTTGTCTAGACAGTGGTCGATAATAACAGCTGTTATTATAGCTAGTTTATATGCACTTTTTCAAAAGCAGGTTATAGGGCTATTTACGAATTTGCCTGATGTGATTGAACTTTCACTTGCGTATGGAGTATGGCTTATCATCTACCCCTTTGTTGCTTGTTTTGGCCTTGTCCTTTATGGGGTTTTTACAGGAGCAACTGAAATTGTTCCCGTTCGAAATTCTATGATTTACGCGATGGTTATCTATATCATTATACAGATTACAGCAACTCCTATTTGGCATAATCATGGCCTATGGCTGGCTTTCATCATCTATACTATCGGGCGATCAGGGTTCCTAGTTATGTACACTCCGCGATTAAATAAAAAATTGGTAGAGCTAAAGGGAGAAGGCTGAAAAAATTATAACAAAATAGTTCCGGTTCAATCATGGAGGAATCCATCAAACGCCGATGTACTACCGGTGCTGCTACTCTCTTAAATAGATGGGGTTATTAAGAAAGAAAGCGGTCAGGGAGGAGGATCTTCTTTCTTAATAAAGGTCTGTTAAATGATTAGTAGATTTTTATTTAAGTAAAGCAAGAAAGAAATAAGCAAGCAGCCAAATGCTTTTTAAGAAAGCTTTGGCTTTTTTGCACGTTTCCAAAGCTTAATTCTCTTTTACAAACAATTGATCTTCCCTTCAAAAATATATAGATTGCTACTAAGAAATAAAAAAATTTTGTTCATCATCGTATAATAAATTTCTTTATTGAAAACAGCAATACGAATCTAATGGATTCGAATTTTTCGGTGACATTCAAAATACTTCCTAAGCAATAGAAAGAAGAGGTTTTGAACGTCTATAATTAGGTTAAACGTATTGTAACATTTATTTTTTATTTATTCTGTATATTTAAATTATTCGTTCATAATGGTACAATAAAATGATGGAAAGAGGATATGATGCTTCTTTCTTAATAAAGGATGAAGAAATATGGATATTAAAGCTCAGCAAACAAAGCTGGCGAATAATTTGGGCAAATTGTTACGAGATAACTTTGGAAAAGGCCCTGAGGCTGTTCATGTTACGATTTATGAACCTTATGTTGTTATTTATGTCAGTGGCTTCGTATCACCTATGGAGCAAGTACTGTTAAATCAGAATGAAGAACTTCAAGTGATGACTACAAGAGAGCTGTTGGTAAAAACTCTTGAACCTCAAATCACTGGTCAAATTAAAGGGATTACAGACCTCGACATACAGCACTTATATTATGATTGGAATTTAGATCACCACTCCGGAATTTTTGTGGGAGTGTGTCTGGACGATTTGAAAGCCGATTTGACTGAGGGTGACCCTTACCCAGGAAAACAAGCAATTCATGATCGAATTATAAAGATGAGTGAGATTGCCCAAAAAGGACCTGAAAAAATTTCTTCATATAAATTAAGCGATCGTACATTGGTCATCGTACGCGAGGGAATATTGGTGGCTATTGAAAAACAGCTAATTTCGTTGGGTTTTGATGACACCTTACGCATCTCTAAACGTCCTTTGGAAAAAGGAATCTTACGACAAAACGATGACTATGATGAGATATTAAATGCAGACATTCTTGATATTTTTGTAGATTGGGATTTTGAAAAGGATAATAGTATTATTACGCTTATCCTAAAACCAAAAAAGTAATGAGGCAGTAATGAATTGGACACACTGTGCCAAACATAAGCCGAGGAAGCAAAGGACATACCTTTTCTTTTTCGGCTTATTTTTGTTGTCTAAAAAGAGTAAGTCCTTTTGTAACGGAATAATTCCCTAAAACAGCACCTAAAAATAGGATGTGCCAACAGAAAGGATTTGGTCGGGATGGCTGATAATCATGAGATTGTATTGTTTATAAAAGAGCTTCGTCGATTGTTGCAGGATTACCAAAAGTATGACAATGAATTATACAAAGAAGAAATTAGCAAGGATATAATACTTTTAAGTACCATTATCTATGGAAGTAAAATTGGAATTTTAAATAAAAGAAGAATCTTGAAACACAGAAAATACAAAGGTAAACAGAAACCAATCTATTAAAGATATACTAGTATGCCTTTCGTTTACACTTTATAAAAAGTGAATTCTTATTACCGAAAATGATCTTATGAGGAAGAAGGGTTTTTCATAAAACATCACGAATAGTATACCTTATGAAACTAGAAACTAGGTGCACCATCTATGGATAAAACGAAACTGGAAAAAGAATTAAGTAGTTATATGGGAAGGTTACTTCGTGAAAACTTTGGAAGAGGTCCTGGAGGTGTATTCACCGTCATTTCTCCTCCTTTTATAACCGTTTATTTTAAAGCCTTTTTATTACCTTTAGAAAAGGTTTTGTTAGACAAGGAACAAGTTATCTATGTTCAAAAAACACGTGATTTGTTAATGGAGACTTTAATTGAAGAGATAAAAGGATATATACAATTAAATATACATTTAGATATTAAAGAATTTTATTATGATTGGAATTTAGAGCTGCAGTCTGGGATGTTTATCATGATCCATTCTGATAAAGAAAACATAGCTAATCATTCCTATAAAAATCAGAAATTGCTACATAAAGAAGTTGAGGAAGTAACTCAAAAAGCAGAAAAATTCCCTCACGATGTTTCTTCTTATTTATTAGATCAGAGAACACTTCTTATAATCAGGGAAGGTATTATGGTAAATATAGAGAAAGAATTAGTTCAATTAGGATTTGAAGAAAACCTTACATTGGCTAAAAGAAATCTCGAAAAAAGGCTACTTCATGAACATAGTCAATCATTAGAAGTAATTTTAGATTCAAAGGTAACAGATATACTAGTAGCATGGGACTTTCATAAAGATAAAAGTACAATTCTTCTGATTTTAAACCCAACTTCATAACGGCATTGATAAGCTAGGCACTGAACTAGATGTAGGCCAAAAAGAAAGGTTATATAACCTTTCTTTTTGGCCTATTGTTTTTTTACTACTATTAAAATAAAGAAAGTGGTGATAATTATGCTATTTCAATCGGATGAAGGAAAGGAACCTTTAACTGTTGAGATACACACTGAAGTGGATATAGTAGAAGCGCGTCAGAAAGGGCGAATGTTTTCTAACTGCTTAGGCTTCAGCACACTTGATCAGGCCCGAATTATTACGACTATTTCAGAATTATCCAGAAATATATATAAATATGCCACTACCGGAAAAATTACAATGGAAATAATAGAGAAAAAACCTGAAATAGGACTCAAAATAATAGCTATAGATAAAGGACCTGGCATTAAAAATATTCAAAAAGCGCTGGAAAGTGGCTATACAACGTCAGGAGGGTTAGGCGTTGGTTTATCAGGGGTGAAAAAATTAATGGACGAATTCACCATATCATCTCAAGAAGACCATGGCGTTAACATCCAGGTTATAAAATGGAAAAAAAGAAATAAGTAAAAGGAAGACAAGTTAAACTGTAAACGTTTATCTACAACAGTAGGTAAAGATTTGTATAGATTTATGAGTAGCTAGACTGAAAAATCTATTTTTCATTAAGCACTATTAAGGTCAAGAAATTTTAAAAAGTTTAAGAAAGAACGGACTTCCTCTTTACAAAAGACTCCTTTATTGAATAGAAGATAGCTTCTAAAAACATCATCCCCTGATGATCCGGCTCTAGGATAAGGTTAAGATATTTCACATGCGTGAATTGGTACCTTCAGCATGTGCTTCTCCTCTATTAACTCTTAGCAGTAGGACAAAAATGTTTCTTCGCAGTGTCACAAGAGGCTTAGAAACATGAGAAAAAGGTGTAGAAAATTATGATCAATTATATTTAATCGTTAAAATAATTGACCATAATCAAGTCTCAAAAACCATAGATTCTTGGAAATTATTAATAATGATAATTGTGATATAAACAGTACAGGTATATAATTGTGTGAAAAAAGGATGGATACTATGCCGATTAATTCGTTTGAAAACTATCCGATGAGCTGGAAACCATCTGTTGATAAAACAAGAAAGCCTATTTACCAAGCCATTGCAGGACAATTGGAACAGGATATTATCAAGGGAGTTTTATTACCTGGAACAAAACTTCCTCCACAGAGAGAGCTAGCCGATTATTTAGATTTAAATTTGAGCACGATTTCAAAAGCATTTAAAGTGTGCGAGCTAAAGGGTTTATTAAGTGCTACTGTTGGAAGCGGTACATTCGTATCGTATGATGCGTTATCGAATGCGTATTTACTCGAAGATATAAAGCCTAGCCACTTAATTGAAATGGGCGCGACACTGCCAGACAATGATTCATACGAGCCGCTTCTCCTTCAACTAAAAGATATGCTACAAGAGACTGATTACGAAAAGTGGTTTAGTTATGGGAGGCCAGGTGAAAGTCTTTGGCAAAAAGATGCAGCTGTAAAGCTGATGAGAAGAGGCGGATTCAAAACAACAGTTGATCACGTTTTATTTGCAAATGGAGGACAAAATGCAATTGCTGCAATACTAGCGAGTCTTTGTCAGCCTGGAGATCGCATCGGGGTTGATCATCACACTTATCCAGGTTTAAAAACGGTTGCAGCTATGCTTAGTGTACAATTAGTACCGATAAAATCAAAGAATTATGAAATGAGTCCAACTGCTTTTGAATATGCATGTAAAAATGATAATATTAAAGGCATTTACTTGATACCAGACTACCATAATCCAACTGCTTGCTGTATGTCTGTTGAAAACCGAGAAAGGCTTGCCGTGATTGCAAAAAAATATGACCAATTTATTATTGAAGATGCAACGTATCATCTCCATCATGAGCAACCAATGCCAGCAGTGGCATCATATGCACCAGAACAAGTCATCTATATTGCGAGTTTATCAAAATCAATAGCACCAGGGTTACGACTAGCATATGTAGCAGCGCCTAGTCGATTTAAAGAGCCTATTTCAAAAGCACTTTATAATTTAAATATATCAGTTTCACCATTATTAGCAGAGCTAACAGCACGTATTATTGTGTCAAATCAATTTGAACCCTTAGTAGAGAATCATCGTCAACAAGCTATTCTCAGAAATCGAATTGCAAATCAACATTTAGAAAATTACACGTGTTTAGGTATGGAAACTGGTATATTTCGTTGGTTACTATTACCAGAAAAGATTACAGGTGCTGAATTTGAAACATTAGCTGCGCAGCAGGGCGTACAAGTGTATGCAGCAGAACGCTTTGTAGTGGGAAACAGTTGTCCAGACAGAGCTGTAAGGATCGCTGTCTGTGCACCGAAAACGATTGGAGAGCTTGAGCAAGGATTGATTATCCTTAAACGTTTACTTAACGACTATTTATAATATTGTTTGCCATACAATTATAATATTGTATGGTTTTTTTATGCGTGTTATGATAATCCAAATCTAGGGAGAATATTTTCAAAAATAAAATGAGTTTTCTGAAAGGAAGGTTATGATGGTAAACGAGGATCATGTAAAAGCTTCAGACACCCAATCAACTTGTTTACAAGAATATGTTAATTCACCAGAGAAACAAAAAGCTTTATATAAACGAACCTTATTTGTTGTAAGTGTTTCTCAAATCTTTGGCGGTGCAGGATTGGCAGCAGGAGTTACTGTCGGTGCACTTATTGCACAGCAAATGCTTGGTACAGATGCCTATGCAGGAGTACCGACGGCTCTATTTACTTTAGGATCTGCAGGAGCTGCTTTGTTAGTAGGAAAGCTTTCTCAAAAAAAAGGGCGTCGTGCAGGACTTACAACGGGTTTTATTCTAGGGGGAGTTGGAGCAATTGGTGTTATTTTTTCTGCCATTCTTAATAGTGTTTTTCTTCTTTTTCTTTCGCTCCTCGTTTATGGGTCAGGAACAGCTACTAATCTACAAGCGCGTTATGCAGGAACAGATTTAGCCAAAGCAAAACAACGGGGGACCGCTGTTAGTATGGCCATGGTTTTCACTACATTTGGAGCCGTTGCAGGTCCGAATTTAGTTAATGTAATGGGAGATTTTGCTCTTTCTATTGGTGCCCCAGCACTTGCGGGACCTTTCATTTTAGCAGCAGTTGCATATATAGTAGCTGGTCTTGTATTTTATATTATGCTACGTCCGGATCCGTTACTGATTGCAAGAGCAATAGAAGCGAATGAACAAGAACGTGATGCTCAAAGAAATTTAATAAATACTGAGCGATCAACGAACAAAAAAGGAGTGGCTGTTGGCGCCACAGTTATGGTCCTTACTCAAATTGTAATGGTTGCTATCATGACCATGACACCTGTGCACATGAAACATCATGGCCACGGGCTAACTGAAGTAGGAGTTGTAATTGGCTTTCATATTGGTTCTATGTATCTTCCTTCATTATTTACAGGGGTCTTAATTGATAAAATTGGACGAACGGCGATGACAATTACTTCAGGAATTATCCTTCTTTTAGCTGGGCTGGTAGCAGCTATGGCACCGAGTGATTCAATGGTTCTTCTAGTGGTTGCTCTATCGTTACTTGGATTAGGATGGAACTTAGGTTTAATTAGCGGGACAGCTCAAATAGTGGATGCTACAGAACCATTAACACGTGCGAAAACACAAGGTACTATAGACGTTTTAATTGCTTTAGCGGGAGCTTCCGGAGGAGCTTTATCCGGAATGGTTGTGGCTCAATCAAGTTATGCCGTTTTATCATTAAGTGGAGGAATTCTGTCTTTGATATTAATTCCGGTTATCATATGGGCTTATAGGAGTACAGGTGAAAATAAAGTTAAAGTAGGTCAAGGACTTTAATTTATCTGCGGTATGGAAGCCCGGCTCTGAAATAAATCATGTCACTCAAATTTACTTGTATTCTTCCACTTCCGTTTAAAGAATTGAATTCTTTTTTACAGAGACTACATTGACATTTCAATTACACGAATGACCTTCTACCTAACAGAGGAGAAGGTTTTTCGATTTTAATTATTCATTAAGACTAATATTAATCGCCGCGTTGTTTATATTGTTTAAAATAGTTTTATTTCTTAACGTAATCCTACCCGACAAATAACCACCCTTTTTCAAGCACGCTAAAAGCATACGTTTATGATATATAGATTTTGATGTAATCTTTGGAACATTTCTACCCGTATGAGGGGCGCAATAGAGGAGGGAGTGTGTAAAGAGGTTCCCCCTCACTTAACTCAGTTATATATACAAACAATACTCATATACATTTATTGAATGGCTTCTTTAAACTTGTCACGAAATAAAACATAATTCGATAAAGAGTACATAGGAGGAGAAAACATGTTTGTTCATATAGTTCAACCTGGTGATACCCTGTCTTCAATAAGCAGTAGATATGATTATCCCATTGCGCAGCTTAGGAGGGTAAATGGTTTAGAAGAAACAAATGTTGTTCCAGGTCAAGCCTTACTTATAGCTTCTTATGTATACACAGTTCAACCTGGTGATACGATGAGGAGTATTGCTAAAAAAGCTTATGTATCCTTAGAACAATTAAAAAGAGCTAATCCTTCAGTCCATTATAATTATTTGCAGGTGGGAATGAAAATGAAAATCCCTAATATATCAGACTATATTGCAGGTACACTGGAGTATTATGCCGTTCGAAATCCAGAATTAGATCGCGATTTAATTACTGATTTTGCAACTTATTCCTCGTCCATTTCTATCTTTGAATATCATTTTGGCAGCAATGGAGATATTATGAATGATTTAAACGATTTAGTAGCAATTGAAACGACTTGGAAAAACCGAGTTACACCGTTAGTTACGATTACTAATCTAACTTCTGAAGGGTTTAGTTCGGATCTTGCCCATCAAGTTTTAAATAATCCTCAGGCAAGAAACAATCTTGTTAATAATATTTTTTATTTAGTATCTAGAAAAGGCTACGGCGGGGTGAATATTGATTTTGAACGTGTAAAGGCCGAGGATAGAGATCTTTTTACAGGATTTTTACGTCAGCTGGGTGAACGTTTAAAACCTGCCGGATACGTGCTGACCATAGCGGTTCCAGCGAAGACAAGCGAAGATATTCCTTGGTTAAAAGGATATGATTACGGTGGAATAGGTGCCGTTGTTAACTATATGTTCATTATGGCATATGATTGGCATCATGCAGGCAGCGAACCAGGGCCTGTTGCACCTATTACTGAAGTAAAAAAAACAATAGAATTTGCGATAAAAAGTGTTCCGCGAAGAAAGCTTATCATTGGAGTCCCTTTGTATGGATATAACTGGTCAATTCCTTACAAGCCCGGCACAGTAGCATCTGCTATATCCAATCAAGATGCGATTAAAACAGCGATGAGATATCAGTCGCCTATCCAATATTCAAAAGAGTACAAATCGCCATTTTTTCAGTATAGAGATCAAGCGGGACAGATGCATGAAGTATGGTTTGAAGATGTAAGAAGCATGAGTGAAAAAATGGTGTTAGTTCGTAAATTTGGTTTGCAAGCAATAGGAGCTTGGCAATTAACACTTGGATTTACGCCAGGGCCTTGGCTTTTAAAAAAATTTTTCACTATTAGAACGGTATAAATAGCATTAGTTTTTATGGATTAATTTAGATATTTTTCAGTTAACAGTTATTCGATATACGTGGTTAACAATAAAAAAATTCTATTTATAGTAACTTATAAGAAGTTGGAGGTACTGCCATGGCAAAAAGGATAGATGTCTCAATAAAGCAGCATCAATTAAAACTATATGATGGAGCTAAATTAGTAAAGACATATCCTATTGCTGTAGGGAAAATGATTACGCCAACTCCAACTGGAAAATTTAAAATCATTAATAAAGATACTACCCCTCCAGCTGTATTTGGTCCCTTATGGATGGGACTATCAAAACCTACATATGGAATACACGGGACTAATGATCCAGCTTCTATTGGCAGAGATATGTCACATGGATGTGTCAGAATGGACAATGAAGATATTCTAGAACTTTCCTCTGTAGTTCCCATTGGAACGCCGGTTTACATACATAAATAATAGTTTAAGAAGAGCACGACTGTTTACATTTAGCTAATTGTCGAGATCGAGGGTATCAAAGTTTAAGTAGATGCTATACAATCATGGGCTTTTTGTACAAAAACAAAAAAGTACCCCGATTAACAGAGGTACTTTTAGCATTTTAACTTATTTTGATGATGGAGACGTAGTAACTTCTGGAGATGTCACTTTGTCATAAAAATCTACGAATTTGTCACGATCCTCGCTATCACGGTAAGCCATAGCAACACGTGGATGTTCATTCAGTACACCAGAAATCATGTAAGGAATGATATAGCCCCATTCCCACTTTTGACGCATTTCAAGCATATGTTTTTCAATTACGCCAAGAATCGGCTTCATTTCATAGCTTGGTTTTGGGATGTAGCTAACAAGCAGCTCTGTGTTACAGTTACCAGCTGCACGGCCCATACCATAAACAGATGAATCAAGGAATGTAACGCCACTGCGCATTGCAGTTAATGTATTAGCAAAAGCTAGCTGCATGTTGTTATGGGTATGGATCCCAAGCTGTTTGCTAGGAATCATGGCTTGAAACTTTTTCACTTGATGCTCAATATCCGCAGGTTCTAGGCTTCCAAAGGAGTCAACGATATATACAACATCTACAGGGCTTTTCTTTACCATTTCAAATGCTTCAATAAGCTGATTTTCCGGTACGCTAGATAGTGCCATAATGTTAAGTGAGGTCTCATAGCCCAAATCATGAAACATTTTTATAAGCTCTAAGCCTTTATCTACTTCGCGGATATAGCATGCCACTCGAATCATATCTAACATACTTTGTTCACGTGGCAGAATGTCATTTGGATCTACACGCCCAATATCTACTAAGGCAGATAGCTTCGTGAACTTTTTCTCAGGGATAATTTCTTTGAGAAAGTTATCGTCAAGAAATCTCCATGGATTGGGCTCAGTTGCTTGAAGAAGCTTAGGTGAATTTTTATAACCGATCTCCATGTATTCAACGCCGGCTGCGCTTAGGCCGTTATATAAGTCTTGCACAAATCCAACGCTAAAATCCCAATTATTAATTAAACCTCCGTCACGAATGGTACAGTCTATAATTTTGCTATTATGTCCCATGGTAGTTGTTTCCTCCTATGTATTCTATTTATATAAATATTGTTTTAAACTTTATCGCTTTTATGCTTTTAAGTGCTAAACTCTCCTATTGTGTTTATACCATGACTGATTCAGGGGCGTCAATGTATTTTCTAAATGTTTCACTGCTTTACTGCATTTCATGGTAGGAGATGCTTCGGCTTTTTATCCGCTTGATGCTCTTAAAACAACACCAAGTCCAGCACTACAACCCCTAGTATATACAAACACAACCTTTATTACATCACTACTTACTGCAATAAAGATTGTTTTTTAATTGAAAACGTTTATTAGGGAGGGAACTGCCATTAGTATCTAGGTTATAGGTTTAGATTTCTCTATAATTAATCCATAAATTTGGGAAGAGATTTAAAACCTGAGAAATAAGAAACTTTTTTCGCATTAACAGTTGTATAGGAAGTAGTAGCTGTTACTTAATCATTTTAATTTACTTGTCTTTACATCGTCCAAAACGTAAGAAATGATAAGAGTATAGAGGTAATAAACATCGCAATCAACGGCTTTAATGCTTTTGTTCGAAGAGCCTTCAAACTTACATTTAACCCTAGCCCGACCATAGCCATTGTTAAAAGAAAGGTAGTTAGAGTTGAAATATCATCCATGATCGTTTTAGGTATTATAAGGTGCTTACCAACGACATAACTCCCAAAAATACTCATGATTATAAAACCTATTAAAAACCAAGGGAATTCAATCTTAGTATCCTTTTCAATTTTTCCTGTTCGCTTCATCCAGTACATTAAGATAAAGCTTAATGGCACAAGTAAGAGCACTCTGCCTAACTTGGCCAACAGGCCAATAGCTAGGGCATCGCGTCCAGCCGGTGCTGCCGCTAGAGCTACATGGGCAATTTCATGGAGGCCAACGCCTGACCAAATTCCATATTGAATATTTGTTAAATGTATATAAGGTCTTAAAATGGTATATCCAATCGCAAATAGGGTTCCCACTAAAGCAATAACACCAGCTCCGATAGCTGTATCTTCTTCTTTTGCTTTTATAATTGGAGAAACAGCTGCGATAGCTGCAGCACCGCATATTCCTGTTCCTATCCCTAAAAGAAGGGATAAACCGCTATCAGCCTTCATCCATTTGGCTAGAAAAACCGTTAAAACAATTGCAAATAAAGCCGTTCCCACATCGTGAAGCAACAATCCTAATCCGTGATGAATAACAACATCAATATTAAGCTTTAGGCCATATAAAATGATGGCATAGCGTAACAGCTTTTTAGAAGAAAATTCAATTCCAGATCTTATTTTTTCAGGGTACCCCAAAATTTGACGATAAATGACTGCCATTATAATTGAACAGGCTAGTGGACCGATATGATTAAACCCCGGGAATTTCGCTAAGCCATAAGCAAGTAAAGCAAAAAGAAAAGTAAAAGCAATTCCTTCAGCCCATAAAAAAACATTAGGTGACGTCTGGGCATTTGTTCGTGGGAATAGAGTCCGTTTTTGGGCTTTATTTATATTTATCATACATTTCATCTCCAATATGAATTCTTATCAAGTGCAGCTTCACACAAGAAGTGTATACCTTAACTATAAAAGACGATTTATTATTAGTAAAATATATATAAATCATAGTTTAGATTAAAAATATTAATAACTAATGCGTAAAAGCAGCAAGTTGATCTTCAGATTCACTGAAAATCAACTTGCTGCTTTTATTGGTTTTTTATTTCTCATTACACGTTTTGATATCTGAAACATAGTCCATCAACTACTAATTTTACAAAACTGCATAAAAATATCGGTTCTTATGAGAGAAAGACAGCCTTACTAGTTGCTAAGCCTTTTTTGCGTCTATACCATAGCAGAATCAAGCTGCCTAGCACACAAAGGAAAGAAACTAATTGAGCTATTCTGATATGAGAGGTTAACATTAAGCTATCTGTACGCAGTCCTTCTATAAAAAATCTTCCTATCGAATACCATAGCAGGTAAGTAAGAAAGACTTCGCCTCTTTTTAACAAGGATTTTCTTAGTACGATTAGGACAAGCACACCTATTATGTTCCAAAGTGATTCATAGAGAAACGTAGGATGATAGTAAGTTCCATTTATATACATTTGGTTAATAATAAAATCAGGCAAATGTAAAGCTTCTAAGAACTGACGTGTAACAGGTCCGCCGTGTGCTTCTTGATTCATGAAGTTTCCCCACCGGCCAATAGCTTGGCCTAATAATAAGCTAGGAGCTAAAACATCAGTCATTTTCCAAAAAGAAAGATTCTTTTTTCTGCAAAACCATATAGCTGTTAATACAGAGCCAATAATTCCACCGTGAATAGCTATGCCTCCATGCCAAATTGCTATAATTTCGCCTGGGTGGTCTTTATAATAACTCCATTCAAAAAGTACGTAGTAAATTCGAGCAGTAATGATAGCAATGGGTAGTGCTAGCAGAAGTAAATCAGAGATGGTTTCTGAAGAGATCCCTCGTTTCTTTCCTTCTTTCGAGGCTAACAAGAAGCCTAAGAAAGCGCCTATTCCTATGATAATTCCATACCAATGGACTTCAAGTGGACCAAGATGGAAGGCGATAGAGCTTAAAGGTTGTGTGTGTTGGTTCATGTCTTTTCTCCTTTACTTCATATCGATTTTCTTACATTTTTTAAGAGCAGTATTAAATTGGAGTGCCTTTTTAGTATATCTAATTGGATAAAGAAAGGACAACTTTTGCTTACGAACGATCATGATTTCTTTGCCTACTTTAGTGTAACAGAATAATCTCCTTAGAATAGTCAAAATTAAAATAGACAGTATATTGACTTAATTACCAAAATGTACTATCCTCATTTTAGACAATATACTGTCTAAAATGGAGGGTGAATATGGATATTTATAAAGAGCTTTTCTTGATGCAGCAAACTTACGCTACCTTATTTTCTCTGGCAAATAAAATTCAAGTAAAAGGTGATAAATCTCTTGAACTTTTAACATCAAGACAGCATATGGCGATGGTGGCAATTGCACATTTACCTGAAGATGAAACAACGTTGAATAATATTGCTAGAAAATTAGGAACTACAAAACAAAGCGTCAAACAGTTGATTACCATTATGGAAAAGAAGGGTTATGTTGACGTAGTTCCTAGCAGTAAAGACAAGCGTGCAGTTAACGTAAAAATTACGAAAGCGGGAAAAGAAGCACTGCTTGTTGTCTCAGAAAAAGGAATTTTCTTTTTGGAAGAACTTTTTAAAAAGTTCTCAACTGAAGAGTTGGAAATAATGTGGAAGCTTTTAAAGAAACTCTATAGCTTCGATGGGGAAGAACATGATGGATTTGAAGAAGAAGGCAACATCAAAATGGATGATGATCACAATGAATTACAGTTTAGAGTAATAAGGGAGCTTGAAAGTCGAAGAGTTCAAGCAATTGATAATATGAGAAAGAATATATAAAAAAACTGGATAAGCTAATCTAACTTAAAGCATATCGATTAATCCTTTTAAAATTTTAAAAATAAAGGATAAGGGAGAGCAATCATTATGTTTGAAATCAGCGATGAAACATTACGATTAATTAATAAAACCTGTAAAGGAAAAAAGCACTTGAAACTAACCGTTGGCTACTTAACGGACAATCAGTCTATTATAAAAGTCTATAATGAAAGCGGTGAAATTGACTCGGCAAAAAAATATCATTATGAAATTGGTTCTATTACGAAAACTTTCACTGTATCGCTGTTATCAAAATACATATTTGAAAACAAGGTGTCGTTAAACGACTCTATACAAAAATACATAAAAGAACTTAAAGAAGATACGTATTATCCTACATTGCTCCGCCTCGCTACTCACTCTTCTGGATATTCAGGAAGCTTACCTTTAAATAAACGAGAATATTTTAAAATAATTTTAGGTTTGATTTTTGGCGGAAGTGATTTGAACAAAAATAATCCGTTGCATATGGATTTTAACAAAATGAAAATGCTAATTGAAAGAACTAAATTGAAAGAAGTAGATTATTCATGGAAATATTCTAATTTCGGTATTTCACTTATTGGGTATGTGTTAGGAACTGTCTCAGGCAAAGGATATTGGGACACTATGAATGACTTTCTTCATAATGAGCTTGGACTAAAGGATACTTGTTTAGGCACTTCACACAATAATTTACAGGGCTATGACCGCAAAAATAATGATTGCGGCAACTGGCAGTGGGACAAAGAAAACTTTATATCACCTGCGGGGGCAGTATCCTCAACGGCTGAAGATTTACTTAAATACGCAAAAATAAATATGTACGAAGATAAACCATATCTTTCTTCTTGTCATAAAAAACACGGTAATGGAATAAAGAAATTTGATATGGGTCTTGGATGGTTGCTTTTAAAGAAAAATAATAATGTAGTGTTGCACGGCGGTGGAACAGGATGCTTCAGCTCATTTTTAGGGATTGATAAAGAAAATAAAGTTGCGTCCGTCGTTTTAGCTAATTATAGATTAGGTAGAAATAATGATGAACATATAGGAATGTCTTTATTAGAAAGTCTGCAAAAGTCAAAAGATATATAAGAATAGTCTACAAAATAACGAAGAAAATTAGTCTATTAAAGTTCACCTCACCCCTTTAATATCAATTAATTGAGAGATTATCATCAATATACCGACCTTCAAAAAGCATAGATACCGCTTCTTTTTTTGATGAAACCGTGCTATTATCATTAAGGTTTATGAAGAACAGAAGATTTTTGTCTTTACGTACATTCTTTTGGTATAGTGTTAGAAATAAGGAGTGGGTAAGTTGGTTTTCACTGAATTCTTCCAGCAGTTTCCCGTAAAGGTTTTAACGGTAGCGCTGCTGATTATACTTATCGTTTATTTTATTCGCAAATTCATTAAGCTTTTCTTTGATAAAACGAGCTTTTTAGATGAAAAACGAGAAGAAACCTTAATGCATTTTTCTAATCAGGTGACAAGAGTAGTAGGCCTGGCTTTTTTCTTTATTTATGTGCTTAGCCATTTCTTTGACTTTGGAAAGATACTCACTAGTTCAGTAGTGTTGGCCAGTGCCTTGGCAATAATCCTCCAGCATATTATCCGTGATTATATAATGGGACTGACTTACCTGTTTGAACGTCAGATCCATCACGGAGATTATGTTATTCTCAACGGAAACCGCCAAGGAAAAATAGAAGAAATCACCATGCGCTACTTAAAGATTCGTCAGTATGACGGCTACCTCTATACCGTCTCATATAGCAACATTACGGAACTTCAGAATGGAACCCGAGGAAGACGCCGGGTAAATGAAAGTCTTATTCTCAACTATAGACAAAATCCGGAAGATGCCTTCAAAGTAATGGAGCAAGTAGCACAAACATGTAACGAGAAATATGGCCAGTATTTGTTGAAAGATGTGAATGGAATTCCTATAGAGAGCTTTCAATTCAATCAAATTACTGAACTGAACGTAGATTTTAAAGGTCACCAATATTCAGTATCAGGCCTTGTGAAGGAAGCTGATTTTGTAGAAGCGGGTCAAAAGGTGAGATATGAACTCGCAATGGCTGCCTACAAAAATGATCTAATGATGGCTGAAAGCTTCGAGACAAGCCATTAAAAATAAAACTCGTATCTTATTTATATACAAGCTTTTATACTTAAGATAAAAACACCCTTTTAATTTTTTAAAAGGGTGTTTTTATTTTAAAAAATATCTATTAAGTACTTCTCCAGTACAGATTAATTATCTGAAACAGAAAAAATTAATTAGTACATCTAAATTATTCTTCTAGCGATATGGTAAAATTAAACAAAATACTAAAAGAGATAAAGGGGGAGTAACTATGTCACAAAAAGCTAATTATACAAAAATCAACTCCAAAATGTGGGATGAGTGGGCTTCAGCTGGAGGAGAATGGTCATTAGCTATTAATCATCAAGATTTTGCAGATGCAACTCAAGGTATTTTTGATATTTACTTAACACCTTGTAAGCCTGTTCCACATAACTGGTTTATTCCATTTAAAAAAGCAAAAATATTGGGACTTGCTAGTGGAGGAGGACAGCAATGCCCAGTCTTTGCAGCGCAGCATGCAGAAGTTACAGTGTTTGACTACTCTGATAAACAATTAGAATTAGAAAAAATGGTGTCCGCTAGAGAAGGCTATTCTATTGATTTAGTTAAAGGCGATATGAGTAAGACATTTCCCTTTGAAGATGAGACGTTCGATATGATTTTTAATCCCGTATCAAACTGCTATATTCAAGATGTTGAACACGTTTGGCAAGAATGTTTTAGAGTTCTTAAAAAAGGTGGCGTTCTGCTATCTGGCTTTGCAAACCCTGCTCTCTATTTATTTGGAGAAGATGAGAAAGAATTACAAGTGGTTCATAAATTACCTTATGACGGAACTAAAAGTACGATAGAAAATGATGAAGAACTTATAAAGAACGGCGGTGTACAGTTTAGTCATTCTTTAGAAACTCAAATTGGTGGACAGCTAAAAGCTGGATTCACTCTACAAGCTCTTTATGAAGATCATCACCACAAAGGGAAAATCACTGAATATATGCCTTGTTATATTGCAACTAAATCCATTAAATAATAGTTGGTTATCATGTTGAATGAATTACCTCAACTTTTTCTAACAGACGATCAAAAGGGGACAAGCAATTTTGTTCATTCCTATACTAGCCGAATAGATTAAAAAAATACATTTTAGAAAAGAGATTTCCACCTAAACATAAGACAATAGAAAAAGTTTTCTATTGTCTTATGTTATGAGTTTGATTCTTCATTTGGATAAAGAACAAAATCATATAATTCGCCTCTTAACCGATCGTTATAAAATTCAATTTTACGATTTAAAATGTCTAGACTCTGTTGTAAAGTTTGTATTTCCTGTTGTACAAGGTGTTTGCGGTTTTCAAGTAGATGTAATCTCTCTTGTATTGTTTTATCACCTATTGCACGCCATTTAGTGTATTGTTTTAACTCTGTTATTAACATGCCTGAACGTTTTAAATGGAGGAGAAACTTCGCCCATTCAATATCATCATCCGTATATCTTCGTAAATTATTCTCATCCCGATTAGGTGTAAGCAAACCTTGTCTTTCATAATATCTGAGGGAACTTGCTGTTACGCCAAGGATTTTTGCAAATTCTCCAATTGAATAAGCCATCGTATTCACCTTTTCTATCATTTATTTGGACTAATACTGAATGCTTAAAGTCGGTTATATATAATTGTTTTTTCTTTAGTATTGTCTCCTTATATCTATTGAACTTATCATTTAAAGTCGACTTTAAGTCAATAATGAATTTCTTCTTAAAACATCGACATTCTCTTGTTGACTTAAACCTAAGTTTAAGTCTTATACTACATCTGTTGTAACGATCAAAATAGAAAGAAAGGATGAGAGAGAGATGCCGGAAAAACAAACCGCAGGACGAGAGCTGTTAGGGGGATTTGCTCCAAAGTTTGCTGAGCTTAATGATGATGTTTTGTTTGGCGAAGTATGGGCGCGAGAGAAAGAGTTATCTCCGCGTGATCGAAGTATGATTACAGTTTCTTCCTTAATTGCGGGTGGAAACTTTGAGCAATTAACGCCGCATCTTCAAAAAGCAAAGAAAAACGGAGTAACCAAAGACGAAATTGTAGAAGTGATTACTCATCTTTCGTTTTATGCAGGGTGGCCCAAAGCATGGTCTGCTTTTAATATTGCTAAAAAAATTTATAACGCTTAAAAGGAGAGAGAAGAAATATGAAGCATGAAGAATTAAGTAATAGCACAATCTTTCCACTAGGACAAAAAGTGGAAGCCAATTTTAGTGGAAACGCCTATTTAAAAATGGTATTTACAGACGAAAAGCCGCTTAACACATCTATTGGAAATGTAACTTTTGCTCCAGGATCTCGTAATAACTGGCATTCTCATAAAGTTGGACAAGTATTATTAGTAACAGGTGGAGAAGGCTGGTATCAAGAAGAAGGTAAAGCAGCACAGTTAATAAAAAAAGGTGATGTCGTGAACATCCCACCAAATGTGAAACATTGGCATGGCGCCACAAAGGATAGCTGGTTTGTGCACTTAGCAATGACACCAGGAGAAACAGAATGGCTAGAACCTGTTGATGATGAATGGTTTAATAAGCTATAAGCATAACGTATATATGCCGTTTTAAGAAACTGGTCACATGATTACTCGCTTTTCATTTTATGGCTAGCAGCAATTGGCTCTGAAGAACCCAATGAAAAGCTTTTCAGCGATAAGAAACAAATCGATTGGTAACACCCGTGAGTAAAGATCAAAAAAGATTTATAAAGAGAAAAGCTGTATGTAAAACTAAATGAATTATTACTTGCTGAATTTGTTGCTAATGTGTACGTCAGCGTAGTTGAGTGGTGGCTCAAAAATGAAAAGCCATATTCACCGAGAGAAATGGCAGAAAAAGCAGGAGAGCTTTTAGAAAGAAACTTATAAACTTAGGTTTGGTTGGACAAAAGCTTTAGAAGAATAAAATTATCCATCTCCCATTCTTAATTATAATATCTTTTTTTGTTTTAATTTGGTAATAAAGGGTAAATGTTCTAAGAATCACCTAAAAATAGGAGGAGATCAAATGAGAAAAGCGAAACAAGCTGTTGTAGCTTCTGCCGTAGGTTTAGCTGTGTTAGCGACGCCATTAGCTCTACCGAATTTAGGAGGTTCTGCAGGCTCTGCAGAGGCTGCAGAAGTTGGAGGAGACGTAACAGTTGATCCCGTAGCCATAGGACAAGCGATTGCAGATGCGGCTAAAACAGCCGACAATCGAAGTGGTTTCGTCAAGGGAGCAATGGAAAAAGCATTCTTTGAATCAGGTCAACGATACAATGTAATGGTTATGAATTTGAGCCAAGGGTATAATTCAGATCAATTACAAGGTGTTCAATATTTTGACACCGTAGATTATGATGGTATTACCTATGGTGTCTGGGTATTTGAAGAAGGAACATTTATTAATGAAGGCGATGGAGGTTATGATAACTGGGCTTTTAGAGGATGGTTTGAACGAACAGGAGATGACGAGAAAACAGTCAATTTTCATAGACCTTAATGAAAAATAGAGATAAAGATAACAAGAGATTCCCATTAGGGAAGAGCATAGGAAGAGCCTTTACCGCCATGGTAAAGGTTTTTCTCATTGAATAAGTTTGCATTTTCAAGTTAATATAGTTTCGCGGATACTACTTAATTAAGTACTTACATTATAAAAAAACAAGGCGTCATTAAAAAGAAATAAAATATATTTAAGGAGTTTATTTAAAACGTTACAATTTTTTTAATTCTTCTTCCTGCTGACTTATATAAGCATTGCCCCACTTCTCTAAAGAATTTAGTATTGGAACAAAACTTTCTCCAAGATCTGTTAAATAATATAAAACCCTTTTAGGGTTATCGTTTGTTTCTTCTCTTTTAATCAATCCTTTTTTTTCCATATCCCTAAGCTGCAGTGTAAGGATACGCTGGGTAATACCCGGTATTTCACGGCGCATTGCATTATAATACATGGGTGATTTTGATAACAAAGATAAAATAATACCTTTCCATTTACCACCCATCATATGCATCGTTAACTCAATTGGACAAGCACGCTTTACAGTTAACGTACAAGGACCGTATTGATCACTTTTAAAGTCTGACATTTTTTCACCTCAATGGCTAGTAACAAAATTGTGCCTTCTTGTTACGTCTATTTTTTCTTACTAAACTTATATTATCAAATAAAACAAAAGAAGGTGCATCGATTGGAATTTGTCCAAATTTCTAGACATATTTACAAACTTACTTACAAAACTGTTGTAGGAATTCCTGTCAAAATTAATACATGGTACGTGCTAGATGGTGAGAGTGTTCATATCATTGATACAGGAATGAAAGACTATGCACATACTCAGTTAAATATAGCAAAATCTTTAGGTATCCCCAAAAGTATTTTACTCACACATGGCCATTTAGATCACATTAATGGCGCCAAGTATTTAAGAGATAATTTAAATATTCCTATTTACGCCCACGAAGTTGAAGCGCCTTTTATCAATGGCGAAAAACCATATCCAAATAAGGCAGAAAAGGAAACAACAGGGGTGGAACATCAAGTTGAAAGTCTAAGTAACAACATCATTAAAAAGTTACCTTTAGATGTGTATTTAACACCCGGTCATACACCAGGACATGTGATATACCACCATAAAGGTGACAATGTGCTGCTAACTGGAGACTTATTCTTTTCTAATGCTGAATCCTTACATCCGCCGATTCGAAAGTTTACAGTTGATATGGGTGAAAATATTAATAGCGGACGAATTATAGATGAAATTAAACCTTCTATTATTTCTTCATCACATGGCGAAGATGTCAAATACAACTGTGATTTATATCCTATTTATAAATTTATATATGAATAAGAGGGAGAAAAATGAAAATACAATTATTTCAAACAGAGATTATAGAAGGTGAAGTTAAGCAAAACGAAAACCGCATTGAGTCCTTATTTGAAGAAAAGCTGCATATAGATACTGAGATTGTTGTGATACCTGAAATGTGGAATACAGGTTATGATTTAAAAAATGTAGCAGAAAAAGCAGATATTGATTTAAAGAGAGCTTTTCCCTTTATTCAACGTTTAGCAATCAACCATCAAGTGAATATCATTGCAGGTTCAGTTTCAAATAAAAGAAATGAAAATATTTATAATACAGCCTTTGCTGTATCAAAAACGGGTAAGCTGCTCTATCAAAAAGATAAGATACATCTCGTGCCGATGTTGGATGAACATCATTATTTAACAGGGGGAGATGAAGTCCCAGATGTCTTTGAGATTAACAATATCAAAGCCAGTCAAATTATATGCTATGATTTACGTTTTCCAGAAATCACACGCTACCCAACGTCTCAAGGTGCAAAAGTCATATTCTACGTTGCACAATGGACTACCAGAAATATAGACCATTGGAGAACACTATTGAGGGCAAGAGCTATAGAAAATTGTGTTTATGTCATTGCATGTAACAGCGTGGGAAAAATGAGTAATGAAAATCATGTCGGCAACACATACGCGGGGCATTCAATGGTCATTGATCCCAATGGAAACATCGTAGAAGAGGGGGGAGATCAAGAAGAGATTATAACAGCGGAAATTGATATACAGAAAGTTACAGAACAACAAACATACATTCCAATATTTGAAAGCCTGAGACCGGATGTTTATAAGCATGCAGAATAGAAATTTGTATATCATCTTAAATTTGGATGTTATCAGAATATCTTATAAAGGTTTACTAAAAAAAAGAGGCAGTTTCACCTGAAAATACTATATTTTTTAAAATTAACATATGTATAAAAGGTGCACTTCTTATACATTAGTTTCTCATCCACCTACTGAGAAAACGTTGATCAGTCAACAATGTATAAAAAGCTGCATACTCCGGAAAAAGGATCCTTGGAAGAACTATCCTTCGTCAAGGGTCCTTTTTTATAATGTTTTCTGGAAGAGTGATTGTGTTAACAAATTATGTATGAATTATACATACGCTTTTATAAGGATTTTAATATATAATTATACTTAAGGTAAAAAAGAATTATTTTAGGAAGAGGAAAATGTGTGAAATGTAGTCGATTGTTGCTTTTATCGTTAATTAGTAGTTTTTTCGTTATTTTAGTGTCCTTGTTCCAGTGGGATCTGGTTGATATGATAACAGAATTTTTAATGTTACCTATTTGGTTATTTGTATATGCTTTCTTTATCATAATGACTATATGGACATTAATTCATCTTTTTAAAAAGAGAAAGTGGCAGCCGTTTGTTATTCAGCTCATTACTATCTTATTATGGTTTTTCTTTCCATTCAATCAAGTCAACTTAGATCTCAACTTTAAAATCCATCAAGATAAGAGAGAAGAGGTTGCAACTCAAATAGAAAATGGTGTTATTAAACCTAATGTATCTGATAGTCCATCACTTATTCAATTACCTAAAAAGTATACTCAATTGTCTAAAGGTGGGGGCGACATCGTAGTAGAAACAAAAGGAAAGGCTAAATCAATTCTTTTCTTTACATACCGTGGGATGCTAGACAATTTTTCGGGGTTTGTATATAACCCAAACGATAACAAACCTTCAAAAAGCGATTTTAACGGGGATTTTGAACAAATAAAAAAAGTACATAAAAACTGGTATTATGTATCTTCTTATTAAAAAGAACCTGCTGTTTTGACAGCAGGTCCTTCTTGTTACTTATTTCTTTTTTAACCTTTTAACAACTTTAAAAGCTAGGAATCCTATTAAACCAATAATTATTAAGAATAATAGCAATACTTTTTATTTCATTGAAACAAAGAGAAAGGTGCGTTCATTGTAAATATACAAATGGATTGCAAGAAGATTCATGCTGTTTCTCTATATGAGTAGTGTTTATTTAGGTACAAATCAATAGCCTTGACATAAAAACACCCCCATCATTAGAGTTTTTTTATCTAATAATGGGGTGCAGTTCAAACCGTGGGAAAGGTGTTTTATGCCTTTATTGGTTTTCGTTTTCGCTATCGCTATCGTTATCTATAACATTATCGTTATTAATATTATCACCATATTTGAAATCAATAATTCTTTTTCTAATTTCTTCTCTAATTTCAGGGTTTTCTTTTAAGAAAATCTTAGCGTTTTCTCGTCCCTGTCCTAAACGCTCCTCATTATATGAAAACCAGGATCCAGACTTTTGAACAATATCTACTTCAGAACCGATATCTAAGATTTCTCCTTCTCTTGAGATACCTTCTCCATACATAATATCTACTTCAGCAATGCGGAAAGGAGGCGCCATTTTATTTTTGACTACTTTAATTCTTGTTTTGTTACCAACTATGTCATTTCCTAGTTTAAGTTGTTCAGCACGGCGAACCTCAAGACGAACGGAAGAATAGAATTTTAGTGCTCTTCCACCTGGCGTTGTTTCCGGATTTCCAAACATAACGCCTACTTTCTCCCTGATTTGGTTGATGAAGATGGCAATGGTTTTGGACTTATTGATTGCTCCAGATAGTTTACGAAGAGCTTGAGACATCAAACGAGCTTGTAGACCTACGTGAGAATCTCCCATTTCTCCTTCAATTTCTTTTTGGGGAACTAATGCAGCTACTGAGTCAACAACAATAATATCTACAGCGCCACTTCTAACTAATGCTTCAGCAATTTCAAGTGCCTGTTCACCAGTATCTGGTTGAGATAACAGTAACTCATCAATATCTACACCTAGTTTTCTTGCATAAACTGGATCAAGTGCGTGTTCAGCATCAATAAAGGCAGCTCGGCCTCCATTTTTTTGTACTTCTGCAATTGCGTGTAAGGAAACGGTTGTTTTACCTGAACTTTCGGGCCCGTAAACTTCCATAATTCTTCCTTTGGGATAACCATTAATTCCAAGAGCTATATCTAAAGCTAATGAGCCTGAGCTAGATGCCTCAACTTTTGTATGTGTGCCTTCGCCCATTTTAATAATTGATCCTGTACCGAATTGTTTTTCAATTTGTTTTAGAGCCATGTCTAGTGCTGCTTTTTTATCATTCATAATTTGAAACCTCCGATTGTTATTACGTTTACAATAAACGCCAAGGTATTTCGATAAAGAATAAGAGTTGGCTCAAATGTTTTTGCTCAGTGCGAGAAAATTTTGTGTTTAACTGTCTTAGTTTGCTCTGGTATTCCTTTATTCATCTCTAAACCCTTAGTGTCGAACAAATGTTCCTGTTGTGTAATCATACAATAAACGCATCTAATTGTAAAGGCGAAAGTTTTTCTACAAACTAGCTAAAAGAATATCTTATATTTATAAAAAGTAAGTTTATACTTTAGCATTTACTTATCAAATGATAGAAATTAGGGGAAAGGTAGCTTTTTATATAAGTAGAATCGATTACAATCTACATTTTTAAATTTGGGTATATATGAATCTACAAATCTGGTTAGACTAATAACGCATTCCGGATATTCTTAGTTACTATAAAACAGATTTCAGGAAGAAATAAAGCAGTCTACACAAATAGACTGCTTCTTGATTAATTATTTACCTGTTTCAGCAAAACGCTGAATACGTTCAGCGATTTCATCACGTACACGCTGGAAGAACGCCCATTTCTCTTCATCTGTTCCTTCAGCTTTTGCAGGATCGTCAAATCCCCAGTGTTCACGTTTCACATGGGGAGGCGTTACTGGGCAGTGATCTGCTGCATGGCCACATAATGTAACGACCAAATCCGCATTATTTAAAATTTCAGGGTCAATGACATCAGATGTTTGGTTTGAGATATCAACACCAGCTTCTTTCATTGCTTTTACAGCATTGGGATTTAATCCATGAGCTTCTAACCCTGCACTGCGTACATCCCATTCATCATTATTTAGATATTTTTTTGCCCATCCTTCAGCCATTTGGCTACGGCAAGAGTTACCTGTACATAAGAAATAAAGTGTTTTTTTAGACATGTGTAAAATCTCCTTTATGATGTGTTAAGAAATAATTGATAACCAAATATATAAACCAACAAGCGTAATAAACAATGTTGGGATGGTTAAGATAATACCTGTTTTAAAATAGGTTCCCCAAGAAATCTTAACTCCTTTTGTCGAAAGAACGTGGAGCCATAAGAGAGTGGCTAGAGAGCCAATAGGTGTAATTTTTGGTCCTAAGTCCGAACCAATGACGTTTGCATAAATCAAGGCTTCTTTAATTGTACCTGTTGCAGAAGTTGCATCAATGGCCAAAGCATCAATCATCACGGTTGGCATGTTGTTCATAATCGATGAAAGTATGGCTGCAATGAATCCCATGCCAATGGTTGCAGCAAATAATCCATGGTCAGCCGTTGCTTGAATGAGGCTTGCTAATACTTTAGTTAGCCCTACATTACGTAATCCATAGACAACAACATACATACCAATCGAAAAGAAAACAATCGCCCACGGAGCTCCTGCTAACACTTTTTTAGTGTGAACAGCGGGACTCTTTCTTGCTATTCCTAAGAATAAAATCGCAATAATACCTGCGATAATAGAAACAGGAATATCGAAAAACTCACCAATAAAGTAACCAAGAACTAAAATGAATAAAACGATTCCTGATAAACGGAACATTTTCTTATCTTTAATGGCTTCAACCGGTTTCTGTAAATCATCTAGATTGTATTTCTTAGGGATGCTTTTACGAAAGTACAAATATAAGACAACAATACTTGCCAAAAGTGAGAACAGATCTGGCACAATCATACGTGATGCAAATTCAGAAAAGCGAATACCAAAGAAATCAGCTGATACAATGTTGACCAAGTTACTTACTACAAGAGGTAACGATGTTGTATCTGCAATGAATCCACTGGCGATAATAAAAGGGAAGACCATTTTATCTTCAAATTTAAGTGCTCGTACCATGGCAAGTACAATAGGTGTTAGAATTAAGGCTGCTCCATCGTTTGCGAATAATGCTGCTACTACAGCTCCAAGGAGGGATACATAAACGAACATGCGAACGCCATTGCCTCCTGCAGTACGCGCCATATGTAAAGCTGCCCACTCGAAAAATCCAATTTCATCTAAAATTAAGGAAATAATAATAACTGCAATAAACGTTAATGTTGCATTCCATACAATTTGAGTTACATCCAGCACGTCATGGAAATCAACCACACCTGCTAAAAGAGCTAATACTGCGCCTCCACATGCTGACCAACCAATAGACAAGTTCTTTGGCTGCCAAATGACAAAAATCAATGTCACTAAGAAGATGAGGGAGGCTACTATAACTGATATCACTTTACAGACCTCCTATTATTAGCAACAATTAATACGTAAACCTTGCTTTTCTAGTTCTTTTAATCGTTCATCTTCGCTTGGTAAAGAATCGAGTATATCAAGGACAAACTGATAATAGCTGTTTTCTTTATTTAAGGAATAGAAGATCCAATGTCCTTTTCGTCTTTCACTTACGAGTTCGATAGCTCTTAACTTCCGCAAGTGTTGGCTAATAGCCGGTTGACTTGCTTTATAAATTTCAACTAGCTCACAAACACAGCACTCGTTATTTTGGAGCAGCTTCATCATTGACAATCTTGTCTTATCTCCAAGCAGCTTCAGTATCTGTACTGCTTTTTCCACTTCTACCTGCGCTTTTACATCCATTATGACTCACCTCCTTATTTTCAAATATAATTATATAAGTATTTTATTATATATTCAACGAAAATATACATTTTAAACATTAATCAAAAAAAGTTGATTAATTTCTTGATTTATCTAAATTTTCCAGGTATGATGAATACATCAAAAAAAATTGATTTATGAAAGTGAGGATGAAAGCAGTGAGAGTCAACAACTCTGGAAACTTATCTGTTACATACTTTCGAGCCTATTTTCATTTAGTTATGAACACCCAAGGGATGGACCAGAAGGAAGCACAAAACTTAATCTTTCAGCGTTTTTTTCATCAAGATCCTATGCTAAGAGGGGAAACTACATATAGTAACTTTAAAAAAGCTGCCGAAAGCTTCGATCATTAAATCAAAAAAAGTTGATGAAGGAGAATGACAATGGAAACAGTTAAGGAAGGAAAGCACCCATTTAAACAGTACGAACAAAAATTTAAAGCACTTGCTGATCAAAAGAGATTAGAAATTATGTATGAGCTCTGCCAGCGGGGACAGACATGCGTATGTGACCTAACTGAATTCTTTGGGATGTCTCAATCTAAACTTTCCTATCATTTAAAAATTTTATTAGAAGCAAACCTTATCACAAAAGAAACAAAAGGGACATGGAGCTATTATGATTTACATGATAAAGAGGTAAATCACCTGTTATCTGAGGAGCTTTGCTGCTTGTTTAGAAAAGATACAAGTAAAAGCGGCTACTGCTCTTAAATTAATATATTTAAAATAATATTGTTTATAATGCGAAGGAGGAAGTGTAAATGAAATATGTTCACGTAGGAATTAATGTAACGAATCTAGAGGCGTCCATGGAGTTTTATCAAAAGGTATTTGGCGTTCAACCTGTGAAAACGAAAGTAGATTACGCTAAATTTTTAGTAGATGAGCCAGGATTAAATTTCACTTTAAACGTACGAGACGAAGTAAAAGGTAATCAAGTGAATCATTTCGGCTTCCAAGTAGAAACTCCTGAAGAAATCCATTCTCATAAATCACGATTAGAAAAAGAAGGCTTCTTTGCTCGTGAAGAAATGGATACAACTTGCTGCTATGCTGTGCAAGATAAGTTTTGGGTAACAGATCCGGATGGAAACGAATGGGAATTCTTTTATACGAAATCTGATAGTGAGGTTCACAAGAACAGCGATGGGCCAAATGAAAAGCTACCTGTAACTAATGCTTGTTGTTAATCATTAGTTAACATAAAACCATTTATCGGTAAAAATAAAAAGCAGACCTTTAATTAAAGATCTGCTTCTTTTCTTTAGCAAAAACTAAATATGTTCCCACTAAAAACATGATGCCCAAACCTATAAAGATTAACCAGTACGTTAAAGGGAAACTATAGGAAACTTTCATAACTCCAGTATTTCTATCTAATATTCTAACGGTGTAAGGAGTATATGCTGTCTTAATAGTTAAGTACGTTAATAAAGCTTGAGCAATAAGAACTATCCCTATTGCACATTTCATTATATTGCCCCCAGACTCATACATGTTTCTGTGTACAGTTTAACACAAAGGGGCTTACTTAATATGCTAGTTACCATAATCACTCTTTCAGGAACATATGAAAAAGAGAAACTTTATGGGAATAAGGGTTCTAACAGAGTCATTTTTATAAAATATAGACATCTTTATACGTCCCTTATGTATCGATGTTTCTGTCTAGGCTAAATAATAATGGAGTGCATAAAAGTCTTATCTTATATACATTTATAAAAAATCCGAATAAAAATAACCCAGTAAATATTGAATATAGAGATTGAGTAAGCATGAACAAAGACTAAAAGAACAAATCAAATTTACCTACTTTAAAATAAATCCTTACGCATTTCCCGTGTTCTAACACCATCTTCAATTTTTTCTGCAATGTCCATTAACCTTTCAATGTCGGAAAAGGAATACATTCGGGTACCTGAAGAGTTTCGTTTTGGAAAAATAAGCTCTCGCTCTTCATAATAACGAACTTGTCTTTCTGATAAACCTGTCATTTCAGTAACGATTTTTATAGTCATAACTTTCTCATCTAAATATGGATGATTTTTAGTCAAGATTATCCTCTCCTATTTCCATTCTTTATCAGTATATATGTTATTAACTTTTGGTTTGTATATAGAAATGAAGTTTATTAAAAATAGCACGTTATAAACACTTCTTGATGAAAGGCGTTTGTAGTTATTGAGAGTGACATTAGGTTAACTAATTTCAAAACAAGTGTTTCAAAATCAATAATAAGAAGAAAATAAGAGCTTCTAAATTGCTCAAATTTACGTCGAACTATTTATTTTATTATATGTAAAACCAAAGTTCATTCCCTCAGAGAGCGTTTCTCTGTATATTTGAAATATATTTTAATCTGATTACTAATGAAATATATGGATACGGTGCAACCTATATCATTCTAGGCATTTTCATTCCGATAAATAAAAAGACTTGCTTTAGATAGAAAGCAAGTTGAAAGAAGGATAATCACTTTGGTGATTCCATTATAATCCAATAATTATAGTGAATCATTAAAATATGGTTAAAAATAAATTAAAAGTAAATTAATTCATTAAAAGTATTAATTAACCTCTTTCAAGTTTCGTTAAAGTAATTTTATTAATTCCAATAAATTTTTTAACTTTATTCCTTTAGTGTTTGAATAAAGTTAAAAATTAGGAGTCCGTAAAAGTATATTTTTTCGAATGGGATAGCTGTTTTTTTAAGTCATTTTTTTACAATCCCAAAAAGTGTACTTTTTGAGACTATCTATATTGGAAAAACTTAACCATAAATTAACTATACATAGTTAAGGGGATTCTGGTGCATAAGTGTTGAAATGTTGTACTGAGAAGCTATCAAAAGAAGATATTCTTTATTTCGCGGGTGATTGTCCACTCGTTCCAATTCTGAGCGTTTCTCATAATACTGTTTTTAGTGAAGAACGGAAAAAAGCAATTATTTGCTATCAATATCTCTATGTGTTACACTATGTTTAACTTGTTTTTGTTCGGTATAAGATTGAGAGAAGAAAAACCTTAAACAGAAGTTTTTATCTTGAAATAGTATGATTGGGCAAGAAAGGTAATACATTTGTGGAATATTCCACAGCAGGAGGCAACATTATGACACAAGGTACAGTAAAATGGTTTAATGCAGACAAAGGTTTCGGTTTCATTGAAATCGAAGGCGGAGACGATGTATTCGTTCATTTCAGTGCTATTCAAGGTGAAGGTTTCAAATCATTAGAAGAAGGTCAAAAAGTGACTTTTGATATCGAGCAAGGTCAACGTGGAGCACAAGCTGCTAACGTTCACAAAGCATAATCAAAAGTGATAACAAAAAGGACTCCTTATGAAGGAGTCCTTTTTTTATGGTCTTATAATTAGAAAACCATGATTTATCTACTATTAGTTCAGTAGAAAACCCAGGCTTTTAAAAAAAAGCCTGGGTTTTAGACAAGACGATCGATACAAGGTATAACTAGTTATAACATACATTAGAAATAGAAAGCAAATGCAAATAAATTAGCTATATTTTCAATTAAATAATATAGTAGTAATTTTTAATCTATGCGATAGCATTGGTACAAATTATCTTCGATGGGGATTAAGGGGGATTTTATTAATAAGCCGTTCTCCAGCTTCCATGTGATTTCCACACAAAGGGCATTTTTGGTGGTTATCGTAAGAGAAATCTTTTCTCATCCAGCCCTTACAATCTTCTACTGTACATTCCCAAACCTCTGTTTTTTCTTGAGCTAAAGGTTCTTGGTTTCTTTTGCCGTAATAATACATACTAACATCACTACTCCTCATATTACATTATAGCTTATAAAGGAGTAATAATCATTTATATAAATTAGTGTTTCTTACCATTTTATTTTCATGGAATAATGCACGGAATTTTTGATATAAGAATTTCTAAACACTTAGTAATAATGTTCATATCTTCTTCTTTTGCTTTTTAATTGCACCACTTACCGTAGTAGTACATCCCTAAACTAAGCCGCCAACGTAAGGAGGGTTAGTTTAAAGATTAGTTTAATCGTGGAATCATTTCGCTTATCACCGGTAATCAAATGGTTATTTATAGGGACTTTCCAGAAGTTTCATGACTTGTTGGAAACTTTTATTTCGAGTTATTATAAATAATAAAACTTCATTTTACCTCAAATTAAAATATATTGTCAATGAAAAATTTGTAATATTTTCAAAAAATGTTATAATAGTTTTACAATTGTTTTTTCGATCGTATTCCGAATTCCGCTGTGTTTTTTTCAGATAGAATTATGGATACATTTTTTCAATACCCTTTTTTAAAACTGAAAAAAACTCAAACAGTTGTGTGAGCTTTAAAGGTAAGTTAGTTGAATAAAATTATTAATTTACCATCTAATAGTAACCGAGTTTTTATTCTACAAGGAGGCCTAGAATAATGAATCTAATCAATAAGAAAGTTACACACAAGCTTTTTGGGATAGGTAGTATAGTTAAATGTAATGATTCTAGTATTGAAATACATTTCGCATCGGAAAATAAAAAGTTTGTTTTCCCTGATGTATTTGGAAAGCATCTAAAACTGCATGATAAAAGTGTTGCTCATTCACTCGAAAAAATTATAGAAAAAAAGGAAATGGAACACAACGAGGAAGAACGGAAGAAGGAAGAGGAAAAAAAACTACAACGAAAAAACCAGGAACTTCGCTGGGGACTTGAAAAACTTATGAAGAATCATAAACTTCATTCTGAATCACAAATGGTTTTTTGGTGTGACATAGAAGAACAGAATAGTTCTTTTTTAGAGTGGAAGGTTTTTTCAGGTGTAATAAAAAGTGGTAATAACAAGGGGAAGCCAACCAAACCCATCCGTTTGCACCAAAATAGTGCTGTCTTGTTAACAGCAATAGATTCCAGTATGCCTGAAAAAGACAGACGTATCTTAGGCGTCTATATGGTGAATGAAGATTTTATCGGTAAGCTTTGTGAAGATGGATATATTCCTGCTCATTCAAAATACAGACTCCAGCTTACAGAACAGGAATCGGATCAGATGCCTTTCTGGAAATATTATGTAAATGAAAGAACATCCCAAAAAATGACATGGAATACAGGTAAATACCGTTATTTTGATAATTTATGGATGGCTCAAATTTTGCTTGATATAGCTGAGTTAAAAAGTGACCCAAAGGAAAGAGAGCTGGCACAACAATTTTTTGAACATTTTTGTAAAATGAATCTGATAACAGCTGAGGAGTTACCAAAGCCTAATGGCGCATTGATGCGTATGTAAACGTTAGCCCAAAGATAATAGGACTGACACATTTTTCTCACCCATCATTAATAGCGAACATTCCTTAGCTGTTCGCTATTAAAAAGGCAAGAACAGAACGTAGGAGAGAAGATGAAGGATATAACGTGAAAATATTTAGTGATGGAAAAACAGTAACTATAAGAGTATCGAATGAATTAGTAACAATCTTAAAAATTCATTATGTAAAAAACATGAAAAGATACTCTTATACGGTTACTAAATATCCAAGTATTTTTTCTTTGAAGAAGAATTAATGAAACAAGAATAATAAGTAGATAATGAGGAGATACACCTATGCTTAAATTTAAAGTTATTTTCGAATTTATAAATGGCAGGACAAAGGAATTAAAATTCGAAGCCGCATCAAAGAAAGAAGTCATTAGTCATATAACAAAATATGAAAGATTCATTTCGAATGAAAAAGAGTTAGTGCACATCAATTTAAATAACGTGGTACAGTTTATGATTACAGAAGAAAAATAATAATAAAAACTAGGCATCTATTAATTGAGGTGCTTTTTATTTTAATAAATAGACTGATTTAAATTTAAATAACATTTCTGAGAGTAGTAATAAAATTGAGCGGTTAATTGAAGCTCTTCTTAGCTCTTCACTAGATAAAGAGAAAGTTATAGAACAATTAATTGAAATGGAGTTAGAACTTGACCATATTAATGGGCGCTATAAAAGCTTAAAAAAAAGAATTAAAACAATTACTTAATGTTTAAGTAAAAAAAGTTACTTATAAACTATAAAATATGGAGAAAAATACATGAGCACTAACACTCTGCCTTTATTTTCAGAAAAATACTTTGAAGGATTAACTTTAAGTCCAGCTCTGTTTTATTCCTGGAAATATAGCATTCGCTTTGAAATATCAGATCCATTAATTTCATCTCACGAAAAAGATTGTTTGAATCAAGCTTTTCATCGATCAATCACATTATTTCAAAGGGTATTTGGAGAGGGAGATGAGATTCTTTTTGTTACGGATGTGCATACTACGAACAAAGATCGTTTCCTTCAAAAAAGACCTTTAAACGTTTATTTAAAATACATAAAAGATAAACAGCGGCTATATCAATTAAACCATCACTGTTTGCCGAGTATATTTCAGGATGAAGATGAAGACGATGATCAATCTTTGACCCATCGCTTTGGACTTTCTTGTAAGAAAACAGAATTAAGATATGCGCAGCTTTTAAAGGCTATTAATTATGAAGACTTTGCTCATCCATCTACTATTCTGAAGAGTAATTCCCAAAGTAGTTATGATATTTACTTTATTAATCTCTCTAAAAAAATGATTTTTCATTTGTATGATGACCGCGGATGTGATGTCTTAGCCTCAAGTAAAGAATCTATACGCTTTCTTTATGAAGAATATAATAATTGGATTTTGGATTATGATCGAGAAGAAATTGACCTTTTATTTAAGTGAAAAGTAGGATTCATCCACTAATTAGCACATTTTTTATATCCATAATCACCTGTCTTACAGTAACTAAAAATAAAAAGGGTATCTACAATCTTCTAGGTTAATTTTGATATATAATCAGATTAGCATTAGGCTTATAGCTCAATGGAAATATGACCCTAAGGAGATATTACAATAATGCAAGACCTAAAAAATAATAAACCGACAGTAGCTTGGCAACAAAGAATGGAAGATGATGAAATTTTCACTGTAGAGAATATTAAAGCCACTGATGAAATCCTTGATACTTATATGAATAGACTTAAAGATTCTGTAGATAAAATGTCAGAACAAGATATCTTAGAATATGTAAAAGAGATAGTTATAGGATTAAACGAATTAAATGAACAATTTGATTATTTCATTGAAACGTTAGAAAGAGAAGAACTTTGTGAGTTTATCATTAAAGCTGCAAATGCAGCTGGCTTAGAGACTGAAGAGGATATTACAGAAGAGTGGAGAGAGTGGTAACATACAAAAGCTTACATATAGGAGAATTAAATATGGATTCTAAGCAGTTATTTCTAGTTACCATAATCATGACCCTAGGAAGTAATGTAAAAGAAGAACATTGTGTGAAATGTTCTTCTTTTATAAATGATCAGAGTGAGGTATAGCTGTATACATTTGCAGGTGTCTTTTTGACACTTAAATTTAATCGTTCTAATGGCCATGAAATAATGAAAGAGAATATTGATAAACATAAATAATTACGAATCCTAGCGAAATTAATAGCCATACATGCAATTTCCTGAAGTGCTTGATGGTATTTCCAATTATTTCATGAAAGATAACAAAAGACAGTGTACCGATTGCTGCGCCAGTCGATAAAGCTTGTAGTTTAAGTGAGGAAACTTGTACACTTTCACCAATGAATAAACTGCCTCCTAAAGACAGCGACAGAATGGCTATAATTAGTAAAAAGAAGGTGTTAGGTATTTTTGCTATAGAGAGGACTGTCATAATTGCCATCCCCTCTGGGACCTGATGTAAAAGGGTAGCTGCGAATACAGAAGCTGATTGGTGCATATCTGTTATTCCAAATGTAATACCTGTGATGACATTATGAAAAAAGATAGCAACCGTTAATAAGATAAGTGCCTGTAAGGGTGAAATTTCGCTGTTTTGTTTATGCAAAAAGAGGTCAATGCATAGCATGATGATATATCCGGCTACAATTCCTAATAAAACGCCTCTTAAATCATATAGATGCCAAGTAGACGGAAGGATATCAAAGAACAATAAGCCCAATAAGATTCCACCGCATATAGCATACATAAATTGGATTCTTCCCCTTGCCAGATGGTTTACTAATCTGAGAAGTCCTCCCCCTGCTAATAAACCCAGTAAAGAACCTAAAGTAAATAAGATATTCATTTCTATATGCATAATTGCTACTTCCTTTCGGCTATATGGTTTTTTACAACTAACCTATTCAAAGGAAAGGCAATCATACCTATGTTTTATAAATGGTTAAAAAAATAAAAGTACACGATATTAACTTGGGAGTAATTTTTAGGTAAATCACTAATAAAAAAGGACATACTAACGTTATCTAAAAAAGAGGTGTTACTATGGAATCTCCTTTTGAAATGATAACCAATGTGGACAAGGTCGAAAATGCTTATTATATAGAAGTGAAACCAGGTGAGTACAATGCAAAGTATTGGAATAAAGAATCAGTCTATTTTGCTGATGAAGCTTTTGCTTATTTCTATACCACGATTTGCAAGTATGTGCCACAGTATCAACCTACCCAAGTGACAGAAATCAAAGTAGAAACATGGCTGAGGATCAGTAATCAGCTGCAAGAACTCGCATATTTTTTGAGCACTAATCCGCCTATGATTAAACTAAAGAAATGGATTGATTTTAGCAAAGTAGCGGGAACGTACAAACAGTTTGAACATCAAAAAAACAAGTACATTCGCGAGTTAATTAACATGATTAACGAATTTACAGTGTGGATAACAAAGGTATATCAAACGCAATCATATATCACCATTTTGGGCACTTAACAGGCCTTGAAACCTTAGAGGCTTGGAATGAAGAGCAAAATCCCAAAAACAAATCGTGAGTTAAATCACTAAAAATGCCCTCAGATGAAGCAAGTGATTCTATAAATCAAAAAAAGATACTTTATAAAGTATCTTTTTTTGATTTAAGTTTTTGAAGAATGTAAAATCTAATTGGTATCATTCGGTACTTCAAGAGAAGTAGGTTTGGTGTTCCTTTTGAAAAATGAAATAATTACCATTATAAGAACGAATGCTACACAAACTATAGAGCTTAACCTATTCGCACTGTCTATGAGAAAAACTATGAAGCTAATAATTAATGTACATGCGGCAAAAAGCGTTAAATAAGGGAAGCCCCAAAGTTTAAAATATGGTTTTTCTTTATATTGAGGACGTAGCTTTAGCTGAGCTAAGCAAATACTAATCCATATAAGAGAAACTGTAAATCCAGGAATAGCTAATAAATAAGAAAAAGCTTTTTCAGGATATAAGTATACGAGGTACGTTCCCAATAATAAAAATAGGACACTGAAAGCTAAACTGTAAACAGGTACGCCTTGTTTATTTACATAGGACAAACTTTTAGGAGCATCTCCCGACTGAGATAAAGAATGAAGCATCCTTGTACAGCCATAAATACCTGAATTGGCTGCTGAAAGGACAGCTGTTAATAAAATAAAGTTCATAATATGAGAAGCACCTTGAAGCCCGGCTGTTTCAAATACTTGGACAAAAGGGCTAGCATTTGCATCAATTTTATCCCATGGTATCAAGCCACAGATAATAAAAATAGGCAAAGTATAAAACAGAACTACTCTCCACATAACGCCTTTAACTACCCCTGGTAATACCTTTTCAGCATCTTTTGTTTCCGTAATAGTTAAACCAATGAGTTCTGATCCTCCATACGAGAAAATGACTACAAGTAATGTAGAAAAAACGGCTTTCCAGCCATTTGGCACAAAATCACTATAATTATGAAGATAATGAGAAGATGAATTATTACTTGGCATAATTCCAAATAGTATCGCTATACCTAATAAAATAAAAGCAATAATAACAAAGATTTTAATACCAGCAAACCAAAACTCAATTTCTCCAAAAGACTTTACGCTTGTAGCATTAATTAAAATAAGTACAATTGAACAAATAAGACAAAGAATCCATAAAGGAATAGAAGAAAACCAATATTGCAGAAAACTACCTGCAGCGATGACTTCAATAACGCACACAGTAAGCCACATAAAGCAATAAGTAGCCCCCATTACAAAAGAAAAACGTCTTCCAAAAGCTTTTTGAATTAGATCTTTCATATTGTGGGATGGGTATACAATAGCCATTTCAGCCAAAGCTCCCATTACAATGAGAAGCAATAGTCCAGCAAATAGATACGAAAAGATAACCGAAGGTCCTGCTAATCCAATTGTATCAGCACTCCCTTTAAAAATCCCTGTTCCAATCATTCCTCCAATAGCAATCATTCGAATGTGTCGCGGTAATAATTGCTTTTTTAACGTATTCTTTGATGCAGTATTTTCTTTCATGATGCCCTCCTTTTAACATAAAAAAGTCCCTGCTGAATTATTCAGCAGGGACGAAAATTTCGCGGTACCACCCTATATTGTAAAAACATCTTACCTCTTAATTACCATAACGGTTTTATCCGTCCTCTCTAAAACACTATTAGAAGAGGAAGCTCTAGGAGTGAATTTCATCTCTAATCTTTGTACTGACTTCCACCAATTATCAGCTCTCTATAACAGGGAGATTAGGATTACTTAAGATCCTATCTTAGCTTTTGTTTATTAAATTAAAGTGTATGTAATGTATATCATCATAGTTAGTTTGAAATTAAATGTCAATATGTTTTTATCTATTTACAGCTATAAGAAGAGTTATTAGATTTTACATAAAGATAATCATTACCACTATTCGGTATTTAATCATTCCTTTTCCAATCATTTGTACTGTGATTGAATTGTACGCTTTTCTATAATAGAAAACCTACTGTGCAAACAAGAGTACAGTAGGTTTTCAAATCAGAATAAAAATGGTGAGGAAATATCTCAGTATTGTATCCTAAAGAATATAACAAGGCAAGAGTTATTATCCTTTTTGGAACTTTTCTTTTACAAAATTTGAATTATAAATATATAAAAACCTTTAATAATAGGAATTTTAAAGGTTTGTTACTTCTTATAATTCATATTAAGTGAACAAAAAACTCCTTTAAACAAAAGGTCTGGAGGATATTTTTATAGAAGTATAGTTAAGTTGACTACTGATACCTTGTGTAATGTCGATAATGAATTGGGAAATAGGGGGAGTTTTAAATGTCACATCACTCATTAAAATTGTACGACTACCATGTATGGGCAAACCAAAAAATTTTCGACCGATTAAAAGAACTTTCTGAGGATATTTACGAAAAGGAAATTCAGAGCGTTTTTTCTTCTATATCAAAGGTGATGGCGCACATTTATGTCTCTGACAACATATGGTTAGATTGTATTTCTGGTGAAAAGTTTGATGAAGCATTTGCGTCGGCTAATCAATTGAGAGAACAGATTGAAACGAAAAGAATTGAGGAATTAGAAACGATGTTTTTCGATTTATCAGGCCGGTACAAAGCGTTTCTCAATCATCAAGAAGATATAGAAAGCGACTTTGTGCTTGAAACTTCATTTGCTGGACGACTCGAAACCCGTTTATCTGATGTAGTACAACACGTTGTCAATCATGGAACATATCATCGTGGCAATATTATAGCTATGCTACGGCAATTAGGCCATCCCGGTGTTATGACTGATTATATTTTATATTTATATGAAAGGGATACAAAAGAGTAGTTTCTCCTCTATCTAAAAGGGGTAGTATCAGGAAATGCGGATTTACAACGTCAAGGGAATTCTAATATTAAAAGGCCCAATTCCTAAGTATTAAACTAGAGAAATTGGGCTTTTTTTCGTTCCTCCATTTTTATATTTTTATAAGAAACGAAAAAGTACCTCCCGTACAAATAGAAAGATGCTTTCTCGTCACAATCATTTATAAATAAAAACCTAGTTAATCAAAGACTTTGAAATGCAGAGAAATGCTCGCTGACAAAATTAACTTTTGTTTTTCATATAACTCCTGATTCAACGCAAATTTCCGCGTTATAGAACCCTTTATTTTCTTGTTATTAATTTATTTCCCAAACTGAAGTCAGAGCTTTTATACCTTCAATAATTTAAAGATATGGACCATTTTGAGAGAGAGCTAAAAGAATATGTACATTACTACAATAACACTCGCATTAAGGAAAAATTGAAAGGCATGAGTCCAGTCGAATACCGTACTCAAGCCAACTACGTTGCTTAAATATAAATTGTCTAACTTTTTGGGTTCAGTTCATTTCCAAGTATTCTCTTTTTGCGTGTGTTCCGGAAAGAGTGTTTATGTGAACTAACTGCTTATAAGGTATACAGTTATAAAACAGAAAAAACCCCCATCGGTTAAGAGGCAGTTCTTCTGTTCTTGTTTAAGGGTTGTTTTTTATTAACTATAACGATGCTTTTTTGATAAAACGAGAGTAGAGATACCAATCAATACCACACCCATGACGGCTGGAGTAGTGTGGCTAACTACTGAATACAACTGACCGCCAATAATTGGTCCAATGAACCGAGCTAGAGATTGAATGCTTTGGGCTCCCCCTAGTATATGCCCTTGCTCACTGTCACTAACTGATTTTGAAAGCATACCGTTAAATGATGGCCCAAAGACCGAATCACCCAGCCCGAAGAAAATCATCCCAACAATAAAGACGAAATAAAAATCTGTAAGGGCTGAAATTGAAATAAGGATAAAACCAATAATTTGACTTATCATGCCTAAAAGAGCAATTTTTTTATCTGTCAAGAATTTGAGTAATCGTGGCATAATGATTGTTTGTGAAAAGATATCAAGTACACCTATTATAGAAAATGTCAGACCAATAAATATAGGCTGCCATGCAAAGGTATCTATTGAAAACTGAGAGAAGATAGCTTGTAATGATCCGTTAGGAATCCAAACTAGGAACCCAGCAATTAACAGCCATTTAACAGATTTAAAGGAAAAAACCTTGGATAATTGTATAAATGGATTAAGCTCTCTAACAGAAATACTGAAAGAGCGTCTGGACTTCTCAAGACTCTCAGGCATAAAAAAATAGCCATATATGGCATTAAGCAATGTGATAACCGTACCAGCATACATAGGAACACTGTTTCCGAAAGTCGCAAGTGCACCTCCAATTATAGGGCCAAGAGCAGTGCCAACCCCAACAACAGCACTAATCCAACCAAAGTACTTAGTGCGTTCATTTGAAGAGGTAATATCTGCAAAGTAAGCAAAAATCGCTGAAATTTCGCCACCTGTCAAACCTTCAATGGTACGGCCAAGGAAGAGAATCCAAAGTGCACCTCCAAGTCCAAAGATAAAATAACCAAAGGCAGAGCCGATAAGACTAATAATTAATACTGGACGACGGCCATACCTATCGCTTAACGCACCTAAAACTGGTGCAGCCAAAAAGACAGAAAGAGCGTATATAGACGTAAGTAATGTTACTGCAGTAGCCTGACTGCTGGGACTACTAGTATAAGTCTTTACTAAAAAAGGTAAAACGGGGCTAACTATAGTCAATCCAAGACCAGTTAAGAAGACAGTGATAAACCCAAACGTTAGGGGATGTTTATTTATTGAAGTATCCACGATAATTCTCCTTTAAATTTATTGTTTCTCAGGAAACAAACATAAGTTTACCGTTTTATTGTTTCCTCGTCAACAATAAAACAACATAAAAAAATACCACTTACTCAGTGATATTTTTCAGATGATGTCTATATCGACCAATGAAACGAAAAATAGTGTCAAATTCTTCATCGGTCATGTGCTTAAATACTTCTTTATCACGTTCAAGAAAAGATTGGTGTAATTTTTGATGGATATCATTTATTTTTTGTCCATTGGTTGTTAGTCGAAAATATATTTCCTTTTTATTTTCGACACTTTGATAACTCTCTATAATATTTTTAGCTATTAGCTTCTTGGTAAGCTTGCTTATAGCACCTCGAGTCATGTAGCTTGCAGCTGCAAGTCTTGTTACATTCGCATTTGGGATTAGAGAGATATTTTCAATTAATTCTATTTCACTCAACGTATAGTCCTTTAAAGCCAATTCTACTTCAGGTTTATTACGCCAGATTATCTCATTACACAAGTCCATAAGTTCACTCATTAACTGCTGTCGTTTATCCATAATAACTCCTCCCTAATTTGTATACAGTATAACGAGTTTTTGTTTCTTTCACAACAAAACCACCAAATCACTTTAATGTTTATTACGAATACGTAATAAACGTTATTATTAATGAGAAGTAAATGATTAAACTACTTTATTAAAACTATGGAGTAAATAAAAAATTTGTTTATTTACTATGCTGCTTGTTTATTTCTTATTTTACTCAGATAAAAATCAATCGTGTTTCCACTTAAAGAGATTTTGCTTTTCCATACTGAGAGTATCCCTTTTTAGAGTAATAGTATCAGTATGGAAAAGTTATATATATTTCTTACATCAGGACTGAAAATTCTACAGCTTTTCTTGATAATATTTCCGATAGACGTTAGGAGTTATATTTTCATATTTTTTAAATGTCTTGATGTAATACCCGGGATCGTTAAAACCCAATTCATCACTAATCTGTGCAATAGACAAATCCGTTTTTTCTAATAATTGTTTAGACCACTCTATTTTTTTGAGAGAAATAAAAACAGAAAAATTCATACCCGTTTCTTTGGTAAATACACGGCTGAAATAACCTGTACTAATGTGACATAAATCAGCCATCTTTTGTTGAGATATTTTTTCTCTTTTATGCTTATAAATGTAGTCAAAGGCTGGCTGTAATACTTTGTTTTTACAAACTAAGTGATCGTTAATAGACGTTTTTACGTAAGCATTAGTAACGGTGTTGGCTAATTCCTTTTTTATATTTTGAATATTATCTAGAGAATAACCGTAAGAAATGTCTTCAGTAGAAAGGTCCTCTTTTACTGGAGCCATCTTTTCATATACTTCTAAAATTAAGTTTTTATTCATAGCTTCCTCTACAATGTAGTTACAAAGCCTATATAACATTTGAGCAGCGTCGTTAATTTCTGTATAGGATAGAGTAGGAATAGAATCATATAGACGCTGTATTTCCTCATTATTATTTAAATTTTGTTCAAATCCCTTTGATGGAACAGTAAGCATTTGTTCCAAGGGAGGATGTTTGTCACCGTCCTTAATTTTCACTTCTCCCGCCATGATAGCACCTACATATTTATCATCAATTATAATGGGAATGGCAATATCGATAATATTCCAGTGACATAAATAGATATAAGGAGCATTGGTTCTGACTGCCTCTAACCCTCCCCGCGCATCGCACTTTTCACAAAGCTTTGCTGTATTAGGATCTTTACGCATAGTCTCACAAAACGGACGTACACCACTGTGTTGAGAAATGGGCACTCCTTTATAGTTAACCGTGACAATCGCTAATTTTGTAACAAGCGCAAGCGAATCTTGAAGGTTTCGCCATTTCTTTAAATCTAGTATTTTATCTAAATTCATGTAAGTAGTTTTCAATGATGTTTTATCTCCCTTGCTTCTACTTTCCGTGCGGTAGTTTGGATTACCTATTTGAGAATATCTTTATTTTATTCCTGAGTTCGTAAAATAAAAGATTGTTCAGCGATAAAGGTAACCTCTTTTCAACGTGAACTTAGTAGTATTTTTACCTAAAATAATGTCATAATAATACCATATTAAATGAAGAGAGCAAAAAAATACGATAAAAAGTTGTAAAAACTCGTCACTTAAGACTAATGTAATCTTATACAAAAGATAGTAAAATTCCGATTGTAAGGGATTACAAAGTTAATTAGGAGGTTTTATTTATGAGAAAAGCATTTATTAGTCCTTCAAAATATATTCAAGGCGAAGATGAAATTTTAAATTTAGGTTATTTTGTGAAAACATTTGGTACTTCTGCACTTTTAATAGCACATCCTGAAGATATTAAACGTGTACAAGACAAATTAGATGCAACAGCAGAAAAATATGGTATTACATTTTTTGAAGGCGGATTCAATGGCGAATGTTCAAGACCAGAAATTTCTAGATTGCAGGAAATAGCGAAAGAAAACAACTGTGATTGTACAATTGGTTTAGGTGGCGGTAAGGCAATTGATACAGCAAAATGTGTGGCTGAGGGAGAGGGATTAATTATCGTCCCAACAATCGCTGCTACGGATGCACCTACAAGTCATTCCGCAGTTATCTATACACCAGAGGGTGCTTTCGATGATTACGCATACTTTAAGCAAAGCCCAAGTGTTGTATTAATTGATACAACAGTCATTGCTAATGCACCTACTAGATTCTTAGTATCTGGTATGGGGGATGCGTTATCCACTTATTTCGAAGCAAGAGCAACAGCACGTTCTTTCTCTAATGTAAATGCTGGATTACCTTGTGGAGTACGTGAGGACTTATGTTCACCAGCAAAAGGTACAAATGCAGCATTAGTGTTAGCAGAACATTGCTACAACACTCTATTAGAGGACGGGGTTAAAGCAAAAGCTGCAAGCGATCATAATGTTGTTACTCCAGCCTTAGAAAACATTATTGAAGCCAATATCTTATTATCAGGATTAGGGTTTGAAAGTGGTGGATTAGCTGGAGCACATGCGATTCATGATGGGCTTACTCTTTTAGAAAGTGCGCACCACTACTTCCACGGTGAAAAAGTAGCTTTTGGTACATTAGCACAATTGGTATTGGAAAATGCGCCAACTGAGGAAATAGAAGAAGTGTTAGATTTCTGTTTAGCAGTAGGACTTCCAGTTTGTCTCGCTGATATTGGAGTGGAACAAATTACACAAGAAGAGTTAATGGAAGTAGCTAATAAAGCTTGTATTCCAGAGGAATCTATCTATTCTATGCCATTCCCTGTTAATCCAGAGTCAGTAGCTGCAGCTATTCTTGCAGCAGATCAAATTGGAAATGATTATAAGAAGAGGTTGATATAAAATGAAAAAAATTATTAATAAACCGGAAGATGTTGTACTTGAGATGTGTAAAGGGATGGTTCTAGCACATCCTGAACTGAATTTAATTGAAAAATATAAAGTCATTAAAAAAGACCAAATTAATAAAAGTAAAGTAAGTATAATTAGCGGGGGCGGAAGTGGACATGAACCTGCTCACGCTGGATATGTAGGAAAGGGCATGTTAGATGCAGCAGTTTGTGGTGATGTATTTGCTTCACCTTCTCAAATACAGATTTATCAAGCTATTAAAGAAACAGCTAGCGATAAGGGAACTTTACTAGTGATTAAGAACTACAGTGGTGACATGATGAATTTCAAGAATGCTGCTTATCTAGCAGAAGAAGATGGAATTCAAGTGGATTATGTAAAAGTAGATGATGATATTGCTGTACAGGACAGTTTATATACAGTTGGAAGACGCGGAGTAGCTGGTACTGTTCTTGTTCATAAAATAGCAGGTGCTGCAGCAGAACGCGGCTATGATCTACCAAAAGTGAAAGAGGCAGCAGAAAACGCTATTGCGAATGTTAAAAGCATTGGCTTTGGACTAACTTCCTGCACAGTTCCTGCTAAAGGAACTCCTACTTTCGAGATTGCAGAAGATGAGATGGAGTTTGGCGTTGGTATTCATGGAGAACCTGGTATCCGTCGTGAAAAAATTATTTCAGCAGACGAACTCGCAGAGCGTACGGTAACTTCATTATTAAAAGAAGTAGGGATAGAAGATGGAAAAGGAGAAGTGGCTGTCCTAATTAATGGATTTGGAAGCACACCTCTTCAAGAACTATATTTATTAAATCATTCTGTCATTCGTGAATTGTCACGTAGAAACGTAACGATTGCAAGAACGTTTGTCGGAAACTATATGACAGCCATCGATATGGCCGGTGCTTCTATTTCAATTATGAAATTAGATGAACACTTAAAGAGTCTCCTATCTGAAGAGTGCGATACTCGTGCGCTAAAAATCAAAGGTGAAGTACCAGCTGTCACTTATAATGAAATCATCGGTACCGCGGAGGCCCCGAAAGTGTCCTATGAGGTGCAAACCAACAAAGAATATTCCATAGTAACCGAAAATCGATTGACGTTGAATAATATTATTTTCATGGTTGACCAAATGAGTGAATGTATTATTAGAAATGAAATACCATTCTGTGAATTAGATTCCCATGCTGGTGACGGAGACTTTGGTATGAGTGTTGCTAAAGGGTTCAAACAGTTGAAAGCTGAATGGCACGAAATTCTCGAAAATAAATCAAATGATATTGGAAACTTCTTAGAGGCGTGTTCTATCGTTATCATGGAGCACTGTGGCGGAGCATCAGGCCCTATTTGGGGATCAGCATTTCGCGCGGCTGGAAAGAACGCCGAATCTAAAACCGAACTGAATTTAACAGAATTTGCTGAAATGATCCAAGCGTCTGTAAAAGGAATTCAAGCAACAGGAGAACGTTCTTTTGGACGTGGAGCTGTTGTGGGAGATAAAACTTTAATCGATGCCTTAGTACCTTATGCAGATACGTTAACATCAAGTGCTGCTGAAGGTGAAAGCATGAAACATGCTCTTGTCAAAGCAGCAGAAGCTGCTGTTGAAGGAGCAAAATCAACCGAACAGATTGTTGCACGTATGGGACGTGCTGGTACGGTTGGAGAAAGAAGTCTTGGTTATCCGGACGCAGGTGCACATGGCTTAGGCGTAATTTTTACTGAAGTAGCTCAAGTAATGCGAGAAAATAAGTAAAATTTGGTATTATCCCCTCTAAATATAGTGTGAAAAAATTACTCTTTGAGAGTGAGGATGACACTGTACATGGAGGGGAATTTTTTATGGGTCACTAAGGACGATCTTTTACAATCTCGTTTAAGCTAGAAGTGATAAAAATGTACAATAACCAATGGTATTTCAAAGATAAAAAAGAAAAACAAAAAGTGAACGATCCCTTGATTATCAAGGGATCGTTTTTTATATGTTTTCTGGAAAGAGTGATTATGTTAACTAACTTTGTATATGATATTCAAGTTTCCCAACTCAATTTTGATATATAATTAAAATAGAATAAACCTGTGATTTAGTCTATTTAGATGGCAAAACATAAAGGTTATAAAGGAAAATATAGAGATGAATGTAAATAAAAAATGGTTTTTAGCTAAGTATGAGCCAGCATCCAAAGTAGGTGCTTATAAGTGGGACTACAAGTTTGATAATAGTATTGAAGCAATGCGGTTAGTAAATAGATATCTAATTGAAAGTTTAGATACAGTTATTTATCTATGACCAAGTAATAAGTTAAAGAATACATAACTACAATAAAGCCTCAAGAAGTATGTAACACTTCTTGAGGCTTTATTTATTCCTATAAAATCGTTTTATGTTAATCAGTTTTAGATATTGTATATGTTATTAAAATCAAAAAAGAGCTAACTATAGCCCTTTTTTGATTTTAATAGATAGTTCTACATTATCTTCTGGGTTTTATCGGGGTATATATTAACCTTTAATATGTATTTTTTTGCAGTTATAAGTTACAAAAAAGGGAAATATAGAAGTTTTTTATATCTAAGAACAGGAATCTAATAATATTTTATTAAAAACATATATAACAAGAGAAACGCGTAAAAAGAGGCTTTTACTTCGTGTAAGTAAAAGCCTCTTTTTACATTTGCTTTATTATTTAAGAGAATTTTTAAGCAATTCATCTTCTCCCATTAAATCTTCTTTAATCTTATCTAAATACTAACGCATCCATACAGCTATAAGCTTGTGACGTTTTCTTCATAGTTATACTCCCTTATTTAGAAGTTAATTGAAACTTCATTTTATACTAAGTGCGAAATAGTAATAAAAGGAGGCTTCAAAGTGGTCATCTAAATGCTTTAATTTAATCAGAGAATTAAAGTGAATTTATTTATTTAACCTTGTTGATTTAGAAGTAAATTGCTCTTTATTTTTAAACAAGTTAACTCCATAACCTGCAAGACCTCCAATAATTGCAGGGAATATCCAACCTAATCCAATATGGTAAAGAGGAAGATAGTAAGTAAATAATTGGTCAATACCAGGGATGTGTAAACCAAAATCATTTAATCCATCTATCAGGCTTACAACAAATGTTAAGAATAGGCTGCCTTGGTATACCTCAGCACATCCTTTAAATAAAGAATGAAGGAAAGTCAAAAAGATTAGAACGATTGCTAATGGATAGAGCACTGTTAAAACAGGTACTGAAAAAGAAATTAAATGATTCAATCCAACATTTGCGATGATTGCGCTAAACACGGATAAGCTAATCGCAATTTTCTTATAAGAAATAGAAGGTAATAATTTATGGAAATAAGAAGAGCATGAAGTAATAAGCCCTACGCTAGTTGTCAGACAAGCTACTGTGATCATTAAGCCTAATAGTAATCCTCCATATTCTCCAAAATAATAATCAGAAACTTTCGCTAACACCGTACCACCATTATCTAAATGCCCAAGCTTTTCTACACTTGAAGCGCCCATGTACGAAAGGGCAGAATAGATAGTTGCAAGAATAATAGCAGCAATTCCTGTAGCTTTTAGACAAACAGTTATAATTTGCTTCTTTGTTTTAGCGCCTTTTTCTTTAATTGCATTGATAATAATGATTCCGAAAACGAAAGATGCAAGAGTATCCATTGTTAGATATCCTTCTTGGAACCCATTAAAAAAAGAGTTTGTTACATATTTTTCTGTGGGTGCTTGAAATTTTCCAATAGGATGAATAAAAGCTACTAGAACTAGAATTCCGATGAATGTTAATTTAATTGGCGTTAAGAATTTTCCGACAATATCGACAATTTTCGCCGGATTGAGAGAAAAAAAGCATGTAATGCTGAAAAATATAATAGTAAACACAAGTAAAGCTATAGAACTAGAGCCTTCAGAAATGAAAGGTTTAAGTCCGATTTCAAAAGAGACGTTACCTGTTCGTGGGATAGCAAATAAAGGTCCAATAGCTAGATAAAGAACAGTTGTAAATACTAAACCAAAGATAGGATGTACGCGACTTGCTAATGATTGTAAATCTTCCTTTCCAGAGAATCCAAAAGCTAGTACACCAAGTAAAGGCAAGCCTACTCCAGTAACTAAAAAACCTGCATTTGCTGACCAGATATTTGCTCCCGCTGACTGGCCAAGCATGGCAGGAAATATTAAATTTCCAGCTCCAAAAAATAATGCAAATAACATTAAACCAATGATTACTATAAAAGAAAACGGTACTTTGTTTGACACGGTGAAACCCCCATTAATAATATTCTTCATAAAAAATTAAATTTTCAGACAACTAAACCTGCAAATAACTTATCTTTTTTGTATTATAAACAGTCAAATTACATATTTCAATATAAAAAATAAACTTTTTTAATAAAATTTAAAAATTATCAATTTTCCGTTCATTATTCATTATTAAAATAAAAATAATATTAAAAAACAAAATCTTTATTCAAATCGCGTACATTAAGTAGTTTAATACGGATATTTTTTTGAAAAGATCATAAATAATATTCAAAACGCGTATATTATTCTATTAATTAATGGGATTTAATTACATGCAAGAAAGTTTATAAATATAGTACTACGAAACTTATAAAGCTTTTTAAAATGGGCTGAACATCAAAAGTAAAATCAATTATTTAATATCTATAAAATACATAATAAATTTTATAGATACTGAAAAGACCTTATTAACATATTAATTAGGGTCTTTTTATCATTATTTCTTATTCCGATTAAATCCAACGATCTATATTACTTTCAAAGTACTTTATTTCACCTTATCTTTTTCTTTTGAATCCAAAACTCACCATATAAGCTATTGCTAATGAGATAAAAGCAGCAATACTAAACTTTATGTAAGAAATCTCTAAAGCCCAAAGGCCGTATTTGTCTGCATTTAAACGATACATAGACCACCACTGTCCATTTTCACCTTTGAATAATGAAACGACAATCCACAAAAGAACTAAGAATAAAAACCATGAAAAAAAGATAATATAGTTAGTCATTTTCTTATTCATTTGCCATCTCCTTTATCTTCCAAATTTACTCACAATATTCTTGTCTCCTATTATATTAACAATAATCGGGAAAACTTTAGAGTTTTTATTGAATAAAGAACATTTGTTCGTATATAATAGAGAACAAACGTTCTTTATTTAAGGAGTTATTCCAATGGATTATGAATATCTACCAAACAGAGTCATTATTTGTATTGATATGAAAGCATTCTTTGCTTCTGTTTCATGCGTGATACGTAGGCTAGATCCATTAAAAACAAAGTTGGCAGTTGTAGGAGATACAAAGCGGTCGGGATCAGTTGTGTTAGCTGCCACACCCTTATTAAAGAAAGAAGGGATCAAAACAGGCAGCCGTCTTTTCGACATTCCTAGAAGGAAAGATATCCATGTCGTAAATCCATCCATGGAAAGGTATGTCAAGGCTTCGAACTATGTTTCTAGTTTGGTATTACAGTATGTGGCTCCTGAGGATTTTCATGCGTATAGCATTGATGAGTTGTTTATTGATGCCACAGCTTCTTTGCATTTATTCGCTCGCACACCAAAAGAATTAGCCCGTAAAATCATCAACGAGATTTATCGCAAAACACGGCTGACAGCTACTGCAGGCATAGGTCCGAATCTCTTACTGGCTAAGGTGAGCTTAGATCATGAGGCCAAGAATAGCACAACAGGGGTAGCTTATTGGCGATACGAAGATATTCCTTTCAAATTATGGTCGATTCACCCAATGAAGGATTTCTGGGGAATCTCGTCTGCTACGGAAAGACGCTTAAATCGTTTGGGCATTCACTCCATAAAAGAACTCGCTCTTTCTTCTGTAGAGATGATACGTAAAGAATTTGGTGTCTTAGGAGAGGAAATCCACCAACATGCAAATGGAATTGATTTTAGTCGCATTTCTGACGTGTATATTCCGAGCTCTCGATCATTCGGGAAGAGTCAAATTCTGTTTCGAGACTATACAAATCGAAAAGAAGTGGAATTGCTGCTATTAGAACTGTTAGACGATGTGTGCTTTCGTTTACGTATGCATCAAGTCGTGGCACATACTATTCATTTATCCATTGGCTACAGCAAACAAACAGGTGGAGGTTTCTCGAGGCAAAAGAAAATGGAGCGAGCTTCGAATTTAAGTCAAGATATCTTCCCTTATTGTTTAACCATCCTACACACATTTGATAGCGGAATGCCCATTCGATCGATTGGAATTTCTTTATCGAACACCCTTATTCAAGAAGAAGAGCAAATGAGCTTATTTGAAGATATTGACCAGCGCGAAAGAGCCTATGCCCTTGCTAAAACGATTGATGAAATTCGTATGCGTTATGGGAAGAATAGCGTTCTGCGAGCTTCAAGCCATCTCGAGCATTCAACAGCTCGTTATCGAAACGGCCTTTTAGGAGGTCATAAAGCATAAAGGAGGAAGATGACATGCAAAACAGAGGAATGAAAAAATGGCGACCGTTTGCCACTATGCCCGAGCAATACAAAGGATTACAAGAAGTTATAAAAAAGCAATCAGAAATACCTCAACCTTTTTTAACAGAAGATCAAATGGAACAAATTAATTTTACCTTGATCGAAGCTCTCCATACACATAAAAAAGTATACCTTACGTATTACAAGCATGGGCAATGTATAACGGAAACAGGAGTTATTCAATTTGTAGATTCCCTTGGAGGGTTATTTGTATTTATAGATGAAGGATGTAAGCAAACGAACAAAATGAGGTTAAGCGAGCTAATTGATGTTCGTTTCATGTAGTAGAAAATAATAAAACCGTTTATTTACATAAGATTTCCATACATAATTAGTATAAGTTTAAAAAATATCTAATCATTTTTCCTAGATTCATTTAATGACGTTATATAAGGAGGCTCCTAATATGAAGCAAGTTTGGAATGAGTTTGAGCAGTGGTTAAAAATAAATCGACCAGAAGCAGCAGGAACGCTTAAAGAAGCAGCTACTGAATTAGAAATTGCAGAGGTTGAACAAAAGATGGGACTAACATTCCCCAAAAACCTTAAAGACTGGTTAATGATACATAATGGACAGCGTGATGAATATATAGCAGTTATTGAAAATTATACTCTATTACCTTTAGAGGAGATTCTGTATACGTGGCAAACATTAAAAGAGCTTTTAGACGGAGGAGAATTTGAAGATTTTCCAGAAATTGAACCTATTGGGCCAGTAAAAAAAGAATTTTGGTGGAACCCACGTTGGATTTCGATTGCCACGAATGGGGGAGGAGATGATATTTGTATAGACTTGGATCCTGATGAAGGAGGGAAAATTGGTCAAATTATCACCTTTTGGCATGATTGGGAACAGCGTGAAGTAATAGCAGACAGCTTAGAAGAATGGATAACAGCCACGATAAGTCATACAGATCATTAAAGGGGAGAAGCAAATGATAAAACCTGATATAGAGAAAATCTATAAAATTCTTAAAGAACTTCCAGGTACGTCAGTGAAAGTAGAATTTGAAGATGAAGTGGGAGAAATTCTTTCTGCTCCTTATTACATCTACCTTAAAAGCGAGTTTTTAGATGGCCAATTAGGCTACAGAGAAGATTTAGAAGCAAATTCCCTTATAGGAAATCAAGAAGGAGATTGGCAAGAAAACTGGTTTGTCATAGGGTATGATGAAGAAATAGGCGGTGACCCGCTCTTTATTGATATAGGGAATGTAGATTACCCAGTTTTCACAGCTGAACATGGCATGGGTGAATGGGACGCTTTAGAAATGTATGATTCTCTAAAAGAGTTTGTAGAAGAGGTTACTTAATTATTGCTTCGTTAAAAGATTTTGATAAAAGTACGGCCAGAGAAGAACAGATAGTAGTTTAGTATATACCTAGCTGTCCTCTTTTTTAGTACCTATTAAACTTAGAAAGAATGTAGAGGAAGGAAGGGCCTGATGGTAGGAATCGATTTCTGCATTGCCGATAATAAGAAAGAAGCAGCTTTTTCTACTAAATGTGTAAAATTTGAGGAAAGAGTACACGACTACCTGTTAACAAGAGAATTCAGACATTCGTTTGAATTATTGACAGGATTAGATCAATATGGGGACAAGTTGTTTTCTGTACAAGAGATAAATCAATTAATCAAGGTATGTGAAGCATTACAGACAATCTGTAGACAATCAACGGAGATAGCCCTGAAGACGAAAACATTTGCTGAAGCATTAAAGAGCCTTTGCTTAGAGGCACTGAAACTAAATAAATTAGTATTTGCCTCTGGCGATTAATGTAAAATTAAAACTGAAATCAATGTTGTAGTTCCATCGCTTCGATAATATGAATTAATAAATTCAAGGGAGAAAACGTCTTGAAAAAAACATTTCTAAATAAAAATAAAACACTTATAGGGTTAGGATATGAATTTCTAGTCGTTTGTCCACAATGCGCCTCTTGTGCAAAAGTCATAGCTTTAGATGATTCGAGTCCCTACGTCGCTAACGTCAGAAGAAGGTTTGTTTGTACTACTTGCGGAACCACAAAAGACAAAGTTATAAAAGCAAACGGTTACGGACAAGCAAGAGTATCGTACGAACGTAAAGCTGATTATGAAGTAATTTTAATTGGAGATCCCTGCGACTGGTATTTTCAACTTCCGCTCTATTTACAAATTGAATGTAGTGGAAACACCTTATGGGCATTAAACCTGGAACATTTAAATTATATCGAAAGCTATATAGAAGCTGAACTCAGGGAATCACATCCCTATTATTTAAGCGTCGAGAGTCGACTGCCAAAGTGGCTGAAGTTTGCTAAGAATAGAGAAGATGTATTAAAAGCTATTCAGAAACTAAAGGTGAAGACTTATTAGGTGCTTTGGCTGATTTGTTATAATTGCCCGTATATCTTTCTAATCATCTTATAAATTAAGCTAAAGAATTCTGCAACTGAAGGTAACTGTTAAATAGCCTAAGTATGGGAAGTGAAGAGTTTGTATCAAACCATAAAAATTAATGATTGGATTTTAGAAATTGATGTTGAAGAAACAAAAACACAGTATTTGAAAAAATGGGATTTGTGCGATTGTCTATATTGTCTAAACTTTTATGAAGCTATGAAGTCCCGATCAGAGATAGAGCTTCAGTTTTTTAACCGACTAGGTATTAATCCTTCTCAATGTAATCACTTATCACATTTTGATTCTCAAGAAAATGGACTCCACTTCTATATTGGCTGCTATCATATGGTAGATAAGGTATCTAACAAAACACCTCTTGAAATTATGAATTCAGATGGTGCAATTGAAATAAGCAATAACCTACATATTGGCTTTTCCAACGATTTAGAATTTGTCCCTGGCGGATTTACCAGACCCGTACTTCAACTTGATTTTGAGATAGAAGTCCCTTGGATACTTGTTGAAAAGCCAAATTAAAGTAATGTCAAATCTAATAAAGTTGTTTCTTAAAAAACCTATTCATTACGGTAACTAAAGTTAGTATTTTCATTCCAGTATAGGATAATCCAAATTTAGCCATATTAAATTGTAGTATTAAAAAAGATTAATACATATGAAAAATTCTTAAAAGGTGGATGTTATATGCTTGATTCTAAAACGATTGAAATTGTCCAATCAACAGTGCCAGTTTTGAAAGAACATAGTAAACAAATAGGAAAGAGATTTTATGAATTGTTATTTGAAAAAGCGCCAGATTTATATAATATGTTCAATCAAACAAATCAAAAAAGAGGAATTCAACAGGAAGCATTAGGATATGCCGTGTATGCTGCAGGAGAACATATTACAAACTTAGAAGCCATTAAACCTGTAATTGAACGGATTTCACAAAAGCATCGTGCGATAGGGGTAAAGGCAGAACAATATCCAGTCGTTGGTAAAACGTTACTTCAAGCAGTAAAGGATGTTTTGGGAGATACAGCTTCAGATGAGATTATTGAAGCATGGGGAAAAGCGTACGGATATATTGCCAATGCTTTTATTGAGCTAGAAGAAGCTCTCTACGAAGAGACAGAGAGTCAACCTGGAGGTTGGGAAGGATATCAAAGCTTTTATATAGATAAGAAAGTAGAAGAAAGTGATAATGTAACGTCTTTTTATTTAAAAGCTAAAAATGAGAAAGAAATTGCCTCTTATAAAGCAGGACAATACCTTACATTAGCAGCAAATGTTCCGGGAGAGAAATACACGCATATTCGCCACTATAGTCTTTCTGAAGCCCCTGGAAAGGATTATTATCGAATCAGTGTAAAACGAGAAGAAGGGCATGACGGTGCGCCAGCAGGAATCGTGTCAAACTATTTACATAAACAAGTTCAGACAGGAGATACTCTTAAGTTCTCAGCTCCAGCTGGAGATTTTGTACTTGATCACAGTGAACTTCCCGTTGTGCTAATTAGTGGAGGTATAGGTATTACACCTTTGCTTAGTATGCTGAATACCATTGTAGAAAAACAACCTACACGTAAGGTTACCTTTCTTCATGCAAGTATTAATGGGAAAACGCATGCTTTTAAAGAACATGTGGCTCAACTAAATAGAAATAACGAAAATGTTACCTCCTTCATCTGTTATAGCTCGCCTAATGAAGGGGATGGACTTGGCACTGATTTTGATAAAGAGGGTTATATTGATTTAGAATTGTTACAATCCGTTGTTCCTTCAAAAGAAGCTGTCTTTTATTTCTGCGGGTCGATTCCGTTTATGGAAGCTATTCTTAAAGCACTACATAGATGGGATATACCAAACGAACGTATTCATTACGAGGTATTTAGCCCTGTAGCCATTTTAGGAGAAAAATAAAGAAGTAATTGTTACCAGTAAACGGAAAATGTTCGATGAAAACACACGTTCTGTTTAAATAAATATGCTGTAAAAAAGCACTCATAAGCGTGCTTTTTTACTTTGCCCTAAGGAATGATTCTACAAACGATCATGATACATATAAGTATTTCTACACTCTCTGCGTACAAAAAACTGGAAAAAATTCTCTTCGGTAATTTATAATAATAGAAAACTATGTCGAACCCCAAATATTGGAGAGACTACTATATGAGAAGACTACTCCCTTTTATAATTTTTACCATTTACTGCATTCCATATGTTTATTTATCTATGCGAAAAGATTTTGAGGATGATTCAAAGGTAAGCTATATAATCATGGCCATAGTTACAGTAGCACTGTCTTATCTAAGTGGGCTTATTAGAGCGGATTTATCACTTATTTTAGGAAATATAATTTCTTTTAGTACCTCATATTTTTATAACGCATTAAGGCTTCCTGATTCTAAATGGGAGAAATATTTTTCGCCCTTTAATTCTGTCGAACAAGTAGTACTGATAAGCCTTGCGGCGCTTGTGCTGCAGGTGATTATTTATACACTTGCTAGAAAACGAGCGAAGAGATACATTCGTAATACTATGGTTTCGGAATAGTTCAAAAAAAGAGAGTTAATCATCTAATGAGCTAGACTCTTCAGGTGACCAAATGAAAGAAGGGTTAAAATGAGGAGAGATGTTGAAATTTCATTCTCTAAAAAGAAAGTGTTAAATGAGGAAGAACAACAAATCCTTCAAACGTGTACTTACCTGCTTTAAAAAGGATACGAATCAATTAGATAAGTTAGTTATACAACTTTTAAAAATGTAACCGCAAACAAAAAGGTATGTATTTCTCTTCCTACTTTAATTATACCACATAAAAAAACGCCGATATAGACTGTTTATTCTCATTTACTGCTGGTAAAATCAATAAAACATTACCGGTTAGGAGAGATGTTGAATGAACTCTTTAGTTCTTAGCTTTCAAGAAATAAAAGATACACAGCTTTCACTTGTTGGAGGAAAAGCCTTAAATTTAGGCGCGTTATCAAAAATTCAAGGAATACAAGTACCGGAAGGATTTTGTGTGACAGCGGCCGGGTATCAAAAAGCCCTTGAACAAAATGAAACGTTTCAAGCGTTACTGAACCAGCTGACGATGCTAAAAGCTGATGACCGAGATCAAATTGGTGAAATTAGCGAAAAAATCCGCCAAATCATTCTGGAAATAAAAATTCCTTCGGACGTTGTAAAAGCAGTTATTCATTCTCTCTCTCAGTTTGGGGAAGAGCATGCTTATGCCGTTCGTTCAAGTGCGACTGCTGAAGATTTGCCACATGCTTCTTTTGCTGGTCAGCATGACACCTATTTAAACATCAGAGGCAAAGAAGCTATTCTGCAGCACATTAGCAAATGCTGGGCTTCCCTGTTTACAAATCGTGCGGTAACCTACCGTATTAAAAATGGATTTGACCATAGTCAAGTGCACGTATCTGTTATTGTTCAACGAATGGTTTTTCCGCAGGCTTCAGGTATTTTATTTTCCGCTGACCCAATTACTTCTAACCGAAAGCTGTTATCAATCGATGCGGGATTTGGACTTGGAGAAGCGCTAGTGTCAGGTTTGGTCTCTGCCGATTGCTATAAAGTAAAAGAAGGCGAAATCGTCGATAAAAAAATAGCAGCTAAAAAGGTAGCTATTTACGGATTAAAAGAAGGCGGAACAGAAACAAAGGAAGTTCATTTCGATCTACAAAAAACGCAAGCGCTCACTGACTCTCAAATTTTACAGCTAGAACGCGTTGGAAGACAGCTTGAAGCTTACTTCGGTTGTCCTCAAGATATTGAATGGTGCTTGGCTGAGGATACATTTTATATTGTTCAAAGTCGTCCAATCACTACTTTATATCCAATTCCTGAAGCACATGATCAGGAAAATCGCGTTTATGTATCTGTTGGACATCAACAAATGATGACCGATGCCATGAAACCACTGGGGTTGTCTTTTTTTCTGTTAACGACTAATGCACCTATGCGTACAGCCGGTGGAAGGCTGTTTGTTGATGTCACCCCTATGCTGGCTTCATCTGACAGCAGAAAAATGATGTTAGGTGCCATGGGACAACATGATCCCCTCATGAAAGACGCACTTACAAGCATAATAGAGCGAGGAGACTTTATAAAACCTTTACCAAATGATCAAAGTTCTGGTAAAAGCAATAAAAGCATGCCGCCTACGAAGCCTAAGACACAAATCGAAAACGACTCGACCATAGTTTCTGACTTGATCAAGAAAAATCAAGCATCAATAGAAGAGCTAAAGCAAACCATCCAAACGAAATCTGGGTCGGAATTAGTCGATTTTATTTCAGAAGATATCGGGACATTAAAGAAGATTTTATTTGACCCACAAAGTACAGCTGTGTTTATGGCTGCTATGGATGCTTCATCATGGATCAATGAAAAAATGGAGACGTGGCTAGGTGAAAAAAACGCAGCAGACGTGATTTCTCAATCTGTACCAAACAATATTACATCAGAAATGGGTCTGGCGCTATTGGATGTCGCAGATGTGATTCGTCCTTATCCAGAAGTCATCCATTATTTACAACACGTAAAAGATGATAACTTTTTGGAGAAACTGGTTAAGTTTGAAGGCGGAGAGAAAACTCAAGACGCTATCTATGATTATCTCAGCAAATACGGAATGCGATGCCCCGGCGAAATCGATATTACGAAAACTCGCTGGAGCGAAAAGCCGGCTGCACTTATCCCTGTGATTCTTGGTAATATTAAAAACTTTGAGGCTAACGCTAGCAAGCAAAAATTTGAAAAAGGCCTGCAGGAAGCCTTGAAAAAAGAGCAAGAGCTATTAAACCGCTTGAAGCAATTGCCGGATGGTGAACAAAAAGCAAAAGAAACAAAAGAAAAGATTAATCTCATGCGGAATTTTATCGGTTATCGTGAATATCCCAAATACGGCATGATTAATCGCTATTTTGTTTATAAACAGGCTCTGCTGAAAGAAGCCGCTCAGCTTGTAAAAGCCGGTGTTATTTCTGAAACAGAAAATATATACTATCTGACGTTTGACGAACTTCAAGAAGTCGTGCGCACACATAAAGTGAATGATCAAATCATTACCAAGCGAAAAGAAGAATACCGATTATACACAAAGCTAACATCTCCGCGTGTAATCACGTCTCATGGCGAAATTGTTACAGGTGCGTACAAACGAGAAAATCTTCCGTCCCAAGCAATTGTAGGTTTACCGGTTTCTTCAGGAGTGGTAGAAGGGCGAGCGCGCGTCATTTTAAACATGGAAAATGCTAATCTATCAGAGGGAGATATATTAGTTACTTCCTTTACTGACCCTAGCTGGACCCCGTTATTTGTAGGGATAAAGGGGCTTGTTACGGAAGTTGGCGGACTGATGACTCATGGAGCAGTCATTGCACGTGAATACGGATTGCCAGCGGTTGTCGGCGTAGAGAATGCTACTCGGCTGATAAAAGACGGACAGCAAATTCGCGTACATGGAACAGAAGGATATATTGAAATATTGTAAAAGCTAAAGATGCTTGCGCTGTTTTCCTTCTTTATTAATAGATGAAAATTTGTCTAGATTTCTATGCGTATCTTCAGGTAATACAAAAAGGCAGGCCATTATAATGGCCTGCCTTTTTGTATTGGTGACGCAGTAGATTAAAACGTCAAATGCTGACTTTTTTTACAGCCGACTGCTGCACATGCTCCATAAACAGTTTGAACAAGTTTAGCATTGAAGTATGTTCTTTTGCCATCATTTCTGGATGCCACTGGACGCCGACTACAAATTGTTTTCCTTGTTTTTCAATGGCTTCAATAACTCCATCTTTTGCCCATGCAGAAACTTCAAAACCTGGCGCTACGTCTTTAATAGCTTGATGGTGAAATGAATTAATAAGAGCTTGATTACCGTAAAGGTCATGCAGGCGTGTTCCGTCTTTAATCATGATGGAATGAGAAGGGTCGCTTGTATTTTTGTATTGATCATGTTTGATAAATGACTCTTTAATGTCTGACATGTCTTGATAAAGAGTCCCGCCGTAAGCAACGTTCAAAATTTGTAAGCCGCGGCAAATCGCTAACACCGGCTTTCCTTGATCGATCACATGCTTTAACAATAGCTGTTCAGACTGATCTCGTGCTAAAAAAGGTGAACCCGTTTTGGTTGTCGGTTCTTCTCCGTATAAAAGGGGATTAACGTCTTGACCACCTGATAAAATCAACCCGTCTATACTTTCTGCCTGCGCTTTAATCATTTCTTCATCTTTTAGCACTGGCAAGATAAAAGGAATTCCGCCGCTGAGCGCTGTTGATTCGATATAGTCATTATTCACATACGCTCGCTTATAGCCTGGAAAGCGTCCTCCTTGATCCACAATAATGCTTCCTGATATGCCAATTAAAAATCCCACTGTTGTTTTCTCCTTTTTGTTAAATTACCATTTCTTGAGATGTTCTTTCTTTTTTACTGCGTTGATAAAGTGTGTTCAATCTCTTGCTTTATAAGAAATAAATGGTTCTTTTGTTCAACTATTATACATATATACCATATTTACTTAATAGAAAATGGTATAATAGCCTCTGTATGTTAAAAATACTAATTGCCAAAGGTAGAAGGTAGTGCTACAATTGTTCACATTCCTACTATTCTTCTTATTATAGTCGGATTAAAATTTTATACAAGGAAATAGGAGTGATTTTAGTGAAAAGGACTTATTTACTTTTCATCTCTCTTTTAACCATTGTCCTCATGGTAGCAGGGTGCAGTGGTAATGCAAGCAAAAATTCTTCAAGTGAAAAAGAAGGAAAAGAAGGTGGAACGCTAAACGTCGCGTCTCAAAGTGAGCCAGCAACGCTAGATGCTCAAATTACTGGGGACTCAGATGTGAAAGACGCAACGCGCAGTATCTACGAAGGACTAATGATTTTAGACGAAAAAGGAAATCCTAAGCCTGACTTAGCGTCTAAAGTAGATATTAGCGATGATAATAAAACATACACGTTCCAATTAAGAAGAGGGGTTAAATTCCATAACGGTAAAGAAATGACTGCAGATGACGTTGTCGCTTCTATTAACCGCTGGATTAAGCTATCGTCTCTTGGGAAAACAAACTTCTCTGGTGCTGAAATGACCAAAACCGGTGATTATACGGTAGAGCTTCATTTACCATCACCAAACGTTAACACGCTTTCTTTATTAGCTGATCCAATCCCCGCAGCAGCTATTTTACCAAAAGAAGTCGTTGACAATGCATCTGATGAAGGGATCAAAGACTACATAGGAACAGGTCCATATAAAGTAAAAGAGTGGAAGAAAAATCAATATCTTTTATTAGAGAAATTTAAAGATTATTCTTCGAAAGGCCGCGAAGTTAAGAAAACTCCTCACGTCGATGAAATTAAGATTAGTTTCGTAAGCGATGAGTCAACTAGGATTTCTGGTATTACAACCGGACAATTTGACGTTGCGCTATCTGTATCAAGCGATAATGCCAAACAAGTTGAAGGCAGTCAAAATGCAAAAGTAGAAACATCACCAGGCGGATTTATGGGACTTTTCTACAACGCAGATAAAGGCGTCTTTAAAGACATCAATGCACGAAAAGCAGTTAACGCAGCTCTTAACTCAAAAGACATCTTAGACAGTTCTTACGGAAACTCGGATTATTACAAGCTTTCTTCATCCATTGTGAACAAAGAGTATCCAAATTACTACAGTACAGCTGGAAAAGAAGAATATAACCAGCATGATAAGAAAAAAGCAAAAGAATATTTGAAGAAATCTGGTTATAACGGAGAAGAAATTCGCTTAATGGCGTCTCGTGATTACCAAGATCAATACAATACAGCTGTTGTGGTTCAACAAGAGTTAAAAGACATTGGTATGAATGTAAAATTAGAAGTATACGACTGGGCGACATTCAGCGATAAAATGAGTGATACAAGCCAATGGGACATCTATCCTGTTGACTGGAACGCTCGTTCTACCATCTTCCAAGGATTCTGGACTACAAAAGGTACATCAGTTGAAAAATCAATGGACTACTTAAACAAAATTAAAGCTGCTCCTTCTGTTAAAGAAGCTCGCGGTGACATTGATGCAATTCAGCAATACGTATGGGACGAGCTTCCGTTTACGCTTATTGGTCATAAAGTGAACATCAATGCCGTTTCTAACAATGCAAAAGGCTATGAGTATAATTTAGGTCCAATTTTCTACAATATGAGTTTAACAAAATAATATCTTATTATTCTAATAAACAGAGGGCTTACGCTCTCTGTTTTAGAAAGGAGTTTACGATGGGAGCTTATACACTTAAGAGACTTTTTGCACTAATCCCTGTTTTATTCATTGTATCTATTGTTGTGTTCTTAATTACGCGCTTAACGCCTGGGAGTCCCGCAGCAATCATTTTAGGACAAGGCGCAAGTCCGGAACAAATTGCAGCGCTGAGCAAAGAAATGGGATTGGATGAGCCTGTGGTAAACCAATACTTTATCTGGCTATCTAACATTTTCCACGGAAATTTTGGCTATTCTTACTTTTTAAATAAACCTGTGCTCGGGGCAATTTGGGATAATGTAGGCCCTACGGTTTCTCTAGCTATACTCGCGCAAATTTTTGGTGTGGCGTTTGCTTTACTATTTGGTATATATGCAGCTAAACATAAAGGAACGATTCGTGATGAAAGCATTATGGGAGCTAGCCTTTTAGGTATTTCCATTCCTAGCTTTCTTCTCGGTTCATTCCTTATTTTGCTTTTTGCGGTACAGCTTCGAATTTTTCCTGTTTCAGGATACGTTCCGTTAAATGCTGGATTATTTGAGTATTTAAAGTACTTAGTTTTACCAACGATTACGCTTGGAGCGATTCAAGCTGCATTAATTACGCGTATGACGCGTTCATCTTTACTCGATACCATTTCTGAGAACTTTGTTAAAACGGCAAAAGCAAAAGGATTAAATGAACGCACAATTATGCTTAAGCATACGCTGCGCGTGAGTTTTTTACCGATTTTAACAGTTATCGGAGAATCATTTGCGGGACTTGTGACCGGAGCGGCGGTAACAGAATCATTATTTAACATTCCAGGGCTAGGTCAGCTGATTGTTTCATCAATTGAACGCCGGGATTACGCGCTTATTCAAGGAGCCGTACTTTTAATTACGGTTGCTTATGTGGTCATCAATTTAGTTGTTGATTTGCTGTATGCCGTGATCGATCCGCGTGTACGCAATTCTTATCATGATTAAAGGAGGGTGATGAATGTGAACGCACAACAAAATACAGAGACCATTTCAGTAACTGTAAAGAAAAAAAGAAACCCAGCGGTAGTGCGCTTTTTCTCAAATCGTTTGCTAGTAAGAGGAGCGATACTTATTTTATTATCTATTTTGATTGCTGTTTTTGCTCCGCTCATTTCTCCTTTTGGCAGCTTACAAATCGACCCTGCAAATCGATTAGCACCGCCGTCAAGCACGCACTGGTTTGGAACGGATAACTTTGGACGAGATGTATTTAGCCGGACAATGTACGGCGTCAGAATATCATTAATGATTGGAGCCGCAGTAACGATTATTGCTACTGTACTTGGTTTAATCGTTGGACTTTTATCTTCTTATTATAAAATTCTTGATTATATTTTAATGAGAATTTGTGACGGCTTGTTTGCTTTTCCATCTATTTTACTAGCAATTGCTATTATGTCTGCTTTAGGACCTAAAACAAGCAACGTTATTATCGCACTGAGCCTTGTATTTATTCCTTCGATTGCGAGAATTGTTCGTTCAGCTGCGCTTGTTGTAAAAGAAAAAACGTTTATTGAAGCGCTAAAAGCTCAAGGAGCAAGCTCACTTCGAATCATTTGTTTTCATATGGCGCCAAACGTCTTATCGCCTTTAATCGTTCAAGTAACATACGTGTTTGCCGTAACGATTTTAACTGAGGCTTCGCTAAGCTTTTTAGGAGCCGGGATTCCTGCGCCGACACCGAGCTTAGGAAATATGCTGTATGACGGAAAGCTTGCGATTTACAACGCATGGTGGATGACCGTGTTTCCGGGTGTATTCATCATTTTAATTGTACTTGGCCTTAATTTATTTGGTGACGGTCTGCGGGATTGGTTAAATCCGAAAAACGTAATGCTGAAGAAAAGGAGGAAAAAACGTTGAGTAACGCCCTTTTAAAATTAGAAGACTTACAAGTAACTTTTACAACGTATAGCGGAGAAGTAACGGCTGTTGACAATGTATCTCTTCAATTAAATAAAGGAGAAGTATTAGGGATTGTCGGTGAATCAGGGTCTGGAAAAAGCGTAACGTCCGAATCTATTCTTCAGCTATTAGATGAAGACCTAACAAGCTACGATGGCAAGATTTTGTTTGAGGGAAAAAACTTATTAGAGATGTCTTCAAAGCAAATTCAAAAGCTAAGAGGAAACGAAATCTCAATGATTTTCCAAGACCCAATGTCGTCATTAAACCCCGTTATGCCCATTGGAAAACAAATTGCTGAAGTGATTCGTCTGCATCAGAAAGTCTCCAAAAAAGAAGCGCAAAAGAAAGTCGTAGAGCTTTTGAGACTAACAGGCATTCCGTCTCCAGAACAGCGAGCAAAAGAGTATCCGCATGAAATTTCCGGTGGAATGAGGCAGCGCATTATGATTGCGATGGCTTTAGCCTGTGAGCCAAAGCTTCTTATTGCCGATGAGCCAACAACAGCTTTAGACGTAACCATTCAAGCGCAAATTCTTGACCTCATGATGGATTTAAAAGACAAGCTCAACATGGGCGTGCTTTTCATTACCCATGATTTAGGCGTTGTAGCTAATATTTGTACAAAAGTAGCCGTGATGTATTTAGGACAAGTGATGGAAGAAACGGACGTTAAAACGCTGTTTTCAAAGCCGCTTCATCCTTATACAATGGGCCTAATTAAGTCGGTTCCTCACTTAGATGGCGACAGAACACAAGAGCTTTCGTCCATTCCGGGAACGGTTCCGCCGCTTTCAAACGTGCCAGACGGCTGTCGTTTTGCACCAAGATGCCCGTTTGCAACGGAAAAATGCCATAAAGAAGTACCTGTTTTAGAGCATGCCGATGATACGCATCGCATTCGGTGCTGGCACTATGAAAAAATTCAAGAAGGAGAGGTTGCGTATGTCTAGTGAAGCAAAGCAGCAAAGCGCCAAGCCCTTGCTTGAAGTTCGCAACCTGCAAAAATATTATCCGGTTCGTTCTGCTTTAGGGAAAGCAAAAGGCCAAATCAAAGCAGTTCAAGATTTATCCTTTGATATTTATGAAGGCGAAACGTACGGATTAGTAGGTGAATCTGGCTGCGGGAAAAGTACAGCGGGGCGCACGCTTTTAAAATTAGTAGAACCAACGGGCGGAGAAGCACAGTTTAATGGAGAAAGTATTTTCGAATCTAAAGCATCACGCTTACGAACAATTCGTAAAGATTTACAAATGATTTTCCAAGATCCACATACTTCCCTTAATCCAAGAAAAAAGATTGGTGCTTCCATTCAAGAAACATTAACAATTCATAATGTAGGCGCAAAAAGCGAACGAAAGCAGCTTGTCATTGAGTTATTAAAAAAGCTTGGATTTAACGAAGAAGATTACAACCGCTATCCGCACGAATTTTCAGGAGGTCAGCGCCAGCGCATAGGCATTGCGCGTTCATTGATTTTAAACCCCAAGCTTATCATTTGTGATGAGCCGGTTTCAGCACTGGACGTATCCATTCAAGCACAAATCTTAAACTTACTGCGCAGTTTGCAAAGAGAAATGAAGCTTTCATATCTTTTTATCTCCCACGATTTAAGCGTCGTAAGACATATTGCAGACCGCGTTGGTGTGATGTATTTAGGAAGATTAGTAGAAGAAGGGCCAACAGATGAGATTTTTTCAAATCCTCGTCATCCTTACACAAAACTTCTTTTGTCATCTGTCCCGGCAATTCACGAACATGAAAAACGCGAAAAAATTGAGGTTAAAGGTGAAATTCCTTCTCCTCTTAATCCACCTTCAGGCTGTGCGTTTCATAAAAGATGCCCGTTCGCATTTGACCGCTGCATGAAAGAAACACCTGAAGATACAGTGATTGACAACAAGCATAAAGTAAAATGTCATCTTTATAGTTAAGGTGAAAAGCTGTAGCGATAGAGAAAACAAACGTATTGATGCAGCAGCACAATCGAATAGATAGAAATGGAAAAAGTCACTAGTGCCTCTAGTGGCTTTTTTGTGTGAAAATAGCGGATTTAAAGGGTGGTGAAAAGTCATTATTCAGCGTATTAGATTCATTTTCATATAAAAGATATAAATAATCCTTACTAACCTATCTATCCTAATATATGGAGATATGAAAACAAAACGTGTTATGATGGTATCGGTGATAATTATGGGTAAAAAAGCAGATAAAACGAATGTCATGCGAATTTTAGATCAGAAAAAAATTGTGTACAACTATTATTCTTATGACACTAAAAAGCTGAGTGGGGTACAGGTAGCTACTTCGCTCGGAGAGGATCTTGCTAAAGTCTTTAAGACACTGGTGACCGTAGGGAAATCAAAAGAACATTATGTCTTCATGGTACCGGTTGAAAAGGAGCTTGATTTAAAGAAAGCGGCAAAAGCGGCTGGTGAAAAGTCCTTAGAAATGATTCCTCAAAGAGAGCTGTTACCTCTTACAGGATATGTTCACGGCGGGTGTTCTCCTATCGGAATGAAAAAGCAGTTCGAAACCTTCATTGACTCTACAGCAGAAAACTGTGAAACGATTTACTTTTCAGGTGGACGTGTAGGTCACCAAATACAGTTAACGTTAAGTGACTTATCAAAAGTAATTCGCTTAAGTTTAGCAGACATCACAAAAGATAGTTAAAATGTAGTTCCCTTGAGCGAAACGTACTCAGACATGAGCGTTTCGCTTTTTTAGTTCCCTTAATTACTGTCTTTTTATCTGTTAAAACAATAAAATAAAAGTAAAAATATAGAAAAAATGATATTATATAGTTAATATGTGGAAAATTTATAAAAAGGCTAGGAGGAAGACAAAAATGATTAAATCAATTATTGGCGGGTTCATTTTATCTTTTATTCTTTTATTAGGATGTACAATAGCAAACGTAAATTCAGAAACAGTATTTTTCGTAGCGTTCATTATACTAGTAGGGCTAGCCATTATTATATCTGGAGCAGCTGTAAGCGGTGATCGAATGAGAGCCAATCTGGCCACGGAATCAAAAACGGACAAGAAGTGGAGAATTAGAAATTCTATAAACCTTATGTTAGCTGCGGCTCCAGTTCTCGGCGTATTTCTTCTCATTCATTATTTTATATAGTTTGGTTTCCAAACAACAAGCTTAGGTGAAAAATATCTCGGGATAGAACGCTTTTTATGTGAATTTAAAATTAAATGAGCCAAATTAAGGTCGCCAATGCAACAAAATTATAGAGCATCCATGGCTGTATATATAATAAGAGATAAGATTAAAATTCGATAATTATCTTAAATTTAGGTTAGAGCTTAGTACAAGTTATGTTTATTCTACATATTATGTAAATGTAAGCAGCTTACACTCACAAGTTGATAAGAGTATTTTCTTAACCATGTTCTCATTTAAAGAACATGGCTTTTTTTCTGTTTGTCATATAAATTAGAAAGCCGAACTTTGTAAAATTTTTGTATAAATAATTAGAAAATATTATATTTTCTAATAAATCAATAGTACAATATATAAATGGAAGGGAGGATTAACACTACATATGTAATAGACAGCCGCCGCTTTTAAAACCACTTATCTTATTATCTATAGATGATACTGAAATGAATTATCCAACCTTTTTTAAGCGCTCTCATTATATAAGTAATTGGTTGAACAGGTTTTATAGAAAGCAATACAATCTAGCTGTTTAAAAAGATTTGCTGGTAAATTACTTGCTACTTCATATTACAGGAGAACCAACATTAAACACTCAAAGAAAAGAGGGATCACTCATGGCTCATACCAGTGAAGCTACAAACAACAGGCGTGTTACAAGTAATATTTTTAAAGGATCTGTTGGGAACTTAATTGAATGGTACGATTGGTACGTTTACTCTGCTTTTGCCGTCTATTTTTCATCGCAATTCTTCCCGGAAGGTGATTCAACAAGTCAGCTGCTTAACACAGCGGCAATCTTTGCCGTCGGTTTCTTAATGCGTCCAATCGGAAGTTTATTAATGGGACGCTATGCGGATCGATATGGTCGTCGGGCTGCGCTTACCTTATCTATTACCATTATGGCGAGCGGTTCTTTTATTATCGCCTGTACTCCTAGCTATGGCACAATAGGGTTATTATCTCCTATTATTCTAGTATTAGCGCGTTTGCTGCAAGGAATCTCCTTAGGAGGAGAATACGGAACTTCTGCAACTTACCTTTCTGAAATGGCAAGCAGGGGGCGAAGAGGATTTTATTCAAGCTTTCAGTACGTGACGCTTGTTGCTGGTCAGCTGGTAGCATTAGGTGTTCAAATTATTCTGCAAAACGTTCTTAGTGAAGCAGATATGATTTCATGGGGCTGGCGTATTCCTTTTGTCATTGGAGCAATCGGCGCGCTAAGCGTTTTATGGTTGCGCCGTACAATGGATGAGTCAGAACAATTTTCTAAAATGGACGCTGAAAGCCGTGAAAATGCAGGGACAATTAAAGCACTTATGAAGCATCCTAAAGCGGTGTTGACCGTTATTGGCTTAACATTAGGAGGAACGGTCGCTTTTTATACGTATACAACATATTTGCAAAAATTTATGGTAAACAGTGTAGGACTAGATAAAGGGGTCGTAAGCTGGATTAACTTCTGTGCACTGCTTGTATTTGTTGTCATTCAGCCAATAGCAGGTATGCTATCAGATAAAATTGGACGCAGACCGCTGTTAATGAGCTTTGGTATTTTAGGAACATTATTGACTGTACCGCTGTTTCTTTTTATGAAACAAGCACATAACCCAGTCATGGCTTTTTTATTAATGACAGTTGGACTTATCATTGTAACAGGCTATACATCTATTAACGCTATTGTAAAAGCTGAGCTTTTCCCAACAGAAATTCGAGCTCTTGGTGTAGGATTACCGTATGGACTTACAGTTGCCATATTTGGAGGCACAGCAGAATTTATCGCCCTATGGCTAAAAAGTATTGGCCATGAATCAATTTTCTTTTTCTATGTAGCAGGGTGTATTGCCATCAGCTTTCTTGTTTATTGGCGTATGGGAGAATCCTCTAAAGATTCATATATAGAATCTGAGCTCAAGAAAGAGGACAAAGGAGACAATGTACCGCCAAATAATATCAGTTTTTAATTTTGGTTAAATAAATAATCGTTTGATAACATAAAAAAGGACGGGCTTTTATAGCCAGTCCTTTTCTAGTATTCCGCGCGTATACATGTATTAAACGTACTAAGTGACTGTTCTTGCTATAGAATTCTTTTTTCTATAGTTTTGCATTATGAATTTGTACGACTAAAGCATGAAGAGGAAAATAATTAAAGGCATATAAAAAAGATCAGCGCCATAATAAAAGGATTATTTTGTGATATAACGAAATAGAGAGTATACATCAGAAATAGAGAGAGGGTAAACTTCGTGAATACTTTATGTTCCTTTTTTATGAATCCAGTTTTAAGCGCTTCAACGTTTTTAATAGAATTACAGAGTGCGTTCTTTCGTCCTATTTGGAAAGAGTATAATTATGATGATTACTTTACCTACAAGGTATATGTTCCAAGTACATATACTGGGTTAAGTAAAGTACCATTAATCGTTATGCTTCATGGATGTCAACAAGATGCAGATGATTTTGCTGCGGGTACGGAAATGAATAAGCTAGCGGAAGAAAAAGGCTTTATTGTTCTTTATCCTCAGATGAATTACTTTGCTAATTCCAACGGGTGCTGGAATTGGTTTTATGAGTATAACCAGTTTCGCGGCAATGGAGAGCCAGACATAATAAAAGATATGATTGATCACATAACCGCTAAATATGCGATTGATTCTACTAATATATACCTTGCTGGTATGTCAGCTGGAGGCTTTATGGCAAATGTGATGGCTATTGCTTATCCTGATGTATTTAAAGCGGTAGGCATTCATTCAGCAGGCAGTAATGCTTATGCTGTAGATCTCATCACAGCTGGAGAAGTCATGCTATATGGATCTCTAAATCCTGAACTTGACGGTGATGAAGCTTATAAAAAAATGGGACCTTATGCACGGCCTGTTCCCATCATTACGTTTCACGGTCAATCAGATACAACAGTCAACCCAATTAATGCGTCTACATTAATTCAACAGTGGATTTATACATATAAGTATTTCGGTATCGACCTACATGAAAATGCAGCTTCTTATACTTCAAGGGAAAACGAAAATCACTATAGTTACATAACGTATGACTACGTAGATACAGAAAATAAAATGTGGATGAAAAAAATTATGGTAGAGGATATGGGGCATGCATGGTCAGGAGGAAATGACAATGGATCGGATACTGATTCAAAAGGTCCTAATGCTTCAAAAATGATGTGGGATTTTTTTGAAGCCCACAATGATTAAATAGAGCACGAAAGAGAGATCACAATATGCTATTAAATAACATTAGCCTTTTATTTTTTTGAAACGAATAATCGTCTACCAACAGTAAAAAAGGATCTTATTGAAAGATCCTTTTTCTGTTATCAGCCAGCATTTCTTAACAAGTAGCTTCAAACCGATTTAACAATACATCTAGATCCTGACTAATTTTAATCGTATTACTACTTGTAAACCCTTCTTCTAGGGCAATCATCATCATCATTTTTCGTATAAATTCTATCTTTATCAGCAGTAGTCTACATTTGAAACACATTAAGTTTCCTCCGCTTGCCACGTCATTTTAAAGGCTTAAATTGTTGAATCATTTATGTAAAAATGGTTCCAATCTAAAAATAGAACCTAAAAAATATAGTAACAAATAGCTAGTGTCGAAGTCTGTCGTATTTTGAATTCAGATATTTTCATTTAAAAAGAATTAACTTTTAAACGTTTTGCTGGAAGCTGTGCTCTGTCTTAATCATGATTGTTCCACCGGTTGTAAAGAACTCACGGAGTAACAGAGCTTACTCTGTTTTGCGGACATAGGCATAATCCGATTACATTTAGGCATGTTAACATAAGAAAGGAGAATTTACTAATATGCCCAATGTCATCAGAATTCTTCAATTGTTTCTTCCATGGATCTCCCTTGTTTTTATGCCGAAAAAATCAATGAGAACCTATTTTCCCGCTTCTCTTTTTGCCTCATCGTTAGTAATTGGAATGTGCTCATTAGCTATTCCTTACAAGTGGTGGAGGGTAAAAGGAGGGTGGAAAGGGAAAATTTTAAACGATAGCAGTTTTATTTTTGGCCCCTTTTTAGTAGGGACACTGTGGATCTTTCATTTTACGTTTGGTAGCTTCAAACGATTTTTCTTCGTTAATTTACTAATGGATTCACTATTTGCTTTTCCGCTAAGTTACTTGTATCAAAAATTGGACTTATTTAAGTTAGTTAACTTTAAACCAAAACATATCTTTTCTTCATTTATTAGTTTCTGTTTAACTATTTATGGCTATCAGGCGCTGATAAATAAAGATAAATGATAGGTGAGGGCCGTTTTTAACCGCTATAGACTTTGTAAAAAGCGCAACAAAAAAGCGTCTGTTAAGACGCTTTATATATAATACATATACTGCTCTTCTTTATTAACATTTGTGGTTTCATGGATTATTTCTTCCGGGATATTGGACGTCCGATTAGTAAAAAGCATAAACAAAGCAATAATTGATGCCGCAAAACCTAAAGTAACAATCACAATAAATCCCTCCCTTTAGAATATATATTCTACTTTTATCTTCATTTTCCTATATTTATTATATACCCTTATTTTATTTTCTCAACACATAGAACAAAAAGAGTAGTGCATCTCCTCAATATCTCCCTCAAAATAAATATAATCAAGGGAACTTAAAACTCCCATTTTCCCTAAAAAAGTAGGAAGCCATAAATTTTTTTGTATGGGGGACATAAATCATTAACATTATTAATCGTTGAGATAACTTTTTTGTATTGTACGAATGAAAGAAATTTATATATATTAAAAATACAAAATATTCATTAAATTATATGATGCTTTGGTTTTGAGTCGAAAAGAGAAAAGCTGCTGCTTTAAAGGCAACAAGTTTAAGGAAGTTACAAGCGATATAAAAAGTTATAGAAATGGATGTATCTAGAATTCTTTTTGCTCAGATATTCACAGAGTTTTCATTCGTAAAAAAGACTGAAAATTTTGATAATAATTTCACTTTTATTAAGGGGGACTTTTTATGACAACAACGGTATTAAATGTATCAACTTATTCTTTTTATCTTAACGGTGAGTGGAAAGAAAGTAAATCAGGGCAGACAATTGACATTGTTTCTCCATACCGTCATGACGTGATTGGAAAAGTGCAGGCTATCACAAAAGAAGAGGTCGATGAAGCAGTACATGCCGCGCAAAAAGCTCAGAAAGGGTGGACAGAAACTTCTCTGCAAGAACGTGCCAAGTATTTATACAACTGGGCGGATGAGCTGGTAAGAATGCAGAGTGAAATTGCCGAAATTATTATGAAGGAAGTTGGAAAAAGCTTAAAAGATGCAAGGAATGAAGTAGTGCGCACAGCAGATTTCATTCGCTATACAGTTGAAGAAGCCCTTCATATGAACGGAGAAAGCATGAAGGGAGATAGTTTTCCTGGCGGTTCTAAGTCTAAAGTTGCTATTGTTGAACGCGTACCTTTAGGAGTTGTACTCGCAATTCCTCCTTTTAATTATCCGGTAAATTTAGCAGCTGCTAAACTAGCGCCTGCGCTTATTTCAGGAAATGCAGTTATCTTCAAACCTGCAACGCAAGGAGCGATCAGCGGTATTAAGATGATTGAAGCTCTTCATCAAGCAGGTATTCCACAAGGTCTTGTAAACGTCGTGACGGGCCGCGGATCTGTTATTGGGGATTATTTAGTTGAACATAAAGGCATTAACATGATTTCATTTACCGGGGGAACAAATACGGGTACTCAATTAGCTAAAAAGGCAGGCATGATTCCTCTTGTACTAGAACTTGGAGGAAAAGACCCGGGTATTGTATGTGAAGATGCAGATTTACAAGAAGCAGCAAAACATATTATAAGCGGAGCATTTTCTTATTCCGGTCAGCGCTGTACAGCTATTAAACGTGTACTTGTGCATGAAAAAGTGGCAAACGAGCTCGTAAATATTTTAAAAGAAGAAGTACATAAACTATCAGTCGGTTCTCCTGAAGATGGATGTACGATCGTTCCATTAATTGATAGCAAAGCAGCTGACTTTATTCAGATTTTAATTGCAGATGCACTAGGAAAAGGTGCAACAGTTGTGACTGGAAACAAGCGTGAAGGAAACCTTATCTATCCTACGCTTTTAGATGACGTGAATGATACTATGCGCGTAGCATGGGAAGAACCATTCGGTCCTGTGTTACCAATTATCCGCGTCGCTTCTGATCAAGAAGCCGTTGATATAGCAAACGAATCAGAATTTGGCTTACAAGCAAGCGTTTTTACAAAAGATATTAATAAAGCCTTCTCAATTGCAAATAAAATTGAAGTGGGCTCCGTTCAAATCAACGGCCGTACGGAACGCGGCCCTGATCATTTTCCTTTTATTGGCGTAAAAGGATCCGGTATGGGTGCTCAAGGTATTCGTAAAAGCATTGAATCCATGACTCGTGAAAAAGTAACGGTATTAAACCTTCAATGATTGAATTCCAAGAGCTCTCCAAATCGAGCTAGTCGAGTGTAGACAATCTCATGGAAAAAAGCCTGTGCTCCAAAAAGCACAGGCTTTTAAACGTTTTATTTACCTATCACTCGATTCCGTCTTTATAGTTCTTATGCCAGTTTTTATCACCTTTGTGCTCGATATCCTCAACGGTTTTTTCAAGCTCTGACATAATGAGTGTTTTTACTTGATAAATGGTATCAAAAAAAGCTTTCTCTTCATCCGGATTCGGCTTTATTTTGGCTGCTGCCGAAATATCAACATATCTGCGATGTTCAGTTGTTAATTTATCAAGCGCATCAAAAATATGAGAGGTCAGAACAGCAACCTCCTTATGATTATCAGGCAGCTTTTCTTTTAATGTTTCAATTCTCTTATCCATGTTAAAGTCCCCCTATAACGTGTTGTATTTATGTAACTTTCCCACTAATAAAAATGAATAACCTTAAATAGCAAAAAATCATGGGAATTAGCACGTGAAACAAAAGTATACTACAAGATATCATGTTAAAGTGAAAAAATGGTGAAACGAATGAGTATATTTTTCCAGAAAGGGTATGTAATAAAAGTCGTTTTTTTGGAAAAGGTAATTACCTTAAGAAACTTTGAAGCACGTAATCAACATAAAAGTTCCTCTATTTTTAATGAACAATGACCTTTTTTGACTACTTTTTACGATTTCATGACTTTTTTTGAATGAATTTGATTGTTTTTGATGATTTTTCGAATAATCTGATATATAATGAAAGCGTAAACAGTAAAACATGTCGGTTGGTTAAGAAAAACATCCACAAAAATGGGATTCGTTATTACATAAAATCAGACCTCTGTTTTTATAAAAATAAATAGAATTTGAGAAAAGGAGAATGAGGATGGACATATTGGATGCAAAAGTAGTGAATACAAAGTATGGTTTAGAAACATATCTGGATGTATCAGAAAGCGTAGAAATAAAAGAAATTCATATGCCGAGTTCAGAGAACCAATCTCATAAAATTAAATTTGGAATCAAGTATTTTCTTTTAAGAGAAGGAAAGTATTACGATAGCCAAAAAGGTTATTTTTGGCTTTGTATGAATCACGATTTTAGCAGCCTTATGCTGAGTGAAACGGAAACAGAGAGTTTGTTTGCAGTTAAAAGTGAAGAAGAAAGAGAAGCAACAAAAACGCTGTTAGCAGAATGGTTTATCCAAACGAATGCGTACAAAGAAGTCATCAACGAATGTATCCATCAGATTAAAACGGAGAATATTCGTACAGAAGAAGACATTGAAGACCGAGTGGACGCTATACAATTTTTAGAAAAATTAAAGGTATTAACTGCAAAAGAGATTGAAAACGCTTCTATAGAAAATCTATATGCCCTTCAGCAAATCGGCTAGACTATAGTTCGCGCAAGTTGAAATGCAGATTGATGTATAACAATAAGGAGGAATAGTGAGATGAAATTTTTTATTGATACAGCAAACCTTGAGGATATTAAGAAAGCATACAAAGTAGGTGTTCTAGCTGGTGTGACAACCAATCCATCTTTGGTAGCAAAAGAAGGCGTAAGATTTGAAGACCGCATCGAAGAAATTCTTCAAATGGTACCGGAAGTTGAATCCGTTTCCGCTGAGGTAACGCCTGACGCACTTTCTGCTGAAGACATGATTGCTCAAGCTGAAGAACTGATTAAAATTAACGACGGAGATAAAAACATTACGATTAAGCTGCCTATGACATTAGCTGGTTTGGAAGCGACGCGCTACCTTGCTAAAAAAGGCGTAAAAACAAATGTAACCCTGATCTTTACAGTAAACCAAGCGCTTTTAGCAGCTCGTGCTGGAGCGACGTATGTTTCTCCATTTTTAGGACGTCTTGATGATATTTCAGAAGACGGAGTACAGCTGGTATCTAAAATTGCTGAGTTATTCCGCGTTCAAAACATCGACTCTCAAATTATTGCGGCATCTGTAAGACATCCGGATCATGTAACGCGTGTAGCACTTGCAGGAGCTCATATTGCCACAATTCCATACGCTGTTATTGAGCAATTAGCAAAACATCCGTTAACTGACCAAGGAATGGAAAAATTTGCAGCAGATTGGGAAAAAGCAGTTAAAGCTTAACAAAAAGTCATATCAATAAAAAAAGCTTGGAGTAAGCATAGCTTATTCCAAGCTTTTTATCGTTTAACTAACTAGTTTCTTTTTACGTAAACGCTCTAAGCGTCGCTGCACGCTATTTCTCGAACGCCCGAGCAGCTGTCCAATTTCTCGCTGATTGCGCTTTTCCTGATAAAACATACGCCACAATCTGGCATCTTCTTCTGCTGTCCACTTTTTATGCTCGTATTTAGGGCGCTTTACATAGTCTAGTTTTCTTTGTTCATTCACCCACGCTGGTTCTGGAATAAGCGTATTTTTAGGTATTTTAAAAAAGTTAAGGCACGATTTATTTTGTTCAGCCCAATTCCAAAAAGATTGAATGTCAATTCCCATAAATGTTCTGGTCTTGGCGATGATCATTTTGTACGATAGATTCTCTTTATGAATCCACTTGTAAATTGTATGAACATCTACTTCAAGGCAGGCTGCTAGTTCACACGCTGTAATATGTCCTACGTGTGCTTTGGCTCCATACACTTCTAAACGGTTCAACCTCGATTCTAGCGCTTGCACACTTCGCTGTAATTTAGCTGATATGTGTGAAAGAGGTTTTACCCCGTAATACCTTAGCAAATATTCGTCTTCTTGCAGCGTCCATCTTCGCATCGCCGTTTTTCGTGTTAGTCCCAAAACTTTTATGCGCGTAGCAATAGAAGAAGGACTCCTGCCTAAGGAATGTGCCATTTCACGGTTATTCATGATATCAATGTTCTCCTGCAAAAAAGCATCTTGTTCAAGCGTCCATTTTTTACGTAAAGCTGTATCCGAAGCACGAAGATTTAATCGAGTAAGTCGTTTATTAACCGATTCCTTGCTTCTATGTAAATACTTACCCATCTCTTGAAGCGTCATAGCGCCATAGTGTTGGATAAGAAATCTATCTTCTTCTTTTGTCCATCGCTTTTGATTTTTACTCACTGTTGTCTCACTCCAATCCACACGGAAAGTTCAAGATGAAAAAGCCTCTAGTAATCTATTTTCCGGATGAGCAATATCTATTCAGACTGATACTCACTACGTTTTAGCCTATATATATTTTATCATATTTCTAGAGAAAAACCAAACGTGTGTTCTTGTTTTAGTCATCATAAAAGGAATTAGAAAAATAGTTGGCACCTTTAATAGAAGCGAATTATGGTAAAATTGACTATAATCTCTAAAGGATTTACATAACTGACAGCTCAGCATCATTACGTTGAGAAAGGGGAATTGATATGAATTTTAATTTAAAAGAAGCGATTGAAATACTTGAGCATACGCCACAAACGCTTGAAAAACTTTTGTCGGGACTATCTGCAGGGTGGCTGCAATGCAATGAAGGAGAAGGAACGTGGAATACCTCCGAAGTCATAGAACATTTAATAGAAGCAGAAAAAAACAATTGGATACCAAGGCTAGAATTTATCCTTCAAAAAGGAAAAGAGGGAGCTTTTCCTCCGTTTGACCGCTATGCCCATTTAAACAAGGAATCTGCTAATTCTATTGAAGAGAAGCTTCTTGAATTCAAAAAGGTAAGAATACAGAATTTACATCAACTAAAGCTGCTAGTTAAGCATGAAAAGCACCTTGAAGTGAGAGGAGAACACCCTGAGTTTGGGGAAGTAAAAGTCAGAGAGCTGCTCTCGACTTGGGTTGCTCATGATTTAACCCATATTGCGCAAATTGTTCGAGTAATGGCAGAACGATACAGAGAAGATGTAGGACCTTGGGAAGAATACTTAGGAATACTAAAGAAATAGCAATGACACACAGTGGCCAGCCTTTATCATTCAAGCTTGAATTAAGAAATGTACACGATTACAATAAAATGAGAATAATGAAGATTCAGGAAGGATTGCAGAGGGAACTATAACAACATATCCGATGTTTATAACATGTAGGGTCCGTTAAGCAATTTACGAATAAAAAGAGGATTGGACTGATTAAAAGTGAAAGTGAACTCAGAGAAATTTGGCGAACTAAACAATCAAGCTGTACATGCTTATACCTTATTAAATGATGAAGGGCTTAAAATCACCTGCCTTGACTATGGATGTGTAATATCAAATATTGAAATGCCGGATTCTGAAGGGAAGATTGAAAGTGTTGTATTGGGATTTGATTCAATAGAAGAATACCAAAAGTATTCTCCTTATTTCGGAGCTGTGGTTGGACGCGTAGCAGGGCGTATAGGTGGAGCATCGTTTGAGCTTAATAATGAAACTTATCGTCTAGAGAAAAATGAAGGAAACAATCATTTGCATGGCGGAAAAGAAGGATTCAGTCATAAAATATGGAATGCCAAAACTATTGAGACAACTGATCATGTAGGTGTTGAATTTACATATGTAAGTAAAGACGGAGAAGAAGGGTATCCCGGCAACCTTGAAGTGAAAGTTACGTATACATTAACGAATAAAAATGAGTTCCATATTTCTTATGAAGGAACAACAGATCAAGACACTCTTATCAATTTAACAAATCATACGTATTTCAATTTAAACGGAAATCTAAAAGAAACGGTCTTAGATCATGTTTTGAAGATGAAAAGTAACGAATTCTTAGAGTTGAATGATGATCTTTTACCTACTGGAGAAACGCTAAACGTCACAGATACTCCATTTGATTTTAGAGAAGGACATAGTCTCAAGGAAGGTGTGGACTCTACACATCCGCAAAATATATTAGTGGGTAAAGGGTTCGATCATCCATTTCTTTTAGAAGCAGAAGCTGAAAATCAGATGTCATTATTTGATCCTGCAAGCGGCCGCAAAATAGAAGTCAAAACGGATCAGCCTTCAGTTGTTCTCTATACGGGAAATCATCTAGACGAAGAATTCGAAATTAGAGGGGTTCACTCAGAGAAATACCTCGGTGTTTGCCTAGAAACACAAGGTTTACCAGACGCTATTCATCATAAGCATTTTCCTTCTTGTGTATTAAAGCCCGGTGAGAAGTATGAAGCATATACTCACTATACATTTATAACTGATCGCAGCCTGTAACAAAACGGGATGATAAAAAGGATTACAAACGAGCCTCTGCCGATTGTAATCCTTTTATTGTTACTTTTTCTTTTGGCTTTTTGCACGATTAGCGTCAAGCTCAGCCGCATATTCTTCTTGAGACTTTCCTTGCTTTTGACTCTCAGACTGAATCTTTTTAAATTTGTTATCGTTTAAATTTGGCATGTTAGCACCTCCTTGCAGACAGGGTTATTTTGTACAAGCATTAAGGATTTATATGCTGAAAAGTTTTAATGAACTTGGTTAGAAATTTCGCTTAATGCTGCACCGGCTTCATCAACATATACGTTCACTGTCGCAAGGTCGCCGATTGCACAGATTCCAACCATATTATTATTCTCCACTACAATAATGCGGCGAATTTGATGGTCAGCCATCATACGTGCACACTCGTGAATATCCGTATCCGGAGAACACGTAATTACATCTTTAGTCATACAATCATGGCAATGCACAGTGTTGCAATCTTTTCCATCCGCCACGCAATTTAACACGATATCACGGTCTGTGATCATTCCCATTACTCGATTTTCTTGACACACCGGCACAGAACCACAATTAATATCACGCATTAATTTTGCAGCTGCTGTTACTGGGTCGTGCGGTGCACAAGCTTTCACATCTTTAGTCATAACTTCACGTACTGTAGTCATTTTTATTTCCTCCTTTTAAACATTCACCTCCGTATTTTCTCCATGCACATGCAGAATATGAGACTCAATAATTTCCTAAAAGCAAAAAAGTACAGGATTAAAATAAAGAAAGGAAAAAATTTTGTAACAAAAGGCGAATAAAAGAACTAACGCAGTGTAATAAGCACATAAAAAAGAGCCTATTACACAAACTAAAGAGGATATGATCTAGCTTACATTTTCGTAACGGCAGGAGTTGGGTACATAATGAAAGGAAAGTTAACGCTTTTGGCAGTACTTTTATTGCCTTGGCTGTCTATAGTAAAAGTTGATAAATTTGTCTTTAAAAGATACCTACCTGTTTTAACGTTTAGTTCATTGGTTATTGCTTTTATCAGTGAGTTATCTAAAAGCTTTACTTGGTGGAAAGTGAGAAAACCTCTTTTCCCTAAACTTGCAAGCGATATATCTTTTATCTTTGGCCCATTTTTTGTAGCTAATTTTTGGGTATTCAAGCTGACCTATGGAAATTTTAAAAAATATTTGCTGATTAACGTTCTATTTGATTATCTATTTGCTTATCCTTTGACGAGTCTGGCAGAAAAACTAAAGGTATACAAAATGGTCAACATGACGCGTTTTCAACTTTTTATCATCTCGATTGCGACTGCTCTTATTAATTATTTGTATCAGCATTTTATAGAAGATGCTTTAAGGCAGAGAAGGCAATAGCTGATATTTCGTTAACCAGCTCATCGCCACTTATATTTCGGTACTGTCAGCTTTAAATCGTATTAAAGCCCTCCTAAACTTGGTACATAAGTAGTTAAACGAGATAATAAAAGAAAAGAGAAACATGAGAGAAGATAAACCTCTTTCACGTTTCTCTGCTTTGTCATGCACATAAACTTTATCTGTACACCTTCATCGGCAAATACGTTAAAGATTGCCCCGTAGCTGAAGAAGTTAAATGCGATTCTAATTCAAAATCTTCAAATGGTTCGATATGAGAAAAGGCCTCTAAAAATGCTTCTAATATGATTTTCATTTCAAGTCGGGCAAGAGGGGCGCCCAAACAAAAATGAGGTCCGTTTCCAAACGTTAAGTGTTTTTTATTAGTTTGGCGGTGAATGTCTACAGAAAAAGGGTTTTCAAACATATTCTCATCCATATTACATGCACTCATCCACGCAATAACGACATCTCCTTTTTTTAGCTTAACGCCTAATAAATCGTTATCTTGTTTAACCGTCCGATCTCGTCTGGAGATGTGAAACCGATATCGAAGCATTTCTTCTACTGCTTTTGGAGCTAATTCTCTATTGTTTCTCAGCTCGCTGTATAACGACTCGTCGTCATATAAAAAAGAATAAAACATATTTGCAATGGCGTGACTTGTGGTTTCAACTCCTGCACCTAAAAGCAGCATGGTAGCGTGTACAATTTCTTCATCTGTGAATGTTTCACCATCAACTTCGGCTTGAATTAAGTCTGAGATAATATCATCAGAAAGGTTGGAGCGCTTTTCAATGACAATCGGGTAGAGGTATTGAAAATATTCAGCTCCTGCACGCTGCTTTTCTTGTTCAATCTCTTCTAATCTTTCTTGGTCATAAGGCTGAAACAGAATATCTACCCATTTTTTGAACTGATATTGGTCTTTTACCGGTACACCGAATAAATCTGCTATAACTAAACTAGGAAAAGGAGAAGATAAATCGTCAACAATATTAATAGTTGAATTCTTTTGTATGGCTTCTACAAGGTCTGCTGCAATTTGTTTGATTCGCGGTTCCCAGTTCTTTAAACTGCGAGGAGTAAAGGCTGCAGCAAGCAAAGATCGCGCTTTCCGGTGGTCAGGAGGATCTAAGTTTGTAAGATTGGTAATTGGAGATGTGCTTTTTTTCTTACTATTATCCCCAACAAAAATAGTGGTTCTTTGCCCATCGCTTGAAAAGAATTCGTAGTTGCTCAAGACTTGTTTAACATGGTCGTATTGGAATACATTCCATGTGTTTGTTTCTTCATGAAAATAAACAGGGTGGTTGTTCAGCATTTCTTTATACCATTGGATAGGGAAAAACTCTTCTGCACGTGATTGGAATTTTGGAATTTCTGTAACGGGAATGACTTCTTTGTTCATATGATCTTATTCCTCCTTCAGAATAGGTATAAATTTGGAATTTACTAGCTACATAGCGCTTAGTAGTTGTCACTTGCTAGATAAATAGTTGCTTTGTTTAATTAACCTATACTATTAGTACATTTTTATACCACATGTATAAAAATGTACTAATAGTATATAATTATTTTTATTTATTTATCAAGGAAAAAGGATAAAATTCACGTAGGAAAAGGCAGATAAGTTATACTAAATAAAAAGTAAATTGTAAACAGAGGAGTAGCAGCAATGAACCAAAAACAGCTCGATATTTTAGGGCATACGCACCAGCTTTTTATGGAAAAAGGATACGTAGACACTTCGGTACAAGATATATTAGAAAGAAGCGGTATTTCAAAAGGAACATTTTATAAATATTTTTCATCTAAAAGCGAACTCCTTCTCTCATTACTTTCGTCTTTGCAAGAATCACTTATTCTCCAAAGAGAAAAAGTAGCCATTGAATATAAAGGAGACAATCAGAAGGTATTTGAAGAACAGATAATTTTTATGCTGAACTTTGCAGAGCAAAACAAAATTCCTGAAATGATTGAAAGTACACTCATTTTAAATGAGATCAAAACATTTCAATATATAGAGGAGTTAAAAACAGCAACATTCAACTGGATATATGAACGTTTGCAGCAGATTTTCCCGTCTAAGACTTTTCCTTATTTATTTGATGGAGCTGTGCTGCTAGAAGGAATGCTTAACAATATATTTAAAATGAATAAAGCACTAAACTATCCATTGCCTATTGAACAAATTGTCCGTTATTGTATGAGGCGTATAGAGGAGATCGTAATCGAAGTAGCAGAACAAAAAGAACAGTTATTTAATCCTTCCGTTTACTCTGCGGTATTTAATGAGAAAACAGAAAGTCATTTTTCGACTGAGCTTATGCGCGTAACCGCGAAGTTAAAACGGGTGATTGAAAATAAACTAACAAATGAAGAGGAACAAAAGAAGAGTCTGGAATTTGTGACGTTTATATCTGATGAATTACTGCAAAATGATACGGAGCCTCGCACATTTATTATTCAGAGTTCTCTTTTATCGCTAGAGAAAATCAATACTCTCGCACAGACCAAAGAGTTAGAGGAATATAAAGAAGTCATAACTACTCTGACAAGACATGCTTCATAATGTGAAAAGCAGGTAAATTAACCCAAAAGGCAAGACTCTCCGTAGTTTAGAAAAGAGCAGGTTGCCAATAACATATAAACAGCCAGTTGCCGTTATGATAGGTGACTGGCTGCATGGGATGAAAAAGGTGGCGGAGACAGACATAACACTCTTATTAGAAGAGGGTAATTCTTTCCCTTTTATAGAAAATCAATTAATCGAAAATAGCTGCTTCATTCTTAAGATCAAACGTGATATAGTTTGCTAACCTTTGCGTTCACTTAACTAACTTATAGGGGTAACACTTAAAAAAGAATCAATAACGATAGAAACCGCTCCTAAAGCAGGTGCATTTTTTCCTAACGAAGAAGGCAATAGTTCACATTTATTGTCTAAATGAGAATGGACTCTAGAAGAAACTTCGTTTTTAATCGTATTTAAAACAATGGGATGAGATTCAATTATATGATTTCTCAAGATAACAGCTTCTACATCAAATGTATTAAGAATATTGGTTAATCCAATTCCGATATAAAAGCCAAAGTTTTGAAGTGCATTTAACATTTCTACATCATTTTTATTTGCACGTTCCACAATCTCTTTTCGAGAAATATTCTTTTCTTCTTTAGAGAGCGAAGCCAGTAACGCTTTTTCAGAAGCATATAATTCCCAACAGCCCCGATTTCCACAGCTACATTTGGGGCCATTAAAATCTATCGTCATATGACCCATTTCCCCAGAAAAACCCTGAACACCTTTATACAATTCGTTGTTAATAACAAGTCCAGTTCCAATTCCGACATTAATACTGATGTAAACGATGTTTTCGTAGTTTTTTGTCATACCAAATACTTTTTCACCGTATGCTCCTGCATTAGCTTCATTTTCAACAAAAACCGGAACATTAAACTCACTCTCAATTAAAAACTGCAAATCTTTGATATTCCAATTTAAGTTAGGCATAAAAATAATTTGCTGATGACGATCTACAAGACCTGGAACACAAATCCCTATTCCCACTAGACCATAAGGGGACTCAGGCATATGGGTTACAAAACCATGAATAAGTGCAAATAAAATCTCTTTTACTTCACTAGCAGAAGAACTAGACAAGTCAGAAGTCTTCTCAAGAATAATATTTCCTTCTAAGTCGGTTAGAATTCCGTTAAGATAGTCGACTCCTATATCGATACCGATCGAATAGCCTGCATTCTTATTAAAAACAAGCATTACAGGTCTTCTGCCGCCTCTGGATTGCCCTGCCCCAATTTCAAAAATAAAATCTTTTTCAAGCAGTGTATTTACTTGAGAGGAGACAGTAGACTTGTTTAATCCTGTAATCTCAGAGAGAGTTGCCCTGGAGATAGGGGAGTTCTTTAAAATTTCATCTAATATTAATTTTTGATTCATTTTTTTTACTAAAGCTTGATCTGCAATTTGAATAATAACCACTCCTTTGTTTATCTATCGAACTAAGTTGGTGTTTTTTGAAGCTTGAATTAGATATTTAAAAGTATCATATCTAATATTATAACTAAATTTTCTAAAAAAAACATTGAAATAAACATTTATTTTGTATATGATGAAATAAAGTTAGTTTATTGGATAAACAAACTAACTGAATCAAGATAGTTAATGGATAAACTTGTTCACTTAAATCGAAGGGGGAAATGACAAATGGTCCAAACTAGTACTAATAAAATTAATTATTTTGAAAGCGCAAACAAAGTTTTATACGAAGGTAAAGATTCTAAAAATCCTTTAGCTTTTAAATACTATAATCCTGAAGAAGTAGTAGGCGGTAAAACAATGAAAGATCAGCTGCGTTTTTCTGTTGCTTACTGGCACACGTTTACAGCAGATGGTACGGATCCTTTTGGTGCAGCTACTATGCAAAGATCTTGGGATAGATATGATGGAATGGATTTAGCAAAAGCTAGAGTTGAGGCAGCTTTTCAACTTTTTGAAACATTAAATGTTCCATTCTTCGCATTTCATGATCGAGACATTGCTCCTGAGGGCAGTACGTTGCAAGAAACAAATAAAAATCTTGATGTTATCGTCACTATGATCAAAGAATATATGCAAACAAGTAACGTAAAGTTATTATGGAACACAGCGAATATGTTTACAAATCCCCGGTTCGTTCATGGTGCAGCTACTTCTTGTAATGCAGATGTATTTGCTTATGCGGCGGCTCAAGTAAAAAAGGGGCTTGAAACAGCAAAAGAATTAGGCGCAGAAAATTATGTATTCTGGGGCGGCCGTGAGGGATATGAAACACTGCTTAACACAAATTTACAGTTAGAGCTAGATAACTTAGCTAGATTTATGCATATGGCTGTAGATTACGCAACCGAAATTGGATATACGGGGCAGTTTTTAATTGAACCTAAACCTAAAGAACCTACGACACATCAGTATGATACCGATGCAGCAACAACTATTTCATTTTTAAGACAATACGGATTAGATAAATACTTCAAACTTAATCTAGAAGCTAACCACGCAACGTTAGCTGGGCATACATTTGAACACGAATTACGAGTAGCTAGAGTACAAGGCTTCTTAGGATCAGTGGATGCAAACCAAGGTGACCCTCTTTTAGGCTGGGATACAGATGAATTCCCAACGGATTTATATTCTACAACGCTAGCAATGTATGAAATCCTGCAAAATGGAGGGCTGGGAAGCGGAGGATTAAACTTTGATGCCAAAGTACGCAGAGGTTCTTTTGAACAAGACGATTTACTCTATGCTCATGTAGCAGGAATGGATGCGTTTGCTCGAGGATTGAAAGTAGCACATAAATTAGTAGAAGATCGTGTTTTCGAAAATGTTATCAACGAGCGCTACAGCAGCTTTAAAGAGGGAATTGGGCTTGAGATTGTGGAAGGAAAAGCTAACTTCCATACACTGGAGCAGTACGCGTTTAAAAATCCGAATATTATGAATAAATCAGGAAGACAAGAACGATTAAAGGCTATTTTAAATCAATATATTTTGGAAGTTTAAAAAACAAACGAGAGTAGAAACGATTTCTACTCTCGTTTATAAACGCGGAGGTATTAAGATGAAATATGTAATTGGAATTGATCTAGGAACAAGCGCCGTAAAAACGGTTTTAGTTGATACAAAAGGCAAGATTTGCGCTGTGGTTTCTAAGGATTATCCTCTCCTTCATGAAAAAACAGGGTATAGCGAACAGAATCCAGAAGAATGGGTTCAGCAGACGGCTAGTGCTTTAAGTGAATTAATTGCTAACGCTAATATAAAACCCGAAGATATAGAAGGAATTAGTTATTCTGGACAAATGCATGGCCTTGTGATGCTGGATGAAAACTATAACCTATTACGTAACGCCATTTTGTGGAATGACACAAGAACAACAGAACAATGTCATCATCTCTATAAAGTCATTGGAGAAAAACGTCTTTTAAAGATAACAAAAAACCAGGCTTTAGAAGGATTTACTCTTCCTAAGTTATTGTGGGTAAAAGAGTATGAACCGGCTATATTTGAAAAAGCAGCTGTATTTATGCTGCCTAAAGATTATTTACGCTTTAAAATGACCGGCTTTATTCATAGTGAATATTCAGATGCTGCCGGTACATTATTATTAAACATCAGCAAGAAAAAATGGGATGATGAGCTTTGCCAATTAACAGGAATCAATATTAATCTTTGTCCGCCACTAGTTGAATCTAGTGAATGCATAGGCAATATTAGTGAAGCGTTCTCTCAAAAAACGGGATTAGCCACTTCAACGAAAGTATTTGCAGGTGGAGCTGATAATGCTTGCGGAGCAATTGGCGCCGGCATTTTATCATCAGGGGAAACACTATGTAGCATTGGGACATCAGGTGTTGTTCTTTCTTATGAGGAACGAAGCGATAGAGACTTTAATGGAAAAGTCCATTATTTTAATCATGGAAAAGAAAATGCCTTTTATACGATGGGCGTTACGCTATCTGCGGGTCACAGTTTAAGCTGGTTTAAGGAAAATTTCGCAGAAAACGACACGTTTGAAGAATTGTTGGCTGACCTAAAAAATGTACCAATCGGATCAAACGGCCTTTTATTTACCCCTTACTTAGTTGGGGAACGTACACCGCATGCAGATGCTACGATTCGCGGAAGTTTTATAGGAATGGACGCCTCTCATAAAAAGAGAGACTTTACGCGAGCGGTTATTGAAGGTATTACGTTTTCTTTAAATGAGTCAATTGAAATCTTTCGAGAAAGCGGAAAGGAAATTACGTCTATTGTATCAATTGGCGGAGGAGCAAAAAATGATCATTGGCTTCAAATTCAAGCAGACGTTTTTAATGCAAAAATCGTAAAGTTGTCTACTGAACAAGGCCCAGCGTTAGGAGCAGCCATGCTAGCAGCTTATGGCTGTGGCTGGTATAACTCATTGGAAGAGTGTGCAAACGTATTTATTACCTCGTCGAAAACATATTATCCTAATGCAGAACATGTACAAGTCTATAAACAGCTTTATGAATTATATAAAGAAGTCTACCTTCAAACAAACGACTTAAGTAAAAAGCTAGGCGAATTTAAAAGGAAATAATAGGTTGCAAAATATGCAACCTTACTTTAAAAAGAAACTTCATATGAAAGTAGCTTGTATCAATTGATTATGGTTGTATATCGATATACCTAACACAAAAGGAAGTATAGAAAATGCTGTAGTAAGATTTGATTCACTAGAAAAATACGTACATTGGAGGGGAGGATAAGAGCAGTTAGTCGAATAGACGACGAAAATTTCTTTTGTGTTCCAAGAATTTGAAAGCGTATTCAAATAAGTGCGAACTCAGTTAGAAATAGAACTTCTACTGTTACTTTTAACTAACTGCTTTTAACAACGCATGAAACAAAATCGAAACTCATTATATATTTTTTCTATTACCTTAGTTGCCGCTATCGGAGGGTTACTGTTTGGATATGATACAGCTGTAATATCTGGAGCTGAAGAATCATTAAAGGTGTATCTTATTGACAGCTTAGGGTTAGGATCTTTAGCACATGGTGTTACTGTATCAAGTGCTTTAATAGGATGTATTATTGGAGGATTGGTATCTGGTTATTTTGCGACGAAACTAGGACGCAAACAATCACTTATACTAGCAGCTATTCTTTTTATAGTCTCAGCGTTAGGCGCTTCTTATCCTGAGTTTTTATTTTTCACAAAAGGGGAACCGACACTCTCTTTGTTACTTGCTTTTAACTTCTACCGCATTATAGGTGGGATTGGTGTTGGCTTAGCATCAGCCATTTGTCCCATCTATATAGGAGAAATTGCACCGGCAGATATTCGCGGCAGATTGGTATCGTTCAATCAATTTATGATTATTTTTGGAATGTTAGTCGTTTACTTCGTGAATTGGGGTATTGCAAATGGGGAAACCTTAGAATGGATTAATGATGTAGGTTGGAGATACATGTTTGCTTCAGGAGCCATTCCAGCTTTACTCTTTGCAGCACTCTTGTTTTTAGTTCCTGAAACGCCTCGCTACTTAGCTATACAGAATCAAGATCAAAAAGCTTTAGCCATACTAACTAAAATTAATGGATCTTCAGAAGCGAAATCAATTTTAGAAGATATTAAACAAACAATTTCTACCAATGTTTCGTCTGAAAAATTATTGGCATATGGAAAATTAGTTATCGTTGTAGGTATACTGCTTTCTGTATTTCAACAGTTTGTAGGAATCAATGTAGCTCTATATTATGCTCCGCGTATTTTTGAAAGCATGGGAGCAGCTAAAGGTTCTTCTATGCTGCAAACTATTATTATGGGATTAGTAAACGTTATTTTTACAGTAATTGCAATTTTGACGGTTGATCGTTTGGGAAGAAAACCTTTATTAATAACAGGGTCTATCGGAATGGCCATTGGAATGTTCGGTGTAGCAAGCATGGCTTTTTCAAACATCATTGGTATAGGGACGCTTGTATTTATCATTATTTATACAGCTTCCTTTATGATGTCATGGGGACCAATTTGTTGGGTGCTCATTTCAGAGATTTTTCCTAATAAAATTAGAGGTCGTGCTGTAGCTATTGCCGTAGCTGCTCAGTGGGCGGCTAACTATTTTATTTCCTCTACATATCCCGTGATGATGGAATATAGCGGAGGATTAACATATGGTTTTTACGGTTTAATGAGTATACTTTCTGCTTTGTTTGTCTGGAAATTTGTTCCTGAAACAAAAGGTAAAACTCTCGAACAAATGGAAAATATGTGGAGAAAAAAAGTAGGGGCTTCAAAGAGTAAGAAGGCCATATAACCATTGAGCTTTTACTTAGAGAATAGATGAATATAAAAATTTCAAAAACACCTAAACTATCTTTAGGTGTTTTTAATATGTAAGCTTTATGAAGAAAGTGGATAGCTTTTTTAAAAAATATTGCTATAGTGATAAGTCTCTTTGAAAATAGAAATATAGTTTTCTTTATGAGGAGTGTTTCATCGTAAATATAAATAACGGTGCAATGAATTTACAAAAAATCTGGGGGTATCCGCTATATACGGAATATCCTAAAGAATTAAAGTATGATCATGCTTCCTGGGTTCCCGCGTATCAGAATCGGAAAATGATTGATTGGATGTTTCAGCAGGTCAAACAAGCAAATCAGTAAGTGTTAAAGCTCAATACTTCATCTAGTACTTATAAAAAACTCTTTCAGTTAATAAAAACTGGAAGAGTTTTTTTCTTTTATTAGGATAGTCACAAGGCACCTTTTATTCCCCACAATTACCCAAATATGTGACGAATTTATGGTAAAGCCATTTAAACTAGATAAAAAGCGCTTCAAGTGTGATGAATATCACACCTTTTAATGATACAACATGATAATTTTTTAGGAGTAAGCAATATGTCATGACAAACTTCAATATGTTAGGAGGTTATTAGCCTTTTGATCTGTTGAGATGCATCTCTAATATCCACGTTTATATACCATTATTATGTACAGAGATTTAGAAGAAGGGAGCCTGAGCTTAGGTGAGAAAGCAAAAATCAATGCATATTGGCAAGTTAATCATTCTCTCCGTATTCATCACAATTTTTTTAGCAGGCTGTGATAGTCGTTATTTGATTTTAAATCCGCAGGGGGCGGTGGCTCAAAAAGAATACCAGTTAATTATTTTTTCCATAATTTTATGCACAATTGTTGTTATTCCTGTTTTAGGTCTGCTTGTGTATATCGTTTTACGCTACCGTGATAAGCCTGGAAATAAGGCTTCGTATCGGCCAGACTGGGACGATAGTAAGCGTCTTGAATTTATTTGGTGGAGCATCCCCATTATTATTATTGGTATTTTAGGTTTCGCTACGGCCAAGACGACGTATGACTTAGTAGATCCGCCGAAAAAAGATGTAAAGCCACTAACAATTGAAGTAACATCCCTTGACTGGAAATGGTTATTTCAATATCCGGATCAAAATATTGCGACAGTGAACTATGTCAACATTCCAAAAGATGTGCCCGTTCAATTCGTGCTAACGTCAGATGCCCCTATGAATTCTTTTTGGGTACCGGAGCTGGGAGGACAATTATATACCATGCCGGGAATGGCAATGGGGCTTTGGCTGCAAGCTGATCACAAGGGAGAATATTTTGGTTCGGGTGCTAATTTTACGGGTGAAGGGTTCGCTCATATGAACTTTAAAGTTAAATCTACATCGACAAAAGAATTTAATCAATGGGTAAAGCAAGTGAAAGAAACATCACCAGCTTTAACAAAAGCTGATTATAGCAATCTTGCCCAACAAGGTCTTTCTCTAGAAAAATCGTATTCTACCATTCCTAAAGGCTTATTCCAAGAAATTGTCATTAAAAACGGTGGTCAATATTATAGTCAGCATCACCATATGAAAAATGAAGACATGAAGACTATGAATGTGGCTTCTGAAGAACAAGTACATGCACAGCATGAGCACCAGGAAGGAGGAAAATAAGTTGTTAGAAAAATTAAAAGATTTTTCATCTCATTTTTTTGTGACAGGAGAACCGATGATTTATGGAGCAGATGTCGCCATTTTATTAACATTAGCCGGTATTATTTTTGTTCTTACGTATCTTAAAAAATGGAAGTGGCTATGGCGTGAGTGGCTCACAACGGTGGATCATAAAAAAATTGGTATTATGTATATGCTTTCTTCATTATTAATGCTGTTTCGAGGCGGAGTAGATGCATTATTAATGCGTATGCAACTAGCATTCCCTCAGTGGCATTTTCTAGATTCTAATCATTACAACGAAATTTTTACTACGCACGGAACCATTATGATTCTATTTATGGCAATGCCGCTTATGTTTGCGTTCTTTAACATTGTTGTACCTCTTCAAATTGGAGCAAGGGATGTCGCCTATCCTTTTTTAAACGCGGTAAGCTTTTGGCTATTTTTCTTTGGCGCCATGCTTTTCAATTTGTCGTTTGTAATCGGCGGCTCGCCAGATGCAGGATGGTTGAGTTATCCTCCGCTTTCTGGCATGCAGTTCAGTCCTGGACCAGGTCAAGATTTTTATATTTGGGGCATTCAAATATCAGGTATTGGCAGCTTGGCTTCTGGAATTAATTTTATTATGACTATTTTAAAAATGCGTGCACCGGGCATGAAACTTATGCATATGCCCCTATTCACGTGGTCCGTTCTAGCAAGCTGTATTATTATCATTTTCGCGTTTCCTGTATTAACCGTAACGCTTGCTTTATTGTTTATTGACCGCTTCTTTGACGGACACTTATTTACTATGACCGGCGGAGGAAATCCGATGATGTACATTAACTTAATTTGGATGTGGGGACATCCTGAAGTGTATATCGTTGTACTTCCTGCATTCGGCATTTTTTCTGAAATCGTTGCAACGTTTTCTCAAAAGAAGATATTTGGCTATAAGTCTATGGTTTTTTCAATGATGATTATTAGCGTTCTATCGTATTTCACATGGGTACATCATTTCTTTACGATGGGTGCAGGTGCTAATGTGAATGTGTTTTTTGCTATTACGACGATGGCTATCGGAATTCCAACGGGTGTTAAAGTGTTCAACTGGTTATTTACGATGTTCCGCGGCCGTATTCAAATGACGCAGCCAATGCTATGGACAATTGCTTTTATCCCGTGTTTTGTTGTGGGAGGAGCAACGGGTGTTATGCTTTCAGCAGCTCCCGCAGACTATCAGTATCATAATAGCTACTTTTTAGTTGCACACTTTCACCAAGTGTTAATTGGAGGCGTTGTATTCGGCTTTTTTGCAGGTTTGTACTATTGGTGGCCAAAAATGTTTGGCTTTAAATTAAATGACCGTCTTGGTAAATGGGCGTTTTGGACATGGAATATTGGTTTTTATGTATGCTTCATGCCTCAATACGCATTAGGGTTTATGGGAATGACACGCCGTATTTATACGTACGACTTTGACATGGGATGGGGACCACTGAACGTTATCTCTACAGTCGGAGCTTTCTTTATGGGCATAGGGTTTATCTTTCAAGCATGGCAGATTCTTCATGGCATTAAGTACGGCGAACAAGATGTAACAGGGGATCCTTGGAATGGACGTACATTAGAATGGTCCATCCCTTCACCGCCGCCGCACTACAATTTTGCAGTGATTCCAACAGTAACGGGGCAAGATGCGTGGTGGACAATAAAAGAAGAAAGAAAAAAGAAAAAAGCGAAGGAAACAGCTGCTTTCTCTCCGATTCATATGCCTAAGAATTCAGGTATTCCATTTATCATGTCGGTTTTCTGGTTCATTGCTGGTTTTGGCTTAACGTTCCACTGGGTGTGGATGGCGATATTCGGTTTGACAGGAGTCGGAGCTTGTTTACTAGTTCGTTCTTTTCAATACAACTCGGACTATTATATTCCGGTGGATGAAATTCGACATACAGAAGATTCAGTAGGGAGGGTTGGCTGACATGGCTTATGCGACAGCGCACCACGAAGAACATCATGATGAACATGATGAAGGAATCAAAGTTATGGGTTTTTGGCTTTTCCTCGTAACGGACTGCATCCTATTTGGAGCATTATTTGCTACGTATGCCGTTCTTGTTAATCATACTGCGGGAGGCCTTACAGGAAAGGAATTTTTTGAAGTTCCAGGATTTGTTTCTGAAACGTTTATCTTATTAACGAGCAGCTTTACGAGCGGATTAGCTGTGCTGAGCATGCACAAGGGAAAAATAAAACCTTTAATTGGCTGGCTAATCGTAACTCTGCTCTTAGGTATGTGCTTTGTGGGCCTTGAAATTCATGAATTTCAAACAATGGTTCATGAAGGAGCAACCATTTCCACCAGCGCATTTTTTACAGCTTTCTATACGCTAGTTAGTACGCACGGGCTGCACGTTTCTGTCGGCATCATTTGGATGATTTCAATTACAATCCAATTAAAACGATATGGAATTACCTCTGTAACAAAGCGAAAAGTGACGATTATCAGCTTATACTGGCATTTTCTTGATGCTGTCTGGATCTTCCTTTACACGGTTGTGTATTTAATGGGGGTGATGTAGATGGAGAACCATGGATCGTTAAAAGCTTATACAATAGGATTTATTTTCTCGATTATTTTAACCGTTATTCCTCTGATGCTGGTATTAAACCATGTATTTTCTAAAAATATATTACTAGCTAGCATTCTAGGAATGGCCGTGCTTCAATTTTTCATTCAACTGTTTTTCTTCATGCATATCAAAGACGGAGAGAAGCCCCGCTATAATGTGATGGCTTTAATACTTGGAATCGTTTTTGTTATTACGATTGTAGCAGGATCGATTTGGATAATGACTTTTAACTCTCAAGTTCAATAAAAATGGAGCCGTGCACTACACACGGCTCCATTTTTATTAATTTCTATATATTGTGATAAAAATCACATACTTTCGTTTGCGCAAGAAGTAAAATAAAAGTGTAGCAAGGAAAGTTCTTTATAAACGAAAGACAAAGGAGAGATTATGATGAATATGGCTTATCGTAACATCCTCGTAGCAGTAGACGGTTCTGTAGAAGCAGAGTGGGCATTCAAAAAAGCAGTTAACAGTGCGAAAAAAAATAACGCTCATTTAATAGTTTGTCACGTTATCGACATACAGGCGTTAAGTCCATCACCTTATGCATTCTATACAGATACACGCTTTCAAGATGCAGAGAAATTTGCTGAAGAACTTTTGACCAACTATAGTAACCTAGCTCTTAAGGCTGGAGTAACGAAAGTCGAGACATTAATTGAACACGGTTCTCCTAAAACAAAAATATCTAAAAAAATTGCTCCCGATAAGCACGTTGATTTAATTATATGCGGTGCGACGGGGCTAAACGCCGTAGAGCGCATTTTAATCGGAAGCGTATCTCAGCATATTTTACGCTATGCCAAATGTGATGTGTTAATTGTTCGCACTCCTAAAGAAGCCGAAGAAGAATCAAAGCCTTTACAAGTGGAACTAACAGAGTAGCAGAACAGAAGAAAAAGAACGCTTATTGTTCACAGTAAAATACAAAGCTCTCACCATTTATTTAAAGAGGGGGGGATAATTGTATCTTAGTTAAAAGAAGATCTGAACGAGGAATCGAGATTCTTAATAAAGAATTCGACTCGTTCGGATTTTTTTATTGTGATGGTAAACGTAGATTTCAGGTATGCAGCTGTTTTTAGCTGTTGATTGAAGGGGAAAGGTAATGAAAGAAAAGTGAGGATAATAGAGCACATCAAGCATGTTTACTAAAGAAGAGGACGGGAAGAACAAGTATATAGAAAACTTTTCCTTAGTTGGTTAAGGATTCATTCATAAAGGAGTGACGAATATGTCAAAACTAAATAATCCATTAACTCAATATTTCCATGAAGACTATCCAAAACAGTATCAAGAACCGCCCGGTGTACAAAAAGAAATGAACGTCATCCCGGACTGCGGGGAAAACAGTTACATAGGTGCAGGTAAATTAAAAGGCAGAAAAGCTCTTGTGACGGGCGGAGATTCAGGTATTGGCCGGGCAGCAGCGATTGCTTACGCAAGAGAAGGTGCAGACGTTGCGCTTAATTACTTGCCACAAGAGCAAGCAGATGCAGAAGAAGTACAAAAGCTTATTGAAGCAGAAGGAAGAAAAGCCGTTCTCATACCTGGTGATGTAGGCGAAGAAGCTTTTTGCAAAGAGCTAGTAGAAAAAGCTTATAAAGAATTAGATGGTTTAGATGTTCTAGCGCTCGTAGCTGGCAAACAGCAGGCAGTAGAAGATATTGCTGATTTAGAAACGGACCAACTGCGCAAAACCTTTGAAGTAAATGTATTCTCTTTATATTGGACCGTAAAAGCAGCGCTGCCTTATTTACCGGCAGGTGCTTCTATTATTACAACAAGTTCTGTACAAGGCTATAGCCCAAGTCCTAATTTATTAGACTATGCAGCTACAAAGTTTGCCATTAACGGATTCACTCGCGGACTAGCCAAGCAATTAGCTCCAAAAGGTATTCGCGTCAACTCCGTTGCTCCAGGACCTATCTGGACGCCGCTGCAAATTTCTGGAGGGCAGCCAAGCGACGCTATTCCAGGCTTTGGACAAGATACACCGTTGCAGCGTGCTGGTCAGCCAGTAGAGTTGGCAAATGTATACGTATTTTTAGCTTCAACGGATGCAAGCTACGTAACAGCTCAAGTTTACGGGATTACAGGCGGAATAGAACTAGCTTAACTCAAAAAAACACGTGCAGTTATGAACTGCACGTGTTTTTTTGAGTTATCGTCTTTTACCTTTTAAAGTCTGTACACAAATGTAGCTAAGCGTAGCGAATAACGCTGTAATAAATGCTGAGTGAGACAGTGTAGCAAAGACATTTAAACGAGACATGACAACAAAGATACCGCTGAATACTTGAGCAATGGTTAAAGCAACCGCAATGATGGACGCGTAATAAATATCACGGCGAGTTTCTTTGTACTGTTTGATGGCAGATACCATAATCCAAATGATAAGAACAAACAGTACAAGAGCAGCAAATCGGTGGGCAAAATGAATACCTATTGTTCCTGAAAGTTTTGGAATAAGCGTATTGCCATAACAAGCAGGAAAGCTTGTACATGCTAAGCTTGCACCTTTGTGACGCACATATGCACCTAAATAAATATCGCAATAGGTAAATATAAGCGTAAACCATGCGAGCCCTTTAAATTTGCCTGTGACCGCTCCTTTAATAAAATGATCCGAACGGTCTTTTTGAATAACAAACATGGAAAGCAAAAATACGCCGGTAAACGCAATAAGCGAAAGACCGAAATGCAGTGCTAGCGCTTCAGCTGACTGAGGCCAGATAACTGCAGAAGCCCCGAGTAATGACTCAATAACGATAAATGCAATACTCAGAATCGCTAAAATTTTCACTTCACGGTTTCTGCGGTAACGAATCCAAGCCCAAATAGAAAATGCTAAAACGAGAAGACCTGCAAATGCGGTAATCAAACGATGCGTATATTCAATCATTGTTGCTACCGCGTATTCGGGTATTAACTGCCCGTTACACAGCGGCCACTCGTTTCCGCACCCTAATCCAGATCCTGTGGTTGTGACCAGACTGCCGGCAATCATTAAAATAAACATAACAATCGTTGTAAATATAGCTGTTATTTTAAATAAATTTCTCATACGTTGACTCCCTTTGCTGAGTTACTAATTATGACTATAGATTTGATGAATACGATAGTCAAGTAGTAGAGCGTAATTAACAAATAACTGTCACAAACTTGCACATGTTCCCCTTGAAATTTATGTCAGAAAAGCTTTCTTCATTAAACTTTGTAATGGTTTTTTCCTTTTAAACGATGTAAATATGGTTCCATACATAAGATATAAAAAAATTATATTAGTGATTTTATACAATTTGCAAAAAAAACTTTAGAGAGAATGGAGATACAATCATATTCCAAAAGTGATAATATAAATATAAATTAAACGATGTTATAAAACCTATCATTTTGTGTTAGGTATAAAATAAACTTTTATCACGGAGAAACTTTATTGAAAGGAGAGATAGCGATGAGCTTAGAAGCTTTAAATAAAAGAGTAGAAACCGATCTTTCTTATCTTTCCTTTAGGAAACCAACAGAGGTACAGCCAATTACCCCTAAGAGCGGACACGTATACGATGTAATCATTATTGGAGGAGGTCAAAGCGGTTTAGGAACAGCCTTTGGCTTGCTGCGAGAACGCGTGTCGAATATTCTTGTTATTGATGAAAATCGTTCGGGTTTAGAAGGTCCGTGGGAAACGTACGCGCGAATGATTACGCTAAGAACGCCCAAAAACTTAACATCTATCGATTTAGGAATTCCTTCACTGACGTTTCAAGCGTGGTGGGAAGCACAATTCGGCTCAGAAGGATGGGAAGCTCTTGACAAAATTCCAAGAGGAGACTGGATGAATTATTTGCGCTGGTACCGGAACATTCTTAACCTTCCTGTGGCGAATGAAATAAAATTAACGTTAATTGAGCCAGCAGAAACAGGTATCCATCGCTTGCATATTGAAGGGAATGGAGCCGTGTGTTCTACACTGATGGCACGTAAAGTGATACTAGCTACAGGAATTCAAGGAGGAGGAGAATGGCATGTTCCACCTATGATTTCTGAAAAATTGCCGCCTCATCTTTATTCTCACACTTCACAAACCATTGATTTTACTACGTTGAAGAACAAAAAAGTAGCTGTTTTAGGAGGAGGAGCATCCGCGTTTGATAACGCCAACTATGCGCTTTCCGAAGGAGTTGCTGAAGCTCATGTATTTGTTCGACGAAAAGAACTTCCGCGTATTAATCCAATCAGACAAATGGAAGCTTCAGGAATGATTGAACGTTTCCATGCTCTGTCAGATGCTGAAAAATATGAAGTGATGGCTCATTTTTTCGAATACAATCAGCCGCCTACGAATGATACATTTGGACGCGCTTCCTCATGGCCAGGTTTTCATTTGCACGTACATGCCCCATGGCTCGACGTCGAGGAAAAACACGACAAAGCAGTTGTAACCACTCCTCAGGGAACGTTTACGTTTGACTATTTAATTATTAGCACCGGACTTCTAACAGATCCGGCTCTGCGTCCAGAATTGCAACTTGTTGAAAAACACATCGCTCGCTGGAACGATCATTACAAAGCACCGCATGAAATTGCCAACCCAGTATTGGATGCCCATCCTTACCTTAGTAACGGCTTTGCTTTTTTAAGTCGTAATAGGGAAGGTCAAAAAATGGTATATGGCCTTTTTGCTTTTAATTATTCCGCTTTAATTAGCTGTGGAATTTCTGCATCCGCTCTTTCAGGGCTAAAATATGCGATACCAAAGCTCGTCTCAGAAGTCGCCAATCAGCTTTTTATTGATAATCGCCATGAGAATTTAACTAATTTCTTTGACTATGATGAGCCTGAATTTGTCGGCAGCTGGTCAAAGGACAATAATCAAGTGAAAACAATATAGCAAAAACATATTTTTAACAATGAAAAAGGTGAAGCATATGGAGCCGATCTCTAAAAAGAAGATAGCTACTTTGTATACTCAAATTAGCCAAGAAATTTTTCATGTAGGCGTGAATACTCAAAAAATAGATATTATTGATAATAAAATTCTTATACTAGCTCAATCAAAAAGAATGCCGGCACTCGAAGCACTCAGTGAAGAATATAGAGAATTAGTGATGTCTCTTGATGCCGCTTTGTCGACTAAATATAAAAAAATGCTAAAGCAAAAAGTGGAGCTTTTATTTGATATCCAGGTCACTTCTTTATTTAGAGACTATGATCCTGTTACAGAGAATTCTTGTACGGTTATTTGCTTTAAATAACTTCGCTATATAAATTGCAAAACGTTCGATGAAATCGTTTGTTGTGCAAAATACGTAAAAAACGGATGCTTATCTTCTGTTTACAGAAGCAAAGAGCCGTGAAAACAGAAGGATTCCCTTCTGTTTTCACGGCTCTTTTTATAGATATTTTCATGAAAAAGAGAGGGGAAATGGTTAAAAACACACTGTTTTATAGAGGAGCTGTAAAAGCGAGTTAAAAGAGAATGAATCGAAAATTAAAGGAGTGAAAAGCAAGTGGCGATAAATGAAAAAGTTGAAACTCAGCATATGGAACTAATAAAAAAATCAGCACCTAACCCTTCATGGTTGGATAAGCTGTTTCATTTAACCGAACGCAAAACAGATGTAAAAACAGAAATTCTTGCTGGAATTACTACTTTTGTGACGATGAGCTATATTATCTTTGTTAATCCGACGATTTTAGCAGATGCAGGCATTCCAAAAGAAGCGGCAATTGCAGCGACGATTTTTGCCACTGTCTTTGCTACTCTTTTGTTTGCATTATGGGCGAACATGCCTATTGCAGTAGCACCAGGAATGGGGCTGAACGCTTTTTTTACGTATACAGTGGTATTGGGTGAAGGGCTAACGTGGCAAACAGGTTTAGGAGCCGTATTTATTTCAGGGGTTGTATTTTTTATTTTAACGATAACAGGCTTACGCAAGAAGATTATTGAAGGGATACCCGCTATTTTAAAAAGTGCTATTTCTGTTGGAATCGGTCTATTTATTGCTTTTATCGGTTTTAAGCAAGCAGGCATTATTGTAAGCAACAAAGAAAATTTAGTAGCTCTTGGTCAGCTTACAAAACCGGGCCCATTCCTTGCTTTATTAGGTTTTATCGCGGTAACTGTATTAACTGCTCGAAAAATTAAAGGAGCTGCACTGATTAGCATTTTGCTGGTATCAATTGCCGGGATGGTGCTGGGCATAGTAGAAGCACCTAAAAGCATCAGCAGCGTGGTGTCATTTTCAATGCCGAGCATGTCGGAAACTTTTTTACAAATGGATATTAAATCCGCTCTTCATTACGGTCTTTTTTCTATTATTTTTTCATTTACACTTGTGGAGCTGTTTGATAATTTAGGATCGATGATTGGATTATCTAAAAAAGCTGGATTAATGGATGAAAAAGGTGAAATTAAAGGGTTAGATAAAGCGCTTATGGCAGATTCTCTTGCGACAATAGCCAGTGCTGCTATGGGATCTACCGCAATGAACGCGTATGTAGAAAATGCTGCGGGAATTGCAGAAGGAGGCAAGACGGGCCTTAAAGCACTGGTCGTTGCCATGTTGTTTTTAGTGAGTCTTTTATTTAAGCCATTAATTAGCATTATTCCTGCTTTTGCTACAGCGCCTATTTTAATTATGGTTGGAGCTCTCATGTTAACGGAAATCAAAAACATCCCTTTAGACGAGATAACAGATGCTGTGCCTGCTTTTTGTACCATTATTTTGATGCCGTTAACGTTTAGTATCGGCGAAGGCTTAGCGCTAGGGTTTTTATCTTATACATTCGTTAAATTGTTAGCCGGCAGGGCGAAGGAAATTCACTGGATTATGTATATGATTAGCGCCGCTTTTATTATCAACTCCGTTTGGGCTGCTTGAGCGCATATATCTAGAGCAAAAAAGACTTCTCAGCTGAGAAGTCTTTTTACTGTTCATGTAAATTTTAATTGCTCTTTTCTTACAGGAATAAAAGGTAGCGAAGAAAGATATATAACGTTGAAATCAAAAGAGATACAAGCATAATTGGAGCCCCAATTTTCAAAAAATCCATAAACGAAAATTTATGTCCTTTTTTTACAGCCATGCCAGCTACAATGACGTTGGCAGATGCTCCAATTAACGTACCGTTTCCTCCCAAACATGCTCCTAGAGCCAATGACCACCATAGTACATTGATTTGAGCAGAATCAGGGCTCATTCCCATTCCATGAGCCATATCTTGAATAAGTGGAATCATTGTAGCAACAAAAGGAATGTTGTCAATAACAGCTGAAGCAATTCCACTAATCCACAAAATGAGATAAGCTGACAGTGCGATGTTGCCGTCTGTAACGTTTAAAGCGCCAGCAGCCAGTTTTTTGATGATGCCTACATCGATTAAGCCTCCGACAAGAACAAACAAACCTGCAAAGAAAATAATGGTTGTCCATTCAACAGAATCAAACGCGCTTTCTACTTCATCATGAGTTCTTAATCCAATTACCAATAGTACAGCAGCACCTGTAATGGCTACCATAGCCGCATCAATATGCAAAACGGAATGCAGGGTAAAACCTAGAATCGTTAAGACGAGTACAGTTAACGATTTTTTCATTAAAACGGAATCTTGAATATAATCTTTTTCATTTAAACTCATCAGCTCTTGCTTTTTGCTATCTTCTACTTTTAATTTTTTGCGATAGATAAGAACAAGAATCCCCAGTGTAACAACACCGATAATTAGCACTGCAGGAGCTAAGTTTAATAAAAAAGCGTTAAAATCAAGATGAGGATTTGCTGCTCCAATCATGATATTAGGTGGGTCGCCTATTAAAGTAGCCGTTCCCCCAATATTTGAAAACAGCACTTCTGATATAAGAAACGGAAAAGGATTAATATTTAAAATAGTAGTAATTGAAAAAGTAACGGGAACAATTAATAAAACCGTCGTTACATTATCTAAAAAAGCAGATCCGACGCCTGTTAAAATTGATAAAATAACTAGAATTCGAACTGGATCACCTTTAGCGATTTTAGCAGACTTGATGGCTGCGTATTGAAACACGCCCGTTTTATTTGTAATGCCGACTAGAATCATCATACCCATAAGAAGGACAATCGTTTCCCACTGAATGTGTTCGGTAATAGCATTATTAAAATCAACAATGCCTAACAAAATCATTAATATAGCACCTAAAAGAGCTGCTGAAGCGCGATTGATCTTTTCAGTCATAATTAAAAAATATGTAATGATAAATATAATAATGGCTGCGTATACATGAAAATTTGTAATGTGTTGAATTGCATTGTGCATAACAGTAACCTGGCGATATGTCATCTAGACATCACGAAGTGTAGATGACAAAAACTTTGGATGTTTTCCAGGTTTTCACCTCATCTTTCATTGTTTAATTTACATCCAACTTTACGGTAAAACTTCTATAAAGCCCGTTTTTCTTTAACCGACCTCCTTTAAAAGCCTTGGTGTTCCTCAAAATTAAGACGATTCCTTCAGCATTATATCATATTTACATAAAAGCTTTCTCGCTAATTATTCAATGTGATTTTCAACCCACACACTTATTATGCACCTTAAATTCAGTTTACATAATTGATTCCTCTAAGATTGGACAAAGTTAGACAAAGTTGGAACAGTGTCCAATTTTGTCTAACTTTATGAGGCCAAATACAATAATAGATTGCTAGTATAAAGGGATTTTACTATTGGCACGGTACTTGCAATAGTAGTTAAGTGAAGTTTGATAATCAAATGAGGAGGCTTACCATAATGAAAACTGCTCAAAACAAAACAGAAAAGCTTACGAAAGAAAAAGCCAGCTGGATGTATCAGAAAATGGTAGAAATTCGAAAGTTTGAAGATGAAGTACATCAAATTTTCGCAAAAGGTGTACTGCCTGGTTTTGTTCATCTGTATGCAGGTGAAGAAGCGGTAGCGGTTGGAATGTGCGCTCATCTTAATGACAGTGACAGTATTACAAGCACTCATCGCGGACACGGCCATTGTATTGCTAAAGGCGGCGATTTAGATGGAATGATGGCTGAGCTTTTTGGAAAGGTAACCGGGTTAGGCAAAGGAAAAGGCGGATCCATGCATATCGCGGATTTAGATAAAGGAATTTTAGGGGCAAATGGAATTGTAGGAGGAGGCTTTCCGCTTGCATGCGGTTCTGCTTTAACTGCTAAGTATAAAAAGACAAAAGATGTAAGCGTTTGCTTTTTTGGAGACGGAGCGGGCAATGAAGGGACGTTTCATGAAGGAATTAACTTAGCAGCCATTTGGAAACTGCCGGTTGTTTTTGTTGCTGAAAATAATGGCTACGGAGAGGCAACTCCATTTTCTTATGCTTCGAGCTGCAGCGCGATTGCAGACCGTGCCGCATCTTATAACATTCCAGGGGTACGAGTGGATGGAAAAGACGTGATAGCAGTTTATGAAGCAGCTGCAGAAGCTATTCAACGAGCCCGCAGAGGGGAAGGGCCAACGTTAATTGAATGTGTAACGTATCGAAATTACGGACATTTTGAAGGCGACGCACAAACGTATAAATCAGGAAATGAAAAGAAAGAACATCTCCAGGAAAAAGATGCTATCGCTCTTTTTGAAAATTACTTGCTTTCAGAACAAGTAATAACAGAACAAGAACTTAGAGAGATTGAAGGTGAAGTAGAAAAAGCAGTAGAACGCGCAGTTGAGCTAGCAGAAACAAGCGATTATCCTGATGCTTCGGAACTATTAACGGATGTTTATGTATCTTATTAATTAAAGGGGGAAAAGGAAATGACTAGAAAATTAAGCATGTCTGAAGCTATTAATGAAGCTATGAAACTAGCGATGCGAAAAGATGAGAATGTGATTCTTTTGGGAGAAGATGTAGCTGGCGGAGCGGAAATTGACCACTTGCAAGATGATGAGGCGTGGGGCGGGGTTCTTGGAGTGACAAAAGGGCTTGTGCAAGAATTTGGACGTGAACGAATTCTTGATACGCCGATTTCAGAAGCAGCTTATATAGGAGCTGCAATGGGAGCGGCAGCTACAGGGTTAAGACCGGTTGCAGAATTAATGTTTAATGACTTTATTGGCTGCTGTTTAGATCAAGTGCTGAATCAAGGCGCAAAATTTAGATACATGTTTGGAGGAAAAGCTGAAGTGCCCGTCACGATTCGAACGACTCATGGGGCAGGGTTTAGGGCTGCAGCTCAGCATTCTCAGAGCTTGTACGCTTTATTCACTAGCATTCCTGGCATTAAAGTAGTGGTGCCTTCTAACCCTTACGATGCAAAAGGATTATTGTTAGCAGCTATTGAAGACAATGATCCGGTTATCTTTTTTGAAGACAAAACATTGTACAACATGAAAGGAGAGGTTCCTGAAGGCTACTATACAATTCCGTTAGGGAAAGCTGACGTGAAACGCGAAGGAACAGATTTAACCATTGTAGCAATTGGAAAACAAGTAAATACTGCACTTACGGCAGCAGATCAATTGTCTCACAAGGGAATTGATGTAGAAGTAGTCGATCCGCGAAGTCTATCACCTTTTGATGAAGAAACCATTCTTTCTTCTGTAGAAAAAACGAATCGATTAATTGTCATTGACGAAGCCAATCCAAGATGCAGCATCGCAACGGATATTGCCGCGCTAGTTGCTGATAAAGGATTTGACATGCTTGATGCACCTATTAAACGAATTACAGCACCACATACACCTGTGCCGTTTTCGCCTCCATTAGAAGATATTTATCTGCCGACACCACAAAAAGTAATTGAAGTTGTATCGGAGTTACTAGGAGATAAATCGCTTCTAAGCGTGTAATTAAAGAAAAGGAGGAGGAAGCAAATGGCTGCAGAGGTTGTAATGCCAAAACTAGGTATGGCAATGAAAGAAGGAACTGTTTCGACGTGGAACAAAAAAGTTGGAGACTCCGTTTCAAAAGGAGATATGATTGCAAGCATTAATTCTGAAAAAATCGAAATGGATATTGAAGCGCCGCAGGACGGTGTGATTCTTGATATTATTGTACAAGAAGATGTAGGAGTGCCTCCTGGAACGATTATCTGTTATGTTGGAAAGCCAAACGAGCAGCTCACTGAGCAAAACAGTTCAGCAAATGAGCTGCAAGCGCCTAAAAACGAGGTAGCGGCTGCTATCTCGTTAGAAGAGCCACCAGCAGACGCAGCTCCATCAAAAAAGAGGAAAGAAACGGTGCTTATTTCACCAATTGCACGGAAAATAGCAGAATCTGAAAACCTTAATGTTGAAACGATTAAAGGCACAGGACCAAAAGGAAGAATCACCAAAGCAGATGTAGAGAAAGTGCTGGTGGAAAGAGCTTCAGAAGCGAGTCGTCCACCAGCAGAAATAGATAAAGCTATAAAAAAAGAAACGCTTCCAGTAGCGGGCATGAGAAAAGTCATTGCAAGTCGAATGCATAGTAGTTTATTAAACAGTGCCCAATTAACAATTAATATGAAAGCTGACGTGACGGATTTGCTGTCTCTTCAACGGGAAATCAAAGATGTGATCCAACAACGCCATAAGGTGAAGATATCTCTAACTGATTTTATTGCTCGCGCTGTTGTTCTTTCACTTCAAGAACATAAACAAATGAACAGTGCCTATATAGATAACGAAATTCATCTCTATAACCATGTTCATCTTGGAATGGCCGTAGCTTTAGAAAATGGGTTAGTTGTCCCTGTTATGCAACATGCTGAAAAGATGTCGTTAGTTGAATTAGCTGCAGAGATCAAAACACGAGCAGCAGATGCTCGGCAAGGTCAGCTGGCCACTGATAGAATGCAAGGTTCTACATTCACTATTACTAATCTCGGTGCTTACGGAGTAGAGTATTTTACACCTGTATTAAACCCGCCTGAAACAGGAATTCTTGGTGTTGGAGCTACTGAAGATGTATCGATGTATAAAGGAGACGAATTACAAAAAAGAAACTTGCTGCCTTTAAGCCTGACGTTTGATCATCGCGTACTGGACGGAGCACCTGCAGCTAATTTCCTTGGAACTATTAAACAATACTTAGAACAGCCTATTTTACTACTCTTATAGAAAGGGGTGCATTCCGTGAAACCTTTAGTTGTGATTGGAGGCGGTCCAGCAGGATATGTGGCGGCAATCACTGCCGCCCGGCAAGGAAAACAAGTTACGTTAATCGAACAAAAAGATTTAGGTGGAACCTGTTTAAATGAGGGCTGTATGCCAACAAAGTCGCTATTAGCAAGCGCGGAAGCCTATGAGAAAATTAAGAAAGCTGAGCAATTCGGCATCAATCTTCCTTTAGAACAAGTGAAAATTAACTGGGATGGCGTTCAGCATCATAAAACAACCATTGTTAAAAACTTGGTCAGGGGAATCGGCTATTTGATGAAAAAGAACAGTATTAAAGTCATAAAAGGAGAAGCTTCTTTTTTGACAAATCATTGTCTAGCCGTGCGAAACGAAAATCACGTAGAAGAGATAGAGGCTGAACAGTTTATTATTGCTGCGGGTTCAGAACCTGCTAGCCTGCCATTTGCTCCTTTTGATGGAAAGTGGATCATTCACAGTAAACAAGCAATGTCGCTGCCTGCTATCCCTTCATCTCTTTTAATAGTAGGAGGAGGTGTAATTGGATGTGAATTTGCAAGCATTTACAGCCAAATGGGAACAAAAGTAACGATTGTGGAAGCAGCAGATCAGCTGCTTCCTGGTGAAGATGCCGACATCGCATTGACGTTACAGGAAGAATTAGAGAAAAAAGGCGTAGGGATTTATACATCCGCTTCGCTAACGGAAATGAAGCCAGAACATAAAACGGCTCTATTTAAACATAAAGAAGAGCTGCATGAACTGCAGGCTGAGTATGCATTAATTTCAATTGGCAGAAAACCTAGAGTGCTAGGTTTGGGTTTAGAACAGGTTGACGTACATTTTTCAAAACAAGGAATTGATGTTAATGAGCATATGCAAACGAATATACCTAATATCTATGCTTGTGGAGATGCAGTTGGCGGAATTCAGCTTGCTCATGTCGCCTTTCATGAAGGCACAGTTGCTGCTTTGCACGCATGCGGAAAAGATAAGAGCGTAAATTATCGAGCTGTACCCCGCTGCATTTATACTCACCCTGAAATTGCAAGTGTCGGTATGACAGAAAAGCAGGCTCGAAGCGAATACGGCGATATTCGCGTCGGAGAATTCTCGTTTACGGCAAATGGTAAAGCAATGATTGCAAATGAGTCCGTTGGAAAAGTGAAAGTAATCGTAGAACCGCAGTTTAATGAAATTATTGGGCTTTCCATTGTAGGTTCACATGCTACAGAATTAATTGGACAAGGAACCATTATGATGCACGGAGAGTTGACCACAGATATAATGGAAGACTTTATCGCTGCCCACCCTACATTATCTGAAGCCATTCACGAAGCTCTTTTGCAGTCGGCGGGTCAGGCCGTTCACTCCTGATTACGCAGGTGCCCAAGTTATTAAACTTTTTGAGGATAAAAAGTAAAAATGAATGATTCAAAAAGATAACTAGAGGATGAAGGAATCACGGAAGCGGTATAGTAGTTTTCCTGCATCCTCGTCTAGTTTCTTTATTAATTTTTACATAACGTGAGTTTAAAAATCTATCATTTGGTAATGATAACGTTTTCTTTGTGATTTATAATAATGGTAACAAGCCTTGATTTACTATATTCAATTAAGTTTATAGGGGAGAGGTAAAAAATGGAATCCACACTTTCTTTAAACACATGGAAACGTTTTGTAAACGAAGGAGCACTTGAACCTTCAAGGTTAAACGACATTATTGTAAAGTCGTGGCATCGTTGTAAAAGCGCAGATGTTAATCCTTACCTAGATAAAGGCAGATCGATTTTAAGAAATGAAGACTTTCATTCTCGAAAACAAATGAACTCTTTATTTCTTGAGACGGCTTTGCCGCACTTAGAAAGAATCAGACAATCAGCGGCGGACTTAGGAATGGTTGCTTTATTAATTGACCCAGAAGGCTATATTTTATCTATTACAGGAAATAGACTTACACTGAATGAAGCAAGGAAAATTAATTTTGTGGAAGGTGCCTGTTGGACAGAAAAAGAAGTAGGCACAAATGCAATCGGTACGGCTCTGCAAACGGAAGAGCCCATTATGATAACGGGTACAGAACATTATTCGATTGCTTCGCATCAATGGAGCTGTTCGGCAGCGCCTGTTCGAAATGACGACGGAAATTTAATTGGGATTATTAATATTTCTTGTCCTGTAAACAGAGCTCACCCTTATACACTTGGAATGGTTACGTCCATTGCGTATACAATTGAGCGGGAGTTAAGCATTCGAATGCACAAAGACGAAATTGAGTTGGTTCACGCTTCTATGAATTTTGTTGATAGCAAACAGCTCTTGCTGCTTTGCAATTACAAAGAAGTGATTGTGGGAGCAAGCAAAACCTTGCGAGAATGTATACCAAAATGGTCAGGTCTGCAGTTAAATACGATTGTACAACAGGGGTTTCCTATAGTGATGGAAGTGCCTGTAATTTCAAAAAGACACGGTCATTCTATTGGAAAGATTATTTATTTATCAGAAGAAGCGTACCACAACCAAACAACTACACAGATCCCTGCTCAATCATTTTCTTTTAAAGGGGAAGCAGGCATAAGCCGTTCCTTTCAGCAAACACTAGAAGAAATAAAGCATGCGGCTCCTACGGATACAACAGTCTATATTTTAGGGGAAACAGGTACCGGAAAAGAAGTAATAGCTCAAACAATTCATGAAAACAGCTCGCGTAAAAACGGGCCTTTTATTGCTCTTAATTGTGGTGCTATTCCGAAAGAACTTATGGAAAGTGAATTATTTGGCTATGTGGAAGGAGCATTTACAGGAGCACGGCGTCAAGGATATCAAGGAAAGTTTGAGCAGGCTAATCACGGTACGATTTTTCTTGATGAAATAGGTGAACTTCCTCATTCTATGCAAGTTTCTTTGTTAAGAGTATTGCAAGAGCGCAAGGTAACGCCTGTTGGAAGCAATCAGGAAATTCCGGTAGACATCCGTATTATTACCGCTACTCATCGAGATCTTCGTCAACTTGTCAGTGAAGGGAAGTTTCGAGAAGATTTATATTACCGGCTTCACGTGTATCCCGTGCATGTTCCGCCTTTGCGAGAAAGGAAAGAAGATATTCCACATCTGATGCGCTACTTTTGTCAAAAGAATGCTTGGAATATGAATTTCCCCAAGGAATTAGTAGATAAACTAATAGATTATCAGTGGCCCGGCAATATTCGAGAATTATTTAATGTACTTGAACGCTTGAAGATCTCGCTTAAAACAGAAGCAGAAAAAGAGAAGATATTGAATTATTTGAGTTCTTTAAGTCTTGGTGGCCAAAAGAACATCTCTAACTCTGATACTTCACAAGAAATAGAAGACAATGATTTTACGTCCCTCCCCGTACTCACATTTCGTGAAAAAGTTCAAAAAGACTTAATGATGGATGCTTTACGTAAAACACAGGGAAATGTGTCACTTGCCGCTAAGCTGTTAGATATACCAAGAAGTACATTTTATAACAGATTAAAAAAATTCAATTTGTAAGCTGAGAGTTCGTAGCTGTTTTAAATTTTTAAATAAGGATAGGAGCTGAGTAGAATGAAAGCATTAAGATGGCATGGCGTTAAAGATGTAAGGTTAGAATATATTGCAGAACCTACTGTCTCTCAAGGAAAAGTGAAAATTAAAGTAGAATGGTGTGGAATTTGCGGAAGTGATTTGCATGAGTACACGGCAGGACCTATTTTTATTCCTACAGAAGAACCCCATCCATTAAGTAAAGATAAAGCGCCGGTTGTGCTGGGACATGAATTTTCTGGACAAGTTGTAGAAATCGGAGAAGGTATTACGAATGTAAAAGTCGGAGACAGAGTAGTGGTAGAACCTATCTATGCATGCGGAGAGTGTGAAAACTGTAAACAAGGAAAGTATAATCTTTGTAATAAAATGGGGTTTTATGGTCTTGCCGGAGGTGGCGGAGGTTTTTCTGAGTATGCCTCTATACCGGTTGAAATGATTCATAAAATACCAGAAGCGGTGTCTTACGAGCAAGGAGCTCTCGTAGAGCCTTCAGCTGTGGCTCTTCATGCTGTGCGTCAAAGCAAACTAAAGGTAGGAGATAAAGCCGCCGTATTTGGGACGGGGCCAATCGGTTTGCTAGTTATTGAAGCGTTAAAAGCATCGGGTGCATCTGAAATTTATGCGATTGAACTATCGGAACAGCGCAGACAGAAAGCTGAAGAACTTGGGGCGATTGTGATTAACCCGCAAGAATACGATCCCGTAGCAGAAGTACATAAGCGCACAGGCGGAGGTGTAGACGTTTCCTATGAAGTGACAAGTGTTCCCTTAGTTTTAACTCAAGCCATTAATTCTACCAAAAGTGGCGGGGAGACAATGATTGTTAGCATATTTGAAAAAGAAGCGTCCATTCATCCTCAAACAATCGTTTTACAAGAGCGTACAGTAACAGGTATTATTGGCTACCGCGATGTATTTCCAGCGGTTATTAGTTTAATGGCAAAAGGCTATTTTTCGGCTGATAAACTGGTGACAAAACGTATCAAGCTAGAGAATGTAATTGAAGAAGGTTTTGAGACATTGTTAAAAGAAAAGGAACAGGTGAAAATTTTGGTGAAAGCTGAATAAAAAAAGAGGCTGGGACAAAAGTATTTTAGACGAAGTAAAAAACGAACCCTTGATCAAAATTTTTGATTAGTGGTTCGTTTTTTTGTTAGCGTGAGCGTATGTTCGGTTTGTTTAGGCCCTTCTAGCAGTCGATTGCAGGGCAAGATGAGGAATCCTGCGGGAAAAGCGGAACAGATGAGACCCACAGGAGCGTATGCGACGAGGAGGCTCAGCGCCCATGTAAAGCGAAGTCTTGCACGGAAATCAACTGCCGTGTCATAAGCGGTTCAGCTCATCTATCCTATTTGTTCGTCTTTAGATTGGATTCATTTCGTTATGTCTCAACCTCTTTAAATTGAATAAGGTAAGTATGGTTATTTTATTATCAGATTATTCTGTATTATATACAGTATATTGTATACAATATATAATCTAATCATTATCTAATTAATAAAATCAGAGGTGATGAGTGAATGACAGACAAACAGTTTAAAAATGTACAAGACGGAACCAAAGCGGTATGGGCGGGAGAAAAAGAATCCCTTGCTTACAATGCCACTCAAGTTCCTGTCGTCTTCAGCGTAGCTTACAATTATGATGATGTAGACGAATGGCAAGAAGTTGCGTTAGGAAACAAACCAGGCTATACGTATAATCGCATGAGTAATCCTACAGTTAAAGCTTTTGAAGAAAAAGTAAGGATACTTGAAGAAGCAGAAGAAGCGGTCGCATTTTCCTCCGGCATGGCGGCTATTAGCAGCACTTTATACACGTTTTTAAAACCTGGAGACCGCGTCGTATCGGTAAAAGATACATATGGAGGAACAAATAAAATCTTCACTGAGTTCCTTCCTAACATCGGAGTGGATGTAACCTTATGCAATACGGGGAATCATGAAGAAATTGAAGCGGAAGTAAATAAAGGATGTAAAGTGCTATATTTAGAGTCACCTACAAATCCTACGATGAAAATTATTGATATTGAAAAAATAGCAAAAGCAGGAAAAGCAGTAGGGGCAGTCGTCATTATTGACAATACGTTTGCGACACCTATTAATCAAAACCCTCTTCAATTAGGGGTGGATCTTGTCATTCACAGCGCAACAAAATTTTTAAGCGGACATGCGGATGCCTTAGGAGGAGCAGTATGCGGCTCTAAAGAATTAATGAAGCATGTGTATCACTACCGTGAGATCAATGGCGCGACCATGGATCCCATGTCAGCGTATCTTATTTTAAGAGGAATGAAAACGTTAAAATTACGTATACGTCAACAAGAGCGAAGCGCTTTGGAAATTGCTAAATTTCTTCAAAAGAAAGAAGCGGTTGAAGCCGTCTATTATCCTGGATTGGAAACACACCCTCATCATCATATTGCCAAAAAACAAATGAAAGGCTTTGGCGGGATATTAAGCTTTGTTTTAAAAGGAGAAATGGAAGCTATTAAAATTTTGCTGCCAAAGTTAACGTATGCAAATAAAGCCGGCAATTTAGGAGCGGTTGAAACAATTTATGGACCAGCAAGAACGACTAGCCACGTAGAATGTACGCTTGAAGAACGTAAAGTTCTTGGAATATCCGAAGGACTGGTTCGCATATCTGTAGGAATTGAAGATACGGAAGATTTAATTGCAGACTTAGCACAAGCATTTACTCACTTGGAATCCGCATCATCTATTAGTAATTAAAAAGACGCGTATTACTTTTTTTAATAAAAATAAAGTAAGTACCTCTTTTTAGTTGGTAGACACGTCTTCAGAATTATAGAAATTTTGTGGAATAAAGCTGATAAATTAAACTGTACGTGTATTTTTTCGTCTGATTTTGTAGGTATACTGATAAATTAGATGAAATAAAAATGTTTTTACGCGTTTTAAAAATAAACTAACTTACAACAGCCTACAAATAAGGAATGATAGTATGTCGAAACAAGAACAAGAAAGTGAATACACAATAAAAGATGCATCATTGTTTGGATTAAAATTAATGCAGGTAAGTAAAGCCATCTGGAGAGCTGCAGAAGATGACTGGGAGCAATGGGTGAAACCTTATGGACTAAACGTAAATGAGCATCATATTTTATGTTTAGCTAGTAACACGGGAGAAATCTCTATGTCAGAGTTAGCTAATTTAGGAGCTATGCATATCTCTACAGCGTTTAATTTTTCAAAAAAATTAGAAAATCAGGGATATCTGCATTTGTCCAAAAGAGAAAATGATAAAAGAAACACCTACATCAAATTGACTGAAAATGGCGAACAATTATTGCTTGATACGCTCAAAGGGTATGAACCACATAACAGTAAGATATGTAAAGGCGCACTTCCTTTAAAAACGTTATACGGCAAATTCCCCGCTTTTCCAGAGCTAGTAACCGTTGTTCGCCATGTTTGCGGCGGCGAGCTTGTGACCGTTGCTGATCAACCTTTTGTGAATATAAAAGAAGCGGGAATAGAAGAAAATGAAGATAAGAAAGAAGTCCAGCTAACTAGTAATTGAACGCAGTGAATAATATGCAGACAATAGGGCTTCATGAAAATAAGTGAATAACAGGCGAGCTGTTTTATACGTGAGAAATACGACGTATAAAACAGCTCTTTTTTATTTTTCGAATAATGATTCTCCATTATATTATGAGAAATTTAGGATAAGCTACCAGTAGTAAATTTTCTGAAGAGAAGGAGTGATTACCATGAATAAGTCAGACTCAATTTCTGTTTTTCAATTGATCCTTCTTTCAATGACGTTTATTGGCTTAAAAACTCATGTGATGCTCATATCTCCATTAATTAAAACGGCAGGACGAGATGCTTGGATCACCGTTCTTCTTACTTGTCTTTTAACACTCATATGGGTTCCTTTACTCGTATATGTAAATAAAAAAACAAAAGGCGAACATCTTTTTCGATGGATGAAAAAGCATGTGAATAAGTCATTTACCAATGTCGTTATTTTTCTTACAATCGTTTATTTGACCCTTATGGAGATCGTCACTTTACGAGAGACGATTACGTGGATTAATATTATTTTTCTTCAGCGAACACCTTTAATTATTCTCGTTTTACTATTTGGTTTTACCTGTTGCTTACTTGCCGCTACGAGTCTTAGAACGATTAGTATTGTAAACGTATTTCTTTTATTTTTTATTGTAATATTAGGTTTCTTTGTTTCTTTTACAAACTTTCAATTTAAAGATTATTCTTTATTGCAGCCTGTTTTAGAAAATGGCTATTTTCCTGTTATTAAAAGTATTGTATTTCAAGGATCAGGGATGGTAGAGCTGCTGCTGCTGCTCTTTTTGCAGCACAAAGTGCCGCAGCCTATACGCTATAAGCATTTAGCGGTGGCTGCAATTCTCTTAACAGGCCTTACGATTGGACCTCTCATTGGAGCAATTACTGAATTTGGCCCTGTAGAAGCCTCTAAGCAACGTTTCCCTCCCTATGAAGAATGGGGAATTGCATCGCTTGGAAAGTTTATAGAACATATCGACTTTCTATCTATTTATCAGTGGTTGTCGGGTACCTTTATCCGCATTTCGACCTTTCTTTTTATTATGAAAGAATTAGTTTCGTTTCAAAAAGGCCAAAAAAGGTTTCTTTTACTCATTCTAGTGGTTATTACTGTATGTACGCTGGCTCCTATAACGGACTTTGCTTTTTCAAATCTTTTATTTTTTACAATCATACCGGCTACTTTCTGGTTATTTGTTGCTTTCTCTCTTTTCTTAGTAGTCATAGTCTTTCTATTTTCTCATAAAACAAGGAGGGATAAGAGTGGAATTTTTTAAGAAGAAAAAAGACTACAGCTCTAAAAAACAAGAGGCGGAAAGTCTTTTAAAAGAAAGTTCTTCTCGTGCTCAGATAATCAATGAGTGTACGTTAAGAGATTTATTTGGAAAATGCAGCGATATTAACTTCGAGACCGTTTATTTTTATAACAAACGAGTGCTTATGATTTATTGTACCGGTCTAGTTAGTACGGAAATGCTATATGAAATGATTCCTAAAAAATTAGAGGAATGCTGTGCTAAGTTAGAGGGTGAAGTAGAAGGAGACAAGATCATAAAATTATTAAATCTTCCCTCAGTTTCCATCGTTCAAGATGAAGAACAGGCAGTTTCAGAAATTTTTTCCGGGAAATTATTCATTGATTTTGGATCACCACAATCAGTTGTTTCTATCGATATTTCGGACCGTCCTCAAAGAAGCCCAGAAGAAACGAAAAATGAAGTAACCATATTGGGTCCTAGAGATAATTTTATTGAAGACTTACCTGTCAATATTGCTTTAATTCGCAAGCGTCTTAAATCAGTTTCCTTGTTAACAAACTCTTTAGAGATTGGAAAACGAACAAAAACAAAAGTAAGCATTTTATACATGGAAGATGTAGCTGACAAGAAGATACTTGACGAAATTATGGAAAAGTTAGGAGATATCGATATCGACGGTATTTTCAGCGGAACACAGTTAGAAGAGCTCATTAATAAAAATCCGTATAGCTTTTTTCCTCGACACGCTTATACAGGAAGACCTGATTTTGCGGTTCAATCTCTGTTAAATGGCCGGTTTATTATATTAATTGATGGAACTTCATATGCGTATGTTACACCCATTAACCTTTTTTACTTATTAAAGGGATCTGAAGATAAAGAAAATACATATTTATACAGCTCTTTTGAGCGTATTCTTCGAATCTTCGGGCTTTCTATCGCTGCTTTTTTGCCGGGTTTTTGGGTTGCAATGACGGCTTTTCATCAAAATCAGCTTCCGCTCAGCCTGTTAGCTACGATTGTTGAAGCAAGAAGAGGTGTTCCGTTTCCTACCTCTCTTGAGGCAATATTAATGCTTCTTTTATTTGAATTGTTTCGAGAGGCAGGGTTTAGACTGCCGACTTCTGTCGGGCAGACCCTCAGTGTAATTGGAGGGCTTATTATCGGTGATGCAGCCATTAGAGCCGGTTTAACCAGTCCTGCCATGCTTGTTGTCATTGCAGGTTCTACAATTGCTACGTTTACGCTAGCTAATCAGTCTCTTATAGGAACAATTTCACTAATCCGCTTTTTTTGTATTATCTGTGTCAGCATCTTAGGTTTCTTTGGATTTTTTATTTCCATCTTTTTAGTCATGATCTATATTACAAACATCCGAACGTTTGGTGTGCCATATTTTGAGTTAGCAACCCGTTTAGACGTGAAAAATATTTTAAAATCTCTCTTCCGTCTTCCCGAAAGTAAAAAAGCAACAAGAGCTAGTATGCTTAACCCAAGCGATTCCACACGCGAAAAAGGAGAAAGTTAGTGAAAGGGAATATAAGGAATTTACTTATACTTATTATGAGCTCTTTTTTATTGTTTCTTTCGGGATGCTGGGATACGAATGAACCGGAACAAATGGTATATGCACAAGGAATGGGGGTAGATTTTAAAGATAACCGTTACGTTCTTTACCTGCAGACCATCAATTTAAGTTTATTAGCAAAATCCGAGGCAAGCGGTGCTGGCGCGGGTCAAGTCAAAGTAGAAGTTGGTTATGCAACAGGGAAAACCATTGATGAAGCTATTTTTAGATATTATCAAATTTCTCAGCGCAGAATCTTTTTTGGGCACTTAGCTTTCCTTGTTCTAACGGACGATGCGTTAAAGCATGGCGCTGTCAAATCGGCAGTGGATTTTTTAGATCGTTATCGGGAAACGAGATACAACATCTGGATGTATGCTACGAAAAGTCCTTTGAAAAAAACGTTGTTAGCTACGCCTATGTTCGAAGTATCGAACGCTCTTTCTCGCTTGAGCGATCCTAAAGTGATTTTTAAGCAAAACTCGTTTATTCCACCAATCGATTTAAGAGAGCTCATTATCCATCTTAATGAACCTAGTCACGAAGTAAATATTCCTCTCGTTCAGACTAAAGAACATTTAACAACGGATCAAAAAAAAGAAACAGCTATTCAAGTAAACGGAGCAGTGGCTATTACATCATCTGAATTAAAAGGAGTTTTTTCAGAGAATAAAATCAAAGGACTTAGATGGATAACGGATGAATTTGTACGAGCTGGTTTACGGGTAAGGCTCCCTGATCATTCCGATATTGATCTTGTGGTAGACAAGAAAAAAGTAAAAATTGAACCTGTTATAAACGGTAGTAATTTAACATTTAATATAAAAGTTCGTGCAAAAACAACGATTTTAGTTATGCCGCAGCACGAAAAACTATCGACTATAAAAAAAGAAGCTGAACAGAAAATTAAGAAACAAATTATGGAAACGTACGCGCAAGGCTTAAGTATAAACAGCGATGTTTACAGGCTTTCTCATGTTCTTTATAAAAAAGAACTGCGTAAATGGAAGGCTGTTCAAAGCAACGGGGCAATTCCTTTAACAAAAGACTCAATAAATGTGAAGGTCAACGTACAGGTTAAGCATGGAAACAAACAGCGAATAGGTCCGACTATAGATTAACATACTGAAAACCTGCACACCTCACCTGATAATGTTAACTCATTAAACAAAGGACAAAAGTGGAGGAATAGATAAAATAGAAAAGACCAACCTAAGAACAAATCAAATTAGGAGATTATAGATGGAAACAATCAAACCAATTAAAATAGGTTCAAAAAAAACAAGCGTGCAAGAGAAATTAACAGCCCCCGAAATGGGCAAACTTTGGGCAACCTATATGGGCAACAGCATGTCTTCGTATATTTTAAGTTATTTTCTTGAACACGTTGAAGATCCAGATATAAAAAAGCTGTTACAGCATGCAAAAGGTTTAACGGAAGAATTTCAAAGTAACGTAAAAGACATTTTTACAAAAGAGAATGTGCCAATTCCATACGGATTTACGCCAGAAGATGTGAACCTAGGCGCTCCAAAGCTGTTTGAAGATGAATTTTACGTGCATTATTTAAAATATGCTGCTAAAGCTGGATTAAGCATTTACAGTATCGCACTGCCTCTAATGTATAGAGAAGATGTAAAGACATTTTTAACGTATTGTATGAAAGCAACAATGGAACTGATGGAGCAAATAAAGGCAATCTTAATGGATAAAGGATTTATTATTAAGCCGCCACTTATTCCCGTACCAGAAAAAGTGAACATCGCTAATACTCATTATTTAAGCGGTTTTATAGGAGATGTTCGACCTTTGCATGCATTAGAAATTGCTCATCTGTATGATAACATCGAAAATAATGTGACAAGCAAAGCCTTAATTTTGGCATTTAGTCAAGTTGTTAAAAGTGAAAAAATCCGTACGTTATTTGTAAAAGGTGAAGATCTGACAAATAAAGCGGTAGAACGCTATATTGAAAAGCTTCATCGAGATAATTTACCAGCGCCATCCTTTCTTGATCATTTAATTACTACTTCGACTTTTTCACCGTTTTCGGATAAATTGATGCTGTTCCATAAAATGGATATGTTCTCGATGAAAATGAGGGCTTTTGGAAATTCAGTAGCCGTCAATGGAAGACATGATTTGGCGCTGTTATATGGAAAATCAATGACAAATATCTCGAAGTTTGTAAAAGATGCAGCGGATATTATGATGGAAAATGGATGGATGGAAACACCACCGGAAGCGGTAGATAGAAATCATTTAAACTCCAACTAATTAAATAATTTGCCTTTATAGCTCTAATGAATAAAAAACACACAAAATAGATGTCAGATTTTGTGTGTTTTTTTATTTGAAGAGAGAAAAAGCTGTTAATCCTGCCTTTATATTTGATAGTCATTAAACTAACCCAACTTATGATTACAATTTGTATAGGAGCTTAATGTCTCCATGTATAAAAAATATTATTTATTTGCTGCTCATGATTTTATAGAAATTACTAGACATTTATAAGACATTAAAAAGAAATTAAAGAAATTATAAACATTGCTAAAACTTATATGGGTAAAAGCCTTCTACTGACTGAGGTTAAAGGGAATAAAGCAATCAAAAAAACTGCAGTTTACTACAAGAATTTTCACGAAAAAATATAGGATTTTTTTATAACGGCTATATTTTCTACGCAGTAGTTCGGAAAATAACGTTTATTTATTGTGTTTTTTGTTCATTTAGTTGATTTTTTTCACGAAAATGAAAATCATTATCATTTAAAGGGATTTATCGTAGCTCACAGACGTGTATGTTTGAGTAAGTTAAAGAGAAAGAAAGAATGGAAGGAAAATAGAGTAGAAATGAGTAAAAAAAGGCATAACAAAAAAGAGTATTATAGAGCGTTAATTTTTGCCTGATAATACCCGTTGGCAATTTTGCGGATATACGTAAAGAAGTTTGACTCCATTTCATGCACAAGAGGTCGAAATGCATCCATACTTTCTTCTATGTAAGTTTGTTGTAAGTGACGCTGAACGGACGTTAATGATTTTTCGATTATATCTAAACCAAACTCATGTACAATGGAATGAATATCTTCTTTTTTAATTGAATAATGGCCAAAAGATTTAAAGAAATTCTTAAACTGAGCAAATGTATGCTCTCCACGAATTTTTTCGATTTCTTTTTGTTTTTTACTATCATGAGCACCAGTTAAATTAAAGCTTAAAATAAAACCATCCTTGATTTTTTCAATAATTGATTTTCTTGGCTGCTTTTCTTCTAATAATGTTTTGACACAATCATCTTTTTCTAGCACATCGATACGGAAAATTGTACTCAATTTACTAGCCATTTCTTTAATAGCAGCTTTATAGCCAATGTATTTTGGAAGAATGTGTTTTACCTCAGTGTAAGATAGAAGCGCTTCTGAATCTTTCTTTACGTTTACATCAGATTCGTATACGTACAACGCACGTAAAGCCAGACGCAGCATGTTGATATTTTTAATAGCCAGCAATTGATAAATCACTTCCATCGAAACAGAAGTATAACCACCTTTTGAAGTATATGTATTGTTATCTTCATCAAGCATTTCAGGATTATATGATATGTTTTGAACATCAGCAGCTTCTTTTATATGTAAATCTAAAAAATCCTCTAAATAGTTGTTTAAAGAAACTTGAATATAGTCTCCCCATAAACGATCCCAGCGAATGATGTCATAGTCTTCTAAAAGCTTATTATTATTTTGAACGGTCCGAACGGAACATTGGATTGTATTAGCCAGTTCTTGCTCAGAAATAATTGAAATATGACCCTGGCTGTTACATTTGGCTACGTAAGCTAAAATTTGCTTCATCAGAGAACCCGTCCACTTTATATCTACAAAGTTTTTCGCAAGACCAAATGAATGTTTTTCATAGTAATAGCTATTGCCTCGTTTCGTGTTTCTATTTAAGCCGCTCATGACAATCAGCAGTTTATTTGCTACAAGGGTGTGCCGTTTTAGTACCAGCTTTTGTATACTCATGTAGTGACCTCCTTTCCAAAACTATATACGTCGTCTTTTACAGTATAGACACAGTCATATAGGCTGTAAAATGACATATTTGCACGGGGAAATGGTGCATTTTTTTAAAAGACTAGTGATACCAAGGGACGAGACATCTATTTAAAAGGTGACATATTTGCACGGAGATGTGGAGCAAAAATAGCGTTATATTTCATAAACGTTGATAAAACAGCATTCTTAAGCTAAATGTCGTATTATGACGGATGAAATACACAAAATGCGACAAATTCGAAAAAAATTTTGATGTAAAAATGACATATTTGCACGGAGAATAGGAGCAAAAATGATAAAAGTAAAGGTTCAGGCAAGGAAGTGACACATTTGCACGGAAAATAGGAACAAAAAAAAGAAAAATGCCCTTTTTGGGACACAAAAAATTCACATTTTCAGAGGGGATAAACAAACATTTGCAGAAAAAATAGTGTTTTTTTAAGAAAGTGGCATGTTTGCACGGAAATCTGGAGCAAAAAACACTTTTGCACGGAGATGTGGAGCAAAAATTGAAGGAAACGGAGAGGGAAAGTCGCTGACACAAGAAAATTTATGTAAAAGTGACATATTTGCACGGAAGATTGGAGCCAAACTTATAGTAAATGCAGTATAGAAAGAAAAACGACACTTTTGTGCGGAAATCTGGAGCAAAAAACAATTATAAATACTTTTTTAGACATAAAAAGTTCACAAAATGATAAGGAAGGTGAAGTTTAATAGCTATATTAGCAGGGGAAACAATATGTTTACATGGAGAATTGGAGCAAAAAAACACTTTTGCACGGAAATGTGGAGCAAAAAATGCAGTGATTAATAGTACATAGATAAAAAGAATGCCCTTATAAAGATTATAAGGGCATTCTTTTTTAGCCTATAGAACTTGTTACGTTTTGATAAATAGAAAGGGGAGCATATTCGTAATCACCAGCTAGTAAGTCTTTTACTTCACTTTCTCCCACAGGAATAAAGGTAATCTGAAACACTTGGCCCACTCTTTTATAGGATTGGACAGCTAGTTTTTGTTCGACTAGCTCATCTAAGGCTGTTTCTATTTCGACAAGGTTTTCTTTTTTTCGTCTTTTTCGAAAGCGGACTCTTGTCGAAAAATATAAATAATCTCTTGTGACATTGTATGAAGATTTTGTTTCATAGCAAATGAGACGCTCTTTTTGCATAACGAATAGCAAATGATAAGCGGCGTCTAAACTTAATTTTTCTACTTTGTTTTTATAAATACGCACCGTTTGGCGTTGAATATAGTCTCTATATATCACTTCATTGACGTGAATTTCAGCAATTCGCGTTCCGTTTGGCATCGTAGTAATATCCACAAAGTCAAAAATACCGTAGGCAATTTTCTTATTATGCTGTACTTTTGTCATGCTGTAGTGCTTCATTTTTGTAATTCTTTCTTCTATCATCTGATAGTTGCGCTTACTGTCTGTTTTATAGAGTGCTTTCACAAGATCACCAATTTTTACGTTAATAATTTTTTGTGTAGCGAACAATTCGTCGCGCTGGCTCATGATCTCTAAAAACACTTTATAATCAAACCGATCTAAATCACTAATTTTATTTCCATTTTCTTCAGCGTATTCTTTTTCTATTAACAATTCGTAATCTGTCCCGTCTTCAGAGTTATAAGTACTTAAGAAATATTCTTTTCCTTCTTTCTCTAATAGGGGTTGCTCGACGAGAAGCTTTGCTCTTGAGTTAGAGAAAAAAGGATTCTCTACAGTTGAAAAAGGGCTCTCAATAATACTATGATTTCCGTTTTGGAAGCTTGGGTCCAGTATAGTAAGCCCAATAATAATAGATATATCCGTATGGATTGCTTTTTCTCGCTGGGTCTTGGTTTTTTGATGAATATAAGGATAATCCGTTAAGAAGAAGCTATCTTCTTGACTCCATTCACGTAGGATACCAATTCGTTTATCAATGACTTCTTCCGGAGATGATACGTTTTCAAACTGTTTGCAAAAGAGTTCTTTTCCATTCGTTTTATAATAAGCTGTTAGCGCTTTGTATTCGCCAATCAGCTCTTTATTCTTCTTAGGCTTTTTTTGCTCATAGTCGCGTATAGCAGCATCTAACCATCTGCGTTTCGTACGATTGAGAAAGTCTTTTTTTAAAATCCTCAACGCTTCGTTTACATCTTTATTTTCAAAGTGCTGCTGATAAAGAGGGAGGATGGTGCTTTCTAAATCACCTTTTATACTTTCATTATAAACAGATAAGAGGCGTAATTTAGATACTCTATCAATGACTTCGCGTATGAGTAAAGATGAATAATCCATACACATCTAACCTCCTTAACCTTAAGTTATTCATTTTAATTCTTAGCTGGATAGTGGCTTTAAATCTATTGTAATGCACGAAAGTTCGATGCTACAAACAAAAAAAGGCTACTATCTATAGTCTATTTTTCATTATACACGTGCAAAGCAGAGGAAGGGGGAGATTTTCTTATTTTCTTTTTTAGTAATCTACATTTAGTCATGTAGCATATATATTTGCCGTGTAGCTTATGTATGGAGGATAACCGTGTCTGCAAGACCGCTAATTCTGCTACCGAGTTTAATGGACTGATAGAAAGTATCTCAAAATAAAAGGATATCAGCGATCAAAAGAGAATACGTTGTAAAACTACTAAACCCATACCGGAGGTCATAAATGAACCCTATATTAAATGAAGTAGGCACGGTTTTTATTCCTGTAAAGGACATAAAAAAAGCACGAGATTGGTATTGTGACATACTAGGTTTGATAGCAGATGAAGACATTTTATATGATCATTTATATGTGATACCTATGAATGGAACAGGGATTGTATTAGATAGCAAAACTTATTCAAAAAATACGCTTTTTAAAACGCCAGCTTTTCATTTGAATACAAACGATATCAAAGAAGCTTATGAATATATGAAGCAGAAAAAAGTAGAGCTAACGACAGGAATTCAACACAATCATTGGTTTACATTTAAAGATCCGGATGGAAATCACCTGATGGTGTGTCAGTGCTGAACCCATGGGAAGATAAAAGACATTAGGACATAAAGAAATTACCCCAATCTAAAGACGAACAAATGAGATAAAGGAGCTGAACCGCTTGTGACACCGCTGTTGAGTTCCGTTGAAGACTTCCGTTTTTCACGCAGAAGTCTTCACCTTGCCCTCCAATCAACAGCTAGAAGCAGCTGCACAAACCCTATGTTCAATATGACAACAAAAAATCCGAACTATTAATCAGATTAATAGTTCGGATTTAACTTCAACTAAAATGCTTTTTTATCAGCTTCTATTGGATTGCCTCGGCATTTTACAATTTGACAGATTTGTTTCTGAATTGAATCATTCTTACAATATTTATCACAATTGTTTTTGTTACAGCATAAGCCGGAATCGCTAAGATCATTCCGAGTATTCCTGCAATATTACCAGCAACAAGCAATAAAATAATAATTGTTAAAGGATGAGTGTTTAATTTCTTTCCAATTACCAGCGGAGAAATAATGTTCCCATCTAGCTGTTGAACGATTACGACGACGATAATTACTAATATCGCTTTTGTAGGAGAGTATAATAAACCTACGATTAAAGCAGGTGCTACGCCAATAAAAGGGCCGACGTACGGGATAATATTAGTAAGGGCTCCTATTAGTGCGAGTATCAATGCATAGGGTAACCCGATGATGAGGTAACCAATGAATGTACTAATACCGACAAATAAACAAACGAGCATTTGGCCTTGAATATAAGTAGCTAGCGTATTTGTTGTTTCTTTCATTGTACGTAACGTTTCTTTTCGGTAAGAAGCAGGAACCATACGCAGCGTATTTTTACGAAGTTTATGGCTGTCTTTAAGCATATAAAAAAGAATGAAAGGAACGGTTACAACCGTAAGTGTAATATTTGTTACGACGCTTAAAACAGATGAAATACTGTTTGTGAGATTCGTAGGTAAAGTAGACGCGTAGTTTAAAAGTGACTCTTCAATATGATCGAGGGACACATATTTTTGTTCAACGAGCCAGTTAAACCATCTTGAGTTAGATAAATCATTTATGTACTCTCTCGTTTCTACAATATAAGACGGAATATTTTTAGCCAAATCAGTTAATTGTTTAGATAAAGTAGGTCCCACACCGCCTACAATAGAAGCAATTACGCCGATAAAAACAACGTATAATAATAAGATGGCCAGTGTTTTTGGCACTTTTTTTCTTGTGAGAAATGACACAATTGGTTCGAATAAAAAGAAAAGAAAACCAGCTACGAGAATAGGGAAAAATAAAGTGGAGATAAACACACCGATTGGTAGAAAAACAAACGAAATATGTTTACAAATGTAAATCAGTAAAGCAATCATTAATAGTTCTAATGTCCAAAAATGCAGTTTCGATTTAAACAAAAAGTTACCCTCTTTCTTTACTATTTTTTACTATCATACATCAAAAAAGAAACCCACTGCACGTGAAAAGTGGGCTTTTTAGTCTGTATAACTTTTATTTACATAAAAATTAGGATTTTTCCTCTTTATTTTCGGTGGTATCCTCTGGAGTTTTTTTGTCGTCATCCTGTATAATTCCTTCCGCTGCATTTTTAAATTCTCGCAGGGAATGTCCAAATGCTCGTCCTATGTCCGGCAATTTACTTGGGCCAAATACAATTAAGGCAGTAATCCCGATTACGACCATGCTTGTGGCTCCTGGCATGATATCCTCTCCTTTAAAAGCAATGAATATATGAAAATTAAAAAGAGATAATAAATAAAGTGTATGTTTATACTATTCACTTTTCTCTTTAAAATTCCTTTATTTTAAATGATACGAAAATAAGGTGCAGCGGCTATGTATGATTTAAATGCTAGTAGTGATGCATACGAAGTTAATTATAGCATTAAAGACAGCTTGTTCGCCTTATTAACCCTGTATAACCTTTATGTGAAACAACTTGCTTTAATTCTTATGGAAACATGTCATAAATCCTGTTTTTTTAAAAATGAAGAATCAGCATATGAAAATAAAGAGAGAAAAAAATTGAAAAATATAAAGATAAATTGTTGTAAAATTTAGAAAGAAGTAATAGAATTAAATAAAATGTTAACGTTAACATTTATGGTGTTGAAGATTAAATCTTATTAATATAGTTATCTATAAATAAGATTATTCATCAATTTATGTAAATTTGTTAACGTTAACAAAAAATGAAGGAGTGAATGGGAATGAAAAAGTTTATGGATGACAATTTTTTATTAACAAATGAAACAGCCGCACACTTGTATAATACTTACGCAAAAGATATGCCCATTATTGATTATCACTGCCACTTAAACCCACAGGGAATTTATGAGAATAAACAGTTTGAAACGTTAACTAACGTTTGGCTAGATGGAGATCACTATAAATGGAGACTGATGAGAGCCAACGGAATTGAAGAAGAAAAGATAACAGGATCAGCGAGTGACTATGAAAAATTTCTCGCGTGGGCTAAAACAGTTCCGATGACAATTGGGAATCCGCTATATCATTGGACGCATCTAGAGTTAAAGCGTTTCTTTGATATTGATGAAATATTAAATGAACATACGGCACCGTTTATTTGGGAAAAAGCAAATGAGAAATTACGCAGCGGTGAGTTCGGTGCAAGAGATCTTATTACACGTTCTAACGTAAAAGTTATTTGTACAACGGATGATCCAACAGATTCATTAGAGTATCATATGAAACTAAGAGATGTGCAAGAGTTTGAGACCCAAGTACTTCCAAGCTTTCGTCCGGATAAAGGGCTTGAAATCAATCAAGAAGGGTTTAAGAACTGGATTGCAAAGCTGCAAGGTTGTTCACGTCATTCCATTCACACCTATGATGATTTGTTAAAAGCTCTTGAAAGTCGAGCTCGTTTTTTCCATTCCATGGGAGGACGTTTATCTGATCACGCACTAAACAAAATGGTATATACGAAGACTTCAAAAGAAGAAGTTTCAGAGATTTTCTTAAAAGCCTTAAAAGGTGAAGGTGTAAGTACTGAAGAAGAAAGTAAATACAAGTCATATACGTTAATCTTTTTAGGGAAGCTGTATAATGAGCTAGGTTGGGCAATGCAATTTCACCTTCATGCTCTTAGAAACAATAACACAAAAATGTTTCACCAGTTAGGGCCGGATACAGGGTATGACTCGATGTATGATGGACAAGTGGCAGAGCCTCTCGTACAGCTTCTCGATCAAATGGACGTACAAAATAGTTTGCCAAAGACGATTTTATATTCGTTAAATCCAAAAGATAATTATGTATTAGCAAGTATAATTGGAAGCTTTCAAGGAGACGGCATCCCTGGCAAACTGCAGCTCGGCACGGCTTGGTGGTTTAATGATCAAAGAGAAGGTATGTTAGAACAAATGAAAGCGTTATCAAATATTGGGTTGTTTAGTCGTTTCATTGGTATGTTAACGGATTCCCGAAGTTTTCTTTCATATACAAGGCATGAATATTTCAGAAGACTAGTATGCAGCTTAATCGGTACGTGGGTAGAAGAAGGAGAAATGCCTAATGACCAACAGCTGCTTGAGCAAATTGTAAAAGGAATATGTTATGAAAATGCTAAAGACTACTTTAGCTTTCCTGCCTATACGCTGCAAAAATAAACACGCAAAATAGTTTAAAGAATTGCAAGGGGAGAAGGGGGATTACCATGAGTGTTGTGGCAACTGAAAGAAAGATTGAAATAAAAGTAGAAGAGAAAAATCTTAGTGTAAAAGAAAAAATATCTTATGGTATGGGTGATTTTGGTAACGGTTTCATGTTTGATTTAGGGCAGTTGTATTTGTTGAAGTTCTTTACAGATGTGGCAGGCATCCCTGCCGCAGCTGCGGGAGGGATTTTTCTAGTAAGTAAGTTATTTGCGGCAGTTTGTGACCCAATTGTTGGTTCGTCTATTGATTACCGAAAAAACATAGGTGCTAAAGGGAAATTCCGACCGTATTTACTATTCGGAAGTATGGTGTTGGCCATTTTAACCGTACTCACTTTTATTTCTCCAAACCTTTCACCGGCGGGTAAATTAATTTATGCGTACGCTTCTTATATGATCTGGGGAATTGGCTATTCATTTGTCAATATTCCATACGGATCGCTAGGCGCATCCATGACTCAAAATACTTCTGATCGCACGTCTCTTGCTGCTTTTCGTCAAACAGGATCATTAGGTGCACTGTTTGTAACCAGCATTGCTGTTGTACCGCTCATTCTGTTATTTCCAAATGAAAAAATCGGTTATCCCGTTGTCATGGGGATTATGTCGGTCATTGGAATAATCGCTTTTTATGTATGTTATCGCAACTGCAAAGAACGCATTGTCGTAAAAGAGAGTCCAAAAGAAAAATTATCAGTCAAGTCTATTTTTAAAACGTTTGTAAGTAACAAACCTCTTTTAATTTTAGTATTTATGACGGTATTTACCATTTCAGCTTACAATATTAAATCAGCTATGCTTATTTACTTTGCACAATATAATTTAGGAAATGTTAAATTGATGGCTTACATGAACTTTATTATTATTGGTTCATCCTTTCTAGGAGTCATTATGCTGCCAAAGCTTGTTAGCCGATTTGGAAAAAAGCAGGCGGCAATGATTGGCTTAGGAATCAGTATTGCAGCGGACACAGTAAATTTCTTTATGCCTTCTAACGTCGTAATTTTTACGATTTTAGCAAGTATTGCTTTTATAGGTATCAGCATTCCTAACGGGATTACATGGGCATTTGTATCAGATATCATTGATTATGGTGAATGGAAAACAGGCGAAAGAAAAGAAGGCACAACGTATTCACTGTTCAACTTTTCTCGAAAGCTCGCTCAGTCGCTATCCGGCTTCTTATCAGGTATTGGTTTAGGGTTAGTTGGGTATATCCCAAACGTGGCACAAAAGGCAGGTACATTAGTGGGGATTAAAAGTTTACTGTTACTATATCCTGCTATTGCTTTATCTATTGCTGCAGTGATTATTGGTTTTATGTATAAGCTAACGGATAAAAAACACGCGGAGATTGTCCAAGATATTCATGCTAGGTCTTAGTCAAAACTGTCATAACATTCACCATTTGCTTATTATTCCTACTAAGTTGTGATATCCTTATAATAAAAATCGATACTGATTCATTAAAGGAAGGTAAATGAAATGGGTGTTACAATTAAGGATATTGCAAAACTAGCAAACGTATCACATACAACGGTTTCACGTGCATTAAACAATAGTCCGCTTATTAAAGAAAAAACAAAAAAGAAAATTTTAGATATTGCAAATACGCTTAACTATATTCCTGACTACCATGCGAAAAATTTAGTTCTTCAAAAATCTCATACAATTGGACTGTTTTTTACGAGCATGGCAAACGGTACATCACCAAGTTTTTTAGTGGATAGTATTAGAGGGGTAAGTAAAGTAATTGATGTTCAGTATAATTTATTTGTAAGAGGCATTGACGATTACGATGATTATACGTACATCAATAATAAACGCTTTGATGCGATTATTTTAATGAGTCAAAGCGATCGTGATAACACTTTTATATATAACGTAGTAGAGAAAGGCATCCCGTTGATTGTGCTCAATCGCCAAGTTGATGATTCATCAATTATTAATATTTTGTCTAATGACAAAGAAGGAGCTTACAAAGCTGGCGAGTATTTGATTGAATTAGGTCACAGACATATCGCAATCATAGAAGGAATAGAAGGCTTTAAATCAACTCAACAGCGTAAGGAAGGATTTCTTAACTCGTTAATTGATCATAATGTTTCCATTCGCCAAGAGTATATGATTCAAGGAAATTACGATATGCAAAGCGGATATGAAGGAATGAAAGCACTGTTAAGGTTGAAGCAACCGCCTACTGCTGTTTTTTGTTCAAATGATGATATGGCAATCGGTGCTATGAATGCCGCATTCGAGTCTGGGCTAAACGTACCCAATGATATATCAATTATTGGATTTGATGATATTGAATTAGCCAAATACACCACTCCTTCACTAACAACCGTTAAAAGACCAATCGAGAAAATCAGCATGACCGGAGCAGAAGCAGTTTTATCATTAATGAACAAAGATGACAAAAATATGCTGCAAAATAAAGTTTTAATTAATACCGAATTAATGGTTCGCCAGTCTGTGAAGTCACGCTCATCTATGTAGCCGGTTATTTAGTATAACCGGCCCAAAAATGTTAACGTTAACATTTTTGGAGTTAAAATAATATAAAAATCTATAAAAATAACAATGTTAATGTGTGCAAAGAAGGAGATGCTAACATGAAGTTAAACCGCCAGATGCAAGCTAACACACGTATATACCCAGAAAAAGTTCTGCAGTTTGGAGAAGGCGTATTTCTAAGAGGGTTTGCTGATTGGCAAATTCATCAAATGAACAAACGCACTGCATTTAAAGGCAGTATAGTAGCTGTCAATCCGAGAATCACCGGAAATGCAGGTAAATTGAATAAGCAAGACGGTTTGTTTACGGTTTCTCTTCAAGGAATTCAAGACGGTAAAGCACTCAAAGAACATGAAGTAATTGAATCTATTAGCCGCGGTCTAAATCCATATGAAGATTATGAGGCTTATATGCAATTAGCGGAGAAAGAAGAGCTAAGATTTCTTATTTCTAATACAACAGAAGCAGGCATCGCATTTTTAGAAGAAGACCGCTTGGAACATGCACCGCAAAAGAGTTTTCCAGGTAAAGTCACAGCATTTCTATATAAGCGCTTTAAAGCTTTTCAAGGAGACCCCACAAAGGGGCTTATTATCTTTCCTTGTGAATTAGTAGAGCGAAACGGGGATTTGTTAAAGAAAATGGTATTACGTTATGCCGACAAATGGAATTTAGAAAAGAAGTTTACCGAGTGGATACACGAAGCAAACGCTTTTTGCTGCACGCTTGTTGATCGAATTGTGCCAGGTTATCCAAATGATGAAAATACGCTCAATGAACTGAGTTATGAAGATGAGTTTTTTGTGATTGCAGAGCCATTTTACTTATGGGTTATTGAGGGACCAGAGTGGGTAAAAGAGGAGTTTCCCGCGGAAGAAGCTGGTTTACATGTGAAATTTGTGAACGATATTGCACCGTATGCGCTGCAGAAAGTCAGAATTTTAAACGGTATTCATACTGCAACGATGCCTGTTGCGTATTTAGCGCAACTAAATACGGTCAGAGAAGCAGTCGAAGATGAAGTAATTGGAACGTTTATTCGAAAGTGTCTATATGAAGAAATTATTCCTAGTTTACCAGTTGCGGAAGAAGAGTCCTTGTCATTTGCTAAATCTGCATTAGAACGGTTTCAAAATCCGTTTATTCATCACGAATTAATGAGCATCTCTTTGAACAGCATGACAAAGTTTAAAATGCGAAACATCCCAACTCTTAAAGAGTACGTTGAAAAGCACGGAGCGTTACCTACTTTGCTTACATTTTCTCTCAGTGCCCTCATTTCTTTTTATAAAGGAAAAAGAGAAGGAGAAAAAATTGAACTATCAGATGACCCCGCAGTTCTAGAAATGTATGAATCTCTTTGGAATACGTATGACGGTACTGAAAAAAGCATTTCTTACATTGTAAAAGAAGTGCTGGGATATAAAGAGCATTGGGGAGAGGATTTAAATATGATTCCTAGCTTAACAGAAGCCGTAACAAATGGAGTCTTAGCTATTGAAACTGTCGGAATGAAACAGGCGATGAAAGAAATTCTCTATGTAACCGCAACTAAACAGTAAGAGGTGAAGCATATGAAAGAAGTAATTCGTATTCATCAGGGAGATAATGTAGCAGTAGCTTTACGAGATTTTTTAGCACAAGAGAACCTTATGGTTGATGGAAAAGAAATTTCTCTAAAAGAAGAAGTAAAACGGGGCCATAAAATAGCTCTTACGCCAATTTCAGCGGGCGGCAACATTATAAAATATGGCTTTCCAATCGGGCATGCGACTTATTCTATTTCACCTGGTGAATGGGTGCATACGCATAACGCAAAAACAAATTTAAACGACGTTAATGAATATAAGTTTCATCAAAAATTAGCAGTTCCTAAACAAAAAAAACAATCGCTAACGTTTAAAGGATATCGCCGCAAAAACGGAGATGTTGGAATTAGAAATGAGCTTTGGATTGTTCCAACGGTAGGGTGCGTCAACGGTATAGCCGAACAAATGATTAAACAGTTTCAAAAAGAAATAGGGGATCTCTCGCCTTTTGAGCATGTAACCGTTCTAAAACACAATTACGGATGTTCTCAGCTCGGTGACGATCACCGTAATACAAGAACCATGCTTACGAGAATGGTACAGCATCCAAACGCTGGAGGAGTTTTAGTGTTAGGACTTGGATGTGAGAATAATAGCTTAACAGAATTTAAACAAGCGCTAGGTACAATTGATGAAAGCAGAGTGAAGTTTTTACAATCTCAAGACGTCGAGGATGAAATTGAGGCAGGAGTCGCTTTGCTAAAAGAAATTTATGATGCTGCTAAAGACGATAAAAGAGAAGACGTTGATATTTCAAGGCTGAAAGTAGGTCTTAAATGCGGTGGCTCAGATGGGTTATCAGGTATTACAGCAAATCCGCTGCTCGGCAAATTCTCCGACTGGCTCATTGCTCAAGGAGGCACAACGGTTTTGACGGAAGTGCCTGAAATGTTTGGAGCAGAAACCTTGCTCATGGAAAGAGCCGTTGATGAAGAAACATTTAACAAAATTGTTGATCTTGTTAACGATTTTAAAACGTACTTTCTCAATCACAATCAGCCGGTGTATGAAAATCCTTCTCCCGGTAATAAAGCAGGCGGTATTACAACATTAGAGGATAAATCACTTGGCTGCACTCAAAAAGCAGGCACGGCCCCAGTCGTAGACGTGTTAAAGTACGGAGGCAGTTTACAAATTAACGGTTTAAATTTACTAAGTGCTCCTGGAAATGATTTAGTTGCCTCAACTGCTTTAGCCGCTTCAGGGTGTCATATTGTACTGTTTACAACGGGAAGAGGAACGCCGTTTGGAACGTTTGTGCCCACTATGAAAATTTCCACAAACACCGCTCTTTATAACAAAAAACCGCACTGGATTGATTTTAACGGAGGAGTGCTGGTTGAAGGTGACACAGAAGAAGATACGTTAGAAAGCTTTATTGAGTACATGATTAGAGTTTCTAGCGGAGAGCTTGTAAATAATGAAAAAAATGATTTTAGAGAAATGGCCATTTTTAAAACAGGCGTTACTTTATAAATAAGTCGGTTACTAGATTGTTAAACGAAAGGAGAAAAGCTAGTGAAAAAATATGTGCTTTGTTTGTTTGTGATGACTCTTATGCTTATTTTACCGTTTTCTGCCCAAGGGAAATCTCTTTCAGCAAGTGAAAAAATAACAGCAGTTAAAGAACAAATTCAGCCTCTTTCATTTCCAAACCGTACGTTTAATGTTAAGCAGTACGGAGCAGCAGGAAATGGAAAGTCTGATTCAACGGCTGCTTTTAAAAAAGCAATCGAAGCGGCTAACAAAGCAGGAGGAGGGCGCGTTGTTGTCCCACCAGGAACTTATGTTACCGGTGCGATTTATTTAAAAAGTAATGTAAATCTTCATATAATGAAAAAAGCTACGATTAAGTTTAGTCAAAATCCTGAAAAATACTTACCTGCTGTTTTAACAAAATGGGAAGGCGTGGAGCTATATAATTATTCACCGCTTATCTATGCGTATAACGAAAAAAATATTGCGATTACAGGAGAAGGTACGTTAGATGGACAGGGGGATAACGAACATTGGTGGCCCTGGAAAGGAAAAAAGGAGTTTGGATGGAAAGAAGGCGAGCCGAGTCAGCAGCAAGATCGCGATTTGCTGTTTAAAATGGCAGAAGAGAAAGTTCCTGTTAAAGAGCGCGTATTTGGTAAAGGGCACTATTTGAGACCTAGTTTTATTCAGCCTTATCACAGTAAAAATATCATGATAAAAGGTGTAACCATTTTAAATTCGCCAATGTGGCAAATCAATCCCGTCTTAAGCGAGAACATTTTAATTGATGATGTAAAAATTATAGGTCACGGTCCTAATAATGATGGAGTAGACCCTGAATCGAGTAAAAATGTGCTTATTAAAGATTCTTATTTTGACAATGGAGATGATTGTATTGCGATTAAGTCGGGGCGTAATGCAGATGGGAGAAGAATCAACGTACCAAGTGAAAATATTGTTATTGAAGGAAACGAAATGAAAGATGGCCACGGGGGCGTTGTGATCGGCAGCGAAATATCAGGAAGCGTCCGGAACGTATTTGCTCAGCATAATGTTATGGACAGTCCCCATCTAGACCGGGCGTTGCGGATTAAAACAAATTCAGTTCGCGGCGGAACGATTGAAGATATCGACTTTAGCAACAATACGGTCAAAAGCGTAGGCAGTGAAGTGATTCAAATAGACATGTACTATGAAGAAGGAGACACAGGGAATTTTACGCCCGTCGTTCGGAATATCAACATAGAAAACTTGCAAAGCAACGGAGGCAAATACGGCTTATGGATTCGAGCCTATGAACGTTCTCCTGTCACAAACCTAACGATTCGTCATTCTAATTTCCAGCATGTTGCAACACCATTATTAATGGAAAATGTAAAGGATCCTGTGTTTGAAGAACTTTGTATAAATGGAAGCTGCATGAACACAAACCGGTAAAAGGTGTGTTTATAATCAGCTGCAAGTAAAAGGCGGAACAAAAAATATTTTAGCCCAAGAAGTATCCGCACAATTAATCGAGCTTATTGATTAATTGTGTGGTCTTTTTTTGTTGGGATGGTGAACGTAGGTTTAATGTGTTAATAATGGTAAAAACCTGCTCTGTAATTTTTACTATTTTATAGATAGGTCAAATGATTCTTACTAATTGATAGATAACATGGATGAAAGAAATAACTTTTGACGCTTGTTTTCCGAGCAATTTATTACCTAAATGTGGATATGGAAAGTGTGAGGGAAGATATATATAAGAATTATAAAAACATTTGTCTTTATAAGCGTTTTATTCTTTATTTTAATAAAGAGCAAAAAAAGGATGTTTTTCTCTAAATTTTTACCATTGAATATTTTGAATAAAGTTCATAAAATAAACTTGTAAGCGTTTTAAAAGATTAGGAAGTATGTATCTTGAAAGTTGAATAGAAATTTATTTATGAAGAAAATAAATATGATTTTTTTGCTTTTGATCACCGTTTCCGAGTAGAGCTTAACAAGTAGCAGCAAATCGTTCATTTAATGAAATAAAGAAATAGATAGGAGTAGAGAAAAATGTACATCGGTGTCGATTATTACCCTGAACATTGGCCAGAGAATATGATAGAAGAAGATATCCAAGGCATTAAAGAGCTAGGATCAAACATGGTAAGAATAGGAGAGTTTGCTTGGCATCTAATGGAGCCTAAAGAAGGTGAATATGACTTTTCCTTTTTTGATAGCGTTATCAATAAGCTTAAAAAACAGAATATTGATGTTATGTTTGGTACGCCTACCGCCACTTTTCCGGCTTGGCTTGCGAAGCAGCATCCTTCTATTTTATCGAAAGATGAAAACGGGGCGGTCAGAGCCTTTGGAGGAAGACGTCAATATTGTTTTAATTCGCCTCTTTATCGGAAGTATAGCGCTCAGATTACAGAACAACTCGTAAAGCACTACTGCTCAGAAGAAGCAATCGTAGCATGGCAAGTTGACAATGAATTTGGCCATGAAGGCAGTGACATGTGTTACTGCGAACAATGTCATAAAGAGTTTCAGCAGTTTTTGGAAAGAAAATATAAAGATATCAATGAGCTAAATGAAAAGTATGGCACTATTTTCTGGGGACAAACATATAACGAGTTTACTGAAGTGCCTATGCCCGTAAAAACAATTACGACACACAGCCCTTCGCTAAAGCTTGACTGGGCGCGCTTTCGTTCTTTTTCGTTAAACAGATACGCTCACGAACAAACGGCGATTGTGAAGAAATATAAAGGTGATCACCAGCTGTTGACAACGAACGTATCAGGGGGCTTTTTTGATAAATGGTTTGATCATGAAGAAAATCTAGAAGTAATGGACTTTGTATCTTATGACAATTATCCGGTATGGGGCGGTCAAACAGAGCCCATTACCCCGGCTCATATTGCACTAGGGCATGATTTTAATAGAGGTTTGCTACATAAAAACTTCTGGATTGTAGAGGAATTAATGGGCGCCCAAGGTCATGATATCATCGGTTATCTTCCGCGACCTAACCAAGCAAAAATGTGGTCTTATCAGGCGTTTGCTCATGGATGTACGAATATGCTGTATTTCCGTTGGCGCGGAATGACAAGAGGAGCCGAGCAGTACTGCTATGGAGTTGTAGGTCACGATAATCATTATGGAAGACGCTACAAAGAAGTTCAGTCGTTATTTAGTGAAATCGTTCATTACGAACATGTACTGAAGTCTGATATTAAATCGGATATTGCCGTTTTATATGACTATGAAAATATATGGTCATGGCGCTTTCAGCAGCAAAGTGAAGGATTTGACTTTACGCAAGAGCTGCTTCGAGGATATACACCGTTTTATAAGTTGAATACACCTATTGATGTTATTCCTGCTTCGAGAGATTTTTCAAGCTATAAAGTACTGGTTGTTCCGGCTTTGCAGATCATTGATGAAGAACTAGGTAAAAGATTTACTGAATTTACTGAAAACGGCGGCGTCATCATTTTTACGTTTAGAACCGGCATTAAAGACAAACAAAATAATATTCACTTTAAACAGACGCTGCCCGGATATGTAAAAGAAATAACGGGAATTGAAATTCAGGAAGTCGAAGCACTGTCTTCTACTCAAAAAGCAGCTATTAAAGGGGTAGGACCGTATGAAGGAGAGCAGTCAAGTGCGTCCGTGTGGAGAGACATTGTCACACCTGTAACAGCTGAAGTGCTGTATGAGTATGATGATCCATTTTATAGTCAAGCCGCTGTAACAAAAAATCAGTTTGGTCGCGGAACGGTTTATTATGTAGGCTGTGGAATTGAAGGGCAAACGTTTGAAAAAATTGCGCTTGATATTGTAAAACAGCAGCATATTGAGCATACGGAAAGTGAAGAGGGGATTGAAGTATATCCTCGCAAGCTTGGAGAGAAAAGTTATTACTTCCTTATGAACCATACGCCAGAAGTAAAAGTATTTAAAGATATTGTTCTGCAGCCTTACGAAAGTCGAGTTGTAGAAAACATGTAGTAGCAACAGGAGACTAGAATCTCATAAAGCAATGAAATTCTAGCCACTTATAATATGATATGAAAGCGTTTTATAGGAGAAGGGAGTTAGGGTATATGAGCATGGGGGTACAGTCAAAAGTTTCTCTGAAAACCGTACTATCATACGGAATGGGAAGCTTTGGAAACAATATTATTTATGCATTAACAAGTACATATTTAATGATTTTTTATACGGACAGCGTAGGATTAAATGCCGCAGCTGTAGGAACTTTATTTCTTATTGCTAGGATATGGGATGGGATTGCAGACATTATTATCGGAATGATTGTTGATAATACAGAAACGAGATTTGGTAAGTTTAGGCCTTATCTTTTAATAGGCGGATTTTTTGCAGCTGTTGCTACAGTCGCGTGTTTTATTAGTCCTGATCTTTCTCATACAGGAAAATTAATTTACGCTTATATCACCTATATCGCATGGGGAACAAGCTTTGCTATTATGGATATTCCCTACTGGTCGCTTTCAGCAACGATTACACAAGATGTAAAAGAACGAAATAAAGTAGTGGCGTTTCCTAGAACCATTGCAGCAGTAGGGTCTTTATTTGCTAGTTTATTAACTCTTCCACTAGCTCATTATTTTGGGAACTGGTTTATGCTGAGTCTTATTTATGCGTGTATCTTAATGATTACAATGATTATTACATTTTCAGGAGTAAAAGAAAACTATACCGTAAAAAGACAGGAAAAGCAGACGCCAAAAGCAGTTTGGAACTTATTTATTCAAAATAAACCGTTGCGTTATCTAATTTTCTCGATGCTTTTAGTTGAAACGATTTTAACAATTCGAACTACGTTTTCTATTTACTATTTTAAATACAATTTAAATGCAGAGAATATCGCGTCTCTTTATTTAACCTTATTTTTCACAGCACAAATTGTAGGAGCGATCGCGTCTCCTTTCATTTCAAATAAATTTGGAAAGAAACGCGCAGCAATAGGGGGAATTGCCCTAAATGCTGTAGCTACTCTTACAATGTTTGCAACCGGTTTTCACGTTATGCCGGTGATGATTTTAAGCTTTTTAGCTTCTTTCGGCGGTGGAGTTAGCAACATTGCTCAAACATCTATGCTCGCTGACTGTGTAGAATACGGCGAATGGAAAACAGGGAACCGAGCGGAAGGAATGGTGTTTTCTACGAATATTTTCAAAACAAAGGTTGCTTCAGCAGTGGGTGGAGCAGTAGGCGGGTACATCCTTTCAGCGGTAGGGTATGTGCCAAATCAAATTCAGTCACACAGCACACTCATTTGGATTGCTTTAATCTTTACGATCATTCCAGGCATCCTTTGCTTGTTATCACTTGTCCCACTCGTAAAATATGAGTTGACGGAAAAGAGATATTTAGAAATTTTACAAGATATGAAAAAGCGCTCAAGCCGCATAAAAGAAAAACCGGCTATGAAAGTGTCTAGCTAATTCAAATCAGCACAAGCATTGTACACAAAAACAACAAGAAAAAAAGACTGCATTTTCTCAGCTCCTCTTGCTATGATGTCAGGTAGACAGATATCAGTGTAAAGAGGAGTTTTGTTTATGTTTATTAATTTTTCAAAAGAAGACAAAGATAAAATGCTGAATGAAATTCAAACGTTTTTTTATAACGAACGAGATGAAGAAATCAGTGAATTTGCAGCGGAAAATGTATTAGAGTTTATTAAAGAACATATCGGTCCCCACTTTTATAACCAAGCAATTAAAGGTGCAGAAGATATTATGAACCAAGTCATGCTTTCTGCAGAAGAAAATTTACATGCATTAAAAAAACCGATTGAAAAGTAGTTCAAAAAAGAAAATATGAAGTAGAACAAAAGCGCTTTATGTACAAAAACATAAAGCGCTTTTGTTTGTCTATGAAACAAATTATTTGTTCGCATAAGTGATATATGATACATTCGTTTTAAGATAATATTAACGTTAACGTAAAGGTTATATTTGGAGTGTTTTAATTTAACTCGACGAGGGCATAACTTCAGCAAGCAGGGACATAATGAGGTAATTATATTAGGAAAGAAGGGGCTATATGTGAGCAACATTAGGAAAGATCAGTTAACAAAATCTATTGTGAAAGCAAATGAAAATCGTTTAACAGATAATAGTGATTTTGATATCTATCAAGAGCTGGAAAATGTGCTTCAAGGAGTCGGCTTATCAGCAAAAGACAGCGGAGGAAACATTACGTTTTACGGAGAAGATCCGATTGTTCCTAGTACGCTGCGCCTTGCCTCAGCAGCAGCCATTGCACTAGTTGCTAAATCAGTAGCAGTCTCAAAAATTTGGAGAATACGCGGAGGAAAAGGTCAAGATATTCATATGGATTTACGAAAAGCGATCCGAAGATTATCACCTTTTTACGATAAAAAATGGGAAAAGCTTAATGGGTACGCACCAAGTAAAGCAAATGATCCATATAACCCATTAGGCTTTCGCTTTTATCAAACAAAAGATGACAAATGGGTGATGCCGCTGAATCCATATCCACGCTCTAAGCATGAAACGCTAAAGTTGTTAAATTGTATAGAAGACCCTGATGCAGTGGCAAAAGCAATTCGCGGTTGGAATGCAGAAGAATTAGAGAAAGCTGCAGCGGAGCGAGGAGTTATCATGCCTGTTGTGCGGACAATTGAAGAGTTTATGAATGAGTCCGTGTATGAAGAAATAGCGCAGCTTCCTTTAATTGAAATTGAAAAGATTGGAGAAAGTGAGCCGATTCCTTTTTCAAAGAATCCTAAAACGCCGCTAGATGGTGTTCGAGCATTAGGCCTTGGTCATGTTATTGCAGGAGCAGGATTTGGTAGAGCGCTCGCTTTACACGGTGCGGACGTGTTAAATATTTGGAAGCCAACGGACTGGGAGCATGATACGATTTACGCTACGTCTAATGTCGGTATGCGCTCTTCAACGCTGGATATTGGTGAAAAAGAAGGAAAAGAAAAAATGGTTGAACTTCTACAAGGAGCAGATATCTTTTTTGCAAACCGTCGATACGGATTCCTAGAGAGATACGGTCTAACCGCTGAAGAGTGTGCAGAACTAAAACCAGGAATCGTCCACTGCACCGTTAACCTGCATGGAACGCAAGGAGAGTGGGCAAAAAGAAATGGATTTGACCAAACAGCGGGAAGCGTAACGGGAGTCATGGCGTTAGAAGGATCGCCAGAAAATCCTAAGCTGCCTCCTATTGTAGTTGTCAATGATTATGCGGTTTCTTGGCTGCTTGAAGTCGGTGCTTTAATGGCACTGGAAAGAAGAGCAAAAGAAGGAGGCAGCTACCGCGTGCGTGTATCATTGGATCGCGTATCTTTATGGATTTTATCAATGGGCATCTATGACAAAGCGTACGTTCATCAAACAGCTGGTTCATCAGAAAAGCACGAGTACATTGCACCGGATCTCTTTACAGCCCAAACACCTTTAGGATTGTACCAAGGGCTTACAGAACAAATCGAAATGTCCGAAACTCCAGGGGAATATAAGACGGTTCTGGTTCCTCGAGGTTCTTCATGTCCAGAGTGGTTGTGATATCAAGAGGCTGAGACAAAAGTATTTTAGTTGAAGGGAAATCCGAACGATGAATCGAGATTCTTGATAAAGGATCTAACTCGTTCGGGTTTTTTCATGGTGATGGTGAACGTGGATTTTGTATCTTCTGTTGCTTCTAGCTGTTGATTGGAGGGCAAGGCGAAGATGCCCGCGGAAAGCAAAGCCCTGCACGGAAATCAATTCAATTCGCTCGCCTTTGGATTAAAATGATTTAGTTATGTCCAAACCTCATTATGAGAAGCACATTTAAAATGAAAAATAAGAAAAAATATTTGAATAATTATATGATTTCTTATATAATAGCCAAAAGGATGAGGAGTTGACTTGTAATGGAAAACTATACGTCCCGCAAAATGACACAAGAAGAAGTAAAAGTATCAGACGCGACAGCAGCTCAACTAGTGCTAAACAAATCTCTTCGTGACTTTAAAAAAGCACAGCTTTTACTGCAAATTGATCAGTCTTTAGAAAAAAGAGATAAAGAAACTTTTTTACGTTTAACTGAAGAGTTAAAAGAAGTTTGTTAAATAACCTACTAACATAAACGATCAGCCTTTGCTTCTAGTGAGCAAAGGCTTTTTATATGGAAAAAAACGGATAAATGTTTTGTTTTTTCTGAAAGCGGTAAAAGTATAGTATGGGTGATAAAGCAAAAATCAAGAAGTCTCTTACTTTATTATTTTTTGCTTTATCATCTACAGCATCTAGATGGCATCGCATCACGAAAGAACAAAAAGAGAGAGGGTTTTCTTTATATGTATAACAAAATCTTAGTCGCCTTTGACGGTTCGGCACCTTCTATTCGTGCTATTCAACATGCAAGTAAACTAGCTAAAAGCGTAAATGCTAATAAGCTGACAATTGTACATATTAAGGAAAGAATTCACTTGCAGCAGCCTGTTTTTAGCGTTGACTTAGACGCACTGATAGAAGAAGAAAACCGCGATATTTTATCTGAAGCTCATAATCATTTAACTCAATCAGGTATTCCATATGAGGCATACGGTTTAGAGGGCACCGCTTCAAAGAAAATTATCGAATACGCACATGACAATCAACAAGACGTCATTGTAATAGGAAGTCAAGGAAAGGGCTTTGTTAAAGAGACATTTTTAGGAAGTGTAAGTCACGAAGTTGCTCAATCTGCAGAATGTCCTGTTATCATTGTTAAATAAAAAGCATGTTCTCCCTGGAGAACATGCTTTTTATTATGAGTTAATTTGTGTCACCTTTAAATCGTCTAGTGCTTTAGCTGGTTGGGAATTTTTAATACGGTAAAAACGCAGGAGTTCTCTACGCAATATACTACTTTTATTAGAAGCTTTAAGAAAATGAAAAAAATACATGTCTAAATAACTAATAAGACGAGATAAGAACTAGAAAAAGATATAGCTGTAAAGCCTTACACTTCCATAAGTTATCTCTAAATTCGATAAATTAGCATATATACCGCTTGATTTACTTCTGTTATCCTTTTGTTTGCAGAAAAACTTATAGTGTTAGACGCACAGGGGTATAAAAGTTTTCGCTCTTTTGAGTATATGACTTTTTACAAAAACAACGCGATCTCCACTCTTTTTTCTACTAGCAAACTAAAAAGTGTAGAGAAAGTTATAAAAATACGTAGAGGATACAAAAACAGAGGTAGAAACGTTTTTTCCTTTACATCATAGCTAAAAAGGATAGAAAGCAGGTATGCATGTGCAAACAACACGATTCAACAAAAAGAACAGGCGAGGTGAGAAGACGGCTGGTTCGCACACGGACAAAAGTAAGAAAAAATTCATTTTTGAGACTAGTTCTTTAAAACGATGGCATATTATTATAAGTCTATTTATACTCGTAATTATTTTTACTCTTTTTTCAGCTTTCGTTTCAGGCTTAAGCCTTCACTTTAATCCGATCTTGCCAACATGGGGGACTGAAGAAAAGAATGAATTTTCGACTATTTATCCGTCCGATAATGATAGCGGCCAGCTCGCTTCTTTTTCAGAAGATAAGTCTCATAAAAAGTTTTTAGAAAACCGGATTGTGAACAAAAATGATGTTTATGCGTTCTATGTTAATTGGGATAAAAATAGTGAACGTTCATTAAAAAATAATATTGACCAAATTGACGTTCTTGTACCTCAATGGTTTTCATTAAATTCGAACTTGAAATTAAAAAGCAGTGTTCAAAAAGATATCGGAGATTTTGCTAAAAAGCATCATACAAAGGTTTTACCGCTGCTCACAAACGAGTCAAATGGAAAATGGGATGAGCAAACGGTTCACCGCTTGCTGCAATCTCCTCAGGAACAATCCAAACTCATACATAATTTACATCATCAAATTAAAGAGAATGGATATGATGGAGTAAATATAGATTTTGAAAATATCAAAAGCAGCGACAGAGAGTTACTAACAGATTTTATGAAGAAACTTTATACAGCCTTCCATGAAGATGGCTTAATGGTAACTATGGATGTGCCTCCAGCTAATAAAGCATTCGATTATAGGGGTTTAGAACAGTACAATGACCGTATGATTTTAATGATGTACGACGAGCACTTTCAAAGCCCAGGTCCTATTGCTTCATTTTCTTGGTATCAAAACAATTTATCAAAATCGTTAAAAGATAAGATGATTGTTAGTCTTGGAAACTATGGATATGACTGGGATGAAAAAAGCAAGCAAGGAGGAGAGGTTGTATCATTTGAAGACGTCATGCGAATGGCTCAAAAAGCCCACTTGAATGTTGAGTGGGATGATGAAAGCAAAACGCCGTATGTAAATTATAAAGACGGAACGGGTACGCATGAGCTATGGTTTTTGGACAGCGTGACATTTTATAACCAGTGGAAAGCTGCTTCATCAAGCGGTGCCAAAGGAGTTGCTTTATGGAGACTGGGAACGGAAGACCCGTCTGTGTGGGATGTAGTAAAAGGACATAAAGTAAGTGAGATTCAGACTGTTAAAAATGGAGAAATTGCTTACAATTATGGAGAAGGAAGCATACTTCATGCAAAAACAGAGGCTTCTCCAGGAGAAAGACGTTTTGCATTTGATTCGAAAGGATTTATTTCAGGGGAAGAGTACACAGCAATGCCGCAAGCTCCTGAGATTGAGCGGTTAAGCAAAATATTTAACAAAGAAATTGTTTTGACATTTGATGATGGGCCAGATCCTAAATACACAGAGAAAATTTTAAAAATTTTAAAAGCTCACAATGTAAAAGCTACTTTCTTTATGATTGGTGAAAATGCAGTATTTCATCAAGATATTGTTAAACAAGTATATGAAGATGGTCATGAAATTGGAAATCATACGTTTTCACACCCAAATACAATCAATATTTCTAAAAATCAGCTAAAGTATGAAGTAAATGCAACAGAACGAGTCATTCAAGGTATAACTGGTCATTCATCTATTTTATATCGTCCTCCGTATGGAGATAATCAAAGCACTTATAATGGTTACGATGAAACGGTATATGACCCAGCTTCATTTCAAAAAATGGCGGATACGACGAACATGGGATATATAACGGTTAACTACGATATTGATTCGAGTGACTGGAAAGCCAAAAATAGTAAAGAAATTGTAAACCGTGTGATAAAGCAAGCAGAGAACGGTGATATTATCTTACTTCATGATGGAGGAGGAAACCGAGAAGCAACAGTAGAAGCACTGCCTCAAATCATTGAAAAGCTTCAGGCGCAAGGATATACATTTGTAACAGCAGGTAATTTGACTAACAAAAGCAGGGAAAGTACAATGCCAGCTGTTTTAAAAGCAGAGAATCCGATTATTCAAAACATCAAATTGATTCTAGCGAATATTGCTGCACTGCATACTGTTTTTTTCGTTTTGTTTTATGGAACATTAATTGTATTTACACTGCGTTTGCTTATTGTATTTTATCTCGCTCTTAAACATAAAAGAAAAGCGGATAAACTGCAGTTTGATGCTTCATATCAGCCTTTAGTCAGCGTAGTCATCGCCGCCTACAACGAAGAGAATGTCATAAACAGGACAATTAAATCGGTGTTGAAGAGTTCCTATCAAAATCTTGAGATTATTATGGTTGATGATGGTTCAACAGATGGGACGTCAAAGGCTGTTACTGAAGCTTTTAAAAACAATGACAAGTTTCGTCTTCTTCGAAAGAAAAACGGAGGAAAGGCTGAGGCGGTCAATTTGGGTATCCAAAAAGCACAAGGAGATATTATTGTGTCAATTGATGCCGATACCATTATTTCACCTGAAGCTATATCGCTTATGGTAAGACACTTTAACGACGAAAAAGTAGGAGCAGTATCTGGGAACATCAAAGTGGGAAATGTCCGTAATTTATTAACAACATGGCAGCATATTGAATATGTTTCAGGTTTTAATTTAGAGAAACGTGCTTTTTCCATGCTTAATTGCGTGACGGTTGTTCCAGGCGCAATAGGAGCATGGCGAAAAAAACTTGTTCAAGAATTAGGGTATTTTACGGCCGATACATTAGCTGAAGATACAGACATGTCTCTGCGCATATTGCGCAGCGGTTATAAAATTTCAATTGAAGAGAAAGCAAGTGCATATACAGAAGCACCGGAAAAGCGTAAAGATTTTCTCAAACAGCGCCATCGCTGGAACTTTGGGACTTTACAGTGCTTATGGAAGCACAAAAGAGCTTTTGGAGGGCGCAAGCATAAAGCATTAGGTTTTATGGCTCTTCCTAATATGCTGCTGTTTCAATTCATTTTTCCTTTATTTGCACCATTTTTAGACCTTTTATTTGTTTTGAGGCTATGTACTGGAGATCTGAAACATTCGTCTCTTCTATACGGGTGCTACTTTATTGTTGATTTTCTTGTTTGCTTAGTGGCCTTTAGATTAGAGCGAATAAGCAGTAAACCATTGATTGCTCTAGTGATACAAAGAATTGTGTATCGCTACTTATTACTATGGGTAGCTTGGAAGGCAGTTTTAGCTGCATTAAAAGGAACAAAAGTAGGGTGGAACAAATTAAAACGCTCCGGAAACTTGCAGGTAACACGAGACAGTTCAACTGAGAGAACTGGGTGAAATTGCACTATTTAACGAGGTTAATTAGCTTTTGCTGATTAACCTTTTTTATTAGAAAAACAGTAAAGAGTTCGCTTAATAATGATAGTTCAAAGAACCTTCATTTTTACGCGTATCCATAGGGATCATTCACATCCCTCTTTTGTTCATTAAAATGCTGTTCTGCGTACGTACGTATCCGTTCCTTCTACCTATGGTAAAATGTCAGAGAATAACGCTTATTTGACCAATTCAGTACAGTTGTATCAACAGAGGAAGCTTCTTCTTAGAAAACTTTTCATAGTATAAAGATAATTATTTTGTGGCGTATTTGTATTCTGCACAGTTTCTTCAATTATTACTTTTATAATGAAAGCAAAGGATGTGAATAAATGAATCGAATTTCTATTAAGCTCGGACTCTTATTTTTAATGTTCATTTTACTAATTGAAGCGGCTCTCTTTTTTTACTTATATAGCGGTCTTGCCAACACACGAATTTCGGAGGAATTAGAAAGTTTGCGTTTAAGAGGAAACAGTCACCGGGAAGTATTAGAGAAGCATCATGATTCGGCTACGCTTAACCATGTTGCACTGATGGAATCTGAAGCAGAAACTGATGTTGTCATAACAGATAAAACAGGAAAAATTATCAGTTCGTCTAGGCCTTTAATTCAAGGTGCAAGAAAAGCAGTAGAAAAATGGAAAGGAAAGTCTCTTACATACAAAGGTGAAATTATGCAAGGCGACTGGAAAAGCAAACCTTATATCGCCACAGCATCACCTATTGAAAAAGGCCGTCAGCAGTTCGGAACGGTTTATATGTTCAAAAACACAAATGATATTCACGAAATGATTGCGAGACTACAGCATCATTTTTACGTAGCGGGAGCTGTTTCCATTTTATTTTCGATTGTGACTATTTTTGCTCTGTCTAAATTTATAACCGCTCCTTTAATCAAGATGAAAAAAGCAACAGAGAAGCTGAGTCAAGGGGATTTGTCTGTAAAGCTTGGTGCTCATTCAAGAGATGAACTTGGACAATTAGGAATGTCCATTCAGTCGCTAGCAAATGAACTGCAGCGGTTACGAAAAGAGAGAAATGAATTTTTAAGCAGCATTTCACATGAACTTCAGACTCCTTTGATGTATTTAAAGGGATATGCAGACGTTGCGAGAAGGCCTGCTAATACACCGCAAGAACGTGATAAATATCTTGCTATTGTGGAAGAAGAAGCGGAAAGAATTTCACAGTTAGTCAAAGATTTGTTTCAGCTGGCGCAGCTGGATCAGCATACGTTTTTTATTCAAAAACAAAAAGTAGAACTGGCTACGTATTTGCACACCATATGCGCGCATTTTCATTTAGCTTTAAAAGAAAAAGAGATGGAGCTTGACATAAGCTGCCCTCAAAGTCTTTACATTTCACTAGATCCTGAAAGATTTCAGCAAGTGATTATCAATTTACTTGATAACGCAATGAAATATTCAAAAGAAGGAACTAAAATTGAGGTAATTGTAAAAAAATCAGTTGAATCATTGACAATAACCCTTAAAGATCAAGGAATAGGCATTCCAGAACAAGATCTGCCTTACGTATTTGACAAGCTGTATCGAGTAGAAAAATCTCGCTCGAGAAAAAGCGGAGGCTACGGATTAGGCTTATCAATTGTAAAAGAGATTGTAGAAGCTCATGGAGGAGAAATAACAATCATAAGCGAGATGGGAAAAGGAACGGCTGTAGAGATTGCATTAAGAGAGGATGGATAGGATGGCCACTATTTTATTAGTAGATGATGAAGCAAGGATGCTGGATTTACTAGAGCTTTATCTGCTGCCAAACGGATTTACATGTATAAAATTTGAAAAAGGCACAGAAGCGCTGCGCTATCTTTATGAAGGTAACAAAGCAGATTTGATGTTATTAGATATTATGATGCCAAGCGAAGATGGGTGGGAGATTTGTCAAAAAGTAAGAAAAATGTCTGATCTACCGGTCATTATGCTCACAGCCCGCAGCCAAACGTTAGATGTAGTAAAAGGATTAAATATAGGGGCAGACGACTATATTACTAAACCGTTTAGCGAAGAAGAATTGGTTGCACGCATCGGCGCGGTTCTTAGACGTTCTTTAAAAGAAAAGAATGAAATCACCTATAAAGGCTTAGTATGGAGCAAGGAAGGCCACGTATTACAATATAAAAATCAGTACATTCAAGTGACCCCTAAAGAGTTTGAATTAGTGGGATTACTTCTTCAGCATTTAAATCGTGTGTTCAGCCGGGACGACTTGCTTGTGTTAGTGTGGGGATATGAGGCTGAGATTGGAGATCGGACTATTGACTCCCATGTGCGAAATGTTCGGGATAAGCTTAGAAAAGCGGGTTTTCCTGTAGACGAATACCTGCAAACCGTATGGGGAATAGGCTATAAGTGGGTTGATGTTAGTTGAAAATGATATGAGCATAGCTATCGAAATTGGTGGAAAGATAAAGTAAGCGACCTTTTCCCTTTACATAGGGTAGGGGGGTATAGTATGATGAAGTCATGAAGGGAGGATGTTAGATGGTCGAAGCGAATCACATGAACAGTGAAGAAAAATGTTGCACGATAAATAGTGAAAGAAAAAGTCACCATTCTCCAGAAGTGAAAAAAAATCTAACAAGCCGATTAAATCGAATTGAAGGACAAATTCGAGGAATTAAAGGATTAATCGAAAAAGATACGTATTGTGACGACGTGATTACTCAAATCGCAGCTGCGCAGTCTGCTTTAAATAGTGTAAGTAAAATTTTGCTTGAAGGTCACTTGAAGCATTGCATTGTAGAACGGGTGCAAGATGGTGATGAAGAAGTAGTAGATGAATTATTAACAACCATTAAACGATTAATGAAATAAAGGAGATGTTAGAAATGGAAAACGTAACATTATCAGTACAAGGAATGTCTTGCGGTCATTGCGTCAAAGCTGTTGAAGGCGGTGTAGGCGAACTTAATGGCGTTAAAAGCGTAGAAGTAAGCTTAGAAGATGCAAAAGTAACAGTTGCATTTGATCCAAGTCAAGTAACGGTCGAAGATATTAAAGAGGCTATTGATGACCAAGGTTATGACGTAGCATAAACAGCATCGCGTGCGAATACCTTCGCACGCTTGATTTAGGAAAATTATATACCCCTAATAGGTATATAACAGGAGGCGAAACGTGATGAGTGACAAACAAAAAGAAGCCACCTTGCAAATTACGGGTATGACATGTGCAGCGTGTTCTAACCGAATTGAAAAAGGATTAAAAAAAATAGAAGGTGTAAAAGAAGCAAACGTAAATGTGGCTTTGGAAAGATCTACTATCATATTTGATCCGTCTAAAACAAGTCCACAGGCCTTTGAAGAAAAAATTGAAAAGCTTGGGTACGGAGTTGTAAGTGAAAAAGCCGAATTTGCTATTACGGGCATGACGTGCGCCGCTTGTTCGACTCGTATTGAAAAAGGGTTGAACAAATTAGAAGGCGTGACAAAGGCAAGTGTTAACCTTGCTTTAGAAACGGCTTCTGTTGAATACAGCCCTTCTCAAATAGCTCCGCAAGATATAACGAAGCGAGTTGAAAAGCTTGGATACGGAGCAAAGCTAAAGTCGGAAGAAAAAGAAGAAGAGCAAAGCTATAGAGAAAAAGAACTGAGTAAACAAAAAGGAAAGTTTTGGTTTTCATTTATTTTAAGCGTACCGTTATTATGGGCAATGGTTAGCCATTTTACGTTTACGTCGTTTATTCCTTTACCTCATATGCTGATGAATCCATGGGTTCAGCTTGCTTTAGCTACGCCTGTTCAATTCGTGGTAGGGAAGCAATTTTATGTAGGCGCATTTAAAGCTCTGCGTAACAAAAGTGCCAACATGGATGTTTTAGTAGCACTAGGCACAAGTGCAGCTTATTTCTACAGTCTATACTTTTCTCTTAAATCACTTGGGTCATCTGCTCATACGAATCAGCTTTACTATGAAACGAGCGCTATATTGATTACGCTGATTCTTTTAGGGAAATTATTTGAAGCAAACGCCAAAGGCCGTTCTTCAGAGGCAATTAAAAAGATGATGGGCTTACAGGCTAAAACGGCCGTTGTCATAAGAGACGGAGCGGAAGTTGAAATTCCAGTGGAAGAAGTCCAAAAAGGCGAAGTTATTTTTATTAAGCCTGGTGAAAAAGTGCCTGTAGACGGAGAGATTATTGAAGGGCAATCGGCCTTAGATGAGTCCATGCTGACAGGTGAAAGCGTACCGGTAGATAAAAACATTGGAGATAAAGTCATTGGGGCCACACTTAATAAAAATGGTTTTCTAAAAATAAAAGCTACAAACGTTGGCAGGGAGACGGCGCTTGCACAAATTATTAAAGTAGTAGAAGAAGCGCAGGGTTCTAAAGCGCCTATTCAGCGATTAGCTGATTATATCTCAGGTATATTCGTGCCAATTGTAGTCGGAATTGCACTTCTTACTTTCTTTGTTTGGTATATTTGGATTGCGCCTGGCGAATTTGCACCGGCTTTAGAAAAGCTCATTGCCGTACTAGTGATTGCATGTCCATGCGCGTTAGGCTTAGCTACTCCAACTTCCATTATGGCGGGGTCGGGCCGCGCAGCAGAATTTGGTATTTTGTTTAAAGGCGGGGAGCATTTAGAAGCAACGCATAAAATCGATACGATTCTTTTAGATAAAACGGGAACTGTTACAAATGGAACTCCCGAGTTAACCGATGTACGTATTGCACAAGACTACGAAGAAAATGAGCTATTGCAGTTAGTTGCATCGGCTGAGCGTTTGTCGGAGCATCCTCTCGCTCAAGCACTCGTAGCAGGTATAAAAAATAAAGGTATAGAGATTCAAGATCCGTTATCTTTTGAAGCTATTCCAGGGTATGGAGTGAAAGCAACTGTACAAGAGCGAGAGCTGTTAGTGGGAACAAGAAAGCTTATGAACCAACATAAAGTGAATATTGATACAGCCTTAGAAGAAATGACAAATTTAGAACGAGAAGGAAAAACGGTTATGCTCGTTGCTCTTGACGGAAAATATGCCGGCATGCTTGCTGTTGCAGATACCATTAAAGTGACTTCTAAAGAAGCAGTTTCCAGGTTAAAAGAAATGGGTTTAGAAGTGATGATGATTACAGGTGATAATCGTCAAACAGCTCAGGCTATTGCGATGCAAGCGGGTATTGAGCACGTTATAGCAGAAGTGTTGCCAGAAGGCAAAGCAGAAGAAGTAAAAAAGCTTCAGCAGCAAGGTAAAAAAGTCGCAATGGTAGGAGACGGTATTAATGATGCTCCTGCACTTGCGTTAGCTGATATTGGAATGGCCATCGGAACAGGAACGGATGTAGCGATGGAAGCCGCTGATATTACGCTGATGCGAGGAGACTTGATGAGCATTGCAGATGCGATTGAAATGAGTAGAAAAACGATTTCTAATATTAAACAAAATTTATTCTGGGCAATGGGCTACAACACGCTTGGTATTCCAATTGCAGCAGTTGGGCTGTTAGCCCCTTGGGTCGCTGGAGCTGCGATGGCCTTTAGTTCTGTATCGGTTGTATTAAATGCACTGCGATTGCAGAGAGTGAGGCTATAAGATATGAAAAAGTGGATCGTCTCAGCTATTTTGTACGTGCTCGCAGTCATAGCAGTATATGCTATGTGGGCAATATAAACTAAAAAATATTAGAGTCATCGAGTCATTCTCGGTGAAAGTGATCTAAAAGCAAAGCTGCTAAAGAATATTCTTTAGCAGCTTTGTTAGGTGCAAGGAATTTTTTTGATTCAATTCATACCCTTTAAGATGAAGGTCTTCTGGGTGTTTTTGCTGAGCAATTAGCACATCACGTCCATCATCCATAATCCAAATGAAATAATGACGGCTAGAACCATTTCCATAGGTAATGGTCATTTTGCAATCGATGCTCCCAGCAGATTCTTCATCTAAGAGAAGTTTCATATGCTGCGCTTTTTTAATACTGTTAGTGAATGCATTCATATCTTGTTCATCGATAAATGTTTTGAGCGTTTTCATTTTAATGGACGTTACTTCTATTTTTTGTACGCTAGATGAGAGAGTGGAGTGTGCGGAAGCAAAAGGGGCTCCAATCACCAAGCTAAACGCAAGTAACAGTGAGGACAGAGCAAAGCGTATTTTTAGCATGTTTCTTTCCTCCTTTTATTTTTATGTTTTTTCCTTATGGTAAGTGATTCATACGAGGGCCTTTTTTAGGCACAGGAATTATTCGTGCCCAATTACCTTCATCTTCACAAAATCTGCACAAATTCTGGCTACAATAAAGAAAAGAAGAAGAGTAGGCAAAGGTAAGTTGTTTCTAATGATTAAATGATTTTTATTTTAAAGTTTATTATGTGGAAAAGAGGGACTGTTATGAAAAAACAGCTATTTATTCTTGGGGCATCTGTCATTATTGGACTAAGCGGATGCGGAAACGATTCTAGTCATGAAAAGCCTTCAGCTGACAAAAACGAATCCATGCACGATCACTCAGAGATGAATCACTCTAGTTCAGGAGAGGTTCCAAAAGGATTAAAAAAAGCAGAGAATCCAACATATAAAGTTGGAGATAAAGCCGTTATAAAAGCAGATCATATGAAAGGCATGAACGGGGCTGAAGCAACGATTGCTGGTGCTTACGACACTACGGCCTATACCGTTTCGTATACGCCAAAGACTGGCGGGAAAAAAGTAAAAAATCATAAGTGGGTTATTCAAGAAGAAATAAAAGGTGCGGGTAACGAGCAGTTAAAGCCAGGTAGCGAAGTAACGCTTGAAGCAGATCATATGAAAGGTATGAAAGGGGCAAAAGCAACGATTGATTCAGCCGAAAAAACAACGGTATACATGGTAGACTACGCACCGACTACAGGCGGAGAGAAAGTAAAAAATCACAAGTGGGTAACCGAAAGTGAACTTTCAGCCAAATAGACTGTTAGCGAAAAAAGAGGCTAGTACAAAAGTATTTTAGGTGAAGGAAGATCCGAACGATGAATCGAGATTCTTGATTGAGAATCTCGATTCATCGTTCGGATTTTTTCGTTGTTATGGTGAATGTAGGTGGTTGCTTCTAGCTGTAGTTTGGATTGATTTAGTTATGACTTAATCTCTTTTTGTTTACTTCTTGTTTTATGTTTTATCATGAGGGATTTCTTGCATGATGGATGAAGAAAACGTATGTTTCTTTCAAAAGAAGTTGTGGTATTAAGTAGAATGCTACGGTAATAAAACGAACAAACTACTGATGAAAGGAGCTAGCTATGAGTGAACATACAGTAAAGCGAACAGGACGCACACGATGGTTCATTTCATCTTTGTTAAGCAGTATGATTATTTTAAATTATTTTGATCGTGTAGCGGTGTCAGTGGCCGCTCCTGCAATACAAGATGCATTTCACTTAACGGGAACAGAGCTCGGAATTGTCTTTTCTATTTATACGTATTCTTATACGATCATGCAAATACCTGCCGGAAGCTTGCTTGATCGGTTCGGAGTAGCATGGGTAACAAGAGTGGGTATGGTGATTTGGAGTTTATTAACGATGTCGATGGCATTTTTGCAAGGAAAACTTCTTCTCTATATCGTTCGATTTTTAATAGGAATAATGAGTGCTTCAGCTTTTCCAGCAGCGTCAAAAGCTACATCTCTATGGTTTCCTCCAAACGAAAGAAGCTTACCAAATTCTTTGTTTGATTCAGCAGCCAAATTTTCAAATGTACTTGGCGCGCCTCTTGTAGCATTTCTCATCACTAAATTTGATTGGCGCACAGCATTTTTATCCATTGGAATTATAAACGTGCTGTTTACGCTGCTGTTTTGGTTTTATTACGAAAAACCAGAAAAGCATAGACGCATATCAGATGATGAGCTGAAGTATATTCAAGAAAATAATTTAAATGCGAACGATGAACAAACATCAAAATTTTTACATACCTTAAAAGTATTATTTACGAATCGAAAAGTTTGGGGGCTAATGATTGGGTTTACAGGCTATGGATATACGTTTAATTTACTGTTAACGTGGCTGCCAACTTTTTTAAAAGAGAAATACGGTATGGATATCATGTCATCGGGTCTGCTTACGGCAGTCCCTTGGCTAATTGCTACATTTGCTGGCATTTTAGTTGGCGGTTGGCTTGTTGATTACCTCATAAAAAAAGGATATAACAGTCAAAAAGTATATCGCACGATCATTGTTGTAGGATTATGCTTAGGGTTTGTTTTTTTAGGTTCTATTTTCACCAATAGTGTTGTAGTAGCGATGATTTGTATCTCGATTGGACTGGCAGGTATATCTGCAACGGCACCAATCGGCTGGTCAATTTCTGCTGAAATTGCGCCTGCAGGCTCCATTTCTCTTCTCAGTTCTATTGTTAATTTAGCTAATAATTTGTTTGGTGGAATTATAGCTACAGCTTTAACGGGATATCTTTTGGATAAAACCGGTTCTTTTAATCTAAGCTTTATTGTAGCGGGAATTGTATTGTTGCTAGGCTTAATTTTTTATATTTATGTGTTGGGAGATATTAAACAAATTAAAATTCCAAAAAAACAACGTACGAAGTAAAACCCCATGACTCGCTATGGGGTTTTACTTTTGATTATAAATAACGACCTTGCTCATGCACTTAGTGATGTGAAAAGTCTAGTCTTCTGATCTGACGCTATTAAAAGGAGAAACAAGATGAATTTGTTTATTTGAAACATGTGCTAGGGGCTTGTTTTAAAATAGCATTGTTGGTATAGCATGTTCTTAAAAAGGTTAAGATGGTTTTTATGAAGAAATTCTGTGTCTATTTTTGTGATTTCAGCAGAAGTAGATATGAACCGCACTATAAAAAATAGAAAGGCAGAGGAACATGAATCATAAAGAAAGTGAAAACAATACTGAGTTAAATCAAAGTCATTTGTTAAAGGAGCCTCAACGTATAGAATTATCTAAGTATCAAATTTTAAAAGCACTGATACCTGTTATTATACTTGGGATTGTCGTTTTAGTTGCCGTATTACAAAATGATGGTCTTCTTAATTGGATTTAGGCATGCAATAAAAAGAAACTGCATATAGTGTAATTCAAATCGCTTGTACACAGTAGAGGGAAAGAGGGAGATACATGCCAAGAGTAACCGTTTTAGGATACGGAAGTTTTGAAGTGGCAAAAGGAAAAAAGCTTGTCTTGGCACTCGAAGACAACGGTATAAATATTCTTCATCGATGCGGCGGGAAAGCTAAATGCACGACTTGCAGGGTAGAAGTGCTTGAAGGTGAATATTGTGATTTAACACACGCAGAGAAAAATGCATACTCAGAAAGTTCAATTGAAGATCACTTGCGCTTATCATGTCAAATTCGTGTAAATGAAGATATCACCGTTCGGCCCATATTAACGGTAGAGAACTCAGGACGAGAAGCAGGACCTCGACCCGCAGAGTAGTCCTGGAATCGCAAAAAGCAGCGTGTGGAATGTTCAGCATGCTGCTTTTTTCATTTTTATTAAAAAATAACAAGAACAGCTGCGGGGAGAAAAAGCTGTTCTTGTTAAAGTAAAGTACCTACGGAATGATTCCTTTAAATTTTAGCATTCTGTAAGGGAAATAGTAAATCACTCAAAAGAGTGATTATGAAGGCTTTTTTCGAACCGTTATTTGTAAATAGGTTTAATTGGATGCTTCAATCACATCTCCATTTTTGTAAATATGATACCACCCTACGGTACCTGATCCGCCTTGATCCATCCAGTCTTTGTTTTTTGCTACGAATCTGTAGTAAGTTTTATCGTTGTTATCTTTCCGTAAGCGGTCGTCTGTACTGAAGACAATGTTGTCACCGAGTTCTTTTTTACCGAATGTAATAGCTGTGCTGACAGGAAATTGCTTTCTTTCTACCTTGTTCTCATCTAAAGCTGCCCATGTTAAGGGGCCAACAATACCATCTGGAGACAAGCTGTGATCGGTTTGAAATTCTTTTACTGCATTTTGTGTTTGCGTACCGAAAATTCCATCAACTGATGTGTTATACTTCACATCTTTTAAGCTTTGCTGTAAGTCCTTTACGTAGCTAGAGTGAGAACCTTTACGAAGCGTAGGCCTTGTTTCTGCTTTAGTTTCAATTTTTTGTGAGTAGGTATCTTTAGCAGCTGCTTCAGTAGTTGGAGTGCTGAATGCTACGCATGTTGTTACAAGGGTGAGAGTAGAAAGCATGACAAGTGTTTTTTTCGTTAACATGAAATAACCTCCTTGTTTTTAGCAACTATTTGTCGCTTTTCATGAGTTTTATAACTAATCAGTAGCTATAAAGTCAATTTATTATAGCGCAGACAGTTTTCTATTTGTTTTTATATTCCTATGATTATATAAGATAGTCATAAAAAACTAGTGAAGTAGATAAATCGTTCTATGTTTTCACTATAATTTCACTTTTCTCTGATACAGTACGGAATGAAAAATAGCAGGTGGAGTGTCTTGCATGATCATAGTGTGTTTTGCTGTATAGCACCCATAATAAATAAACGAATGAAGAGACTGCAAAGTGTCTTAGATCTCTTTGCAGTCTCTTCATGTTCAAGAGCTCTGCGTTCAAATAATAACTAGAAAGGAATTATGTGATGTCACCTCTGTATTCCCAGCATATAAGGAATCTTTTTTCGAAGCAAAAGTTTAATAAATTATCGCGTAAACAAATCTTTCTCTATATACTAGGAATTTGCTGTTTGTGTATAGCGCTAATAGTAACAAACCACAATTATTCGCTTTATAAAAAACCGATAGCGGAGGTAGTGAAGACGAATGTTGTAGAACAAAATAAATCTACTGATTTAAATCACAACAAAGATACCGTATATTCTCAAAAAATTGTTGCTAAAATCATGAACGGAAAATACAAAGGGAAGCTTATTCATTTAGAGAATACGTACTCATACTCAGGTGCTTATGATCAAAAGTACACTGTCGGAACAGATCTTTTTGTCTCCTTAGAAAAGAATTCACAGCATGCTTTAAGTGGCACGATTGAAGGAGTGAAGCGGGACACGCAGGTTACCGCTGTCGCGGGTTTATTTATATTAATTTTGCTGGCGATTGGAAAAAAACAAGGTTTTTATTCAATCATTAGCTTATTTATTAATATTGTACTTTTAATCGGGGTTCTCAATGTATATTTAGCACTAGGGAATGTGAGCTTGCTAGCTGTATGTATTGTTGCGGTCGTTCTTTTTACAGTTATTTCTTTATTATTAGTAAGCGGTAATCAAGAAAAAACGCATGTAGCAATTATTTCAACTTTAATAGGTACGTTTGTTTCTCTATTAATTGCGTACATCGTCATGCAGCTAACAGATTCGAACGGTCTTCATTATGAAGGAATGGAGTTTGTGACGATTCCTCCTCAAAAAATATTTATGAGTGAGGTACTGATAGGATCATTAGGAGCTGTGATGGATGTAGCTATTACCATTACTTCTTCTGTTTATGAACTATATGAAAAGAATAAAGAGATAGCGCACAAAGACTTACTGAAATCGGGCAAGGAAATTGGCGGAGACATTATGGGAGCCATGACGAATATTTTATTTTTTTCATATATAAGTGGAACAATTCCAATGGTCCTTCTTTATTTAAAAAACGGTTCTCCTTTAGGATACACGTTTTCAATGAATTTCTCGTTAGAGTTAATCCGTGCTCTTACTGGCAGCATTGGCATTGTGCTAACGATTCCAATTACACTCTATCTTTCGATTCTTTTTATTTTTAGGAAGGGGAACAGAAAGTGAACGTTTTACTGTTGCTTGCTCTTATTTTATTTATTCTGATGAGTATGGTGGGCGGAAAAAAAGGAATTAGATCTTTCCTTGCTTTGTTCTTGAATTTTGGCGTTATTTTTCTAACCATTCTCTTTATGCTGTCTATAAAAAATACGATTATTGTTACGTTGATCGCTTGTACAATCATTAGCTGTATTAATTTATTTTATATTAATAAATTCAATCATAAAACGCTTGCTGCGTTTGTTTCAACGATTATTACCTTAGCCGTTTTAGTACTCTTTATTTTTATCATTGAACATCATGCCATGATTCAAGGGTTTGGAGAAGAACAAGAAGAAGAAATTAACGCTTTTTCACTTTACGTTGGAATTGACTTTGCTAAAATAGCCATTTGTACAATTATTATGGGAGCCATAGGAGCGATCATTGATATTTCGCTATCTATTTCATCTTCTATGAATGAATTATTTGTTCATGACCCGTCCGTAACTAAAAAAAATCTCTTCAATTCAGGACTGAAAATTGGAAGAGATATTTTAGGCACTACAACCAATACACTGTATTTTGCATTTGTAGGGGGATATTTGACTTTAATTATATGGTTTAAGAGATTGTCGTATTCGTTTGGAGATATTATCAATTCAAAAACCTTTTGTGCAGAAGTCATTTCTATCTTAAGCGGAGGCATTGGTGTAGCCATTATTATTCCAATTACTTCGTGGATTAGTGCCTCTATTTTTTTACAAAAAAGAGAAAAAGCGAACCATATGTACAAATAAAAAAAGAAAAAATTTAAGAAAATGCCCATCCAACTGGTAGTCAGTAATATTTGGATGGGCATTCACATTATTGGTGGAATGTTGAAAAGAAACTTAATGTAGGCTGGAAGTTATAGTTGAACGAAGGATTATTCTCTATTTTTCTTACTGATAGATAATAAGAAAAGGCCAGGAAGCAGAATTTACAGGAGAAGCAGCTTTTACAAGGACGGTCTCACCGTTTGCTGGAAGCAGATTTTTAAACACATAAATTCTACGCTCACCTCTTGGAGATCCAGGTCCTCTGGAGGTTTTTTGGTGTATAATATTTCGTTCATTTTTTGGATCGAGTACCCAATGTGCGTACCAAATCTGCCGTAAAAATTGTCTATTTGTACTTTGCGAACGTTCATCAAATATACAGTGATTCACTTGGCCTGTCCAATATAGATATCGCCCATTTCCTATATGCCATTCATCTCCTATCCGATATCTGATTCCTACACATTCACCAGGATAGATAATATCAGGGATATTATAATGATTCTCTCTTTGACAGCTAGGGTCACTATATTGTGTATAAGGCGTAACTTCTACTTTTTCTAACTGATTTTTTCTAAAATACAAATACTGCTGCGTGACTTGGCCTGTCGTTCGGTTTACGGCTCGGTGGCTAAGAAGAATACCATTATAAGTCTGTAACTTTGTGTTATCGATGCTTCTTGTAACCGTTAAGGTACCAGCATTTGAGCTTATGACGCCGCCTACTAATCTTCCATTATGAACACAGTACCCGTTTCTGCAAGAGGCACCGGCATTAGCTCGATATAGAACTCCTACGCATGTCCCACTATTAATTAAAGTCAATTATATTCACCTCGCATTCCAACTTGTTTTATAGAAACAGCTTTCGAAAGTGCTCTTCGGTTGAAACTCTTTCTATAGATCATCCGGCCCGTATCGATAGGAAGGCTGTGTTTGAATAAAGTAGCCATTTCGTACTTGAGCCACCCAGTTTTGAAATATTTCTCTCCATTCAACACGGTTAAAAAACTCATCAAGCGGTTTTGTAGAATCTCATTCAATAATAAAGAAAGGAACTACTGATGGATTCCAAACGCCTATACTATTGACACCTGATTCTTTGATAAGAAGTAAAGGCAGGCCTCGTTGGTAACCCATGCTTGGCTCTATTTGTAAAAACGGAGCACCTTCCCATGATGGTGGCGGAGGTGTACCGCCGGGAATATTCGTCATGGTATAATTGGCAAAGACTTGCTGCATATTCACCGCGATCAACCCATAGCTAGAGAGTATCATTCGGCGAACGCTTGTTATTGTTTTATTAGGATATTGCTCTGTATCAGGCAGTGTACGAGGGAAAAGAAGAGCACGTTCAATTTCATCAATTAAACGATTAAGAAATCTTGTTTGAGTAGTATTAAGCATAGAAGGGTGGCTGAGGAATACAGGGATTTTAAAAGCTCTGTCGGCTGTATTTTTCAAAGGAATTTTAGGGGAAGCAGAGGGCGATACTTTATTGTCTCTAAGAGAGTAAGGCTTGTCTACATAATATTTACCATCTTGAGGGTTATAATAGGAATAATGTTTTTTTATCATAATCATCTTTTCTTATTTTTCTCTATATTTTATGCGGATCGACAAAATAAGTATGTATGTTTGTCCAAGGACATTAGGAGCATTTTTACGAGAAAATATACCTATAGTATTATGTGCTAGATTTTGTTTAGATTAGTAGGGGAAAAATAACTTCTTTAAATCCTTAGACAACTACTAAATCACTTTTAGTTTACTAAAAAATTGTAAAGCATTTAGAAATCAATTATAGTAATGAGCATTAATACATAAGCACATTATTATCTATCAACTGAAAGGGAGTAGGAGGTATTCATTAATGAGCACAAAATCTATAGATAGTATTGAAAAAGCAGCCCAAATCTTAAAATTATTGGGAGATAAAACAAGGCTTTCGATGGTTAAATTAATAGAGAACAATGAATGCTGTGTTTGTGAGTTCGTAGATATCTATCAAGCTAGCCAACCTTCAATTAGTCAGCATTTACGAAAATTAAGAGATGCTGAACTTGTGAAGGAAAGAAGAAAAGGGCAATGGGTTTTTTATTCTCTTAATAAAGAAAGCCAGTACTATGAGTTTGTTCTGGGCATACTTGAATCTGTACCAAGTCAGGACGAACGTTTAAAAGAGCTGGAAAAACAAGGACTGTGTATTAGTTGTTGTGAATAATTGGAGGTTTAAAAAGTGGCATCAGTTGTACTAGCATCATTGATTTTTTTAGTAACATTAATTTTTGTCATTTGGCAGCCGAAAAATTTATCAATCGGCTGGTCGGCTTGCGGGGGAGCTATGATTGCTTTACTGGCAGGCGTTGTTGATTTTCAAGACGTTCTTGAGGTAACCAGCATTGTGTGGAATGCGACTCTTACGTTTATTGCTATTATTATTATTTCTTTAATTTTAGATGAAATTGGTTTCTTTGAATGGGCAGCGCTTCATATGGCTAGAGCTGCAGGAGGGAACGGCGTGCGTATGTTTGTGTACGTGTCTCTTCTTGGAGCCGTTGTAGCAGCGCTATTTGCTAATGACGGAGCAGCGTTGATTTTAACACCCATTGTACTAGCCATGGTTCGGGCATTAAAGTTCGACGATAAAATGGTTTTTCCGTTTATTATCGCAAGTGGATTTATTGCAGATACAACGTCGCTGCCCCTTGTTGTTAGTAACTTAGTAAATATCGTATCAGCCGACTTCTTCGGTATTAGCTTTTCTGAATTTGCATCACGCATGATTGTTCCAGATTTGGTTTCTCTGTTTGCAAGTATTATGGTCTTATATCTGTATTTCCGCAAAAGAATTCCTAAGAAATACAATGTAGCAGATTTACAGAAGCCAGTGGATGCCATCAAAGATGAAAAGATGTTTCGATTATCTGGAATTGTCTTAGTTTTGTTAGTGCTAGGCTATTTAATTGGAGAATTCTTTAGCGTCCCTGTTTCGATTATTGCAGGTATTATTGCTATTCTGTTTTTGATGATGGCTAAAAAAAGCCGAGCGGTTCATACAAAAAAAGTGTTACGGGGAGCTCCATGGGCGATTGTCTTTTTCTCTATCGGCATGTATGTTGTTGTATACGGCTTGCGTAATGCTGGTTTAACAGAAATTCTGGCTGACGTGATCCAAGCAACGGCTAGTCATGGACTGTTTGCAGCAACAATTGGCATGGGATTCACTGCGGCTATTCTTTCATCGATTATGAACAATATGCCAACGGTTATGATTGATGCACTAGCAATCGATGCAACACACGCGGCTGGAACAATCAAGGAAGCGTTGATTTATGCAAACGTTATTGGATCGGATTTAGGTCCGAAAATTACCCCGATTGGTTCTTTAGCGACGCTTTTATGGCTTCATGTTCTTTCAACAAAAGGCGTGAAAATTTCATGGGGAACGTATCTTAAAACGGGTATTATCTTAACGATTCCGACATTGTTTATTACGCTTGTTGGTTTGTATGTTTGGTTATTGATTATTTCATAACACGTCCAGATTTGTTTTAGTCGATATGATAATGGCTGTTGCCAGAAAAATTCAGATATGTATCAAAGCTGTAGAAAATGATCTACAGCTTTTTTATTGAAAAGCTATAACGGACAGCGACGCGTTTTTAAAATGAGATAGGTATCTCTCATCTAAACTACTTTTCTCCTCATTCATACTCCAACAGCTCTTTCTATGATAAAATAATAAAACTGACTAAGTTTCACATGGAAATTTGAAATGTAAGGTGATTAAATACATGAAGTTAATTATTGCAGAAAAGCCGGATCAAGGATCGACTCTAGCTTCACAGTTTAAGCCGAAGCGTCACGACGGCTATTTAGAGATTCCACCGAATGAAGTGTTTACAGACGGAGCGTATGTGACGTGGGCAGTGGGGCATTTATGTCAGCTTGTAAGTCCGGAAGATTATAAGCCGGAGTGGAAAAAGTGGTCAATTGACACGCTGCCGATGATTCCAGACCGCTTTCAATATGAAGTGACGCGCTCAAAAGCTAAGCAGTTTCAAGTGGTAAAAAAACTGCTTAAAAAGCCGACGGTCACAGAAATTATTCATGCGGGAGATGCGGGGCGTGAAGGAGAATTGATTGTTCGTAATATCATTCAGCTTTCAGGTGTGCATAAGCCGATGAAGCGATTGTGGATTTCTTCTTTAACGCCAAAGGCCATTTATGATGGGTTTCAACAGTTAAAAGACGAAAGCGATACGCGTAACCTTTATTATGAAGCATATACAAGAGCATGTGCGGATTGGGTCGTTGGGATGAATGCTTCACGGGTGTATAGCATTTTGTTAAAAAAGCATGGTATGTCAGATGTTTTTTCGGCAGGGCGCGTGCAGACGCCAACTCTTGCTTTGATCGTGAAGCGTGAAAAAGAAATTGATAACTTTAAATCAGAGCCTTTTTGGGAAGTGCTTGCTAAGTTTGATATTGAAGGAAAGAAGTATGAAGGCAAATGGCATCAAGACGGAGAATCGCGTCTTAAAGAAAAAGAAATGGCCTATAAAATTGCTCAGTTTTGCGAAGGAAAAGACGCGGAAGTTCATGAACTCGTAACGGAGCGAAAAGAGTTCCAGCCGCCTTTATTATTTAACCTATCATCACTTCAAGCAACCGCCAATAAAGCGTTTAAGTTTTCTCCTAAAAAGACGCTTGATGTGCTGCAAGGGCTGTATCAGAAAGGAATTGTTTCTTATCCAAGATCAGACTCAAACTATGTAACAGAAGGAGAAGCGGAAACGTTTCCTGAGATTTTAGAAAAACTGAGTGCTTTTTCTGAATACGAACATTTATTTCCGCTTCCTTACTCTTCAGTCCTGGGAAATAAACGCTATGTAAATGCAAAAAAAGTGAGCGATCACTATGCGATTATTCCAACGGAACAAGTGAAGGACCCCAGCAAACTGTCAGGAGACGAACAGAAAATTTACGACCTAGTCGTAAGACGTCTAATTGCGGCACACTATGAAAAAGCGATTTTCGACTATACAACGATTACGACACTCGTGGAAAAGCGAGCAGCTTTTATTTCAAAAGGAAAGCAGCAAATTCAAGAAGGCTGGCGCAAAGTAATTTTTCAAAACGAGAAAGACGACGACGTTATTCTTCCGAATGTCCAAGAAGGGGAAGAAGGAAAAGTTGTTAAAGTAGACGTAAAAGAAGGTAAAACACAGCCTCCAAAACGCTACACGGAAGGTCAGTTGATTACGCTGATGAAGACAGCGGGCAAGCATTTGGATAATGATGAGCTGGAGAAAATTTTAGCAAAGTCAGAAGGGTTAGGGACTGAAGCTACGCGTGCGGGAATCATTACAATGCTTAAAGACCGTAAATATATTGATGTGAAAAAAAACCAAGTGTTTGCGACTGATAAAGGAAAGGTATTGATTGACGCGATTGGCGATAAAATTTTAGCTTCACCAGAAATGACGGCTAAGTGGGAGCAGCGTTTAGCTGAAATTGGAGAAGGAGCAGCATCGGCCGCTGCTTTTATGGAACAAACAAAAAAGCTGTCAGCTAAAATTATCGAAGACGCTGTCGAAGCAGAAAGTAAGTGGAACTTCAGCGGATACGACACTGAATCCATTCAGCGAAAAGGAAAAGGTAAAGGTAAAAGCTTCTCTTCTAAATCGTTTGGTTCGTGTAAGCTTTGCGACGGAAAAGTAGTCGATAAAGGTTCATTTTACGGATGCTCAAACTATGCAAAAACCAAATGCACGTTTACCGTATCGAAAAAGATTTTAGGTAAAACAGTCACCCAAGCTAATTTAAAAAAACTGTTAAGCGAAGGACAGACAGATTTGATTGAAGGCTTTAAAAAAGGCGATAAAACCTTTAATGCCAAGTTAGAATGGAAAGAAAATAAAGTGCAGTTTTTATTTGAAAAATAGAGGGATAAAAAGCGTTTGCTAAAGAGCAGGCGCTTTTTACATGCGAAGAAACAGGATTTCTCCAGCTTTTCTAGAAGTTCTTACATAGCTTATTTATCTAAAGGATGAGATTGATGAAACGAATGAGTAAAGGGATGATTCCGTTTTGGGATTATATTGGCATTGAAGAAACGCTGCTTGAAAAAGGATATGCGGAGTTAAAAATCACGATTCAGCCGCAGCTTCTGCAAGGAAGAGGAACGGTTCATGGAGGCGTTATTGCTACGCTTATCGACGCGGCGGTTGGTTCAGCTGTGCGGTCTTCTCTTTCTGAGGAGGAAAGTGCCAGTACAGTTGAATTAAAAGTAAATTACACAAGGCCGGGTATAGGTGATTATTTAGTTGCTAAATCCACACTGTCTCATCGCGGCAAAACGCTTGCTGTTGGAGAAGTGAAAATTGAAGACAGCAGCGGCAAGCTTGTTGCGCTTGGCAGTGCAACATATATGATTTTTTCAGCAGAAAAAGCTTAGGATTTTAAGCTTTTTCTGCTGAATGCAGCTGCTGGCTAATGAATGAAATAATTGTTTCATAGTAAGCTTTGGGATGAGGAGCAAATTCACTTTTGTGTGCTGTACGGTGAATGGGCTCTTTTTTATTTGTTATCCCTTCAATGATCAGTTCTGTTTGATTTCCAAGCCACAGTTCGCAAAAGTGAGAAAACGGCGCTTTTACAAGCCCTGATACTTCTTCTTGCTGCAACGTAAAAGCAGTGAGCGGATGAGAGCTGTAATATAAAAATATGTGTGCGAATTCTTTGTCAATATAGTGCGGCTGAGATACTTCATATTTAAATACATCTAAAGGAAGCAATTCATCAAATGAAATGTTGACGCCGAGCTCTTCGTGAATTTCTCTTACACCGTCCACAGCGGTTTCTGTATGAAGCAAATGTCCGGCAGCTGTAATATCGAGCGCACCCGGATAATCTTGTTTTTGTTCGCTGCGAATTTGAAAATAAATATAGTCTATATCATTTTCACGGCTGACAAACCAGCAGTGAAACGCTTCGTGCCAATAGCCTTTTTCGTGCACTTCTTTGCGAGACGCTGTTCCTATGCGCTCCTGTTGATCGTTAAATACCATTAACATTTCATCGTTCATGATAAGTTCCCCATTTCTTTCCGACTTCTTTCTACTCTAACCCGTCGTGAAGTTGATGTAAATAATGGAAGGTGAAAAAACGTGTTCATACATAAAAATAAGTACAAGATAAAGGATACATCAATTTTAGTAAAGAAGGTGCATGCGTTGAATCATTGGATGGAAGTAGTACTTCGTTCAGTGCTGATTTTACTTGGCTTGTTTTTTATTACAAAGCTGTTGGGGAAAAAACAGTTATCCAAACTTTCTTTTTTTGAATATATCGTTGGTATTACAATTGGAGATATTGCAGGAACAATTTCAATGGATGTAGATTTACAGGCAAGTCACGGGGGAGTCGCGATTTTAGTGTGGGCATCCTTTCTTATTTTTGTATCAAACGTATCGTTAAAAAGTATAAGCTTTCGAAAAGCGGTGGAAGGGACGACAACGATCCTCATTAAAGAAGGAAAAATTCTTGAGGGAAATGTAAAAAAAGAAAAATATACAGTAGATGAGCTCATGGAGCAGCTTCGGAAAAAAGACATCTTTTACGTGGAAGACGTAGCTTTTGCTATGCTCGAAACCAACGGGGAATTAAGCGTGCTGTTAAAAAAAGAAAAGCAAAACGTTACGAGAGAAGATTTATTAATAAAAGGAGAGGCGACACGATTACCTCAAACGATTATCATGGACGGAAATATAATGAAAGAAGCGGTTCATGAGCTAGGATATAGCGTAGCGTGGGTTAAAGAACAGCTCAAAAAGAAAGATGCTGCAGTCGATAAGGTATTTTTAGGCCAAGCAGACTCAGCAGGTCATCTGTATCTTGATTATTATGAAGACTAAGGCTGAGAGAAAAGTATTTTAGCCCAAGTGAAAAACGAACCATTAATCAACATGTCTGATTAGTGGTTCGTTTTTTTGTGATTGTGAACATAGTATTATCTGTTTCGTTCCTTCTAGCAGTTGATTGGAGGGCAAGCCGAAGACTCCTGCGGAAAGCGAAGCCTTGCACGGAAATCAACTGCGGTGTAATAAGCAGTCCAGCTCATGTATCTCATTGATTTGTCTTTAGGTTGGATTCATTTAGTTATGTCTCAACCTCAGCGAGGATCTACTTCTTGCCCAGATTTTATGTCGATTACTTTAAGGTTATTTTGAGGTGCTTTAATATCTTTGCTTGCAGGCGCTGCTTTTTTATTTTCCACCCAGTCTACTAACAAATCAAAAGATTGATGAGCATATGGAAGCAGAGGCTGAAGCTCTTGATTTGGATCCGTTTGTTTATTCCATACTAAGCTGTCAACGTGATTTCCGTTTTTAACGGTATAGAGACGATGAAGGTTTGCCTTGCCAGCTTTTTTAACGAGTTTTTCATAGCCTTCCGCGTGAATAGACGGGAAGATAAGTGAATCGAGAGAGCCGGCCATACTGATAAGAGGTACATCGATATCGCCCGTATTTTCTACTTTTGCTACATTTTCTTTTACGCTTTTTGGACGGGTTTGATAGCGATAATTTTCAAAGATATAATCCCATGAGCGATCACGTAGACCTGCTGAAGTAAAGTTTAAATAGTTGTGCCAGTTTGTTCTTTCTGGAGCAGTTGGATCAAAGTGATCACGGTAAATGTTTAATGTGACCGCCCAGTACACTTGATCATGATAATTCCACAATTTTTCTGATCCTTTCGGAAGACCTGCTTTGTACATTTGTTTCATGGCTTTTTTCTGTTCTTTTCCCGTTCCGTACAGCGCTTCTTCTGCGTTGTTGACAACAGGTGTTAGTGAGCTAATTAAATTTGGCGCTTTTGCACTCCATAATACGCCTTCCCAATCGACGCCTCCATCAAATAAACGAGGCTCTTTTGTTTGTTTTGGATCATCGTGTTCAAGTGCGTATCTGACGACGTATCCACCGTTTGAAATGCCAATTGCATACGTTGGGACTTTATGATCGTTTCGAATCAAATCGCTTGCAGGATTTTTTTGATTGGACGGGTTGATTAGCTTGTCTGAATAATGAGTAGTCAAGTATTGCTGGGCAGCTTTTGTCAGCTGACGATAGCGCATATTCCATTCTGCTACGCTGTCGTCATCGTTAGCGAGTGCATTTTTTACTTTAGCAAAAGGATCGTTAGGATCACTTTCTCCTTGTGTTCCTTTATCGGTGGCTGCAAACGCATAGCCTTTTTTAAGAACGTAATCGCTGAATAATAAATCGGTGGACGTTTCGTTGCGCGTGGCAGGAATGCCGGCTACTACAAGTTTTCCGTTCCAGTTATCAGGAACACGGATGACGAACTGAGCGTCTTCAAAAATGCCATTTACTTGGGTTCCTTTGACCGCAGCGGGCTGATTGATTCGATACCAGCCCGATCCATCTTCAGGTTTCCCCCAGTTATAAGGAGTAAGCCCAATATTGCCATAGAGCGTAGCCTGCTGATATTGAGCGGGGTTTTTAGTGGTGAGCCAATTTCCGTTCGCTCCGTCAAAATAGGTTTCTGCTGACTGATCAGCATTTGGGATTACATCTGTGTTGGTAGAAGCTTCAGCAAGAGATCCTGAAGCTGAAAAACAAAGAGCAGCAGAAAAAGTAAGCGCTATCATTTTTCGTTTCACATTTCTTCCTCCTCATAAAAATACTCATACCTTTTAAGTAAATTCCATAAAAAAGAAAAATGTCCTGTTTTAAAATTAGTTTGGAGGAAAGTTTTTTCATTTGTTTCTAAGCTGTTTTTGTCTAACAAACAGGTAAACTGCATCCAATTCTCTAGTTTCTTTTTAGGCTGCTTATATTATAATGAAACAAGGATTAAAAAAGACAGGGTAAAACAATCGATTAAATAAGTATAAAAGAGGGCAAGGGAGTAGGTCTATGAGCAGCTTTAACAGTCAGTTTTTGTATTCCGTTACAATCATTCTATTAGGATACATACTAAAACGAACAAACCTCCTTCAGCAAAAAGACGGGGAAGCTTTAGCCAGAATTATTTTTAATATTACAATGCCTTGCTTGATTATTGTCACATTCAGCAGTATTAAAATTGATGGATCGCTTATCTTACTATTAGTTATTGGGATTGTCTATGGCTTGCTGTTAGCTGCTGTAGGGGTTTTTGTTTTTCGAAAAGATGAGCGAAAAGTGAAAGGCATGCTGACGATGATGATTCCAGGATTTAATATTGGAATGTTTGCTTATCCACTAGTAGAAGGTATCTGGGGAAAAGAAGGACTTAAATACTTTGGTATGTTTGATGTCGGAAATGCCTTTGTTATTTTTGTTTTATGCTATGTGATTGGCAGCTACTACTCTGGGGATGATATTGACATTGAATTTAAAAAGATTTTATATAAAGTATTAAAATCAATGCCGCTTCTTACCTATGTAATCATTTGTCTTCTTGCGATTATAGGCATTCATTTACCATCATACGTATTAGACGTTTCAGGCATTATCTCGAAAGCGAATATGCCGCTTTCTCTTTTGCTTTTAGGCGTATACTTAAATTTTTCATTCCAAAAAAGCTATTTGAAAAAAATTATCATGTTTTTAAGCATCCGCTACGTGATTGGACTTGGCGTAGGGATTGCGCTGTTTTTCCTGCTTCCATTTGAAGATATGTTTCGTTATACAATTTTAGTTTGTTTCATTCTACCAGTAGCGGGGTCAGTTTTACCTTACGCAGTAGAATTCAAATACGATCAAAAATTTGTCGGCACCGTGTCAAATATGACGATTCTGCTGAGCTTTTTACTGCTGTGGGGAATGACAAACATTTTAATGTAAATAACTGAGGACGCTCACACTTGTGAGCGTCCTTTTTGATGAAAAAAGGATATTCCCAAATAAACAGAGGTAAGCTAGGAGAAGAGAAAATCCATCATACATACAACCTGACGGGAGGAAAAAAAGTGGAGTCCTTAACTTTTGTTTTATTTGGCGCAACGGGTGATTTAGCAAAAAGAAAAATCTTTCCTGCTCTTTATAATTTATTTACAGACAAAAAGCTCCCTGATACTATTTCTATTATTGGATCGGGGTACGAGCAGATGTCTCATGAGGATTTTAAAGAGCGCGTAAAGCAATCTATAAACGATTTTTCGAGACGGAAAATGGAAAGTAACGAAGAAGATTTTTTGTCCCTGTTTCATTATCAAGCAGTAGACGCAAGCAAAACAGAAGATTACGAACAGCTGCTGAAACTTGTGAATGAGCAAGAAACAACTTATGGAAGTAAAGGAAATCGTTTGTTTTATTTGTCCGTAGCACCCGAATACTTCGATGTAATTGCTCTGCATATAAAAAAAAGCGGCTTGGATCAAACCAGCGGCTGGAAGCGTCTTATGATTGAAAAGCCGTTTGGACATGATCTTGTTTCAGCAAGAGAGCTTAATGAAAAGCTAAGCAGTACGTTTAAAGAAGAAGAAATTTATCGAATTGATCATTATTTAGGGAAACCGATGGTGCAAAATTTAGAAGCGCTTGAATTTACGAACCCCGTGCTGCAATCGCTGTGGAATAACAAACACATTGCAAATGTCCAAATTACGGCAAGTGAAACAGTCGGTGTTGAAAATCGTGCAGGGTATTATGATCATACGGGGGCCATACGCGACATGATTCAAAATCATATGCTGCAGGTTCTCATGATGACAGCTATGCATCTTCCAAAACGAATTTGCTCAGAAAACATTTTAGAAGAAAAGCAAAAAGTAATGGAGTCACTGAGGAAAATTCAAGCGGAAGAAGTAGCTCGGGATGTTGTACGAGGGCAATACGGAAGCGGAGAAATCGATCATAAATCTGTTAGAGGATACAAAGAAGAGCCTGGCGTAGAAGCAGACTCTAAAAATGATACGTTTGTGGCAGCACGTTTATGGATCGATAATCCATTTTGGAAAGGCGTTCCTTTTTATATTCGAACGGGCAAACGAATGAAAGAAAAATCAACTCGTATCGTCGTAGAATTTAAAGATTCTTTAAAAGGTCTGTATGAAACTCCTTATGACAAAGTAGCACCAAACTTATTTATTATTGAAATTAGTCCAAGCGAAAACGTCGCTTTGCAGCTTAACAGCAAAAATCCATTAAAAAATGGTGTTATTGAGCCGGTTCGTATTACGTTTTCAAGAGAAGAAGGAAATGTACCGGAAGCATATGAACGAATTATTTACGACGCATTAATCGGGGACTCCACATTTTTTGCTCATTGGAAAGAAGTAGAGCTATCTTGGCAATGGGTGCAGCCCGTATTAGATGCATTTGAAGCTGATATGCTGCCGCTTTATGAATATCCATCCGGCTCACAAGGTCCTGAAAAAGCACAAAAATTAGTTGCACAAGAAGGCTTTAAGTGGTGGCTCGATGACGATGAACATGGGGAAGCACCTGGAGTGTTTTTGCCTATTTAAAAAAAGAGGCTAGGACAAAATTTTTTTCGTTGAAGAAAGATCCGAACGATGAATTGAGATTCTTGATGGAGGCTCTCAATTCATCGTTCGGATCTTTTTATTTATGTATCTCATTTGTTCGTCTTTGGATTGAATGAGTTTAGTTATGTCTCAATCGCTTTTGGTGTTTAATCGTTTTTGTAAATGAACAAGATCATGATGTAAATGTTTTTGCATATGTTCAACAGCTTTTAAACTGCGTTTTTTCATAAAGGTGAACACTTGCTGATGCTCATCTAAAATCTCAGCAGCACGTCCTTTACCTTTAAAATTAAGCACCCGACAAAAATAAATCAATACATTTACGCTATCGAGCTGTTTTTTTAAATGTTTATTATGACTGTATTGAAGAATCAGCTGATGAAAATGTTCATTTAGCTCAATAAGTCGAGAATCCTCGGCTCCTTGCTTTATTTCCTCAGCGGTTCTATCTAACAGCTGCTCAATGAAAAGAAGCTCTTCATCAGAAGCGCGAGTAATACACAGCTCAATGGCTAAAGACTCTAAAGCCGTACGAATTTGATAAATTTCTTCTACGTCTTCAGGAGACAGGGAATAAACAATAAAGCCTGTTTTTTGGTCTGCAACTAAAAGGCCGTCTTTTTCTAATAAACGCATTGCTTCTCTTATGGGAGAGCGGCTAACCCCAAATGCTTTAGCTAGCTGGGTTTCATTGATTCGCTGGCCCGGTTTATATTCACCGTTCACAATCATTTGCTTAATTTTTTCATAAAATTGAAGATAGTATGGTAACGGCTTATGTAAATCAAAATTGTTCATTGATATACCTCGTTTATTTATAATCATTTATTTCCTAATTATAATACGCTTGTTCATAAGAGTCATAATAATTTTGAATTTTCGAAGAAAATGAATATATTCAGAATTTTCTTGATGAAAGCGTTCTTTTTACGTATAATCAAATAGATAATATCAGTCGACGGTCGACCGATAGGTTTTTTACATAAAAGACGCAGGGGGATTTTTGATGAAAACGTTAAAAATAGCGAACATACCAGGAGATGGAGTAGGAAAAGAAGTTGTGCCGGAGGCGGTTAGGGTCCTTCATACGATTGCAGATCTTCACGGGGGATTAAAATTTGAATTTACAGAATTTCCTTGGAGCTGTGATTATTATTTGAAATACGGACAGATGATGCCGGAAGATGGGCTAAAGCAGCTTCAACACTTTGACGGAATTTTTTTAGGGGCTGTAGGAAATTTAAATCTTGTGCCAGATCACGTGTCTTTATGGGGTCTGCTCATTAAGATTCGTCGAGAATTTCAGCAGGTAATTAATATTCGTCCAGCCAAGAGGTTAAAAGGCATCGCATCTCCACTAACGAACCCAAAAGATTTTGATTTAATTGTTGTTCGTGAAAATAGTGAAGGAGAATACAGTGAAGTAGGAGGCCGGATTTATCAAGGAGAAGATCAAATTTCTATTCAAAATGCGGTTTTTTCTCGAAAAGGAACAGAACGAGCAATGCGCTACGCCTTTGAATTAGCTTCTAAAAGAAAAGCAAAAGTTACAAGCGCAACGAAGTCAAATGGAATTGTTCATTCCATGCCGTTTTGGGACGAAGTGTTTCAAGATGTTGCCAAGAGTTATTCTCATATTGAAACAGACTCACAGCACATCGATGCGCTGGCGGCTTTTTTCGTTACAAATCCAAGTCGTTTTGATGTAATTGTGGCAAGCAATTTATTTGGAGATATTTTAACAGATATCGGAGCTGCTATTATGGGAAGTATTGGCGTTGCTCCCGCTGCAAATATTAATGTGAACGGAAAATATCCTTCGATGTTTGAACCGGTACACGGGTCTGCTCCTGATATTGTCGGAAAAGGAATTGCAAACCCAATCGGACAGATTTGGACGGCTAAAATGATGTTGGATCATTTTGGTGAACAAGAATTAGGCAGTCATTTATTAGAGGTTATCGAGCAAGTGACAGAATCGGGCATCATTACACCAGATGTTGGAGGCAGCGCAACTACTAGTGAAGTAACGGATCAAATTATTTCTCATTTAAAGAAGTGAAGGTTCTAAAAGAGGCTAGGACAAAAGAATATTAGACGAAGTGAAAAACGAACCATTGATCAAAGTGTTGGATTCATGGTTTGTTTTTTTTGCGGTAAACGTAGGTTTCATGTGTGTAGGTCTTTCTAGCAGTTGGTTGGAGGGCAAGGCGAAGATTCCCGCGAAAAGCGAAGCCTTGGACGGAAATCAAAATCGATAAATACATGTTGACACTTACATATATGAACCCTATAATAGTTTGAGTTGAGATAATTCGTATACATATTATTTCTAGACTGTGATTTAGTTTGTTTTAATAAATAGATACGAATAAACAAATAAAAGGAGGAAAATCATGCAGAAATCGAAATTATGGACAAAAGATTTTTTAGCGGTCTCATTGACCAGCTTTTTTGTTTTTGTCATTTTTTATATGTTAACTGTCACATTGCCACTGTTTGCAACAGATGAACTTCATGCAAGTAAACAAAGCCTAGGGCTAATTGTGACAATCTTTTTAGTGTCCGGTATTGTGTTCAGACCGCTAGCCGGTAAGTGGATGACAACATTAGGACAAAAGAAAGTACTATTAATAGGTGTCTTTATCTTTTTAATTGGTTCTATTTTATATATGAATATTCACTCATTATCTGCGCTGCTGTTGCTGCGTGTGCTTCATGGTATTGGTTTTGGAATGAGCACAACTGCTACAGGAGCAATTGTTGCAAATGTAATCCCAGAACAGAGAAAAGGCGAAGGGATGGGGTACTATGCGACGTTTATGAACTTAGCAATGGTAGTAGGTCCGTTTGTAGGCTTAACGTTAACAAATACTTTAAGTCATACAGCGGTTTTTACCGTTGCGGTTGTATCTTCTGTTTTAGCAGTATTATCCAGTCTAGTACTTCGTGTCCCTGAGGTGCAAGCTTCCTCTGCAACAAATGAAATACAGCCAGCTAAAGGTCTTGCGACGTTTTTTGAATACCGTTCGCTGCCTATTTCTGTTGCTGGCCTTGTGGTAGCTTTTTCATATGCAAGTGTTATTTCGTTTGTGTCTATTTATGCAAAAGAAATGGGCTTTACGCAAGCTTCAAGCTTTTTCTTTGTTGTATACGCGGTGTGCTTATTAGCTTCTAGACCTTTTACTGGAAAATGGTTTGATCAATACGGAGAAAACAGCGTGGTATATCCGTCCATTTTATCTTTAGCTATCGGTATCTTTTTACTTAGCCAAGCGACAACAAGCTGGGTGTTTTTATTAGCTGGAGCATTTATTGGATTAGGCTTTGGAACGATTACATCAAGTTTTCAATCCATTGCTGTAAAAAAAGCTTCTCCTCATCGCCGAGGTGTCGCCACAGCTACGTTTTTTGTGTTTTTTGACTCTGGAATGGGTTTAGGGTCCTTTTTATTAGGCATTTTATCCACAGCAGCCGGATATAAAGGAATGTATGTATTCTGTTCTGTTGTTGCTCTTTTAGCTATAGCAGTATACCTTGTATTGCACGGTCGAAAAAGTCAGAAACAGCGCATTATTTCTCAAAATGAATCATTAGGAAAATAACATAAATAAAAAAAGGCGTGCTCAAGGGGAGCATGCCTTTTTTATTTATGGAGCTCTAAAGAAAACGAAAACGGCTGTGAGCATATCGATATAGAAGCCTCCTGATTTCTTTAGAGATTTCTTTTATTCCACTTCTTCTTTTGTAATCCACTCACTGGACCATGTCTGAATTTCCTGAATTACCGGCGCTAGTGCTAATCCTTTGTCAGATAATGAATACTCGATTCGAACAGGAGTTTCCGGAATAACCGTACGAATGACGATTCCTTCATGTTCTAATTCTTTTAAGCGCTCGGATAAGAGCCTTCCGCTTACTGGAAGTGCTTCTTGCATTTGAGAAAACCGCTGTGAGCCGGAAAGCAGCTGAAAAATGATCAAACTCGTCCAACGTTTCGTTAGTATAGTAACAGCCTTTTCAAAACGTGGGCAGAGTGCTAAACCGTCCATGTTATTACCTCCATTCTCTTCCTATATTATAAAACAAAGTCAGCATTTTATCTAGTGTTATGTAATTTAATTACTTAAATATTATAAATTACTTTACGTATTTATGTTTTGATTATATAATTTATATAATTATAGAAGTTAATTACTAAAAGTAACAAAAAGAGCATAAAAGCTTTACAAGATAAATGTATCGTCATATAATACTTTAAGCAAGTAAAGTTACTTACTTTTAGTAAGCTGATACATCAATTAAAAAAGATAAATGTAGTGAAGTGCTAAAAAAAACAGTTGTTCATGTGAGAGATTGAGCACAATGTGAAAATAGTAGGTAAGTGAAAGACACATAAGAGGAGGAAATGACTGTGATTAACCAAAAAGTTGTTTCAATTTTAAAAGATAAAATTAACATAGTAAAAAATGAAGACCATTTTATTTATATAGTAGGACCTATTACGCTTCCTGTGAATCTGGATGGCGAGACACAAGTATTTAATTGGTATTCATGGTTGCGTTCTGATAATGTAAAAGAAGGATCTTTAAGTACGGAAGAGCTTATTGAAAAAATGCAAGGAGCTAATTTAGCTGACATGCAGCAATCTAGTGTTCTTGTGTACGGAGATTTTCAAGAATCGCATGAGGCACTCATTCGTATGCACAGTATCTGCCATACGGGAGATATATTCGGAAGCAAACGCTGCGACTGCGGTTTTCAATTAAAACAATCAATGAAAATGATCGTCGAAAATGGGAGCGGAGCGCTATTTTATTTAGCAAATCATGAAGGACGCGGCATTGGCCTATTCAGCAAAGCAATGGCATACGTTCTTCAAGAAAACGGATTTGATACGGTAGAAGCGAATGAAGGGTTAGGATTTGAAGATGATACTCGCAGCTATAGTGATGCCATCAGCGTGTTAAAAGTGCTGCGCCAAAAACCGGTTACGCTGATTACCAATAATCCAAAAAAGCTAATCGCGCTTGAGAAAAACGGCGCACTTTTATCAGGGCGCGTTCCACTTTGGGGAGATGTATCGCAGTTTAATGAAAAGTATTTGGATACTAAAGTTAAACGTTCAGGACATTTAAAAGAGGAGGTTCTTCTTTGATCAATCACGAATTTTATATGAATATAGCTTTACAAAACGCAAAATCAACAAAAGGACAAACAGAGCCAAATCCGCTTGTAGGATCGGTCATTGTAAACGATAATCGAATCGTTGGAATTGGTACGCATTTAAAAGCTGGCGAACCGCACGCTGAAATTCACGCGCTGCGAATGGCTGGCGAACAAGCAAAAGGAGCGACTGCTTACGTAACGCTAGAGCCTTGTTCACACCACGGGCGTACAGGTCCTTGTGCTGAAGCGCTAGTTGAAGCCGGTGTAAAAAAAGTGGTCATAGCAACTTTAGACCCGAATCCTTTAGTAGCAGGTAATGGAGTCGAAATTTTAGAAAACGCAGGCATTGAAGTTATAACAGGTGTATGTGAAGAAGAGTCACGTCAAATGAATGAGGTCTTCAATAAGTATATTGTAACGAAGAAGCCGTTTGTTTCATTAAAGTCAGCGATTACGTTAGACGGTAAAATAGCAACTGCTTCTTCTCACAGCAAGTGGATTACGTCTGAGGAAGCCCGTTTGGATGTACATCAGCTGCGTCATGAAACAGCGGGTATCTTAGTAGGGGTGAATACGGTCATTAAGGACAACCCCGAGCTGACAACTCGTATTGAAGGCGGCCGCAGTCCAATTCGTATTGTGATGGATTCAAAGCTGCGCATGCCGCTTGAATCTAAGCTAGCAACGGATTCTTTAGCTCCAACGTGGATATTTACAAGTCAGGGCTATTCAAAAGAAAAAAAAGAACAGCTCGAAAAGCAAGGCGTCGAAGTATTTGTTACAAGCGGTGAGGACAAAGTAAATCTTGAAGATATGCTTTCTATACTAGGTGAGAAATTTGTGTCGTCTCTTTTAATTGAAGGAGGGGGCGAAGTGAATGCCGCATTCGTGGAAAATCGTTTAATTGATAAATTGGTGCTGTATATGGCTCCAAAGCTTTCAGGAGGAAAAGAAGCTCCTACTTTCCTAGAAGGAAAAGGCATAGAGAAAATGTGGGACGCAGTGAACGTGGAGCGTCTTTCTGTGACGTCAATCGGCAAAGACTTTAAATTTGTTGGATATCCTGTTTATAAATAAAAATGTGAATGAGAATGGAACAAAAATATGTTAGTTGAAGAAGATCCGAACGATTTATCGTTCGGATTTTTTGCTGTTATAGTGAACATAAGTTTCATATATGCAGGTGCTTTTAGTGGTGTAACAAGTGATCTATATTAGCTTATTCATCCTATTTGTTCGTCTGTAGACTGGATTGATTTCGTTATGTCTCAATATTATTTTTTTACAGGATTTTTTAGAGAAGAGAAATCATACACTATTTTACTCTTATAGATTAATTTGCTATTATAGGGAATGGTCAATTTCGAAACATTGTATAAATTTTTAACGTGTTTACAGTTGACTATCTAAATAAAATCACTATATGTTTATAGAGAGAATATATTATGTGAAAGTAAGGGTGAGAAAAGAGATGAGAGAGTATAGAATTGGGAGTGTTATGAGAGACCTTCGCAAAATGGCAGGGTTGACACAACAAGAATTATCAAGAGACATTTGTACACAAGCGCAAATCAGCAAAATTGAAAACGGTGAAGAATATCCATCAAGCATTACCCTCTATAAAATTTCTAAGCGCCTTGGCGTAGATGTTAACTACTTTTTTGATAGTGTCGAATCACCTCGACTTGATTACGTAGATGCGGTTCAATCGTTAATTCGTCAATATATTCGTCAGAGAGATTATGATGCTATTCATAATATCATTGTAAAAGAAAAAGAAAGTCCGCTGTTTCAAAATCCGCTGAACAAGCAATTTTTAATGTGGCACGAAGGTATTTGCGTGTATTACATTCATCATAACAAAGAAGATGCGCTGTCTAAAATGTACCAAGCGATCGAGCTTACTAAGCAATCGGCAACGTTTTATAAAGAAAGAGAAATTGAAATTTTAAATAGCATTGGAATTATTCTTTATGAAGAGAAAGAGTATGAACAGGCTCTAGATACATATCAAACAGCACTCAAAAGCTTAAATGAGCTGCCCCAAACAAAAGACGAAAATATAAAAATTAGAATTTTAAATGCACTTGCCAAAACGCTTGGAGATATGAGTAACTATGATGAATCATTAATATATAGCAACCGAGGAATCGATTTGTGCATTAGTAATGAATCAATGTATTTATTTGGAGAACTTCATTACCAAGCAGGAGAGAGCTTAATCAAATTAGGTAAAATTGAACAAGGTAAAGAATATATGGAAAAGTCTATGACCATTTTCACCCTGCAACGAAATGAGCGATTCGTCAAGCTAGTAGAAAAAGAACTTGAAGCTCTATTTGTTTAAAATATTCCTATCATTATAATTTTTGAGAAATTTCTATCAAAATGGAGGAAATCCATGATTTTAAGGGGATAAATGCTGATAGAAAGGAATTCATCTACTTTTATCCTGTGATACACTAGAGTCAAATCAAAGAAAGAGGAGGAAATAATTATGAAAAAAGTATTAGTCGGTATGGCATTAGCGTTTACATTAGTAGCAGGTGTTGCTTCAGTTGGAACAAGCGTAGCAACAGGAGATTTTTCAACATTAGGTCTTCCAAGCCAACATTAATAAAAAAAGCCGTGCTAAGAAGCACGGCTTTTTTTATTGTGTTTTACTTGACTGATCTTTGTTGCGTTTGTTTCCCTTTGAATTATCCCCGCTTGAAATTTCTTCACCCATTTCAACAAGATGGTGCTGCGTTTTTGGGTTACTTTGATTAGCGCTTCCTTTATTATTCTTTTTTGTCATCTTCATTCTCCTTTAAAATGATGGCAATGCATCGAGATTATTTGTTTTGTCATGGTCAGGAATACTGCGAATATACGTACCGCCGTCTTTCCCTACAAAGGTACTCACATGCTCAACGTCTCCGGCTTCTACTTTCTTTAACGCTTCTTCATAGGTTAAAACAGCTCCTGAAGCCGTCTGAAATTCTAGCAGGTCACCCTCTGCATTTTTACGTACCGCAACGAAACGTTCTTTCATACAAATAAACACCTTCCTTTACATCTATATGGTTGCTGAAAAAGTCGTTTTTATTCATTGCAAAAAGTGATAAGGTAAAGAAAAGAGTACAAAGGGGATAAAAAATGACAACATTTAATTGGCATGACCAAGCTCAAGACGAGTGGAACCAAAAAGTATCATTTTGGAATAGCCGAAGTGAAGAAATGTGGAAAAACGGAAGTCGGAAAACAGTTATTCCATTTATTCAAAAACATCTTAAATCAGGTGGTATAGTGGCAGACGTCGGCTGCGGTGATGGGTTTGGGACGTCTCTTCTAGCCGCTTCTGGATATAAAGCAATCGGTCTTGATTTATCAGAAGAAATGATTCAAAAAGCATCCCAACTGCATAAAAGTGAAAATTTGTCGTTCGCTCAAGCTGATATTATGAAGCTCCCGCTGTCTTCTGAATCAGTAGAAGGGGTTATGGTAATCAACGCCCTGGAATGGACGGAGCACCCGCGATTAGCTCTGAAGGAATTGCACCGAGTTGTAAAAACAGGAGGATATGCATGTATAGGTATTCTTGGACCAACTGCTCAGCCTCGTACTAATAGTTTTCAAAGACTATATGGTGAAGACGTTATTTGCAATACGATGATGCCGTGGGAGTTTGAACAGCTTGCAAAAGAAAATGGATGGGAAGTAATCGATGGCGAAGGTGTATATAAGCGAAATGTTACAGATAAGCTGATTGGACAGCTTCCAAATGAATTAAAGCAAGCCTTAACGTTTCTATGGCTATTTATGCTCAAGAAACAATAAAAACAGCACACCTCTCCTTATATGTAGCTGTACAAAGGGTACACTACAAACTGGAGGTGAGTGACATGAGTAAAATTAAAAAAGACCGCTCAAAATCAGAGCTAGGTTCACCAAATGTAGAAGGACAAGGGACGACCACTTCTGAACAAGGTGTTCAAAGCAGTTCAGCTAACAAAAAGCAGAAGCGTTCATAACAAAAATAAAACGAACTTGCAGGGAGAACAACGAGCTCCCTGCAAGTTCGTTTTATTTATGGGGTCAGTTTTATAAATAAGAAGGTATTGTGTGCAAGATTATAGATAGCTTATAATAAAATCTGAGCCAATAATTGTAATTTTATACAAGCTTGGTTTACAGCTGATGTAAAGTGGAGGTGTAATAAATGGTAAATAAAAGATGTTTACCGGATACTGCAGCGTCTCATGCAAAGCCTGATATTAGAAAGGCGATACTTTGCATGGGGTGGACGGTTTAGTAATAGACATCGCCTAACCGCGCATATCTCATTTCTAATATATACGGCTTTGCCCCTTATTGTATAAGCAAAACCACATAAGGAGCTGGCAGAAATGACGTATGTAAAAGCAACAAATATTTTACCTGAAGAGCTGATTAGTGAAATTCAAAAATACATTCAAGGAGAAACCATTTATATTCCAAAGCCGCAGAAGGCAAAAAGAAAATGGGGAACTTGCTCTGGTGGAAGAAAGTTGATTGACGAGCGAAACGAACGGATTAAGAATTTGTTTGAAAAAGGAACTTCAATTGAGGAACTAGCCCGTGACTACTTTTTATCAACCGAAACCATCAAAAAAATTGTATATAAAAAGCAACGGTAGAAATCAAGCGCTGGCAACTGAATGCCTGCGCTTTTTTAGGTATAGTTTATTTCTGATTTATTTTTTACATTTCATAAAAGGAATCCGTACGGTAAAGTAAAAAGTAGCTAATTAAATGAAGAAGGAGTGAAGAACGTGGAAGCGTTTATAAGAAATGATCAATATAATTTTATCAAAAGCCAAACGCAAATTCTTATCAATGGGCATGGAACAGTAAACAATTCTGATGTGTTGCAGGCTTTAAAAGCTCTTGCAAAAGAAAAAGTATTAAATGTGTTTGAGGTTCTTAGCGAGGAACAGGAAGAATTACTGCTGTCAGTTGCTGAGGTTAGAAATAAGGAGCAAGCAGAGGTGTTTTTAGAAACGATAAAGCCTTACGTGATTCCATTTAAATCTTTTACAGAAGCTGGCGTGAAAAAGCTGTTTCCAAAAGTGAAAAAGTTAAAAGTCCCTTCTGCTGATAGCATGGATCTAACGAGCATTTCCTATGTTAGCTGGATCGATAAAGGCTCAAACAGAAAGTTTATCGTAGCGCAGGAGCCGTATACCCAGAAGTTAAAAGGTATTCAAGGAACATTTAAACCTATCAATCAGAAAGGAATATGCACGCTTTGCCACAGCTACGAGGAAGTCGGTATGTTCACTGCTGAAATCAAAGGAACTGTTCAAGGGACATTTACACAACGAGGAAATTATATTTGTCACGATAGCGAAGCATGTAATCAAAATCTGCTTACCTTAGAGCGGCTTCATGATTTTATGTTAAGGCTCAGTAAATAACATGCGGCTAATAAGAAGAATACAAAAAGAGAAGGTTCAGCCTCTATACTTTTGGTGAGACTGAGCCTTCTTTGTCTATCTGCTTTTCTCGATTGGATTGTCACGATAGCTAATCCAATCGCTCCAGCTGCCGGCATATAATTTTACATTTGGAAAACCTGCTGATTTTAAAGCTAAAACGTTCGGACAAGCAGATACACCCGATCCGCAGTATACAATGATTTCAGCGTGAGAATCAATAGCTGAAAACATTTCCTTCCACTCTTTATCTGTTTTCCATAAACCTTCTGAAGTTAACACATCTTGCCAGAAAGAATGAATGGCGCCTGGGATATGTCCTGCTACAAAATCAATGGGTTCTTCTAAGCCGAGATATCTCCTTTTTTCACGAGAGTCGATAAGAACAACATTAGGGTTATGAAGATTCTCTTTTACGTATTCAACTCCTGCAAGTCCCCAATCTTGTTGAACGAAAGGTACAAACGTTTGAGGAGAAGCTTCTGGGACGTTCTTCGTTGTTTCATATCCCGATTGCTTCCAGTTATTAAAACCTCCATTTAAAATTTTTACGTCTTCAATTCCTATATATCGCAGTAGCCACCATGCTCTTGAAGCCATCATTCCGTTTTGTTCATCATAAACGACGACTTTTGAATCAGCATTAATTCCTAAGCTGCCGAGCTTTTGAGCTAGTTTTTGAACGTCAGGCAGCGGGTGTCTGCCTCCACGAGAAGCAGCTGCAGAAGACAAATCTTTTTCTAAATCCAAGTAATGAGCATGCGGGAGGTGCTCATTTTGATAAGCATTTGCGCCTGCCTCAGAATTTCCAAGGGTAAATCGGCAGTCAAGCAACACAATGGAGTGTTGGGGGTGCTGTAATGCAGTATGTAAGTCAGCTGGTGAAATAATAGTATTCATAACATTCACATCCTTTTACCAAAATTCTAGTTGAAATAACTAAAAATGAAAAGCGTTATATGTAAATTACGGCAAAGCTATTTTGTTTTCCTTCAATTATTCCCCGTAGAATAATTGACCATTTTAACGCTTATCTGATGCAGAGCGAAATGCTCCTGTGCTACAGTTATAATAAGAGTTACATAGTATAAGTCAAATGCTCAGCGTAATGTCGTACCTACTATTGAAGAGAAGGAGAGAGAAAGATGCAAACAAATGAAAAAAAAGAATTTAAACTGATTGCACTAGATATGGATGGAACGCTGCTGAACAATCAGCAAGAAATTTCTAAAGAAAATCGTGAGGCCATTGCTAAAGCTCAAGAACAAGGTGTTCATGTGGTGCTAAGCACAGGGCGATCTCTTTTAACATGCCGTGAATATGCGCAGTCTCTTCAGCTATCTTCTTACCTTATTACAGTAAACGGAAGTGAAATTTGGGATGAATCTGGAGAGCTTGTAGAACGAAAGTTAATTGATGCTGCTTATATCGAGAAGATGTGGAATTTAACGCAAGAGCATAAGCTTAACTTTTGGGCGGTGACTACGGATAAAGTATGGAGAGACGAATTTCCAGAAGATATTGCCTCACAGGAATGGCTGAAGTTTGGCTACGATATTCCAGATGATGTTTTACGAGAAGAAGTGCTGAAACAAATAGCAGGCATTTCAGATTTTGAAATTAGCAACTCTAGTTTAACGAATCTAGAAATTAATGCACTTGGTATTAACAAAGCAAAAGGGATCATGACCGTATGTGAACGTTTGGGCATTTCAATGGATGAAGTCATTGCCATGGGAGACAGCTTAAATGATATGGCTATGATTGAAGCGGCAGGGTGTGGAATCGCCATGGGAAATGCTCAGGAAGCTGTAAAAGAAGCAGCGGACTGGGTGACAGATACAAATGTCAATAACGGAGTAGCGAAGGCTATCAGCCACTGGGTGCTGAAATAACAGCAGTTCTCCATGTTGCACAACTTAACTGCTTCCCGCATAAACTGATACTGGATGCCTCCCTTAGAGTTCGTCTTATACGTATATATAAGGAGAAGCCATCTAGTTAAGGAGTGGGGAGTATGAGTGATTTATCATTAGACAAGCTGTTACAAAAAGCAGAAAATAAGTTGCAAGATGTACATGAAATAGTGCAGGAAAAAGCGTACGAGCTCATTGGGCAAGCATATAAAGAAAGCATATTTGTTAGTATCACTGAAGGATTTAGATCGATAGAGCATCAGCACAAACTATATTCACAAGGCCGAACAACACCAGGAAGTATTGTGACTAATGCCAAAGGCGGGTATTCTTATCATAACTATGGACTAGCTTTTGACATTGCGCTGCTTGATAACGACGGAAAAGTTGACTGGACCATTGATCGAAGATGGAACAAAGCGGGAGAGATAGGAAAAAGGATTGGGTTGGAATGGGGAGGAGATTGGACAAGCTTAAAAGATTACCCTCATTTTCAATATACATTCGGTTTATCTTTGTCGGAGCTTCGAAGTGGAAAAGGACCTGAAAAACAGATGCCAAAGGCTTCAAGCATGTTAATTAAATACGGAGATCGAGGAAATCACGTACAGTTAATTCAGCGTATGCTTATTCACTTAGGTTATTCTCTTTTTGGAGGCGCAGACGGTATATTCGGGTCTTCCACTTTCAAAGCGGTAAAAGCTTTTCAACAAGCACTTTATCTGCAGGTAGATGGAATAGTTGGACCGAAAACACTCGAAAAACTCTACAATAATTTTAATAAAACTATGTTCTAAATAACCATAAAAACCGATAACGAGAAAAGGAAGAAAGGAGATGGATGGAAATCGTCTCCTTTCTTCCTTTTCTGTAGTTATAGTAGAAAAACTGAAATTTATAAAGAAATAAAAAGGATTTTCTAAGCGTAAGAAACGTTCACGTGATCTAACTGGATAACATTGCTCAACAACACGATATCTTTATATATTTCACTTTTTACAGAGGCGTTTGAACAGTTTTGATAGTCTTTCAACAAGCGGCCAAGTTCTTTAATAAATAACAACGTCTCTTGTTCATTAATCATAGTCAAAACTCCTTGTTTAGAAATGAATCCAGGTCATTATATAGGAATTCTATCATATCTATACGCACCTGTTGACAAAAAAAGTTCGTCAATTTTTTTGTGAGAAGAAGAAATTTAGGGATATGTGGAATGCGTTCGACTCTCTCATTTTATATATATGCAGCTTGTCTAAAAATATGAGAGTAGTTATAGTAATATTTACTCCTAATCATGCAACTTAAAACCTATTTTAGAGGTTATCCGTAAATTCCCTCTATTGTAGAGGGATGGAACAAAAAAAGAATGTCTCTTTTTGTATCTTTAGTATGATAATGTTTTGAAGAAATAAGGCATATTTTTGAGTGTTAAGATGGATTTGAATTAGATCTTTTGACACGCTCTTTTTGTAGGAGAGGCATATTTACTTTCTATCAAGGGAAATCGTAAAGCTCCAAAGAGTTTCTAAATCAGAAACTCTTTGGAGCTTAATTTTTTGGATAAGGGATGTGCAAAAGTTCAGGGACGGTCACAAAATGATATCCTTCTTGCTTAAGTCTAGGAATGATGGTATCCAGTGACTTTGCGGTGTTAGAAAGGTCCATGGTCCAATGGCCGCCGTCGTGCATCAAAACAATTGTTCCGGCATGCATGTTCTTAAATACATTATTGGTGATTTCTGTTTCTGGGATTTGCTTCCAGTCTAATGAATCAGAAGACCAGTTAATCGCATAGACATTTTCATTTGGCAGCTCGTTGATCATTTCTTTCGTTAAATTTCCATATGGAGGACGAAACAGCTGTGTTTCAAAACCGGTAATGTTTTTAATAATAGTCTGAGTTTTGGCAATTTCCCAGTGAAACTTTTCAGTAGATTCCTTTAGTAAATTGGGGTGCCAATAGGTATGAATCCCAACAGCATGACCTTCGGCTACCATTCTTTTCACCAGCTCAGGGTGTTCGTGAGCTTTTGCCCCAATAAGAAAAAAGGTTGCTTTAATACCATGCTTTTTCAATTGATCCAATACATGTGGAGTAAAGCGCGGATCCGGTCCATCATCAAATGTTAGGGCGGTTTGCTTTAGTTGGTTATTACCTTGATAAAGCAAACGGTCACGCACAGCTACATTTTTTACTTGTTCCGCTTTACATAGTGCAGGAAGGGCTCCATTAAATAAGAAACACAGTGTAAAAAGCAGTATGCTAATTCTTCGTATCATGTACATGCACGCTCCTTTCTAGGGCAAAGTATAACGTTATGATACCCGATTAAAAATTTTGTATGAAGCTGAATTTCCCTTTTGTGTCAAAGCGTATGATATGCATGAAACAGCGTACTATAATAAACAGTTACTATTAGGTGAAGAAAGGAAGAAAAAGCAGATGAAAAAAATAATGATTGCCGTAGCATTGATTTTTTCGCTAAGTTTATCTCCCTTAGCTGAATATATTTCCTATCATGATGACTATAACGTAAGTGCAAGGTCGTATCGTTCGGGGAAGCGGTCCTTTAATAGACAGCCAAGCGTTAGACAAAATGAGCCGAGGTCTAATTTTTCAAACCGCAGAAATGGAACTGTAAATCGAGGAGTTACCCGTTCAAAACGAGGAGGATTCGCCCGTGGACTGCTTTATGGCGGCCTGGCAGGGATGTTATTTGGAGGTTTGCTTGGTCATATGGGTGCACTGGGCGGGATTTTTGGGTTGTTAATTAACATTTTAGCTATTGTGCTTATAATTAATTTAATTCTGCGTTTATTCCGCCCTTCTCGTCGCGACAATAATTGGAGGTAGACCGTAATTGCTGTCATAAACTAATAAGAAAGCTCCATATAAATAAGAAAACGCTTTCTATAGTTAATCGAAAGGATGAAACGTATGTCAGCAAACAGACAGCGCAGCAAATACCTGGCGTTTTGCACAGAATGCGGTCTCCCAAACAGGTTAACATTGTTTCTTTTAAGACAGTACGTTGCGACAGACGAATATAGCGGATTTTATTGTGGGAATTGCGGAATTCGAAACGAATTTCCAGATTCGGTCATTGAATATATTAAAGAACTTTAAAAAAAGCTGGGACAAGAAAATCCGAACGTGTTTGATTCTCCATCAAGAATCAAACACGTTCGGATTTTTTCATTGGTAGGGTGAACGTAGGCTGTATGTAGGTGCTTCTAAGGTGAAGAGTTCTGGGGGAAAAGCGGAAGAGGTGAGACCCTGCAGGAGCAAAAGTGGCGAGGAAGCTCATCGGCCGTCCGCGGAAAGCGACGTCTTGCGTCGAAATCAATACCGGTGAAACAAGCGATCCATACTAGACCATTTATCCCGTTTGTTTGTCTGTAGATTGATTTCGTTATGTCTCAATCTCTTTATTTATTTGATAAAACTATATTCTAAATGCAAATTGAAAAGAAAAACATAGCTGTGCACAAAGATAACTAAATACTTTTCTTTATTAAGGATAATCAATAATTTCCTCCCTTCAGGCTTGCTGATTAAGGGCAGTGTAAAATGATTTATAAGAAGAATAGATAAAATGAATAGCTGTAAGACCTAACTAACATTTTTTGATTGCAGAAAATCGATTGAACCATACTTTAGAAGGAAGCATATACTACATTAAAATTTTAGAAAACGGAGGAATTGACTAATGCCTGTTTCCGTCATTTTCAACCAAATAAATGTGGTAAGTATGGTTTCCAATTCAGTAATTGCTTCGGGTCAAAATAGCCAGCCAGATTGGAATTCCCAAGGTAAATTTAACTTAGGAAACGGATTTTCTGTAAATTCAGCTATACTGGGCAGTACGAATATCATCAATGATCAAGATGTTTGTGACATTCCAATTACCCAGCCGGAAAATATTAATCCTCAGCCCGTTTCTCAATTCTAGGGAAAAAGAAGATGAAAGAAGTTGAAAAAGTTGATTATAAAATTTACTAATCTTAATGTTACGTATATTTCTACTAATTCTGGTATTTTCACAGGGGAAAATACTCAATCAGATTGGCAAGTAAATTGGAAAAGTAATACGGGGTTTGGTGAAATAATCGGCTATAACAACTTTGCCTCTCAAATTGTAAATATCATTAACGATAATGATGTCGTTGATTCCTATTTTTCTGAAAATATAGATGTCAACAACGCCCCTGTTACACAAAGTTAAATGAGGAAAAACGGGTTCTGCAAATACCCAATTAAGCACTCTATTAATTATTCTGTCAGAGTGGCGAGAATAGATTAGTAATAGAGTTAAACCATCTTTTATACAGATGGTTTTTTGCTAGCTTATTTTAGGGTGTAATCGCAGCTATTAACATAGACTAAAAGGTAATGACAGGAATACTTTTATCGTAAACGGAGTAAGTATCATAGAAAAGACGTAAAAGCTCAAATGGTTAAAGAGACGTTCAATTTGAGGTGAACAGATAAGAATTTAAACATAAGATAATGTGTTTTCAGTTTTATATTGAATGTGATGAAGCAAACTTCTGTCTGTGAGGTGTTGTCCATGGCTAATATTCACTATCATTCGATTAAAGTAAACAAAATTCAAAATAGTTCAGGCCTATTTTACGGCGTTAATATTCAATATAATTGGAATCATAAAAGTCGAATTTCTGATGGTTTCGGAAAAGTAGTTGGTGATTCTAATAAAATTTTAAATAATACCACCATTGCGAAAATCCCTAAAAAGAATGATTAATAAAAACGTAGAGTCAATCCTCCTTTCTGACCTGTTCAAAAGAATCATTTACATCATCTTCACCAAGAACAAGATGTGTGTTATAGGATAGTTGATTATCATCTCCCAAAATTGTTCCAAAACCTGAATTACTGCTGCTGATTGTAGTTTCCCAATTTTGTTGCACATTCTTCCCTATAAAAACTCCTGCGTTGTTTTTAACCGAATTTACGGTGAGATCATCAAAAACGATCTGAGGAGAACGAAGATGTATTTTCATAATTCCTCCCGATACATATGAGACATTAATAGAAGTCATCTAATACACTATTATATGTTGTAGATGGGCTAAAAGTGTTAAATCAAATAAGGGGTCAAACTCTATGGATGAAAAGGTGCTGAATATACTCCAAAACATTGAAAAAAGGCTTACAGATTTAGAAAAAAACATGAATGAACTTTCAAAAAAAACGGTTCATTCTTTTCATTTAGATATAGAGAACGTTCAAACACTAAACTTGGACGAACTGTCTTATTATTTAGAGCATATTGATGTAAAGGAACTTAGTGGAACTTTGAATATTGGTAATACTTTTCCTTCGCAAACGAATCAATATCAAGCGCCGGGAAACAAAGGTAAAAAAACAACAAATGAATCTGATGTCAATCGAAAATCGGGTAGTCAGAATATTAAAGAAAAGGGTCCTTCTGAAATATCAGTTAAAATTAATGAAAGAAGTGTCCCTTATACACTAACCCATACGGAAGAAATGAGGGAGCCTGATCAAGCTCTAGAATCAACTTTTAGCATAGGTGACATCCACATTGGCACAATTGAAGATGCTTCAGCTGTAAATTTTGGTAATAACTTTCCCACAAACTTCAGAAGTCATAAAAAAGTGAGTCAAGGATTTGGTAATATTTTAGGCAATCAAAATGACATTCATGACATCTTATCCTCTTTGGAAGAAAAAGATATATCGGAAGTATACAATGAAAGCCAAGACGGCAAGCCGCCCCAGTGGCTGGACACAATGGTAGAAGAACAAAAGAAGGAAATGGATGAAACAAAACTAAATGAAGATGAAAAGGGAGAATGAGCAATAGTATGTGAGTGTTGGATCTCAAAAGCAGTGTTGTTGATGCTGAATTTTTGAAAGAAAGCTTTAATTGCGGAATAAAGAAGAATTAGTAATAGAAAACCTGCTTCTCTAAACGAGCAGCAGGTTTTCTATTTTATTTCTCATTTGCTGCAGTTTTAACACAAAAAGAGCATGCGTAACTTTAATTGAACACTGGGACAGATCGGTTCTTTCATTCCCACAGATATGGAGTCTCTTGGTAAACATAATAGTTTAACCAATTCATAAACAGCAGGTTGGCATGAGAACGCCATGTTTTTAAAGGGTTTTTGTCAGGATCATTGTTTGGGAAATAGTGTTCCGGAAGCTTTGGCTCTAGCCCTCTTTCTGTATCTCGAAGAAATTCTTCCTGCAGCGTTTGAACGTCGTACTCTGGGTGACCTGTAACGAAAACAAACTTTTCGTCTTTAGACATAGCCATATAAACACCAGCTTCTTCAGAGTAGGAAAGAAGCTCAAGGCCAGGATGGTTTTTTACTTCATTCATGTCGACGTCGGTGTGACGAGAATGAGGAGAATAAAAGACATCATCAAATCCTCGCAGCAGCTTAATCGGTTCTTCACTCGATACCACATGCGTAAATACACCCGTGCATTTATCAGAAAGAGGTCGCTTGTCAATGCCAAAGTGATGATAAAGTCCGGCTTGAGCTCCCCAACAGATATGAAGGGTAGAAGTCACATTTGTTTTACACCAATCCATAATTTCTTGAAGCTCTTTCCAGTAGTTTACTTCTTCAAATGGTATATGTTCTACAGGTGCCCCTGTAATAATCATTCCGTCATATTTTCGTTCTTTAATTTGTTCAAACGTTTTATAAAACTGATCTAGGTGATTTTTACTCGTTGTTTTTGCTTTATGGCTTGCCGTATAAAGAAGTGTAATATGCACTTGCAGCGGTGAGTTCCCGAGTAAACGTAATAATTGCGTTTCAGCTTTTTCTTTTTCCGGCATTAAGTTTAGGATAACAATATTAAGCGGGCGAATTTCTTGGTTAACCGCGCGCACGTCGTCCATGATGAAAATTCTCTCTTTTTCTAAAATTTCTTTTGCCGGAAGATCACGTGGAATATTAATAGGCAATAAAATTCCTCCTATTCGATTTCGAAGTAATGACGCGTATAAATGTTCTTTCTCACGTGAAGATGAGGTCCAACATTTATGTACAATATACTATTATAGGAATATACAGAATATTAAGCAATTGAATTTTGAAAAAAAAGAGCATTAATATGCGTAATGGCTAAAATGAAATGGTACAATAAGGTTAAACTGGAGCGTTGCTATGCTTTTTTAGCTTGACTGAAACTCAGTAAAATTTATAGCACAGTCGTTCTTGTATTTATTAAACTTCATATCTCCCCCAGAAAATGGATTTTATCCTTTTTTGATGAAGTGTTTAAAAAGAATTTTCAGCAGAAAAGGGGTTTTTATATGACAACTAAGAAGCAAATAAAAAGTGATTTGCAAATTGCACAAGAGGCAACGATTAAACCGATTAAAGAGATTGCCGAGCACCTGGATATTTTAGAAGCCGAGCTAGAGCCGTACGGACATTATAAAGCCAAGCTTTCTTTGTCCGTTATGGAACGTTTACACACAAAACAAGATGGAAAAGTGATTTTAGTTACAGCTATTAATCCAACTCCAGCAGGAGAAGGGAAGTCGACAGTGACGGTTGGCTTAGCTCAGGCATTACATAGATTAGGTAAAAAAGCGATTGTCGCCATGCGTGAACCATCTCTTGGTCCGGTAATGGGAATTAAAGGAGGTGCCGCTGGCGGCGGTTATGCTCAAGTGCTTCCAATGGAGGATATTAACTTACACTTTACTGGAGACCTGCATGCCATTACAACAGCTAACAACGCGCTGGCAGCTATTTTAGATAACCATATACATCAAGGAAATGAATTGCGTATTGATACACGTAAAATCACGTGGAAACGAGTGGTAGATTTAAATGACCGCGCGCTGCGTCAGGTCGTCATTGGATTAGGTGGTCCGATGCAAGGTGTTCCTCGAGAAGATGGATTTGATATTACGGTGGCATCAGAAATTATGGCTATTTTCTGCTTAGCGTCAGATTTACAAGACTTGAAGCGTCGCTTAGCATCTATTGTGGTAGCTTATAACATGGACAATGAGCCTGTAACGGTTGCAGACTTAGGTGCACAAGGAGCGCTTACTCTTCTTTTAAAAGATGCGATTAAACCAAACCTTGTACAGACGTTGGAACATACTCCAGCCCTCATTCACGGAGGTCCTTTTGCTAATATTGCCCACGGCTGCAATAGCGTCATTGCCACAAAAATGGCTGCAAAACTAGGCGACTATGTAGTAACAGAAGCGGGATTCGGGGCAGATTTAGGCGCAGAAAAATTCCTGAATATTAAAGCTCGTATGGCAGATATTAAACCAGAAACGGTGGTAATCGTTGCAACAATTCGCGCTTTGAAAATGCATGGGGGCGTTCCTAAAGAGGGTTTAAATGAAGAAAACATTGAGGCTTTAGAAGCGGGAATTGAAAATCTGGAAAAGCATATTGAAACGATTCAGGCATTCGGCGTTCCTTACGTTGTAGCCGTGAACCGTTTTGTGACGGACTCAAAAGGTGAAGTAGAAGCACTTATGAATTGGTGTGATTCAAAGAATGTTCCAGTTGCTTTAACAGAAGTATGGGAAAAAGGCGGAGAAGGCGGCGTCATGCTTGCTGAAAAAATTCTTGAAGTCATGAACGAGACAGAAAGTCAGTTTTCTCCTCTTTACGATGTGTCGGCTTCGATTCCAGAAAAAGTAGAAGCTATTGCTAAAACCGTATACGGAGCACAAGGCGTAGATTTTGCTCCAAAAGCGTTAAAGCAAATACAGCAATTTGAAGCAAACGGTTGGGATCATCTGCCGATCTGTATGGCCAAAACGCAGTATTCGTTAAGTGATGATCAGACGAAGCTTGGGCGACCAACTGATTTTAAGATTACGGTAAGGGAATTCCGTCCTTCACTCGGAGCTGGGTTTCTCGTGGCGCTAACAGGTTCAATTATGACAATGCCTGGCCTTCCAAAAAAACCTGCTGCGCTCAATATGGATATTGACGAGAATGGACATGCACTAGGGATTTTTTAAGAGAAGAGGCTAGGGTAAGAGTATTTTATTTGAAGGGAAATCCGAACGATGAAGCAAGATTCTTGATGAAGAATCAAACTCGTTCGGATTTTTTCATAGTTATGGTAAAAAGAAGTTTCATGGGTGTAGTGGCTTCTAGATATAGATTGGGTGGACTTAGTTGGGTTTCAATCTCTTTCTTGCAAGATAAAACAAAATAACAGGTATGTTATGAATTAATTTGGCAAGAAAGAAGAAGAGCTGACTGTTCGTATTTTATAAAAAAGGAAGTAGTTGAAATGTTTGATCCAATTGTATTTGATAATTTAAAAGTTGTTGTAGAAGGAGAGATCTATGATCTTGACTTGTCTGGGCAAGTATCTGTTACGAATCGCGAAGATTTTGTAGACTTAGCTCAGTTTACTCGAACGTACCGCATTTCTTTTCAACAGCATTTTTGCTGTACCGCGTCGCTAACTTTATCAACCGACTTAGACAACATTCATGCCGAATTAACGCCTTCCCGTGTAGAAAAACCAGGGTGTACAGTTTATATTGATTTTCAGCTAAAAAAACAAAAACCGTTTGAAGAAGCTGAATTTCAAAATATACAGGAAATGTGTGAGCGGATCTGGGGAACAACAAGAGTTGTGAAGCAGCGTATTACTCATGAAGTCGGAGGCAGCGAATACGAAAACAATATTGAGGTAACCTTTAACCGATTTATTTACGAAGACCAAGTAGGAGATTTAATCGAGATGATTGATTACATGCTGCAAACGACTGATCAGTTAAAGGTTCTTTATGACAAATCATAAGAGCGTTTCAGTTGTACTTCCGAAATAAAGTGAATTACAATAGGGAAAAGGAGGCGTTTTGATGAGCGTGTATGAATACTCGGCAAAAACAATTAAAGACGAAGACGTATCGCTATCTAACTATCAAGGTGACGTGCTGTTGATTGTGAATACAGCTAGCAAGTGCGGCTTCACCCCTCAATATAAAGATTTGCAGGCGCTGTACGAAGAAGAAAAAGAAAACGGCCTAACGGTTCTAGGTTTTCCTTGCAATCAGTTCGGCGGTCAAGAGCCAGGAAGTTCAAATGATATTGAACAATTTTGTGAGTTAAACTATGGCGTTTCGTTTCCGATGTTTGCAAAAGTAGATGTAAAAGGGGAGCATGCACACCCGTTATTTACATACTTAACAGAACAAGCACCGGGTCTACTAGGTTCCAAAGGGATAAAGTGGAATTTCACAAAGTTTTTAGTGAATCGTCAAGGTGAAGTCGTGAAGCGATACGCACCTCAAACTGCACCAAAAGATATTCAAAAAGATATAAAAGAATTGCTGTAAAAGCAGGTGGATCTCCATCTGTTTTTTATTTTTCAGCGAGGATTTTCAACCGGTGATCCGCTGTCAGTGAGACGAGCGCCTCACTTTGTGCTAAAATAATGGTGGATATAATTGAGGTGAGCAAATGAATAAAATAGTGGAAACGGAAAAGTGGGTTCAAGCAAAGCTTGCGCATGACACAACGGGTCATGACTGGCAGCATATCGATCGCGTGCGTCGAAATGCAGTGCTTTTATATAAAAAAGAAGGCGGCAATCGTGAAGTTATCGAACTAGCCGCGCTTTTACACGATGTTGTAGATGATAAGCTAGTGGAAGATGTTGAAAAGGCGTACGAAGAAGTGTGGGAGTGGCTGAAGAGTCAGCAGGTAGAAGAAGAGAACTGCAAGCATATCGTTCACATTTTACAAACGATGTCATTTAAAGGCGGAAACCGTCCGGCTATGGCTACGCTTGAAGGTCAAATTGTTCAAGATGCAGATCGTTTAGATGCGATCGGTGCAATTGGTATCGCACGTACGTTTATGTATGCAGGTGCTAAAGGCACGCCTTTGTATGATGAAAACATTGCTGTACGAAGTGAGATGACGGAAGAAGAATACAGACACGGGAAATCAACGGCTATTGCACATTTTTATGAAAAGTTATTAAAGCTCACTGCGTTAATGAATACTCAAACAGCACGGTCTCTAGCGCAAGAGCGACATACATATATGAAAGAATTTTTAGTTCAATTTAAGAAAGAGTGGAATTATCATTATGAAAATGCTGACTGTTGAAAACTTAACAAAAACGTATGGAGAAAAAGAGCTGTTTCATCAACTAACATTTACCATTACGGAAAATGAGCGAATCGGCTTAATCGGTGTAAACGGAACAGGGAAATCAACGCTTCTTAAAATTATCGCAGGTTTAGAGCTCGGAGACGAAGGAGATATTGTTCATGCTAAAGACTACAGCGTGACATATTTACCACAGCATCCGGATTTTGATGAAGACTTAACGGTTTTGGAGCAAGTTTTCAGCGGAGATACACCTCTTCTTAACTTATTAAAAAACTATGAGCTAGCTCTGTATGCGTTAGAGCAAGACTCTGCAAACGAAAAAAATCAGCAAACATTGTATGATTTGCAACAGAAAATGGATGCGATGAACGCGTGGGAAGCCAATTCTAACGCACAGTCGATTTTAACGAAGCTTGGAATTTCAAATATGAGTGCAAAAATTGGTGAGCTTTCAGGTGGACAGAAAAAGCGCGTCTCCATTGCGCAAAGTCTAATTCAAACACCTGATTTACTGATCTTAGATGAGCCGACTAACCACTTAGATTATGAGACCGTTAAATGGCTCGAAGAATATTTATCCAAGTATCAAGGAGCCGTGCTGCTTGTTACTCATGATCGCTATTTTTTGGATGCTGTTACAAACCGAATTTTTGAATTAGACGGTGGAAATTTATATAGCTATAAAGGAAACTATGCTGCTTTTCTAGAAGGAAAAGCGATTCGAGAAGATCAGGAAAAAGCAACTCAAGCAAAATTAAGCAACTTATACCGCAATGAGTTGGCTTGGATTCGCAGAGGAGCAAAAGCACGTACGACTAAGCAAAAAGCGCGTATTCAGCGATTTGATGAATTAGAAGGGAAAATCGATTCCTCTGAAAAAGAATCACTGGATTTAAGTTTAGCAGGCAGTCGCCTTGGGAAAAAAGTGTTTGAATTAAAAGATGTGTCTAAGACGTATGAAAATAAAATCATTCTTTCAGACTTTACGCACATCGTGAAAAAACAAGATCGAATTGGAATTGTCGGAAAAAATGGAAGCGGAAAGTCTACCCTGTTGAATATGATTGCAGGACGCATTGAGCCGGACAGCGGTGAAATTGACAGAGGACAAACGGTTAAAGTTGCTTACTATACCCAAGAAAGCGATGATATGGACTTGAATCAACGCATGCTTGATTATATTAAAGAATCGGCAGAAGTTGTGCATACGACGGATGGGAAAATGATCTCTGCCTCGCAAATGCTTGAGAGATTTCTATTTCCTTCACATACGCACGGAACACCCATTCAAAAGTTGTCCGGAGGAGAGCGCCGTCGTTTATACTTGTTGAAATTATTAATGACATCGCCGAATGTTTTGCTTCTAGATGAGCCGACTAATGATTTGGATACTCAAACGCTAACGGTGCTTGAAGACTATCTCGAAGAGTTTCCAGGTGTTGTGATCACCGTATCGCATGATCGCTATTTCTTAGATAAAGTAGCAGATTACTTACTAGTTTTTGAAGGAGAAGGAAACATTTCGATTTATTTTGGCGCTTATACAGATCAATTGGAAGAAGCGATGAAGAAGAAGCAGGCAATGGTTCAGCAGGCTAAAGTGAAAGAAGAAAAGCCAAAACAGCCGGAGAAAACGAAAAAGCGTCGCTTAACGTATAAAGAACAAAAAGAATGGGAAGAAATCGAAGATAATATTGCAGCAAAAGAAGAAGAAATTGAACGCTTAACAAGTGAAATTGAACAGGTGGGCAGCGATTATACAAAAGCGCATAACCTATCGTTAGAACAAGAGAAATCAAACGAAGAATTAAGTTCACTGCTTGATCGCTGGGCAGAGCTTTCAGAGCTGATTGAAGAAATTGAAAACGCGTAAACAAGTCGTTAGACTGAGTATAAGGCACATGCTACAATTTTAATGAGAGGAGTACGATACGATATGAACATTAAATCAATTGAGCCAACGCCAAGTCCGAATACAATGAAAATTAATTTAGACGAAGTGCTATCAGGCGGAAAAAGCAATAACTATACGGAAAAAAATGCTGAAGCAGCTCCTGAAGTTGTTCAAGACATCTTGAAAGTAGAAGGGGTAAAAGGAGTCTACCACGTAGCGGACTTCTTAGCAGTAGAGCGAAATGCCAAATATGACTGGAAGCAAATTTTGCCGCAAGTTCGTGCAGCGTTTGGTGAAGATTTGCAAAGCAGCAGTGAACAGCACAAAATGAATGAGCATTTTGGTGAAGTCAATGTGTCAGTTCAAATGTTCAAAAACGTACCGATGCAAGTCAAGCTAACGGACGGAAATGAAGAAAAGCGCTTTGGTCTGCCCGAGCGATTTGCAAAAGCGGTAGCAGAACTTCAACGTTTTTCAGATAATGTGGTATTAGAACGAAAATGGAAAGAACAAGGCGTTCGTTACGGAGAGTTAGCTGCTATCGGAGACGAAGTTGTAGAAGAGTTAGCAGCAGCATATCCGCAAGAAAGATTAACTCGCCTTGTGGCTAATGCACAAGAAGAAAAAGAAGGCGGAAAAGTTGTACAGCCGCGTAAAACCTATAAAGTTACAGAAGAAATGCTAGAAGACAACGATTGGTCAGTGCGCTATGCCCATTTAGAACAAATGGATCCAACAGAAGCTGATTTAGACGTTTTAAATAAAGCGCTTGATGATGAAAAAGCATCTATTCGCCGCTTAGCTACGGTCTACTTAGGAATGATTGAATCAAAAGCGGTACTGCCTTATTTATACAAAGCATTAAAAGATAAATCAGTCACTGTGCGCCGTACTGCTGGAGACTGCATGTCAGATTTAGGTTTTGAAGAGGGTATTCCGGCAATGTGTGAAGCTCTTGGTGATAAAAACAAGCTTGTTCGCTGGCGTGCAGCTATGTATTTATACGAGGTAGGGGACGAGACGGCTCTTTCTGCATTAAAAGCAGCAGAGAATGATAAAGAATTTGAGGTAGATTTACAAATCAAGCTAGCAATTGAACGTATCGAAGGCGGAGAAGAAGCAAAAGGTTCTGTTTGGAAACAAATGACAGAAAGCAGAAAAGCATAAAAAAAAGATCATTCACTTGAATGATCTTTTTTTACGACTGTTTTGCAGCGGGAGTTGGAAACTGCATAGGCTGCATGGTGTTATCAATTTTAATAGGCTGATAGCCCGACTGCTTTAAGTAAGTCAAAATAGCAGGAAGGGATTGTGCTGTAAAGGATTTATCATGAAATAAAATGACTGGTGTTCTTCCATTGGAGTTAACCCCTTGAATATGAGGTTCAAGCCCCTGAATAATTCTAGGTGCAGAACGAAGTGCCCAGTCTTCGCTGTCTACATTCCAGTCCCATAATTTAAAGTGGCTTAGCAACTCTGTACGGTGGGGCTCTTTTAAATAAGGAACGCTGCCGTAAGGAACGCGGATTAACTTACTGTCAACACCGGTTACTTTCTTAACTGTCGCTTGACACTCCTGCATTTCTTTTAACGCGGCGCCGTCTTCACTATACATGACATCAATATCATGAGAGACGCCGTGACAGCCGATGGCATGTCCTTCCTGTGCTACTTTTTTAGCAATTTCAGGATGAGCGTCAATTTGATGCTTTAACATAAAAAAAGTTGCTTTTACGTTATATTGACGCAAAGCATCTAAAATATGAAGAGTATCAGGTGTTGGGCCATCGTCAAACGTAAGGTAAACAGGCTGTGTAAGAGCTTGATTTTGATCGTTCACCGTATTTACTACATACATATTATGATGAAGTGTATTAAGCAGCTTCTCAGGCTGTGCTGAAGATGCAGTTTCTTTCAGCGGTAACGCAGTAGATGCTAATACTTGCTGAGATGCAGCGGATTCACTTCCTTTGACTTCTGTAATAAAAAACAAAGAAGCGACGATCACTAACACTAAAGACAAAAATGCATAAAATCGTTTGTTTGGCTTAAATCGTTTGTTCGGTTTAAATCGCTGGTTCAATTTGAAAATCCTTTCTACTAAATTACTATTTACTACTATAGTACAAAAAATGGAATATTAATAGTAAAAATCGACATTTTTATAGGAAAAAATTAGATGATATGACCCGGTTTTAATCTTTTTTTGTCAAATGGAGAAGAAGAATGGGACAACGATAAGGATTTGAAGAGTGAGTAGCTAGATTTTTCCTGGTTTTTATAGTATGCTTTTAGCGTGAATGATTGTTAGGAGGAATGTTAATATGTCAATGGCATATGAAGAATATATGCGTCAGTTAGTTAAACCAATGCGTCAAGAATTAACTCAAGCTGGTTATGAAGAATTAACAACAGAGGAAGCCGTAGTTGATTTTATGGAAAACGTAGAAGGAACAACTTTTGTTGTCGTTAATTCAGTTTGTGGATGCGCTGCCGGTTTAGCACGTCCTGCAGCAACGCAAGCGTACTTACAGTCTGAGCAAAAACCAGATCAAGTGGTAACTGTTTTTGCCGGCCAAGATAAGGAAGCAACAGCTAAAATGCGTGAATATTTTGGTGACATTGAGCCTTCATCACCGTCTATGGCGCTTTTAAAAGGAAAAGAAGTCGTTCATTTTATTCCTCGACATGAAATTGAAGGTCAGCCTTTAGAAGTTATTTTTGAAAACATTTTAAATGGCTTTAAGCAGCACTGTTCATAAAATGTCCTGCTTTTGTCACATCTAGTATATAGATTTTTAGAGAAAAATCGCATATACTTTATAAGAAAAAGGATGTCTATCGGCATCCTTTTTCTTTATGTAAATAGCCAAACAGTGTAGGGGGAGTTATGAAAGTGATTGTTACGACTGCTGGTCGAACAAATGAACAGATGATTGTAAAAGCCAAACAAGTAGCCGCTGATTTAAGTATACCTTTTGTAGTAAGAGAGAAGAAATCCGTTGCAGATCTTCAGAATCTTCAAGCTGCAGACGTGCTGGTTGTCGGTAAGAATAGAGTAGAATTGCATGTCCAAAATGAAGAGGAACCTATTTTTTTTCATCCAAATTCCGCTATGTTTAGAGTGAAGAGATGGCTGCGAGGAGAACCTGATCCGTTTATTGAAGCTGCTAGTTTGGAAAAAGGAATGAGCGTGCTTGACTGTACACTTGGTCTTGCATCGGATAGTATGATGGCGAGCGCAGCGGTAGGGAAAAGCGGGAAAGTTGTCGGACTAGAAGGCAACCGCTATGTAGCTTATTTAGTCAAACAAGGACTTTTAAATTGGGAAAGTGACGTACAAGAGTTGAACGATGCAATGAAGCGTATAAACGTGGTTCATCAAAATTTCGAATCGTTTTTGGCGTGTTGTGAAGATAATTCTTTTGATGTTGTCTACTTTGATCCTATGTTTCAAGAGCAAATTGATGAATCGAATGGAATTAACGGTATTAAAGCAATAGCACTGTATACTACGCTAACGCCAATGGCTATACAAGAAGCAAAAAGAGTAGCCAAACAAAAGATCGTGCTAAAAGATCATTGGAAAAGCAGTCGTTTTGAAGAACATGGATTTATCGTACAAAAACGAAAAACATCAAAATTTCATTACGGGACAATTGATATACAATAATAAACAAAAAAGTAAAACGAATCCTGATCATTGAAAAGACTTCCAAAACCTTTTAGGAATTAAAAAGTTTTGGAAGTTTTTTTTATGAATTTCATCTAAAGTTCATAAAAGTATGATATATTTTTGAACATAAAAATACTTTTGTGTTTAAGCATCCAGCAAAAAAGGAATATCTTGTATAGGTTTCCGCTCGGTGTGACAACCTCAAACAGAAGAAGGAAGGTGCTAACTAAAAAGTCTTCGAATGCCCGTAGGCAGCATAAATGAATAAGCAAATATAGGTAAAAAATTAATAAGTATGTTACAATACCTAGTGAGTTATAACAATGAATTTTACGATATGAAAAGACCATATGGGAAAAGATGAGAAAGGAAAGATACGAATGCCTAGATGGATAAAAAGAATGCTAGTTGTATTTATTACAGTATTTACATTTGGGCTTGTCACTCCACCAGAATATTTATACGTTGATGATGCAAAAGCGGACAAGCAACATAAAGCAGGGTATGTAAGAGAAACAACTCCTGTCACAGCTGTTATAGAAGATATTCATTTGCCATATGAAGAACCAAAATATGAAGACGTTTCATCATTTGTTACGTATGCAATGGAATCAGCTGAAAAACAGTCAGTGGAAAAATTCGGAACAAAAATTGGACCTGTCATTGAAGATGAATTTCGTCAAGCAGTGTTACCTAAAATTGAAGAAGTGCTGACCGACATTGGCACTGAACGTGAACAGTCAATTCAGAATCTCGAGATAAGCGAGCATCCTGCTGCTGGCTACGGTGAAAAGATTTTCCATGTATATGACCGGGAAACCGGTCAGGACTTAATACGATTTCATGTACGGCGTGAAAATCCTCCAAAAGATGGATACTGGTTTAATTTTCACTATCATGCGGCTGCAGATAATTTTCAGAAGCATTATGATTTAGGGAAAATTTATTGGAACCGAAACATGCCGCCTAAATGGTTTAGCTGATAATAGACACAACATTCTGCGATTTCGAAATGTTAGCTTTTTTAAGCTAGCATTTTTTTACGTCTAAAACCGTTAGGGTCTAAATAAGCTGAAACATTAGCACAACGATAAAAAAATCGTTTATAATGAAGTCAGACTTCTTACCATAGAATAGTGAGAAGGAACGAATAGATGCTGGAGGTAACACAATGAAACAATTTACGGAAGAAAAACAATTTCGCGAACAAATTAAGAACGAAACACTAAGCGTTGGGATTTTTACGACAACGTGGTGTCCTGATTGCAAACGTTTGGATATGTTCATTGATGAAATCGTTGATGAAAATACAGATAAAGCATGGTTTAAAATTGACAAGGATGAGTTTGAAGAACTTTCTGCTGAAAACAATGTAATGGGTATTCCTTCTCTTCTTGTATATAAAAACGGTGAAAAAATTGCACACTTGCACAGTGCAAATGCTAAAACGCCTGAAGCGGTCCGTGAATTTTTAGCAACTCTTTAATCCCTTAAGCTGCGAGAGCATTCTCGCAGCTTTTTTTTGTGAGAATGGCTATTTCCATTTTTCCATGAGTGGGGTATACTAGGACAAGTGAATAATCGTAAAGCAATAAGGTCTCAATTTAAAGATTGAGTGAAAAGGGAAGTCTGGTGAAAAACCAGCGCGGTCCCGCCACTGTAAGCGCTTTGTGCGTAAGTCAGGAGACCTGCCTTATTGTTAGCTGTGAAACCTTCGAGGAAGGGTGAAGCAGGGTAATGAACATACATATCAAGTATAGTGAACGGATTCTTTTCCTGCTTATCTTGACGTTACCTGCTTTGCTTTCAATTGAAAGTAAAGCTTTTTTATTTTGAAGCTGCCGGCGAGCAGTATACATAGTCAAAGCGGAAAAACGGGATAGCGCTGCTTTTTGCATGATCATTTGCTTTTTCTTTAACGTGGAGGTTTCGTATTCACAATGAACAATATATAGGGGGAGTATTTAGATGAAAAAATGGCTTTCGTATTCCATTATTGCACTGTTAGTCATCGTACTTGCTGCATGCGGTGCAGGCAGCCAAAGCAACAGTGATAAAAAAACGAAGCAAGATACGGCACAAACGTCACAAGCTGCATTTCCAGTGAAGGTAAAAGACGCGCGTGATAAAGAAATTACGTTGAAAAAACAGCCTAAGAAAATTGTTTCCTTAATGCCAAGTAATACGGAGATTGTATATGCCCTTGGCCTTGAAAAAGAATTAGTCGGTGTTACAAGCAACGATGATTATCCTAAAAGCGTAAAGAAAAAAGCGCAGGTAGGAGATATGAACGTTAATGCGGAAAAAGTTATTGCTTTAAATCCTGATTTAGTGCTGGCACACGCTTCAAGTATGGGCGTTTCGGATGAAGTATTTAAACAAATTGAAAGTGCGGGTATTCCGGTATTTGTTGTAAAAGATTCAACAACGTTTGATACGGTTTATGATTCTATTACGCAAATCGGTAAATTAACAGGTAAAACAAAAGAAGCTAATCAAACAATTAAAGACATGAAAGAAAAAGTAGCTTCAATTGAGAAAAAAGCAAAAACGATTTCAAAAGAAGATCGTAAAAAAGTATGGATAGAGGTATCAGGAGCTCCTGAGATTTATACAACAGGAAAAGGTACGTTCATGAACGAAATGCTTACTATGATCGGTGCTGATAACGTAGCAGCTAGTGAAAAGGGTTGGGTTAAGTTTTCTGAAGAGCAAGTTGTTAAGTTAAACCCTGACGTTATTATCGCAACGTATGATGCAGACAAAAATGAGATTATGAAGCGTCCCGCTTGGAGCAGCATGACTGCTGTAAAAGAGGGTAACATCGAGAAGGTTGATCAAAACAAAATCAATCGCTTAGGACCTCGTATTGTAGATGGCTTAGAGGACTTAGCAAAAGCAGTATACCCTGAGGTGTACAATAAATAAGAAGAGGGACCATATTCCAGTTCGAATTGAAAAGGGGATTGGTCCCTTTTCACATCTTAAAATTGAAGAAAGGCCTGAGCTTTTAATCATGAAAACCGAGACTTCTTATAAAACATACAGCTCAGGGGTTTTAGGAACAGGCATTACGGAAACGGACACCTTTTACAATCGATTTGTTCACAAAGACTATTATTCAGATACTCCTTCTTTGGAGTATGAGCAATATTTGATGAAAGAAAATGTGCGCCATGAGCAAATCGTAGGGTTGATGACAGCCGTGTGGTTAAAAGAAAGAGCGGTTTACTGTTATGAAGGCTACGGAGTAAGAGTAGCTTCCGTGATAACGGCTGGAATAGGAAACGCAGTAGATATTACAGCTGACGAAGCTGTCCCGTTCTATTCCTCTCCTGGTACAATTAATATGTTTTTTTTCGTGGAAGGTACGCTTACGGATGCAGCGTTTTTACAGCTTTTTATTGCGGCCACAGAAGCTAAAACAAAAACGCTGTCACAGCTGGGTGTCATAGATCCGGCTACAAAGACGATTGCTACGGGAACATCTACGGACAGCATCTCAGTTGCAGCGTCTCAGCAAGGATCATTATATGAATATGCAGGCTCTATGACCGCTTTAGGGCAAGCGGTAGCCAAGCTGGTGAAAATAAGCTTAGAGCAGGGACTTAAGGGAAAGAGGTGAAGAAATGAGTATTACACAAGCGATAATTGCACACATGACGGCCATGACGATTGCTTTACTAATTGACCGAATTATAGGCGATCCCGAAAATTGGCCGCATCCCGTTCGCTGGTTTGGCAAATGGATTTATTGGATAGATTCTAGATTAAATAAAGGTGCAGGAAAACGATTCAAAGGATTGCTTCTTGTGATAAGTATGGCTGTGCTCGCAGGAGTTGTTCCCTTTTTGTTCCTCCATGCTTTGTACGGAGTTCATTTTATAGCAGGTGTTTTAGTAGAGAGCGTAATGATTGCGACTACTATATCCACTCGTTCTTTAAGCGAAGCTGCTTATAAGGTACAAAAGCCGCTTCAGCTAGGAGATATGGAGAAAGCTAGATATGAAGTAAGTATGATTGTGGGACGAGATACAGATCGTTTGTCAGAAGGAGAAATTGCCAGAGCGACGGTAGAGACCGTGGCTGAAAATACAAGTGATGGTATTACAGCTCCGCTTTTTTATGCATTTATAGGAGGAGGAGCCCTAGCCTTTTTTTACCGAGCTATTAACACATGTGATTCGATGGTTGGGTACAAAAATGACCGCTACTTTCTGTTCGGCTACTTTAGTGCAAAAACCGATGACGTATTAAACTATATTCCAAGTCGGTTAACTGCAGTGGTGATGACGGCTGTTAATGTAGCAAAAAGCCAGTATTCTCTTGGGCATGTAACGAGTTTGATTAAGCGTGATGCTAAGAAGCATCCCAGCCCAAATAGCGGATACGGGGAAAGCGCAGTGGCTGCTCTGTTAGGTATTCAACTCGGCGGGCTTAATACATATAAAGGCATAGAATCTAATCGTGCAAAAATGGGTGAACCACTCATTCCTCTGCAAGCCGGTCATATTGAACAAGCTGTTTTCATTATGAAAAGGACGGTCTATGCTACGTGGTTATTATATCTTTTGTTAGGAGGAGTTATTAGTGCTATTACCTACACATGGAGCTAATCCTAATGTCTTTTTAAAAGCAATAGGGGCCGAGAATTTGTCGCATATAAAAGACTTTAGCGTGAATACAAATCCTTTAGGGGCTCCCCTTGTGCTTCACGAAAAGTGGAACGAATTCAAGGGTGCAGCGTTTAGTTATCCTGACCCTCAAGTAACGGAGCTGAAAAATAAACTTGCAGCTCATCATCATGTTTCAGGTGCTCAAGTGCTGCCTACAAATGGCGCCGCTGAAGCGTTTTTCCTTATTGCTTCGTTATTTTCAGGAGAGAAAGCAGGGATTGTACAGCCGACTTTCGTTGAATATGAACAGGCAAGTAAAGCTTATGGATGTGAAGTGACATACGTTCCTTTATCTGAAGAAAATGGCTGGAGCTGGGATATAGAGTTGATTATGAGCATTCTTCCGGACATAAAAGTACTGTGGATTTGTCATCCAAATAATCCAACGGGCGTTATGTATAGTCATGAGGAATGGATGAAAGTAGTAAAAGCTGCTGCTCATCATGGTACATACTTAATGATTGATGAGGCATTTATTGATTTTGTCGAACATCAGCCTTCATTTGATTCTCTTATTCTGGATTATGAGCATATCATTGTTGTGCGTTCCATGACAAAGATGTTTAATATTGCCGGGCTTCGTCTTGGCTATATTTTGGCAAATGAAAAAATCATTAGCAAGATGGCTAAAAAGCAGCCTCCTTGGAGTGTAAATGGCTTGTCGCAGCAAATAGGCATGATATGTGTGGATGAAAAAGATTTTGTAAAAGAAACCGTACATTATATTAAACAAGAACGGGAACGAATCTTGAGTCAACTAAAGGAATGGGGGCTTTTGGTTTCTCCTTCTCAAACAAACTATTATCTTTGCAGCGTTCCGTCTTCTATTAAAACGCGCGAATGGCTTGTCTATTTAGCAAGCCATGGCGTGGTAGCTCGTCATACTGAAAACTTTCCATTTTTAAATGGACGCTATATCCGTTTGGCTGTGAAAACGAAAGAAGAAAATGACTATTTACTTAACGTAATCAAACAAGGACTTGATGAAATATGATCATCTTTATTAGCGGAGGCGTTCGAAGCGGAAAATCAAGTGCAGCGGAGAACATGGTTCAAACTTTTTGTACAAAGCGCGCTGTTTATATTGCCACAAGCAGGCAAACAGATAAGGAAATGCAAAAACGCATCCAGCTTCATCAAAAAGAACGCCAAGCAGCGAACACGCCTTGGGTAACGATCGAGCAGTCTGTAGATTTACAACAAATTCTGCCAAATCTTCAAAGTGATGATGCTATACTTTTGGATTGTGTCACGAACTGGCTTGCCAATGAGCTTTTTTCAACAGAAAAAAGGTGGCAAACAAAAGAAGGGAAACAAGCGGTTTTTCGTCATATGACAGAAACGCTCGATAAGCTGTTTGCGCAGTCTCAGACGGTTGTGCTAGTATCTAATGAACTGTTTGAAGCGGGCGTGTTAGAAGAGCCCACATATAGCTATATGAAGATGTTAGGGAAATTACATCAGTATATTGTAGAAAAAGCAGATGTGGCTATTTGTGTAGAAGCGGGAATCTATCGTTTTAAAAAAGGAAAGGAATGTGTAGATATATGAAAGAATGGATAGCCATACTACGAATTTCTCTCCAGTTTTTTACGATCTTACCACTGGCTAAAACCGTTCAATGGACTGAAAAAAGAACGGCACGCTCACTTTTTGTGCTGCCTTGGATTGGTATGTTACTAGGCTTGATGTTTTATAGCTTTTTACAGCTGCTTCAATCTTCACCTATCACTACGATTGTTGATAGTATTTTAGTTTTGCTTTTACCGCTTATCTTAACGGGTGGCCTTCATTTAGACGGCTGGATGGACGTAAGCGATGCCTATTTTTCTCATCAGTCAAAGGAAAAAAAACTGCAGATTTTAAGTGATCCGCACGTTGGGTCTTTTGCTATTCTTTCTCTTATGGTTCTGCTGCTGCTGCGTTTTAGTGCGATCTATGAATTAGTGTCTCTTTCTTCTTTATCAATTTGGGTATGCTTAATTGTCTTTACCCTTCCAAGAATTGGAGCAGCCTTTTTATTGATGAGAGATAAGCCCGCTAAAGATACGGGTCTGGCTGCTTATTTTCAACAAGGAGTCACCAAACGGTCTATTTACGGATTTATCATTATGAGCCTATTCTTAGTTGCTATTTTCGTTATTTTTATGGACAATAAATTCATTATTCTTTTCTTTGCCGGTTTTTTATGGCTCTGGATACGATTTTATCGTTCGCAGTTTGGTGGCGTAACAGGAGATGTTATAGGGGCAACCATTGAAGGAGGAGAAACATTTTTATGGATAATTCTTTGGTTATCACATGTATTCGTCACGGCATGACGCTTGAAAATCAACAGAAAAAATATATAGGGTGGAGTGATCCGCCTTTAAGTATAGAAGGGAAAAATGAATTGAAAGAGCTTTTTCTAGAACCTCAGCTCGTTATTTCCAGTGACTTAAAAAGAGCGCTAGAAACAAGTGCAGTTGTTTTTCCAAAATCTCAGGTGGTTAAAAGTAAAAATTGGCGTGAACTGCATTTTGGAGATTGGGAAGAGAAGACGTATGAAGATTTAAAAAACATACGGGCGTATAGAAATTGGATTGATCACTGGACAGAACATACGCCTCCGAATGGTGAAAGCTTCTCAAGCTTTTCAAACCGAGTTTGGGCAGCGTGGGAAGAAGCGGTCGATTTGGCGGCCAGTCAGCAATTGCGTCACATTGCTATTGTTTCGCACGGCGGACCACTGCGTTTACTTGCATCTCATTTTAAACAGACAGCGTCGCTTTGGGATGTTTCTTTTTCTTATGGAGAAGGTTTTTCAGTAGCGTGTACATACAAACAGGCAAAGGAGAGAAGAGCATGCATTTCGTATTCGGCGGTGCATTTACCGGCAAAAGAAAATGGGTGAAGCAGCATTATGCCAGTGAGTCGGTAAAATGGCATTGTTTGTATGAAGACCCTGTTTTACCAGCGCTTGAGTTCGAAGAAAGTTACATAGTGCTAGAAGGATTTGAGCACTATGTTAAGGAATTAATACATAGCGAGCTGGAGTCTCCGCACCTTGTTGTTAAAAAGTTAATACAGAAGTGGAGAGACAGCGGTGTATGGGAAAAGTTAATAGTGATTGGAACTGAAGTCGGCAAAGGGATTGTTCCTTTAGATCCAACAGAACGGCAGTGGAGAGATGAATGCGGGTATGCGTATCAGCATTTAGCGGCACATGCCCGGAAAGTAGATCACATTTGGTACGGAATTGCTAATCGATTGAAGGAGGAAATACAATGAACATTTACACAAAAACAGGGGACAAAGGGCAGACAAGCTTAATTGGAGGACGAGTAAATAAAGATGATATTCGAGTGGAAGCATACGGTACGATTGATGAGCTAAATGGCTTTGTAGGTCAAGCGATTTATCAGCTGGATGAAACAACATTAAAAGATGTAAAAGAAGAGCTAATTACGATTCAACATGAGCTTTTTGACTGTGGAAGTGATTTAGCATTTGCAAAAGATGATCATCCGTACAAAGTAACAAACGACATGATATCAGTACTTGAAAAGCGCATTGATGTCTATATGTCAGAGGCGCCGGCCATTGAGCGTTTTATTTTACCTGGAGGCACACCTGCAGCGACAACGCTTCATATTTGCCGGACGATTACACGCCGCGCAGAACGGCTTGTTGTTGGCGTGCAGCGTGAGTATAAAATTAATGCGGCGGTGCTTCAGTATTTAAATCGTTTATCCGATTATTTCTTTGCTGCGGCTCGAATCGCTAACGCGCGAGAAAATGTACAAGATGTAGAGTATATTCGCAGTGCCAAAGTATTTAAACAGCCTAAAAAATAAGGTATAAAAAACGGTCGAGCTAAAAGCGATCGTTTTTTTTATGAGTTATTTCGATAGGTAAAATAAAGCTATAAAAAAGAGGTAAATGCATCTATAATGATAAGAGACAGAGAGATAAAGAAAAGAGGTTGAGAAATGAATCAAGATTCTAAACGAGCAGGTATTGTTTATACAGCCAGCGCTTACGTTATGTGGGGGCTTTTTCCGCTTTACTGGAAGCTTCTTGGCGAGGTGAATGCGAATGAAATACTCGCTCACCGTGTCATATGGTCATTTGTTTTTATGCTTTTACTTTTGCTTGTGACAAAGCAAATGAGTGCTTTAAAAAAGACGCTTGGTTTATTATTTCGTAATACGAAACAAGCGGTCATTTTATTTGTGGCTTCAGTGCTGATCAGCATCAACTGGTTCGTTTACATTTGGGCGGTTAACCATAATCATATTATTGAAACAAGTTTAGGTTACTACATCAACCCGCTCGTTAGTATTTTACTTGGTATAGTCGTTTTAAAAGAGAAGCTTAATTTTTGGCAGGGTGCTTCTGTTGGATTAGCTGCTATAGGTGTTATCGTTATGACAGTTACATACGGGCATATCCCATGGGTATCATTAAGCTTAGCGTTTAGCTTTGGTTTGTACGGACTTGTAAAAAAGACTATTCAATTAGAAGCAAAAGTAGGATTAACGATTGAAACGATGATGGTTGCACCTATTGCAGTTATTTATTTTATTTTTCTTTTAGTGAAAGGATCTTCAAGTTTTTCTCTTCAATCGCTTGATCTGAGTGCTCTTTTAATTGGAGGCGGTGTTGCTACAGCTATGCCACTACTATATTTCGCTAAAGGGGCCCCTCTTATTCCGCTATCGATGGTCGGTTTTTTACAGTACATTGCTCCTACCATGACGCTTTTATTAGGGGTGTTCGTGTATCATGAACCGTTTTCTAGCGTAGAGATGATTGCCTTTTTGTTCATTTGGGGCGGATCGGTTATGTTCATTTTATCTAAAACTAAGTTCATGAATTCTCATCAGCCGAAATTTTTTAAAGGGCGCTCAGCTTAACGGACAAAAAAGCGGATATCTTTAGATATGCGCTTTTTTGTCTGCCGTAAAGAAATAAAAACGGAGACGGGAAAGTCACCGTATGTATACTTTATAGCTTCCGCTTGAAATGAGCGTTCAACTGACCTTGAAGCATTTGGTTTTTTACTTCTTTCATTTTTCTCGCTTCATCTTTTTTGGCCAATTCTGTGCGTATTTCACTCGTTTGAACTCCTTCTTCTATGCGATCGGCAATATCCATTAATCGTTCGACGTCTGAAAACGAATATTTCCGGATACCCGTATTGGTTCGGTCCGGAAAGAGCAGGCTTCTTTTCTCGTAGTAGCGAATTTGCCTTTCTGATAAACCGGTTAATTCTTTTACAATCCCAATAGACATGACTTTTTTATCTCGATATGACGCTTCATTCGTAGACAATCTCCCTCACCCCTGAGTACGTAGTAGTATGTTATTATCATAAAGGAAAAAAATACAAAAAATTATAACATGTAATACATTCTAACATATATATGTTATATTTTTGAATTACTATGTGAGAAAAAGTGACATAAATAATGAAATAGGGAAAAGAGTCCTATAAACTAATGATTAACTCGATCCCAAGTGGTTAACCATACAGGATAAAGCCTTGTGGTTAATCACTTGCTTTCAAAATGATGAATAGAAAACAAATGTGAGAATATACATAAATTCTAAAAGGGAAGGGCGTTTTAAATGGCTGTGCAACAATTGAAAAAAGAAGAGATTATTGAGCTGGCAAAAGAAATTATTGAACTTGATTTGAAAAGAGATGAAAAATTTGAAGAGTTGACAGAGTTAGCCGGAAATCGTGCATATGAAATTTTGCGCAGAGTACAAAATGCCTGTTTATAAGTAATAAAAAAATCCCGCTCTAGGCGGGATTTTTAATTGGACTGCTGTTCAAGATTAAATAATTCTTGTTTCATCTTAATGTGGTTGAGGTTTTCCCCTATAAAGACAAGAGTGGTGGGCAGCTTCATCATTTCTTTCATATATAGAGGCATACCGTATGAATATTGAAACGAATACGTATCATCCGAATGAGTAAAGCGCATATAGCCTTTAATACGATAGATGGTATCTGGCATTTGGCGCAGCCAATTTTCAAATAATTCAAGATCCACTTTTTTTGTAAACTCATATACAAATGTTTTTAAATGAAGATGATCTTCAACATGAGCCTTATGGTGCGGCTGTTTTTGAGACAGCTGAGCTCTTTGAATCAGGTCAAGCTTCACGCGGGAAAATGTTGTTAATAATGTTATTGCACGAGCGTTAATTGATTGAACCTCAAAAAGCAGGGAAGACTTTTCTGCCTCAGACAGCATGTCCGTTTTATTTAATAAAATTACATCTCCATGTTTTACTTGTTCTTGAAGAAGTTTTTGAAGTTGAATGCTTAAGGACCCACGTTCTTTCCACCTTGTTGCATCGAGTGTGGTGATAATACTTTTAATCGTGACTTGATGCGCAAAAAGAGGAGACATACAGGCATCCAACACTTCAATGGGATGTGCAACTCCGGTTGTTTCTATATAGATAGCATCCAATGTGTTCTCCTGTAGAAGTGAATGAAGCTGAGTTTCAAATTGACCTTGAATCGTACAGCACACGCAGCCGTTTAGCAATTCTTTTAACGGCGTGTCTTTTTCTACTTCATTTGAGTCAATCGAAACTTGGCCAAGCTCATTAATCACAACAGCAATGTTGCGATTACGATCTTTTTCTTGCTGAAGCAGCTGTTTAAGCAACGTTGTTTTTCCGCTGCCTAAAAATCCAGATAAAATGTAGATTTCTGTTTTCATTTCAGTCTCTCCTATGTAAATAACATTGTTTAAATCGAAACTTTTCCGATTGCGGATTGGTAAATAGTATATCCAAGAGGGGATAAATGTCTAAGCGTAAATTTTTATGCTTTTTTTGTATTCATTATAACAACTTTAAAAGCACTATGGCTATCTTTTGTAAAAAACTCAAAATACAATGAAATAAGAATATTATAAAATTTCAAACTAGCTGTGCTACAATAAAAGAAAAAGAAAAAGGGGAGCAAAAGTTATGCGAATATTAGTTTTAGGCGCAGGCGGCGTTGGAGGTTACTTTGGAGGCAGGCTTGTGGAAAAAGGAGAGGATGTGACTTTTCTTGTCAGAGATCGCAGAAAAAAAGAGCTGGAACAAAATGGACTTGTTATCAAGAGCATACACGGTGACTTCACTTCACCTGTACAAGCTATTACAAAATCTGAGATGAAAGAGCCTTATGATGTTATTTTGTTCACAACTAAGGCTTATCATCTTAAACAAGCAATTGAGGATGTGCGTCCTTTTGTAGGGAATCAGACAGTTGTCGTACCTTTGCTAAACGGTATGGCTCACGTGGGTCCTTTACAAGAAGCTTTTGGGGAAGAAAAAGTTATTGGAGGACTGTGCTTTATTGAAACAACTTTAAACAAAGATGGAGATGTCGTCCAGACGAGTCCTGCTCACAGACTTGTATTTGGTGAATTTAAGCAGAAGGAAACAGAAAGATTACAACTGATTGAGCAAGCGTTCAGCGGTACAAAAGCTTCGTTTGTAAAAAGTTCATATATTGAACAGGATATGTGGCATAAGTATTTATTTATTACGGTTATGTCAGGCATGACTACTCTTATGCGCGCACCTGTTGGCCCAGTGCTAGCGGCAAAAGGAGGGCGTCAATTCGTACAAGAGCTTTTTAAAGAAGTTGAAAATATTATGATGGCATACGATGCACCATTAGCTGAAGGGATTATTGAACAGCATATGAATACGATGGACAAAATGACGTATGACATGAAGTCATCGATGCAGCGTGATATGGAAAAAAGTTTTCAAATTGAAGGAGACCACCTTCAAGGATATTTGCTGACATTAGCTGAAAAGTCGTCTATACACGTACCGCTTCTTCAAACTGTGTATACGCATCTAAAAGTGTATGAAGAAATGTTAAAAGGTTATCAAAAATAATGACAGCGAAAATTGATTTAGCAGTCATGCAGGTACTGCAGAAGCTGCTAAGTACAGCAGAAATAGGACAATTGCCTTCCGCTCCCGGCATTTATTTTTTCTTTGATAAACCGGGCAGGCTTTTGTATATCGGAGCAACGACGGGCTCTCTATTAGAAAGAGTAAGAGCTCACGTTGCAGGAAAAGGCGTTAGCAACACAAAAAAATTCCACAAAGAGATTTGTGCTGTTGGATATATTGAAGTGCATGGATTAAAAAAAGAATTAGATATGCTGAGAACGATGCTTGTAAATGGTTATTTTCCAAAATACAATAAACAAGATGTAAAAAGAGAAAATGAATACGACATTTACACTGTTCACGGCAGGGTCCTCAGGGATACAGGAGTTGATAAGAAAAAAGTCTCCAAGCGAAAAACGGTGCTAAAGCCAACGTTAAAAGAGATAGAGATTCGTCAAGAAAACAGCGATATTACATATGCACGAGTCGCAAATATGAATGCTGAAGATCGAGTGAAAAAATTGTGGTCTTGTCAAGAAGCAGGAGCGCAGCTACATCTTCCGGAGTCGAAAGTGTTAGCAATAAGTGACCGGCTCTTAAAAGAGCAGTATACATTTCAGCGGGATATGAAAAAGAATATGATGTTTACGATGCGGGATTTAGTTGTTATTCAAGTGTTGTTAAATTTAAATCCGACCCATGATTTGAAAAAACGAGAAATAAAGGAAGCCATCAGTTTAGTGCGTAAATTTGGCATAGAAGAAGCTCTTCGCATCTCTGAAAAACTACTCAAAACGTAATAAAATCCATGATCATTGTGATCATGGATTTTATCATTTATCATTCACACTTAAGCTAATTCGTCAATAACTTTTGGTAGAGCCATAATGGAAATAACGCAAAGTGAACTGACAACTTGATGCATTTCAAAAATGGCAATGATGAATAACATCAGTGATATATATAATTGAAGGCCTTTTAATCCCCACGGCTTGCGATCGAAAAAAAAGTCGCTAAGTACAAATACAAAGAAAATGAGCGAACTGAACAAAATAATCATGGATGTAGACATGGAACGATCATAAGCAATGATAAATAACAAAGCGAGAAGCGACACAACAGATATAACTTTTAATGTTTTAATCATCGTGTTTTTATTCACTTTTTTCACCTTCATTTGTAGGATTGATCTTTCATCCTCATTTTATAGGATAGTCAAAAGTTCTAAAAGCCAAACGAATAAATCATAACAACAATTTAACATCTTTATACTACATTTACATTGGGAGAAAAAAATGGGCGTGTTTTGAGCTTTGTACGCTTCATTGACGCGTGCAAAGAACAAGTGCTATAGTATGTGTGCTCTAAAAGCTAAAGGAGCAAAGTTTTCAAAGGACGTGACTATGTGAACGAAACACTATTAGTAATTGATGGATTTAATTTATTAAGCCGCTGTTATTTTGCTACTTCTTATGGCAGAGATGAAGCAGCGTTGACAAGAAATAGTAAGGGCCAATTTACGAATGCCCTGAGAGTAACGATTCAAAAAATGCATGCATTGATTCACCAATATGAGCCAAGCCATATTTTCGTCGCTTGGGATGTTAAGCGTGAGGATACAAAACGTAAAGATACATACGCCCTATATAAGCAAACAAGAGCAGAGCTGCCTGAGCCGCTGATTCAGCAGTATGAAACGTTAAAACAATTTTTTGACACAGTAGGCATTTATCAAATGTCATTGTCTTCTTATGAAGCAGATGATTTAATTGGAGCACTTGTAAGCAAGTGGAGCAAGGAAAAGCAAAGTCCAGGGTACATCTATAGCAATGACCGAGACTTGCTTCAGCTCCTAGATCAACATATTTCGCAAATTATTGCCAAAAAGCAGGTTGGCGATCTTGTTTATGGCTTCAAGCACTTTCAAGAAGAATACAATATTCATCCTCGTCAATGGGTGGACGTAAAAGCATTGCTTGGTGACAAATCGGACAATATTCCGGGTGTTCCTGGTGTAGGAGAAAAAGCCGCACTGCCTCTTATTCAACAATATGGCTCTATCCATGAAATTTATGCACAAATTGAACAATTAGATCCAGCTTTTAATCGTTACAAAAAAAAGCTGGCCGAAGGAAAAGAACTAGGTATGCTTAGTCGTGAACTTGCTGAGATTATTATAGACATTCAAGAAATCAGTATGTTAAATTGGGAATATTTAACATTTATATATGATTATGAACGATGGAATAAAGAAATTCAAAGTCTAGAACTAAACATTAGGATTCGCTCATGATTTTTAGTACAATACAATTTATGAACATGAGAAAGGAGTAACAAGCGTGCAACCAATTCATAAAGAAACAGTCCAAAAAAAAATACAAACATTTTTAAATAAAGACGTATATGTACACCTTGAAACGACAAACGGTGCATATGCTTCACACGTAAATGAAAAAGTAATGACAGTTGGGGCTTTTATTCGCAATGGTAAAGTCACTATTTCAAACGGAAAGATAACTGGAGAAGGTCCTTATCGTGTAGGTCTTCAAATTGATTTAGGATGGATTTATGCAGAGGGATTAACAGATTGGGAAATTGATGAAGAAGGCCGACTTCTTCTAGCTGGGCATGACTTTGAAGGTCGTTTAGCAGTTGCCCTTCAATTAAGTGAACATCCGTTTTCATAAGAGAAAAGAGAGGAGAATAGAACATGGAAGAAAGATTATTAATTGTATTTCCGCATCCTGACGATGAAGCATATGGAGCAGCAGGAATGATCACGCAAGCTAGACAAAAAGGAACGCCCGTTACATATGCCTGTGTTACGCTAGGTGAAATGGGACGAAATATGGGTAGGCCGCTGTTTGCTAACCGTGAAACTTTACCTCAAATCCGAAAAAAAGAACTTTTAGATTTAGCGAACGTTTTAGATATTCAAGACTTGCGTATGCTAGGACTTCGTGATAAAACGCTGGAATTTCTTGATATTGATGTTTTTGCAGATAAAATTGAAGAAATCATTAACGATGTAAAGCCGACTCACATTTTAACACATTACCCTGGCTTTGCAGTACACCCTGATCATAATGCTACGGGTGCAGCTACGATTCAAGCGGTAAAACGTATGCCAAAAGAAAAGCGTCCGGTTGTTTGGTGTCATGCGTTTTCGAAAGATCGTATTGAACATATTGGAGAACCAGATGTTATTTTTGATGTAACAGCGATGAAAGATAAAAAAATTGAAGCGTTAAAAGCCCATCGTTCTCAAACAGAAGGAATGATGAACGCAATTGACTTCGATCGCTTATCTGACTATCCGCAAATGGAACGTTTATTAACTAGAGAAGAATTCTGGACATATAACTGGGAGTAACAGATGAAAAAACAGCGAATTTTATTTATTGGAGCAGGACGAATGGCTGAAGCTGTAGCTGCTGGTTTGGTTACGAGCAGCGCTGACAGTATTGAGGCAGTGGTGATGTCAAACAACGGAGATATTGAGCGGTTACAGCGTGTTGAAACAACGTACGGCGTACAAACGACGCAAAATTGGCGCCAAGAAGTCGACAATTCGGATGTTATTATTTTAGCGATGCCTCCTGAGGCCCATCCTTTCGTGCTCAAGGAACTTTCAACTCATTTAAATCAACAATTTGTCGTAACGTTAGCGGCAGGGATTGGTCCGAGTTACTTAGAAAGTCATCTTCCGCAGGGTACGCCTGTCGCTTGGATTATGCCAAATACAGCTGCTATGATTGGACAATCGATGTCACTATATACACTTGGAACTTCTGCCACAAAAGAGCATAAAGAAGTGCTTCAAATGATTTTAAAAGGAATTGGTAAAGCGCATGAGTGTTCAGAGAAAGAAGTACATGAGCTAACGGCTGTAACTGGCAGTGCACCGGCGTTTTTATATTATTTTGCAGAATCGTTAATTGATGCAACTACTGCTTACGGTGTGGACGAAAAAACAGCCAAAGATTTAGTTATTCAAATGATGTATGGCTCTGTACAAATGCTGCATGAAACCAAAGATCCTGCGTCTTTAAGAGAGCAAGTAACAACTCCAGGCGGCGCTACTGCCGAAGGGTTAAAAGTGATGAAAGAACAAGACTTTTCCCTAATAATAAAGCAGGCAATTGAAGCAACGAATAAAAAAGCAATGGGTGGAAGCTAAAAAAGCTCGTACAACCATATGTTAGCTGGAAAATCCGAACTATAGTTCAGCATTCTTTCATTGGAATGTTGAATCAGTTCGGATTTTTTAATGAATAGACTTCCTTAACATACATATATTCCTCTTTGGAACTGTTTTTTCTCTATGGCCCAAACTTTTTTAGTCATCAACAAACCGCTTTTTCATATCAGAAGTTGGGAGCATGCAGTGCTGCTGTTTGCCAAACCACTTATATCGGTTGCGAGCGATCCAGTTGTATACTATATCTCGAATAGGTGCAGGAATGATAATGAAAGCATATAAAAATTTAACGGGTCCATCTAAGCGCTTGGCGATTTTTAAAGCAGCCGTTGATTTTACATATCTTTGGTTTCCATGAATATATACAATGCTGTCTAATTGCTCAGGAAGTAAGCCGTGAGAGGCTAGCTGCTGCTTTCCGAAATCTGATTGAAGAGAAGCGAAAGAAAACAAAGCTTGTTCATCATGTTTAATAATATATTGAACACTGCTATTACATAAATTACATATACCATCAAAAAGAATTAAATGTTTCATTGGACGATTTCGCTCCTATTCCATAAAAAAAGTATAATTACTTGTCATTTTTGAAAAATAAAGGTACGTTTAAAAGATGTGAAAGTGATCCAAATTCAAAGGTAATTCGATTATATAATAAGGACTCATAAGAGTTAAAGGAGAAGGGTATGAAAGAGCAAAACGACGTTGTCTTATACAATAGAATAAAAGAACGAGACAAAAAAGCCCTTGAACTGCTGTATGACAAGTATGAGCGAATTCTTTATTCGTTTATATACCGGTTAACAAATAGCTCTGATATTGCTGAAGAAGCTGTTCAAGAAGTGTTTATTAAGCTGTGGAGAGGAAAAGGAGTTTACAGCGATGAAAAAGGGAAGTTTTCATCATGGCTGTTTACGATTACAAGAAACACCGCGATTGATATTGTAAGAAAAAGAAAAAACGATCCTATTTTCTCAGAAGAAATTTTTGATTTTATTGAAGATGATCATCCTCAGATTGACGAGCAGCTTCAGTGGAAAGAAGAACAGCAGAGAGTGCGGCACGCTGTATCAAAATTGTCTGAAGACCAAAAAAAGATTATTCAATCCGTTTATTTTAAGGGATTAACGCAGCAAAAAGTAGCAGAAGAGCAGCAAATCCCATTAGGAACAGTAAAGGGTAGGGTGCGATTAGCGTTGCGGAAATTAAAAACATATTTAGGTACTGATGCAGAAGGGAGAGCTGATTCATGAGTATGTGCAATAAACTAATTGATTACTATAATGATCAGTTGACTTCCCATGAGAGAAAAGAGTTTGAAATGCACTTGAAAAACTGTCAAAGCTGTCAAGAAGAACTAAGAGAGCTGGAGGAAGTTCTTGGAGATCTAACGTATTTGACACCAGAACAATCTCCTCCGCCAGAAATGAAACAGCGAATACTTGCGAATGTATTCGAAGAAGAACAAGGTGAGACAAAGAGAGAACCAATCGCTTTAAAAAATGAAAAACAACATGCTGCGTCTAAGAAATCAAATAAAAAGTCCATCATTATTGGATTAGCTGCGGCACTTCTTTTATCCCTTGCAGGAAACAGCTACTTTCTGTTGAAAGATGGAGACAAAGGCAAACAAGAGCCAAATGTTTCGGTTGCTCCTCAAAACGAACCTCTTACATCTGAAAAAACAATGAGGCTGCAGGCAGAGCCGAACGTTTCTGGCGAAGCAACAGCATCTCTTACGAAAAAAGGTGGAAATCTAAATGTGGTTATTCAAGCGAATAACTTGAAAAACGTAAAGGGGAATGAAGTCTATCAGGTGTGGCTCATAAAAGGTGATAAGCCTCATCCGGCAGGTGCTTTTGTAACAGATAAAAATGGAAACGGGACAGTGGTCTATACGATGAGCCAAAAAGAACAGACTGAAAAGTGGGATGTTATGGCGATTACTTTAGAACCGAATGCGAATAATAAGACGCCAAAAGGAAACATTGTGTTAAGTTCAGCGCTCTAACAAAAACCCTTCTGCTAACAGAAGGGTTTTTGTTACGTGCAGTTAATCATCTTCAAATTGTATGGCAATGGTTTGATCATTTTCTATCTTATTCAGTCGAATTTCCAATAATCCATTTTTGTACTTAGCGCGAACTGGTTCGTCTGTGTAGTGAAAAGGAAGTTTGACCGTGCGAGAAAATACGCCTGTATGGCGTTCGTTGAGCTTTAACTTTTGTTTAGATGCTTCATAAGCATAAGGAACGTTTCCTTCAACTGTTAATATATTTGCGTCCAACTTGATTTGAATGTCGTTAGTTGAATGCAGTCCAGGAACCTCAACGACGATAATGCCTTCTTTATCGGTTTCATATAAGTCGACGTTTGGAAATCGCTTGGGCAAGATGTGATTTAAATCGCTCCAAAAGTGATTTCCAAGCATATCTTCTACCTTATGCTGAATCGAACCCCAATCAATCTCTTCATATTTTTTACTCAAAGGAAACCCTCCTTATATTCACGTAAATTCCTTCTATATATATGAAAAAAAGAAAATTCAATGCCTGCTTACAAAAAATGAGAAAAACACGTAAATAAGTGAAAAAATGTGAGAAAAAAAAGAGATTTTGAGTGAAAAAGAAGGATTATGTAGAATAAAAAAAGTATAATTACGTATAGAGCTTTCTATTATCCTGAATGAAAGCAAGTATGTGAAGGAGGAAGTTGAGATGAGAGAAAAGCGTACATCCAGTGGTTTTCTATTAAAACAACGTGCTTTCTTAAAATTATATATGATTACGATGACAGAACAAGAGCGTCTGTATGGCCTTCGGTTATTAGATGTGTTAAGAGATGAATTTCGACCTTTTGGATTCAAACCTAATCATTCTGAAGTATACAAAGCCCTTCATGACTTGATTGAAGACGGTGTCCTCAAACAGGTGAAGCGTAAAAAAGAAGGAATGAAGCTTCAAGAAGTGGTTTATTATACATTTACAAATGAGGGAGAAGAGAAAGCTAAATTATATAAAAAACAATTAAAAGTAGAGCTGGAGCGGTGTGAAGCTATGATTCAAAAAGCTATTCGTGACAACTTCGGGTCCAAATGAACGTGTCTTTAGGTAGAAAAGACACGTTTTTTCTATAGCTGATTTTGTCGTCTTATGTCGGAATAAAAGTTATAAAATGGGTACAAAGTAGTGTAAAAGATGGATATATAGTTATATTATGGATAAAATACACACTTTTAACATATATGGATGAATTCGATTTTAAAGATTATGCACTATTCATAAATAGTGTACGAATTGATATGATACAAAGTGTATATAAATCTATTTAATGCGTTATTTGCCATATTTTAAGAACTTATAAACCGTTATCAGACCATCATTCAAGCATTTTGGTTTTAGCAACTCTGACGAATTTGACTAGATTTGTATCGAGAAGATATTATTTGTTTACTATGAAAGGAATGGATTTTATGAAGTCTACAGGAATTGTAAGAAAAGTAGATGAATTGGGTCGCGTAGTAATTCCTATTGAATTGCGCCGCATTTTAAATATCAACACAGGTGATCCAGTAGAAATATATGTTGATGAAGATATTATTATTTTACAAAAGTATAGCCCGTATGGTGCTTGCTTAGTAACTGGGGAAATTACGCGTGAAAACTTAACCTTTGGGAATGGAAACGTTGTGTTAAGTAAAAAAGGTGCGGAACAGCTTTTACAAGAGTTAGAGCGTACCTTGAATAAATAAGAAGTTTTAGGCCTTAGTATAAGGAAGAGTATCAATCCATCTTTAAACAAAAAAAGAACGTTCTTTTGAGAACGTTCTTTTTTTGTTTAAGCCGTTCGAGAAGATTTATTCTCCTCTAGCAGCTGTTTTTTTTGTATTTTTATCAAACGATACGCAAGTCCTGTTGCGCCTGCAGCAAGCCCCGCAATTAGTCCAATCCAATAGCCAAACGCCTGTAAATCGGTGTATTTTGCTAAAACAATGCCTAAAGGTAGACCAATTACCCAATAAGATACCAAGGACATTAAAAAGGTAACATTTACATCTTTATATCCTCGCAGAGCGCCTTGAATAGGAGCTTGAAGAGCATCAGAAAGCTGAAAGAAAATTGCATAAATCAAAAAATGAGAAGTTAATGCGAGTACCTCTGCATCTTTTGTATACAAAGAAGCTACTGATTCTCGAAGAGTAAATAAAAGACCTGCGCAAACAAAAGCCATGCCAACAGCGATAGTTACACCGATCCTGCTATAGCTTCGTGCATCTTGATGACGCTTAGCACCCGCTTCAAATCCCACAACAATCGTTAAAGCCATAGAAATACTCAGCGGAATCATATAGAGAAATGAGGCAAAATTAATAGCTGCTTGGTGAGAAGCGATCGTAATGGTATTATACGAGCTCATAAACAGCGTGACGGCTGAAAAAATACTTGTTTCGAAAAAGACCGAAAAACCGATAGGTAAACCAATTTTTAATATTTCTTTCCAAGTAGAAAAAGAGATACGATGAAATCTTTTAAATAAATCGAAGTTAGAAAAAGGTTCTTTTTTATGAATAATTACAATGGATACAATGAGTATGCACCAATACGTAACGGCAGTTGCATAACCAGAGCCTACTCCACCCAAGTGGGGGAAGCCCAGCTTACCGAAGATTAATACATAGTTTAAAGCTACATTAACGGGAAGCCCTAAAATGGTGATAAGCATAGACGTACGAGTTTGCCCTAAAGCATCAATGAAGTTTCGTAAAACAGTATAAATAAAAAGCGGAATAATACCAAAAGATAAAGCAATTAAATACTGTTTGGCAATGCGCATTACGTTTGCTTCTAAATTCATCCCTTTTAAAATAGGATCAACAACAAAAAAGCCGATTAAAATAATAACAACGGCCATTAAAATGGAGACATAAAGCCCTTGAATGACGGAGAACGGAACTTTTTTCTTTTGATTAGCTCCGACAAGCTGTGCAACAATTGGCGTAATAGACATTAAAATTCCGCTTAGCCCTGTAAAAACAGGTACCCATAAGCTTGAACCAATTGCTACCCCTGCCAAGTCATCTGCACTTACCCTTCCTGACATCATCGTATCAAAAAAAGTCATTGAAAACATTCCAAACTGGGTGACCAATATCGGAAATAAAATAAAAACGAACTGCTTAACTTTTTGAGACGTTGAAAACGTTTGTTGCATTAAAAAACCCCCAATTTGAAAACATTTACACCAAAAAGCATTATATCACGCCGTTGCTTGTTTTTGCTAAGAGTTCTGACAATAAATTCAAAGAATGTATCCATAAAACGCGGTGATTTAAAAGGAGTAAAAAGGTAAAACAGTATATGATTTTAATTTTGACATGCAGTGAGCTATGATAGAAAGTATAGTAATTATCATTTAACGTGGAGGGATACGTGTGGATTTACAGTTGCAAAGTAAAAATGTACTTATTACCGGCGGGTCAAAAGGAATTGGGAAGGCTATTGCTGCTTTGTTTATTCAAGAAGGAGCAAACGTTGGAATTGCGGCAAGAGGAGAGGAAGCGCTACAGGATGCACAGTCAGAATTAGAAAACGTGCGTACATATACAGCAGACCTAACAAACGAATCAGACAGAGTTGCATTAATTGAGAAGTTCATTAACGACTTCGGAAGCATTGATATTTTAATTAATAACGCTGGAGGAAGTAATGGAAGCACCGCGATGGAAACAGATTTATCCCTTTTCAAAGAAGCAATGGAGCTTAACTACTTTTCAGCTGTCCACTTGAGCAAGCTAGCAGCGACGCGTATGACAAAAGATGCGGCAATCGTTAATGTTACGTCTATTTTCGGAAGGGAAAGTGGAGGGAAAGTCACGTACAATAACGCAAAATCAGCACTTATCAGCTTTACAAAGTCGTTTGCAGATGAAATGATTTCTAAAGGAATTCGTGTAAATGGAGTAGCGCCGGGAAGCATTTTGCATGAAACGGGTAATTGGAAAAAAAGAATGGATGAAAATCCGGAAAAGATTAAGCAATTTGTTGAAAACGAAATACCAGCAGGGCGCTTTGGAGAGCCGGAAGAAGTGGCAAACGCCGTTGCCTTTTTAGCATCTTCTAAAGCTTCATGGATAGTTGGTGCGACGTTAAACGTAGACGGTGGACAGTCAAAAATGAACTTTTAAAAAAAGTGCAGGAATTTCCTGCACTTTTTCATTATCCAATATCTTTTTGCATAGGAGGAATCTGAAAATCTTCATTAATTGCGTCCGCTGTAAGCTGACCAGATAATGTCACCATTGGCACGCCGCCTCCAGGGTGTGTAGATCCGCCTACAAAATAAAGGTTAGAAAGAAGCTGACTTCTTGCCGGAATTTTAAAACCTCCATTTTTCTTACGGTCAGTTGCTACGCCATAAATGGACCCGCCGTTAGCACCGTAAAGCTCCTGGATATCGTTAGGAGTAAACGTATATTCAAACTCAATGCTTGAACGTAAGTCTTCTAATCCCATTGCCTCAAGCTTTTTCAATACGACATCACGATAGCGGTCTTTTAATGCAGCCCAGTCGTCGCCTTCTTTTAAAGGAGGTACATGAGTAAGAACGAACAGGTTTTCTTTTCCTTCAGGAGCTTGCGTAGGGTCTGATTTAGACGATACGCCAATGTAAATTGTCGGATCCATGGCTACTTGACCTTTGTTAAAGATTGTATCAAACTCTTCTTTCTGATCCTTTGAGAAGAAGAAATTATGATGTTGAAGCTGCTTGTACTGTTTGTTAACCCCTAATAAAAGAACAAGGCCAGAAACAGTAGGTTCAAATTTTGCAAGCTGCTGAGTTTGCTTAGCTGCTTGCGCATGATTTTTTAATAAATAGCGGTAAGTTGGAATTGCTTCTAGATTAGATACCACAATATCTGCTGATAGATTCTCGCCATTTTCTAGTGTAATTCCAGTTGCCTTTGCTCCGCTTGTTGTGATTTCTTTTACCGGCGTATTTAGATGCACAGTGACGCCAAGTTCTTGAAGGAGCTTATCCATCGCTTCAGCAATTTTGTACATTCCGCCTTTTACGTAATAAATACCTAATCCTAGCTGAACGTGAGCAAGCTGTGTTAATACAGCCGGTGCATGATAAGGAGAAGAACCGATGTACATAATTAAAAAATTAAACAATTGACGCAAATGTTTGTTTGAAAAATATTTGCGTGTAGTAGCATCCATAGACCTCATTGGATCCATTTGAAGCAGTTCTTTTACCGTGTGCATCGTTCGTAAATCGTGAAGTCCAGATAAACTTTTTTTATAAAAACTTTTTAAGTTCGATTCATACATTTTATTTGCATAAGATAAATAGTCAAAAAAACCTTCAATGTCTTCTGGAGCAAGTTCTTGAAGCTGCTGAAGCATGCGAGGAAGGTCACTGGTCAAATCAATTTGTGTTCCATCTTGGAAAAAAGTTCTCCACTGAGGCTCAATTCGTTCTATTGTTAAGTAGTCGTGGATATTGCGGCCTGCACTGTCAAACAGCTGCTCTAGCACCCACGGCATTGTTAAAATAGAAGGTCCCGTATCGAAAGAAAATCCTTTGCCGCTGCGAATATTTAACTTACCGCCAATTCGCTCGCTTTTTTCAACGATTGTTACATCATATCCATCAGCTGACAGACGAATAGCAGCTGACAGACCACCTAAACCTGCGCCTACAACAATTACTTTCTTTTTCATCTTTTTCCTCCTTATAAAACAAAAGCGAGTTGTCAACAATGTGTATAAAATGACTTCACGCAAAATAAAAATAGGTCTACAACTTTTTATTTTGTCCAGTTTGCTAATTTTCATACGTGAAGGAAAGGAGAAAAGGATGTCTTTTTTACTGGTTGCTCTTGTCTTGACAGCTACGCTTGTCATCACTATCCCTACATTTAAACGTGTAAAAATAGTAAGAAACAATATGTCATGTTTGTCCATTATTATTCCAGCTAGAAATGAAGAAAGAAACCTTACCTTTTTATTGCAGTCACTCCAGTTACGGAACGCTGACTTTGAAGTGATTGTTGTAGATGACAATTCAACAGATAATACTGAGAGGGTAGCCAAAGCATTTGGCGTAAAAGTAGTGCAACCGGGCGCACTTCCAACTGGGTGGCTAGGAAAGTCATGGGCATGCTGGAATGGAGCACGAGAAGCAAAAGGCTCGGTGCTTTTGTTTTTAGATGCTGATATTACAGTAGAGAAAGACGGAATTGAAAAAGTATTTTTCTATTATCAACAGCAAGGGGGTGTGCTGTCGGTTCATCCTTATCACCTTGTTAAGAGGCCTTATGAAATGCTTTCTGCTTTATTTCACTATGTTACGTTTGCATCGATTGGCGCGTTTCACCCCTTTAAAAATTGGAAAAGTCCTTCTGTCGGTTTCGGGCAGTGCTTGCTTTGCAGCGCAGCCTCCTACTTTCAAAGCGGAGGCCACGAAGGGATAAAAAAAGAAGTGGTTGAAAATATGGCGCTGGTTGAGAAAATGAACAAACAAGGTGAATTTATTACGTGTATGAGTGGACAGGGAGCTCTTTCCATGCGCATGTATCCAAATGGTATGAAAAGCCTTATAAGAGGGTGGAGTAAAAGTTTTGCTTCAGGTGCGGGGAAAACGGAAGCCATTTATTTATTTCTAGTAAGCTTGTGGCTTACTAGCATGATTAATTATATCCTTTTTTTACCTACTCTATGGAATCAACATGCAGGCTTGGCAATTAGCAGCTATATTTGCTATGTAAGCCTCTTATTTAATAGCTTAAGGAAAATAGGTTCGTTTACTTTTTTTTCTTTGTGCTTATTTCCTATTCATGTACTGTTTTTTCTGGGTCTATTCGTATGGTCTTTCGTCCAAACGGCGGTGAGAAAGCAAGTTAAATGGAAAGAACGCAGCATATCTATAGAAGAAGAAAAAAAGAAGAAAGTGATAAAATGACAGGTGCTCAGCTCTTAATTAATATCATGGCATGGTTTGTGATTCACATGTTGATCGCCTACAGATGCACAAAAATTTCTGCCTTTTATTTAAAGAAGGACCTTGCGCTGTTTAAGGTTCAAAGCTGGGAAACAGTTGGGATATATAAAAAATTCGGGGTGCACCGATGGAAAACGTGGCTTCCTGATGCAGGAAAGCTATCTAAACGAGGATTTTATAAAAAGAAATGGGAGAGTAGAACGAAGGAATATGCACAGCTTTTTTTAATTGAAACAAATCGAGCAGAGTTAACTCACTGGATCAGCATACTTCCTTCTATTCTTTTTTTTATATGGAACTCTCCTTCTATAGGTGTTTGGATGGTTATTTATGCGATTGTCGCAAACATACCGTTTATTTTGGTTCAACGATATAATCGAATACGAATTCATCAAGTCGTTTTGAAACTCAAATGAAATTAATTCACGTGCCTTTGGCTCCGAGTAGGGGCCTCGGTTTTTATTTTTTTCTCCTTATTCGAAGACAACAACCTCTTGGATAAAAGAAAAAAAGAAGCAAAGGCGATATAAATACTAAAAAAGACTAAAAATCCCCATAAACCTGCTATGGCATCATCAAATTCCATATTGCCTCGGGTGGTAATTCCTTGCTGAATTTCAATGGCAAAAACTAAGACAAGCATAACGGTAAGGGTATAGATAAAAGAAATAGCTGTAATACTAAATTTCCACTTTGACAATAATTTAAAGATCATATAAACGCTTAAAAACGTGAGCAGTCCAATAATACCAATAATCCAGAAGTGAAGTTCTTTATCTGAAAGAGAAAATCCTAGTAAATAAAAAATATAAATTAATCCGTCGTGCAATACATTAATAATATTTGTAATGAAAACAATACATTCTTTCATTTTTTCTCCTTTATAAAAATGTAAGACGTTTAAACTTCTAGGTATACAAGCATGCATAGCCCATACTCATTCCAATTTTATATAAAAAATGCACTTTCTAGATCAGACGTTAAAGAGATCTGAAATTTCAAATAATATTTATAATTTATATTATAAACAAAAAGGTAAAAAAATAAAAATTTTCGATGCAAACTGACACATTTTTTTCAAATTTAAAGAAAGAAATAACTCAAAATATGTGGTTTACTGTAGAAAGAAAAGAAAATAAGAGGTATTAGTATAACAAATATTCACAAGCGCTTTTATGCATTCTCTTGTAAAGGAGAAGGAAAACTAAGGCAAGTGTTAAATTTATATGTATAGTGGACAAAATAAAAAATAAATATAAAATAGTGAAACTTAAAGAGAAGCTGTCCGTATTAAATAGTGAGAAGAAAAAAAGCATAGGAAACATTTGTGTTTGAAAGCCGATATAGCTGGGAATAAGAAAGTAGTTATTTTCTCACGTTTGGTGAAAATTATACGTAGCGGTGTTGACAATTTTTTTTAAAGAGTTAAAATGTGAAAGAACAGATTAGCTCTCTTACATTTTTTGTAAGGGAGATTTCTTTTTACATTTACTATAAAAATAAAAGTGAGCTTAAATTTCAATAGAGACAGAGGTGGGAATATGAAACAGCTCATGACAAACGGTAAAAATATTTTTTCGAAACAGCTGCCGTTATTTCTAATTGCAGTTTTGTTGTTTTGGATTAAAACGTATACCGTTTATCGTATCGAATTTAACTTAGGGCTAGATAATTTTATGCAAAAGTTTTTACTTTTCATAAACCCAATTGGTTCGGCAATTTTCTTTTTTGCCATTGCACTACTATTTAAAGGGCGGGGAAAAGTACGAGCACTGCTTGGAATGAATTTTTTACTTTCATTCATCCTGTACGCAAATGTAGTATACTATCGCTTCTTTAATGATTTTATTACTGTTCCTGTATTGACTCAGTCAAACAACTTTGGTCAATTAGGCGGCAGTGCCATGGCTTTAATTAGCCCAACTGATATTTTATACTTCACAGATTTCTTTATTCTTTTAGTTTTAGTACTATGGAAAAAAGTTGACTTACCAGCAACAATTAGTCGACGTACTGTGACAGGTGTATTTTTATCAGGGATTTTATTCTTAAGTGCCAACATCGCACTAGCGGAAATGGATCGTCCTCAACTATTAACAAGAACATTTGACCGCAACTATTTAGTAAAATATTTAGGAACGTATAACTATACGATCTATGACATCATCCAGAGCTCGAAATCTTCAGCACAGCGCGCGCTAGCAGATAGCAGTGATGTGGCTGAGGTAGAGAACTATGCAAAAGCAACATATGCTGAGCCGAACAAAGAATATTTCGGTCAAGCAAAAGGCAAAAACGTCATCTATATTTCATTAGAGTCACTTCAGTCATTTATGATTGGTTATAAGTTAAATGGTGAAGAAGTAACGCCGTTCTTAAATTCACTACTAAAAGATCAGAACACAATGTATTTCGATAACTTCTTCCATCAAACAGGGCAAGGTAAAACGTCAGATGCTGAATTCATGATGGAGAACTCATTATTCGGCTTACCTCAAGGTTCTGTATTTACAACAAAAGCAAATAACACCTATCAGTCGCTATCTGGTATTCTAGATCAGCAAGGCTATACAACATCTGTGTTCCACGGAAATGGAAAATCGTTCTGGAACCGTGATGAAATGTATAAATCAATGGGTGTAGAAAAATTCTTTGATTCAGCTTATTACAATATGTCAGACGAAGATACGCTGAACTATGGTTTAAAAGATAAACCATTCTTTAAAGAATCAATGCCGTACCTAAAAGGCTTAAAGCAGCCATTTAGCGCGAAGTTCATTACGTTATCAAACCACTTCCCTTATCCGCTAGATAAGGAAGACCAAACGATTGGACCTCACAATACGGGAGATAAGTCAGTTGACCAATACTTCCAAACGGCTCGTTATTTAGATGAATCAATTAAGCAATTCTTTGAGGATTTACAGGCCTCTGGCTTAGCAGACAATACGATGGTCGTGATGTACGGTGACCACTACGGTATTTCTGAAAACCATAAGCGTGCAATGGGCAAAGTAATGGGTAAAAACATCAATGATTTTGAACAAGCTCAACTGCAGCGCGTACCATTATTTATTACTTCACCAGGCCTTAAAGGCGGCGTAAATCATACGTATGGCGGAGACGTAGATGTTCGTCCAACAGTGATGCATTTATTAGGTCTTGATACAAAAGACTATATTGACTTTGGTACAGACTTATTATCAAAAGAACATCAGCAAGTTGTACCTTTCCGTAACGGTGACTTTGTTACACCTAAGGTAACAAAAGTTGATCAGAAAGTGTATGACAACGCAACGGGCAAGCAGCTTTCAGATAAGGAAGCGAAACAGTATGATAAGTATGATGAACTAGTTAAGAAAAAGCTAGAACTATCAGATAAACTTGTTTACGGAGATTTACTCCGCTTTCATACACCAGAAGGGTTCAAACCAATTGAACGCTCGAAGTATGATTACAACAAGCGCGAAGATCAATAAAAAACAGGCAGCTTTTAATAGCTGCCTGTTTTTTTGTTTTGTGAAACCTTTAAAGGTTTTATCCGTATATAAATTATAACAGTAATCGTTTTAAGAGACGGGAAGACAATGGTATAATATGTATACGTTTAAAAGTTCGGTCACATTTGAGATAGGAGTGAAAGCGATGAAAGTCGTTCGAATCATAAAAAAGATTCTTGCCATTTGGGCAACAGGAGCAGTAGCCGTTCCGGTCAGCTATTTTGGATTTAGTACCACGATGACTCAATCCTTTGGCATTAGTATAGGAGTAATGGTCGTGATGAGCCTGTTTTTTATTATGAGCAGTGCTCGACGTCATTATCAAAATCCGTATAGAGAAGAAATTGCATACGTTCGTCATCAAGTAAAAGAGGCAAGAAAGCAATTAAGAACCATTGGAAGCTATCGTTTTAAAATTCGGTCTGTTCATATGTGGACAGAACTTTCTAAACTACACAAAGTAGGTAAAAGCATCATTGAAATGGTAGAAAAAGAGCCCGCACGATATAAAGATGTTCAGCCTTTTTTTACGAACTACTTACAATCAACGGTTACCGTCATTGAAAGGTATATGTTTTTATTATCAAAACCAACGAAAAGCATAGAAGTAAAAGAAAGTCTTCATGAAGCGGAAGACATGCTGCGCGGGTTATCAGGGAAGTATGAGCATTTATTAACAAATGCTCTTTCACAAGATAAGCTGACGTTAGATGTAGAGCTTAAAGTGCTAAAACAAGCATTTGAAGAAGAGCAGCCGTATATACCGACAGCTACTAATCGCACGAAGTAACGTAAATGCAAAGGATGGGATTTTATGATGAAAGAATATAATCAAAATCAATCGTTAGATGCGCTGCTTGATGATCCTTTTGCGTCGCCTACCCCGCAGGTACAATCGGACTCTCGCGCTGCAAAAAGAAACACATACGATGATTTGACACCGGAATATCAGGAAAAAGCACAGAAAATCGCAAATCAAATTGATTATAAAAATCAGCAGGCTATCTTACAGTATGGGGTAGCAGCTCAGTCAGAACTATCTCAGTTTTCTCAATCTGTACTACAGCATGTGCAAACGAAAGATACGGGACCAGTAGGAGATGTTATAGGAGATTTAATGAGTAAGATTCGCCAAGTGAATCCCGATGATTTTTCTGCAAAGAAAAAAGGAGTCATCGGTCGATTATTTTCAGGAGTCTCTAGGCCTATTCAAAATTTATTAACAAAATATCAAAGCATTAATGTTGAAATTGATAAAATTGCAGATAAGTTAGAGCGCTCAAAACAAATGCTGTATCGAGACATTACGATGCTAGATAGCTTATATGATAAAAATAAACAGTTTTACGAGGCGCTTAACGTCTACATTGCAGCGGCCGAATACAAGTTAGTGGCGCTGCAGAATGAAACGCTGCCCCAGCTTCAGCAAACAGCATCTCAAAAAAATGACTATTTGATGGCTCAGGAGGTCAATGATTTAAATCAATTTATCAATAGGCTAGAAAAACGAGTGCATGATTTAAAACTGAGCCGTCAAATTGCCATTCAAAGTGCACCGCAGATTCGATTAATTCAAGAAGTCAATCAGACCCTTGTGGAAAAAATTCAAAGCTCTATTTTAACAGCTATTCCACTTTGGAAAAATCAAGTAGTAATCGCAACCACTTTATTACGCCAAAAGAAAGCAATGGAAGCCCAAAAGCAAGTATCTAAGACAACAAACGACTTGCTTACTAAAAATTCAGAGCTGCTCAAGCAGAACACGATTGAAGTAGCTCGTGAAAACGAGGCGGGGATTGTCGATATCGAAACATTGAAAAAAACGCAGTCCGATTTGATTACCACGTTAGAAGAAGTGCTAAAGATACAAGAAGAAGGACGTACGAAGCGTACCGAGGCAGAATCAGAGCTGTATCAAATGGAAAAAGATTTAAAAACTAAACTATTAGATATGAAATAAAAAAAAGTCGGTTTACACACTTTGTAAACCGACTTTTTCTCTGTTTTATGCATTTTGAAGCGTTCTCGCCATTTCTAAAAATGGAGTTAAATCTCTTTCAGATTTAGGAGCAAAGATCGTTAATCGGAAAGTAGGGTGTTGATTTTGCTTTCGAACGAGAAAACCGTATGCGTTACTTTTATCATCTGATGCTTTGTACGCAGCTGCTATCTCTAAGTTATGGTGAATGAGGTGCGTATCAAGGGAAGCCACTTCTGAAAAGCCAGCTCTTAAAATTTTTTTTGTTTCTTTATTGAGCTCATCTACACTTTTATTTGGTGGAAACACTTCAATCCGCATCCACAAAGCATCATTTTTTTTGTTGTAAATGACATCTTTTCGTGGCTCTTCTTCTGTAAACTTGTATCCTTCTAGTACGTAAAGCGTATAGTTTTGATTGGTGCTTTTTTTAAGATAACCTACCTCTGTTCTGCTGCTTCCTTTGTAAGGATAGGTGAACTTTTGCTGTGGCAAGCGTTCTTTTGGAATTTCTTCTTGTGTGTTAATAAGCTCTTCACGAAAAGCAGTTGAGCAGCCACTCATCAAACATATAAAGCAAACAAGAAATATCTTTTTTTTCATAGCTGGCTTCCTTATCTATTTTCATTCATGCGTTTTTACTGAGTTAACAATTGAAATTAACTTTTTTTCATCATCAGAATTTTTAGCTGTAATCATCGTGATTTTTAAAGCAGGGTGCCCCTTTGTTTCTCTTAGTACATATAGCTTTGCCGTTTCTTTTTTACTCCCGGATGTAGATGCAAACACAACAGGCTGAATAAATAGGGATGTAGAAGAAATTTTTAACGATTTTCCAAACTGGTCATCAAATAATTCTTTTGAGCGATCTAGATATGATTTGCTTGTACTTTCTTTCCTGGAAAGGACTTCAATTCGCATCCACGTATAGGGAGTCTTGGTTGAAAAAAGAATATCTTTTCCATCCTCTTCTTTTTGAAGCGTATATTCATTGGGCAATGAAAGAGAATATCCTTGTTCGCTTACGGTCAGCTGCTGATGTTTCGTATTGCTTTCACTGACTGCTTTAACAGAAGGCAGTATAACCATGGTTGTGCTTATCATTAACAGAAAAGCTAAATAAAATTTTCGCATGTATATATCTCCTATTCAAAACGCTAGACAGCGTGTAGTTACTATAAAAAAATGTTTTCGCCATATTAGAACCCGTAGGTTTATTTTTGACTTTTTGGTAAAGCTAAAAACACAATCAATTAGTAATGGAGAGAAGACTATGAAAAACCGTAAATCAACTTCTGCAGCTAATCGCCGTCAACAGCGCGTGTGTTTAGGTGATGAACGATTATTTGCAGTTGGTATTAAAGCGTTTATTGACAATACGCATGAAGCACACCTAGACAAAAAAGGAGGTCATTGAGTGAAATGGTACTTGTCAATTATCATTATTGTTTCCATTAATTTCTATGGTATTCAGGCGGATGCTGCAAAGAAGAGCAGATTTTATTATGAAAAAAAAGGAGATATCGTGTGGGAAGTTCCCATGAAAGACGAGAAGTTAATTGCGCTTACATTTGATGATGGACCAGATCCTAAATATACGCCGACCATTTTGAATTTATTGCAAGAGTACGGTGCCAAAGCAACTTTTTTTGTAGTCGGAGATCGAGTAACGTCGTTTCCCAAGCTTGCTCAAAGAGAAGTTCGTGAAGGGCATGAACTTGCTAATCATACATATAGCCATTTGAAAGTAAGGGGTCAGGAAGTAGAGAGAATTGAACAAGAAATTGAAAAAGCGGATGAACGTATACAAGCTATTACAGGAATAAAACCTTACCTGTTTCGTCCACCTACTGGCTATTATGACGATCGTGTAGTAAAAGCTGCTAAAAATCAGCAGTATACCATTATTCTTTGGTCTTGGCATCAAGATACATTTGATTGGAGAAATCCAGGCGTAGGTAAAATTGTAAGTCAAGTGCTTAACCATGCCAGGTCAGGAGATATTGTATTGTTTCATGATACGGGAGGAGATCGAACCCAAACCATTGAAGCATTAAAACAAATTTTACCGAAGTTAAAGGAAGAGGGGTATAAATTTGTAACGGTCTCAGAACTTTTAAAACATCACCCCAATTATAAATCTCTTTATTTGATGCAACAGCAAAAACAGCACTCCGTTCAATAATCGGGTGCTGTTTTTCTTGTAAAGACTTTAACCAATTTTTTAACTAGTTTTTCCTTCTCTTTCGTCCCCATCAGACGTATTTTTTTGGAAAAATGCTTTTACTTTATCCCGTTTTTTCTTCGAAATAAGAATATATAATGTATCACCTGCAAAAATTTGTGTATTTCCTCTAGGGGTAAGTAGTTTATCATCTCGAATAACAGCAGTCACTAAAATGTCTTCAGGGAGGTGAAGTTCTTCAAGCGATTTTCCTGATATATCTGCATGTTCCACGAGCTTCAACTCAATCATTTCATTTTTGGTTTTGCCCATCGAAACAAGCTCGAGACTGTGAGGAACCGTCTCTTTTTCACCTTGAGAAAGGTTTAGAAATTTGGCTAAAGGAGCGATTGTTGCTCCTTGAAGAAGAGCGGAAGTTAAGACAACAAAGAAAACGACGTTAAAAATGAGCGTGCTGTTCTCCAAACCTGCCATCATAGGATAAGTAGCCAATACAATTGGAACAGCTCCTTTTAAACCGGCCCAAGAAATAAACAGTTTTTCTTTGGAAGAATATTTAGCAAACATCATCGAAAGAAATACGCCGAGTGGACGAGCGACAAACATAAGTAAAAGAGATAACAGTATACCCTGCCAAATGATATCTAGCAGTTGATTAGGAAAGACAAGAAGGCCGAGTAAAATAAACATTAAAATTTGCATCATCCATGCAAAACCTTCGTTAAAGCGGACAATTGTGTGACGATAAGTTAGATCTGCATTTCCTACTACCACTGCCATTACATATACAGCAAGTAGACCGCTTGCTTCTACAAATGTGGAAATTCCATAGGTTAAGGCGGCCAATGACAATGTAAGCACAGGGTAAAGACCTGAAGAATCCAAATTAATTCGATTAATAATCCAAACGGATGCTTTTCCGAGTACTAAACCAAGTACCAGCCCGATTCCCATTTGCCAAAAGAAATTAAGGATTAATGAGAGGATAGGAGAGTCCGGATGTTGAATTAATTCAATAATAGAAACGGTTAAGAAGATGGCCATCGGATCATTGGAACCAGATTCTGCTTCTAGCGTGGAGTTTAATTTTTGGCGGATATTCTGTGTCCCTAGTACAGAGAACACGGCTGCAGCATCTGTAGAGCCAACGATTGCCCCAAATAAAAAGCCTTCAAGCCAAGTAACACCTAAAATATATTTGGCAAGTACACCCGTTAAAACTGTCGTAATGAGGACTCCGAAAGTAGCTAATGAAACGGAAGGGCGAACAACGCGTTTAACATCTTTCCATTTGGTCTGCACGCCTCCATCAAAAAGAATAATGATAAGCGCTAATATTCCGAATCCTTGTGTTAAAAGAGCATTGTCAAAGTAGATGTAGTGGCTAACAACCATTCCTACAATAATAAAGAGTACAAGCGAAGGGACTCCAAGGCGAGTAGAGAACTTTGCAGTAAGTACCCCTATGACAAGGAGAATAGATAGCAAAAGAATTGAATGGTCTACCGTAAAATCCAAAAAATACACCTCTTTTGTTCAAAATTTTTATGTAAGCAATAAATGAGGTTCCTCTATAATAATTGTAGCATAATGGATTTAAAACCTTGAGAAATCTGCTTATTAAAAAAAGAGATGCATAAACATCTCTTTTTTTGATCATGTATGAATAACAGGGACAGATTCTTATTTAACATCTTGCTCGTGATAAAGATGAGGAGCTTTAAATGTTGCTTTCTTTTTAACTGAAGAACCTTGTTGATCGGGACGGGAACGATCGTAAATAGCTGTTCCAACAATCTCAGCCACATCTTGAAGTTTTTCTTTGCTTATTTTATCAAGGGTATCTTCAGGCGTATGATACCAAGGTTCAGACGGACTGTGAATAAATAGAGCAGCCGGTATTCCTGCCTCTGCAAAAGGAACGTGATCACTGCGGCCGCCAGCTTGGAATGGCGTAGGTGATCCATTTAATCTTGTACTTGAAGCTTGAGCTAATTCTGTGACAAGATTTGGTGTTCCATCAGCTGTATTCATCACCAAATCTCCCGCATCTCGACTTCCCACCATGTCTAAATTAAACATTCCAACAATACGATTTTTCTCATCTTCAGATAGCTCACTAACATAATGCTCGGATCCTAGTAAACCTACTTCTTCAGCTCCGAATGTAACAAATCGCAGTTCTGTATCAGTAGGAAGAGTTTTAAATACGCGAGCTAATTCAAGCACCATTGCTGTTCCAGAAGCATCGTCATTTGCCCCAGGCGCTCCGGCCACAGAATCATGATGAGCACCTACTACAATAATATCATTTGTTCCTTTTTTCTTAAAAGTAGAAGGTTTAGTAGCGGTTACATTATAAGATGTTCGCTCACTTACGACAGCTCCTTCAATTTTTACTGTACCTGAAGGCTTTTCGCCTTTTTGAATAGAAGTAAGAATCTTTTCACCTTCTTCTTTGGTAACAGCAAGAGACGGAATGTAGTTATCATTAGCGCCGCCAAGCGTTCCGCTTAGCTCACCGTCTGTATTATTAAAAATAATGACGGCTGCAGCCCCTTTTTCAGCAGCATTTAATACTTTTTCACCAAAAGTAATAGTGCCTCGCTGAACTAATACAATTTTACCTGTTACATCTTTGTTTGCTAAATTATCTTTTGTACCCAGCCCTCCATCTACAATTTCAGCAGTGACATTTCCATTGGTGCTATAAGTAAAAGTTGTTGGAGAGTAGCTGGTACCGTTTACGCTTAGTGAAAAACTAGCTGCTGGTGTGTAACCGGTAAAGGTAAAAGGCTCTACTGCGCTCTCATAGCCTAGTTTAGACAAACGCTTTTGAACAAATGTAGCAGCTTCGCGTTCAGCTTCAGTTCCTGCCACACGAGGTTTTTTTGAGAGATACGCAATGTCTTGATAAATTTTCTCAGCATTGATTTTTTTTAATGCTTTTTGTTCAGAACTTTGATGGTGAGAAGCATTTGCAGAAGTAGAAGCTTGTACACTTGTAAAAGATAAAGTCAAACTTGTTGCTACAGCCAAAGAAATCACGGTTTTTTTCATTAAAATCCCCCTAAATTTATCGATGTAGTTGGTACTACTCGAATTTACAATATTAAGAAAATACAAAAAAGAGTATTATTACCTAAATGTTCCAGTATATTCCGTATCTAAATTCCTATTTTGATAGAGAAAATAATTCAAATAAAATGAAAATGCGGAAACAACTAAAGAGGATAAAAGAAACTGTGTCAAAAGTAATAAAAAAAGGTATTAGATAAGAATAAAAAAATAAGGTAAACTAGTTTAAAAGTAAGAAGAATATTCAGAACTTAATTGATGAGACATAGAGAGTATTCACTTAAAAAACAAAGGCTGGTGGGAAATATTGATAAAAAATAGGGAGGGTGTACGAAAAGCAGCGGCGGTAGCGGGTCTTCTGCTTGTAGGGGTGTACATCGTCTTTCAAACAATGGCATTTTTTAAAGGAGCATATGCTCTTAGCAGTTTGATAAAAGATAGTTTACTAGTGGGCGTAACGGCTGGAACGTTTTATTTACTTCATAAGCGTTCGGTTCATACCCAGGTGTCTGATGAACAGTATCAGCTTGCTACATTAATAAATTCAATGCCAGATTTTATTTGTTTCAAAGATGGGGCTGGCAAATGGGTGGCGGTGAATGATTTTGGAAGAGAACTTTATCATTTAAAGGGTATTGATTACAGGGGTAAAACCGATGCAGAACTTGGGGAGCTTGTCCCTTTCTTTCAAGCTGCTTTCTTACACTGTATTTCATCGGATGAAGAAGCTTGGAGGAAAAAGGAAAAGGTACGTACGGAAGAAGCGTTTGAAATACCAAACGGCGAGGTCAAAACATTTGATGTTATTAAAGTACCTGTGTTTTTTGATGATGGCTCAAGAAAAGCTCTTATCACAATTGGACGAGATATCACTCAGCAAAAGCTTGCAGAAGCGCTTCTGATAAAAAAGGAAAAGCTGTCTGTAGTAGGCGAATTAGCTGCTGGAATTGCTCATGAAATTAGAAATCCGCTTACGAGTATTAAAGGGTTTGTTCAGCTCATGAAAGAAACAGACCGATCCGCAATAGGGTATGCTAACATCATGCTTGATGAGCTGGAACGAATTAATGGTATTGTCAGTGAAATGCTCCTTTTGTCAAAACCTGAAAGTGAACATTTTCGCGTGTTTTCTCTTACAGAAGCGGTTAAGTATGTAATGAGTTTAACTTCCCATGAAGCTTTATTGAAAAACATTGACTTCTTATACGATGAACAAACAAATAACGCTAGTGTGTATGGAAATAAAAATCACCTTATTCAAGTATTACTTAATGTTTTTAAAAACGCAATTGAAGCCATGGATAGGCCTGGAAATATTTACATTACAATCAAAACAGCGCAGGATAACCATATTTTTATAGAAGTTAGAGATGAAGGAGTAGGAATTTCTAAAGATCGTCTAGAACATATAGGAGAACCGTTTTTTACTTTAAAAGAAAAAGGAATGGGGCTTGGATTAACAATCAGCTCCAAAATTATTCATGATCATCACGGTACCCTGCAGATTGAGAGTGAACAGAACAAAGGGACGATTGTTAAAATCCGACTGCCTCTGTATGTCGAAGATACGGCGGTTTTTGCAAGCAAATGAAATGTTGTAAACGAAAAGTAATGAAAACGTCATCCATTTCTTATTGCTAAACGCAGCCGTACATGATGTAATAAAAGAAACGAACATGTCAGGAAGGTAGCAAAATGAGACGTGCAGATCAAAAAATTATATTACCGTATACACCGGAAAATTTAAGAATGCTATTGCTTCAAGTATGTGACGGAGAAAATCCGTTTTCCCATCAGGACCTTACGTATTGGTGTGATAAATATACTCTCCATTATTATGAGTATGAAGCGGATGAAACGCAGTGGATGAATGATATGCAGCAGACAGATAATAGACAAGATCTAGCTAAATCCTATGCCATTGCTAAAGATATTGGCTGGCAGTGGTACTTTTATATGGCTAGAGGGACGACGCTATCTGATATTCAATATGTCGAGCTTCACGAACTAGAATTACCCAGACATTTGTTTGTAAAATGGCTAAATGAATTATATGAAATGTAATCCTATATATGAATTGTAGTACATCCGGTGTAATGAAAGAAAGACCATCTCTGGTAACGGGGCAAAAGACCACTGAAGTACATACAAGCGTAAAATAGAAAGCTAAGGAAAATCCTTAGCTTTTTTGTTTTGTCAAAATTATTCAAAAAAACTATCTTCAGGAAAAAACATAAAACCTAGTTGACTTATTGGTATTGTTATATTATAAGTAATAGAGACATGATTTATGGAAAAAATTACAGGGGGAACATCTATGAATAACTTATTAGTCATCCTAAACATCCTCATTATGCTCGCATTGCTTGCGGGGCTGTTTATGATGCAGAAAAAGCATGTATCATTTTCAAAGCGTGTGTTTACAGCGCTTGGACTAGGGATTATTTTTGGCTTTGCTCTTCAGTGGGTGTATGGTCCGACTCATGAAGTAACGATGACGACCGCCGATTGGTTTAGCATTGTAGGAAGCGGATATGTTAAGTTTCTGCAAATGATTGTTATGCCGCTTGTATTTGTATCGATTGTAGCGGCATTCACTCGCTTAAAATTGACGAGCAATATTGGAAAGATTAGTAGTTTAATTATTGGGATTTTGCTTGTCACAACAGCGATAGCAGCTGCAATTGGTATTTTTACAACAACGAGCTTTAATTTAGAATCTGTCCAAATTACAAAAGGGGAAGCGGAACTTCAGCGCGGAGAGGACTTAGAAAATAATTTATCTAGTTTAGAAGCAAAAACAATCCCGCAGCAAGTAGTAGAATTATTACCTGCTAACCCATTTCTTGATTTAACAGGCGCACGTTCAACTTCCACGATTGGAGTTGTCATCTTTGCGGCATTTGTTGGAATTGCGTATTTAGGCGTGAAGCGTAAAAAGGCTGAGGAAGCGGCGTTATTTTCAAAAATTATTGATACGCTTTATGCAATTGTAATGCGTGTAGTGACGCTAATTCTTCGGTTAACTCCTTATGGAGTACTCGCAATTATGACCAAAACAGTAGCAACGAGTGATATTGATGCAATTGTTAAACTTGGAAAATTTGTTGTAGCATCCTATGTCGCATTGGCAGCTATGTTTATTGTTCATTTAGTTATTCTAACAATCATCGGTGTAAATCCGATCACATATGTTAAGAAAGTATTTCCTGTATTGGCTTTTGCTTTTACTTCCCGTACAAGTGCTGGAGCATTACCTTTGAATGTTAATACACAAACAAGACAGTTAGGGGTTCCAGAAGGAATTGCGAATTTCGCAGGTTCATTTGGTCTTACAATTGGTCAAAACGGATGCGCTGGAATATATCCAGCTATGTTAGCCGTTATGATTGCACCAACGGTAGGTATTGATCCCTTAACGCCTTCATTTATTTTCACGTTGATTGCCATTGTAGCAATTAGTTCGTTTGGCGTAGCAGGCGTTGGCGGAGGAGCGACATTTGCGGCTTTACTTGTATTATCTTCTATGAATTTGCCCGTAGCGCTAGCAGGCTTATTAATTTCAGTAGAGCCATTGATTGATATGGGGCGTACGGCGCTTAATGTAAGTGGAAGCATGACAGCCGGAGTCGTCACTAGTAAATTAACAAAAGAGCTAGATACAAACGTATATAACGATCAAACTATCTCACCTGAAACAGCAGAAGTGTAAAAGAGATACGTCATCCATAGTTAACATTGTTAACTATGGATTTTTTTTCTTTATCGACATAAAATAGGAAAAAATACTTATGATAACGCTTTCAAAAAAGGTTATAGTGAAAAATGTGTACGTACTTTATTTTACGGGAGGGTTTTCATTGAAATGTAGTTGGACTAAATATGCAATGGTACTGATGGCTTTACTCTTACTAGTAAGCTCTTTTTTTAGCCCATTTATGCAATCGTTTGCATCTGCAGCAGACTCAACTAAAATCACGATTCACTATCAGCCTGCTCCAAATGATACAAAGGAATGGGGATTATGGGTTTTTCCTGAAGGAGGAGAAGGGAAGCCTTACGTATTTACAGAGGAAGATCAATTTGGAAAAGTAGCGGAAGTTGAATTACCCGGTATTTATGACAAAGTAGGTTTTATTGTTCGAACAGAGTCGTGGGAAAAAGATGGAGGAGACCGCTTCGTTTCGGTGGAGAACGGTGAAGGAGAAGTATGGGTGAAAAGTGGAGATGAACATACATATACGTCTCCTCCTGACGGTGAATACCGAGATTTACCGAAGTTTGATAAAGTAAACGTTACCTTAAATTATCATCGGTACGACGGAGATTACAGCGGGTGGAACATTTGGACATGGCCAGGTGATGAAAAAGAAGGGAAGCAAATCGAATTTACGGAAGACACGAATTTTGGGAAGAGGGCGACCTACGCCATTAACAGTGGAAGTGGTAATTTATTTGACAAAATTGGTTTTATTGTACGCCATTCTACTAGTGACAGCGATTGGGAAAATAAAGACGGAGGAGAGCGCTTTATTACCAAGGTTGGTAAAGATGGGAATGTAGAAGTATGGATTGTTCAAGGACAAAATCGAATTTATTATGATAGAGCTGGAGTAGATATCACTCGGAAAATCACGAAAGCGACTATGGATACATTTAATCAAATCACCTTAGAAACAAACGTGCCGTTTGACTCTTCTAAGAGTTTAGGAGACATTGAAATTGACGGAGCTCAAATTGAGAAAGTGATACCTTATAAAGAGGGAGAAGACGCTGCTACTACTAAAGTTAAAATCATAACAAAACAGCCTTTGGACGTTACAAAAACGTATAAAGTGAAGCAAAAAGGCTACGGCTCAGCTGATGTAGTCAATGGAAATGTCGTTCGCACGAAAGAATTTGACGAAAAGTATGCATATAGCGGAAACGATTTAGGAAACACGTATTCTAAGAAACAAACAAATTTTCGCGTATGGGCTCCAACCGCAAGCGAAGCCAAGCTAGTGACTTATTCATCATGGAACTCCAAAGCTGTAAAAGAAATTTCTATGATCAAAAGTGAAAAAGGAACGTGGAAAGCGGAGTTAAAAGGAAATCATGATGAACTAATTTATACGTACAAAGTGAAAATTGGGAACAGCTGGAGCGAAGCGGTTGATCCATATGTACGAGCAACAACGGTGAATGGAGATCGCGGAGTTGTCGTAGATTTGGCTAAGACAAATCCGAGAAAGTGGAGTGCAAATAAGCCGAAATTTAAAAATCCAGAAGATGCGATTATCTATGAACTGCACGTACGAGATTTATCGTCTCAAAAAGAGAGTGGTATCAAAAATAAAGGAAAATATTTAGGCGTAGCGGAGTGGAATACGAAAGGACCAAATGGAGTAAAAACAGGACTCAGTCATATTAAAGATTTAGGTGTGACGCACGTTCAGTTCCTGCCTATTTACGATTATCGTACGGTGGATGAAACGAAATTAAACGAGCCGCAGTTTAACTGGGGATATGATCCGAAAAATTACAACGTCCCAGAAGGTTCCTATTCAACAAACCCATATAATCCTAAGACGAGAATCATTGAGCTTAAACAAATGATTCAAACGCTTCATGATAAGCAGCTTCGTATGGTAATGGACGTGGTTTATAATCATGTGTATGCAGTGAGTGAGCATAGCTTTGATAAATTAGTTCCAGGCTACTACTTCCGTTATAAGGAAGATGGAACTTTATCCAACGGAACAGGTGTTGGAAACGACACGGCGTCTGAACGGAAGATGGTTCGGAAGTTTATTGTAGATTCTATTGCGTATTGGGCAAAAGAGTACCACATTGATGGGTTTCGATTTGATTTAATGGGGATTCACGATACAAAGACAATGAATGAAGTGAGAAAGAAGTTAGATGAAATTGACCCTTCCATTATCGTCTTAGGAGAGGGCTGGGATCTAGGAACCGAGCTTGATGCTAAGCTAAAAGCTAATCAGAAAAACGCTCAGGATATGAAGCGCATCGCTCATTTTAATGACGGTATGCGAGATGGTCTTAAAGGCAGCGTATTTTTTGATCATGACAACGGATTTGTTAATGGAAAACAGGGGCAAGAAAAGCTCATACAGCAAAGTATAGCAGCTGGAATAGATTATGATCATTCCACTGCCACGTATGAAGACCCGGATCAAGTTGTGACGTATGTAGAAGCTCACGATAACCATACGTTATGGGATAAGCTTCAGCTGACGAACCCTGCTGACACCGAGCAAACGAAAAAGCAAATGCATAAGCTTGCTTCTTCTATTATTTTAACATCTCAAGGAATGAACTTTATACATGCAGGTCAAGAGTTTATGAGAACAAAAGGCGGAGATCATAATAGCTATCAGTCACCCGATTCTGTCAATCAGCTAGATTGGAAGCGCCGAGCAGCTTTCAGCCAAGAAGTAGATTATATGAAGGGACTTATTGCGCTTCGAAAGCAATATTCCTCATTTAGAATGACGAGTGCACAGGCTATTCATCAAAATTTACGCTTTGTTGATGCACCAGCAAACGTAGTAGGTTATACGTTAAATGCTAAAGCCAATAAAGATAAAGCAAACGAAATAATGGTGATTCATAATGCAAATAAACAAGCTCAAACGGTTCATCTGCCTTCTAACAGAACGTGGAGATTACTTGTTGACGGCGAGCAGGCAGGAACAAAAACGCTCCGTACGGTGAAAGGAAATACAGTAAATGTTTCGCCTCTTTCGACATTTGTGCTAGTAAGATAAATTTTAGATAACTAGAATACATGTAGAAAAATTCAGAATATTGTATGCGAAATTGTTGATTTCACTAGATAACATGGTAAAATATTCATTGTTAGCGTTTTCAAAATTCGTGGGGAGGTATGTATTTGATGCAAAATCTTGGAGCGAAAAAAGTTGAAATGAGTCCGAAAGTAGTGGAGTTTTTAAAAGGAGTTAAACAGCTATACATTAACGGCGAATGGGTAGACTCTGTTTCGGGAAAAACGTTTGAAACAGTAAACCCAGCAACGGGTGAAAAGTTGGCAGATGTAGCTGAAGCAAATCCAGAGGATATTGATCGTGCCGTCAGAGCGGCTAGAGAAGCCTTTGATCATGGACCTTGGACAAAGATGTCAGCAGCTGAAAGAAGTCGACTTATTTATAAATTAGCTGATTTAATGGAAACACATCAATTGGAGCTTGCGCAGCTTGAAACGCTTGATAACGGAAAACCAATTCGTGAAACATCAAATGCAGACATTCCATTAGCAATTGAACATTTCCGCTACTTTGCTGGATGGTCAACTAAAATGGTTGGACAAACTATTCCTGTGCAAGGAGCGTATTTTAACTATACAAGATATGAACCAGTAGGAGTTGTTGGCCAAATTATTCCGTGGAACTTCCCGCTTTTAATGGCCGCTTGGAAGCTCGGAGCTGCTTTGGCAACTGGATGTACAATTGTGCTCAAACCAGCAGAGCAAACGCCGCTTTCTGCACTTTACTTGGCCCGACTAGCCGATGAAGCAGGGTTCCCAAAAGGCGTGCTAAACATTGTGCCAGGCTACGGGAAAACAGCAGGTGAACCGCTCGTTCATCATGATCTTGTCGATAAAATTGCTTTTACAGGATCTACTGCTGTCGGAAAAGCAATTATGAAGCAAGCTAGCGACTCCTTAAAGCGTGTGACGTTAGAGCTTGGAGGTAAATCACCAAACATTATCCTCCCGGATGCAGACTTAACAAAAGCAGTTCCTGGTGCGCTTTCAGGTATTATGTTTAATCAAGGACAAGTATGTTGTGCTGGAAGTCGTCTGTATGTCCAAAAAAGCTTATATGATAATGTCGTAGCTGATTTAGTTTCTCAAACGAAATCTATTAAACAAGGAAATGGATTAGCAGATGAGACGACAATGGGTCCGCTTGTATCTGCGCAGCAGCAAAAACGAGTGAAAACCTATATTGATAAAGGAATTGAAGAAGGAGCGGAAGTACTCGCAGGAGGAAACATTCCATTTGATCAAGGCTATTTCGTAGAACCGACTATCTTTGCAGATGTCGATCATTCAATGACGATTGCTCGTGAAGAAATCTTTGGTCCGGTTGTAGCTGCTATGCCGTTTGATGATCTCGATGATTTAATTGCCAAAGCAAATGATACAGCATATGGTCTAGCAGCGGGCGTCTGGACACAGGATTTAAAGAAAGCACACTATATTGCTCATGGTATTAAAGCAGGTACAGTTTGGGTGAACTGTTACAACGTATTTGATGCAGCAAGCCCGTTTGGAGGCTATAAACAGTCGGGAATTGGTCGTGAAATGGGAAGCTATGCGCTTGATAACTACACTGAAGTGAAAAGCGTATGGATCAATATGGAATAATAAGTAAGAATTTTTGTGGAAATCAATAGCATATCTTTGTGTGAAAAAGAGTAGTCTTTAGTGGACTACTCTTTTATTTGTTTAAGTCCCGCATTTTTAGAAAAGGAGTGATAACATTGCCGGTTATACAGGGCCCCTCGTCGTATAAGCTTACCGGTCACCTGCAAAAGTTTAGAGAGAACCCACTGGGTTTTTTGGAAAACTTGACTCAGTATGGAGAAATTGCAACATTTAGAGTTGCGCACAAACGCTTTTATGTAACGAGAGACCCTCAACTTATTAAAGATGTAGTCATTACAAACAGCAAGGCGTTTCAAAAAATTAAACTAACGCATATGTTTAAAACGCTGCTAGGCGAAGAAATGTTATGGACAGATGAAGCATTATATATGAGCCCCATTCAACCCTCACAACTAAAACAACATCTAACTTATAACAAGGAAGCAATCGCAAAAATAATTGAAAAGCATACGGAAACGTGGGAAGAAGGGCAGCTTCGAACGATAGTAAAAGACATAAGACAGATAGTCGTAGCTGTACTCCTTCAACTTGTATTTGGCATTTCGATTGAGGAGAAAGATAAAATTCACTATGTTCAAGCGCTTATGAGAAAAAAAGAAAAGTTAGGCAAAATTTATATTCGTCTACCTTTGCACCAGCTTGACTCAGATGAGCAGCTAGAACAACTCCTTTTTGAACGCGTTCAAATGCGTGTTCAAAACAAAACCGAAGGAAATGATTTACTGCAGTATATATTGAATTCTTACGGAGAAGACAGCGATGAAAGAGAAATATATGAACAGCTAAATTCTATATTCCTTTCGATGTATGAAATGATTACGCACGTATGCAGCTGGTCTATTCATTTACTGTCTCAAAATACTAGGGAGCACCTTCAGCTGCATAAAGAAATTCAAGCCTATGCTAGCGGCGAATCACTTTCAACCAAAAATCTGACCTATATGCGCAAAATAATTGCTGAAAGCATGAGGTTGTATCCGCCTCTTTGGCTATTTGGGCGTCAAGCACGTGAAGATATACAAATAGATGGCTACAGTATCAAAAAAGGGGAGATTATGTTAATCAGCCCTTATATGATGCATCGCCATGAAGATTATTTTTTAGAGCCAAGTGAATTTTTACCTGACCGTTTTGAAAAAGGAGGGTCCATTGATGTCCCAAGCTATATGTATATGCCGCTTGGGATTGAGCATCAAGCGGAAAGGGGCATGGACTATATCACTGAAATAGTAACCATTTTTCTGTCAGAAATGACAAAGCGCTTTTTATTTCAGCTGACTGAGCCCGAATCTATTGCTCCGATGGCGGGCGTAATGCTGAATATGAAAGAAGAACTGAAGGTGAATGTTCACAAAGTTCACGCGCAGTCTTGAATGAACGGGAATACTTTCCCTCTTTATATCAGGCTGTCAATTTATTGACACATCCTGCATTGAGATTTATCATAGGGTAATATTTGATAGAGATTACTGAAGGATTTTTAGAGGGGACTATGGATAAAACAATTAAACAGTTAGTGTCGCTAGTTGAAACATCATTACTAACGCAAGTTACGATTCAAAGTGAAAGTGACTATGATCCAGTTGAAGTTACGAACAAAACAAAAGAGTGGGTACTTATTGGTAAAGGAAACTATGCGGGTGTGTTTACGCACGAAAATTATCCTGAATTTGTCGTGAAAGTATACGGAAGAGAAATTTATGGTGTAAAGAAAGAAGCGCAAGTGTATAGAAAGCTGGGCGTTCACCCAGCTTATTCTCAACTTTTTCATGAAGGAAAGACGTACTTGATTTTAAAAAGACTTACAGGCGTTACCTTGTATGATGCCATCCAGCGGGGAATAAAGATTCCAGAACAAGTCATAAAAGATGTGAACGCAGCTTTGGACTATGCAAGAAGCCAAGGTTTAAACCCGTATGATGTGCATGGTAAAAATGTCATGATGAAAGATGGAAGAGGGTATGTGGTGGATATCTCTGACTTTTATAAAGAAGGTATTGATAAAAAATGGACAGACCTTGTAAAAGCTTATTACACCTTTTATCCGACTATTGATAAGTACCATATCCGCTTGCCGTACCCGCTTTTAAACGTTATCAGAAAAGCATATCGTCTATATCGTAGAATCAAATCAAAAAGGAGTTTCCGCTAAAGGGAACTCCTTTTTAAGATGAAATACAGCGCAATACATGCTGCTGCTCAAAAGTTGGTTTTAATTTGAATAGAATGGTTTGTAGTATTTCAGATTGATAGACAAATTTTAGCGTATGTTTAAGGGAAAGAGGATGTAAGAAAGAACGTATTCTTTTTTCAGCATAACGTATCACCTGTTCTTCATAAAATAAAGTACGTGCGGAGATTTTAGCGTGAATGTCTTTTGTTAGTTCGATTGTAAACTGGATAATCAATAAATCAGTGTCTTTACAGTATTTTTCTAGTAGCATGATATCACCTCCATTTTGTCAACTCATTTACATAATCTTAATATAAAATTTACAAATGTCAATAAGACACGGAAAAATAAATGGTAAGACTGTTCTTTTTATATGTTGAATAAACAAGAACGTGACAGAGGTGAATAAACTTGAACATTAACGTCGGATTTGCCATTTTAGCTGATATTGATAATAAGATGACGGCCGCTATTTATGTGGAAAATCAAATTGTAGCGATTATAGCTGGACCTTCAGATATTCTGTATGAAAAGTTGAAAAAAGTGTTTTTATAATAGAGAAAAGCTGTAATTATAAATATGATTCATAAAAGGCTTAAAAATTCTATGAAATAGTCGAAATAAAAGATGAGGATAAAATACACAAAAAGAAAGAACAGGAAGTTAAGGATAGGAGAATTACATATGGATAAAACATCTTTTATTGGACTGATTTTAGGAATAGCCTCTCTTATTGTAGGTATGTTTTTCAAAGGGGTTAATCCATCTGTGTTAGGAAATCCCGCTGCTATTTTAATTATTATTGTCGGAACCGTCGGAGCAGTAGTGATTGCATTTCCTTCAAATGAAATCAAAAGAGTCCCAAAACTGTTTGGTGTCCTGTTTAAAGAACAAAAAATGCTGCAGCCCGTTGATTTAGTATCCATGTTTTCTGAATGGGGACAAGTTGTTCGAAAAGAAGGGTTACTATCACTTGAAGCCCAAATTATTGATGTAGATGACCCTTTCTTAAAAAATGGTTTGAATTTAGCTATTGATGGTCAAAGTGCGGATTATATACGAGACGTGTTGTCTGAAGAAATTGATGCTATGGAAGAAAGACATCAAACGGGTGCAAGTATTTTCGCTTTAGCAGGTACATATGCTCCAACTCTGGGTGTACTTGGAGCTGTTATAGGGTTAATTGCTGCGCTTGGGAACATGGAAGATACAGATACGCTAGGACATGCGATCAGCGCGGCGTTTGTTGCTACGCTTCTTGGTATTTTTACTGGGTATGTACTATGGCATCCGTTTGCAAATAAACTAAAGCGTAAATCGAAACATGAAGTAAAGGTAAAGTATATGATGATCGAAGGAGTGCTTTCACTTTTAGAAGGAGAAACACCCAAAGTAATTGAGCAAAAGCTGGCTTCTTATTTGCCAACAGCGGAACGTAAAAAGCTTCTTCAAGAAAGTGAAGTGGGCATAAATGAGTAGACGCAGAAAACGAAAGCATGAAGAGGACCATGTTGACGAAAGCTGGCTGCTTCCTTACTCAGATTTGCTTACACTTTTACTTGCTTTATTCATTGTATTGTTTGCAATGAGCTCAGTGGATGCGCAGAAATTTAAGAACCTTTCTCGCGCATTTAATGAAGCGTTCGTTGGAGGAACGGGTGTGATGGAATTTCAATCTCTGGAGGAACCTGAAGAAGCGGTTCAGCCTTCAAATACCCCTGCAGCTAAAAGTACGGAAAAAACAAATGAATTGGAGACAGCTCCTAATCAGTCTCCTGCTTCTTCACAATCGTTAACGAGCGAACAAAAGGAGCAAACCATTCGAGAAGCTGATCAAGAAGAGCTTCAGCAAATTCAATCTAAAATTAATGCGTATATTCAAAAGAAAAACCTAACAAATCAATTACAGACTTCGTTAACCGAGGAAGGTCTCTTAATTTCCATTCGAGACAATGTATTGTTTGATTCGGGAAGAGCACAAGTTCGGAGTGAAGATACAAAAATCGCCAATGATATTTCAGGGCTTTTGGTGATTGATCCTCCTCGTAATATTATTATTAGCGGTCACACCGATAACGTACCTATTCGCAACGCTGGTTTTGAATCCAACTGGGAGTTAAGCGTGATGAGAGCAGTTAACTTTATGAAAGTTATCTTAAAAAACGATAAGCTTAATCCAAGCATGTTCAGTGCAAAAGGATTTGGAGAGTTCAAGCCGGTGACATCTAATAATACAGCAGAGGGACAAGCGAAAAATAGGAGGGTTGAAATATTGATTACTCCTCGTACAATTAAACAGCCGTAAAAGCAGGACTGCTTTTACGGCTGTTTTTCTATGTGTTATAAAGCTAAGAGTCTTCTCTTTTCAAAGTTTCCTCGTACTAACTTGAGATCCATTCCATCTAAAATCAAGTCAATGAGAGCTCCTTTAAAGACATCCGCTGTTTTTTTCTTATCATTGGACTGCAAATATTGCACGCGATACCACTTGTCTTCAACTTGAAAGTACATAAAACGTCCATGCGTAAAGTCAATCCAAAACTTTGTAGGTTGTCCATTGAGATTTTTATAAACATATCCCCAGCTTCGACCTTGGTGAGAGTCCTTCATTTTAGGGCGAGCTGTATTAAATACTTCGTAATATACTTTGTGCTTAATATCATAGAGCATCATATGACAGTCCTCCTATCTATAGACGTGCTAGTAGGTAAAGATATATTTGCATACAACAAGTATACTCAGCTGAAAGGAATCGTAGACTACTTTTTTGAGACAAGCAGAAATGCAGTTAAATGAAAAAGACAGTTTAAATTAGCTCAATCATTCCGCTTTTTTTATACTGTAAGTAAATGCGTTAAATAAGGAGGAAAAAATGAGACGAGTAGGAATAGTAGGTGCTGGAATGGCGGGCCTTACAGCAGCGGCTGAATTACAAAAAGAAGGAATAGAGGTCTTTCTTCTTGATAAGGGTAAAAGTGTAGGGGGACGAATGGCTACCCGAAGAGTAGGAGAGGGAAAAGCAGATCACGGAGCTCAATTTTTTACAGTGAGATCCGATGAATTTCAACAAGACGTAAATAAATGGATAGCTGATAGAAAGGTTAAGAAGTGGTTTGGTGACCATCATCCTCGGTATCAAAGTATGAATGGGATGAATGCGCTAGCTAAATATTTAGCTGAAGATTTACGCGTATACGTGAATCGAAAAGTTCAAGCTATTGATTTTCGAAACGGAAGGTATCAGCTGTATACAGAAGAAAATGAGATTTTTGAAGCGACTGATATCATTTTTACACCTCCGTCTCCTCAGGTTATTGAGGTGCTTAATAACAGTAGGTTACAGGCGGGGCGATCTATCCTTAACACACTGAAATTTAGTCCTTGCTTGGTTGCTATCGTAGAGCTTTACACAGAGATGCTGTATGGTGATCATGGTCAAATCACGAATCCTTCTGGCACAATCCAAAGAATCGTTAATCATGAGCAAAAAGGAATATCAAAGACGCCCGTTCTTAGCATATATATGAATAAAGACTGGTCAGAAAAACATTTTGATGAACATGAACATGAGCTACTGCGGGCGATAAAAAATGAAATAAAAGAATGGATAGGTGCAAATCATATTAAAAGCATTCAGTTAAAGAAATGGCGCTATGCAGAGGCTGAACAAGTTCTTCATCAGCCCTTTGCTAAAATTATGCCGTCGCTACTGGTGGCAGGAGATGCTTTTTTAAGAAGGGAAGACGAAACAAATCACTCACGGTTAGAGAGCGCATATTTGTCAGGGAAATCGGCAGCCGCTGAATTAATGGGAAAGAACATCTAGAAAAAGGAGGGACCAAGAAGTGAAAAATAATTGGATAATGAAACAAACGTGGAAAGATTTACTGTTTATTCATTGGCCTGTAGATCCGGCATTTTTGGCTTCTTTATTGCCTAGTCAGTTAGAGCCTGACACCTATGATGGTCAAGGATGGATTGCACTTGTGCCTTTTACGATGACAGACATTCGATTTAAAGGAACGCCCGCAGTTCCTATCTTTTCACGGCTATATGAGCTGAATGTGCGTACATATGTTACATATAAAGGGGAAAAAGGCGTTTATTTTTTTAGTTTAGACGCAAGCAATCCACTAGGGGTATGGATTGCTCGTCAGTTTTTTCATTTGCCTTATTACCACGCTGCTATGACATTCAACAAAACTCAGAACCATATTTCTTTTCAGTCAGTTCGAACGCACAGAGACTCACAAAAAGAGCGAGTAAAGCTTACATATAGAGGTATTTCTCCGTCCTATCGCAGTAGAGAAGGAGAATTAGCTCATTGGCTTACAGAGCGCTACTGCTTATTTACCACTCATCAAGGAAATGTCTACAGAGGAGATCTTTATCATGACCCTTGGGAACTGCAAAAAGGAGAGTGTGAAATAAGAGATGATTCTATCACTCAGCCTTTTTTGCGTCCGGCGGACCATCATGATTTAACTGTACACTACGCAAAGAAAGTAACCGCTTATTTTTACCCTTTTAAAAAAGTATAGGTATCAAAACAAAATTAAAAAATCTTCATAGCCTTCTTCTTTAAGCTTCTCTTTTGGAATAAAGCGCAGAGCCGCGGAATTCACTTGATAGTATTCGCTGTTTTCTTCTGTTAAAAGTAAACCCAGATAGTTATCTCCTTCTTTGCTTTTTAGCGCTGTTGAATGCTGCGCCGGCACTCTTTTTATGTTTCCGTATAAGATAGGGCGCTTAAAAATGGGCCAGCCTGTATGAGAAGGAAGCTGATCTGACGTTTTGAACAGTGCTTCTCCAGTTAGAAGGTCAACGTAAATTCCTTGTTTTTTGTTATTCCAATATAAATTTGTAAAAGGAGGTTCGGTACCGTTTTCCTGCGTAACAAAATATTGCATAGGCGTTAGGATCTTTTTGAGGTAAGAGCGGTCCTTGGGCCAATGCTGCGTCAGAAAATCAGTGCGCCCCGAGCCTTCTTTGTATAATTTATAGTGAAATGCATTTTTTCGATAATAATCCTGATGCTGCTCTTCGGCTTCGTAAAAAGAAGAAAAAGGTAAAATAGGTGTGACGATAGGATTGTTAAAACGTCCGCTTTGGGCAAGCTTTCTTTTAGAATCGAGAGCCGCTTCTTTTTGCTTTTCGTTATGATAAAAGATGATGGCTCGATACGATGGTCCGCGGTCTGAAAACTGTCCGGCGGAATCCGTAGGGTCAATTTGCTGCCAATACAGGTTAAGCAGATCTTCAAACGTAATTTGAGAAGGATCCCATACAATTTGCACGGCCTCTACGTATTCGTTTTCCTTTTCTACAAGAGCAGAAGCTTTAGAAGTGATTTGTTTATCTCTAGCGTAGCCCGAGCGGATACTGCTGATTCCTGTAAGCTGATCAAAAGGAGCGACCATGCACCAAAAGCATCCTCCTGCAAACGTTGCATATTCTTTCATATTACTTTCCTCTTTTCGTTGAATAAAATAAATGAAAATATATTTATATATTAAAATGTATAAACAAACAGAAAGCGCTTTATAATGAGTCTTGTAAGAAAGCACATTCTTATGGTATTATGACCACTGGATAAAAGAAAATGGCTTATTGTTTACGCGAGTATCCTTATTTTATGTTCTTAAAAAGATGCAGTTTATTGTTTAAGTACTCATAGAAATACATATGTTGGAGCAGTAAGAGGAACAATTAAAAAATAAGGACGTTTTGCTCTTAAACGATACCACATTCCAGAATCTACATACCAGTTTAGGAGGAGCTAGTTTGAACACAACCCGTTTACCATCTATGTGGGAGATAATGATTGTGCTTGCTTTATTTTTAGCAGTTGTTATTTCATTTGCAACTGTTTTGGATTTACCTATTCAGCTCGCTTTATTTATTTCATGGTTTATTGTTATGGCGCTAGGAGTACGACTTGGGTATACGTATAATCAGCTGCAAGGAGCCATTACAAGAGGAATATCAAACGGCTTAGAAGCTATTTTAATTTTATTAGCCGTCGGTACGTTAATTGGAACATGGATTGCCGGAGGAGTTGTTCCTTCTCTTATTTATTTTGGACTAGAGTTTATTAATCCAACATTCTTTTTACTTGCTACACTTATCATTTGCTCTATTACCTCGATTTCAACAGGAACATCTTGGGGAACGGTTGGTACAGCCGGAATCGCGATGATGGGAATCGGACAAGGCTTAGGCATGCCGCTTCCTTTAGTAGCTGGAGCTGTGATTTCAGGAGCTTATTTTGGAGACAAGCTTTCTCCTCTTTCTGACAGTACCATTTTATCTGCGTCAATGGCTCGAGTGAACGTTATTGATCATGTAAAAGCAATGTTAGTGTTGGATATTCCTGCTTACGTCATTACGGCAGTATTATTTACGGTAACAGGATTTATGTATGGAGGAAAAGATTTTGATGCCGGACGGGTAGACGGATTAAAATCTTCGCTGTTGGATACATTCCATATCAGCGGGTGGATGCTGATTCCGGCTTTGGCTGTTATTGTCCTTTTAGCATTAAAGAAACCTTCTCTTCCATCAATTGCCATTGGCTCGTTATTAGGAATTATATGGGCAGTTGTCTTTCAACATATGGATGTGGCGAGCGCATTTAATACGGCTTATGAAGGATTTAAAATTAATACCGACAACACATTTTTAAGTGAGCTGTTAAATCGTGGCGGAATTTTAAGCATGGTCGGTTCCATTATTGTCATTATTTTTGGACTAGGCTTTGGCGGGTTATTAGATGAGCTCGGTGTCTTAGAAGTCCTGCTATCTAAATTCGAAAAAATTCTTGTCAATTCAGGAAACGTTACGGCTTCTACTATTTTCGTTGGATTATTAGGGAATATATTTGGTTGTGCAATGTATGTTTCATTAATTTTAACACCGAAAATTATGGAGAAAAGTTATGACAAGTTAAGAATACAGCGTCTAGTGCTTGCCCGTAACTCAGAAGTAGGGGGAACCTTAACTTCAGGGATGGTTCCGTGGACGGACAACGGTGTATTTTTAGCTACAACGCTTGGGATTTCTACATTCGCTTATCTGCCGTTTATGTGGCTCAGCTTTGTCTCTATTATTTTGGCGATTATTTACGGATATACTGGGAAATTCATTTGGTACGTAAAAGAGGAAAAACAGCGTTCTGCTATAGCAAAATAAAAGAGGCTGCGACAACAGTATGTTAGTTAAAAGAAGATCCGAACGATGAATTAAGATTCTTGATGGAGAATCAACTTCGTTCGGATTTTTTTATTGGTATGATAAACGTAGGTTTCATGTATTTTGTTGCTTCTAGCTGTTGACTGGATTGATTTAGTTATGCCTTAACCTCTTTTTGATCAAATCATTTCTGGATATTCGATTTTCCAGTGGACATTTTGAAGGTAAAGCTGAACATCCGCCTTTTTTTTCTGCTTCAGAAGTTTTAGAATATGGCGGTGATGTTCATTCATCACATGTAAAATGGCGTATAGCTCTTTATTGTCATCGCTAAAGTACGTTTGTCTGATGAATCCGTCTTGTAAAGATATAAGCTGTTCTTTTAAGGTCACATTACCGCATCGGTTCAAATATACTCGATGAAAATACGTTTGGTATTTTTGATAATCCTGATAATTTTCTAATTCAATCGAAACATCAATTTTTTTAATAAGCTCATCCATCTTCGTAAAATCGTCTTCCGTTAAGTGATCAATCGACAGGGAAGCTGCAAGACCATCTAAAGCACCGACGATTTCAAATACTTCTAGTTTTTTTGGTGTATCAATTTCCTTTACGGTAAATCCTCTGCGCGGTCTGTATTCTAATAGGTTGTCTGATGCCAGTTTAATAAGCGCTTCTCTCACAGGCGTTCGGCTGACATTCAGCTGAGAACAAATGCTGGCTTCATTTATTTTGTCGTTAGGCAGCAGTGTACCGTCTTGAATTTGACTTGCTATGTAGTTATATACATGATCTTTTAATGAATGATAAATCATAGGCCCCTTGTTCATTGTTTCCCCCTAAAATAAATATCGCATCAGCCGTTCTTTCTCATCATGTCATGGTGATGAGAGAGTATAAAAATAGCGTGAAAGAACGTACATGTGTAAAAATAATCATATCATATCACTTCGTCTAATCTTAGTTAGAATATAAAAAATAGAATTATTGAAATATTTTTTACTATTGATTGTTGTAAAAAATCTGAAAAATGATATAATCGAAAAAAGATTTAAGAAGTGTATATTGTATACAATATACAAAATTTGTACATATCGAAGAAATAGAGCCTACTTTTTCAGAGAAGAGACTATAGAGAATATGTAAATAAACCAAGTTTTTAGATGGGTTTACTATAAAAAGGAGGTACATAATGGGAGAGAATACAACATCTATGAATCAGTTACAAAGAAAAATGAAAAGCCGTCATTTATTTATGATTTCTCTTGGCGGTGTTATCGGTACGGGGCTGTTTCTTAATTCAGGCTACACAATTAATGCAGCAGGTCCTGGGGGAACACTCCTTGCTTATTTAATCGGTGGATTAATTATGTATTTAGTCATGATATGTCTAGGAGAACTAAGCGTAGCAATGCCTGTGTCAGGATCATTTCAAGTATACGCTACGAAGTTTATCGGGCCGGGAACTGGTTTTGCGGTTGGCTGGCTTTACTGGCTGACTTGGGTGGTGTCTGTCGGTTCGGAGTTTACAGCGTCTGGATTGCTTATGCAAAGATGGTTTCCTGACGTTTCGGTTTGGATATGGAGCGCGCTGTTTGCCCTTTTATTATTTGGTTTAAATGCAACATCTGTACGTTTTTTCGGTGAAACAGAATTTTGGTTTTCAAGTATTAAAGTATTAACCATTATTGTATTTATTATTTTAGGCGCAGCAGCGATGTTTGGATTCATTCCCCTTAGCGGTCATGAAAAAGCGCCGATGCTTTCTCACTTTACAGGAGAGGGCGGTTTATTTCCAAATGGACTTATGCCTGTATTAATTACGATGGTTTCTGTTAGCTTTGCTTTTTCGGGAACAGAATTAATTGGTATTACGGCTGGGGAAACAGAGGATCCGGAAAAGAACATACCTCGCGCAATTAAAAATATCATTTGGCGTACGTTCTTCTTTTTTATTGGCGCCATGTTTGTACTATCTGGATTGATTTCATGGAAACAAGCAGGAGTGTTAGAAAGTCCTTTTGTAACGGTATTCGATCAAATAGGTATTCCTTACGCAGCAGATATCATGAACTTGGTTATTTTAACAGCTTTATTATCAAACGCTAATGCAGGATTATATGCATGTTCGAGAATGCTATGGTCATTATCTGATCAAAAAATGGTCAGCACTTGGTTAGGAAAAGTAACGTCTAAAGGAGTTCCATTTAATTCGTTGCTTATCAGCATGGGAGTGGCATGTCTGTCCTTGCTGTCAAGCGTAGTTGCACCAACAACTGTTTACTTAGTATTAGTTTCTATTTCTGGATTTGCGGTTGTAGCTGTATGGATGGCTATTGCGGCTTCTCACTTTATGTTCAGAAGACGCTATATTAAAGAAGGGAATGATGTATCGAAGCTTGTTTACAAAGCTCCTTTATATCCTATTGTACCTATTTTAGCGTTTGTTTTATGCTTTGCTGCTTGTGTAGGACTGGCTTTTGATGAGAGTCAGCGTATCGCATTATACTGCGGTATCCCCTTTGTCCTTTTTTGTTACTTGTTTTATTATTTGAAAAATAAAAAAGGAAACAGAAAAAACGAAAGTCAGCCTATAGCAAAATAAAAAGCAGAAGACCTAGGTCTTCTGCTTTTTTTGCATACAAAAACACCCTATCCATCCGTACTGGTTAAGTGTCCCGCAACAAGCGAAATTGAATTGGATAGGGTGCGTATCTATATAGTAGAGAAAGAGGCGCCGTTTGTCAAACTTATTTAGCCGCGCCTTATTTAAAAATAGAACTAAGCAAGGTTTTCACTGTTTTTTCATTTTCACTATGTATAGTAAGGAATGTAAAGAAAAGATATTCGCAGCAGCACGTCGTACAAATTCGTAGAAGGCGAAAGAAAGGAGGAGATCAAATGGCTAAGCGGGATGCGTATTTTGATAACGTAAAATTTATCTTAATTGTATTAGTAGTATTTGGCCATTTGTTAACTCCCTTCATTAATGATGAACAGTGGCTACGGACGCTCTACATATTTATTTACACCTTTCATATGCCAGCGTTCATTTTAATAAGCGGCTATTTTGAAAAGGGATATCGAAAAAAAGGATATATGTGGAAGATGGCGAAGAAAGTATTACTTCCTTATATTATTTTTCAACTTATCTATGCGGTATACGACTATAAACTGTATGATGAATCCACATTCAAAGTTTCAGTGTTTCAGCCAGCTTGGTCGCTATGGTTTTTATTGAGTTTATTTTGTTGGAACGCCATGTTGTTCATTTTTACAAAAATCAAATATCCTTTAGCCGTTGCGGCAGTTTTAGGGATTATGATTGGCTTATACGAACCGCTGGAAACAACGTTAAGCCTTTCTAGAACCTTTGTGTTCTTTCCCTTCTTCTTAGCAGGATTTTATATGAAAAAAGAACATTTTAAAAAGTTGACGTCGGTTTCTTGCAAAAAAGTAGCTGGAGGCACTTTGCTGATTATTGCTCTATGGATCCAGTATATAGCACCGGACTTTGAGAAAGAGTGGTTATTTGGTTCAAAATCTTATGCCTCTTTAGGTGTAAATCAATTAGAGGGAATGACCATTCGTATGCTATTTTATAGCATCAGCTTAGCAATGACGATTTCCTTTCTAGCTTTGATCCCTACACAAACAATGTCCTTTACATCTCGAGGTGCTCAAACCTTTTATGTATATGTGCTACATGGGTTTCTGATTAAATATATACGCCTATCTTCTTTTGGAGACTGGATAGAAAGTGTACAAGGATACAGTATTCTTCTAATTGGAGCTTGTGGAGTGGCGTGGTTGTTGTCGAGTAAATACGTATCTACTATTGCAAGACCTTTAATTGAGCTTAAACCGTTACCAACGCGCAAAAGTTTAAGTTTAGGTAAGTAATGAGAAATGGAAAAGGAGTTTAACGATGTCTAAAAACAAAATAATTATGATTATTGCAGCCGTTGTGGTTATTGCTGCAGTAGCTATCGGTGCCGTAGCAATGAATAAATCAAAGGTGGTTGCTACCGTTGGTGATGAAAAAATCACAAAAGATCAGCTGTACGATGCTCTTCTTGCTCAAGGAGGATCAAGTGTCCTTGACTCACTGATTGAACAAAAAGTCATTTCAAAAGAAGCAGCTAAACAAAATATTAAAGTAACCGATAAAGAAATTAATGCTGAATTAGAAAAGCTTAAAAGTCAGTACGGGGGAGAAGATGCATTAAATCAAGCATTAGCATCTAGCGGTGTAAAATTGTCAGAGCTGAAAAAAGATTTAAAGACGAATATTGAGGCAAAAAAAATGGTCGAGTCGACTATTAATATTAAAGATAGTGAAATGAAATCGTACTTTGATCAAAATAAAGATTCACTAGCTACAGAAGCACAGGTGAAAGCTAGCCACATCTTAGTAGCAGACGAAAAGACAGCGAAAGAAGTAAAGGCAAAGCTTGATAAAGGAGAAGATTTTGCGAAGCTAGCAAAAGAATATTCAACAGATACAGCTTCTAAATCAGATGGCGGAAACCTTGGATACTTCAAAAAAGGTGATATGGTCGAAGCTTTTGCCAACAAAGCATTTTCAATGAAGGTAAATGAAGTAAGTGATCCTGTTAAAACAGAATACGGTTATCACATTATTAAAGTAACAGGCAAAAAAGAAGCGCAAAAAGCAACATATGAAAATAGCAAAGCAAAAATCAAGCAAACGCTGCTTGATCAAAAATACCAAACAGAGTATCCAACATGGTTACAAAAGCTAAAGAAAAAGTATGATATTACAAACAAACTTGATTCATAAATAATACCTTAACGAAATGAGGGGATGGATATGAAACAAACAGCGTCTTATAGTAAGTTAGAAAAAATCGTCGAGCAATTGAAGCACAGAGGTGTACGAGCTGAGATATGCCGGCGTGTTGTAAAGGTCACAGAAACTGTTAATGGATCAAATCCTTCATATTCAAATCAAATCGTTAGGCATTCATAAAGAGTACAAAAGACGCAAACTGCTGGACAGCGGTTTGTGCCCGTGCTGAGTATAGCTAAGGGAATTTAAAATGAAAAGAGATCAGTAGAGGCAGCTTGTTTCTGCTGATTCTTTTTGTATAATAAAGTAAACAAAAGGATGCAGCGACATGTATCGAAGGAAGGAGTTACGCGGAATGAATGTACTGCTAGCAGAAGATGATTTGCAGCTAGGTGAATTAGTTAGTTATATGCTAAAGAAAAAAGGAGGCTATAACGTCGAATGGGTGACGGAAGGGAATGATGCATATGATTATGCATCTGAAGCGCATTATGATGTGTTAATTCTTGACTGGATGATGCCCAATGGAGACGGAATCGATGTATGTAAACGTCTAAGAAAAGAAGGATACGCCGGAGCTATTCTTATGTTAACAGCAAAAGATGCGGTTCAAGATCGTATACAAGGTTTAGATGCGGGAGCGGATGATTACGTTATTAAGCCATTTGAAATTGACGAGCTGCTTGCAAGGCTTCGTGCTTTGTCTCGTCGTAATTATGCACCGATTTTAGAAGAAGAAGTAGAGATTGCCAGCATGATATTAAAAAGAGCAAGTCAAACCGTACAGTTTGACGAGGAGTTTATTCAATTAAGTCCTCGTGAATTTCAACTTCTAGATTTTTTAGTGAAAAACAAAGGACAAGTTCTTTCTCGAGATATTATTTTAGACCGGGTATGGGGATATGAATCAGATGTTTCAATTAAAACGATTGATGCGACGGTTAAACTTTTGCGAAAAAAACTAGAGAAATTTAACAAACAGGATCTTATTCAAAGCATTCGCGGAGTAGGCTACAAAATTGAAAGCTAAACTCCTTACAAGAGCTAAACAGAAAGTAAAACAAAAAGTAAAGCAAGATTTATTCAGCCAGACGCAAAATCGTTTAACATTCCGATATAGCGCATTACTAATGCTGTTTTTGCTATTATTCGTGTTTATTGTTTATGCATTGGTATATGTGGTTGTATCCAACAGTCAGCAACAAAACTTAAATAGCATGCTAAAGCAAGAGTCCCGAATTGTCCAAAGCATCTTAATTAAACAAGCGATAAACAGCTCGAATCAACAGTCAAAAGAAGAGTACAAAAACATTGTCGTAGCCGGTGAAGATCAATTTTTTTATTATGTAATCAGCCCTGAAGGGGACCTTATTATGGGAAACGAGGCGAGCGAGCGGCTTCGCTCTAACTTATTAGATTTAATTGATGGCTGGATCCCTATTGAAAATGAAGTGAGGAAAGAACGAATAAAAGCCCCGCGTCCTAGTTTCGAACACATTGAAGGAGTAAAAGGGCAAAACGGGGAAGGCAAAATAGATATTGATTTGATGATGGCGGGTGAACCTATTTTTTATAAAGGTCAATTTTTAGGGATGCTTTATATTGGAAAAGACGTTTCATTTCTTTATCAGCTGTTAAAGTGGCTCCTTATTATTATGCTGAGCCTTACCGTACTGTTTGTAGGAGTAGCCATTTATATCAGCCGCTTAATGTCAAAACGTGCTATGGTCCCAATTGAAACAGCTTTTCAAAAGCAAAAAGAGTTTGTGGCGGATGCATCCCATGAGTTAAGAACGCCGCTTAGCGTTATGCTTTCTTCTATCAATGCTTTAGAAATGCAGGAGGAAGTAACAGAAGATCCTTTTTCTAAAAAATTAATCAATAATATGAAAGCTGAAGTGAAGCGCATGACGAGTCTCGTCAGTGATTTGCTTACGCTTGCACGCTCGGACTCTAATAAAGTAGAAAAAGCAATGATGCCCTTTGATATTACAGACGCGGTGCAAAAGGTAATGGAATCCGTTGAAACCCTAGCAATTTCTAAACATATTGATTTGCAGCTGGATACGCCGGAAAAACTAGTGGTAACTGGAGATCAAGAGCGTCTAACTCAGCTGATTTACATTTTGTTAGATAATGCGATTAAATATACGACTCCTCATGGAAATGTAAACATTCAAGTAGTTCAGCATGGGAGTGAATGTATATTAAAAGTACGTGATACAGGGGTTGGAATTCATCCCGACGAAAAGGATCGAATCTTTGACCGCTTTTATCGTGCTGATAAATCGCGATCTCGTCAAATGGGAGGTCATGGGCTAGGCTTAGCAATCGCTAAATGGATCGTAGAAACACACAAAGGGAAAATTGACGTAGAAAGTGAACAAGAAAAAGGAAGTACATTTACAGTAAGGTTGCCAATGTCACAAAAAGTGAAAAAGAGTTAAAAGAGGCTGTGACAAAATTAGTTGAAGGAAGATCCGAACGAGTTTGATTCTTGATGGGGAATCAAACTCGTTCGGATTTTTTTATGGTTAGGGTGAACGTAGATTTTACGTATGTAGTTGCTTCTAGCTGTTGATTGGTAGGCAAGGCGAAGACTCCTGCGGGAAAAGCGAAATAGGAGGTGAGAGCCGGCAGAAACGAAAGGCTTGCACGGAAATCAACAGCAGTGTCACAAGCGATCTATACTTGTCCCTTTATCCAATTTGTTCGTCCATTCATTTATTTATGTCTCAATCTCTTTTTAGTTAGTGAAAGTAACCAAATAAAAAAGAAAAGTTTAGACAAAATAGCGAGTGTAAAAATCAGATAATTCAGTTATATTTACTAGCGTAATAACCAGTCTATGTGTCAGGTTTCTTTACAAGGATAAAGACTTTTTGAAGGAAACAATGCATGATAGAACAATAGCAGACTGCTCCGTTTAATAAGAAGACGGAGTAGTTAAATAAAGGGGAGTTTGATAACATGTACGATTTAATTATTAGGGATGGTTCGGTCGTATTAGAAGACGAAATAGTAAAAGCGGATATAGGGATTAAAAAAGGAAAGATTGCAGAAATAGCGCAAGGTGTTAGCACACCAGCAAAAAAATACGTAGATGCTAAAGGCAAATATGTTCTGCCTGGAATGATTGATATTCACGTGCATTTTGATGAACCGAGCCGAGACCATTGGGAAGGGTTTGACTACGGTTCAGCATCTATGGCTGCGGGAGGCTGCACTACATATTTTGATATGCCTTTAAACGGCGTTCCTCCTACCGTAACAGAAGCAGCTCTGTGGGAAAAGAAAAAGCTGGCTGATCAAAAGTCAGTAGTAGATTATGGTCTATGGGGAGGGTTGGTTCCTGGTAATAAAGAAGAATTAGCCAAAATGGCTCATTCGGGTGTAATAGGTTTTAAAGCATTTATGTCAGAAGCCGGTTCTGAATTTGATTTCTCAGATGACCTCACATTATACGAAGGAATGAAAGAGATTGCAAAACTAAATAAAGTGCTTGCCCTGCATGCTGAAAGAAATGACTTAATACAAAAGCTTGAACAGGCTAAACAGAAGCAAAAGCAAACTGCTATTAAAGATTATTTAGAAACGCGACCGGTTGTAGCAGAAGTAAACGCAGTAAAGCAAGCGCTTGAGTACGGTGAAGAAACGGGATGTCCGCTTCACTTTGTACACATTAGCAGCTATGAAGCAGTGCAGCTTATTACGGAAGCAAAGAAGAATGGAATGAACGTTACGCTGGAAACATGTCCGCATTATTTACTTTTTACAGAGGAAGACTTTGAAGAAATTGGCGTAACGGCTAAGTGTGCACCTCCTCTTCGCAGCAGGAGTCAAAAAGAAAAATTATGGGCTTGTATTCAATCAGAGGAAGTAGATATGATTTCTTCGGATCATTCTCCTTGTCCGATTGAGCTAAAAACAGCTCATCAGAATGATTTATTTAAAGTTTGGGGTGGAATATCAGGCGGTCAGTACTCTTTGCAAGCAATGATTAGTGAGGGAGCCATCACTAGAGGGATTTCTCTTCCTCACATTTCAAAGCTTGTATCAACGAATCCAGCTAAACGATTCGGTTTATACCCTAAAAAAGGAAGCATCTTGCTGGGATCCGATGCGGATTTGGTTATCGTTGATCTGGATCAAACTGAAAAAGTGACAAAAGAAGGAATGGTTTTCAAACATAAGCACAGTATATATGAAGGAACGGTATTTAATAGCGTTATTTTAACTACCATTAATAGAGGAACGATTGTATACAATAAAGAAGAAGGTGTGTTTCCTCTTCACAAAGGACAAATGGTAAACGGTGAATACGTAAAATTGTAGGTACAGTGAAAAAAGAGATAAAAAATAAACCTTTTATCTCTTTTTTTACATAAAAAAATGAGGATGACTTATATTAAAGGTAATACATAGGGGGAAAATGAGTATCTACTATAACAAAACAGATATTTTTAAAGAGGTTTTTATTATTCTGAAAAAGTATATTTTCGATTGAGGGAAGCATAATGAAAAAATAATAAAGTTTCTTTTTTAATATAGAGAAAAAATTCCCAAAAAGAAAAATATTATCTGGTTGTATGAAAAGTAGATAATCAGATGCTTTGTAATCAAGGGTTTTGTATAAAAAAAATTTCAAAAAGGTATTTCAAGAAAAGAAATCTTGATTTAAAGCTTTTTATAGGTACAATTTTATAATGGAAAACCGTATTTTATGCACTCATTGTAAAATTCTGATATTGACAGAATCATTTTATAAGAATAAAATTTTCTTGTTTCTATTTTTTTATATCATCATAATTTTTTGACAGTTTTGTCTATGGTGGTTTACGGTTGAAAGAGAGGTTAAGGAATATGTCGGTAGAGAGAGAAAAAGTGTATGAAACAGTTCCTCAAAAAGGATTCTTCGGACATCCTAAAGGGTTATTTACCTTGTTCTTTACAGAATTCTGGGAGCGTTTTTCATACTATGGAATGCGTGCGCTACTTGTATTGTACATGTACGATACAATTGCAAACGGTGGATTAGGAATGGAACAAGGAACCGCTTTAGCGATCTTTTCTATTTATGGTTCCCTTGTTTATATGTCTGGAATTATTGGCGGTTGGATTGCAGACCGCATTTTAGGTACGTCTAATACGGTGTTTTACGGTGGTATATTTATTATGCTCGGCCATCTAGTGCTTGCGTTGCCAGCAGGTGTAACCGCGCTGTTTATTTCAATGTTCTTAATTATTATCGGAACAGGTTTATTAAAACCAAACGTTTCAAGCGTTGTGGGCGATATGTATAGCCCTACTGATAACCGTCGAGATGCTGGATTTAGTATCTTCTATATGGGTGTAAATGCTGGAGCATTTATCGCGCCGCTAGTTGTTTCAACAGTAGGTGAAAAGTATAACTACCACTTAGGTTTTGGAATCGCGGCAGTAGGAATGCTTTTAGGTCTAATCGTATTTATGGCTACACGAGGCAAAAACCTAGGTCGTGCAGGCAGACAAGTTCCAAACCCTTTAAAACCAGAAGAACGTAAAAAAGTTTTTGGTACCATTGCACTTGCTGTAGTTGTACTGGCAATCTTTATTGTACTGACTTCTTTAGCGGGCATTTTAACTGTTGAAGGCGTTATTTTATTTGTAAGTATTTTAGCGATTGTTATTCCTATTATTTACTTTGTTGTTATGTATAAGAGCCCCAAGACAACAGCTGATGAGCGTTCACGCGTATTAGCGTACATTCCTCTTTTTATCTCTGGAGTAATGTTCTGGGCGATTCAAGAGCAGGGATCAACAATTTTAGCAACATATGCAAAAGATCATACGCAGCTAACGTATGGTGGTTTTAAAATTCCAGTTGGCTGGTTCCAATCGTTAAATCCGCTATTCATTATTATATTTGCGCCAGTTTTTGCAGCGGTTTGGGTAAAATTAGGAAACAGACAGCCTTCTACACCAAAGAAGTTTTCGTTAGGACTTTTATTTGCAGGGCTTTCTTTCCTTGTCATGGTTATCCCGGCTAGCATTCATGGAAATGAAACGTTAGCGAGCCCGCTATGGCTAGTGCTAAGCTTCTTCTTAGTTGTAGTTGGAGAGCTTTGTTTATCACCAGTAGGGCTATCAACTACAACAAAACTAGCACCTGCAGCGTTTTCTGCTCAGACGATGAGTTTATGGTTCCTAACAAGCGCAGCGGCGCAGGCAATCAATGCTCAGCTTGTTCAATACTATGAAAATATTTCGCAAGTTGTTTATTTTGCTGCATTGGGCGGAGTGTCGGTCATTTTAGGTGTAATTGTGCTAATGATTTCGCCAAAAATTCAGCGTTTAATGAAAGGTGTTCAATAAGAAAAACCGTCCTTAAGGACGGTTTTTTTATGATTTATTTGAAAAAATATTCATGAAGGAGGCGTAGGTCTGATCGTCCTCACCCTCATAGAACGCAAGATTTAAAAGTCTGTTAAGTTCGTTTGTTGATTTTTCAGTTTCTGCAATAATTTGATGCATATGAGCAATTTTAGACATAGATCCGTTGCCATGAGCATTTTTGATTTGATTTAATGTTAAATGAAGCGATAAGACCTCTCGGCGAAGAGCTTGTCTTAATTCAGAGGAAGCAGGGATAAAAAAGCGTTTATAAAAATAACTCGCTTCTTCAAACACCAATTCTCCATTTTCTAGCTCTTTAGCCGCAATTTCTTTAATCTCTTGATCGTCTAATCGACTGGCCGCTTCTTCGATAAGAAATCCAAAAATAATAGCCGTATCTGGTTTTAACATACAATAACCTCCATTATTATAAAAAAGAACTATGTAGTTAATATGTATAGATAGAAAGGAAGAAATATTCATAGTAATTCATTAATCAGCATAGACAAAAAAATAAAAAATATTCTTTATAGGTAAACTAAAATTATTTCAAAATAAATTTTTTATAATTAAACATTTTTTCCATATTAAAGGATTATTTTGACTTTTAAGAAGAGATGAATAGAATAAAGAGGGTTCTTAGTACCTATATAAAAAGAAAATTGATAAAAGATATTAAATTCAGAAATTTCTACCGCTTTATAACTAAAAAATTGCTCTACTAAAATAGTTGACAGCAGAAATAGATAGGCATAAAATATACTATTGTCAAATGAATTAGCAAGCTATTCATAAAAAGTTAACGGACATTTGAATAATATGAGTAATATTCATATAAGGTATTTACTTAAATCTAACCAACTTGTATGCTTGTCATACAAGTCTACAGAAAGGAAGATAGTCGTATGCGCAACGTATTTTTTGCAGATAATGAAACAATTGAAACGACTTTACGTGGGAAAGAAATTTTAGGAGCTCCAATGCTAAACAAAGGAGTAGCTTTTACAAAAGAAGAGCGTAAAACGTTAGGATTAGAAGGTTTACTTCCTCCAATGACTTTAACTTTAGATGAGCAGGCAAAACGTGCATATGAGCAATTTTTAGCTCAGGCAGATAATCTTGGTAAGAATGTGTATTTAAACGATTTACAGAACCGTAATGCTGTATTATTCTATCGTTTATTGCAAGATCACTTAAAAGAAATGCTTCCAGTTGTTTATACACCAACAGTTGGACAAGCAATCCAAGAATACAGCCACGAATATCGCCGTCCGGGTGGCGTATACTTGTCAATCGATAATGTAGAAGGCATTGAAGAAGCTCTTAAAAATATCGATGCAAATAGTAAAGACATTGATTTAATGGTTATTACAGATTCAGAAAGTATTTTAGGAATTGGTGACTGGGGCGTTGGCGGTATTAATATTGCTATCGGTAAATTAGCCGTATACACAGCTGCAGCAGGAATCGATCCAAGCAGAGTACTTCCAGTTGTTCTTGATGTAGGAACAAACAACGAAAAATTATTAAATGATCCTTTATATATCGGAAACCGTCATGAACGTATCCGCGGTGAGCGCTATGATCATTTCGTAGATCAATTCATTTCAAAATCTCTTGAAATATTCCCTAATGCACTGTTACACTGGGAAGATTTCGGTAATGTAAATGCTCGTAACATTATTAACAAGTACGGAAAAGAAATTCTAACGTTTAATGATGATATCCAAGGAACAGGTGCTGTAACGCTTGCCGCTATTTTCTCAGCAGTTCAAGTGTCTAAAATGCCACTTCGTGACCACCGCGTTTTAATCTTTGGACCGGGTACAGCAGGTATCGGTATTGCAGATCAAGTTCGTGACGCAATGGTATTAGACGGTATTACAGAAGAAGAAGCATACAAAAACTTCTGGGCAGTTGATTTCCGAGGCCTTTTAACAGATGACATGGACGACTTATTAGGTTTCCAAACGCCTTATGCACGAAAAGCAGAAGAAGTGAAGGACTGGAACCGTGAAGAAGACAAAATTTCTCTTCTAGAAGTTGTCAGACAAGTGAAGCCGACAATCTTAATTGGTACGTCTGGTGTAGCAGGCGCGTTCTCAGAAGAAATCGTAAAAGAAATGGCGAAGCATGTAGAACGCCCAGCTATTTTACCAATGTCAAATCCAACTCCGCTTGCGGAAGCTACTCCTGAAAACCTATTAAATTGGACAGAAGGAAAAGCGCTTGTAGCGACTGGAAGTCCGTTTGAACCAGTTAACTACGATGGTGTGGAATATGAAATTGGTCAATCTAATAATGCTTTTGTTTTCCCTGGTCTTGGTCTTGGATCAATCGTGGTAAAAGCAGAAGTTATTACAGACAGCATGTTTGCAGCATGTGCACACGCTGTAGCTCAAATGGTAGACAGCAGCAAGCCGGGTGCTTCATTACTACCACGCGTAGAAGAATTACGTGAAGTATCCTATAACGTTGCTTTAGCGGTTGCTAACGCAGCAATTAAAGATGGCGTTGCAAAAGAAGTTCCAACAGATGTTAAAGCGGCAGTAAAAGCAGCAATGTGGGAACCAACATACAAAGAAATTAAAGCTTTAGAAACAGTAAATGCTTAATTTTTAGATAGAAAAAGCACAGCTTCTGAAAAAAGAAGCTGTGCTTTTTTTAGTTACAAAAAGAATTCTTAAGTTACATAACGTATATAGTTTTTTGGAATTTGTGTATGATTCTCTATATTAGAACCACAGGGGGTTATGAGATGAATACAGCACGTAAATTGGAAACGTTTACTCAAGATTCACAGCCTGAAAATAAGGGTTTTTGGAACCGAATCAACAATATTAAAGTAGGAGTTATTCCTCTGCCGCTATACGTTTTACTTGCATTAATTGTATATGGCGCGGCCGTTTACAACGAGCTTCCTCCAGATATGATTGGCGGATTTGCGATTATTATGGTAATGGGAATGCTGCTTGGTGATTTAGGATTAAAAATTCCGATTTTAAAAGATATTGGCGGACCAGCTATTTTATCACTGCTTGTACCTTCCGTATTAGTTTTTTATAATGTTTTAAATCCCGCATCTATGGAAGCGGTAACAACTTTGATGAAAACATCAAACTTTTTATACCTTTATATTTCTTGTTTAGTAGCCGGAAGTATTCTTGGTATGAACCGTAAAGTTTTAATTCAAGGCTTTACACGTATGTTCGTACCGCTTGTATTAGGTACGTTAGCCGCTGTAGCTGCAGGCGTAGCTGTTGGGATGTTATTTGGTTACGGAGCAAAACATACATTTTTCTATATTGTTGTACCAATTATTGGAGGAGGGATTGGTGAAGGTATTTTACCACTTTCACTTGCTTATTCTCAAATTTTAGGTAGTTCAGCAGAATCTTTTGTGTCGCAAATGATTCCAGCTGCTGTTATCGGAAACATCGTTGCTATCGTATGTGCTGGCTTAATGAAGCGTCTAGGAGAGAAAAAGCCAGAATTAACAGGTAATGGAGTTCTTGTGAAGACAAAAGGCGGAGATGGCATCTCAGAAGATACAAATATCAAGAAACCAGTAGATTTTTCGTTAATGGGCGCAGGTCTTTTAATTGCATGTAGTTTCTTTATTTTCGGGGGCTTAGCACATAAGTTTTTAGGAATTCCAGGTCCAGTTTTAATGATCGTAGCGGCAACGCTAGTCAAATGTTTACAAGTAATGCCTGCTAAGATGGAGCAAGGTGCTTACCATATGTACAAATTCATTTCTACGAGCTTAACATGGCCGTTAATGGTGGGGCTAGGGATTTTGTATATTCCTCTTGAAGATGTAGTGAAAATTGTTACACCAGGTTATGTGGTCGTATGTGCAGCAGTTGTTATTGCTATGGTAGCAACGGGTTATTTTGTAGGTAAAATGATGAAAATGCATCCAGTGGATGCTGCAATTGTAACAGGTTGTCACAGTGGTTTAGGAGGTACGGGAGACGTAGCGATTTTATCAGCTTCCAACCGTATGTCACTTATGCCATTTGCTCAAGTAGCAACAAGACTTGGAGGCGCTTCCACTGTTATTTTAGCTACGCTTCTTATGAAACTTTTAGGAGTATAAAATCAAAACAAAAAAGCAGCTCGGTTCGTATGAGCTGCTTTTTTGTCTTATGAAACGCTAACAGGTTTTAAGATAAATTCTTCCACAACTTTTGCCACGCCGTCGTTCATGTTTGTATCTGTTACATGGTTGGCTTTTTCTTTAATATCTTCAGGAGCATTTCCCATTGCTACGCCAAGTCCTGCAAATTCAATCATGGCAAGATCATTATAACTGTCGCCAATGGCAATCACTTCATCGCGTGTAATGCCAAGCTGTTGAATTAATAAGTGGAGACTTGTCCCTTTTGTGACGCCTTCTTCTGTAAATTCAAGGAAGTATGGTTTAGAGCGCATTACGCTTAGCTCTCCTTGAAGCTGCTTTTGAAGTTTCTTTTCAACGTGAACCAGCATTTCCGGTTCTGCAAGCATGAGTACTTTTACAACAGGTTCTGTAACGGCATCAGTAAAAGATGAAACAACACGGATCGGCAGACCTGTAATGTCACTTTCAATATCCGTAAATTTATTTTCTACTTCGGTTATAATTTCATCTCCCACGTATGTATGAATTAAAACGCCTTCTTCGCGGCTAATATCGTCGAGACGTGCAACAGTTCTCGGAGACAATGTACTGCTAAATAGCTCTTCATTTGTTAGGCAATTAATGATTTTTGCCCCATTAAACGATAAAATAAAGCTTCCGTACTTTTCTAATTCGAGCTCTTTCGCAATGTGAACCATTCCGTAAGTTGGTCGTCCAGAAGCAAGTACAACTTTCACTCCCGATTCTTGCGCCTTCATTAATGCTTCTTTTGTGCGCGGAGAAATAGTGTGATCATCGCATAATAGTGTATCATCCAAATCTAAAACAATCATTTTGTAAGGCATATTTTTAAATTCCCTTCTTCTACTAGACTCATATCTTCATATGGTACTATAAAAAAACGTTTGATTCAATTTAATGATTTTTTGAAAAAATGAGAGGTATGCGTATACTTTGTTTGAACTCCTCGGAAGTAGATAAAACAATGAAAAACACGAACCAATAATCGATAATTTTGATTATTGGTTCGTGTTTTGTTTCTGCTAAAATACTTTTATCTCAGCTTCTGGATTAGTAAGCAGCTAGAGTTTGATTAATTTTCTGCACATCTCCTTCATTGAATGCTTCTTTTAAGAGCGTATAAGATTGCTTTTTTTGTTCGAAATTCTGAATAGCGGTAAGTATGATAAATTCATCAATAGAAAATTCCTGTTTCAAAGCTTGAAGCTTTTGACGAATGGTTTCTTTTGTACCGTATATAACGTTTGCTTCTTTTTCTTCAATTCGATAGCTTTCTTTGGACTGCTGACCAAATTCTTCAGCTTTTTCTTTGGACCCTAATGTAGCGGACTTCCCATTTTGTAAGTATACTTTAAATATTTTTGTGCTGGATGCTAATGCTTTTGCTTCTTCTAAGGTATCCGCTACGATGACGGAAAGGGCAACGACAAGCGAGCGTGCGCGAGATGAAACGTGCTGATTATAGACAGAAATCGCTTCTTCCAGCACTTTTTGATCGCCATTAATAAATTGAGCAAATACATAAGGAAGGTTTAATGAACCCGCAAGCTCTGCGCTTGAAGCACTTGCTCCCAGTAAAAATATATCTGCCGATTTTTCGGGCCTTGGATAGGCTTTTAAACCGTAAAGAGGGTGATCTTCCGGCAGCGTATTGTTTAGGTATTGTTTAAGTTCTATCAGTTTGTCTGTTAAGGACTTAGTGGGCTGAGAGTTTTGTTGCAAGGCTTGAGTAGAATGAGGTAGTCCTCCTGGTGCTCTACCGATTCCAAGATCGATGCGATTTGGAGATAATGAGGCTAAAACATTAAAATTTTCTGCTACTTTATAAGGGCTGTAGTGCTGAAGCATAACACCACCTGAGCCGATACGGATATGATGCGTTTTAGCGAGCAGGTGAGAAATTAACACTTCAGGTGATGATCCTACAACATGTGCAGAGTCATGATGCTCCGCTACCCAAAAGCGGTGGTAGCCAAGTTCTTCTGCTAGCTGAGCTAATTGTATAGTATGCTGAAATGCATCTTCAGCACGCTCACCTTCACAACGTGGGCTTTGATCTAAAATACTTAATTTCACTGAAAACACTCCTTAAAGTTGATAAAAAAGGTAAGAATAATTGGGATTAATTTTAGCAAAGGATTTTCCAGATGAAAAGAGTTTTTTTAAAGAAAAATATTTTTTGAAAAATAAGTTGACTTTGCCATTTTGAGGCTATATAGTTGAATCATCAAACAGAAAAGCCGATAAAACAACTTGGGTAAATAAGAATTAAGTGAGTATGTTTCAAAGACACTTCACTTCATTCTCCGGTTTTATCAAAGAAACAACAATTAAAGCTGATTGGTCTACCAAAGGCTCCTGAGGAAACTCCAGGAGCCTTTTTGCTATAAAAAGGAGGGGAAGAAAGTGAGCGATGTATGTATTTTATATAACGGAAGCTCTCATAATTATCAACAAATAGCCTTAGTGAAAGATGAGCTAGAAGCTTGCTTAACCTCAAAAGGAGTGCATGCAGAAACTATTTTGTATCATGATGTACACGCTTTGAAGCAGGAAGCGCAGAAGGAAGTAAAGGGATTTATTTCAAAATTGAACCAAGCTAAAAGTATTATCGTTCTGTTATCTGGAGTAAATGAAATATACGTACAGTCTTTTGACCGGCTAACAAAAATATTGCCAAAAGATTTATTGCATGAAAAAATACTTCTGCCAATTCTTATTGGTGAAAATGTGAATTCTTTACTAAAAGCTAAGTATGATTTAAAACTTTTAGCGTCTTTTTTAGGTAGGCCTTATTGGCTCAGCACTCTTTTTCTGCTGCATGAATACGTCTCTTTTACAGGCATCAACAATGCGAATGCCAAAAGTCGTTTAAAGGAAGCTGTGGATGAGCTGATTTATAAAGCCGATCTATCTCTTCAAACATTTATAAAATGAGGTGAAGAAAATGAGTGAATTATTTCGATTAGCAACCGTAGAAGATGCTGAAGAACTGTTGAATTTAACACTTCGAGCATACGAGCCGATTCGAGAGCTAGGAATTAAGTTTCCAGCCGCAACGGCAACGATTGAACTTGTAAAAGAAAACATTCAAAACAGCCGTTGCTACGTGCTGGAAAGTGATAAAAAAATCGTAGCTACGATTACAGCAAGAACGTATAAAGAAATAACGAACTGGCCTTTCTTATGGTGGTTTGCCGTAGATCCTTTGGTTAAAAAGAAAGGAGTAGGTTCTAAACTCTTAACATGGGTTGAAGAAACAATTATTCGGGATCAATTGGGGGAACCTGCCGTTACATTGGCTACTTCTGATCGACATCCGTGGTTGATTCCTATGTATGAAAGGAAAGGGTATGAACGTTTTTTTGAAGTCGATCAAGGAGAAGAAGGAAAAGGTGTATTCTTAAGAAAAATCTTACATCCTGAAAGATACGAGTTAGAAAAGCACAAGGAGTTACAAAAAGCTAATTAATCATTTAAAAGAAAAGAGGAAAAACCATGTCAGCAAAGATTTTATTATGGAATCGAAAAGGTTGTCATCATTGCGAGGAACTAAAAGCATATTTTCATGAGAAAGGATATCAATATGAAAGTATCGATGTAGAAGGAAAAGATTATTTGCGGGATTTACTTGAAATTAAATACGGTATTCGCCATGTACCGGTCGTTGAAATTGGAGACGAGGGGCAGTTTAAAGGAGTAATTGAAAAAGATTATGAACAAATAGAAAAATTGATTGAAGACTATTCACCAATTGTTAAATAGCTGGAACATCTATTTTATTCATTCATTAAAACAATAAATTATTTTGAGACATAGTGAGGGACAAAACACATGAAAAAACTACAGCTGACAGCTATCTTTTTATCACTTCTTTTATTACTAGCCGCTTGCGGAACACCAAATAAAGAAACAGCGGCTAACGCAAGCAAAGACAAAGTACAAAAAATTATTGTAGGAACAGGTACGCAATTTCCGAACATTTGCTTTCTTGACGATAAAGGAAATCTAACAGGGTATGACGTAGAACTTGTTAAAGAAATAGACAAACGTCTTCCAAACTATAAGTTCGAATTTAAGACAATGGATTTTTCTAATTTACTTTTGAGCTTAGAATCGAACAAAATTGATTTAGTAGCCCATCAGATGGAAGTAAATGAAGAGAGAAAACAAAAGTTCCTTTTTAACAAAGAACCTTATAATATCTTTCCGCTACATGTAGTTGTAAACGAAAAAAATACGTCTATTAAATCAATTAAAGATTTGAGCGGTAAAAAGGTAATTGTAGGAGCAACGAGTAATTCTGCTAACTTAATCGATAAGTATAACAAAGAACATGGAAATAAAATTAATATCGTCTATTCGGGCCAAGGATCTGATGATACAAAAACGCAGCTGAAAACAGGGCGTGCGGATGCCACGATTAGTACGCCGTTTGCAGTTGACTTTGTCAATAAACAAGCGGACGCAGAGCAAAAAGTTGTAGGGCCTGCTATTTCAAATTCAAAAGTATATTTTATGCTTCGCAAAGATGAAACAGGTTTACAAAAAGATGTGGATAAAGCGCTAAAAGAAATAAAAGAAGACGGAACATTGACAAAATTAAGTAAAAAATGGCTGGGAGAAGATTATACAAAAGCAGCTGGAAATAACTAAAGCACTTACTGTGACCCAAGCCTTGAACTTGGGTCCTTTCGCTACCTGTAGAGGGAAACAAAGGAGAGAAAAAGATGGGAAAAGCATTTGATATAGAGCTGATTTTCACCTCTATTCCTCAATTATTATCTTATTTGCATATTACAATTTGGATTTTGATTGCTTCACTTGTGATTGGCAGTACCTTGGGATTGTTTATTGCCCTGCCTCGTATTTATAAAGTACCGGTGTTAAGCCAAATAGCAGCAGTTTATATTTCTTTTATGAGGGGAACCCCTATTTTAATTCAATTATTTTTAGTTTTTTACGGGATACCTGCCCTTTTACAATTGATTCATATTGACGTTTCAAGAATGGCTCCGCTTGTATTTGTTATTATCACGTATTCACTGAGCACGGCGGCGTCTTTTTCTGAAATGATGCGCGGTGCCATTAATAGTGTAGATAAAGGGCAAACCGAAGCAGCTTATAGTATAGGAATGAGCGGAAAACAAACGTTCACTCGAATTGTGCTGCCGCAAGCTCTCGTTGTAGCCTTTCCTAACTTTGGAAATCTTGTGATTGGGTCCTTAAAAGATACATCTTTAGCCTTTACCATTGGTGTGATGGATATGATGGGAAGAGGAGATACCATTATCGCTGCAACGGCTCATGCAGTGGAGGTATATATCGCACTTGCCATTATTTATTATTTGGTGGCGATTATATTAGAGAAATTTTTTGTGAAATCAGAACAGAAGCTGCAAAAACATGATCAGCCTGTTCATGTATAAAACGAGCTTACTAAAAGGGGTGTAAACATGATTATTGATGTACCATTTATATGGACAGCATTTGTAGAAATTTTAAAGGCATTACCTTTAACACTCCTTATTACCACCGGTCCGTTACTAGGCGGGTTGCTTATTGGTATTGCTGTTGCGGCTGTGAGAATCAATTCAGTAAAAATAATAACGCCAATTGCCAACGTATACGTATCATTTTTCCGAGGAACGCCTGCTATTCTTCATATTATGGTTATTTACCTAGGCTTCCCGCTATTTATTAATAAACTATCGAGTTACTATGGATGGGGCTTCAATGCAAACAGCATTCCTATTGTCGTATTTGTATTAATCGCTTTGTCTTTTACAGCGGGAGCTTATATGTCAGAGATTATTCGCTCTGGTTTGTTAGCTGTAGAAAAAGGACAAATTGAGGCCGCGTATGCCATTGGGATGAATCGTTTTCAATCAATGAAACGAATTGTTTTTCCACAGGCGTTTGCTTTGTCTTTACCGAATTTATGTAATATTTTCATCGGCTTTTTGCATACGTCTTCTATCGCATTCATCGTATCGCAAAAAGAGCTAAACGGTGCTGCTAATATCGTAGCTTCCAATAATCTCAAGTTTTTAGAAGCCTATATTGCTGCTGCTCTTATTTATTGGATGCTGACGATGTTAATAGAGGGGATAACAGCGCTGCTTGAACGAAAATTAACGGTTTATAATCGAGGAGGAGTTGTATGATTGCATTAACAAATATAAAAAAAACATTTGGTGATAATACAGTATTGGACGGTATTGATTTAATTGTTAAAAAAGGCGACGTTGTGACCATTTTAGGACCGAGTGGTTCTGGAAAGACTACGTTTTTACGCTGCATTAATTTCTTAGAAAAAGCAGATGAAGGAGAAGTTTCGATTGATCAATTTACGGTTCAGTGCCAAAAGCCAAACCGCAAAGACATTTTAACTCTTCGACAAAAAACAACGATGGTTTTTCAGCAATACAATTTGTTCAAACATAAAACCGTTATTGAAAATATTATGGAGGGGCTAGTTATTGTTCAAAAGCTGCCAAAGGAAGAAGCGAAACAACGCAGTTTAGACGTCCTTGAAAAAGTGGGGCTTGCTGAAAAAGCAAATGCTTATCCAAGTCAGTTATCAGGAGGTCAACAGCAGCGAGTGGGCATTGCTAGAGCGCTTGCTTTAAATCCTGAAGTCATTTTATTTGATGAGCCGACGTCTGCTTTGGACCCTGAACTGGTGGGTGAAGTACTGTCTGTTATTCGTAAAATTGCTGAAGAAGGAATTACAATGATCATTGTTACGCACGAAATGAGTTTTGCCCGTGAAGTTTCTAATCACGTGGTATTTATGGACGGAGGAAAGATTGTCGAACAAGGTCATCCTGAAGACATATTTTTAAATCCAAAAGAAGATCGAACAAAGCAATTTTTCAAGCGTATTAACCCAACGCATTCTCCTTACTCTTATATTTATGAAAAAACAATCTAATATTTTAACCGAAAACCAACTTGACTCATAGGAATAATAAGTATATGATGAAATCATCAAATTAAACAAACCGACTAGATCACTAGAGGTTCTTTGCACAATGTGTGACATTGTGCAAAGAACCTTTTATTTTTTACTAGACTTAAGGGAAGAAGGGTGAACGTAGTGAATAGAGGAGCATTAAAAGCTAAAACAAGTAAAAAACTTATTATAAAAGGGCAGGTTGTACCTGGAAGGCAGCAAGGAAGACACTTAGGGTTTCCAACAGCTAATATAGATACTCAGCATGAGGAATTAAAAAATGGCGTGTATGGTGTCCTCGTTCATCTGCGGGGACTTGAACATATAGGAGTTATGAATGTAGGAGTTAAGCCGACATTTGGATCGGAACTATCTAAAACATTTGAGGTTCATATTCTGGATTTTAACGACGTTATTTATGGAGAGACAGTTCAATGCGACGTGATCTTTCGGGTGAGAGGAGAGAAAAAATTCCCTTCTATTGAATTTTTAAAGCATCAAATTAAAGCTGATACGCTACAAGCAAAGGAAAGATTTCAACATATGGGCTATGTATCTAGTGAAGCTACAGCTTCCAAGCTAGGGCAAGCGAGATATTTAAATCTGCCTGATCTCCAGTTTTTTAATTGGTGCCACAGTCAATTCAGAGTCAATAAAGGGATTTACAATACAATTGATCAATGGTTTTATGACGAAGGAATTGAAAATATTCATCCTAGAAGAGTTCACGTTATCGCTTTTTTGCAATTTGCACAAGAAGGAAATGGAAGAAAGACAGAAAAAGAAGGAGTCCTTCGCTTTGGAGCAGGCGGTTTAACCAATCAATTACGAGAATTTATGAATGGGTATGAAAAAGGAGAATGGTAATATGACACATCAAAGACAATTAAAGCTAGGGGCTATTATTCATGGAGTCGGAGGTAATATGGGGGCGTGGAGACATTCTGAAATTTTGTCAGATGCCAGCGTTAATTTCGGTTTTTACAAGCAGCAGGCTCAAAAAGCGGAAGAAGGAAAATTTGATTTAGTGTTCATTGCCGATGGGTTATATATCAATGAAAAATCGCTTCCGCATTTTTTGAATCGTTTTGAACCTCTTACTATTCTATCAGCACTTGCTTCTGTCACTTCTCATATTGGTTTAGTCGGCACTCTATCGACTTCGTATAGCGAGCCGTTTACGGTGGCTAGACAATTCGCTTCACTTGATCATATTAGCAGCGGCCGAGCGGGATGGAATGTTGTAACATCTCCATTAGAAGGATCTGCGCTTAACTATGGAAAAGAGCACCCCACTCATGACAAACGCTATAGAATAGCTGAAGAGTTTCTAGAAGTAACAAAGGGATTATGGGATTCTTGGGAAGATGATGCATTTATTCGAAATAAAGAAACCGGACAATTTTTTGAGGAGAAAAAGCTGCACCGATTGCATCATAAAGGCGAATTTTTCTCTGTAGAAGGTCCGTTAAACATTGGGCGCTCAGCTCAGGGGCAGCCCGTAGTGTTTCAAGCAGGATCTTCTGAAAGCGGAAAAGATTTAGCAGCAAAAACGGCTGACGCAGTGTTTACGGGACAAGACAATTTAGAAGAAGCAAAAGCTTTTTACCAAGATGTAAAATTGAGAGCTGCAGCGCAAGGACGCAATGAAAACGAACTTTTAATTTTTCCGGGAATTGGTCCTATAATTGGTAGTACAAACGAAGAAGCCGAAAGAAAATATGAAGAACTTTCTCAATTGGTGACAATTGAACATGCGCTAAACTACTTAGGACGCTTTTTCGATCATTTTGATTTTTCACAGTTTCCATTAGATGATGCATTTCCTGACTTGGGGGATATAGGGAATAATAGTTTCCGCAGTACAACCGACAAAATTAAAGAAAACGCCAAAAAATATAAGTGGACACTGCGAGAAGCAGCGCTGCGAATTGCTACACCTAAAACACAATTTATTGGGACGCCAGAGCATATCGCTAATTTGATGGAACAGTGGTTCGAAGAAAAAGGAGCTGACGGCTTTATTATTCATTCAAGCGTTCCGCATGGCTTAGATGACTTTGTTGAACATGTTGTACCGATACTGCAAGAAAGAGGCCTGTATCGTACAGAATACGAAGGGAGTACGTTAAGAAGTAACTTGCAGTTGAATGTTCCTAAAAATCGCTACACACAGGTAAAAGTTAACTGAAGTGGATTCAAAGAGACTCGAAGGAGTCTCTTTTTTAATATTTTTAATATTAAAAATATGGTAAAATTCTTTTTGTAGGTTATTCGTTTCAGTTCATAAGGCCTAAAGGGTTTTGAATACCCGGAAAGGAGTCAAATGGAAAAAAGACATAAAAGTAAGAAGAAGCGTATGATCATTTCGGTATCTTTATCCGTTTTTTTAGTCGGGGGAGGAGCGACAGGATGGATATTGTACCAAAACGGAAAAATTCCTTTTTTATCACAGCAAAGTATAAAGGCAAGTGCCATTAAAGTGGATCAACAAAAAGTTGATAAGCTGGAAAGCAGCGATCAGCAGGCAAAAGACTTTATTGCTGAACATCATGACGTACTAAATGATTTGACGGGGTGGAGTGCCATTGAGCATCCAGACTGGCCTGCCGTACAAGAAGAAGCCACAGCCATTAATAATACAATTGGCACGATTGAAGTAAAAGATTCTGTTTTAAAGAAAGACTTTCAGCATATGGAGAAGCTCGCTGGACAGCTAGAGCAGACGAAAGATCAAGCACTGTTAAAAAAGCTTCATCGTTATTTTCATGACTTAGATGTTGTGATCAATGAAGACGATGGATCAAATACATATTTTGATGTTACCAGCTATGGTAAATCAGTTGTAAAGACTTCTAAATGAGTCATAGTAAAAAGCTTTATACATAAAAGTAGTTTTATATAACAAACGTCTTCGCTTATTCATGCATATGCTACGGATAAGGAGGAGACAGGTTATATGAAAAAAATTTATTTAGATGCAGGTCACGGAGGGGTAGATCTAGGGGCTGTCGCCAGCGGGTTATATGAAAAAGACTTAGTGTTAGCTGTTCAACAGTACATCATCTCTTTTCTTTCTACTCACTATGAAGGATTTTCTCTTTGTACAACGCGTACAACCGATGTGTTTTTGTCATTAAATGAACGGGTCAACAAAGCCAATGCGTGGGGTGCTGATGTATACTTATCTATTCATATAAATTTAGGCGGCGAAACGGGATATGAAGATTTTATTTATAGCAAAAATATAAATAACCAAACCATTGTGTTACGAAACGATATTCACGATCATGTGAAATTTGTTCTCACTAAATACAATCACTTTAACCGAGGCAGGAAATTGGCTAATCATAGTGTGTTAAGACGTTCCTATATGCCGTCTGTACTAACTGAAATCGGGTTTATTGATACAGAACACGATGCAAAGCTCTTAAAAAACCCTCAATTTCTAAAAGATATGGGGGTGGCATATGCACAAGGGATTGCGCAGTTTTTAAACTTGGAGTCTAAATCTACAAATTCTGTGGGAGATTCTGACGAGGAAGGTTTTCTAAAGCCTACTTTTTTATATAAACCTTTATGGATAAAAACAACCGAGGATACGGAGACGTATAAGGATGCAAATATGTCAGAGAGAACAGGTTATTTAAAAAAGAATACCTTCTTTCAAGTTTATGGTGAAACACGTGCAGCCTGGGTGATGGATGGACAACATTTTATTGAAAAAAAAGATACAATCATTGAAGGAGAAACCATCACAACTGCGGAATTAACAAAAGAGAATATGGAAACATTAAAAGTGTTTGTGACAAAAGAGAAATTAGAAACAGCCGTAACCTTTTCCAAAGAAGGAGCCGCGGCAGCCATCATTACCCTTCGCGATAAAAAAATACTGAATGTAAAAGCATTTTTAGATAGAGAAAATTGGTGGTACAAAGCTGAACGGATAAAAAAATAGTGAAAAAACCTGCTTGTTTTTTGAAGCTTTCACCCTAGTAATTTTACTTATTTTTGATAGAATATAAAGAGCTGAATCGTAAAGATGCATAAAGGTGTGATGGAAATGGAAGAGCAACAAGAAGCGATTGATTTAACAAAAATATATGTATATGAGGAGTTTCCGGATAAAGTTGCAGGCAGATGCGATAACTGTGGACATGTGAAATTTAAAAGCTTAGTAAAAGACTTTATTTTTATCCGTACATGCGCAAAGTGCGGCATGAAAAAAAGCATTTAAATCCCTACTTCTTTATAAAAAACGCTCTTTTCTGAAATGAAAAGAGCGTTTTTTCTCTATTTAACGTATAAATGATCGCTAAGCTGCTCTGAAATAGTCTCTACATCTTCTTGTACATGTTTTTGTTTTTTCATCATTTCTAGTAGGATTTCTTCAAGATTCTGTGAATGGTTTTGCTTATCTTTTGGCTTATGTAAGTACTTTGCAATTTGATGCATATTATTGCTTAGCCGGCTTAGTTCAGACTCAATCTTTCGCAGGTTAACCAATAGTTCCACACCTGCTTCTTTGCCGATTAAAGGAGGCTTAACTTTTCCATCCATAATAAATTTTCGAATGAGAGACGTTCGTTTTAAATTATAGTGTTCAATAAGTTCCTCTAATTTTTCTTTTTCTTCTTCATTCAACTTAATTGCTGGAATGCTGTGTCCTCTCATAAGGTATCTCCTTTCAAGAGCAGTTCTTGCTGCGTTCAATCATATGTAAACATTCTCTTGTCTTTAATAATAGCAACCTTTTCCATGGTTAACTATGGTGAAAAGTTACTAAAATGTCGAACGTACAGTCTGTTAAAAAACTGGTAAATTAAGAAATTTGGTTTAGTAATAGTTGAATTATAGAAGGAATGTCATTATCTACAATATTGCTACTTTATTAAAAAGGCAGCAAAAGGGATGAATGGACCGCTGTTGTACTCAACCATTTTTGAGAGCGCAGCTTTAAAGAAGAGGGATGATTTTTATGATTTTTTCCTCATACCACATCTTTCCTCCTAGTAACTCTGTCGAATCTTCTAGACTATTGTCTCAAGGGAATAGAAAGAAAGAAGACGAAATGGTTGAGAACGAGGTAAAGTCATATTATGTCTTTATTGACCTCATTTACATACTTTACGGGGGAGGAATACGTTTGAAACTAAAAAAAAGATTAAAACTAAATAAGATAGGGGTAGCCATGCTTACGGCTGGTGTCATATGTACAGCTTATATGCCCCTTCATACGCTGCAAAAGCCTGTAGTCGCTTTGGCGGCAGAGAATCAGTCAGATTCTTTAGAGCGAGCATTTGCACAAGCATCTAAAGAATTTGGTGTGCCAGCTTCGCTTTTAAAAGCAATTTCCTACAACAAGTCGCGCTGGGAAAGTCATAATGGAAAACCTAGTGCAGCCGGGGGATACGGTCTTATGCATTTAACAGACATCCCTTCTTTAGAAGATGGAAAAGGAAACGGAGCTGTGCCTTCAAAACCAGCATATGATAAACAGCAAACTCTCTCCTTAGCTGCTAAGCTGCTTAACTCAGATAAAGAAAGATTAAAAAAAGATCCTGTGCAAAATATTCGCGGTGGCGCTGCTGTGCTGGCTTTTATCGCAAAAGACAAAAATGGAAACATACCGTCCACTGATCAAAAATGGTACGATGCAGTCGCCGCTTACAGTGCTTCTCAGGATAAGGAAAACGCTCAAGTATTTGCCGATGATGTATATGAAACGTTGGAAAAAGGAGCAGAGCATACAACATCAGACGGACAGCATCTTAAAATTTCCCCTCAAAATATAGATATGTCGATTCCTCGTGCTGAAAATTCCAATACGAATAAAGCGGATTGTCCGGCATCTTTAAAATGTGAATACATCCCTGCATTTTACGGGAAATTCAGCGAAAGTGCTTCAGATTACGGAAACTATGATATTGCAAACCGTCAAAAATCAGATGTTCGCTATATTGTTATTCATGATACAGAAGTAAGTTATGATGGAACGATTGATTTGTTTGCTAACCCTAATAGAGCCGCTGCAAACTATGTAATCCGTTCAAGTGATGGTCACATCGCACAGATGATCCATAACAAAGACGTAGCATGGCATGCAGGAAACTGGTATTTTAATACACACAGTATTGGAATTGAACATGAAGGATTCGCCCTTGAAGGATCTACTTGGTTTACGGAAGAAATGTATCGTTCTTCGGCAAGACTCGTACGCCACCTTGCCAAAGAATATAATATTCCATTAGACCGAGCTCATATTATTGGTCATGATGAGGTGCCGGGTTTGTCTCCTAAGGCTCAATCAGGTATGCATTCAGATCCCGGGCCGTTTTGGGATTGGGGGCACTACATGGATTTAGTAGGAAGCCCAGTCGAGCGCCAGCATACAAACAAACTAGCCGTTACGATTAATCCAGTCTTTCAAAACAATCAGCCAGAAGTATCAGATGCACCAAAGCAGCCGGCCAACTTTGTGTATTTGCATCAAGCTCCCAGCAATGATTCACCGCTGCTGAATGAGCCTGCAGCTTCAGGGCCTGGAACGAAACAAACGTTAGACTGGGGAAGCAAAGCAGTAACTGGACAAACGTATGCAGTAGCTGAGACAAAAGGAGAATGGACAGCGATTTGGTACGGAGGACAAAAAGCCTGGTTTTATAATCCACATAATAAAAATACAAGTGAAGGTACAGGGATATTATTAACGCCAAAACCAGGGAAAGAAAGCATTCAAGTGTACGGAGGAGCTTTCCCGGAGGCCTCAGCCTATCCTTCTGATATACCAGTTAAAGCTATGGTGCCACTTCAGTATAAAATTTCTCCAGAGCAGGTGTACGTGGGGGTAGAGAAAGTAAGGAGTGACTATTACTATGCCCCAACTTTTACAACAAACCCAAACGATCACAAAATGATTGTTGGAAAAGACGAATATTATCAAATTTATTTTAATCACCGCTATGCGTTTGTGAAAGCGTCAGATGTAGAGGTTAAAAGACAATAGAATAGAGTGTTAAAAGAAAAGAAAGAGACAGGGTGTTTAAATGGTATGTCTCTTTCTTTTTTTAAAAACCACAAAAATTCAGAAGGTTATTGATGATGTTTTCTTATAATGATTTTCTAGCTTATTATCTTTTTACAAAAGGAAGGAATGTCCCGTGATTATAATTAAGCCTCTAAGCCAGTGTTCTTTTTCTGATGCATTACAAGCATTCAATAAGGGTTTTGAAGATTATTATCTTCCGATTGAGCTGTCACTAGATCAATTCACTTGTAGGTTTGGTTTTGATCAGCTATCTGTCGACCATTCTTTTATGGCTTTTTATAATAATACACCAGCTGGAATTATGTTAAATGGAATAAAAAAGGTCAAGGGAAAAAAACATGCTTGGAATGGAGGTACAAGCGTAGCCTTATCTTACCGGAAAATAGGAATTGGAGAAGCCTTACTAAAAGCTACACTTGAGAGATACCAGCAGCAAGGAGTAATGGAAGCCAGTCTGGAAGCATTTAAAGTGAATGAAAAAGCCATTCACCTTTATCAGAAATATGGATATGAGATTGTAGATACCCTTTTATTTCTAAAGCATAGAGGTAGTTTTCACGCTTCTTTACTTAAAAAGAAGAATCAGCTTACGTATTCGTTAAAGCGAAGGCTTGCAAAAGATATTCAGAACCTCCCCTTTTATACATACGATGTTCCGTGGAAAAATCAATTTGACTGTATTCGTGATGGAGAATCGTTTATTGCGTTGAATGAAAGAAACGAAGAAGTTGGCTATCTGTTATTTCAAAGGAATTTTTCTTCCATAGGCATCGTGAATTCGGTTACTTTTTATCAAGGAAGCGTTAAGGAACATATCTCAAATTCAGAGGACGTTCTGGGCTTTTTATTAGCAACTATTTTTAATATGTATGGACCAATTGCTTACAATACATATAATGTACCTGAAAAAAGAAATAGCTTACTCGTGAAAATGTTAAAATCATTTGGTTTTCAAGATTTATATACAGATGAAGGAATCAAACTTGAGCAGGTGTTTATGAAAAAACAGCTTTAAAAAGCGGCCATGGGCCGCTTTTACTGCATTTCTGTAATTGGATGTGCATCATAAAATTCCTCGATTTTTTCTTGCTGTCCTTCGAATTTTTCTTTCCATACTTGTTTCACGTCATTATAATTCCGAAGATCTATTCCGTAGAAGTCCTTTAACTCTTTTCGAGTAATGGTGATTGTCTGAGGAACAGTCGTATTAATAGTAAAGTGAACGCTGTCAGCATTTTGTACGGCAGAAAGTAAGATGGTTGCGTTATGTAAAAGTATGCGTTTGGTTTTAACAGACGTCCAGCTTTTTTCAAACGTATGCTGATTATTATTTATTGCAGCGTAATTAATTGTTAAGTAATAAGGTTTTTGCATATCTTGGAAGGCTATACCTTTTAAATAAACGTGTCCTGGAAGCTTATTTGTAATTTCCTCTATTGAAGCCTCATGTTTTGAAGAAGAAGTATGTTGAATAGAAGAAGCAGAGACTCTTTCGGCAGACAGATTATTATGAGGTGCATAAGCACACCCTGATAGGCAAGTGAGTACTGTGCAAAGTGTAAGAGAAGCATATATTTTTTTCATAATGGTAACTCCTTTTATTTATATCTACTTGTAAAGACGAAAGACCTATATATTTTGTTTCATACAAAATATAAGTTTATTCATTAAAAAGACATATAATCCAAAATAATAGAAGTTAATAACCCTAATGAAGCAATAAAACCAATAACAGGACCACCTTCTTCAAAAGCTTCTGGCAACATCGTCGAAGCAACCATTGCCACAATTCCACCACCGGCGAATGAGGCAATAAAACCCATCATGTTTGGGGTAGCATTTTGAAGAAATAGATATCCAATCCAAGAACAAAGAGCCGATATAAAGAAGACAGAAAGCCATAATGAAAAAATTTTCTTTTGCTTATATTGGCTTTTTAGTAGTCCGCTTGTCCCGGAGATTCCTTCGGGTATATTGCTGATAAAAATAGAAACAACAAGCAGCCAGCTAACGTGGTGCTGTTCAATCAAACTTGCGCCAATCATCAGTGACTCAGGTATAGCATCCATAATGGTACCAATAAAAATGGCTAGTCCCGAGCTAGCGGGGACAAGGTGGTCCGAACGTTTTCTTTTGTGAGCGCCTTTTTTAGCTAAGGAGATGTCAAGAAGAGTAAAAAGTGCTGCGCCTGTTAAAAAGCCTAAAGAAGAAGAAATGATTCCTGCTTCTTTTACCGAATCTTGAATGAGCTCGTAAGCAGCAGCTCCTAACAAAACGCCCGTGCCAAAAGCCATAATATAAGCAGTCAACGGTTTTTTTAAAGGTACAAAAATAGCTATAATAGCTCCAATTAATACAGCTGAGCCTGAGACACCACCCCACATAAGGGCATCTATCACATGAGATCCCTACTTTCTTACGTACTTACTTGTAGTGTAACCATCTCTATGATTATTATGAAACAAGATAAATGAACTAAAAAAATGGAAAAAAATCACTGATTTAGACCTTAAATAAAATAAGTCTTCTGTATAATTGACAAAATTTTCTGATTATGTACGTTGAAAGTGAAAAAACCTTGTGATAGTCTGATCAAAAGATACAAAGATGGAAAAAAATTCTTTGATCTGTAGAAGGTTAAAAAACTTAACGAGGTCACTTTTAAACGAAAGAAGGAATAAGAGATGAATTCAAAAGCAGTAAAAAGAGAAAATCGCTATGCTAACTTGATTCCTATGCAAGAAATCAAATCAGTTGAACAGCAGCTTTACCCATTTGATATTTATAACAGTCTGCGTCAAGAGGCACCTATTCGTTACGATGAAAGCCGAAACTGCTGGGATGTATTTGATTATGAAACAGTAAAGTATATTTTAAAAAACCCGTCGCTTTTTTCATCCAAACGAGCAATGGAAGAACGCCAAGAAAGTATTTTAATGATGGACCCTCCAAAACATACAAAGTTACGAAACTTAGTAAACAAAGCTTTTACGCCAAGAGCTATTCAGCACTTAGAGAGTCATATTGAAGAGATTGCAGATTATTTATTAGATGAAGTAAGCAGGAAAAAAAAGTTTGATATAGTAGAAGACTTTGCTGGACCACTGCCGATTATTGTAATAGCAGAGTTGCTAGGAGTACCAATCCAAGACCGAGAACTGTTTAAAAAATACTCCGATGACTTAGTGAGCGGTGCTGAAAATAATTCAGACGAAGCTTTTGCGAAAATGATGCAAAAGCGTAATGAAGGCGTGATTTTTTTACAAGGGTATTTTAAAGAAATTATCGCGGAGCGTCAGCAAAATAAACAAGAAGATCTCATTTCGCTTCTTTTAGAAGCAGAAATCGACGGCGAGCATTTAACAGAAGAGGAAGTGCTGGGGTTTTGTATTTTATTGCTAGTAGCAGGTAATGAGACAACGACAAACTTAATTACGAACGGAGTCCGGTATATGACAGAAGACGTAGACGTGCAGAATGAAGTTCGTCAAGACATATTGCTGGTTCCGAACCTGGTAGAAGAAACGCTTCGCTATTATCCTCCTATTCAAGCGATTGGACGCATAGCTGCTGAAGATGTAGAACTTGGAGAGTGTAAGATTAAAAGAGGACAGCAGGTAATTAGCTGGGCAGCAAGTGCAAATAGAGATTCAGCTAAGTTTGAACGGCCTGACACTTTTGTCGTGCATCGTAAAACAAACCCTCACGTGAGCTTTGGATTCGGCATCCATTTTTGCTTAGGAGCACCGCTAGCAAGAATGGAAGGGAAAATTGCTTTTACTAAGTTACTAGAAAAAGGAGAATTCTCGAAAGTTCAAAATCAGTCTTTAAAGCCAATAGACAGCCCTTTTGTTTTTGGCGTAAAAAAATATGAGATTACTTTTAATAAAGCTTAAAAAGCGAGCGCAAATTATGCGCTTGCTTTTTAGCGTTCAGTGTTCCATTTTTGGTCCTCTGAAGGAGACGTGTACGTGTCCATTGAAGAGATAAGCTGTTCAGGAGTATCAGAAATATTGATGAGACGAATAGCAGAATCTGTAGAAAACCCTTCATCTACGGCATGCTGAACCATTTGCATAAGCGGGTTGTAGTAGCCGTTCACATTTAATAACCCTACTGGTTTTTTATGTATACCAATTTGAGCCCAGCAAAGAGCCTCAAACAACTCTTCAAATGTCCCGAAACCTCCTGGAAGCGCAATGTAACCATCAGCTAACTCGTGCATAGTTGCCTTTCGCTCATGCATGCTCTCTACTTCGATGAGTTCTGTCAGCGCGGTATGAACAATTTCACCGCTAAACAAACCGCGGGGCATAATGCCGATGACTTCGCCTCCATGCTGAAGCATTTCATTTGCGACTTCTCCCATCAGGCCCATTCGTGAGCCTCCGTAAATCAGCCGGTAGTTTTTTTTGGCCATGTAGCGTCCTAGCGAGACGGCTGTCTCTTTATATTCTGTTTTTATTCCAGCGCTTGATCCTGCAAATACACAAATTGATTTCAACTGCTTCACTCCTTTGTTTCTTTTCTATATAAGTCTTTTCTGTTTATGAAGAACAAATTCCTTCTTAATAATTTATGAATTTTCACAATGTCATCGCTTGATTATTCTAAAAACTTTGCTTATAATCAAAGCGAAACGTCTGTTTGAAAGCGTTATCTATTGCTCTTCTTTTAATGGAAAAGACAGTACGTATGGATCTACTTGTAAGATAAGTAGGTAACATGAACTTATAGGGAATTTGACCGTTTTAAACGCTTCATTTAGTAAGTATACGCACTTGCAGGATTAAGACAAGGGGGGATATGGGGATATGATGAACAATTTAATACGCACATTAATGGTACAAACACCGACCGTACCAGGAAACTTAGGAAGAGTAGCAACAGCTATCGGAAATGTTGGAGGAGACATTGGCGAGGTTGAAACCGTTAAAGTAGGACATAACTACACCATGAGAAGCATTACGGTTCAAGTAGAAAGTGAAGACCAGCTTGAGGAATTGCTTGAAGCGGTTCGCAGTTTAGAAGGCATTACTTTACATACAGTATCAGATGAAGTTCTTCATGCCCATGAAGGCGGCAAAATTCAAATGAAAAGCAAAATGAAAATTGAGTCGATCGCTGACTTAAGAAGAGTATATACCCCTGGTGTAGCAAACGTTTGCCGTGTTATTCAAGAACAGCCGGACAAAGCGAAGATTTATACGAGCATTGGAAACACGGTTGCGATTGTAACAGATGGTACCGCTATACTAGGATTAGGAAATATTGGTCCAGTTGCAGGAATGCCTGTTATGGAAGGGAAAGCTGCGTTATTTGATCAACTTGCCAATGTAAACGCTATCCCTATTTTGTTGAATGTAAATGAGCCGGAAGAAATCATTCAAACGGTTAAAAATATTTCACCGGGATTTGGCGGCATTTTACTAGAAGATATAGGGTCGCCTCACTGCTTTGAAATTGAAGAACGTTTAAAAGAAGAGCTCGATATTCCAGTTATGCATGATGATCAGCACGGAACAGCAGTTGTGACGCTAGCAGCAGCTATCTCGGCTTGTCGCAGCACAGGTGTGAATTTGAAAGAAGCAAAAGTAGGACAAATCGGCTTAGGAGCTGCCGGCATCGCTACTTGCAGAATGTTCATGGCTTACGGTGTCAAACAGGTGATAGGAGCTGATAAGTCTCCTGAAGCGAATGAGCGCTTAGTCAGCTACGGTGGAAAAGTAGCGGATTCATTAGAAGAGCTTATGGAGAACTGTGACATTGTTATTGCGACAACAGGTGTACCTGGATTAATACAAAAAGAATGGATCCGAAAAGGGCAAATCATTCTAGCACTTTCTAATCCAAAGCCAGAAATTGAACCTGAAGATGCTCTTGAAGCAGGAGCTATTTACGCTACGGACGGAAGGTCAGTGAATAATGTACTTGGCTTCCCAGGTATTTTCAGAGGAGTGTTAAATGCGGGGGTGCGTGATATTACGCATACGATGCTTGTAGCTGCAGCTGAAGCCATTGCAAATTCAACGCGTCCAGGCGATTTAGTTCCTCATCCTCTTAATCTAGCTGTACATGAAGCAGTATCTGAAGCAGTTGAAAGAGCGGCTGTTGTACACGGAGAGAAAGACGGCGTTTATCGATAACAAACAAGGCTGCCTCGAAATAGGCAGTCTTGTTTGTTTTTTATCAAAAAATAATAAGAAAATAGCAAACTGTGAAACTTTTTTCCTTTTTTAACGTAATATAGTAATAGAAATAGTAAAAAAGGTAGAGAAAGGAGTTTTTATGGAGTTTGAACATTTAAAGGGCAAATTGCCCCTCGAGGCTAAAAAAGCGATGCGCTGGCAATCCATTTTTACGCATAGCCTGTGGCTTTTTGCAACAGCGGGTTATTTTCTACTCGTTCATTTTTTTGATTGGTGGTCAATTATTGGATGGATATCAGCTGGACTATTAGTCGTGAGCTTTATCATATATACAATTATAGCTCCAAATGTATATATGAATGTATATTCATATGAAGTCACAGATACTCAAATTGATGTACAAAGAGGGCTATTCATCTGGTATCATACGAAAATTCCGCTTGTGAAAGTGCAGCACGTTGAAACATTGACAGGGCCGATTTTTCGAAAATTTGACTTGGCATCTGTTAAAATCATTACAGCAGCTGGAAGCGTCGAAATTCCTGCACTTGTACAAAGAGATGCTGAAGTACTGCGAGAGTATATTGCTAGACTAGCAGAGGTAGATGATGAAGATGAGTAAGCGGCTGCATCCGCTATATATTGCAATAGCATTTATTGAACATATAAAAAATAATATCCTGCCTTTTGTGTTTGTATTTATTGTCAATCGGCACCTATTGTTTACATATTGGTGGGCAACGCTGTTAGCGGGAGGCGTAGTCGCTTTATTTGCTTTTTTTACTTGGAAGGAATTTCGTTACGAGGTAACAGAAACGGAAGTGCGTCTGTATAAAGGGATTTTTAAAAAAGAAAAACGATTTATTCAACGCAATCGCATTCAATCGATTCAGTTAGATCAGCCGTTTGTTTTTAGAATTCTTCGCTTAGCCCGGCTTCGTATTGACACGGCCAGCAGCGGTACGGATGCTGAAATTGATTTATCTGGTATTTCACTAAAAGAAGCGCACCATCTTAAAGATACGTTAAAGCTGTCGGGGAGTCAGCCGGAAATAAGGGAAAAAAGTCCTGAACGTACGATGAAAGTGTCGGTGAAACAGCTGGCGTTAGCTGCTGCGTTTTCCGGGAATTTTGGCTATATATTTGCTGCTCTTGGTTTTCTCTATCAGTATATTGATACGTATATCAACCGCTGGGTGAAGACAGCTTACGAAGAAGTGATTCATCAATCGATGCTTGGTTTATTTGTATTAGTGGCTGTAATTGTGGTGCTTGCTTATTTGCTGTCTATTGTTTTATATGTAATACGATTTGGCGGTTTTACAGTAGAGCGCTACGATCATTATCTACATATTAAATACGGATTGTTAAATAAGAAATCCCTTACGATTCCTTTTCATAAAATACAGGCTGTTACGATAGAGGAAGGGTTGGTCCGGCGCTTATTTGGATGGTCTTCCGTTTCGTTAAACGTCGTAACCTCTGATTTAAAAGAAAAGGTCTATTTACACCCGTTTATCCAGCAAAAAGAGATTTCAGCATTAATGAACGTATATGTGCCGCACTATGAATATATAAAGTGTCCAAGAAATACAGCGATTCAATATGCGTGGTATCCATTACTATTACCGGTCTTGTTATTTGCGGCAGCAGGGATTGGCATTAGCTTTTGGAAATCAATGTTTGTGTGGATTATTGCTGTGCTATGCCTTATATACGTACTTATTCACTGGTTAGGTTATCGTCAAGGCGGCTTGATGATGAACGATGTATTTGTCAGTATTCGATCGCAGTTTTTAACACGAAAAACAACGATTATTAGAAGGAAGAAAATAGAAGAAATTGAGGTGTTTGCAGGCACTTTTTTATGGAAAAAAGGATACAGGAAAATAAAAATTGCAACTATGGGTACAAGCGGCAGCTATAAGTCCGGATATTTTCCATTTGAGATTTGGCATCCGGTCTTTCTGCAAGCTACTTCGGCTAAAAAGGCATGAAGAACATCATTGTTCTCCATGCCTTTTGACGTTATCTATTCATTAAATTTTTTCCTTGCTCGTAATAGCTGTTCATCACTTCAATTGGCACCATACTGCCTCCAGTTGACCATACAAGGTGAGTAGCTTTTGACATATCGTTTTCTAGTCCTTGCGCTTGTATATAGGAAGACCCGCTTTCCATCAGGTGGAGAGGTCCTTGTAAACCAGCCGCTGCTGAAGGTTCTATATACATATTTTCACGATTGGCTAGCTCATAAATAAATCGGAAAAGCTGATCATCTTCTACGGTATAAATTCCGCTAATAAGCGATTTTATCGTTTCACCTACAAAGCTAGATGGCCTTCCTACAGCTAGTCCATCGGCAGCTGTTACATTGTCAAGTCCAATATCCGTAACGGAAATGCCGTCATGCAGCTTGGTCATTAATCCAAGCAGCATGCAAGGAGAGTGAGTAGGTTCAGCAAAAAAGCAGTGAACGTGATCACCGTATATTGCTTTTAGTCCAAACGTAATACCGCCAGGACCTCCGCCTACTCCGCAAGGTAAATAGACAAATAAAGGGTGTTCGGCGTCTACTTGAATCCGCTGCTCGGCTAGCTGCTTTTTCAAACGTAAAGCCGCAACGGAATAACCGAGAAATAAATCTCTAGACTGCTCATCGTCAATAAAATGACATGCGGGGTCTGCTTCGGCTTGCTTTCGTCCTTCCTCCACGGCTTTTCCGTAGTCAGACTGATATTCAATAACGGTTACACCTTTAGAACGAAGCAGATCTTTTTTCCACTTTTTAGCGTCCGCTGACATATGGACGGTGACGTTAAAGCCGAGAGCAGCGCTCATAATACCAATGCTTAAACCTAAATTACCGGTAGATCCTACTGCAATAGAATAAGAAGAAAATAACTTTTTACATCGTTCTTCAGCTAGAAGAGCGTAGCTGTCTTCCTCGGTAAGCAGTCCTTCTTTGATAGCAAGACTTTCAGCAAATTTTAATACTTCATAAATGCCGCCTCTTGCTTTAATAGAACCTGATATGGGAAGATCATGATCGCATTTCATCAGTAATTTTCCTTGCAGCATGTTATTCATTTGTTGATTTAAATAGTCTTTCATGTATGCAACTTCTTGAAGAGGTGATTCAATGATTCCTTTTGATGCTTTCAGCTCCGGAAAAGCGATTTGAAGAAAAGAAGAAAAGCGAGAAAGTCGTTCTTTTGCATCTTTTATATCTTTGGTATGTAAAGAAAGAGAAGAAAGTGCTTTTTGAGCAGGTTTTATATAAGGATTTATCCAAAGTATTTCCTGTTTATTGATTAAAGGTGTTAATAAAGGATATTCATGCATCCATGTAGCAAGGGGTTTTTGGTGAAATAAATGAGTTGTCATAAAAGCTCCTTTCGCAATATGTTATTTCCTTTATATGTATAGTACCAAGAATAGAAGAAGTTGAAAACGAAAATATCAAAAAGCAGAACGCACATTTTAGCCACCTCTTGTATACTAATAAAGATAATCTATACAACTGCATAGAAAAAAAGGAGAGGAATTCATGCCATTTTCAGGCGATGATAGCAGATGTCCTATCTGCGGAGAAAAAAATAACTGTGCTTCTGTACAAGGCAGAGAAATAGAAAAGTGTTGGTGCATGCAGAAAGTTTTTACTCCTGATCTGTTTAAACAAATTCCTTTAGAAAGCAGAGGAAAAGCGTGTGTATGTGTCAAATGCGTTGGGAGACAGAAGAAAGAAGGTGAGGATTAACTTGAAAAAAGGAATTATTTCATACGGTGAGGCATTTATTGATTATATTGCTAAAAATGAATTTAACACTAGCTTTGACCCTTTTTTAGGAGGCACAACCGTTAATGTAGCAGTCGGTGTTCAGAAGTTAGGAGCAAAAGCATATTATATCTGCAAGTTGGGCAGTGATGAAACAAGTGATTTTGTAAGAAAGAACCTTTTAATTGAAGGAGTGAATCAAAGCGGCTGTGTAATATCGGAGACTAAAAAAATTTGTGAAGTGTATGTACATAAAAGTAAAGAAGGAGATCGGTACTTCCATTCCTACATAGATTCTACACCTTATGAGCAAGTGTACAAACATGAGCTGCAGGAAGCTTTATTTGAGCAGGCAGCGATTTTTTATTTTGGATCAGGTACGTTGTTTCATCCGATTTCCCAGGAAACTACAAAAGAAGCTGTGAAGCTCGCAAAAAAACATCGTATGCTTGTAGCGTTTGATCCAAATATTCGAATGAAAAGATGGGAAAGTGAAGCAGCATGTAGAAATATCGTGACACCGTTTTTGTCCGAAACAGACATTTTGAAAATCTCTCAAGATGAGCTCCTATTTTTGATGAATTCAGCAGACCTGACAGAAAGCCTAGAAAAACTGAGAGCGTATCATATTCCGTACGTATGGGTCACTCAGGGAGAAAATGGCGCAGCAGCCGTTACTGCAAATCAAACGCTTCATGTGAGTGCAAAAAAAGTGCAGGTGATAGACACGACGGGAGCGGGTGATGCATTTATGGCAGGAATTTTATGGTGTGTTCACGAAAAAGGATTACCTGAAAGTGAGGAGGCACAGAAGCAGTACACAATGTTTGCTAACGCGTTAGGTGGAGCAGTTTCGGCAAGGTACGGAGGAATGATTTCGCTTAAAGCAAAAGATGTATCTAGTATAAAAGCAGGTAGCTGATAGCTACCTGCTTTTGAACGTTTATTATTTAAAAAATGACAGTATAATCATAAGGGCAAAAATAATCGTAAGATGGTTCAATGAGAACACAAACATTAAAGTAGCCCATTTTGTATCTTCTAATTTTTTAAATCCAACAATCCCAAGAAGCATCCACACTAGTGTTAAACCAAACATTGTAAATGCGATAATTTTACTAAACGATAAAAATAAGAAAGATGCCGCTAGCAAAATAACTAGGTATACAAGCGTTTGGACTTTGGAACGACGGATCCCTTTTACTACAGGAAGCATTGGTACACCTGCGGCTTTATATTCCTCAAGTCTTCTAATGGCAATAGCGTAGAAGTGAGGAGGCTGCCATAAAAACATAAATACAAACAATCCAATGGCTACCGGATGAAATAAGTCTGGTGAAATAGCGGCCCAGCCAATGATTGGAGGCATAGCTCCAGAAATACTTCCAACTTCGGTATTATAGATAGTTGTACGTTTTGTGAGCATAGTGTAAGGCACTACATAAAAGAAAAATCCTAAAATACCCATAATGGCGGCCATGTTAGAAACTAAAAATAAAATGCCTACACCGATAACAAATAAAGCCAGTCCTAACCATAGAGCAAATTTAGGGTTGACCGCTCCTGTTACCGTGGGTCTGTCTTTCGTACGTTTCATGATCGCATCAATATCACGGTCATAGAAGTTATTAACTGCCCCAGCTCCTCCTACGACAAAGGATGTCCCAATTAAAGCCAAAATAATGATAGGAATTTGTGTCACAAAGCTTAAGTCATTAACAGCAATTGCGAGACAAAGCCCAGCAACCATTCCTAGTGAGTTCGATTTAATAATCCCAGTTTTTATAATAGCACTGATTACTTCCCGGGAAAAATACTGATTGATAGGAAGTGATTCCTTTGTGATAACTTCGGTATTTTTCACAGCAATTCTCCTTTTTGAGCTTATTCCTACATGAATAAACCTAATCTTTATTAATCAACTAAACTATTTTAACAAAAAAATATCGTAATTACATCAAGGTTGCTCGTAAAATTTGTTAACATTCCTTGAACTTTTTAAAAAAACAAAGAATAATGTCGAATTACCAATTAAAAATAAGTACATCCTTTATTATAAGATAAAAATGGAATGCTTAAAAATGAAAATTTTGACTATCTGGTGAACTTTTAACGAGCAAGAAACTCGAACTTAATCGTACCATATTTATTGGTAATTGCAATCACATAGTATGTGATGAAAGAAAAGATGTGGTACATTAAAGAAAGAACTAATAAGTTTGTTTACTATGTCTTATTCACAAGGAGGATATATGATGCCAGATAAATATGCTAGCTTCTCTGAACTTGCCTCTCATGAAGTATACAATCAAGACTACAAAATTCAATTCGAAATCAGACCTTCTAACATTATTATGCTTGCGATACACGGCGGAGGTATCGAAACTGGAACATCCGAACTTGCTGTTGGGCTAGCAGGAAACGAATACTCGTACTATATATTTGAAGGGTTAAAGAAAGCAGGAAATGCCGATCTTCATATCACATCCACTCATTTTGATGAACCTCATGCGCTAACTATTATATCGAAAGAAGACTATGCCGTATCTTTTCATGGATACAATGATAAAAGTGAAAAACACACTAAAATCGGCGGTGCTGACAAGGCATTAAGATCCAAAGTGTATGAAGCGCTTGTTTCCAAAGGTTTTAGTACAGAAATTTTATCAGATCAAGACCCTTTTTCCGGTACAAGCCCTAGAAATATAACCAATAAAACAGCTAGGCGGATGGGTGTGCAAATTGAGATAAGTAAAGCGCAAAGAGAAGCTTTTTTTGCAACTAACACGAGAAATGAACGTAAAAATTCGAAAACCCAAGAATTTTTTGAGTATATATCAGCTATTAGAAGTGCATTTCCTCTTAGATAAATCAGATACGTTTAGTATTTATTAAACAGGTTAGATTTATTACGGACATGTTTGTGGTATACATATAGTAACTACATATACTGGAGGAGATAATCATGAAAACATTTGACCAAGAAGATACCTTAGAACGTCTTAAAGCCTCTTATCGATATTTAAAAAGCGTAGACGTACGGGGAATCAGCACACTAGATGATCAAAAGCGAGCGGAAGCTGTGCAGTTAATCGAAGAGATTGGTCTTAAAATATCAGAAATGCGTGTGAAAGTAGAGTGAGAAAGAAGGGCATCTGTCCTTCTTTCTCTTTTTCAACAACTATAAACAGGAGATTGGCCATGAACGAGCAATATTATGACGCTTTATTAAATATAAAAACAACGGGAGAACAAAAGGGATTTAATGATTCATTTCATTACCATCGTTATGAACCCACGCCTTATAGTGCATTAGAAACACTTTTCACTCAGTATGAGCTAACAAGCAGCGATAGAATTGTCGACTTCGGATGTGGAAAAGGAAGGCTGAATTTTTATGTGAACTACCTGTGCAATGCCACCGCCGTGGGGATAGAAATGAATGAACACTTTTATGAGCAGGCCATAGATAACCAGAGGCGCTATTTGAAAAAAGCCAAGGGCCGCAAACATCCTATTCATTTTCAGTGTTGTTTAGCCCAGGAATATAAGATTCATCCATTAGACAACTGCTTTTATTTTTTTAATCCTTTTTCAGTTCAAATCTTTATCCAAGTAGTGAACAATATTTTGCTTTCGTGGGAAGAGAATAAACGCGAGATTGATTTGATTTTATATTATAGTTCGGAGGATTATCTTCATCACCTCGAAAAACATCCTTCTTTCATTTTAAAAGAAGAGGTAATGCTGCCAGAGTTGGATCGTAAAAACCCATATGAACGGTTTTTGATTTATAAAGTAGCTTATTAAGACGATCTATTTACTGTTTGATAATGCTGGATCTTGCCGGTTCTATTTAACAAATCAGCAGGAGGTGGAAAAAGACCTGCTGATTGTATTTATAACTTTTTAGAAATTAAAGCATAACACTTTATTATGTAAGCGCTTTCTGTTATAATGAAGTTAGGTTGGATAGCATGCGTGGCTATCGGTGTACTCAGCGCAGGCGGGGCTAGTACAGAAAGAGAAGGCTACATACAAGTTAATAAACATTTAGTGGATAGAAATAAGAACTCTCAAAAACAAATTTATTAATTTGTATGCTAAATCGTAAATTAACAAAAACGGCACTTATGATAAGGTTTTAGAGAAAAGAATCCAGCATATACTGTATAAGCAATTTTTTTACTCTAAAAAAGGGTAAAGAAATTGCTTATTTATTTTTAAATAAGTGCACAGCTGTTCAGATTTGTTTTGAGATATCTAGCGTTAGTGTATAATAGTAACAAGTATGAAAAGTTGACATTGTGAATTGATTAAAGGGGATTTAAAAATGAGTGAACTAAAAATAGATGATGTAGCGAAGCAAAGCGGTTTAACAAAACGTACGATTCGTTATTATGAACAAATTGGACTGATGCCAGCACCTCCAAGAAGTGAAGGTGGATTTCGTCTGTACACTGAAGAACATGTAGAATTTTTAAAGAAAATTACGAATGCCAAAGAAGTCATGGGTTTTTCACTTCAAGAATTACAGGAATTTCTTGCTTTAAGTGATACTCTTGAAATACAAAAGATGGATTATAGGCAAGTGAAAGGAACAAGTCAACAAAAAGAAAAGTTAGAGCAAGTGTTACATACGGTAGAAGAGCAGCTCAAACTGATTGAACAGAAAAAGAAAAATATCTTAAAAGTAGAGTCTGACCTTCTGTCATTGAGAGATCGTGCTAAGACTGCAATTGTAAAATTTGAGCAGGAAGAATCATAAAAAGCAGGCGCATTCACCAGAAGAGTGCGTCTGCTTTTACGGTTTTTATAGGGCATTCATTTATGATTGTGAAGTGTTTTCTTCTAGCTGTACCCCTAAAAGAAGTAAAATAGCCTGTATTCCATCGGCTTTTCCATTGTGAAAGCTTCTTGTTTCAGCATCCAAAGCTTCATTTACAGATTCCATCATATTTGATTCGTACAAGTCTAAAATTAATTGTTTTCCTTCCGGACTCAAATGCAGCTGCCCGCGTTCCTTCATTTTAAACTTCAACTTCTTCAACTCCCTTTCCCATAATACTATCAGTATACAAAAATAATAACATTTACGTAAACGTTAATTTTTGTATATGGACAGAAGAACGTATTGAGTATAGGTACTAAGTGAGGTGAGAGATACTGATTATCCTTTGCTTGTTTTAATGTTTGTCAGCTTATAGCCGCAAGCTGAGCATGTATAGATAACGTTTTGATTGGACTGAGCAGTTAAAACGGTAGCAAGCTCTTTTTGAGAATGACAGTTAGGACAAATAACAACAGGGGATTTCATGTGATTTTCTCCTTTTCTTTTTCATAGTCAAATTTTATTTTATGTAAAGTTTAATCAAATATCCTGTGTGCTATCAAAAATGACAGAAGACATGTAAAAAAGCATTCTCGCTCAAAAGAAACGGGAATGCTTAAGGTTAGTTTAAAATCCGTCCTGGCTTGCTGTAAATGGAATGTTAAGTCTTCTTTCTACATTGCGTAAGCGCTGATTTAATCTGTTTATACGATCAGTATGTCGCTCCACAACGCGATTTAAACGAGTAATTTCTCTGACTTGCTCCTCATTTTGTCTCTCAAGGGCACGAATTCTTCGTTCAAATCCTCCAAGATTTTGAAGCTGCTGTCTTTCATCGTATTCTTCATGCTGTGGTACGTAAGGGGGATAGTATTGTTGAACTGAGTAATCAACTTGCTGAGGACTGTATCCAGGGTTGAAATAATAAGGGTTCATTAGGGCACCGCTCCTTTTAAATAGTAATTTCAAATCAAACACGATATAACGTATGCGAAGATAAGAAAAATGCTATAGGCACATACCTAAAGACATTCTGTATTTAAAAAAGGAAAGTATTTTTAAAAGTCAAAAGGAGATAGCCGGTCCTTTCTTGAATATGCAAAATAGAAAAGCTTCTTTTTTAGACACTTTATTTAAGAAAGAGGGAAAGTGACCGATGGCTCAAGGAAAACAAAAACCAGCACCTAAAATAGAAGAATCAAAAGCTCCGCCTGCAAAGAAACAAAAGTCGAAGAGCCGAAGCACTAAAAAAGCGGAGCCTCCTACATCGCCCTGGGTAAAAGCTGCTTCCATTTTATCTAACATTGATTTCATTCGTTTGTTTCGAGTGCTGTTTCTTGCTTTAGTGGTTGCTTTTATTGTGTATCAATATATTTTACTTACAAAGGGAATCTTCATCAAAACATATGCGGCCCTTTGGCATCATCACAAAATGCTCTTGCTGGCTGCAGCTGCATTCATGACCTATACTTCTTTCGTTTTTTACCTTGGCTACCGCACCGCTAAAAAACGGTAGAACTGCTCTAGGGGGCGAATAGCATCTATTCTTTGAGCAAACCTTATATGTATATCAGCATAGAGGGGGGAAGAAACGTGGACAAGCAGCGAGCAAAACAAATTGCTGATTCACCCGTTATGGCTAACGTTACGTATAACGATACGGCCGTTTATATTCAACATGTAAGCGAAGAAAATGATATGGTAAGAATTTATCCGCTAGGTCAGCCGGAAAATGAACAAAATGTTTCCGTGAGCCAATTAGTAGAGAATTAAGGTGGATAAATAGAGCTGGTTTTTCAGTTAAATAAAAGCTAGAGAGCTACATAGCTCTCTAGCTTTTATTTATTCTTCCCATTTCTTACTGCTGATTTTTTCAATAATCCCGTGCAAATCACCTGGCTTATGAAACTCAATCGGAGACGCGCCTTTTTCAAACAGAATCGATTCTGCTTCAATTACCGCCACGTAGCGTCCGTTCACTTTCGCTAAGTGAATATTTTCCCCGAAATCAGCTAACAGTCCTTTAATCTCTGTTTCGCCAAGCTTCATTTTAAGCTCGGCATCAGGCGTATGCTCGACGATATGAGCAGCAGCTTCCATGACTTGATGCGTATCTAAACGTTCTTGAAGCTCACGCTTTTCACTTGTTGCCCACAGTTCCATGTCGGACTCAAATTGTTCAAGCTCTACGCTTTCTGCTTCAAACGTTTCGCTGACGTGTTCACGCACCATATCCATCACTTGTGTTTTCATAATCTCAGGCATCGGTTCGTTGTAGTCAATAAATTTCAAGAAGTCTTCAAAGTACCGGGCATGAGACGCTTGGTGTATAACGAGTTCACTTTCTTCGACCATGCCTTCTTCAGGCATGTAGGGGTATTGAATAGATTTCATGTTTTTAGTAGTAATCGCCATTTCTACGTGACGAATAAGGGTTGATTCATCTGAAATTGAAGCCACTTTTGGTTCGAAGTCACATTTTAAAATAAACACAAAAGCATGATCAAAATATTTTCTTGGAACAGCAGATACAACTAAAAATGCTCCTCCTCGAACGGCTGCAGTATCAAGGTATGCATTGATAAACTGTTCGCTATTTTCTTCAAATTCTTCTTTGGTTGTGGCAAAACGAGTGCGGTGAAATAAATTATAATTAGGGTTTGAGTCGAGAGCGTGCCCTGGTTCAACTATAAAATACCCGAGCTTTGTAGGCACTTGTTCTGCTTTGGGGTGTCGCTCTACTTTGCGTTTTACAATTTTTTTAAATTCACCGTCTAAAAAATCTTTAATGGAACTTTCGTCATATTCTTCTGTATCAAGCGTTTGAAAATGCTTATATTGTTTAGAAGCCTGTTCTTCTTTTCCTTCTACTTGTATTACGTAAAATGATAAAAAATTAATTTTAAAATCCATAGCAGTCACCTTGTTTCTTTTTAGTCAGTTACTTCAGTATAAGAAAGAGTCCGGTAAGCGTCAATGCCTGTTAGATTTAGGGGAAGAAGAGCTATTTATACAATTGATCAGCTGAGGAATAGTGTATAAAGCAAAGAATAAGAGAGGCAGGGGGCCTCTCTTATTTATACTGCTCCAGCCGTTCAAAAAAGGTTTTGACAAACTTATAAAAAATTTTATCAGAAGGTGCTAAATCACGATTTCGAGGAATAATCATCCCGACTGTACGCTGAAGCTGCGGCGTATGAATAGGGAGTTTAGTCGTAAAACGAGGAGTCGTTTCAGACACTGTGCTTTCAGGAAGAAGCGTGACGCCGATTCCTGCGGATACAAGACCTTTAATCGCATCTAAATCTTCTCCTTCAGATGAAATATTGGGCATGAATCCTGCTTGTTTGCAAGCGTCGAAGGCCATTTTATGTAAAATGAATCCTTTTGGAAATAGCACAAAATCTTCATTTCTTAAATCCCGTAGCCGAATGTTATCCCGTTCAGCGAGCGGATGATGAGAAGGAACAAGGGCTAAAAGATTTTCAGTGAATAGAATATGGCCTTCTATACTCTGGTCCTCTACAGGTACAGGACCTAAAAAAGCAATATTAATATCTCTTTTTTTAACCGATTCAATTAAAAATTTATACGAACCTTGTCTAAGATGAAAAGCAACATTTGGGTGTTCTTCTTTAAAGGCTGATATAATAGTAGGAAGAAGGTGACTAGCAAGGCTTGTGGGAAATCCGATTTTAATCGTTCCTCTTTCGGGATCCAGGTATTCATCAATTTGTTCTTTTGCATAGTCAATAGCTTTCATAGCCGTTTCCGTATGCTCAAGAAAGACTTTTCCTATTGCTGTTAACTTGACATTTCTTCCTTCGCGTTTGAATAAACTAACACCTAGCTCAGACTCCAGGTTCGCGATTTGACGGCTGATCGCTGATTGAGCTACATGCAGATATTCTGCCGCCTCAGATACGTGTTCTCTTTTTGCAACTTCCATAAAATAGCGTAATTGACGCAGTTCCATAGGCATCCTCCATCTATATATATCAAAATTAGATTAGTTTTATCTAAATTATATATTGTTTATATTGATTTGAAAACTTACAATGTAAACAGGTGATCTTAAAAAGATAAAGAAAACGAACGGGGGAGAAGAAGATGACATACAATCAAATGCCAAAAGCTCAAGGTCTCTACCGTCCTGAATTTGAGCACGATGCATGTGGAATCGGACTATACGCTCAATTGAAAGGCGTAGCGTCACATGATATCGTTAAAAAAGGACTAAATATGCTTTGCCAGCTTGACCATCGCGGCGGACAGGGAAGTGATCCGCTAACAGGAGATGGAGCTGGATTAATGGTACAAATTCCACACGCGTTCTTTAAAAAGACATGCGTTGAATTGAACTTGCCAGAAAAAGGTCGTTATGGAGTTGGAATGATCTTTTTCTCAAATAACGAAGACGAGCGTCGAGAAATCGAAGCTTATATTAATAAATTAATTGAAGAAGAGGGACAAACGTTACTAGGTTGGAGAACTGTACCTGTAAATGTCGGAAAAATCGGAAAAGTTGCAAAAGAAAGCTGTCCGTACGTACGACAAGTATTTATTGGGGCAAATGACAGTATTCAAGATGACTTAGCGTTTGAACGCAAGCTATATGTTATTCGTAAGCAAGCGGAAAATTGGGCGCAAGCGCGTCAAAACCGTTTTTATTTTACGAGTCTTTCAAGTAGAACAATTGTGTACAAAGGGTTATTAACGCCTGAGCAAGTTGATGCTTTTTATCTTGACCTACAAGATGAAGATTTTACTTCAGCGTTCGCTTTAGTGCATTCTCGCTTTAGCACAAACACGTTCCCAAGCTGGGAAAGAGCACATCCAAACCGTTATTTAATTCATAACGGTGAAATCAATACGCTTCGCGGTAATCAAAACTGGATGAGAGCACGTGAACAACAGTTTGTTTCGGACGCATTTGGTAAGGATTTACCGAAGGTTCTTCCGATTTTAGATGCTGAAGGAAGCGACTCATCCATGTTAGATAATGCGCTAGAGTTCTTTGTATTGGCCGGCCGTAAGCCAGCGCATGCAGCGATGATGCTTATTCCAGAGCCTTGGTCTGAGAATCCGCACATGTCAAAAGAAAAACGTGCTTTCTATGAGTATCATAGCGCATTAATGGAGCCATGGGATGGTCCGACTGCTATTTCGTTTACGGATGGAAAGCAAATCGGTGCTATTTTAGACCGTAACGGTCTACGTCCAGCTCGCTACTATGTTACAAAAGATGATTACATCATACTTTCATCAGAAGTAGGCGTCATTGATGTTGAAGATGAAAATGTATTATATAAAGATCGTTTAAGCCCAGGTAAAATGCTTCTAATCGATTTAGAGGAGGGCCGAATTATTTCAGACGAAGAAATTAAATCTGAAATGGCACAGGCTGAGCCTTATCAAGAGTGGTTAGATGAACAGCTGGTAACGTTGCCAGAAGTGCAGGAAGAAAAATCTGAATACTTCGATGATTTGGTCATTCGCCAGAAGTCATTTGGCTACACGTATGAAGATATTCATAAATATTTAGTTCCAGTTATTACAGAAGGAAAAGATCCGCTTGGTTCAATGGGTAACGATACTCCATTAGCCGTGTTGTCTGATCTTCCTCAATCGCTGTTCAATTACTTTAAGCAGCTATTTGCTCAAGTAACGAATCCACCGATTGATGCTATTCGTGAACAGTTGGTTACATCGACAATGACATTGCTCGGTGCAGAAGGGAATTTACTGCATCCAACCAAAGAAAACATTCATCGAATTCAGCTTGAGACGCCGGTTTTAACAAACGATCAAACTGATCAGCTGAAGTCTGCCATTCATCCGGATTTCAAAAGTGCCGTTATATCTGCTGTATTTACAAATGATTTAAAAGCAGATCTTGATCGCGTATTTGCTGAAGCTGAAGCGGCAATTAACGCAGGTGCTAGCATCCTTGTTCTGACAGACCGTGAAGCGGGAGCTCAATCCGTAGCTATTCCAGCTTTATTAGCTGTCAGCGGGCTGCACCAGCACCTAGTGCGAAAAGGAAACCGTACAAAGGCGAGCATTGTAGTGGAAACGGGAGAAGCGCGTGAAGTGCACCATTTTGCAGCGCTGATTGGTTACGGCGCAGACGCAATTAATCCATATCTTACTTTTGCAACATATCAAAATGAAATTAACGCAGGTACGTTGAACGTATCGTATGATTATGCTGTTGAGAAATATGTAAAAGCCGTTACTGAAGGTGTCGTAAAAGTAATGTCTAAAATGGGTATTTCAACGGTGCAAAGTTATCGGGGCGCACAAATTTTTGAAGCGGTTGGAATCAGTGCAGAGGTTATCGAGCAATATTTTACAGGTACTGCCTCGCAGCTTGGCGGTATCGGTTTAGATGTTATTGCAAAAGAAGCAAAAACGCGTCATGACAATGCTTATGTTGAAACAATTGAGCAAACGTTAGAATCAGGAAGTGACTTCCAGTGGAGACACACGGGCGAGCATCATGCGTTTAATCCAAAAACAATTCACACGCTGCAGTGGGCTTGCCGTAAGGGAGATTACAGCTTATTTAAAAAATTCTCTGAATCGGCTAATGAAGAACGCATCGGTTTCTTGCGCAATCTGTTCTCGTTTAATGGATCGCGTTCATCTATCTCCATTGATGAAGTGGAATCAGTTGATTCGATTGTAAAACGTTTTAAATCAGGTGCTATGTCGTTTGGATCTTTAAGTCAAGAAGCTCATGAAACATTAGCGATTGCGATGAACCGTTTAGGAGCACGCAGCAACAGTGGAGAAGGCGGCGAGCATCCTAGCCGCTACACTCTGGATGAGAATGGAGATAATCGCCGCAGTGCGATTAAACAAATCGCTTCTGGGCGTTTTGGGGTGAAAAGTCACTACCTTGTGAATGCAGATGAGCTTCAAATTAAAATGGCACAAGGTGCAAAACCTGGAGAAGGCGGTCAGCTTCCAGGAAACAAAGTATATCCATGGGTGGCAGATGTGCGTGGATCAACGCCAGGAGTAGGCTTAATTTCACCTCCTCCACACCACGATATTTATTCGATTGAAGATTTAGCGCAGCTTATTCATGACTTGAAAAATATAAACCGTGATGCACGAATCAGCGTCAAGCTCGTTTCAAAAGCAGGTGTAGGAACGATTGCTGCCGGAGTAGCAAAAGGAGTAGCGGATGTTATTGTCATTAGCGGTTACGACGGAGGTACGGGAGCATCTCCAAAAACAAGTATTAAACATACTGGACTACCGTGGGAACTTGGCTTAGCAGAAGCCCATCAAACACTTATGTTAAACGGTCTTCGTGAAAAAGTAGTGCTTGAAACAGACGGGAAATTAATGACGGGTAAAGATGTAGTCATGGCAGCACTTCTAGGAGCAGAAGAGTTTGGTTTTGCTACGGCGCCTTTAATTGTTTTAGGCTGTATCATGATGCGTGCGTGTCACTTAGATACATGCCCAGTTGGAGTGGCGACGCAAAATCCAGAGCTTCGTAAAAAGTTCCTGGGAGAAGCGGACCACATCGTTAACTATATGAAATTTGTTGCACAAGAAGTGCGCGAAATTATGGCTGAACTTGGATTTAAAACAGTGGATGAAATGGTTGGACGTACAGACGTATTAAGCGTTAGCGAACGTGCAAAAAATCACTGGAAGGCTCAGCACTTAGACTTAACAACTCTTTTATATCAAGCTGAAGGTGTACGTACCTTTAAAACACCTCAAAATCATAAAATTGACGAATCTCTTGATATGCAAAAGATTTTGCCTGCGGTACAGCAAGCAATCGAGCATAAGTATCAAGTCGAGTTAGAACTTCCAATTTCTAATATTAACCGTGTAGCTGGAACAATTGTGGGAAGTGAAGTTACAAAACGTTACGGTGAGAAAGGTCTGCCAGAAGATACGATTACTCTTCGATTCACTGGCTCAGCAGGACAAAGTTTTGGTGCGTTTGTTCCAAAAGGAATGTCTATGTATCTAACTGGAGATGCAAATGATTATATCGGAAAAGGTTTATCAGGAGGTAAAATCATTGTTGCTCCACCTAAGGAAACAACAGCTGTGTCAGGCGAGAATGTTATCGTTGGGAACGTTGCATTTTACGGTGCAACAAGCGGTGAAGCTTATGTTAGCGGGCTAGCAGGGGAACGTTTTGCAGTTCGTAACAGCGGTGTGAACGTAGTGGTTGAAGGAATTGGCGATCATGGCTGTGAATATATGACTGGCGGACGCGTTGTCGTATTAGGCGATGTAGGTAAAAACTTTGGTGCAGGAATGTCAGGCGGTATTGCTTACGTATTTGCCGATGATCAAGAAGCATTCAAAAACCTTTGCAATAAAGACATGATTGGGTTTGAGGGCTTAAAAGGCGAAGAAGCAGAAGAAGTAAAAGAGATGGTTTCAAATCATCTGAAATATACGAACAGTCATAAAGCAGCATTTGTCTTGGAAAATTGGGAACAATCACTTTCAAAATTTGTAAAAGTGATTCCGAATGATTATAAACGCATGATGAATCGCATTGAAGAGCAAAAAGCAGCTGGACTAACGGAAGAAGAAGCAGCTATGAGTGCGTTTGAGGAAAATGCAAAACAAGAAAAGAAAGCATCGGCAAAACAACAAGAAGCGGTAGCTCAGTAAGAAAGGGGAGAGTACGATGGGAAAACCAACAGGATTTATGGAAATCAAACGTGAAAAAGGGAAGGAACGTGACCCGTTAAAACGTTTAGGTGATTGGAAAGAGTATGCTGCTCCTTTATCTGATGAAGCGCTAAGCCGTCAAGGGGCACGATGTATGGATTGTGGCACACCTTTTTGCCACATGGGAATGGATATTAATGCTTTTACTTCTGGATGTCCAATCTATAACTTAATTCCAGAGTGGAATGATTTAGTTTATAAAGGACGCTGGAAAGAAGCTTTAGAGCGTTTAATGAAAACGAACAACTTCCCGGAGTTTACAGGACGAGTTTGTCCTGCTCCGTGTGAAGGTTCCTGTACGCTTGCTATTTCAGATCCAGCCGTTTCGATTAAGAATATCGAACGCGCTATTATTGATAAAGGCTTTGAGAATGGGTGGATTACTCCGCGTATTCCGGAGAAGAGAACAGGCAAAAAAATTGCTGTTATTGGCTCTGGACCAGCAGGCTTAGCAAGCGCAGATCAGCTGAACCAAGCGGGTCATTCAGTAACGGTATATGAAAGAGCAGATCGTGCTGGCGGTTTATTAACATATGGAATCCCGAATATGAAGCTAGATAAAGAAGTAGTGGAAAGACGTGTTCGCTTATTGACGCAAGAAGGTATTGATTTTGTAACGAATACGGAAGTTGGAAAAGACATTACTGCTGAAGAGTTAAAAGAACAATATGATGCTGTAATTTTGTGTACAGGGGCTCAGAAGCAAAGAGATCTAGTATTAGAAGGTCGTGAAGCAAAAGGAGTTCACTTTGCAATGGACTACTTAACAACTTCAACAAAAAGCCTTTTAGACTCTAACTTCAAAGATGGTCAATTTATTGATGCTGAAGGAAAAGACGTTATTGTTATTGGAGGCGGAGACACTGGAGCTGACTGTGTAGCTACTGCTCTTCGTCAAAAATGCCGCAGCGTTGTTCAGTTTGGTAAACATCCTCAACTTCCTGCTGAGCGTACGGCAGATAATATGTGGCCTGAATATCCGCATGTATTTAATCTTGAATATGCTTATGAAGAAGCACAGGCGAAGTTTGGGGACGATCCACGTGAATATTCAATTCAAACGAAAAAAATCGTGGCAGATGAGCAAGGCAATCTAAAGGAACTTCATACGGTTCAAATGGAAAAAGTAAAAGGTGGAAATGGACAGTACATCTTTACCGAAATTCCAGGAACAGAAAAAGTATGGCCAGCTCAGCTTGTCTTTATCGCGATTGGGTTTGAAGGTCCAGAGCATCCGGTTCTATCAGCGTTTGGTGTTGAAACGAAAAATCGTCGCGTAGATGCAGCGTATGGAAATTACAAAACAAATGTTGAAGGTGTTTTTGCTGCTGGTGACGCTCGTCGTGGGCAAAGTTTAATCGTATGGGCTATTCATGAAGGTCGTGAAGTAGCTAAACAAGTTGATAGCCATCTAATGGGAGCAACTGTATTACCATAACAAAAAACCGTCACAATTGTGGCGGTTTTTTGTTTATCTAGGATTTGGCACTTCATTTCCTCTACGTAAATTCTCAAATGAAACGGTTAAAATCGTGTTGGTAATTCGAACTTGTGAAGCGGGGGAAACGCTGTATAAGTTAAAAAGTTCAAATATCCAGGGGTCACGTTTTTTTAACTGTCGCGCGGCTTTTTCAACGCGTTCGTTAATAGATCCGCTGTAATTGTTATAGTTATCATCAACAAATCTTACAATGGAACGAAATAAGTATTCTGTTAGTTTGCTATCCATCCCGCCTCTTTGAGCATCTCTGTAGATGGACTGATACTGTCGTTTTAAAATTTTCATCACTCTGTCTACATCGCGTGTAGATCTAACTTCCTCTTCTTCATGCAGGATATAAGAAAATAAGTCTTCATTGTATCTATAAGGTTCTAAATAATTTTCATTCGTAGTAGGAACCACTGGATGGTAATAGCGCGGCATATAGGGGTAAACCCATTGACTGTACATGAAACATTCACACCTTCCTCGTTCATTTCCCATTAGTTTATGCACGAGCGTGCTAGCTGCTGCATGTTTGTTTTAAATAAAATTTAGGAGTTTGATAATAGGACCACCCTCTAAATTCTTGATAAGTCGATATAAAATAAATGTAAATTGGTGTATTTAGCAAGTCGGGATAATGTTGAAAAAACGCTTGGTCTCCGTAAAACATTGCTTCTAAAGCAAGGGGGAGTTCACGGCGGAAAATCTGATAACGAAGCTGCGCTTGCTCGCGGCTGAACTCGCCTCCGCTAACAAAAACTTCGCCTTGAATAACTGCTTGTCGGTCTGTTACGTGAAGCGCAGCTATTACTTCATCACGCGTATTTTTATCTATCGCCTTGTTGTTATATGAGCATCCGATGCTTAAAAAAAGCTGACCGGTTGTATCAGAATGAGTAAGAGTATATTTTCTTCCGGAAACCGGATAGGAGGAAGTAGCAGGGGGAATAAGAGTCGTAGAAAGTTTTGAAGGATTAAACGAACTCATAGTCATTGACACTCCTTTTTTTGAATAAATTTCAATATTATACGGCGCTATAGGCTCAATTGTGATAAATGTCTACTTTCTTTCTGTAAGAAAGGCGTTTTGATGTACTTTTTGAGAAAAGGATGGTAATATTTAGCTGGAATTATGCGTGTACAGTCCCCAAGAGTGTCTTCAAAAGCAAATGTGAATGGAGGTTATCACTTGAATATCACAACGTTTGACGGTAAGTATGGAAACTGGCTAACGACTAAAAATCCTCTTCAATTTCAAGCAGCGACTGCCTATGGGAACATTGGGCTGGCTCCTATCTATTGGGGAACAAAAGAAGAAAAAAATGGATGGTATTACATGTATCAGCCTGAAGAAATAACGGGCGTTCAAGTAGAAGGTGAAGTTGATGGTGGTAAATTTCTCATTCGAATTCCTGATGATTGGAATGGAAAGTTAGTTATGTCAGGAGTCCCAGCTACCCGAGATGAGAAATCAACGGATTTACTATTCAGTGACTATGTGTTGGCAAAAGGGTTTGCGTTTGCTGCTTCTGATAAAGGAACTCAGGGAGAAGAAGTGAGAGATGATCCATTTGCTAAAGCAAAGAACGCTCTAGTCAAAGAAGAAGACTCCATTAGAAAATGGCATATTCAATACCGAGAAGTAACAAAACTAGCTCAGAGATTTTTGTTTGAAAATTATCGTCACAAACTTCAAAAAGAAGTGACGGAATATTTTGATATAAAAACGTATGCGTTAGGTATTTCTAATGGGGGTTATGTTGTTCGCTATGCTTTAGAAAACGATGGGAAAAATGGGGAGCCTCAGCTTTTTAATGGAGGCGTTGAATGGGAAGGGGTTATGTGGCGAGCTGATCACGATAACTTGATTACTTCCTTAACCCCTGTTGTAAATCATGCCGAAGAAGCACTGTACACCGTAGGTGAATCGCAAAAAGAAGCTTTGCACCGTTTGTATCAAGCAGGGTTGCCAAAAGGATCTGAGTTTTTATGGCCATATCATGATCAGTATTATTGGTTTTTAACGCTTAATATATATAGAGATGAGTTTGACAGTCAAGCACCTCGAAGCATTCCATGGCAAAAATACTTGACTCTTTTTGAAAACGGAGTTAGAGATCGTTCATTAGATTCTATTTTTGAAAAGTATGATTATCAAGAAAGACCGCAAGATGTAAAACAAAGAGTTCGTGAAATTGAAAATACAGGTGATATTTCCGTTCCGTTGATAAGCATTACAGGGTCGTTAGATGCTCTTATTTTTCCGGATATTCATGCTTTTCCTTATGAACAACTGGTAAAAGATTCTGGTAAGCAGCACCTTCATCGTCACTATGTAATTGAAAATGGCAACCACATTGATAGCTTAGTATGGAATCATCAAATTGACCCAGATCGAAAGCTTCAGCCTCTCCTGCCTTATGTGTATCAAGGATTTGAACTGCTATGTGATTGGGTGGAGAATTTTGAAGAACCTCCGAAAAATAAGAAAATAAGTGCGCCTCTCAAGGAAATGCATGTAAAGGATCTAAAAACAGAGGAAGACGTGCTGCCGTTGACTACAAAGAAAAGCATATCAACAGAAAAATAAATCGTTCAAAACCGTGCCAAAGGTGCGGTTTTTAATTTGGAAAAGCAATGTTTGAATAAAAACACCTTTGGTGAATACAAAATATTATAGTACGATAAGAACGGAATATACGTTATTTGTTATTTATTTTCATCTATTTAAAATAAAAATAATAAAAACATTGAACAAAACCGAACTTTTGTGTTAGATTAATAACTATAATTCGTACATTTATTAAATGGCTACAGTTGAAAGGAGCAAAAAACATCATGACAGCGAAAGTAATTAAAGGAAAAGAAGTAGCGCAAGAACTGCGCGCCGCATTAAAAGAAGAGGTAGCTCAATTAAAAACAAAAGGTATCGTTCCTGGTTTAACCGTGATTTTAGTAGGAGAAAATCCTGCTTCTCAATCATATGTAAAAGCAAAAGCAAAGGCTTGTGAAGAAATCGGTGTTGCATCTGAAATTATCAAACGTGACGTATCGATTACTGAAGAAGAGCTTTTAAACGAAATCCATCACTTGAATGGAAATCCATCTGTTCATGGTATTCTTATTCAACTTCCATTACCAAAACATATTGATGAAAAAGCAGTATTAAATGCTGTATCTCCTAAAAAAGATGTAGATGGCTTCCACCCGGTAAGCGTAGGGAATATGGTTATTGGCGATGAGTGCTATTTACCATGTACACCACACGGTATCGTTGAGTTAATTAAACGTTCAGGTGAAGAAATTTCAGGTAAGCATGCGGTAGTAATTGGACGAAGCAATATTGTTGGTAAACCAGTATCCATGCTGTTACTTCAAGAAAGTGCAACGGTAACAATTGCTCACTCTCGCACAAAAGATTTATCTGCTTTAACAAAACAAGCTGATATTCTTGTGTCAGCTGTAGGACAACCTAGACTTATCAAAGCAGATGATATTAAGCCGGGTGCCATTGTAATTGATGTAGGTAACACAATGGAAAATGGTAAACTCGTTGGTGATGTTGATTACGAAGCGGCTTTAGAAGTTGCAGGTTATATCACACCAGTACCAGGCGGAGTTGGTCCGATGACCATCACAATGTTATTGAAAAATACGGTAGACGCTGCTAAAACAATTAACAACGTAAAATAATAAGAAGTAAAAAAGAGGCTGAGACAAAGGTATTTTCGTTGAATGAAGATCCGAACGAGTTTGATTCTTGATTGAGAATCAAACTCGTTCGGATTTTTTCATTGATAAAGTCAACACAGGTTTCATGTATGGAGGTGCTTCTAGCTGGTGATTGGAGGGCAAGGCGAAGACTTCCGCAGAAAGCGAAATCTTGCGCGGAAATCAATAGCGGTGTTACAAGTGACAATAATGGATAATTTATCTATTTTATTCGTCTTTAGGTTGGATTGATTTCGTTATGTCTGAATCTTTTTTTGCTTCAGTAATGGAATGGAGGCTAATAGAATAGAATGTAACAACCTGTATACAAAGAGGAGGAAGCGATGGTTACGTTGCCTGCAACCGTATATTCTCAACAAATGGTGAAGAAAAAGTTAAACGTTTACTATCCAGTTGTGCATTTGACTAATCAAGCTGTTCAGCACAGCATGAACAGTAAAATTTTGCAGCGCACGAATGAATTAATTCGTCAGCAGGGATATGGAGAAAATCCGGATACAGAAGAAACGGGTTATTATGAGTTGAAAACAAACGAGCGAAATGTGCTCAGCTTAACACTTGTCAATTTTGCTTATTCCGGGGGAGCGCATGGATTGACCATTGTCGTTCCATTAACGTTTAATGTGCTGACTGGAAAAACGTATCAACTCAAAGATCTATTTAAAAAAGACAGTAATTACGTGAGCATTCTTTCTAAAATAGTAGGAGGGCAAATAAAAGAGCGTGATATTATGGTTCTTGGAGAATATAAAGGAATTAAACCAGATCAAGATTTTTATATCGCCGATAAGTCACTTGTGCTCTTTTATCAGCTGTATGACCTGGCTCCTTACGCATATGGAATTCCTTACTTTCCAATTTCTATCTACGCTATTCAAGATATTATTGAAGATGAAAGTCCACTTGGACAAATGTTTGGATAAAGTTATAAAAAATTGCGATGCGGCCGTACGTATCTTTTTAATTCGGCCGCTAACTGCTGACGAAGCGAACGAACGCCAATCGCTTCAGCAATATCTTTTGCTACAGGAAATACCCCCACTTTAGTGATATGAACACGAAGATAACCCTCATACAAGCATCCTCGGTCTGCATGCTTGATTTTGGTGCGTACAACAGCTTCTATTTTATCGTTTTCATTTTGCAAAGGGTAAGAATCTGTAATATGAAAACGAAAAGAATATTCCTCCATCACCATCATCCTTTTTCTATGATATGTACTAGCATACTACACAAATAGTGAATCAGAAAAAATAAATGTGTCAAAAAGGCAAAGCGCAAAGCAATCAAGGAAGCAGTTTCTTGTATGTAATGATCATTATTTGTGAACGATAACAGAAAAAGACAAAAAGCTGGAGTTGCGATGATAAAAATAGCATTCAAAGGATTACTTATTATTTTATCTCTATATATTCTGTACGTGGTTATAGCGGCGGTGGTTCTCTTTTATGTACCTTTAAAAACAGGAGAGGAAACGGCCTCAATTAAACCGGCTAGCTTTTTTGGTCACAGGGAGTCTACGGACCGAGTGAGACTTCTTGAAGATGGTTATGAGGCAGGAAGAGTTCGTATTCAAATGATTCAAGAAGCTGAGAAATCGATTGATATTGCATATTACTCAATAGGAAAAGGAGAGTCAACTGATTTAATTATGGCCGCTCTTTTTAAAGCAGCTGATCGAGGCGTCCATACTCGCGTTCTTTTAGACGGGATAGCTAACGGCTTGCGGGGAAACCGAAGAGGCGTGCTCTACGCATTAGCCTCACATCCTAATATTGAAGTGAAGTATTATGAACCGTTTCAATTGTTTAAACCATGGGCGTGGCAAAATCGTATGCATGACAAAATAATGATTGTAGACGGAGAGCTAGGCATAATAGGGGGACGGAATATAGGGGACAAGTATTTGGCTAAAAAGCCTCCTCCAGATTTCGTCTATGATCGTGATGTCTTTATTACAAACAGCAAACATAAACAAGATAGCGTCATCACTCAAATGCAAAATTATATAAATGAATTATGGGCTCATCCTTACACTAAAAAAGCTTTTCATCATCTCACGCAGTACCAGGTCGATCAGGGAAAAAGGATGAAAGCTTTGCTGCTGCAGCAATATGATAAAGCTAAGCAAGTAGGAGAAACGTTTGCGACGCCTAAGATTGATTGGAATGCTTCCACCGTTCCTACAAAGCGTGTTTCTTTTATTCATAATCCAATTGAACGCTTTAATAAAAGGCCTTTTATGTGGAAAACGTTTATTAACCTGGCAGAAGAAGCTAACCGCTCTGTTCTTATTCAAAGTCCTTATGTGGTGCCAACCAATGCGATGAGAAAGTATATAGCAATGAAAAAGAATCCAGCTGTTCAATGGACGCTACTCACAAATTCAGTTACATCTACGCCCAATGTGTTGGCTTTTTCCGGGTATATAAGTATGCGTGATACGATTGTGAAGACGGGTGTAAAGCTTTACGAATACCAAGGACCTTATTCCATCCATGCAAAGTCTGTGATTTATGATCAAAGACTGAGCGCCGTAGGCTCTTTTAATTTAGATTCCCGTTCTACATTTTTGAATAATGAATCAATGGTCATTATCGATAGTCAAGAATTTGCAAAAAAGCTGACGATGGCGATGGAAAACAAAATGGATAAAAGTATCCTTATTGCCAACCATAAGCGATGGATTAAATCTCCTGACATCCAAAAGAAAGAAGAACCTGTTATGAAGCGAACCTTCCTATACGCCTTTGCAAAAGTGACGAGGTTTTTTAAGGAATTTATTTAAACAATCGGCAGTAGAACAAAAAGCACTCAATGGTATATCCATTGAGTGCTTTTTGTTACATATCTTATAAATAAGTGAATAAATAAACTTATCACATAACGTAAATTATCCTCTTTTATTTATTGGAAAAACTAGGTAGTATAAACATAATAAACAAAAAGGAGGAAGGCACGTGGAGACCGCCGTTTTAATGAAACCAGATGCAGCTTATAAAGAGGCTTATATGAGCTTTTATCATGAATGGAAAGCAAGCGGAGAAAAAATGATTCCGTGGGTAATTGCTAAAGATCCTGCTTACTTTGAAAAAATGGTTCAAGAGTTGTTAGATGCAGAAAAAGGGATCGGATTAAAAAAAGGATATGTACCCGATTCCACCTACTGGCTAATGCATCACAAAAAAGTAATAGGCGTAGTTAATATCCGCCATGAGCTAAGTGAAATACTGCGAAACAGCGGAGGACATATAGGTTATGGTATTCGGCCAAGCGAAAGACAAAAAGGATATGCGAAGCTGCTACTGAAGTTATCTCTTCAAGAAATTAAAAAGCTGGGAGTTCAACGGGCATTAGTTGTGTGTGATGATTGGAACACTGCTTCTCATCGAACTATTCTGGCAAACGGTGGTATACAAGACGAGGATTATATAGAAGAGGACGGAGCTGTCGTTCAACGCTTTTGGATTCATACGGATAAAATGGCATAAGAAAGAGGTGAATTCTTCAATTCTCCTCTTTTATGCTTAGTCATATTGTTTTAAAGCTAACTTCAGCCGCATATAGGTATACATGGCGTATGCCTGTCTTCCTTTTAAACTGTACGGATTTGCTTTGGAGCAAAGACAGTTAAGAAATTGCTCATCACATGAGCGGCATGATCCATAATCTTCATAGCATAAATCATGGTATTTACAGCAGCAGTCTACATCATTTACAGGACATCCGGGACCACTGCATCCGGGACCACACCATTTATAGCCAGGGAAGAGGCAGGGCGTTGCTTTCCGTTTGTTCGGAACAGACATAATCATACATCCTTTTCAATAGTCTCTTTACATTAAATGTAAAAAAGAGAAAAGAGACAGGGACAAACACCTTGCAGCAGCAGCCTAATTTTCATGAATTTCTATCTAATCGATAAATGCGTCATTCATCCGCATTAGTAGTTTGCCAAACAGCTCCTTTTCTTCATTTGACCATTTTTTTAACATACTATGATAGCGTTCAAGGCGCATTTGCTTATCAGTTTGCAGCATTTGTTTTCCACGTGGTGTGATGTCAAATAAGCTGACGCGTCCATCCGAAGGATCAGAAGAGCGGGAAATAAACTTTTTATTTTCTAAAGCAGCAGCTTGTCTAGACAAAGTTGAAATGTCGAGTTTAAATGCTTCTGCTAGCTCTTTTACACGAGCTGGTCCAAATTCATCTAATTGCCGCAATAATAAATAAGCTGATCTTTCTAGATTTCCTATTTTATTTTCAGAATTATCAAGATAGACGGCTCGTCTAATAAAGGTAGTAAGTTGATATTCAATCAATTCAATTGAATTTTTTTCTTGCATTATAATCTCTCCTTACAAAATCATTCATTGACAAAGAAATATATACTTGTATAATACAAATGTATATATAGTTGTATAGTACAAGTAAAAGTAGGTAAAGTAAAGGATGTTTATATAGTTAAATGTTAGACAACATGACAAAATAAAGAGAGGAGGACAGCTGTTCTTTATCTATAGGACAGCGACCTATAATGAAAGTGATACGAATCATTTTACAAATCGCGATTCTTTATGCCTTTTCTATGATTGGCGAAGCTGTTCACCACATGCTTCACCTGCCTATTCCAGGCAGTATTATAGGCTTAATTTTAATGCTCATTTGCTTAACGTGCAAAGTTGTTCCCATCAAGGTGATTGAAGACGGAGCAAGTTTCTTGTTATCTTTTTTACCTTTATTATTTATACCAGCTATGGCGGGAGTGATGAATTATCCTTCGCTTCTTTCAAGTAGCGGAGCGATTTTGTTTTTAATTATTGTGCTTAGTACAATCATTACGATGGCTGCCGCGGGGGCTGCCAGTCAACTTTTAGAAAAGAAAGCGAACAAACGAAAGGAGAAACAACAGTGCAAGAACTCTTTATCGCGCTCTTTATAATTATAGCTACAGTTGCTCTGTATCTAGTCATGGCGAAAGTATACGTACGGTTCTCCTACCCAATTCTTATTCCAGTGTTAACTACAACCGTATTCGTTATTCTTCTTTTGCTTGCTTTTCATATTTCTTATGACGAGTATATGATTGGAGGCAAATGGATTAATTCACTTCTGGGGCCAGCGGTTGTTGCATTAGCGTATCCACTGTATAAACAGCGTGAGATGCTAGTGAAATACAGCATTCCTATTATTGGAGGAGTGTTTGTAGGATTATTTGCAGGCATGATTAGCGGACTTGTGTTCGCTGAAGTATTCGGCATTGACCGAAGCCTGATTTTATCTATTGTTCCTAAGTCTATTACCACTCCCGTTGCAATTCAAATTGCCACGGGACTAGGAGGGGTGCCATCCATGACTGTGGTATTTGTTATGATTGCAGGCTTTTCGGGAGTAATTCTTGGACCTTTACTTTTAAAGTGGATTCGTATTAAAAGTTCTTTAGGAAAAGGAATTGCCCTAGGCAGCGCTTCTCATGCGCTAGGAACTTCTAAAGCATTTGAATACGGTGAACTAACGGTATCGATGAGCTCGGTATCAATGACGTTAAGCGCTGTACTGGGCTCGGTTTTTGGGCCGATTGTTGTCTGGCTATTCCAAGTGTAAAGTGAGATAAGTAAATACGGAAAACAATCCTGTTTGAGTTCAAAGAGGATTGTTTTCTATGTCAAATGACGAATTTTATTCGCAGCAAACTTTCAGTTGTGCGGCTCTTACTCTGGTACTATAATAAAAAGAAAGAAAATTCATAAAATAACCGCTTTTTTGTTATTTTTAGGAAGGCTAGTCAATTGTCGATTGAGTAAGTAGGCTTAGTCAAGGTTATATACGCAGTAAAAATAGCAGAAAAGAGGAGCTGAACATATTTTATGAAAGAGGAGCTCGTGTATATAGGAAAAAAGATTCTTGAACATAAATATAGCTTGTCAGAAAAATTAGCCGAACGTTTAGATTCTACGCATACGCTAAGTATAGAGGAATTAAAAGAAAAGAAAATTTTGAAATGGCGAGTGTCAATTATGGAGTACTTTGGAAGAGCGCTATTTGAAGAACAAGAGGATGTACTTAAACTTGTTAAAGAATGGGCACTTGACACGGGAAAATATGCAGTGGAAAAAAATATTCCTTTAGAAAAAGCACTCGGTATCCTCCCAATCTATCGCAGCGTTATTTGGGATGTATTTACAAGAGAACTAGAGGAGCATCAGTTTGCAGCAATTACCATGCTGCATGTCAGTGAGCGAATTGATCCGCTTTTAGATACGGTAACATGTGTTTTTGGTCAAATTTATGATGAGCATAATCGATACATGATGAATTTAGCTTACACGTCACTAGAAGAACTGTCAGTTCCGCTCGTACCTGTCACAAAAGGTATCGCTATTATGCCGATTATTGGAGAAATTGATACCCATCGCTCGCAAGTTATTATGGAAACTTGCTTGAAAAAAGGGACAAGCCTTCAATTATCCTATCTTATTTTGGATATTTCAGGTGTCGTGATTATTGATACAATGGTAGCAGACAATCTGTTCAAAATTCATCGATCTCTCAAATTAGTAGGAGTGGAAGCTATTATAACAGGGATACGACCGGAAATTGCCCAAACGGTAGTGAAACTGGGAATTGATTTTAATCAAATTAAAACAGAAGCAAATTTAGAAGCAGCGCTTTTAAAAATTGGGTTTAGACGTCCTGAAGAACATAGCCGCGCGGATGTGTCATCACGGCGCATAAAATGACCGGTTATGAACATGCAATGGAGATATTCCTTCTTCTAAACGTCGGTATGAAATATGGATTTCAGCAGATAGAAAGTAAGCGCATAGTAAAAAAGCGGATGTTAATCAACATCCGCTTTTTTACTTAATAAATGCCATATGCCATGGTAGCACAAAAGCATAAACGAGGAAGTATACCACTATTGAATAGATAAAAAACCAGCCGTTTAAATGCATATAGCCACTTTTAATCATTCCGTATTCTATGAGTAGTGAACCAGCGCAAAAGAGAAGTGATAAAACCCATTTATTTTTAGCTGTTAAGTAAGTCAAAAATAAAATGGAAAGGGAAGGTGGAATAAATGTATAGCTTAGAATATCTCCAAGTCCTGTAACTTTTGGATCTCCCAAATCAATCATGTTAAAAACACGCGTAATGATAACATCACAAAGCCATCCGACAAACCCAACTACGCAAAACGTGATATAAAAATCTCGCCAAGTTAGCTGTCGTTTAAATAAAACAAGGGCAAGAATAAATAAACATAAACTAACGGTAATCGGAAACCACAAACCATGTGCAGATAAGTCTAAATGCTGAATTGCTTGCTCCAACATTGTTCACCTCAAAAGGAAGAGTTAGTGTTGAAGTTAGCCTATGTTATGGAAAGTATTTTATACATTTTCTACGCGTTGCGTGTATATTCTTCTCGCAAGATTGAATATAACTTTAAGTCTTGGTGAGCTCCCTTAATAAACATGGCTTTTCGAATCGTTCCTTCATAAGACATGCCGATTTTTTTCATCACTTTCTCAGAAGCGGCATTTTCAACAAAGCACCTCGCCTGAATGCGCACTAAATCCATTTCTTCAAATCCAAACGCAATTACTTTTTCAGCTGCTTCCGTAACAAATCCCTTATTCCAATATGCTTCAGAAATCGCATAGCCAATTTCCGCAATGCGATGAGTAGGGTTCCAAGTGACAAAGTCAATGGTGCCAATACATTTTTTTAAGGCTTTGATTTCCATAGCCCAAGGAGAAATGGATTGGTTGCTGTACTGCTTTAAAACGAAGGAAACAAACTCTTTTGTATCTTGAAGCTTTCGGTGCTTTTCCCAATTTACATATCTGCTTACCTTTTCATTTGAGGCATATTCAAACATGTCACGCACATCTTTTTTTGTAACTTTCCTCAAGCGGAGTCTTTCGGTTTCTAGTGTGGGTAAATTTCCGTATATATCTTTTACTTGAATCATAAAGTTGTCTCCTTTCCCAGCAAGAAGTGGATGAAGTGTTGATAATAATGTTTCATAGAAGCTGCAGCATTCGAAGAATACGCTTTCTATTTCATTTGCTTGATTCTTTAATTGTAAAATATTTCATTGGTGAGTGTAAGAGGTCAAATGGGTTTTAAAAAAATAAAAAATTATTTTTCCTGTTCATAATCAGTTCACATATGCTTGTTAGACTAAAGTCAGAAATTACGAAGGAGTGAAATGAAACACATGAACAGTGAAGTGAAAGAAGAACGAACTTCAAATAAAAACAGAATAGACTTATTTTTAGTTCCCATTGTTTTAATTGCAGCGTTTTTGAACTTATTTAAAATTTGGACAGATGAATACGCCAACGCTTATTACACGGCAGCTGTCAAAAGTATGCTTCAAAGTTTTCATAATTTCTTTTATGCATCTTTTGATCCAGGAGGCTATGTAACGATTGATAAGCCGCCGGTTGTATTTTGGATTCAGACAATTAGCGCCAAAATATTTGGATTTTACGGATGGAGCGTCATTCTACCGCAAGCATTGGCAGGCATCGGTTCAGTCCTTTTACTATACGTGCTCGTAAAACGTACGTTTGGCGTATGGGCTGGGAGATTTGCTGCTCTTGCCATGGCTCTGACGCCAATTGTGCCTGCGGTAAGCCGAACAAATAATATCGATAGTATGCTTGTATTTACATTACTAGTAGCAACGTGGATGTTATTTCGTGCTGTGCGTACGGCTAAATTTGGCTGGGTGTTAGCAGCTTTTGCGATGATTGGTGTTGCATTTAATATGAAAATGCTTCAAGCATACATGGTTTTACCAGCATTTTATGTTTTCTATGTAGTGGCAACCAAAATCACTTGGAAAAAGAAAATTGCTTTTTTGACAACAGCGACTGCACTAATGCTCGCGGTTTCTGTCTCATGGGCAGTTGTGGTAGATTCTACTTCTGCTGATAAGCGCCCTTATATGGGAAGCAGTCAAACAAATTCAGTTCTAGAGCTTGCTTTCGGATATAACGGTATTAATCGTTTAACTGGAAATACAAGCGTGACGGGAAGCGGTCATAAACAGCCTGCTCAAACTGAGCAGCAAACAGCAAGCAGTGAAACAAAACAAACTAGTAATTCAAGTGCTGATTCTTCACAAAGCTCAAATCAAAGAAAGAGCAGCTCTTCTCAAAAGATGCAGGCTCCAGGTGGAGGGAATCAAAACGGAATGTTCAACACGGGGAATCCTGGTCCATTCCGACTATTTCAAAAAGGGTTATCAGATCAAATCAGCTGGTTATTACCATTTGTAATCTTTTCAATCGTGGGTCTATTTGCCGGAGTAAAATTTAAAGGGCCTTACACGACAAAACAAAAAGAAAGTTTATTTTGGTTAGCGTGGCTGCTACCAGTAGCTGTTTTCTTTAGTATCGCAGGATTTTTCCATCAGTATTATTTAATTATGCTGGCACCTCCAATCGCTGCATTTGCCGGAGCGGGAGCAGTAGCTTTATGGAGCATGTACAAACAGCATAATGGCTGGAAATCATGGCTGCTGCCAGGTGGTATTTTAACAACAGCAGCACTTCAAGTATATATTATGTCTCCTTATGTCAGCTCAATCGGCGTAGCGCCAATTGCAGGTGTAGGAGCACTGGGCGTCATTTTAGCTCTTGTTTTAGCTGTTCGTAAACAGCGTAAAAATTCGTTGACGAACTACCTAGGAGCCGCAGCAATGGTTGTCTTACTTGCGATGCCGGCGTACTGGGCGATGACACCAATTATTTATGGTGGAAATAGCATGCTTCCATCAGCAGGTCCTGATTCTTCAAGCGGTATGGGAGGACCTCCAAGCACAGCTACAAACAGCAAACAATCTGGTTTTAACGGCATGCAGCCTCCAGGAAGCTCTAGCGGCAATTCATCATCGAACGGCGGTCAAATGCCGGGCGGTTCGTCCAATAATGGTCAAATGCAGCCGCCAAGCAGTTCTTCAAACAGTGGTCAAATGCAAATGCCAGGCGGTTCGTCCAATAATAGTCAAATGCCAAATAGCTTTTCAAGCAAATCATCCTCTTCAAAACGAAAAAGTGGAGGGATGAACGCAGAAGTAAACCAAAAGCTACTAAACTATTTAACAAAAAATAATACAGGCGAAAAATATTTATTTGCCACAACGGACTCAACTTCAGCTGCACCTTACATTATCAAAACGGGCAAGCCAGTAATGGCAATGGGTGGGTTTAGCGGTTCAGATCCAATTTTAACGGTAAGTAAATTAAAAGCCATGATTAAAAAAGGTGAAGTGAAATATTTCTACTTGTCTGGAATGGGCAAGGGAGGTCAATCTGACGTTATCACTTGGATTAAAGACAATAGTAAGGAGATTCCTTCTTCCAAATGGCAGTCTACGTCATCAAGTGCTCAGCAAGGGCCATCTGGAAACGGAACACTATACGAAATAACGCTTAAATAAGGAGGGCATGAACATGAGTTCCATTGTTAAATATTCTATTGTTATTCCTGTCTACAACGAACAAGAAGTGATTCATGAAACCTACCGCCGTCTCACAGAAGTGATGCGTTCAACGAAAGAAGCTTACGAGCTTCTTTTCGTGAACGACGGCAGTAGAGATCGAACAGCAGAAATCATTAAAGAGTACAGTGAGCAAGACCCAGCGGTTGTTTTATTAGATTTTGCCCGTAACTTTGGTCATCAAATTGCTATTACAGCGGGTATGGATTATGCAAGAGGAGAGGCGGTCGTTGTGATTGATGCTGATTTGCAAGATCCGCCCGAATTGATTTTAGAGATGATTGAAAAATGGAAGCAAGGGTTTGACGTTGTATACGCTAAGCGTACAAAGCGAAAAGGAGAAACATACTTTAAAAAACAAACGGCTGCTATGTTTTATCGCTTCTTACGTGCGATGACCGATATTGATATTCCACTTGATACAGGGGATTTCCGTTTGCTAGATCGCAAAGTGTGCAATCAAATGAATAGCATTCAAGAAAAAAATCGCTTTGTTCGCGGATTAGTAAGCTGGGTTGGCTTTAAGCAAACAGCAGTAGAATATGAGCGAGACGAGCGTTTGGCCGGGGAGTCAAAATACCCTTTGAAAAAGATGCTGAAGCTTTCAATGGATGGTATTACATCTTTTTCATATAAGCCATTAAAGCTAGCTAGCTATGCTGGTGTAACTCTATCTGGTATCGGCTTTATTTATCTTTTAGTAGTGCTGTATTTGAAGTTATTTACAGACAGCACCATCACCGGGTGGTCGTCATTAATTGTCATTCAGCTATTCTTTAGCGGCATCATTTTAATTATTCTTGGTATGATTGGAGAATATATTGGCCGCATCTACGATGAAACAAAAAATCGTCCACTCTATATCGTCCGTGAAAAGTATCAGCTTGAAACACGCAAGGAAGTATCACTTCGTGACTAACAAATGGATATCTTTTATTAAATTTGCGTTAGTAGGAGTTGTAAATACACTGATTGATTTTGTAGTATACGCACTTTTAACAACAATCGGTGTTAACTACATACTAGCGCAGTGGATTTCATACAGTGCGGGCATCTTAAACAGTTATGTCATGAATCGCAAATGGACGTTTGAGAGAAAAGAAAAAAGCAGTAAGCGTGAGGTGATTTCATTCGTGATCGTAAATTTGATCACTTTATCCCTAACATCATTTCTGTTGACTGTTCTATATAATAAATGGGGTATATCGCTGCTAATCAGTAAACTTTTAATTACAATCGCAAGTGTCGGTATCAACTTTATTGGTACTAAATTATTTGTATTTACTACTAAAAAAGAAAGAGGGATTCATATATGACGATAAAAAAAGCAGTTATTCCAGTAGGCGGTTTAGGAACTCGATTTTTGCCAGCGACAAAAGCGCAGCCGAAAGAAATGCTGCCAATTGTCGATAAGCCTGCTGTACAATATATTGTAGAAGAAGCTGTGAAATCAGGCATTGAAAGTATTATTTTTATTACAGGGCGAAACAAAAAATCAATTGAAGACCATTTTGATAAATCAATTGAGTTAGAGCAAATGCTTGAAGAAAAACACAAGTTTGACATGTTAAAAGAAGTACAAACGATCTCATCAATGGCCAGCATTCACTATATTCGTCAAAAAGAGCCGTTAGGACTCGGTCATGCTATTCTTTGTGCCGAACAGTTTATTGGAGATGAGCCGTTTGCTGTTCTTCTTGGAGACGATATTATGACTTCTGAAGAACCTACGCTCAAACAGATGATCCAAGCGTATGAAACGACTAATCAATCAGTTATCGGAGTTCAAAAAGTGGATGTTGAAGAGGTATCAAAATACGGAATCATTCAGCCGAAAAATAAATCTGGCAGCCTTCATGAAGTGAATGACTTGATTGAAAAACCATCGATAGAACAAGCTCCGTCAACTATTGCCGTTATGGGCCGCTACATTTTAAATCCTTCTATTTTTTCTTATCTAAAAACGATTGAAAGAGGGGTAGGAAATGAATTACAATTAACAGATGCACTGCGTGTGGTATGTAAAAAAGAGCGATTGTTTGCTCTTGAACTGGAAGGGCAGCGCTTTGATATTGGAGATAAGGTAGGCTATATGAAAGCGATGGTAGAAGTTGCGTTAAAGCGCAGAGATTTACGTCACACGTTTTTATCGTATTTGGAGGGAATTGTAGAAAAAGAACGAGCAAACAACTTCAGCTAATAAGAGTTAATCCGTTTGTTCATATTCAGTTCATATTTGAAGTATAAAATCATTGTATGATCTTATGCGGCTCTCTGTTTACTATAAACAGAGAGCTTACTGTGCGTAAAAGCTGGACAAACTTAGGAATAGGGAGAGACATGTATGATTCAAATATTAGTTGCAGATGATGATCAACATATTCGAGAGCTGATATCATTATATTTAGAAAATCAAGGATTCAAAATTATAAAAGCAGCAGATGGTGAAGAAGCGTGGGCAAAAATGGAAGAGTTTCGAATTGATCTAGCGGTCGTTGATATCATGATGCCATTTAAAGACGGATGGGAACTAACAAAGGAAATTAAGGAGTATTTTGATATACCGGTTTTAATGGTAACAGCTAGAGGCGAATCGCATGATAAGCTAAAAGGATTTGATATCGGAACAGACGACTATGTCGTGAAGCCTTTTGATCCTCAGGAAATGGTTGCTCGTGTAAAGGCTCTTTTACGCAGATACCGAGTAGAAGCTAACAATGTAATCTATATGGGGAATATAAAACTAGACCGTACCAAATTAGAGATGAGTGCAGGAGAAACAAGCGAACAGCTGCCGTTAAAAGAGTTTGAATTACTGTTCACGTTAGTTAGTTCTCCAGGAAAAATTTTTACTCGTGATCAGCTTATTCAATTAATTTGGGGATATGATTATGAAGGCGATGAGCGCACGGTAGACGTTCACATAAAACGTCTGCGAGAGAGGCTTAATCATATGAAAAACGTCGGTATGGAAATCAAAACAATTCGCGGACTAGGCTATAGAGCAGAAGGGTGTTAACGTGAAATCAATTTATGTAAAGCTGGTTCTGTCGTTCATCATTACAATTTTATTGAGCGTTGTGATTACCGTTGTCGTCACGACATTTCTTAGCAAGCAGAAGCTCGAAATGCGATTAGGTCAGGATATGGTGAAGATGGGAGAAGATTTTATCGATTTGTACGGAGCAGAAGACTCGGACAAAGCTGCAAGGTTTTTATCTAATTCATCATTCATTCATTTTTCGTTTATTATTATTGATGATCAGCATGAAGAAAAAGTATTAGGACAGCCAGGACCGCCTATTCCAATTACACCGAAAGAAGTAGATCAAGTATTAGACGGGAAGCGTTATTCTAATTTAAACGAGGAAAAAGATGATCGTCCACAGCCAAACGTAGTGGGTCTTCCTTTTAAAGAAAATGGACGGTCGTATGCTCTATTTATTCAGTCTCATCCACAGCGGCAATTTTCAGTTATTCAAGATGTTCAAAATATCCAGCTTATTACGATTTTATTAGTGGGTATTGTATTATTTGCATATGTTTCAATGATTATTATTAAACCGATTAAGCGTCTCAGTACAGCGATGAAAGTTGTCGGACAAGGCGAATACAATGTGCAAGTCGAGCACGCAGCGAATGATGAAATCGGTCTGTTAACTAAAAATTTTAATCAAATGACTAAAGAATTAAACAAAATAGAAACGATGAGGCAAGAGTTCATTGCTAGCGTTTCGCATGAGATTCAATCACCGCTGACCTCTATTCGCGGTTTTTCAGCGGCACTTAAAGATGATATCGTCAGTGAAGATAAAAAGATACAATATTTAACGATTATTGAAAAAGAAAGTACAAGACTTTCTCAGCTTAGTTCCAATTTGCTAAAGCTTGCTTCTCTAGACTCTGAACATCAAACGCTAATGCTGCAGCAATACCGTTTAGATGAACAAATCAGGCATGTGGTCATGGCTTTAGAACCTCAGTGGACAAAAAAGAACATAGAAATTGACCTTGATTTATCCAATGTTCAAATGGAAGCAGATAAAGATTTGTTAGAGCAAGTTTGGCTGAATTTAGTAACAAATGCTATTAAATATACGCCTGAAAATGGATTTGTGAAAATATCCATTTCTCTAAAAAACGAAGAAATAGACGTGAAAATAAAGGATAATGGAATTGGTATTGCCGAAGAAGATCAAAAATATATTTTTGAAAGCTTTTATAAAGTAGATAAATCGAGAACGTTAAAAGGAAGCGGCCTCGGTCTAGCCATTACAAAAAAAATTGTTCGGTTACATGAGGGCACAATACGTGTTGAAAGCAAAAAAGAACAAGGAAGCATTTTTACGGTAACCTTGCCTATCCAAAAAATTAGGGCTAAAAAAGACTCGTCTGTGTAAGTTCATGCAGATGAGTCTTTTTTATTAGGTCAAAGATATAAAAAAAATTAATAATATCTATTTATTTTTTTAATCCCTACTTGACATATAGGTAAAGTGTAAATAATATAGATAGTATAAATCTTTTGAAAAAATTGGGATGCTAAAGAAGCTGATCGGTCAACCGAAGGCTCATACTTGTTCGCTACTAGTGTGGGCCTTTTCTGTACATTAGTTGTGGTCATTAAAATCTCAATCTTCAACTGAACATATGGGGAGGATTACCATGTATTTATCTTCTGCACATTATACAAGTACTTATAGATGTTGTTCGCTTTGTTTATTCAACTGCAACTAAAATATAAATCTATCTATGAATAGGAGAATGATAAAATGGCTTCAATTACACAAGAAAAATTAGATTATATTGTTAAATTACTAACTGAAATCAACTATGGATCTGTACTAATTACCCTTCACGACGGACAAATTACTCAAGTGGACAGCACGGAAAAAAACCGCTTTTTAGCTAAAAGCAAAGTAGCAAGCCACAAATAAGCCTATTTAAATACGTATTTAGAGAAACTGAAGGGCCAGCCTAGCTAGCGAATGCTTGGCGGCGGGGCAAGCAAGTACCGTACTAAATATAGAAAACGTGCGTATTCGAAGAAAAATTGACTTTCTTTCCGGTTAAAGATTTAGAATTTTTTGAATTAAAATTGAGTTATAGGTTGTATGAGTATGACGATGAGAAGTCTAAAGCTGCTAAAGCAGCAGCTTTGTACTTTTTAAAATTATGAAAATCTGACAGTTTCATTCCTGTGCTGACCGGATTACCGAAGGCTTCTGACCTGTGTTAGGAGTCTTTTTTTTATTCTTAAATTAATATAATAGGAGGAGAAAAGATGGAAAATTTATTACGAGCAGCGGTGCGGCAAAGAAAACAATACCTCATTGAAAAGTTACTGAAAAAAGGGATTTACAAAAAAGAAAACCATCATCTTTTTGAACTTACACTCTCTGACTTAGAAAAAGAGTATCAGGCACGCAGTAGGTAAGGGATAGAAAAATTTATATCCAATAAAAAAGCGTAAAGGGTATGCCTTTGCGCTTTTTATCTAACAATAAATTAGTACCAGATATTAAAAGTAGGTGTTATAATTAAGTATCAACTGATTTGAGGTGGAAAAATGATGCAATCAAAAGCTAGAATCACAGGAATGGGGATATATACACCAAAGCAAAAATTAACGAACGACCATTTAAAAGAAATGGTTGATACAAGTGACGAATGGATTGTACAGCGTACCGGAATGAAAGAACGACGAATTGCTGGTGAAGGCGAATACACGTCTACGCTTGCCATTCGAGCCGTTGAAAATTTGCTTAACCGATATGCTGTAGAAATAGAAGATGTAGATGCAATTATTGTTTCGACAACAACGCCAGATCACTTTTTTCCTAGCGTAGCATGTCAGATTCAAGATTACTTTCATATTGATCAAGCTGCTGCATTTGATCTAAGTGCCGCATGCGCCGGTTTTACATATGGCCTTCATGTGGCGAACGGCTTAGTGACGTCGGGATTGCATAAAAAGATTTTAGTTATTGGTGCTGAAGTCATGTCGAAAATTACAGATTATACGGACCGGGCCACATGCGTGCTGTTTGGTGACGGAGCGGGAGCTATGCTTGTAGAGTACGATGAGCATAATCCGAGTTTCTTAGGATGTCACTACGGAACGGACGGAAGCGGAGGGGTGAATTTATATCGTTCTAACTTATCTAATACTCTTTCAGGAAAAGAAATTAATTCGAGCGGGAATTTAGTTCAAAACGGGCGTGAAGTATACCGCTTTGCTGTCCGAACGATTCCAAAAGGAGTAGAAGCATTATTAAAGAATACTTCCATTTCTCTTTCTGATGTAAATTGGTTTATTCCGCACAGTGCAAACCTTCGAATGATTGAAGCTATTTGTGCTAAAACAGGTGTTACAATGGATAAAACGTTAACGAGTGTGCAATACTGCGGAAATACATCTTCAGCTTCTATTCCGCTTGCTTTAAACGAAGGAATAATGACAGGAAAAGTACAGGGTAATGACCTCCTTATTCTTTATGGGTTTGGAGGAGGATTAACGCACTGCGGCTTGTTAATTAAATGGACGTGTAAAGAAAAAAGCTAAAAAGCTAAAAGGCGTCGCCTTTTAGCTTTTTTCTTTTTCATTACAGAGCTTTTTATTGTCGTTCCAAGAAAGTTTATTCTTTTTATAACAGCAGGTTTGCAGTATTTTCAGCGCAAACATATATAATAGAAAAAACCCGCTTTTTTACAGCGGGTTTTCAACTGGCCTTTGGAATGGTAAAACCTAATCCAAAGACGTCGCGTACATCGTGTACGACCACAAAAGCTTGTTCGTCGACTTTATGAATAATGCGCTTTAATTCTAGCAGTTCTTGTTTGTTCACAACTACGTACAATACGTCTTTTGCTTCTTTTGTATAGCTTCCATGAGCAGAAAAGACAGTGACGCCGCGCTGCATCTTTTTATTGACTTGTTCGGCTACTTCAACTGAACGGTGTGAAATAATAGTGATTGCTTTGCGAGGGTTGAGTCCTTCAATAATATAATCAAGCACCTTCGTTCCGATGTAAAGAGAAATAACCGTATACATTGTCTTTTCTCCACCGATGACAAAATAAGCGCTTGCTACAACTAATAAATCAATTGCCAGCATCGTTTTGCTAATATTCCAGTCTAGATATTGATTAGCTAAGCGGGCAATAACTGCAGAGCCTCCGGAAGTTCCGCCGCCTCTAAACACAAGTCCGAGTCCTACACCAGCTAAAATACCAGCAAAAATAGCCCCCAGTAGCGTATCGTCAAGAGGATTTCCCAGTCCTTCAGTTATATGTAGGAATAGAGAAGTGAAAATAATACATATAATTGTGTAAACAATCACACGTTTATGAAGCAATTTGTATCCGATCAGTACCAGCAAACCGTTTAATATAAAGTTTGTGATACCCGGAGACCAGCCTAATACATAATAGGTAATCATTGTTACACCGGTTACGCCGCCTTCTGCTAATTCATTTGGAATAGCAAAGTAATTAATGGCCAGTGCGAAAATGAGGCTCCCTAGAATAATGAGGATAATTTCTTTTATTTTATTAATCATGAACGTTACCTCCAATCATCAAAAGCTCCGAAAACACAGTCATGACAATGTATTATACCAACTCTAGAGACTGAATTAAAGATGGGATATTATTATTTTTTTAAAAATCATTTTCTGCTATTAACATAAAATCTTTTGACAGTTTTTATGGAGTATGAAAAAATGAATTGTTTGCTTTTATTTTGATTAAAAAGTTTTGCAATGAGAATGTTCGTTCGGTAAAATAGAAGCAAGAGTCAAGGGGGAGAATGAACGTGTATCAAGATGAATTAAAACAGTATGCGAAGTTAGTAATGCCCGAGCATTTAGAGAAAATGAAGAAAATGTACAGTCCCGATGCGCATAAGCAGCCTTTAGGGTTAAAAAAAGAAAAGATTGAGCATATTGAAAATGTCATTATGAACAGTTACTCGGAGCATTATCCAGTAACGCTTCACGTCTATGAAGCAGGACATATTCAAAGGTATGAACGAGTGACGATTGATAAAGTCTCGCTGCAGTCGAATACGCTGATGGTTACAGGCCCTTGCTATACATATTCGATTCGAGCAGATGCAGTAATTGAAGCAGATGTATGGAAAGATGAAAGCTACTCTAGCTAAGAGTAGCTTTTTTGTTCGTTTTGTATCTTTTTTTTAACGCATGCATACAATACATAAAAGCATATTCTGCGAGTAGCAACTTCTAGCTACTAGGAAATTTTAATTAAAGAAGGGATTATTGTATGCAAAATGAAAAAACTCAAGTAAGAGAAATCGAATTAACGCAGTTCATTAAAAAAAGACTCGTTCGTTTTATCTCAAGTTTAGCTATTTCTTCTGCCCTTGCTTCCATATTATATATGCTTCTGTTTTTATTTAAATGATGGGTCACTTTGAGTTGTCCAAAAAGGTGGACAACTTTTTTGGTGTGTAGGCTTTTATGAAATCAGGACAAGCTATGGCTGATTCAGTCAGAAAAATTCAATCGGTCAAGAAATAGTCAAAAACAGTCATAACTAATTAAGTGGAAGAAAACCTTTACATATAATGAGAAAAGTAGACAAATTCTTGAATTACCAGCATATTTCCTTTTGTATGAACTATTATTAAACCAAATGCAAATCTAATTGTTCATTCAAAAAACTTTATTTTGTAATTAAAAAAATGAATGTTTTTGATTTTTTATGATTGATTTTGAATGTAAACCGTGATAAAGTAAGTACATGAAATAAATGAAAACGCTTTTTTGAAAAAGGAGCTAGAACATGTTAACGCCGGAAAGACATCAACTAATCTTAAAACTTTTAAAAGAGAAAGAACTTGTAAAAGTGCAAGAGTTTATCGAAGTTACAGGCGCTTCGGAATCAACCATTAGAAGAGACTTAAGTCAACTAGAAGAAGAGCAAATGCTCAAACGTGTTCATGGTGGCGCTTCGCTTATTCGCAGTAAACGAATCGAACTGAGCGTTATCGAAAAATCTGCTAAAAATGTTCAAGATAAACGAAACATTGCAGAGTATGCGGCTTCCATTATAAATGAAGGTGACTGTATTTTTTTAGATGCAGGAACTACAACGTATGAAATGATTCCTTTTTTAAAGCAAAAAGATGTAGTTGTCGTGACAAATGGTTTAATGCATTTAAACCCGATGCTAGAACAAGGTATCACCCTCTATTTAATTGGAGGATCTGTTAAACATAAAACGGGCGCTTTAATTGGCAATGGAGCTCTTTTAAGTCTTGAGCAATATCGTTTTGACAAGTGCTTTATGGGAGCGAATGGGATTCATCATCAATATGGATATACAACTCCTGATCCAGAAGAAGCATTGATCAAGCAAACGGCAATGAAGCTGTCTAGAGAATCTTATATTTTATCAGATTCCACTAAGTTTTTTGAAACAAGCTTTGCGAAAATAGCCGATTTACATGAAGCAAAAATTATAACAAATGACGTACCTAGCGATGTACTTATACAGTATGCAAACAAAACAGACATAAAGGTTGTGAAATCATGATTTATACATGTACGTTGAACCCATCCGTTGATTACGTAGTACATGTTTCAGCATTCGAAGAAGGCGGGCTTAACCGCACAACGAATGAAGCCAAGTTTCCAGGAGGAAAAGGCATTAACGTCTCTCGCGTTTTAAAACGATTAGGTGTTGATAATAAAGCCCTCGGTTTTGTAGCCGGCTTTACAGGAACCTATATCGAAGACTACTTAAAAGCGGAGAATATCGAAACAGCTTTTACAAGAGTTGAGGGAGATACCCGTATTAACGTAAAGTTAAAAACAGAAAAAGAAACAGAAATTAACGGTCAAGGACCTGCTATTACAGACGAAGCGCTTCAGTCTTTATTGACTCAAGTAAAGCAAATGACTGAAGGCGATATCTTCGTATTAGCAGGGAGTATACCGAAAACGCTTCCAAGTTCTGTGTATGAAACGTTAACTGAACTAGCAGCAGCGAACGGAGTAAAAGTTGTAGTAGATGCAAGTGGAAAAACTTTGCTAGACGTCGTGTCCCACAAGCCGTTTTTTATCAAACCGAATCATCATGAACTTGCAGAATTGTTTGATGTAGAAGTAAACAGTGCAGAAGATGCGCTAGTATACGGTAAGAAGCTCGTGGAACAAGGAGCGCAAAACGTCGTTGTGTCTATGGCAGGTGATGGAGCACTGCTTATTAACGAAAGCGGTGTCTACAGTGCCACAGTCCCTAAAGGAACGGTAAAAAATTCTGTTGGAGCTGGCGATTCACTTGTAGCTGGATTTATTGCTTCTTATGTAAAACAAGGGGATTTATTAGAAGCTTTTCAAACAGGAGTAGCTTCAGGAAGTGCCACAGCATTCTCACTTGAATTATGTACAGCAGAAGATGTAAAGACGCTTCGTGAACAAGTGTCAATCACAAAGGTAGAGTAGGGGGAAACGAGAATGAGAATTACTGAATTATTAAAAAAAGATACAATCATTCTTGATTTAAAAAGCACGTCAAAAGCTGATGTTATTGATGAATTAGTTGGAAAATTAGACGAAGCTGGTCGCTTAAGCGACCGAGCTGGCTATAAAGAAGCAATTTTAAATCGTGAATCTCAAAGTACAACGGGAATTGGAGAAGGCATTGCCATTCCGCATGCGAAAACAAGCTCGGTAAAAACACCGGCCATTGCATTTGGACGCTCAACAGAAGGTATCGATTATGAATCATTAGACGGACAGCCTGCACACTTATTCTTTATGATTGCAGCGAGTGAAGGAGCGAATAATGCTCACTTAGAAACATTATCTCGTTTGTCTACGTTGTTAATGGACGAATCGTTCCGAAAAACGTTGCTAACAGCATCATCAATTGATGAAGTCATTAAAGCAATTGATGATAAGGAAACTGAAAATGAAGCGCCGGAAGAGGAAGTAGATACAGCTTCAGATCAATTAGTGCTTGCTGTAACTGCTTGTCCAACGGGAATTGCCCACACATATATGGCAGCGGACAGCTTAAAAGCAAAAGCGAAAGACATGAATGTCACGCTAAAAGTTGAAACAAACGGTTCCAGCGGGGTTAAAAACGCGTTGACGAAGGAAGAAATTGAAAACGCTACCGCTATTATCGTTGCAGCGGACAAGCAAGTAGAAATGGAACGTTTTGCAGGTAAAAAAGTTATTCAAGTTCCAGTAGCTGAAGGAATTCGCAAGCCTGAAGAATTAATTAACCGCGCGTTAAAAGGAGACGCTCCTGTATACAGCGGCGGCGGTGGCAGCAAAGAAGGCGGAGAAAGTAAAGGATCAGAGCGTACAGGGTTTTACAAGCACCTAATGAGCGGTGTATCAGCAATGCTTCCGTTTGTTGTAGGGGGCGGGATCTTAATTGCTATTTCATTTATGTTTGGCATTCACTCAGCAGAACCGAAAGATCCGACGTACAATGCATTTGCAGCAGCATTAAAAACAATTGGCGGAGATAATGCATTCTTCTTACTAGTACCAGTACTAGCAGGGTTTATTGCAATGAGTATTGCTGATCGTCCTGGTTTAGCTCCCGGTATGGTTGCAGGTCTTTTAGCAGCTTCTGGCGGAGGCGGTTTCTTAGGTGGTTTAATCGCTGGTTTCTTAGCAGGTTATGTAGTAGTGGGGTTAAAGAAATTATTCAGCGGTTTACCACAAGCGCTTGATGGAATTAAGCCAGTTCTTCTTTATCCGCTATTTGGGATCTTTATCTCAGGATTGATTATGCTTTATGTTGTAAATGAGCCAGTTAGTGCGATTAACAAAGGATTAACGCACTGGTTAAGTGGATTTGGTACAGGTAACTTAGTATTATTAGGTATTATCTTAGGCGGTATGATGGCGATTGATATGGGTGGTCCTATTAATAAAGCAGCCTTTACATTTGGTATTGCAATGATTGATGCTGGAAACTATGCACCACACGCAGCGATTATGGCAGGCGGTATGGTTCCACCATTAGGTATGGCCATTGCGACAACTTTGTTCAAAAATAAATTTACTCGCCAAGAGCGTGAAACAGGTAAAACGTGTTATGTAATGGGTCTTTCATTTATCACAGAAGGTGCGATTCCATTCGCAGCAGCTGACCCAGGCCGTGTGATTCCCGCATCGGTTATCGGTGCTGCAGTAGCAGGTGCTTTAACAATGATGTTCCACATCGGTTTACCAGCACCACACGGCGGCGTATTCGTTATCGGAATTGTACAAGGAAATCCTCTTTTATATGCACTAGCAATTTTAATTGGTGCAATTGTAACAGCGGTCCTTGTAGGTGTATTAAAAAAGCCAAAAGCAGAATAACAAATAAAGACTGATTTTACATGATGTAAAATCAGTCTTTTTGTGTTTTTCTGGTAGACATTTGTTCTTTATGAGAGTACAATTACGGTAGTATTCCTTTAATTTTTAGAAAAGTTAGATAGATAAGCTTTTCTACTTGATAAAATATGGTACAATAATCGAATATTAAAAACAAAGTAAGGAAGTGTCTCAAACATGAAGGTTGCGAAGTTTGGCGGGAGTTCAGTTGCAAGCGCAGAGAAATTTAAACAGGTTGCGCATATTGTAACGTCTGATAAAGAGAGAAAGCTGGTGGTTGTATCAGCTCCGGGCAAGCGATACGGAGAAGATACAAAAATGACAGATTTGCTAATCGCACTTTCTGCCAAAATACAGCTTGGAGAAGATTACGTCGATGAGTTTGGGCAAGTAATTGATCGCTATCGTGAAATCGTTGTGGACTTGTCTATGCCAGAAACGATTATTACTGACATTATTACGAATTTACAATCACTTATTGATTTACATAAAAACGATCCATTTCGCTTATTAGACTGCCTAAAAGCAAGTGGAGAAGATAATAACGCAAAGGTAATGGCTGCTTATTTAAACCATTTAGGTTTTGAAGCTCATTATGTAAATCCAAAAGAAGCAGGTATTTTTGTTTCTGATGAACCCGGAAGAGCAAGAGTGCTTCCACTGTCTTATGAAAAATTACCGCAGCTAAGAGAGCGTTCGGGCATTTTGGTGATTCCAGGATTCTTTGGCTACTCTGAAGAAGGAAACATGGTTACGTTCTCGCGCGGTGGGTCAGATATCACAGGCTCAATTGTAGCAGCGGGAGTAAAAGCTGATTTGTATGAGAACTTTACCGACGTAGATGCTATTTATAGCGTAGATCCAAGACTTGTGGAAAAGCCTCATGAAATGAAAGAAGTAACATACAGAGAAATGCGTGAACTATCCTATGCAGGTTTTTCTGTCTTCCATGATGAAGCGCTAGAGCCGGTTTATAAACTAGGCATTCCTGTATGTGTAAAGAATACAAATAATCCTGAAGCAAAGGGTACATTCATTGTAGCTGAGCGTCCTCACGGCGATACGCCGGTAGTTGGAATCGCTGGGGATAAAGGTTTTTGCAACATCCACGTGAGCAAATACTTATTAAACCGTGAAATTGGTTTTGGCAGAAGATTGCTTGAAATTTTAGAGGATGAAGGTATTTCATACGAGCATACCCCTTCAGGAATTGATAATATCTCTGTCATCATGCGCGAGCATCAGCTTACGCCAGATGTGGAAAAGCGTGTATTTACTCGAATTGAAAAAGAACTTGAAGTGGATGAAATCTTTATTGAACGTGATCTTGCTATGGTTATGGTAGTAGGAGAAGGAATGAATAGCACAGTAGGAATTGCTGCAAAAGCTACAGAAGCTTTTGCTCGTGCTGAAGTGAATCTTGAAATGATCAACCAAGGTTCTTCTGAGGTGAGCATGATGTTTGGTGTGAAAGCAGATGCTTTAGACCGTGCTGTTCAAGCTCTTTACAATACGTATTTTAACAGCATGTACAGTATTTCTTATTCGAATGTAAAATAAACAAGACGAAAAACCCCGCTTTCTTTTTAGAGAGCGGGGTTTTCTAGTGAAGGCGTATAAAAATCAGATTTGTGGACATAAAGGGAAGGAAGAGTGAAGTCAAAGGAGGAAATACAGTGAAGAAACGACCCTTTTTCATATTCTTTTCCCTTATAGGTATTAGCGTACTTTCAGCATGCCACAATGATGATGCAGCACCGGCAAAAGAAGCTCAAAATAAACAAGGCGTGACGAATGGCGGAACGCCGATGAGCTATGATAATCAAAGCGAAAACACATCTTTTAACTTTTCAAAATTTGATTTAGAAGTAGACTATAAGGGGCTCAACAATGATTATGAAGCCGACTACGAAAATGAAAATGATGAGATAGAAGCCAAAGTGGATGATAATATTAACGATGAGCACTTGAACGGAGACAAAGCTTTTAATAAATTATCTTCAAAATTTAAAAAGTTAAATTTTGATCAGCGCACGCCCGATGAAGATGTAAAAAAGGAAGTAATCAATGCGTTTGGTCTAAAAAAAGATTTTCAGTCGTTTGAATTAGAAGTTCGTTTTTCAAACGGAACGGAAAAAGAATACAACTTTAAACAGAAGTAAGACGTTAAAACAAAGTATTTTAGTTGAAGGAAAATCCGAACGATGAATTGAGGTTCTTCATTAAGAATCCAACTCGTTCGGATTTTTTCATTGGTAAGGTGAACGTATGTCTCAATCTTATTTTTGATGTCTAAAAAAAGGAAAATAGTGAAAGGATGGTGATAAATAAGAAAAAGGAGGAATCACGGATGCAAAAGTTGATAATGAACGGATGCGTAGTCTTTGTTCTGTTATTGTTAGGAGCATGCAGCATGGTAAAAGAGCAAAATAACGCTCATGAAAACCACCTGAAAACAGAGGAAGCGAAAGAAACAAGCGAAGTATCGGTAGAACCTGTTAAAGTGGATTTAACAAATACATCGGGCAAAAAAGTAGGAGAGGCTACCCTGTCAGAAGCAAAGAACGGCGTGCACATTAAATTAACTGCTCAAGGTCTTTCACCGGGAAGACATGGATTTCATATTCATGAAATAGGAAAATGTGAGGTGCCGGATTTTAAAACAGCGGGTGCCCATTTTAATCCTTTTAAACGTGAACACGGCTTTAAAAATACAAAAGGCCCGCATGCAGGTGATTTGCCCAATCTAGAAGTTGCTCCAAATGGCAAAGTAGATACAGAAATTTTTGCTTCTCTTGTCACGCTGCAAGAAGGAAAGCCGAATTCTCTTTTGGATATGGATGGATCGGCATTAGTGATACATGATAAAGTCGACGATTACACAACGGATCCTTCAGGAAACTCAGGAGATCGGATTGTTTGTGGAGTGATTACAAAATAAGCCAAAAAGCTGTGAGATCATTCACGGCTTTTTTATTTCAGTAACGAGCCGCTTCTAAATTGCGGTAAGCTTCTTTTTTTTGCACAATAAAAGAAAGAACGAAAGAAGGTGAAAACATGCATAAGCAAGTTGTTGTAATAGGCGGAGGAATAGGTGGGTTAACAGCGGGAGCGCTTTTAGCTAAACATGATTATGAAGTGACGGTTTTAGAAGCTTCTCGAGAATGGGGAGGCTGTGCAGGGAAATTTCAGCGCCATTTGTATACGTTTCCTGTTGGGGCGACGCTTGGAATGGGATTTGAGCACGGAGGGATACATGAGCGAATCGGCACGTACCTTAGCCTAGAAGTTGAAAAGGTTTCTCTTGAAAAAATCATGAAAGTCCATCTTCCTCATCGTACACTGATTTATTATCAAGACCGGCATCAGCATATTTCCTATCTTCAAAAACAATTTCCTCATAAAGCAAAAAATATTAGGAGCTTTTATGAAAATGTTTTTAGAATTGCAAAAGAAATTCGCAAGCTCATGCAGCCTCTGCCGGTTCTTCCTCCTCTGACAGTCGGTGAGTGGAGCAGGCTAGTAAGTTCGTTGAATGTTGGTTCTGTGAAGCTGTTGCCTTATTTTCATCAATCGTTTAGTTATTTACTAAAAAAACACAGCTTGCTAGACGAAGCGGACTTTCTTCATTTTGTTGATGGTCAATTAATAGACAGCATGCAGACAACGAGCGAGAACTGTTCAATGCTTATTGGGTGTTTGGCGTTAGATATTTATCACGAAGGAGCTTTTTATGTGAATGGCGGCTTATACAAAGTCGCAGAAGCGCTGCAAAAATCGATTAAAGCCAGCGGAGGAAAAACGACTCTAGGAAGGAAAGTAGTAAAGATAGAGCGTGATAATGACGGGTGGATCGTGCATGATCATAGAGGTAACCGTTACCGTGCATCAGACGTTGTATGCAACGCGCCGGTTCAAAGCTTAAAGTCTTTACTGCATGATGAAGATTACCAACATATTCATAAGCGGGCAAAAGAAAAAAGCGAGCTTCCGCAGTGGGGAACGTTTTCGATGTATTTTGCGATTGATGAAAGAGATCTGCCGCAAAATGTAGAGTTGTTTCAGCAAGTACTTCAATCCGAACAAGGGGAAATGACAGAAGGAAATCATTTATTTATCTCAGTCTCTCATCCTGATGATCGTTTTCGAGCCCCTGAAGGCAAGCGTACAATTACAGTGTCTACTCACATTGATCTTAGCAAGTGGAGCAACAAAGAAGCCTATGACCTTCAAAAACAAGTTCTTGAGAAAAAAATGGTAGCAGGCATTAAAACCATTATCCCTGGCATTGGAAAAGCAGAGCATCAAATTTCGGGAGCTCCTAAAGCATGGGAAAGGTTCACTTCTCGCCCAAACGGGGGAGTGGGAGGCTTTCCGCAAACGTTAGATCATGCCTTGTTCAAGAGCATTTCGCATCGATCTGGCTTACAAGGACTATGGTTATGCGGAGATACAGTGTTTCCGGGAGCGGGAACTATAGGCGTATCGGTAAGCGGCTATCATGTGTTTCAAAGTATAACGTCTCATCGCCATACGTTACCTTAACATTTTTTACATACAAACTACTATTGTTCATACCATTAAAAAACACCGGCCCTATTACCATAGGGCCGGTGTTTTCAGGAGAGGAACAGCTTCCACCACTTCCGTTTTCGCTTCATATCAGCAGCGGCGGTTTGTCTAAAGGTTTGGACAAAATCACTAAACATCTCTTCGCGTTCAGCTACGCTCTGACGATGAAGCTTACGTTCTTTCTCCATTTCTTTTAAATAATAGACTCGTTCCTCATTCATTGAATCAATTAAATCACGAAGCTCTTCTGTCGTATTAGTTGAAGAATTGTTTAATTTTTCAACCATAAATTTTACTTGATTCATCGCAACGGTGGAATTACTGGAGAATCGGTCTAATAAATACTGCATTTCTTTAGAGGATTCATCCGCATTCTCCATGACATCTTTCATGAACAGGCGCATATCCTCGGTTTTCTCTTCAGCAATTGTTGAATAATCTTCAATCAAAGAAGTGACTTCATCAAACGATTTTTCGTTAGAACGGATAATTTTTTTAGACATATTTTCTACATCTCTTGCACTGCGTTCTGAAGACTCAGAGATGTATGCCCCGACCGACTCCACCATTTCTACAGTTTGGGTAGCACTTTTTTCAAGCTCTCTTTTTACTTCTCCGACAATTTCTTCGCGAACTTCATTTCGCATACCTTCTCGCATTTCTTTTAACAAATCAGCTTTAAATGTATCAAGTACCTCAAACACATCTTCATAGCGGCGAACAGCTTCTACTAATTCCCCTTGAAGCAGTTCTTTTTCATTCACAACAAGGTCGTTTGGTTTTGGCTCTTCAATAGAAGCAGAAATAGCCTGCTTTTCTTCTTTAGTAGCTAATCGTGCTTCAGGTATAGGAGGGGTCTTCTCCTGCTTATTTTCTGAAATGCTTTCCTGCTTTTCAGCAGCTTTTTTCTTTTCTTGCTTCATTTGTTTATTGGAATGTTCTTGAAAATCAATGACGTTTTCTTTTTTAGCAGTTTTCAACTGTGCCGGTTCTTCTTCTTTTGAAACCGCTGCCTCTGATTCCATCACTAAATGCTCCTGTGCTTCTTGTTCTTTTATCAGCAGCTGAACGTATTCTTTGACTTCATCTAACGTACATTGTTCATCAAACAGCTGTTTAATATCATTAAATAATTCAATTTGTTCCTCTGTATAGACACGGGCTCCATCTACTCGTTCAATTGTTAAATAGCTGCCCAATAATTTTTCCCATTGTTTTAGCGTTTTCTTTTCTACCTCTAATTGATCACTTACTTTTTTAATTGTATATGACTCCATCATTTTTCATTTCCTCCCTTATCTATTTTCATCCAACTATGTAATGGATTATTTGTTGTATGTTGTATTCACCATATCTTCACTTGTTTTCCTGCTAGGTGACAAAGGTTGTCAAAACTAGACGACATTAGCCTTCTATGTAAAGAAAACGCATATTTTGTAAAAAAATGTACAGAAATGCGTAAATGGAAAAAATGGAAAACACAAAAGAAAAGAAGAGTATAGAAAACAGTTGACGGGAAAAAATGAGTCCTATAAGATAAGTTTAAATGTTTAAGTTCTTGAACATATAAACATAAGGAGTGAACACTATGTCACAGCATTATGCGCTCATCACCGGTGCGTCGGGAGGAATAGGTAAAGAATTAGCTTATCAATTCGCAAAGGATGGGCATCCTGTAATTTTAGTTGCCAGAAGCGCTGATAAACTAGCCGCTATTGGAGAGAATTTAAAATCTACTTATAATATTGAAGTCATAACGGTTGTTAAGGATTTATCAAGAGAAGAAGAGATACAGTCATTATATGAAGAACTTAAAAATAAAAAAATGCACGTTGACTATTTAGTGAACAATGCTGGTTTTGGACTATACGGCAAATTTATTGAAACAGCTTTAGATGAAGAGTTAAACATGATTGATTTAAATATTCGAGCATTAACTCATTTAACAAAATTATTTTTACCGGATATGGTCAAAAGAAATCGCGGGAAAATTTTAAACATTGCATCTGTTGCTGCATTTATGCCAGGTCCACTTATGACGGTATATTACGCAACGAAAGCGTACGTATTATCTTTCACAGAGGCCCTTGAAAATGAATTAAAAGGTACCAATGTAACGGTAAGTGCTCTATGCCCGGGTCCAACTAAAACGGGTTTTAGCGACCGAGCCCAGCTAAGTAACTCCAAGCTTTTTCAAAGCGGTGCAATGGATGTAGAAACAGTAACGAAAGTTGGCTATAAAAAATTTATGAAAGGGCAGACGGTTATCGTACCAGGAGTACAGTTTCGTCTCGCTACGTTCATCCCGCGCTTCGTGCCAAGAAAGTGGCTTACATCCGTTGTCCGCAGAACACAAGAAATTAAATAAAGGAGAATCTATATGAGTCAAAAAGCAGTCGAGTTATTTCGTGCCAGCATTCCTATTTTTCAGGCGCTAAGTGATTCAGCAAGACAAGATATTATTTTGCTGCTCGCGGAAAAAGAGCCTTTAACCGTAAATGAAATTGCAAATGAGTCTACGCTATCACGACCGGCAATTTCTCATCATTTAAAAATTCTACGCGATCAAAAGCTTGTGCAAATTGAGCAAAAAGGAACGCAGAGATATTATTCATTAGCTTTAAATGAGGCAGTCGAGCTATTAAAAAACTTGCTTGCTACAGTTGAAAGCGAATGTTTATAGGGAGATGAAAGAGATGAACCACGAGCGATTTTATATCACAGATGAAAGGGTCATTGAACATATTGTTTCTACACAAAAGCAGTATTTCTATGCGCAAAAGACAAAGAGTATCAGCAGCCGTATTCAAGCGCTGAATAAGCTAAGAGACGCAGTCAAACAAAACGAGCAGAGAATTATGGATGCTTTAAAACAAGATTTAAATAAATCTGAAGTAGAGGCGTACACGTCGGAAATTGGGATTTTACTAGAGGAGATTCGGTTTACGCTTAAGCATTTAGCAAAATGGATGAAGCCTAAAAAAGTAAAAACCGCTTTAACACATGTGGGCTCTAAAGGGAAAATTGTTCCTGAACCGTATGGAGTCGCGTTAATTATTGCTCCGTGGAACTATCCGTTTCAATTAGCATTGTCTCCTTTAGTAGGAGCGATTGCCGCTGGAAACACGGCGATTATAAAACCTTCTGAATTAACGCCTAGCGTATCTCGCGTTATACAAGAATTACTGGCTGAAGCTTTTGACCCAGCATTTGTGACGGTGATTGAAGGCGCTGTAGACACGACGAGCCTCCTTTTAAAACAGCCGCTTGATTATATTTTCTTTACGGGAAGTGTAAATGTAGGGAAAATTATTATGCAAGAAGCAGGGAAGCAGCTTATTCCAGTCACGCTTGAGCTAGGCGGAAAAAGTCCGTGCATTGTACATGAAGACGCAAACCTAGATCTTGCAGCGAAGCGAATTATGTTTGGTAAAGGGATGAATGCAGGCCAAACGTGCGTTGCTCCTGATTATTTGCTCGTGCATCAAAAAGTGAAAGCGCAGCTTGTAGAGAAACTTCGCGAAGCAATTTCTCAATTTTACGGTAGTAATCCACTTGAAAGCGACCGCTACGGCCGTATTGTCAGTGAGCGTCATTTTACTCGGCTAGTTGAGTTTTTAAAAGACGGAAATGCTATAGTTGGAGGCGGGTACAATAAAAACACGCTAACAATAGAACCTACGGTGTTAAGTGAAGTAAGCTGGACATCAGATGTTATGCAAGAAGAAATCTTTGGGCCTATTCTTCCTATGCTTGAATATGAAACACTAGACGAAGTCATTCATAAAGTTCAAGAAAAAGCTAAGCCGTTAGCTCTTTACTTATTTACAGAAAGTGAAGATGTGCAAAACGTGATAACGGAGCGCCTTTCATTTGGAGGAGGCTGTATAAACGATACGCTTATGCATATCGCTACGCCATATTTGCCGTTTGGCGGAGTGGGAGAAAGCGGCACGGGTCAATATCATGGAAAAGACAGCTTTCAGACATTCACTCATTTTAAAAGCATGCTGTCTCAAACAACCAAGTTTGATTTGTCATTCCGCTATCCTTCGGAAAAACAAAGCTTGAAAATGATCAAAAAACTATTGAAATAAAAGAGCCTCCTGATAGGAGGCTTTTTCGTTATTTTGAAAGTGAAAGCTGAGAAAGCGGCCATTTTTCTTGGGTATATGCCATTTCCCAAAATAAATACTCCAGTTCACAGCTTTTGATGAAGTGATCTTTCATACGGTTACGTTCTTCTTCAGTAGCTTGTTCGGCGAGTTCATCAAGCTTGTTACAAAACCATTGTGTTGTGCCATTCATTTCTTCATTATTATAAAACTGAATCCATTCATAAAAAGGATGAGAAGGAGATGGATTTACTTGTTCTGTAATGCGCTGGCCAATTTCAACGTACGTCCATGGACATGGAAGAAGCACTGCAATGATTTCTGCTAAGCTGCCTGTATGCGCAACACTTGTCATATGGTTAATGTAGTGGCTGGCCGTCGGTGAAAGCGTCTCAGTGTGAAGGTCTTCATAACGTACGCCTGCTACTTCACAAAAATTATTGTGAGGGTGTACTTCACTATGTAATACCGTAGAAATGCCGGCATTAAAGGCTTCCATTTCGGTACGCGTGCGGCATTTTGTTAAAGCAGCGCCGTAAATGCGAACAAATGCTGTTAAGTATTCGTAATCTTGAGAAACGTAGTGAATAAGCGCTTCTTTTGGCACGTTTCCTTCAGCAATTCCTTTAATAAAAGGATGGTTAAAAATGGCTTCGTAAATATAGTTTGCTTCTTGTCTTAATTGAGATGAAAATGACATCAAAATCCTCCTTTAATATGAGGAAGTCACAAACAAGCACATAAAGGAAATAAAAAACACTCCGTTTATAAACGGAGTGGCAAAGGACAGTAAAAAACTGAACATTGCCACTTTCCTACGCTGGTATGAGCCAGATCAGGTTCAAAGGGATCAAGAAAACTTGTCTCAGCCGGTGGCACCCCTAGTGGACTTCCTATTAATCTAAGTTTAACTTACCATATATTCTGAAAAATAGAAAGCGTTATGGGAAATTGTGTGCTAACCGCTTTTCTTTCTTAAAGAGGAAATTTCTTAAAGCTATTTTTAATCATTTTTGTTTAAAAATGCATATTTTTAGGGAAGAAGAGGTATTAATGAAGGGAAGAGCCGTTTTCGTCTCCGAAACACTCCCATATAAATAGAAGAAAGGAGAGAACAAAATGGCGAAATTTCGTTTGTATGCTGTATTAAATACAGTAGGCTTGGCTATTACACTGCTTGTGAATTATTTAGCAAATGCCATTCCAATAGGAGGCAAAACAACGGGAGAAGCTTCTGCGCAAGTTCCTACGTTGTTTACACCAGCGGGTTATGCTTTTGCTATCTGGGGCGTTATTTATTTATTATTAACCATTTGGGTTATACGCCAATTTTTTGCAAGAGAAGATCAAAAGGAAATATATGCACGTATCGGCATTTGGTTTTTTCTAAACTGTTTGTTAAATAGTGCGTGGATCTTTATTTTCCAAAACGATTACTATAAGTTATCTCTTTTAGTTATGCTCTTTATTCTAGGCACATTAATGATTGTGTATTCCATTATTCAGCATTCTCGAATGACGACATGGTTTATGCGTCTGCCGATTTCGCTTTATCTTGGATGGATTTCTGTTGCGACTATTGTCAATGTGTTTGTCGTATTTCAAGCAAATGGAATACAGCACTTGCTTGGCTTAAACGAGTTAGCATGGACGATTATTATGCTGCTGGTAGGAGCTGTGCTGGGCATCATGTTTACATTAAAAAACCGAGACGCTGTTTATCCGCTTGTTTTTATTTGGGCTTATATTGCCATTGCAGTGAAGCAAAGTGGAAATCAGCCAATTGTCATTACTGTCATCATTTCAGTTGTTTTATTAGCAATTGCCATTATTGTGGGATTGATTAAACGCTATAGACGTTTTTAAAAAGAAGCTCTAGCTTTTGTAAGCTAGAGCTTTTTATGATGCTCTTTTGATTGTAAAAAAGCAGCTGTAAAAGCAATTAAGCTAATTAAAATACCAAAAGGAACAACAATTGGTACGAATGATAAAATAAATGTCATAAGTGTAACCTCCATGTTGCATCGGTGCATAATGAAAAATTCAACTTTTTTAAATTGAAGTTCCGCTATTATAGTATGCTAGGCTTTATGTTTGGAGCCTATATGTTTAGAAATAAACGAAAAAGGCAACATACGTTACATACAGGTTATATTAGGAGGAGTTAAAATGGAAACATATTTAGTCGCTTACACGGATAAAGATGATATGGAATATAAACAAGTGACGTGCGAGAGTTATGAAGATGCAGAGCGTACGGTCCTTCGTTTAGAGAGAGAAGGGCATATGCATATTGAAGAAATTTCAAATCAAGAAGCCTACCGTGGAGATGAATCCTCGTACAGAGAATAAATTTTGAATAGAAACACCAACCTTAAAATGAAGAAGCAGCTGCTTCTTCATTTTTTCTATTCTATATAGATATCGTTTTATAGAAAAAAGTAAAACGGGAATGATTTTCTTCTGCATTTATGGTACAGTACTAATCAGGTGAGTTTTGAGTTTAGAAGAGGAGAGAGTAACATTATATGAGTAAAGGAAATCAGTGGTCTTCACGCCTCGGTTTTATTTTAGCATCTGCTGGGGCAGCAATTGGTCTAGGAGCGATATGGAAGTTTCCATACGTAACGGGAACCAGTGGCGGTGGAGCGTTTTTTGCGTTGTTTATTTTATTTACGATTTTTATTGGATTGCCGCTTCTGTTGGCAGAATTTATCATTGGAAGACATACGGGGAAAGAAGCGATTAGTGCTTATAAGGCAATTGCTCCAAAATCCGCTTGGGTATGGATTGGCAGGCTGGGAGTACTAAGCTGTGTCGTTTTGCTTTCCTTTTACAGCGTCGTTGGCGGCTGGGTGATTTTATATACGATTATGAGCGTAACCGGTATGCTAAGCGGAAAAGAGTACGGTCCGTTGTTCAATGCCGTCATTAGCCAACCTTATGTAGTATTAGGTGCACAGGCGCTGTTTTTATTAATTACAGTGTTTGTTATTTCAAAAGGCGTACAAAAAGGAATAGAGCGTGCTAATAAATACATGATGCCGCTGTTATTTATTTGTTTTATCATTATCGTGGTGCGTTCTTTAACATTAGACGGAGCAATGGACGGAGTAAAGTTCTTTTTGAAACCGGATTTTTCAGCCATTACAGGGTCATCTGTTCTCTATGCGCTCGGTCAGTCGTTTTTCTCGCTTTGCGTGGGATTATCTTGCATGGTGACATATAGCTCTTATTTAGGGAAAAAAGTAAGCTTGACGCGTTCAGCTGGGACTATTGCTATTTTGAACTTGTTTGTTTCGCTGCTGGCGGGTTTGGCTATTTTCCCAGCCGTTTTTTCATTTGGATTAAAGCCAACTGAAGGACCTGGACTTTTGTTTGTGGTCTTGCCAACAGTATTTGAGAAAATGCCGTTTGGTACCGTCTTTTTAGCACTGTTTTTAATTTTATTTCTATTTGCTACGCTTACGTCTGCTTTCTCACTGCTGGAAATTATCGTAGCTGCTTTAACCAAAGACGATCAGACAAAACGAACTCGCTACGCTTCTTTATCAGGGATTCTTGTGTTTGTGGTAGGTATCCCATCAGCGCTTTCGTTTGGTGTACTAAAACATGTCTCACTTTTTGGCAGAAGTATATTTGATGTAGCTGACTTTTTTGTGAGCAACTTAATGCTGCCTCTGGGAAGTTTAGCCATTGCGATTTTTGTGGCATTTAAAATGAAAAAAGAAGCCGTGTACGAAGAGTTTATTTCAGGAAGTACAAAAGGCGCTAAATTATTCAACGCATGGTTCTTTCTAGTTAAATACGTATTGCCTATTATTATTATAGCTGTTTTATTAAGCTTACTTGTTGCATATTAAAAAAAGCACTCATCTGAGTGCTTTTTTTGTTTATTTTGCAAACACGTGATTTCCGATTGTGATCGTAACCTGTTTTTGACGAAGCCATTGGTCGCTTGTTTTATCTGGATTAAAGAAGAATAATGAACCTTTTCCTTGACCTCTAAAAGCTAGTGCTTCATTTACAGCTTTTTTTGCTTCAGCATCAGCTGCTTTATTAATTTCACCGTTTTGTACAGGTGTAAACTGTGTACCTTGATAAATGACATCATGAATAGAGTTTGGGAAAGAATCGCTATCCACGCGATTTAAGACAACTGTTGCTACAGCCACTTTGCCAGCGTAAGGTTCGCCTTTTGCTTCAGCTTGTACAAGGCGAGCTAACAATTCTTTATCACTTTCGCTAATAGAGTTAGGGATTGTTAGTGTTTCATTTGCATTAATAGAGTCCGTAGATTTGTGATTCGCTTCTTTTAACTGTTTAACCGTAACGCCGTATTCAGTGCCAATCTTGTAAAGAGTCTCTCCGGCTTTTACGCGATGAGTTGTTTCAGCGGCATTTGCCCCGTGACTCATGCCGAACATAGGAACTGCCAGTGCTCCAATAATTGCTAGTTTCTTAAACATAAAGTAAGTACCTCCTGAAATCCTTTTGAACGCCCCTTTTATCACGGATCGGTGCGTGCTGTGCACCGAACTTTATATGTACGTTTCAAAGATTAACAGGTGTCAATACATCTTGTCACTGCTTAAAACATACCAATCTAGGAAGATATTATAATAGTTAACAGATAATTTGAAAAATACGTTGACTGATAATAAAGGAGTGAATTATAATGAACGAGTAAATAGTTAACCGTTTAACTGGAGAGATTTTATGGGAGAAAAGATAACGATTCGTGATGTAGCGAAGCATGCAGGGGTATCTGCAGCTTCAGTATCTTACGTCTTAAACGGAATTAACAAAGTATCCGATGAAACAAAAGAGCGAATTTTAACAGCGGTAAAAGAATTAAACTACGAACCAAATTTAACCGCCGTTAGTCTTTCGAAACAAAAATCAAATATGATTGGCGTTATGTTCCCGCTTACAGATGATTCACTTTCTACTATATTTAAAGATAACCATTATTACAGTGAAATGATTAGTGGAATTGAATATGTAATCCGTAAGCATGGTTATGATCTAGTCATATCTGGAGCGAGTAGCCCAGCTGATTGTCTAAAATGGATTCGAACGAGAAATATTGATGGTCTTCTGTTTTTAGGAGCCTTCCCGCATCGATTGTATGAGAAAATGAAAGCGTTATCGAATCCGATTGTGCTAGTAGATACATATGAAAGGTACGAACGTGATTATCATCATATTTCTGTAGACGATGAGTATGGAGGATATCTAGCTACAACACATTTAGTGAATTTGGGGCACAAAGAAATTGCCTTTGTTGCTCATCACCTCGTCAATAGTCCAGTGGATAAAAAGAGGTATATAGGCTACGAGAAAGCATTAAAAGAAGCGGGCATTACGCCATCAAAGACGTTTGTTTTTGAAGTGAACGAAAGTTCGTTTGATAACGGTTACAATTTAGGGAACAAGCTGCTGAAAGATCATAAGGATATTCGGGCGGTTTTTGCTTCCTCTGATACGCTGGCGCTTGGAATTATGAAAGCACTGCAAGAAAAGGGGAAAAAAATTCCGCAGGACTACTCAATCGTAGGGTTTGATGACATAACGTTTAGTAGCTATGCATCTCCCAGTCTAACAACCATTCGTCAAGATGTATTTAACAAAGGAGTCGTAGCTGCGACGTCGGTTATTCAAGCAATTGAACACCGTTTCAGCACGCTGCAGCATGTGAAATTATCGGTTGAACTTATTATTCGAGATTCGACTGCTAAGCGCGGGTGAACCGCAGTAAGTTAACCGGTTAACCAAAGTTTAGCATTTATGAAAAAAGGGGATATAAGTTAGCATTCACAAAAAAAGGGGATATGAAAATGATTAATGTTACAGTATGGAATGAAAATCGTCATGAACAGAAAAATCCGGTTGTAAGAGAAATTTACTCTGAAGGCATTCACGGTGCCATCGCTTCTTTTTTAGAAGAAGGAGGGTTTCGTACACACACTGCAACATTAGACGAAGTAGAACACGGGTTGACTGAAGAAGTATTAAATCAAACGGATGTTTTAGTATGGTGGGGTCATTTAGCACATGACGAAGTGAAAGATGACATCGTTGAGAAAGTAAAGCAGCGCGTGCTAGACGGTATGGGGCTTATTGTCTTGCACTCAGGTCACTTTTCTAAAATTTTTAAAACGTTAATGGGCACAAGCTGCGACTTAAAATGGCGTGAAGCAGATGAAAAAGAGCGCTTGTGGGTAGTAGAACCGAGCCATCCGATTGTGGAAGGTATTGGTGAATTTATCGAGCTTGAGCGCGAAGAAATGTATGGAGAGCACTTTGATATTCCAGCACCTGATGAACTGATTTTCACGAGCTGGTTTGAAGGCGGAGAAATTTTCAGAAGCGGCTGCACGTACAAACGCGGAAACGGAAAAGTATTTTATTTCAGACCTGGACATGAAACATATCCAACATACCATAACAAAGACATTCAGCGTGTCATTATGAATGCTATTAAATGGGCGAAGCCAGCAGAGAGAAAACGTCCTGTTTACGGCAATGCGCAACCGCTTGAATCAATCGCTGTTAAAAACTAATTAATAATGCTTAAGCAAAGGGGATAGGAAAGATGGCAAAAGTAAAAATTGGCGTTATTGGGTGCGGAAGCATTGCGCAACACCGTCACTTACCAGAATATAAGATGAATGAACAAGTAGAATTAGTAGCCGTTTGCGATATAAACACAGAACGTGCAAACAGCGTAGCGCAGCAGTACGGTGTAAAAGCTTACACAAACTACGAAGAACTTTTAGCAAGCGGTACAGTGGAAGCAGTGAGCGTATGTACGCCCAACTATCTTCATGCGCCTATTTCGGTTGCAGCGTTAAACAGCGGAGTTCATGTCCTGTGTGAAAAGCCGATGGCAACATCAGAAGAAGAAGCGAAAGCAATGATTGAAGCAGCAAAAACAAACGGTAAAAAACTAATGATCGGACATAATCAGCGCTTTGTAGCTTCTCATCAAAAAGCTCGTGAACTTATTGAAAAAGGGGAAATCGGTAAAATTTACAGTTTCCGCACGGCATTTGGCCACGGCGGTCCTGAAGGTTGGAGCGTGGACGGAAAAGACAGCTGGTTCTTCAAAAAAGACGAAGCGTTTATTGGGGCTATGGGGGATTTAGGCGTTCACAAAACCGATATGCTCCGCTACATATTGAATGAAGAAATTGTAGAAGTCGGTGCATTTGTAGAAAGCAATGCAAAAGACTTTGCAAATGTAGACGACAATGCTGTATGCGTATTAAAAACGCAAAGCGGGATTATCGGGACGCTTGCGGCAAGCTGGGCTTACAATGGAAAAGAAGATAACTCCACGATTGTTTACGGAGAGAAAGGGATTCTTCGTTTAGAGGACGATCCGACGTATTCATTAGTTGCACAATATGCAACGGGTGAAGTGGTGAACTATGAATTAGGAAAAATCCAGTCGAACGATGAGGGCGGACAAAGTAATTCTCACGTCATTGAACAATTTGTAGATGCAGTTGCAGAAGATAAAGAATCTCCTGTTCCTGGTGAAGAAGGATTAAAATCACTTGCTGTTATTTTAGCAGCTTTAAAATCAAGTCAAACGAAACAAATTACGCGCGTGTAAGAGGTGAAAAACGTGAGAATTGGCATAATCGGAGCAGGAGGGATTGCTGTAAGCAGGCATATCCCAGCATTCAAACAACTGGGTGATGAATGTGTGATTTGGGGGCTTAGCGATATTAATAGTGAAAGAGCCACAGAGGTAGCCAATGAGCATAATATTCCTCACGTATTTGTTGATTACAAAGATATGTTTAAAGAAGTGGATGCTGTATGTATTTGTACACCGAATAAATTTCACGCCGAGTTTGCAGTAGAAGCGCTAAAAGCAGGCGTTCACGTCATATGTGAAAAGCCAATGGCGATGTCTAAAGAGCAAGGTGAAGAAATGCTTGCTGCTGCTAGAGAATCAGGTAAGCAGTTAGCGATTGCGTATCATTACCGATTCATGAAAGAAGCGCAGGCAGCGAAAAAAATGATGACAGAGGTAGGGCGCCCATTAGTTGCACGTGTCAGAGCAATGCGTCGCCGAAAGGTTCCCGGTTGGGGGGTATTTACGAACAAAGATCTTCAAGGAGGAGGCAGCTTAATTGATTACGGCTGCCATTTGCTTGATTTAACGCTTTGGCTGATGGGAAACCCAAAGCATACTGAAGTGCTGGGAAGTACATATAATGACCTGAGTAAAACGCCTAACCAATTAAATCAATGGGGAGCATTTGATCATGAAACATTCAGCGTGGATGATCATGTAACGGCCTATATTAAATTTGAAAATGGAGCGTCGCTTCTTTTAGAAACTTCTTGGGCTGCTAATATCGCAGATGATGAAGAGCACGTAAGCATATCAGGGGTAGATGGCGGTTTAAGCGTGTTTCCGTTTGAACTATACACGTCTAAAAACGGTATGCTCATGAACAGTACGTCACCTTGGATAGATGGAGAAGATGATTACAGCCTGAGTCAGGCTAAAAATTTCGTTGAAGCGTGTAAAGGAAATGCTGAATTAGTGGTAAAGCCACAAGAAGCGCTTCAAGTCTCAGCTATTATTGACGAAATATATCGCACAGGGGGAAATTAAAATGAAACTTGGAGTATTTACGGTCTTATTTGCGGATCTTTCTTTTGAAGAGATGCTAGATAAAGTAAAAGCAGCAGGTCTTCATGCTGTTGAAATCGGAACGGGCGGCTATCCGGGAAACAGCCATTGTCCGCTAGATGAGCTGCTTGAAGATGAAGAAAAAAGAGAAGTCTATATGAAGCAGATAAAAGACCGCGGACTTACAATCAGCGCATTTAGCTGCCACGGCAATCCTATTTCACCTGAGGCAAGTTTTGCAAAAGAATCTGACGAAACGCTTCGCAAGACCATCCAACTAGCATCACTAGTAGGTGTTCCAGTGGTTAACTGCTTCTCTGGAACAGCAGGAGATCACGAAGAAGCGAAGTACCCAAACTGGCCTGTTACTCCCTGGCCTAACGAGTATGGAGACGTATTGAATTGGCAGTGGGAAAATAAGCTTGTTCCTTATTGGAAAGAAATTGGAGAACTAGCGGAGGAGCATAACGTGAAAATTGGTTTAGAACTTCACGGCGGATTTTTAGTTCATACTCCGCATACGCTCCTAAAGCTTCGCGAAAAAACAAGTCCAGCGATTGGCGCTAACCTTGATCCAAGTCATTTATGGTGGCAAGGAATTGATCCGGTAGGAGCTATTAAAATTTTAGCAAAAGAAAATGCGATTCATCATTTCCATGCAAAGGATACGTACTTGGACCAGGATAATATTAATATGTATGGCCTGACGGATATGCAGCCATACGGAGAAGTCCAAACGCGTGCATGGACGTTTAGATCCGTAGGGTGCGGACATGATGTAAAAGAGTGGTCTGATATGATGAGTGCACTTCGCACATACGGATACGATTATGTAGTCAGCATTGAGCATGAAGATCCAATCATGTCGATCGAAGAAGGATTTAAACGCGCGGTTACAAACTTACAAAGTGTATTAATTGAAGAAACTCCCTCACAAATGTGGTGGGCGTAAGCAAAAAGAAGCACCTCTAAAAAGAGGTGCTTCTTTTATTTTTGTTAATAAATCAATTCGCCTTTTGTTCACCTGAATTTCGATACAAACGGGTGATTGGCAACCCAAAAGCGCCAAGGGTAATCCTTCGCTTCACCAGAATTATCAATGCCAACGCGAGGTCCGGCGGAAATCTCTGAAGGAGTGAAGCCACGAGCAATATAAAGAGGAGGGCTGGTTAAATCATGACCGTACAAATCCATTGAAACCCCTAGTGCTTTTGTTAGTTTCCCAGGACCGTTTGTCCAATTTGTTTCGTTTTCCATCCCTCGACGTCTATTTTTCATCAAATTTTTTCCGCTAAATGGCTCAATAGCTCGAATGAGGACGCCTTCTGGACAATTGATGTCGCTGCTTACAACATTGAGTAAACAATGTGTATGCATTGTATGCGTATAGGCATGACCAGGAGGACCGAACATTACCTCCGTTCTTTTTGTGCGCCGGTTATTAAAGCTATGAGCTGCTCGGTCGAAAGGCCCTTTATAAGCCTCAGTTTCTACAATAAAACCAGATGCAGTTCCTTCTGCCGTTTCGTGAACAAGAAGACATCCTAACAGCGACTGAGCTAATTCAAGTGTAGGCTGTTGATAAAATAAAAGAGGAAGTGGTTCAATCGCTAAAAGAGAACGCGTCATTTGCTGTAGTCCATCCTTTCAAAACAGAGTCATTCACGCTGTTATGCGCATGTTTTATTATGATGTTTTCTTTGTTATTTTGCAAAGAAAGGCACTGATTAATACAGTAATCTTTCTTACTCCACGTTCAAGTATTTATCATGATTCAACTTACTCTATGAAATTATTTTATTTTAAAGAATGGTTTCGTTTTGCACGTATAGGGGGAATATTTTACTACAATACTTCGCATTTGCTGCTGGTATGATATACACAGTTCATCCATATTTTACATGCTTTTAGTTTTAAAAATTAGTGATCCGTCTTTTCTTTATTTTCGTTCTACACATGAAAGCAAAATAAAAAGATTGAATTGTAGAAAGTTCTTTATAAATGGAAATAAGGAAAAAATATCCTTCAAAGAGTATTTAAGGGATTTTAGAACATATTAAAAATAAAATTTATACACTGTGAGGAATAGCTATGAACATCCACTTTGATACATTAATGAACTTATCAATTAAACATATTTTTGGGCCTGCATCTCAAACGATCAACCATCTGACATATCATTCAAAGCAGGTTCACGACGGATCAGTATTTTTTAGTATAAAAGGTGAAAATGAAGATGGACATCAATATATTAAAGAAGCTATAGCTAGAGGAGCCGTAGCAGTCTTTGGGACAAGCATTGAGGAGCTGCGTCTTTTAAGCACTCAGTATTCTCACTGTACGTTTTTAGCTGTTGACGACGTTCGCAAAGTAATGGCGTCTTTTTCTAAAATGTATTTTGATTATACGGATGAAAAGATTGAGACAATTGGCGTTACAGGTACAAATGGTAAAACAACCGTAGCAGCTTACGTAAGGTCGCTTTTAACTCTTTTAAAATTGCCGACAGGATCGATTGGCACGACCGGCATTTGGTCATCAAAGAAGAAGTTAGTTTATAAAAAAAGTACGCCTACAACACCTGAATCGATAGACTTGCATAAAATTTTTTATGATTTGTATACAAGAGGCGATGAAGCGGCAGTGATGGAAGTATCTTCAATTGCGATTGATCAGCAGCGAGTAGAAAATATTTATTTTGATGTAGCCATTCACACAAATCTTTCAGAAGAGCATTTAGAGTATCATAAAACGTTTGAACACTATAAAAAGTGCAAGATGAAATTATTTCAGCAGGCAAAACATGCCGTTATTAATATAGATGATCAGGACATGGGTAAAGACTTAAGCAGGCTATTTAAAGGACCTAAAGTCACGTATAGCTTATTAAATAATGCGGAGGCCACTCTGCAAGCAAAAAATATTACTGTCAAAGAAGGGGGCTCTTTCTTTGATTTGCTGTATAAAGGACAGTCATACAAAGTAGCAGTGCCTGTATATGGCGATTACAACATTGCTAACGTGCTAGCAGCCATTGGTACAGCTCTTCACTTTGAATACCACATTGAGGATATTATTAGCGTGCTTCCTCAATTGGAAAGTCCAGAAGGGCGCTTTCAAGTGATAGAAGGTCCTAATAACCAAAAAGTGATTTTAGACTATGCCCATACGCCTGTTGCCCTTACGCGTCTAATAGAAGAAGTAAAAAAGATGGAGTATAACCAGCTAATTGTCATGATTGCAGGCATTGGCATTCGAGATTTTAATAAAATGCCTAAAATGGCGCGTGTCATTGAAGGAAAAGCTGATGAAATTGTCGTAACTGTTGATCATCCAGGTCATCATGATCCGAACGTAATTGTAGATCAAGTAATGACAGGCTTTTCAAATCCAAGCGCAAGTAATATTCACCGTGCCCCTACTCGAACAGAAGGAGTATTAAAGTCGCTTTCTTTAGGAAAGCCGAATGACATTATTTTACTTACAAGCGGCTGTATTAACGGCGCTCAGCTTGTAAAAGGCAACGAAATTCCGCATTCAGATGAAGAGATTATTGCCTCTTATTATGCATCGTTAAGCAATATTTCTTAATACTCTTCTTCATTTATCGCACGAACGTGGAGAAATTGAAACAGCATACGAAAGAAGGTCTCTTACTATTTTTAGAGACCTTCTTTTTGCATCAAAACTATAGGCTGTTTTCTCGCTGTGTTTTTGGTTCTTCAATTTTTACATCATGTTCTTTAGCCAGCTTTTTAATAGCTGCATTGTAATCGCGTATGCCTTTTCGTGCCTCATCAAGCATAGCATTTGCCTCAGCAATAAGGTTGCGGTCCTGCTTTTCTAAAGCGCTGACAATTTTAATGAAAGCGTTATACTGGGTATTGGCAGCCTTTATATAGCCTTCATGAACCTTTCGAAGATCGTCGGTTTCTACATCGATGTTTTCCAGTTCGTCAACAAATTTACGATAAGTAGGAATGACTTCACTCGTCATCGTATCATACATCACTGCGTCACTTGTGTAGTTAGCGCCTGTAACAGAATCGTATGCGTCAATCGCTTCTTTTTCAAGCTGAGCGGCTTTTTTTAAATCTTGGTTGTTATAGTCGATTAAATCATCTTGAACAGGATCACTAAAGCAGGCGGATAATAAAAACAAAAGAGGGACAAGACAAAATAAAACCTTCTTCAACGAATTTCACCTCCGTTTAACAATGTATGAAATATCTGCTTGGCAAAGTCGGTTTTAATAACTGGAGAAAAAGAAGGGAGTGTATAAAAGGATTTTTAAAGGTCGGCAGTGAATTTATTCATAAGTCGGTTTGTAGTTGACCACCCCTTAGTAGCAGGAAGGAAGAGAAAATGATTAAAATAAAAAGAGACCACTTAACGAACAATGAAGTTATTGAACTAGTAAGTTCTCACCTTCAAGGAATGAACTTACATTCACCCCCTGAAAGTATTCATGCTCTAAATGTTGAAAGCTTAAAACACCGTGATATTACGTTTTGGAGCGTGTGGGAAGACAGCCAGCTAGCAGGATGCGGGGCTATAAAAGAGTTAGATGAGCACCACGGAGAAATTAAATCGATGCGAACAGCCGCAGCTCATTTGCGAAAAGGAATTGCTAGAGAGCTGCTGCAGTACATAATAAATGAAGCGCAAAAACGAGGGTACCGACGCTTAAGCTTAGAAACAGGATCCGCGTCTGCTTTTGAACCGGCTAGAAAGCTGTACGCCAGTTTTGGATTTTACGAGTGCGAACCGTTTTCTACCTACAAAGAAGATCCATACAGTGTATTTATGACAAAGAAATTGAATGATTGATTAAAAGAGGCTGTAACAAAAGTATTTTAGTCAAAGAAGATCCGAACGATGAATCAAGATTCTTGATGAAGAATCCAACTCGTTCGGATTTTTTATGGTGATGGTGAACGTAGGTTTCATATATGTAGTGGCTTCTAGCGGTTGATTTAGTTATGTCTCAACCTCTTTGTTTTTTGTTTTGTCATAATTCATATAAAAAGGTATAAACTAGGTTTTTTCACTAGACAAAAAGGATTTTCCTATGTAGTATAGGTGTCAGATAATACAAAACGAATGTTCAGTATAAATAATAAATGTGCGGGGCGGTGGAAATAGCTTGAATAAAAAAAAGCTTCAAAGTGAACAAACCAAAAGAAAAGTGGCAGATGCCGCTAAAGCATTGTTTTCTCAAAAAGGCTATAAAGCTACATCTGTTGAGGAAATTGTAGAAGCTACGGGAAGCAGTAAAGGGAATATTTATTATCACTTTAAAAGTAAAGAAGGGCTTTTTCTCTATTTAATAGACGAATGGGATCTCGAGTGGGAACGAAACTGGAAAGAAAGAGAGTCTCTTTACAAAACAACAAGAGATAAGCTTTTTGGAATTGCGGAGCAAATCATTTTAGATGATTTAAATCATCCTCTTACGAAAGCTGCCGATGAGTTTTTTAACAACGAGGAAAAGGGCAGCGACATCGAAGAGCGAATTGATGAGATGGTGAAACGACACGTGGAGTTTAACCGGGAGCTTTTGCAAAAAGGCATTGATGAAGGAGAGTTTTCTCCTAAAAATGCAGAACAGCTTGCAGTGATTTTAGAAGGGCTGTTTGTTGGAATGAGCCGCATGTCTCGAAAAACGAACATGGAAAATGCCCTGCAGCTATACCATTCAGCAATCGATGTATTTTTAAATGGAATTATAGCAAGGTCTTCTTAAATAATCGGGGATGCTTATTGCGGTAATGAGTAATCCCTCATTATTTTGTATTTTTATAGACCGAACGTTCAGTATTTTTGTAATCAGGAGGTTTATATGTCATTATTGTTAAGAAATCGAGCGGCGATTTTGCTGCTCATGCTAAACATTTTTATTATTTTTACAGGAATCGGTCTCGTTATTCCAATTATGCCAACATATATGACGGAGCTTCATATCAACGGCAGCGTGATGGGCCTCTTAGTAGCGGTGTTTTCACTGACTCAATTTTTGTTTTCACCTTTAGCGGGTCGGTTATCAGATTCGTTAGGGAGAAAGAAAATTATTGTAGCGGGAATGATTGTTTTTGCCTTGTCTGAATGGTTCTTTGGTTCAGTGAGTACACCTCTTTTATTATTTGTATCGAGAATGTTAGGCGGTGTCGGGGCCGCGCTCATTATGCCTGCTGTTATGGCCTATACAGCGGACGTGACGTCTGCTAAAGAACGTGCTAAAGGAATGGGCTATGTGACGGCGGCGATTACAACAGGATTTATTATTGGACCTGGTATCGGCGGCTTTTTAGCTGAATACGGCATGCGTGTACCATTTTATATGGCCGCAGTAGCAGGAGGCTTGGCTGCAGTGATTACGCTTTTTGTTTTGCCAGAGTCTCGTCCTGTACAAAATCATGCTGTTTCAAACAATGAGAATCCAAAAGAAGATCGGCTGCTACTCCAGCTTATGAATTCCTATAAAGAACCTTATTTTCTAAGTTTAATTATTGTTTTTGTGACATCGTTTGGATTATCCAATTATGAAACGATTTTTTCGCTATTTGTTGATCATAAATTTAGCTTTACGCCCAAAGATATTGCGTTTGTTATTACGTTTGGCTCTATTGCGGGGGCCGTAGTGCAGGTTACGATTTTTGGCTGGATTTTAAATAAGTTTGGTGAAAAAAGAGTGATTTCGTTTTGCTTGATGATGACGGGACTTTTTATTTTACTTACGCTGTTTGTGCACACGTACTGGCTTATTATTGTTGTGACATTCATCGTCTTTTTAGCAACAGATATTTTACGTCCGGCAATCAGCACGCAAATGTCGATGATGGCACAAGACGACCAAGGGTATGTAGCCGGACTAAATTCTGCTTATACAAGTCTTGGGAATATTATTGGACCCGTTGTAGCAGGCTTTCTTTTTGATATAAACATTAATTATCCGTACGTATCAGCTGCACTTGTACTGCTGCTTTGTTTTCTTTTATCTTTAAGAGCAGGGAAGGACAGAAAAACAGCTGTGAGAAATCAAGCGGTTCAAGAGAAATAACCATAAGGAAAAAATGATAGAATTCTTAGGGAATTGAAGACCTCGAGTAGCTTACTGGAGGTCTATTGATTATTCTTTTAGGAATGGTGTAAGGTTTAAAGCGCCACTCACCCTATAGAGAAGCTTTATTTTATCGGCAAAACAGTGAAATGGTTGCAAATAAAAAAGGTTAATAGTAAACTTTAAACGTAACAAGAATAGTATGGGAGCTTGCGCGGGGCAGGCTGAGAGTACAGGGACGCCTGTTGACCATTTGAACCTGTTGGATAATGCCAGCGCAGGGAATGTGAGTACATACCAAAGCACTTTGCGCATGCAAGGTGCTTTTTTGTCTTTTTTTTGCAGTGTTAAAACTAAATGAAAAGAGTGAAAAAAACATGGATATTAGTAAAATTTCAGCTCAATTAGAAAAAGTAAGAGATACAAGTCCGCTTGTTCATAATATTACGAATGTTGTGGTAACCAACTTTACAGCAAATGGACTGCTTGCACTAGGAGCTTCACCTGTTATGGCTTATGCGAAGGAAGAAGTGGCTGACATGGCACGAATCGCCGGAGCGCTTGTCTTAAATATGGGTACACTGACGGCTCAAGAAGTAGAAGCGATGAGAATAGCAGGAAAATCAGCAAATGAAAATGGCGTGCCGGTTATTTTCGATCCTGTAGGAGCCGGAGCGACACCGTTTCGTACAGAAGTAGCACGTCAGCTTGTAGAAGAATTAAATATGGCAGTTATTCGTGGTAACGCTGCTGAAGTTGCGAATGTCGTAGGCGAGTCATGGCTCATTAAAGGCGTTGATTCATTAGAAGGGCAAGGAGACGTCATTGAACTTGCTGAAAAAGCAGCGAACAAATTAGATACGGTGATTGTTATCACGGGTAAACAAGATGTAATCACAGATGGAAACAAAACGTATACAGTAGACAACGGTCACCCGTTATTTACGAAAGTGACGGGGACTGGGTGTCTGCTAACATCAATTATAGGAGCTTTCGCTGCTGTAGAAAAAGAATATGTCGAGGCAAGCGTTGCTGCTTTAAGTTTTTACGGAGTGGCAGGTGAAATCGCCGCAGCGAAAAAAGGTGAAGAAGGGCCGGGAAGCTTTCAAATTGAGCTGTTAAATCAGCTTCATCTTTTATCTGGGCAGGATATTGAATCATATGCAAGAGTACATCAACGTTAAAAGGAGCCGGAAAATGACAAATGAAGAAATCAAAAAGCTGCTGCAAGTTTATTTTATAATGGGCAGCAATAACTGTAAAAAAGATCCGAAAGAAGTGTTGAAAGAAGCAATTGAAGGCGGCGTTACCGTGTTTCAATTCCGTGAAAAAGGCGAGGGTGCCTTAACAGGAGAAGCGAAATATCAGCTGGCGAAGGAACTTCAGCAAATTTGTCAGCAGCACAGCGTTCCTTTTGTGGTGAATGATGATCTGGACTTAGCGATCCGCTTACAAGCAGATGGCGTTCATATTGGACAAGAAGATGAAAAAGCTCATATTGTTCGAGAGAAAATAGGAAAAGGAATTGTGGGCGTCTCTGTTCATAATGTACAAGAGCTGCAGCAAGCGATAAAAGACGGGGCGGATTATGTAGGAATGGGACCTGTTTTTCCTACTTCTACAAAAAAAGACGCAAAAGCAGTGCAAGGTACAAAGTTAATTGAAGAAGTGCGAAACCAGAATATTGACTTTCCAATTGTAGGAATCGGCGGGATCACGCCTGAAAATGCCAAACAAGTAGTAGAAGCAGGTGCAGATGGCGTTTCTATTATTACCGCGATTAGCTTAGCAGCGTCTCCAAAAGAAAAAGCAGCTCAATTGAAAGAAGCGGTAAGAAAATAAAAAAAGCGCACAGTGTGCGCTTTTTTATTATAGCTGAACAGTTTGAGGAGTTTCTTCGCCTTCATTCATAAAGCGAATTTCGTTCGGCGTAATTTCAAGAACAACATACTCAGGGTCATTTGGACCGTCAAACCATTCTTTCATGTGATCGTTCCATATACGCCCTTTTAATTGATCACCAGTACGAAGAACAGCTGTACCAGATAATTCTAAGTATTGATCGCCATATCCTTCGCCGCTGTAGCCCAATAGTACGTGCACGTTCGGATTGGCTTCGATTTCCTCTGCCTTATGTGTATTGATATTTGTTGGTGTGTAAAGAGCGATACCATCTTCATCGCTAAAGAATGTCATATAGCGAGAGTGGGGTTTGTTGTTTACAACTGTGGCTAATGTTCCTACACGATTTCCTTCTAATACTTCGTTTACTTTTTTAGCAATTTTTTGTTCATTCATTTTATCCATCTCCTTTATTACTTTTTATGTTCCTCAATCGAAGATAAATAAAACATACATGTCTAAAAAAAATATAAGTTAACAATAAAATAATTATGTAAACTAGTAAAATGAAAAATAAAAAAAGCTAGCTACAGCTAACTAAAAAATAAGCCCGCACTGCCGTAACCCTAAGTGTCTTAAATACCCAGATCTACTAGGTGGGTGCCCTCATAGCCGGGTTTAGCGTCCCAAGAAGGGCGTGCTATCTGCAGCTAAATTTTGAGCTCCCTTTTAACACTCAAAGGTTTAAGACAACATGAGTATACGCACAGCGCAGGTATGTATAACAAATGTAAATAAAATGCCGATATATAAATGTTTTCTAATTAATCAACTTTCATCGTACAAGAAATGATTATAACGGAATAATGAATGGAACGCAAGACTTTTATTTAAAGTTTTTCTTCTCTAACATCTTGGCGGGGAAACAGCAACAAAATAAGAAAAGGGCCCGCAACTGGAATGAAACATAAAAGAAGGTAAGGCCGGGATGCTATCCTTTCTTTTGTCATAACGGAGTAAGAAAGCCACGTTAAAACAAAAAAATCAGCGGTCATCACGCTAACAAGCTGTGACTGCATAAAAGCATCTCCATAAGCTTTTATTGAACCTAAGGATAGTCCGTATGCGTAACCTGCAATCGTGAGCGCTAAGCATAATCCAATCCATAGACGAGAAGAAATGATAGCAATGAAACGTGAAGGAATACGCGAACGTGTTCGAACTTTTTGTCCTTTCCAATGATAATAGAACAAAAGAGAAAAAGCTCCAAGCGCAAATGATAGAAGAGAAAATGGCCATCCAAGCAGTTTGTATGTATCTTTTTTACAGATCATTACCATAAACAATACTGGGAAAAGTCCTAAAAAAGAGAATACTATAACCACGAGCGGATCTACCTGTTGAAAATTTCCTGTGATAAGATTTTTAAACAGCAAATCATTACCGGCGCTTGCTCCTGGAGCTAGCAGCAAGGCGTATAGTACAAGCATAGCCCATACAATGATATACATATTCTCAACTCCTTTTAATTGTTTTAGTGTACAAAAACCATTTCAGTATATTTCCCCGTCTTGTGACGAAGGGAAACGCTTGAAACTCTTCTTTAATTAGGTGTAATATTACACTAAAGAAATGTACGTGTATAGAAAGAAAGGGCTGTGAAAATGAATAAACAAGAAGTAATTAAATCAGTATCGGATAAAATACGATTAATTCGTTTAGAAAGAAACTATTCACAAGACAGAATGGCTGAAGTCATTGGTATTTCTAAAAAAACATTGGTTCAAATTGAAAAAGGGCGCACAGAAGCAGGGTGGACGACCACTGTTGCAGTATGCGGTTTGTTTGGTGACAGTGAAATCCTTCAATCGGTTTTGGGAGACGTTCCTTTAGAAGTAGTAGAAATCATTGCTCATAACGGCGTATCTTCTCCAAAAGATAAAACGCTCGGAGGAAGAGTATGGTGGAAAGAAATTCAAAAAGAAGACTTTTTTCGTCTGCAGCAAAATATGATTAGTCAGCACTATCGCATTTTAGATGACCAAGACTATCGATGGTTTAGTTCATTTGATAAAAGCGAAGCGGTAAAAAGGTTTGAACAATTAACGAATGAATAAAAAGAGGCCGGGACATAACAAAATCACTGCATATATGAAACCTACGTTCACTCTATCCATAAAAAAATCCGAACGAATTTGATTCTCCATTAAGAGTCTTGATTTATCGTTCGGATTTTTCTTCCACTGCTATACTTTTGTCTCAGCCACTACTGATTCATTAACGTACCTGATGAGGGACGACTGAACCAATTCCATAGCTCTACATCTCCAAGTGACGCATATGTGATCGACGGATCATTCTTTAATTTCAGAAGCTTTTTTGTAGGCCCTGTAATCACAACGCCGTACACACCGACGCCGTGTTTTTTTACATAAGAATATCGCTGCTTTAGCAACAGATCGGAATGGTCCAGCTGACGAACTTTTTGGACCGTTTCTTCATTATCGGCTAATAATTTCATCATATTTAAAACATTCGACTTGCTAGTAGAGTGGGTTTGATTTCCTTTGTGATCGTAAGGTAAGTCTAAAAACTCTGGAAAGCCAAATGTTGATGTTAAGTCAATTAATGGCTCATCTTTTGTGCTTGTTTTTTGTTCGTGCCCTGTATTAAGCGCGTACCAAGAGGTAGAAAAATCACGGCTGTCGATGGCGTTCATTTTTTGCTGAACTTCTTTTAGCGAATACGTATCATCAAAAGAAATAGCCACTTCGCTTACCGTTCCTTTTGGTAGATTTTCTAACGCTTTCCATGTTTCGTTTGTCCATTCCTTATACTCTTTTGCATGCAGCTTTAGTTTTTTGGGATCAGGATAGACAAAAGAAAGGTTAAGGTCGTATTTGCCGCCGGAAAATTCTTTTTCTACACCGCTTGTTTTATCAAACAGTTGATGAAATGTAAACGTCCCAATGGCCTGCTCTTCACGTCCAATTTGCTTATAAGCTTCCATTTGCGACTGCATGCGGAAAAAGGACTGTGTATCAGAAGTGGTTTCACGTATATGAACGTTCGGAAAAGCAGATTCGATAGCCGCTTGATTCACGCTGTTTATGTATTCGGTTTTTGATTGATGATAATATACAATAGATAAAAAGCTGCCGATTATCCATAGCAGAACGACAGAGCCAATGACAGTTGTCACATTTGAAAGGCGCTGCTTCCATTTGGCGATATAAATGGACTTTTTAACTTTTTTATTATCCAACATCGTATCGTCACTTAGTGAAGTAGCTGATGAAGTTGGCGATAACAGTTCATCTTCAGTTAGCAAGTGCTCCAAATGAGCCGAGCATGCTTCACAATTTTCCGTATGTTCTTCAAGTGCTTCTGCTTCTTTGTCTGTCAAAGTGCCGTTTTTATATTTTTCCCATTGATGCTTCATATCTTGACAGCTCATCCGTCCTCTTCCTTTCTTTTTTTCAATTGTTGACGACCACGATACAAGTCCATTTTCACTTTTGACAGAGTATAGCCAGTCATTTCTGCAATCTCTTCATATGTGAAGCCGTGATAATCTCGTAACAGTACAATATTCTGCTTAGCCGGAGGCAAAGCAGATACATCAGAAAGCCAGCCGTCGATTTCACTTTGAATCATCACTTGTTCTTCAGCACTTGGCTGAGGAGTAAAGTGCCATTCTTCTATTTCGACAGTAGGGCGTTTTTTTTCTTTTCGATACCAGTCAATAAAGGCGTGATAAGCAATTTTGAACAGCCAAGGCTTCACTTCTTCGCCTTTATATGTTTCTAAGTGTAAAAGTGCCCGGTAAAAGGTCTCCTGCATTAAATCTTCCGCTGATTCTTTTCTGCGAGTAAGAGAGAGAAGATAGCGCAGCAAATCATGCATGTGCTGTTTATAAATGTGTTCAAAGTTATGCTGTTGTGCCATTTTCTCCCCCTTTCATTTAATCAACGCAATTTGTGGATAAAAGTTTCGGTTTTTTTATCAAAAATCGTATGTAATAGATAAAAGATGCTTAAAATACGATATATAGCTTATCATACTAAAAAGAAAACCATATGAAATTCGACATAATTCCATGTAATTTGTCATTTTTTTAAAAAACTAAAGGGTAATTGGTGTTCGAAGGAAACAGAAAATGTTATGATAGAACAAGGATGTGCTCTTACAAAAAACAGCTACATACATAATAAAAAATACAGCGTTTGTTTGCAAAATAAAAATGGACAAACACATGGTGTTTAACCATGGATGTTTGTGGGAAAATAAACTAAGTATTTTCAACAAAAAGTAAATTAAATTGTGTTTTCACTTATAAAAAACACGGTAAATTGGAAAAGGTGGGGTCATGATGGACGTAGAAAATACACAAGGTACAGAAGAACAAGCACCTAAAGTCAAAGCAGCTAAAGTTGGCGATACCATTCAGCCAAAAAAAGGCGACTATAAAGGATTTAAAGGAATTGTTATGGTAGTGCGAGACAATTCGGTTATCGTAGATTTTGGGAAAGATGCTGAAACGGGCGAATCCATGAAAACAGTCGTTAATCATAAAAACTATAAAATCGTAAAAAAGTAGGTGAATAACCTACTTTTTTTTACTGAATATATGTTTAAAGACTGCGGTTTTTCTATCGGAAACCTTAGAGAAAAGCGTAGGTAAAGCAATTCTTTGAGAAGAAGAATGTTTTTTAGTAAACTATAGAAAGTATGCAGAAAGAAAGGATTTTTGTTATGTCAATTCAACTATCACAATTATCATTACCACAAGAGGTTCTTTCGCTTTTAGCGAATCGTAAATATGAAAATTTGTCCGATGCTGATCAGCTATTAATTGGAAAAGGCGGCTATACAGCAGAAGAAGCAGATATTTTAGAAGATGCTATTATTGCCTTGTCACTAGGGAAAAACGTACTTTTAAAAGGACCAACAGGTTCAGGTAAAACAAAGCTTGCTGAAACGCTGTCGCATTTATTTTCTCAGCCGATGCATAGCGTTAACTGCTCGGTTGACTTAGATGCAGAAGCGCTGCTTGGTTTTAAAACAATTGCTGAACAAGAAGGGAAAACAGGTATTGAGTTTGTGGAAGGACCTGTTATTCAGGCAATGAAAAAAGGGCATTTATTATATATTGATGAAATTAACATGGCTAAACCTGAAACACTTCCTATTTTAAATGGGGTTCTTGATTACCGAAAAATGATTACGAACCCATTCACTGGAGATGTAGTACGCGGTCAGCAAACGTTCGGCGTAGTAGCGGCTATTAATGAGGGGTATGTTGGTACCGTTCCATTAAACGAAGCGTTAAAAAATCGTTTTGTTGTTATTGAAGTGCCGTATATTCAAGGAGGCAGCTTAAAGCAAGTTCTGATGTCTCAGTCTCAGTTAAAAGACGAAAAATTAATTGATAAATTTGTCACGCTCTCTGCGGATTTAATTACTCAAGTTCAAAGCGGCCATGTATCAGAAGAAGCTGCGTCTATTCGTGCGCTTATCGATACGTGTGATTTAGCTCTTTATATGCCGCCTCTTCGCGCGATTAGACGCGGTATTATTGAAAAGCTAGAAGATGAAAGGGAAAAAGCCGCCATTCAAAATATTGCTGAAACATTATTTGAGTAAGGAGTGGCGCTATGCGATTTATTAAATTTAACGACAAAAATGTAGATTCCTTTCTCTATATGGAGCTGGCAGATTTAACGAAAACATTAACAAAAAATGATGAAATTGAAGTAGAGTATCGCGTTTCTTCTTATTATGATCCTGTACACGGCATTATTTACCTCAGTCACTTTTGGGATAACCGTCCAGAAGAAGACAAAGTGTACGGCTTAAAAAGTGATGTATTTTTAAGAAGTATTGGAAGCTATAAGCATTCAAACTTCAAAGAAATTAATGCATATTTAAAGAAAATAAATAAAACCTCGGTACCTGGCTTAGCTAAGCAGCTGTTTATGCTGTTTGAAGATATTCGTTTAGAAGAAGTATGCAAACGCGAACGCCCTGGAACGAAAAAAGCCTTCGCCGTCAGAAGACAGCTCTACAGAAAATATTTTGCTACACAAATGAGCGCAAATCTAACAAAAAGCGTGTATACGGATGCACTTTTTAACGGCATCTACTTGCTATTGACGGCTGAAAATCCATTTGAAGAAATTCCTTCAATGAGTGAATCGATTAATTTAGCGATGCCTTTTATCCGCAGACAGCTAACAAATGTATATGAAGCTAAAACAACAAAAGATGTATCGCGCATCTGTCTTGAACTTGTAGATGTCTTTGATGATATTGTTGAAAAAGATATGCTTAATACTTATTTCTTCTTGGCTGAACTTCAGTATGATCAGTTAGAAGAAGGGTTAACATTTGAAGATCTAAAACGCAAAGATTCATTAGTGAACGATGATATTTTAGAGCATGAAAAAGACGGAGATGAAGACATTCACGAAGAGAAAATGGAAATGTGGCATCGAGAGACAAGCGAAGCGACGCAAAGTTTTCTACAGTTTGATATGGATCAAGGCTCAAAAACAGACATGCTAGGCGATGGTGTTCGTGAAGGCGACGATGGAGATCAAGCAATGGGCATGGTGCAAGGGTCTTCTCAAAAAACATCGCGGAACGATTATTCTCAAATCGAAGCCATGGAGCAAACGCATCCGGAAAAAGACGGGGAAGCGGATTATGAGTATGGGAAAGAAAATAAGCATGCCTATGCTGTTTTTATAGATTCTAAACTTCCGAACGACGATCATGTTGTTCAGTATGATGAGAATAAAAAAATTATTGCATCGTATCAAAAAAAATTAAAGCAAATGATTGAAAAAACGCTTGAACATAAAAAAACGCTTCCTAGAAGCGAGCTGCACTTTGGCCGATTAAATAAAAAGCTTCTAAAACTATGGACAGACGACAATCCTCGTTTATTTTATAAAAAAGATGAAGATTCTGCGCAAATTGATGCCGTCTTTTCTCTTTTAGTTGACTGTTCCGCATCAATGTACGACAAAATGGATGAAACGAAGCTTGGGATTACGCTATTTCATGAAGCGTTAAAGTCTGTTATGGTGCCTCATCAAATTGTAGGGTTTTGGGAAGATACAAATGATGCCACCGAAACGAGCCAGCCTAACTACCTGCAGACAGTTATGGACTTTCAAGCATCTTTAAAGCGTAAAAGCGGTCCTGAAATTATGCAGCTTGAGCCTGAAGAAGACAACCGTGATGGATTTGCCATTCGCCATATGACACGCCGCTTGCTTCAGCGTTCTGAACAGCAGAAGTTTTTACTTGTGTTTTCAGACGGTGAACCAGCCGCTATGGGATATGAACAAAATGGTATTGTAGATACGCACGAAGCGGTATTAGAAGCACGCAAGCACGGAATTGAAGTCATCAACGTCTTTTTATCCAACGGGGAAATTGATGAAGGACAAAAGAAAACCATTCAAAATATGTACGGGAAATATAGTATTCTAGTACCAAACATCGAAGAACTTCCCGATGTGCTATTTCCTTTACTCAAGAAATTACTTCATAAAAGCATTTAAAAAAGTCGAAGCATATTGCTTCGACTTTTTTTGCTATTGACCGTTAAAGAAGAGCGAGGTAAGTTAAATATATATGAAAAAGAGAGAAGGAATGGCAAGTGGAAGGAGTTCAAACGTCATCTAGAAGAGCATGGGGGCTGCTGCTTGTAATCATTGGCGCCACAATGTGGGGAGTATCTGGCACGGTGGCTCAATATTTATTTCAGCATAAAAGTTTTAACGCAGAGTGGCTGGTTGTCGTTCGTATGTTAGTATCCGGATTGCTGCTTTTGGCAATAGCCTCTAAGCAGCGCAATATTTTTGCAATTTGGAAAACAAAAGAAGAGAGGACTTCGCTGCTTTTGTTTGGTGTAATCGGTATGCTCGGCGTGCAGTATACATATTTTGCAGCTATTGAAGCAGGAAACGCTGCTACAGCTACAGTGCTTCAATATACGTCGCCAATATTTATTATTGGCTATTTAGCTGTGCAAGCAAGAAAGTGGCCGGTGAAAGTAGAAATGATTTCTGTTGTGCTCGTCATAATGGGGACCTTTTTTCTTGCAACAAGCGGGAATTTTAACGAGCTGTCTATTACAGGATGGGCGTTGTTTTGGGGAATTGGGGCAGCTGTGACGTCTGCTTTTTATACGCTTCAGCCTAAGCGTCTTCTTACGAAATGGAGCTCAATTGAAGTAGTAGGCTGGGGAATGGTGATAGGCGGCGTAAGTTTTTCATTTATTCACCCGCCGTGGCATATAGCAGGTGAATGGTCGCTATTGTCGCTGTGTGCGGTGTTATTTGTAATCATATTCGGAACGCTCATTGCATTTTATTGCTATTTGGAAAGCTTGAAGCATATTAGCGCTTCTGAAGCCATTGTTCTTGCGTCAGCAGAGCCTTTATCAGCAGCGGCGCTCTCTGTTCTATGGCTTCATGTGACCTTTGGATGGACGGAGTGGTTAGGTACGATTCTTATTATCGCTACGGTATTTTTACTTTCTCAGCGAAAGCCAGAGGTGACGTCATAAGTAAAAAGGACTTTCAAATGAAAGTCCTTCTTGTTTTTATAGAGGTTTTAGCGTAAACGTGTTTGTATACGAGCGGTTAGCATATAGTGTGTAATCAGGATGTGTTTTAGCTTGCCAGCTATCGTCTCCGCCAACGCCCATTTGCTTGTAGTTAACCCGCACGGTTACTGAATCGCTTGCCGGCAATTTGTAAAAATGATCGTAAGCCTCCAGTTCAAAAGGTGAGTAAGGTAAAGCATTCAGCTCGACTGTTGGCAAACCTTTTATCAAAAAGCCGCGTCCTTGATCGTTTGTAATAGTGGCCCATCGAACGTCCGTTTTATTTCCGCATTCTTGAGGGCGTAAATACGGTGTGACTTGCTCTTTTACACTGCCTTTATGAAGGGCCAGCTTAGCGCCAGTTTTACGATCCCAATAATTTTCATGAGGTCCTTTTCCGTACCATGTTAAAGAATCAAAAGTCGCATTCATCGTAAACAGCATGCCGATTTCTGGAATTTCAGGCATTGTCTCAGAAGGTGCTAAAGATTGTTCAATTTTCATTTCACCATCGTTATATAGCGTATACGTTACATAGCAAGAAGCAAGAGAGTTGTCTAAAGCTAGTTCAACCGAAATGATAACAAAGTCAATTTGCGGCTGAACACTTATTTTTTGCACATGCTGCTCTAAGCTTGCTTGACGCCACGTTTGACATCTTTCATGCAGTTTATTCCCGAGGTCATTATCGGTTACTGCACGCCAAAAATTTGGACGGAAACCCGACGCAAGCAGCTCGGTGTGCTCGTAGTTGTAAGAAATAAACTGTCCTTTTCGCTTATCAAAAATGGCCGTGAAGTTAGTTCCTGTAACCGTAAGCGTTTGTTCATTTTGGTTAACGGTTAAAGCAGGATGAGCAGCTTTTACTGAAGGCACAGCGGTTTTGGCAGGCAGTACAAACTGTTCGTACGCCACTTCATATCCAGCTGAAGCCCAGGCTGTATCTTTAGACAATCTGAGAGAAAGAGTTAAAACAAATTCGTCAGCTTCATTTTCTTGCTCACAAAGAGGATAAGAAAGCGTCAGTTCGTCTGTACCATCAGGAGCTACATTTAAAAGAGACGCATGCTTTTCAACGAGTTCACCGTTTTTTTCAACAGTCCAAACAAAATCATAGGCGTTCAAGTTTGTAAACAAGTGTTTGTTTTGAACGGCAAACTTTCCTTTTGCAGTGTCGACTGCTGTCCACTTTACGGGCTGATAGCATTTTTTTACTTCTGCAATTTTGGGGCTAGCTGTCCCATCAGCAAAGATTAAGCCGTTTCCACAGAAGTTGCCATCGTTAGGAGTATCACCAAAATCTCCCCCGTAAGCTAAGTAAGAAGTACCGTCTTCTGCTGTTGCTTGAAGGGCTTGATCTTTCCAGTCCCATATAAAACCGCCTTGTAAGATCGGATATTGATCGAACAGCTCCCAGTATTTGTACAGATTCCCGCATGAATTACCCATTGCATGACTGTATTCACATAAGATGTAAGGTTTTTTCGGATTCATTAATGCATAGCGCTCTACATCTGCTGGCTTAACGTACATCGTGCTTTCTATATCTGAAGCATCATAGTCGCGATGATGGAAGATTCCTTCATAATGAACAAGTCTCGTGGAATCTTTTTCTTTAAAAAAGGTATACATATGCTGAAAGTTTTCTCCGCCAAATGATTCGTTTCCAAGCGACCAAATAATGATAGAAGGGTGGTTTTTGTCACGTTCGTACATGGAACGACATCGATCCAATACGTTTTCTTTCCATTCTGGCTTGCTTCCTGGAACGGCTTTTTGCTCACCTTCTTGTAAATAAGTCCACGTTCCGTGCGTTTCTAAATTGGTTTCATCAATAACGTACAGCCCGTATTCATCACATAGTTCATACCATACTGAATCGTTAGGATAATGGGATGTACGCACCGCGTTAATATTATGCTGTTTCATCAGCGAAATGTCGTGAAGCATGTCTTCGCGCGTGATGCCTGCCCGGCCTTTTACTGAATCAAATTCGTGGCGATTCACTCCTCGAAGTACAATACGTTTGCCGTTGATTGTCATAAGACCGTTCTTTAGTTCAAACGTACGGAAGCCGACTTTACAGCTTTCTGTTTCGATAATAGAACCAGCAGAATTCTTTAAGCTGAGTACAAGCGTATACAAATTAGGACTTTCTGCGCTCCATTTTGCAGGGCTTTTAATGTGTGTACGCAAGGAGACTGTACGTTGATCGCTCACACTTAAATTTGTTTGCAGCGGAGCTTGTAGTACTTCTTGGCCATTGGCGTCATACAGCATGGCTTCAAATGTTAGACCTTGAGTATCGTGCTCAAAGTAATTTAAAATATCAGCTGAAACGATAAGTTCACCATCTTCGTAGTTGTTATCAAGCGACGAACGAACGCTAAAGTCATAGATGTGAACCGGTGGAGTAGAATAGAGATACACATCTCGGAAGATGCCGCTCATTCGCCAAAAATCTTGGTCTTCAAGCCAGCTTGCATCACTCCAGCGATATACTTCTACTGCTATCGTATTTTCACCTTCTTGAAGGTAAGAAGTTATATCAAATTCAGCTGGAGTAAAGCTGTCTTCGCTGTAACCAACAAACTCACCGTTAATCCATACGTAAAAAGCAGATTCGACGCCTTGGAAGCTGACGTACACCGGCTGATCTTTCCATTCTGATTTAGGTGTAAAAGTACGGATGTACTGACCGACAGGGTTATATTTAGTCGGTGCAAAAGGAGGTTCGAGCTCTTCATTTTCAACCCAAGGGTATGTCACGTTTGTATATTGAGGATAGTCATATCCTTGCAGCTGCCAGTGTGAAGGAACTGAAATAGAGTCCCATTTCTCATATGAAAACTCAGGTGCGAAAAAGTTTTTGACGCGGCCATCTGCATTTTCAGCAAAATGAAAATACCAGCTGCCATTTAAGCTTTGATAGTAAACAGAAGATTTTCTATCATTTTTCAAGGCCTCTTCGACCGTTTGATAAGGCATAAGTAAAGCGTGTGCTTTTGAACGGTTCAATTGAAAAATTTCAGGGTTGTTATTCCATTCAGGGTATCCGTTTGCAGGTGCTGTATAATGAAATTTCTTGCCGGTTTTTAACACGTCGATCCCTCATTTCTAAAGTACTAGGTTATTAGTTTATATGAAAATGATAACGTTTTCTGAAAACCTTATCAATCTAATTATTTTCATGATAATATAACTATATTCACATAAAAAGGGGGAAGTAATGTGGACCGTATGTACTTTCCGGCTCTTTCAGATGAAGATATGAAACTGCCATTCTATGTTACAAGCGCTGGAAGCTGGAGACACCAAACGCATATTAAGCGTCAGGGAGAGTTTCCTGATTATCAATGGATTCAATGCCTAAAAGGAAGAGGCGAGCTTCGTGTAAACGACGAGGTTTATATTATAAAAGAAAATGAAGGGATGTTTCTGACGCCGCACGTTCCGCACGAATACTATCCCGTTACGAGCGAATGGCAAGTATGCTGGGTTTCTTTTAACGGAAGTGTGATTGATGATATCATGCTTTCTCTTCAATTTATTAATTCGGGAAAAATCGTCCTTACAAATCCTGAAAGTCTTTACAGGATGCTTCAAGAACTAATGGATCGGTTAGAAGAAAATCATACCTCTAGCACCATGCAGTGCTCTGAACTACTATACAGCGTCATTTTAAAACTTCGCCAAGACAGCGTATATATAGAAAGTAAAAGTCGTCTGCAGCAAATTACTCAGCTAAACCCAGTCCTTCGTTATATCGAGGAATATTATCATCAGCCGTTAACGCTAGAAGTACTGGCGCAGCAGCTCAACGTAACGGAGCAGTATACGTGTTTGCTTTTTCAACAATCTCTTGGCATCCGGCCATTTGAATACGTAACGCGCGTGCGGATTCAAAAAGCAAAGAAACTGTTGCTTAAAAACAACCAAATCTCTGTACAAGATATAGCAAGACAAGTAGGGTATGAACATCCAAGCTACTTTATCAAGCGTTTCAAAGAACAGGAAAACGTTACGCCAACTATTTTTCGAAAAATGTATTTTTCATAAGCTACATATATCGGGGTTTATCTAGGTCATAAGACATGATGTGTATGCTGGTTATTTCGTATGAGTTTTAAAAAAGAAATTAAATGTAGTTTTAAGTGAAAACGGGGAGGAAAAGTAGAGAGAAGAAACAAAAAGGAGGGATAAACGTGTTTGGGTTAAATGATCTTCCAAAATTTGTGTGGTCATTCTGTCTTGTATTGCCACTTGTATCATTTGTTCATCAGCTGGGGCATTCCGTCATGGCAATTATTTTCGGAGGGAAGGTCGATTTTACTATTGGGCGAGGGAAAACGATTCTTAAAATGGGGAAGTTTAAAATTAAGTCAGTCTACTTTTTAGACTCGTTTTGTAAATATGAAAATCTTAAGAATGACAGTCGCATTTCTCATGCAGTGGTGTATGCTGGTGGTGTACTGTTTAATTTGCTTACTATTTTTATAATAAATGGATTAATTATGGCTAATATTCTGCCTGAAGATATATTTTGCTATCAATTTGTTTATTTTTCAGTCTATTATGTTATTTTCTCACTGCTGCCAATTCAATATACAGAGACAACTGCAAGTGATGGACGTGCTATATATAACGTATTACGGTACGGGAAAACGTGTGATCCAGATTAAAGGGCTGTGTGCAGCAGCCTTTTTTGGTGCGTTTTTTCTCGTTCATTTAAATAAAAAAAGGAAAACTTTACGAAAAGAAAATAGTAGCGGATAATAAAGATAGAAGATGTTGGAATGTAAGAAAGGAGAGGATTCATACGATTATTGAGACAGAACGAATGACGCTGCGAGCCATGGCCGAAAGCGATGCAGGAAATTTACTGAAAATCTTTGAGGATGCTGAAGCAATGAAGTATTATTCTTCTACTAAAAGCGAACAAGACATACGCCGCTGGATTCAATGGATGAAGCAGCATTATCAAACGTACGGCATTAGCATGTGGATCGCTGAGGATAAACAGAAAGGAGAGTTTCTAGGGCAGTGCGGCATGGTTCTTCAAAAAGTAGACGGAAAGGTAGATCCAGAACTTGGTTATTTATTTTTACGCAGCCGCTGGGGGGAAGGCTATGCGAGGGAAGCAGCAAAAGCTTGCTTAGATTATGGACTTCATACGCTGAAATTTCAGAAGATTATATCATTAATAGATCCTGACAATTTCCCATCGATTAAAGTGGCTGAAAGAATTGGCATGAAAAAAGAAAAGCAAGTTAACAAATGGGATAAATCGTTATTCTTTTATAGTATATATAATGAAAAATGAGAGTATAGGAGTGGTAGCATGATCAAAATTAAGAACGTTTCGGTAAAACGAGCAGAAAAAGAAATTTTAAAAAACGTGTCGTGGTTAGTGGAAAAAGGGGAACATTGGTGTTTGCTTGGGTTAAATGGTTCCGGAAAAACGACGCTTTTAAATATAATCAACGGATATATCTGGCCTACAAAAGGTCAAGTAGAAGTTCTTTCAAGGAAATTTGGAGAAACAAATCTGTCTGAGCTCAGAAAAGAAATCGGGTGGGTAAGTTCTTCGCTTCAGCAGCGGTTTCGAGATGACGATACGGTTTTAGAATTGATTTTAAGCGGCAAATTTGCATCTATTGGTTTATATGAACAAGTGGAGCAAAAAGATATGAACCAAGCCATAGAATTAATGCAGCTGCTAAATTGCGCAGATTTACAAAATCAGGCGTACGGAACACTTTCTCAAGGAGAGCGCCAGCGGGTGCTAATTGCCCGAGCTCTTATGGCTTCACCAAAGCTTTTAATACTTGATGAGCCATGTACAGGTCTAGATATAATGGCCCGAGAACAGCTTCTTCAGCTGATTGCAAAAATGGCAGAGCAGCCAAAAGCGCCTACGCTTATTTATGTTACTCACCATGTAGAAGAAATTTTGCCTTGCTTTACCCATACGCTTTGTATGCGCCAAGGAGAAGTGTTTTCTTCTGGAAAAACGAAAGACCAGCTCACTGAGCCGCATCTTTCTAAATTTTTTAATCACTCCGTAGAGATTAAGCAGCAGAAGGAACGCACTTGGCTGTCATTAAAAGAACCGGTACCGGTAAAAAGCTGATCTAACGTCGAGAAACCTTCTTACATACAATGGGAAAAAGAGCGCTGCTTGCAATGGAAACAAGCTCATTGTGAAGATAATGTTTACATGCTACATAAATAGTGGTGCCGCAAATAATATCAATTAGTAAAAAAGCAGCAATGTCATGTTTATCAATGGTTACAAATACAAAAAAAGAGGAATCATAAGCTGTCATCGTTGGCTCCTTTGATTATATCGTTATGTTACTTTATTCACAAAAGGCTTGGGCTATACGAACTTTTAAAGAAGTAAGATGATGACAGCTGGTTCTCTTTTCTACAGCTGATAATATTCTTGTTCGAGTATACTCATGATAAGATCTGTCTGAAATGCTTCTTCAATAAAAGCACCTTCACGCTCTATTCCTTCTTTTACAAAACCGCATTTTTCATAACAAGCAATGGCTCTATGGTTGTATTCGAGCACTCGTAAATCGACTCTGTGCAAGTGAAGGTGTTCAAATGCATACGCAAGTACCAATTTTGTAACTTCAGTGCCTAGCCCTTGATTCCAAACGGAGGAATCAAATAAACCAATTGCATACCGTGCGCGCCGGTCGTACTCGTTAACGGTCAGCCGGGCCTCTCCAACAAAACGCTGCTGATATTCAATGCACCAATTCAGCTTTTGAGACTTTATGTACTCGACGTGCCGCTTGGCATCTTGTAATGTAAGAGGTTTTAAGTTTCGGGTATCGCCTCCGTACATGCGAATAAGTTCTTTTGTTTGTTTGCATGCTAGGTAGTCATTTACATCGCTGTCCTTTGGTTTTCTTAGTATCACGTTTTTTCCTTTTAAAAATGGTGAAACATTATTCATTTGATGCATCCTTTCTTTTCTAACATTTAAAAAGGTATTCCACTTGTTTCTTAAAAAACCTGCTTTTACGTATAAAAAGAAATTGAGACACAACTATGTCCATCGAATCTCAAGACAAACAAATGGGATCAATGTGCTAGTATGGAGTGCTTGTTACACCGCGGTTGATTTCCGTGCAAGACTTGGCTTCCCATTAACTGCTCTACATATATGAAGCAAGCCTACGTTCATCCTACAAATAAAAAAATCCGAACGAGTTGGATTCTCAAGCAAGAATCTCGATTCATCGTTCGGATCTTCCTTCAGCTAAACTCCTTTTGTCCCACCCTTTTTACGAAGAATGTTTTTTTGCGTAGTGGGCAAGCACAAGAAGAGGAAAAATATCATTGTAGCTGTGGTACTGAATATAAAATTGTCCAGGGAGACCAATTCCTGTGGGGTAATGAGTTTGCTGCTCTGTAAGATTTGGATTCAGTAAAAATTTAATTCCTTTTTCAACGGATCGATCTTTTAACGGACATATTGTCATTAAAGCATCGAGAGCCCAAGCCGTTTGAGAAGGGGTGCTAAACGATAGTGGCACATATTTTTTTAAAGAAGCGCTATAACATGATTCTCCGAATCCACCGTCTTCTTGTTGAATGCTTTTGAGCCAGTTGATAGCTTTGATGATACGCGGATCAGAAGCAGAAATCCCTACAGCACGGAGTCCTGTAATAGCGGCCCACGTTCCGTAAATATAGCAAACTCCCCACCGGCCGTACCAGCTCCCGTTATCCAATTGATGATCAAACAGCCATTTTACTGCAGCTTTAATCGAAGGGTGGGATTTATTCATGCCAGCAAAGTTTCCGAGACACTCAAGCACTCGACCGGTTAAATCGGCAGTAGCCGGATCCGTCGCTGCATCTTTTGCATTTTCAAGCGGTAGATAAGTAAATAAAATAGAGTCGGTATTTTTTTCAAATGCAGGAAAACCCCCGTCTTTGTTTTGCATGGATAGCAGCCAGTTAATGCCTCTTTGCCAAGACTCCAAATAATCTGTGTCGGTTTGCGCTCTTCTAGAAAGAGCTCTGATAGCAGCAGACGTATCGTCTAAGTCAGGGTTATTCGTATTAATATCGGAAAACCCCCAGCCTCCAGGCGCTGTATTTGGGTTATGAAACTGCCAATCTCCAAGCTTTGTATGCTGTCTTTTCTTTAAATAGCGAGTTGTGCCTTTAATCATGGGATCTTGCTGCGGTACACCTGCTTCCTGTAGAGCGTAAGAGAGCAGCGCGGTATCCCAAACGGTTGACGTGGAGTTTTCTACGTGCACGTGGCCGCTGCATGTACTAAGTAGTGAACAAATCCCGTCAATTGCTTTTTGGATCACAAATGAATCTTTTTTATAGCCAAGAGCCAAAAGACCGTAAATCATAAAAAAAGTAGAGGTGGCGTAGCTGTAGAGTGTTCCATCTTTTTCAATTCTTTCTAGCATGTAACGCTCGGCTGCTTGATAACCAAGCTTGTGGATGTAAGAAGGTAAAGAAGCCAGCTGTTTTAAATGGTCGACTAAAAAAATAGAAGCGCGTGATTCTTGAGCATTTTCCTTCGATTCCTGTTTCTGTTCTCTTACATCTAAATGAGAAAGAGAAGGTGTATGTCTAGAAGTAAGTGAGAATTTTTTGTTTCCTGCTATCATCATCGGAACGAAGTGAATTCTGGCATAAGTGCTTAATTCATAAAAGTTAAGCGGTACATAGGTAGGCACGAGCAAAAGAGAAAGCGGGAGGTAAAATAGCTTTGGCCACTCGTATAAACCGTTAACAGAAAGCATCCATCTTGTGAGAAAATGAGCGCGCGAAATGCCTCCCGAATCTATAATATATCTTTCTGCTTTTCGCAAAATCCGGTCGTTTTTTTGGTAATACCCTGAATATAAAAGAGCTGTATAAGCTTGAATAGTGGCGGATAAGTTATGTTCTTCATCATCAAACAACGTCCAAAGACCATCTTCATTTTGAAGGGAAACGATCCGTTCGGTTAATTGTTTAATCAACACTTCTTTATCTAAATCAAAGGTGCGAAGAAGCATAATTAAAAACGCATCAGGCATAACGCCTGTTTCAAAACAGTAGCGAAATGACCCGTCATTTTTTTGTGTTGGGCGCAGATAGGCGATTCTTCGCTGAATCTCTAGCTGAACTTCCTTTAGCAATATGATCACCTCTTATGATAATGCTTTTCAATCTTTCGACCTGTTTCTTTATAACTGTATTCAAAGGAAGAGAGTTCTATGAGAGGAGAAAGTTGCAAAGAATAGAGCGCTTGCTGCACAATAAAGGTAATGGAAAATTGGAGTGATAGAAGTGAAAGAAATACAGGTAGAAGTCATTCAAGGACGAGGCTCTTACCGAGAGCTTGGTAAAATGCAAGGGAAATTACATAAAGGAACAAAGCTGTTTGAAAATCATCAAAAAAGAAGAAAACGTTCATTACGAAGCTATCAAACGATAGCAAAAGAAGCTCGTCATTATTACGACTTATTTGCTCGTGGACTGTGGGATGAGCTAGTGGGCTTAGCAGAAGGCTTAGATTGGCCTCTTGAAGACGTTATTCATGAATACAGCGGGTATCAGCAAGAGTGGAAAAAAACGGGATGTTCTGCTCTTATGCAGCACGGCGTGTATGTACGAAACTACGATTATCATCCTAAAACGTACGAAGGTCGATTTTTGCTTTTTCAGCCAAATGAAGGATATGCAAGCGTCGGATTTGGAACGAGAATGATTGGGCGAATGGATGGAATGAATGAAAAAGGACTGGCAATTGGCTATCATTTTGTTAATCGCCGCCGTCAAACAAACGGATTTATTTGCTGTACGCTCGCTCGGTTTATTTTAGAAACATGTGAAACGACAGAAGAGGCTATTGCTATTTTAGAAAGAGCACCGCATCGTCATGCGTTTAATTATTCCATTTATGACCGCAGCGGACAGGGAGCAGTAGTCGAAGCATCTGGAAGAGGCGTTCATGTACAAAGAGGGACGATGATGGGATGTACGAACCATTTTAATCAGCTGATCGAAGAAAATCGTCATCATTTGGTAGAGTCAAAGGAAAGGCTCGATCATATTCGAGATCATATTGAAAAAAAGCTATCGCCTCTTGAAGCTTTCTCTTTATTTAATGAAGATGAATACGGTATTTTTAAAGAAGATTACCGGAATTCTGCTGGAACGCTTCATACAGTAGCATATGTACCGGAGACGCTGCAAGTCATTGTGGGGATTGGACGAAAAGCAAAGCCTCTCATTTTCTCGTTTGAAGATTGGGTGAAAGGAGAACAATTAACTATAACGAAAATAAAAGGAACGGTAAATACAGATGAACCATTTCCGTTTCAGTAAGGAGCAGCATAATGAGAATTGTAACGAATCAAGAGATGTATCAAGTGGATGATTATATGATGAATACAATTGGGATGAGTGAAGAGTCCCTTATGGAAAATGCCGGGCAGGCTGCTGCCAACGCGCTGAGTGAGCGAATCAAAAAACATGAAAACATAGGGCTGCTTATAGGAACGGGAAACAATGGAGGAGACGGCTTTGTTATTGCCCGTGCTTTGAAGTCAAAAGGCTATGAAGTTGACGTCTGGGTAGTTCCTGCACGGGAAAAAATAAAAGACGCGGCTAAAAAAGCCATGATCATCTATGAAAATGCTGGGTTCACGTGGCAATCGGCTGGAGACAACTTCTCTGTGAAAAAGTATACGGTTCTTATTGATTGTTTATTAGGTATAGGCGTAAAAGGCAGTATCAAATCTCCTTACGATGACATTATAAAAAAAATAAACGATTCTAATGCTTACATATACAGCATCGATGTCCCAAGTGGAGTAATGGAACAGAAGCAAGAGCTTACGGTACGTGCAGATGCTACGATTACGCTTCAGCAGCCGAAAGTCACGGCATTTACATACCCGAGTAAAGAAAGTTACGGTGAATTGATTGTAGTAGATATCGGTATTCCGCCGCTAGCAATTGAAAAAAGTTCATCTCTTAAGGAAGTATGGTCAACTCAGCATATTAAACAATCTTTTCCCATTCGAAACGCTTCGTCTAATAAAGGTACACATGGAAAAGGAATCGTAATAGGAGGTTCGCTTCAAACACCCGGAGCGCCGATGCTAACGTCAAAAGCAGCGCTCACAAGCGGAGCGGGACTTTTAACACTTGCGCTTCCGAGCGATATTCATGCGATTGCAGCTGCTCACATGCTGGAAGTGATGTATAAACCATGTCCAAGCAAAGAAGGATTTTTTGCAGGCGAGATTCCTTTAGAAGAAGGGAAGTATGATGCAATTGCAGTCGGACCAGGGCTTGGGAGAACCAAAGAAACGAAGAAAGTCGTCGAACAAGTGCTTCACCAGCCGGTTTCTGTTGTGGTGGACGCCGATGCTCTTTTTCATCTTCCCCATTTAGAAAAAGAAGTAAAAGAAAGAGAACATGCAACGATTTTAACGCCTCATCCGGGAGAAATGGCAAGGCTCGTGGACACAACAATCGCCGAAGTAGAAGCAAATCGATTTTCAATAGCTAGGCAATACGCAGTAGAACATGGTGTGTACCTTGTATTAAAAGGTCCAAACACGATTGTTACAACACCTGACGGAAAACAATACGTAAATACCACTGGAAACGCGGGACTTGCAAAAGGCGGAACGGGTGACACGTTAACAGGGATCATCCTCGCTTTTATTATGCAGCATGATTCTCTTCAAGAAGCAATCAGCAATGCGGTATATGTTCACGGAAAAGCAGCGGATGTGCTGCTCGATCAGGGGCATACAATGATGGATATGTTAGCAAGCGACGTTATTTCTGCACTGCCGGCAGTCTTAGGGCAGCTGAGTAAAAAGTAATTTCTTCTAGATTATTAAAATTTGTTGACAAATTCCTTCAAAAAGTTGTCAAAACTCTTTGTAAATGATAACGTTATTTTACGTAAGATTTTACATAGAAAGAAAGTGATGTTGTGTACTACTCAATGAGACCAAGAGGTATTCATTTAGCTGTGCCTACACTTTTCTTCCTTATCACAGTCGTGTTATTTGCGATGATGCAGTTTGGTTTTTATTTGGATTCCAGCATTCTTCGTAAAATTTGGGTCATCGTTATGGCTTTATTGCCCATTGCTGGACTAATCACGGCTATTAAAGGTAGAAGAGGAAGCGCAAAGCCGTGGTTAATTATAGGGAATGTGATTCTTATTTTAACCGTTACAATAATGAGCGTACAGGCTATTATTTACTAAACAAAAAACGTGTTCGCCAAATAGGCGGACACGTTTTTATTAGGAAAGAGAAACGATTTGCTTGGTTACATAGGCAGCTTCTCCTGCGATTACCACACCATACGTATTCTCTGTTTTTGTAATTTCTACATGAACGAAGCCATCTTTATCTATTTCCTGTCCTTGCTCAATGACAAATTGCCAGCGGCCGTTATCTTGCTGGTCCACATATCTCGCATAATAGGCGCCCATTACGCCTGATGCTGTTCCAGTTACGGCGTCTTCTACCGTACCTGAAAATGGTGAAGAGAAATGTCTTCCGTGCATATGAGCTTCTGAGTGAATCGTTTCAAAACAAAAGGGATGAATAGATGCTTTTGGCATATCTGTTAAAATATGAGGAAAATCTTCTTGATTAGGCTTCATCTTTTTACAGGCATCTAAATTTTTTAAAGGTACAATAAGCGTCCAGTTCCCTGTACTTCCATATACAATAGGCAGTCTTTGATCAAGGTCATCAATATGAAGATTAAGAGCTTTTGCCAGTTTTTCTTTTGAACCTGAAAACGGATGAAACTGCGGAGAAGCTTGACTCATGGTGATAACAGGTTGTCCGTTTCTATTCTGTACAGTCATCGGCAAAATTCCAGCATTTGTTTCCACTGTAAATGTAGTTTTTGGAAGTTTGTTTTTACTGTGTAAAGCATAAAGAGAAGCGACGGTCGCATGACCGCACAAATCTGCTTCTTGTCCGGGTGTAAAATATCGAATTCGTAAATCAGCGCGGGAAGACTTCATGATAAAAGCCGTTTCGTTAAACTGTACTTGATAAGCAATCATCTGCATTTCTTCAGCTGAAAAATCATCTCCATTAAACACAATTCCTGCAGGGTTTCCTTTATTAGGGCGCGTACTGAACGCATCGTATTGATAAACAATCGCTTCTTTCATAGAAATTACCTCCATTTTTATATCATTGTATGAAAGCTTTAACCAGTGTTATTAAATGATCGGCTATTAAAATAGTGAAATACCTGAACGTTAGAATAAAAAAACAGCAGTTTTTACCTGCTGCTTTTCACTTCCCAAAACTATTTTTGCATCGCGGCATTTATTCCTTCTTTTCTAACTTCTAGCATATGAGTAGCTTTTTTATCAATATCTTTAGCTGTATCGGAAGAAATGACGCCTACGCTGCTTAAGTCATAGGCAAGACTTGTAATAAGCAGTTGCTCTCTTTGTGCTAGTGTGCCGTATGTAAGTGCAGCGGTTTTAGCTTGAATGCCACTCATATTTAATTCATCAGTAGAAGAAGCTGCATCGTTTTTTGCGGCTATTGCTTCTTGATAAAGAGAATCATATCCTCCAAACCCCACTTGGGCAATTAGAAAATTATAAATGTCATCGGCTGATTTTTTAGAAGCCTGGGAAAAAGCTCTTTGAAATTTATTGCGCGGTAAAAAGTTTAGTGCCGCCTGTCTTCCGTCTTCATAAATTTTTTCTTGTATTTCTTTCGTCGCTTTTTCGTCGTTTTTTTTCTGCGCTGCATCTAGCTGTTTGCGATATTTTTGAATAATGACTCCGTCCTGCTGATTGTTTCCCTCTTTGAAAGTAGCCGCGGCTTGTGGAACATCTGACGTTGCTAGAGTCTCAGCAGCGTTCTCTGAAGAAGAAAAGAACGTATTTTTGACAAAAATAAGTGCAAAGATCAGCAAAATAAACCATAAAAACCTGAATTTCTTAAACAAAATGTTCACCTCTGTATAATATTTCAAAATTATGTAAAACAACATGGACCAGTATACAACAATTTTAGTGTTTTTTTACACATTTACCCAAAAATAAGAAAATAGTAAGAGGCGTTTTTATTCATCTAATAGATATATAGGTTCATTGTTATGGTTCTAAAGAAACCATTGATCTATTTGTACTGATTCACATAATCGAATATGTTTTTGCTAATAAGGCTTAAAGTGACAAGGATAAAAAGCGTTCGGACGTACGTCACGCCTTTTGATAGAGCGACATTTGACCCGACAAAAGAACCCGCGATCATCGCAAACCCCATAATTAATCCGTAAGAAAATACAACAGAATCGAAATATAAAAACACAAGCAAAGCACCTAAGTTACTGCCGAAATTTAAAAATTTTGCGCTGCCTGCTGACTGCAGGAAATCAAATCCCATAAATAAAAAAGCAAATAAAATAAATGAACCTGTGCCTGCTCCTAAAAATCCATCGTAAAAGCCAATAATAAAAATAAGTGCGGTAAAGAAAATAAGTTTCTTAATAGACAGCGGCTTATACGTAGACGTGGTGCCCCAGTTTTTTTTGAAGATTGTATAAATAGCAACTAAAACAAGGAGAATCAAAATAACAGGTTTCAAAAAAGCGGAGGATAGAAAATGAACGGTGATTGAACCTCCTAAAGAACCAATAAATACAAAAGGAAACCATTTACCTACGACGCGAAAATCGACTTTTCCGGATTTGACAAATCGAATGGTACTCGTTAACACGCCCATCGTTCCGGCTAACTTATTTGTAGCTAAGGCAGCAGCAGGAGGCAGGCCTAAAAATAAAAGGGCAGGCGTTGAAATTAAACCGCCTCCGCCAACTACAGAGTCAATGAATGCGGCTAAAAAACCAAATAGTAAAAGCAAAAGAACAATCTGTAAACTTAATTCTTCCATAAAGCACCTTCCTCATGTCATAATATATAGTGACTACTTAAATAGTAACTATATAAAAAGCAGTTGTAAATATGTAAATGATGAAAATTTCAAATAACTTAAAAAACAGGGAGGTTTCCTTTATGGAAAATATTATTCAGCAGCTGCAGTCGCTTGGATTTAATCAGTATGAATCAAAAGTATACGTGACGCTTGTCAAAAAAGGATCTTCCACTGCTTATAGCATTAGTAAACATTCAGGTGTGCCAAGAGCGCGTGTATACGATATTTTACAAACACTAGAGGAAAAAGGCATGGTGTTAAAAGAAGAGAGTAATGATGGCACCCAGTACACATCGCTGCCCGTCGATGCTTTTTTGCATTCGCTGCAAAAAAAATGGCACGAAACGTATGAAGACGTTAGCGAAACGCTTAAACGTCTTGAAGCTGCAGAGTCTATAGAAGAAAGCCGGGTTATGACGATGAAAGGAGAAACAGCCATTCTTGCTTTTTGTGAGTCGCTATTGTTAAAAGCAAAAAATAAAATTGTCATCTCGCTTTGGCCCGATATTTATAATGAGTTGAAGCCTCTTTTATTACAGCTAAGGGAGAGCGTCACACTAAAAGGAATTGTGTTTGAACAAGATGAAGCGATGGAGGAATTTGACCGGCACCGCCATACAAGCTATACCGAAAACATTGGGAATCAAAACTGGTTTATTATATCTGTTGACAGCAGTGAAATGATTTATGGTCATAAAGAAATGGCGTACTATACGAATAACGCAGTCAACATTAATTTACTTGAAAATTATATTTGGCATGATATTCTCGTTAACAGACTTGTAGAAAAAAGTGATAGAGAAATGGACAGGTGGATCGAAAAGGAAAGAGAAAGTTTTTTTACGTAGAAAAGAGACTTAGACATAACGAAATCACTTCCATCGAAAGACGAACAAACGGGATAAATGATCTAGTATGAATGGCTTGTTACATCGCAGTTAATTTCCGTGCAAGGCTTCGCTTTCCGCGGGCGGCCGATGAGCCTCCTCGTCGCTTATGCGCCTGTGGGGTCTCATCTGTTCCGCTTTCCCCGAAGGAGTCTTCGCATTGCCCTCCAATTAACTGCTGGAAGCAGCCACCATGCATGAAAGCTACGTTCATCTTACCAACAGAAAAATCCGAACAAAGTTGATGCTCCATTAAGAGTCTCGAGTCCTCGTTCGGATCTTCCTTCAATTAAAATATTTTTGTTACAGCCTCTTTATATTAAAAAGTTTGGGCAAGTTTTTTTGCTTCTGCTATTCCTTTTTCTTTAATTTCTTGGGCTTTATCTGGCATTGCGTTATGCCCTTCCACAAAAATGCCGTCTAACGAAGGTACTCCGAAGAAATTCATCATAATCCCAATATAACGATGCCCCATTTCCATATCAGCTGCAGGGCCTTCAGAATAAATGCCTCCGCGCGCTTGAATATGAAGCGCTTTTTTATCCGTTAATAGTCCAACCGGACCCTCTGCCGTGTATTTAAATGACTTACCCGCTACGGCTACAGAGTCTAAATAGGCTTTCATAACCGGTGGAAACGAAAAGTTCCACATAGGCGTTACAAAAATATATTTGTCCGCTGATACAAACTGTTCGCTCAATTCTGCAAGGCGATTGACCTTCTCCTGTTCATGAGAAGAAAGTTCAGAGCCAGACTGAAGTTTGCCCCAGCCGCTAAATACATCCGCATCAATATGAGGGATATTTTCTTTATAAAGGTCAATATGTACAACTTCGTCACTTGAATTGTGCTCTTTGTAAGCATCGATAAATGCTTTTCCAGTTGCCATACTAAATGATTGAGACTCATCGTGAGGATGAGCTGTAATATAAAGTACTTTTGCCACGTCTTATCATCTCTTTCTTGTTTGAAATAATGTACTGTCTTATCGTTATCACTCCCATAAAAAACTATACGCGCTTTGTCAGGCAAGCTAAAAAAGAACGCAAGAAAGGGATGCCTATATAGAAAATAATGGTATAATAAATGTTTAAATATTTACATAACAAGTATTTCTAACAGAAGTAAATAAGAGGTGTCGAGATGAAAGAAAAATGGATAATCGTTACGGGTGCAGGTTCTGGAATTGGCAAAGAAATTGTAAAAGAGTGTGTGTCGAAGGGCTATTCAGTTATTGCTTGTGATATTAACGATGGAGCTTTGAAACAGCTAGCTGAAGATACAAAGGGCCATATTGAAACACACGTAGTAGATGTTAAAAAAGGAAACGATGTAAAAGATCTTTTTTACCAAATAAAAGATAAAAATTTGTATGGGTTAGTCAATAATGCGGGCGTATATTTAGGAAAAAATTTATTGGACTATGAAGAAAATGAAATAGATTTTGTGATGGACATTAATATTAAAGGATATGTTTATTTTTCCAAGTACTTTGGCGAATTATTAATGAAAAAAGAAACGGAAGGAGCGATTATTAATATATCCTCCGTGTCAGGAATGGAAGGAAGCTCCGATGCTATATATGGAATGTCTAAAGCAGCAATACTAGGATTAACCAAGAGCTGTGCGATGAATTTTTCTCCTTATATCCGGGTGAATGCCGTAGCACCTACAATGGTAAATACCGATATGATGAAAAATATTCCAGAATGGCGCAAAAATGAATACATTGCTCATCAGCTGATTCCAAGCTTTGTTACGCCTCAAGACGTGGCAGATACGGTTCTTTTTTTACTGAGCCCTCAAGCAAAACATTATGCAGGAGCCACTTTCGATTTAAATAGCGGATGTTATTTGCGCTGAATACTCTTTCAAAAGGAATGGAGACATTAACTACATCAATCCAAAGGCGCACAAATGGGATAAATAATTTAGTATGGCGCTTGTTACACGGCTGTCGCTTTCCGTGCAAGGCTTCGCTTTCCGCGGGCGGCCGATGAGCCTCCTCGTCGCTTGCGCTCCTGTGGGGTCTCATCTGTTACGCTTTTCCCGCAGGAGTCTTCGCCTTGCCCTCCAATCAACAGCTAGAAGCACCTACATACATGAAACCTACGTTCACTATCACCATGAAAAATTCAAATGCACTTAATTCTCAATAAAGGATTTTAATTCATAGTTCGGATCTTCCTTCAACTAAAATACGTTTGTCCCATCCTCCTTTTTGTTTTCTTAAGAATTCTTAAGAAATTTACTTAACGTTTCTTTAGATTTTTTTTCTATTCTAGAAAGAGTAGAAAGAAGGAATAGAAAATGAATTTAGCTTTTATGTATCAATATTTTCACCAGCCGCGAACGGTAGGCGCACTTTTGCCGAGCTCTACGCAATTAGCGAAAAAAATGGTAAAAGGGATTGATTTTGAACATGCAGACTGTATAGTAGAGTACGGGCCAGGAACCGGAGTTTTTACCCGTGAATTAATGAGAAGACGAAGCGCTTGTACAACTTTGCTTCTTATCGAATACAATCGGCATTTTTACGAAAAAGTAAAGGAACAAGTAAGAGATGAAAAAAATGTGTATGTGATACACGGATCCGCTGAAAATGTTCAAAAGTACTTGATACAGTATGATATTCCAAAAGTGGATTACGTACTATCAGGTCTTCCTTTTGCTTCTTTAACGTCTGAAGTGTCGGACTGTATTTTGCAAAACACGCGCAGCGTATTAGCGAAGGAAGGGAAATTTATTACGTTTCAGTATACGAATTTAAAAAAACAGCTGATCCGCTCGTTTTTCCCTCAGATTAAAGTGGAAAAAGAGTGGAGAAATGTTCCTCCTGCATATATTTTTACATGCGAAAAAAATCAGATATAAGGAGTTTGTAAATGAAAGACAGAATTTTGATTATAGATGACGATGAGCAAATTCGTAATTTAATTGCTATTTACTTAAAAAATGAAGGATTTGAAGCGCTGAAAGTTTCTAATGCTGTATCTGGATTAGCGCTTTTAGAGGAACAAGAAGTAGATTTAATTATATTAGATATTATGATGCCGCAGATGAATGGAATCGATGCTGCTTTTAAAATACGTGAAGAAAAAAACATGCCCATTATTATGCTGTCGGCTAAGTCAGAAGATATGGACAAGATTTCTGGGTTAACAGCAGGCGCAGATGATTACTTAACAAAACCATTTAATCCTCTCGAGCTCATCGCACGAGTAAAATCACAAATTAGACGCTATAAAAAATACAATGAACGTGCTGAGCGCGATATTATTCAAATTGGCGATTTGGAAATTAACCGCAGCACCCGGCTTGTCTTTGTGCGCGGCCAAGAGATTCGTTTAACACCAAAAGAGTTTGATATTTTAGAGCTGCTGGTACGCTACAAAGGAACGGTGATGAGTATGGGGAAAATATATGAAGCCGTATGGCAAGAAGATGCGTTTAAATCGGATAATACCGTAATGGTTCATATTACAAAGATTCGCGAAAAAATTGAGGATAATCCCAAAAAGCCAATTTATATTAAAACCATATGGGGCGTAGGATACAGAATATGAGAAGAATAAGTGTAAAGCTTCTTTTTGCTATCATTATAAGTTTTTTGGCTACCAATTTAATTTTTATTTTAATTGCTAGGCTTGTTTTGAGCAGGTATATACAAGAAGAGAAAATGAATGTCCCTGCATATAATGTATTAGCGTTTGGACTTTTCTTTATCGCCGTTGTGGTCTTTGTTTTTGTTTTTTTAGCACTTATTCGTTCTCATATTCGTTATCTGAAAGAAATCTCTAAACAAGTTCAAAAAATTTCAAATGGAGATTTAGGCGCAACCATCCATGTACGAGGAAAAGATGAACTGGCTGAATTAAGTCAAAACATTAACAAAATGTCTGCGCAGCTTCGTACAAAATTTGATCGTGAACGAGAGCTGGAGCAAGCAAAAAATCAGCTAATATCCAGTGTATCTCACGATTTGCGTACGCCGTTAACATCCATCGTTGGGTACCTAGATTTAATCAAAAAAAGAGAAAGTATGGATGATGAAACATTATATAGCTACTTATATATTGTTGATTCAAAAGCAAAATACTTAACTGATTTAATAGAAGAATTGTTCGACTATACAAAATTAACGAGTCCTGATCTTCAGCTTCAACGAAATGAGGTCGATATGAAACGTTTGCTTCAACAGGTAATAGGAGAGTACGAGCCAATTTTAACAAGAGAAGGCATTGATGTTCATACTACCTTTGCTTGTGAATGGAATGCATTTATTGATGTGGAAAAAATGGTAAGAGTATTTCAAAACTTGCTCGAAAATGTCAAGAAATACAGCAAAAAGCCTTCCGTATTAGAGGTGAATCAGGAGATTGACGAGGGTTACATAGTTATTTCTTTTAGGAACAGCATTAACATCAGTGAAAAAATTGAGGTAGAAAAGTTGTTTGATCGATTTTATCGAGGTGATGAATCAAGAACGGACGCGAATGGTTCAGGTTTAGGACTGGCTATTGCAAAACAAATTATTCAGCTGCATCAAGGAGAGATACGAGCGGAACGTCAGCATAATAAGCTCACTTTTTTTATAAAGCTGCCGTTAACACAAGAAAGCCTTAAGAATCACTTGTAAAGATTCTTAAGGCTTTTTGCGACTATTTTGATGCCGTATTCAAATTCTGCAAGCGTCGCATAAGAAAAGGATATTCTGATATGCTGTGAAGCCTCATGGTCATACAATGCGCCTGGATTTAAAAGAACTCCTTCGTCGAGACAGTGCTTAAATAACTTCCGCATCGAAACAGGCTTATGCAGCGTAAGCCAAAAATAAAAACCACCGCTCGGAGCATTCCACACAGCGAGATTCTTCAAATACTTCTCTAGAATAGCCAGTGTTTGCTGAGATTTTTCTTTTAATTTATAGCGTACGCTGGCCACATGCTTGTCATAGAGTCCGGTTTTGAGAGCTTCAGCAGCAGCCCATTGAGATAAGGAACTGGCTCCGTAGTCAACTTGCATTTTAAGGTCAGCTAATCGCTCAATTACATGTTCAGGCCCTATAATCCATCCAATTCGAAATCCTGGACTGAATGTTTTAGAGAACGTTCCTAAATAAAGAACCATTCCATTTTTATCTTGAGCTTTTAACGAAAGTGGAGGCGGTGAATGGAACCAAAGCTCTCCGTAAGCATCATCTTCAATAATAGGCAAATGCATTCTTTCACACTGGCGAAGCAGCTCTTGGCGCCTTTTTTCACTCATCGTTACATTGGTGGGGTTATGAAAGTTCGGTATTGTATATAAAGCTGTGCCTTTTTCTTTTTCGTGCTGGTCTTTTAATGAAGCTAAATGCATTCCTTCTTCGTCTAACGAAACGCCCGTTATTTTCATTTGTGCGGACTGAAATAACGGCAGAGAATAAAGATAAGAAGGCTTTTCAGCTAATATATTGGCACCTGGAGGCAGCAGGCCGATTGAAATTAACTGAAGGGCTTGAAGTGAACCGGATACAATTAAAATAGATGAAGGAGAAGTTTCAATGCCTCGTTTTTTTACATGCTTGACTAACTCTTGTCGGAGTTCATCATTTCCTCTTGGGTGCTCGTAGCCCAAGTGTACGCTTCTATGATTAATTCCGCTAAATAGTTCCGAAAGCTGCTGGGAAGGAAGCAGGTCAGGTGCTAACTCTCCAGTTCCTAACCGAATAATGCCCGGTTGAAATTCAGCTTCGTTAATATGACGGATAGTCGGAGAATTTGGTTGGTATATTCCTGCTTCTACATACGAATTCCAGTTCATGTGAGAACCTGATGCTAGTAAGCTCCACGTATTGTTAATGACCTTGGTGCCACCGCCTTTGTTTCCGCTGAGCAGTCCTTCAGCAATTAAGTTTTCGGTTGCTGTCACCACCGTGCTTCTATTTACAGAAAAGCTAGCAGCTAAATGGCGCTGCGAAGGAATTTTAGTTCCAATAGGCCACTCTCCATTTATGATTTTCTCTTTCATATACTCTTGAATTTGTTTGTGCATTGGCTTTTTATCAGTCGGATCTGGAGTCCAGTTCATGTGAGACCACCTTTTTATAATTTGGTTGGTATTATAAATCAAAACTTGGGTGGAGACAACAGGGGATGTCAATTGTAGTATAAAAGAGAAAGGAGAGAACAACATGTTTACAGTGGTTATACATGCTTTATTGTTAGCATTCGGTTTGATTTTACCTTTAGGGGTACAAAATGTGTTTGTTTTTAATCAAGGAGCCAATCAACGAACGTTCAAACAGGCGCTTCCCGTAGTTTTCACGGCTTCTGTTTGTGATACGATTTTAATTCTAGTAGCAGTGCTGGGAGTTTCAGCAGCAGCCGCTGCTTTTTCATTTTTTCAAACGCTTATTTTTGGAATAGGTCTTCTTTTTTTAGCGTATATGGGCTTTGTGACGTGGAAGAGCGAACCGTCAAAAACGTCAGTAAAGGAAGAAATGACGGTGAAAGCACAAATTTTATTTGCTGCTTCTGTATCTCTGCTAAATCCTCACGCGCTGATGGATATTATGGGCGTGATTGGAACAAATTCTCTACTGTACAGCGGAAAGGAAAAATGGGTTTTTACGCTGGTGACAATATCCGTTTCATGGATATGGTTTTTGTCCTTAGCTTTTGCAGGAAAAGCAGTAGGAAAAATGGATTCAAATGGGAAAATAATGATTTGGGTGAATAAGGCTTCTGCATGTATGATTTGGGGAGTAGCTCTTTACATGGCAAAAAGTATGTTTTTTCAGTAAAATAGATGCTAAAAGGAAAGTTATGTAATAGAAAGAAGTACTTTTTTCTAGAAAGCGAGGGGTAAAGATGATTCAAGGAATTAATCATATGTGCTTTTCTGTGTCAAATTTAGAACAATCCATCATATTTTATCAGAAAGTGCTAGGAGCGGAACTTTTAGTGAAAGGAAAATCCACCGCTTACTTTAGTCTGAATGGACTGTGGCTGGCGTTAAACGAAGAAAAAAATATTCCTAGATCAGACATTCAGTATTCGTATACTCATTTAGCGTTTTCTATTTCTATTGAAAACTTTGACGAAGCAAGAGAACTGTTAAAACAGCATAATGTAACCATCTTACCGGGAAGAAACCGCGACGAAAGAGACAGAAAATCTATTTATTTTACGGATCCGGACGGTCATGAATTTGAATTTCACACTGGTACGCTCCAAGACCGTTTAGCGTATTATCAAGAAGAAAAGCCTCATATGACATTTTATTCGCCAGAAGAGTAGTATTAAAATAGTTATATAAGGTTACAGTTTTATTACATTCGCATTCCTCGCTCAGTTATCATTAAATAAACGATACTGTTGTGATATAATGGAAAAAAAGTGAGGAGGAGGAAGAATGTATACCGCAAAACAGGTGAAGTTTGGTTCGCATATTGTGATAGGCGTACTTTTCGGCATCCTAGCTGCGATGTTAATCGGCACTTTTTATCAAAATGTACCAGGTGTATTACCATACGGGATGATTAGCGGACTTGCAGTAGGACTCATAGCAGATACATATTATACAATTAAAACAAAAATAAAGGTTATCTAATATAGTGTAGTACTATCTTCAGGAGAAATAAAAGATTCCTCTTGAAAATAGTACTATTTTTATGAAGAAAATGGTTAATTTCCACTTTAGAAAAACAAGTCAGTGAGCTACAAAAATTGTAAATTTATTATTTTGAATCACAAATAGGGGGTTGAAATATCACATTAACTCTAAGTATAGAATTATATGTTAAGGTAAATAACCGTTTTCTAAACAGTGAAACGGTTTTTACTTTTTTTCTAATTAGTTTTATTGCGCGTCAGATAAAAGGTCTAATAATTAAGTAATTGTTAGTAAAACTGCGGATAAGAGGTTTTTAAAGCTGCTACTAACAGATAAAATACTGTTGCTTTTAATGGTTCATCTATAGAAAACTTGATAATTTTACTAAAATCGTTCTCTTGGAGTACATAATATATGCTATCATTGTTGGGTGAAAAAACTACATACCAAAAAAAGGAGAAACAAATGAAAAAATTAAGAAGAATCGGCCTAGGACTTGTAGCATCTTTGCTATCTATTAGTTTAGTAGCTTGTGGGTCAACAAAAGAAGAACAAAAACAAGGATCTGCTAAGCAAGAGCAGAAACAAATGGGGAAAGAGCAGAAGAAACTCGAACAAAAACTCTCCAAATTAGAGAGTGAGTATGAAGAATATACAAAAGAAAAAGGATATATGGAATCTGATGATTATCTTGTTTTTGAAGCAGACTTTAACATACTTGCAAAGTCAATTGAAAGCAAGAATATTCTTCAAGGCGATGATGGTGAACTAGACAAACACTTAAAAGACTTAAAAACTGAGATAGACAATTTAAGTAATGATCAAGCAATAAAAGCTCAAAAGCGTTACGGTTCGGCAGTAGATGTGTACGAGGCTGCAATAGGTACTCATATGCATATTGTATTAACGAAAGCCGATATTACTCAGCACTTTAATGCAGTAAACACGATTGAGTTAGACAAAGATTTTAATGCAGATAGCTACGATTATGAAAAAATTGATGCAGACGCAACTGAGGCTATTAAGTCTATACAAGGAATGCCTATGAAAAGAATAAAGCTTATTAAGGAAGAGTTGGAGAAATATAAAGATAGCTTTAGTACTGAAGAATATAATCAATTGAATTCCGCAGTCACTAGCGTAACTTCGTCATTAAATAAACAAGTTGAAATGCTAGAAGTTCTACAAAAAGAAAGCGGTAAGGATAAATCAACTTTAGAAGAAAACACAAAAGCTGCTGAAACACAATTTTTAGATGCTAAAGAAAAAGTGTCTACATTTGAATCTAAATATGATATCCAAATGTAAGATATATGCTTTAAATACAATTGTTTATTAAAATAAAAAGCCGTTTCTTAACCAAAGAAACGGCTTTTTACTATTTCTCTCTATTGATCTTTGGTGTACGCAAGAAGAAAGAGAGTAAAAGTGCAACCAGACCTAATAATGTAGCAAATAAGAATACATCGTTCCTACCATCTATAGTCGGAGTTGTTATTGCTTTAGCGTATAGCGATATAATACCGCTATTACCTAACTGACTAAGTTGACTACTAAAGAAATCATTGTTAGTTGTTAGTGTATTAGTGTAGTTTGAAAGATGTTCAGTAGTTTGCTGTGTCATAATTGTAACAAGTATAGCCGTACCAATCGAACCTGGAACTTGACGAATTGTATTACTTAAAGCTGTACCGTGAGAAATTAAATGGTGAGGTAATTGGTTCATACCTGCAGTCATAATAGGCACCATAATTAATGCATCTGGCAATAATAGTAGATCTGATTGAAGCGGCGTAAAGCCTCAAATGCTTTGTAGATACATTGGCAGCAGTTTTGAAATTATTTAGGATGAAACATAAAAAATTATAATCAGATTTGTTGAAAATCAATCCAAAAATTATTAATGTAATTTTCTGAAACTTTTCTTCGTGCTAAAACGTATAGTAAGTATAGGGAATGTTAATTTAAATTCCGTTTTGCGGAAAAACATTTAATATACAGTCGGAGGATATATGCTGTATTACGCGACGCTAGGTGAACTAAAGAAAAAAAGGGACCTGAAGCGATTTAACTTATGAAATTAATCCTTTTATTGGGTCAGCAAAAGGAGGGGTTAGTAAAACTAATCAAATTTTTAAGAGGTAATCAAATGTAATATTGAAATTAAAAAAGGGGGTAGTAAAATGACAATGTGGCTGTGGGCAGGCGGATGTATAGTGTTTTTGTTAGCAATGGGTTACATTGCAGATCGTGTAGCCGTAAGGAGAAGCATTGAATTTAGTCCGGAGGATGGAATTAAAAATACTACAGATGCAGAACAAATATATGTGGAGAGCTATTTAAATGAAACAAAAAATACGAATAATAATATACCGCTTTAATAGAAATTATAAATAAAAGGCTTATCCGCTGCTACTTGCATTAGGGATAAGCCTTTTTGTTTTATACTTAGTTCCAAACTTCGTCTAAAGTATCTCTAAACAATTGATCTAATTCATATGTAGGGTCATCTAATTCTACGGATAAAGTTCTCACGTATTTGTCTAAACGGTCAATTTCTAAGTTCAAAAATTCATTAATAACATTGATGCGTGGTTCTAAATCTAACTCATCACCACTAATTTTACGCTTTAACAGCTTGCTAACCTCTTCTTTTAATTCTCCTTCTGGTAACAGTTTCTCTAAGAGAATAGGAAATTTTAGTGGAGGAAATTCGTTATATTGCTCAATCCACTTAGCAGCTAGCACAGGTCTTAAAACATAAAAATATTTTTTGATTTTTACTTCGTCACCTTGTAAATACTCTCGAAAGTTATTTCTAGCCATATTTAAATAGTGGTATATACAAGAAGTAGGAGTAAAGATGTTAGAATGTAGTTCTTTCATTTTATCAAATGTTGAATACGCCTTGTAATATATAATGTTTGATTGTATCCATTCTAGTAAGGGTGGGTTTGATTTTCTAAAAAGTTTTAATGTCTTGGTTACGTCCCAGCCGCTAACATCTAATAGGTCATTAATAGGTAGCTCTATTACATCTCGCTTTTTACCTACACCCATTGGATCAATGCTTAAATATTTATTCCTCTTATGAATATAAATAAATCTAACATCATAATCGCTATCTTTAGATGGAAAGTCCCACGCTCTACTTCCAGATTCACAAGCGTATAATACTTTTACGTCGTAATCTTCTTCAATTTTCTTTAAAGCTGCAACGATTGTTTCTCTCATAACCCAACCTCATTTTCTTTTAATGCTTTCTATATACAAAAGCTATTACTATTTCTCCTATTATATTTCATAATGGATGGAAAATGGTAAATAAATAAAAGAAGCTTCCTTTAGGACTCTAAAAATCTACGAAAATATAGAGGGTAAAGAATTATATCACTCAAAAAGCACTACATCCAATCCGTTTCTGCGGTAACAGGTTAGAAGCGTATACAGTTCTGCACGGTGATGGTATAAATGAGACTGAATTTCAAGCAGCCACTCAAAACGTGTATACGTGCATCCCCAATAGGATGTCTGCAGTGAAAATAGCTTTTGTTCGTCAAAAGAAGAGTAAACTGCTTTTAGCTGATTGAAGCCCTCTACTAAAGCTACTTTGAGTTCAAGCTTTGTATAAGCTGGATGCTGCAGATAAAAGTCATTCATTTTATCTGCAGAGTAGCCTAAGGAAATATAATAGTCTGCACTGCAAATGAGACATAAATGCTGAAGCAGCTCTTGAATAGACCGCTTGTGAGGGAGGGGACGATAAGCAAGCTCTTCTTCTGTAACGTCATTAATAATTGCGGTTAGGGAATGGATGTTAACGTTTATTTGATTAAATACCGTCTCACAATACGAATTCATATATTCACATCCTTTTTATTCAACTAAATACCGCATTTTTTGATCGAGCCAGTACTCTGATTTTTCATTGTTATCGAGCTTAATATAGCAATCGACAATTTCATCATAAATGAATTCCTTTTCTTCTACTAAATCAATAAATTTAATGAGTAAAAATACGGCTTTTGAAACTTTTCCATTCTCACAAAGCCATTCTTTCATCCAGATTAATAAGTCAAGAAGAATAATCTCTATTTTTACTCGGATATCAAGGAACCAATCGTCATAAATCGTTGTTAAATAATGAGGAACTAATTGGTGCAGTCGCTGTTCAGCTTCCTTAAATTTCAACGCCGGATCAGACTGTTCGGTAATCCACTGAAGGTCAGTTAGTAAGTCTAATCCATCGCTTGACACATCGGCGTTTAAAGAAATGAGCTGCCTGTTAACAAGTAAAACTGGCTCTTCCTTTTCTGCGTTCAATAACTTTTTTAAATGAGACAAGTAGACGCGTAAATTCTTTCTGGCATTGCTTAAAGGTACATCAGGCCACAGCGCTTCGCATAGCTGTTCTCTGCTGATAGAATGATGAAAAATAAGATATAGTAAAATTTCTTGAGCAAAGCGCTTATTCCAGCCTTCTGTAATAAGCTGGCCATTTACATATACGGAAAAAGAGTACAAAAAATCTACTTTAAGAGAGGGTGTATGTGCATGAAAATCTTTTTGTATATCTATAGCTGTGTCACTTTCCCAGTTCTTAAGTATTTTCATAGGATCATTCTTTAAAGAAGGTAATTGTTGTGTATTACTTTTAATAAAATCTATAACAATTTCTTTGAGTAAAGCTGTTTTTTCTTTTACTAGAAATGAAGAATGAGCGTTAGGTATGGTCATATGACTGTAGTTTTTTAAAAACATCGTTTTTGAAATCAGATACTGTGATGAAAGCAGCAAATCATGTTGGCCAGATAAAGTGAGTACAGGAAGTGAAATACTAGTCAACTCTTGAAATAGATTGTCTGTAATAGATAGTTTAAGAAAGCGGAAATATACCCCGGGATCCATTTTTTTTAGTCTTTCAATTACCTGTTGTATGTTTGTAGGTTCCAGACTCTCTAGTTTGCCTAATTCGAAAATTTTTTCTACCGGTATTTGGTTTTTACTTTCTTCGTTGTAACATCTCTTAATCTTTTGAAGGGTGCTATCGGAATAAAAAGGAAGAGACAATAGTATCAGTCCTTCAATAAGAAATTCATAGCGAGCAGCAAATTTAACAGCGATTTGTCCTCCAAATCCCACTCCAACTAAGTAACATTTTTTTATATGTAACGTATGTAATAAGTGGAAAAGATCTTCAATATGAGCCTCGAACGATATCTCCCCTGTAGCGGAGGCGCTGTTTCCTGTCTCTCTCAAATCGTATTGAATAACAGAATAATGTTGGGTTAATTCTGCAGTAATAGAATCAAAAAGCGTATGATCAGTGATAACAGAATGAATCATCACAATGGTGTCTGTCTGGTCAGTGAACGCGGGCGAATGAACTTCATAGTAAATTTTTTCTGTCGCCGTATGCAGAAAAGGCATAAAAACAATCCTCCTAGTGTCTAACTGTAGCGTTTGTGTAACGGTAAAATTATTATGATAAGAATAGACAAAAATTTCAAAAAAATAGGTGCTTTTTAGTAATTAAAAAATGTCTAATGTTCTAGTAATATCCATTATACTGTAAAACCATAGTGAGAAATAAGAGAGAATGCCCAAAAATAGAAAAAAGAAAACGTTATCAATTTCGAAAAAAGAAGAAAGGAGGAGAATTATGAATTTTAAAGACGAAAATACGTTAGACTTAGAATGGGTTATGCTCATAATGGAAGCAAAACAAACAGGTATAAGCATCGAGGAAGTTAGACAATTTTTACAAAGCATTAGTTCAAATGCTTAGCCGATACAATGATAAGGGAATAAATCGTTCCCAAGTATAGATAACCTTTATAACCAGTCTCAAGCTATCTTCACTAGATGCATAATCACCCTTTTTTAGATGTATAATCACCCCTTTATGGTAAGAACGTTTATTTATAATGCACGGTAAAGTGAAATTATGGTATTATTATCGATAAGTAAGCATTAGTAAGGGTGATTAAAATGACAATTGGCCAACGTATTCGAGATCTCAGAACGAAACAAGGAATATCGCTAACAGAACTTGCAAACCGAGCGGGTGTTGCTAAATCCTACATATCTTCAGTAGAAAGAGGAATTCAGCTCAACCCATCTATTCAATTTCTAAACAAAATTTCTACCTCATTGAACGTGAGTATTGATAGATTAATTCATGAGCCTATGGATAAATCTGAATCGTTGGATATTGATGATGAGTGGCTTGAGTTAGCAAAAGAAGCAGCGGAGTCAGGAATAAGCAAAGAGCAGTTTAAACAATTTCTTGAATTTCAAAAATGGCAGCGGGCAAAGCAAGATTAACTTCGCGGAATATACATAAAAGAGAACTTACATAGAATAACTGCTAAAAAATCATGATTACAAAAAAGAGATTCCATTTATCTATGGAATCTCTTTTTTAGGCTTAAGAAGAAATAAAATGGGACGAGAATTCTTTTTCTCGCTGAAACTGAATACGTTCAAGAGTTATTAATTTAGGCTTTCTTTTCTGTTCAAACTGTCTCAATGTTTCTGAAATCTCTTTGTTTTGATAAAAAACTTGATGCAGTAAGTCAGACAGTAAGTCAGCGTCTTTTAATGACTCGTTTAATCCAAAAGCGCCAGTGGGGGTCATCGTATGAGCAGCATCCCCTAATAATAACAGGTGATGCTTTGACCATACTTCGCTTATGCTGCTTTGCACAGAAAGAAGCGTAAAGTCTGACCACGACGTAATAAACCTTTCTATTGAAAGGTTTAAGCTAGGGAAAGCGTCTATTAAACGCTGAATAAACGGTCTAAACGATTGTTTCCGAAGAGCAGGATAGCTGCCTTTTTCAATATTCCATCCGATTTGAACAAAGCCTTTTGCTTGAGAAAAAAGCGCCACCTGCTGCTGCTTCACAAGTGCAAATTTAATAGAAGGCTCCCAATTGGCTGGTGCAGGAATTTTCGCCCAAAGCAAATCGTATCCATGATTGTGGATATTGGTTTTTATGTGCGCAAGTTTGCGAACAGTTGAATATCGACCATCTGCTCCAATAATGATTTTACTTTCAACTATTATTTCACCTTGGCCTTTTTGCTGAGCTTTTATTCCAGTATATTGGCCTTTTTCATTCTGCATTAGTTCCGTTATTTTTGTGCCCAGCATAAGTTTGTAGGAGGGATGGATGCTTGCTTGGTTATTTATAGACTGAAGGAGATGCTGCTGTGGCACATGAATTCCTGCATGTCCAAGTTCAGATTCTATCGTTTTGAATATATGTCCATCCTTCCAGTATTCGACCCTAGACATTCGAAGGAGGCCTAAGCTTTCAATTTCTTCAAATATATGATGTTTCTTAAGAATCATTTCTCCATTTTCATTTAAATGTTCGCCTCGAAATTCTTTTCCAAGCGTATCAGATCTCTCTATCAGTATAGTTGATATATTTTGTTTAGCCAGTAGATAGGCCAGTAGAGCACCGCCTGGTCCGGCTCCTATTATACACACTTCTGTTCGATAGTTCATTTTCTTCACCTTGTTTGTTATATGCAATTAAGTTACTTTTAGTAAGTATATTAACTTTTATAAATGTTAATGTCAACTTTTTTATAGCTTTTCTTCTATGAAATTCGCTCTTTGGACAAAACACAAATAAGGTTCTATATAATCAAAGTCAAAGATTAAGTTTTATGGTAAACTAAAATACACAAATTATTTTGAATAATTTGTATAAAAAGGTTAAATTTCAAAATTGTTGAGAAAAAGCACGGTTGGAAAGCTGCAGGATTTTTAGCAAGAAGAGTAGAGATCGTTTCTGAAAATTCTAGCAAACTCCAATTTCGACTGGAGGATGATTATGACAAAAGTAGAACATTATATTCAAACATTGGGTAACAGTGCAGATTTGCTAACAAAAAGGCAGACAAGCATTTACTTCGAAAAACTTTCAAACACCTTTCCTTTTTTAACAATCATGCAAATTAATTGGAGAAAAGTATTAATTAAAAAGTCCACCCGGCATATTGAAGAAATCAAAAAATGGCTTCAAGAGATGAATATAAAAGAACATCAGGTTGTTTTATTCTGGAAACGAGCAACTAAAGCTGTAAGCGTCGATTTAGCTCAGGCTTTACTGTTTTTTCAACAAACAGCTGATCTGACAGAAGAAGCATTTATTTACTGTCCGTCTGTTGACTATGTAATTGAGTATTTTAAAGACGGTAAAATGATGATTGGTTTAGCAGCACGTTAATTAAAAGGAAAAAAAGCTGAGAGAGGAGGCGAATTAGAACTTCTTCACTCAGCTTTTTATGCATATAAAATCTGAAAAATACGAAACATAACGTTATTTACAACATAAATTACCTTCTCTTTATAATTAGTGGGAAAAGTATTGACATTTTCCATAAAACAAATATAATTAACATTAATCATATTGTTAATTGTAAAAAGAGCGATCAGGAGAAATGATGAATGTCGAACAATAAAGCAATGACGAATCAAACGAAAAAAGAATACCCTAAACCCTATGGCTATACGTCAGATATTGCTGTATTTACGATTGTGACGGAAGAAAAAGAACCATACAAACCACCTAAAATGAGTTTGAAATTAATGCTTATCCAACGAGCAATGGTGAATGGAGAGGGAGAAAAGAACAGCGAAGCAGGAAAGTGGGCGCTTCCCGGCGGATTTGTCCATCCTGATGAATCAGCTTTTGAAGCGGCCAAAAGAGAGCTCGAAGAAGAAACTGGCGTAAAGGATATTCATTTAAAACACTATGGTGTCTATGATGAGCCTGGCAGAGACGATAGAGGATGGGTCATTACAAACGCACATTATGCAATCGTCCCAGAAGATAGTCTAATAAAGCGAAAAGCGAATGATGATGCCGCTCGAGTTGAATTGTTTAAAATAGATGAAATCTTTTCATTGCCTTTAGCTTTTGATCATGAAATCATCATTCGAGATGCAATCAAGGAAATTAAGAAAGATTTATTGCAAACGACCATTGCCCAGAAATTTCTGCCTTCTCAGTTTACATACTCTGAGCTGCAGGCTGTGCTGCTTACCGTAACGGATGATGCAGCGATTAAAAGTGATCAGGCCTTTGCACGAAAAATAAGAATGCTGCCATTTATTGAAGAAGTAGACGGAAAAACAACGACGAGAACGTCTAAAAAACCAACAAAGCTCTACCGGTTTGTTGAAATGAATGTGATGAAGCCAATCTATACAGCACGCTATTAAAAGAAAAACTTTCAATTTAAATAATTAACAATATGTTAACTGTTAATTTTTACGTATGAGGGGGAAACATAATGAAAAAAGCACTGATTAACATCGATTATACAAATGATTTTGTAGCTGAAAACGGAGCTTTGACATGCGGAGAACCAGGGAGACAAATAGAAACATTCATAAGCGATATTGCGCGTCAATTTATTGAGCAAAACGAGTATGTGGTGTTCGCCATTGATTTTCATAAAGAAAATGATTCCTTACATCCAGAATCAGCGCTGTTTCCGCCTCATAATGTTGAAGGTTCTGCAGGAAGAGAGCTATACGGAAAGTTAAATGATTTATATAATGTGTATCGATCACAGGCAAATGTAGAATGGATGAATAAAACGAGATACAGCGCATTTGCTGGAACAGATCTGGAGATTAAACTTCGAGAAAGACAAATTACCGATGTCTACTTAGCAGGTGTATGTACGGATATTTGTGTACTTCATACAGCAGTAGATGCCTATAATAAAGGATTTGCTATTTATATTTATGAAAAAGCCGTAGCAAGCTTTAATCAAAAAGGCCATGAGTGGGCGCTTGAACATTTTAAATCTTGCCTCGGGGCAGAAATTATTTAAGGACATAAAAGTGGAGGAAATCAATGAATATGTTTACAGATGACAGCGTAATGCTACACACCGATTTATATCAAATTAATATGGGAGAAACGTACTGGGAAGATAATATTCATCAAAAGAAGGCTGTTTTTGAAGTTTTCTTCCGCAAACTTCCTTTTGGAAATGGCTATGCTGTTTTTGCTGGATTAGAAAGAATTATTGAATATATTAAAGCATTTAAATTTAGCGAATCAGATTTAACCTACTTGCATGAAGAATTAGGTTTTAAAGAAGATTATTTAGCTTACTTAAAAGATCTTACGTTTACTGGAACGATTCGATGTATGCGTGAAGGTGAGCTTGTATTTCATAATGAACCAATTTTACGTGTAGAAGCACCATTAATTGAAGCTCAGCTCGTAGAAACAGCTATTTTGAATATTGTGAATTACCAAACGCTGATTGCGACGAAAGCAGCTCGAATCAAACATGTAGTAGGAGATCAAGTGGCAATGGAATTTGGGACACGCCGCGCTCAAGAAATGGACGCTGCCATTTGGGGAACAAGAGCAGCCTATATTGGCGGATTTGGTGCTACTTCTAACGTGCGAGCAGGAAAGAAATTTGGAATTCCAGTTGCAGGAACGCATGCTCATGCCATGGTGCAGGCTTATAAAGACGAATATATTGCATTTCATAAATATGCTCGTCGCCATAAAAACTGCGTGTTTCTAGTTGATACGTACGATACGTTAAAATCAGGAGTTCCCAACGCCATTAAAGTAGCAAAAGAATTAGGCGATAAAATTAATTTTACAGCGATTCGCTTAGACAGCGGCGATTTAACATATTTGTCTAAAAAAGCTCGTCAAATGTTAGATGAAGCAGGGTTTACAGAGACAAAAATTGTTGCTTCCAACGATTTAGATGAAGATACGATTATGCATTTAAAGTCGCAAGGGGCACAAATAGACATGTGGGGGATTGGTACTAAGCTCATTACTGCATATGATCAGCCCGCGCTTGGTGCAGTGTATAAACTCGTTTCTATTGAAGGAGAAAATGGCGAGATGATGGATACGATTAAAATTAGCGCAAATCCTGAAAAAGTGAGTACACCAGGATTAAAGCGCGTATATCGTATTATTAATAATTTGAATGGGAAATCTGAAGGGGATTATATCACGATGGAAGACGAAGATCCTCAAAGCGAAGAACGTTTAAAAATGTTCCATCCTGTTCATACGTTTATCAGTAAATTCGTCACAAATTTTGAAGCAAAAGAACTCCAGCATGATATCTTTGTAAACGGAGAGCTTGTGTATGAAACAGAAGAACTTCAGGAAATTCAGCAGTACGTAAAAGATAATTTAGAGCTGCTTTGGGATGAATATAAGCGCACGCGCAATCCTGAAGAATATCCAGTAGATTTAAGCGAAAAATGTTGGGAAAATAAAACGCGTCAAATTGCGTACGTAAAACAAAAAGTAGCAGAAGCCCTAAATAAAAAATAGTAGGGAGCTGGAGACATGTCAGATACGCTTGCTTATTTTCAACAGCTAAACCCTGATAAAAAAATAGATAAGCTTTTAGAAAAAGGAGCGAAAATTGGTATTTATGGTTCTTCTTTTGATCCGGTTACCAATGTTCATCTTTGGACGGCATCAACGGTTGCGCATCGAAAGAAGCTAGATGCTATTATCTTTTTGCCTTCATCGCACAAACGAACAGATAAAAAGCTCCAGACGTTGGATGAGCACCGTGTAAATATGGTTAGCTTAGCGATTAAAGATAACCCCAAATTTTTGCTCGATACGTATGAGCTAGACGTATTGCCGGGCTATCATTACACATACTACACTATGGAGCACTTTAAAAAATTGCTTCCACACGCTGATTTATTTTTTATTATGGGAGCCGACTTACTGCAAGATATTGGTGAAGGCAAGTGGAAGAAAGCAGATGAACTTATTAGTAAAAACCAGTTTATCATCATGGCAAGAGAGGGAATAGACATGTTGAAAGCTATTAGTCATTCTCCTTTGCTTCGAAATTATGACGACGGCCGGTTTCAGCTTCTTGATAAAGGGCTGGCGATGGAAATCAGCTCTACTTATATTCGTCAAGAATTTGCCCGGGGCGGAGAACCAAGATATTTAATGCCTGATCTCTGTTATTTTTATAGTAAAAAACATGGACTGTATCAGTAAGAAATCTACATATAATGGAAGGAGAGCATGTATCATGTCAGACATGCAAGAAAAAATAAGAAAAGAGCTACATGTGAAATCTGAAATTGATCCAGCACAAGAAATTCGTGCCCGCGTTGATTTTCTGAAAAGCTACCTAAAGTCAGCAAATGCAAAAGGCTTTGTATTAGGTATAAGCGGTGGGCAGGACTCTAGCTTAGCTGGACGATTAGCACAGATTGCTGTAGACGAATTGCGAAAAGAAGAATATGAAGCAAAATTTGTAGCCGTTCGCTTGCCCCATGGCACGCAGCATGATGAAGCGGATGCGAAGGCGTCACTAGAATTTATTAAACCTAATGAAACATATACGTTTAATATTAAAAACACGGTGGAAGCATTTGAAAGTTCGTTTACAGGTGCGACAGATATAGCGCTGTCTGATTTTCATAAAGGAAATGTCAAAGCACGTACGCGTATGATTGTACAGTATGCAATCGGAGGAGAAAACGGCCTTTTAGTTATCGGAACCGATCATGCAGCAGAAGCAGTAACAGGCTTTTTTACGAAATACGGAGATGGCGGAGCAGACGTGCTGCCTCTAACGGGACTAACAAAACGTCAAGGAAAAGCATTGCTAAAAGAATTAGGTGCAGATAAACGATTGTATGAAAAAGTACCAACAGCTGACTTGTTAGATAATAGTCCTGGTCAATCTGATGAAACGGAACTAGGAATTTCTTATGATGAACTAGACGATTATTTGGAAGGAAAAGAAGTATCACAAGAAGCCGCTGAAAAAATTGAACAGCGCTATCGTATTACGGAACATAAACGTCAGTTACCGGCTAGCATGTTTGATGAATGGTGGAAATGAGAGAAATGCCCATATTAGGTATATCTAATATGGGCATTATTTTGACTGATTTCTTTCATAAAACAAAAAAGAGGCGGAAAAAGTGTAATTTAACAAATTGTTTTCTCATACACACTTTGTTATTCTTACGTACTTTGGTATAATGAAGTGCTTTTAATATTATTGAGGAGGAACATTTTTTATGGCAGTTGAAGTAGGTAGCAAGGTACAAGGTAAAGTAACAGGTATTACTAATTTTGGAGCATTTGTAGAATTACCTGGAGGTCAAACTGGGCTTGTACATATTAGTGAGGTAGCTGACAGCTATGTAAAAGACATTAATGACCATCTTAAAGTTGGTCAAGAGATTGAAGTGAAAGTCGTTAATGAGAAAGACGGAAAAATTGGATTATCGATTAAAAAAGCAATAGATAAACCTGAAAGACCCTCATCTTCTTATTCACAACGCCCGCCACGTCAGGCAAGAAATAATGATAATCGTTCTAAAAGCAACTTCCAACCAAAGGAAAACTTCGAACAAAAAATGGCGCGTTTCTTAAAAGATAGTGAAGATAATTTATCTACACTAAAACGCAGCACTGAATCAAAACGAGGTGGCAGAGGCGGAAGACGCGGATAAATCCCTTCCACTTTAACTACTTTATTATATAGCTGAAGCAAGCCAATAAAAATTGGCTTGCTTCTTTTTTGTAATAGCTTAAGTACATGCGCTAGAAGAGTAAAGAGAAGGTTAGGTACTACTTGGTTGTAAAGTAGATGCCAATAGTGACAAGTGATGAGAGAAGATCAAGGATGAGTAGGATGAAATTTAAATCTATCATAATCATGCCTCCCTTTGTGCGAGCGTTGACGTTAGTATCTGCAAGATCTCATTTTATTATTCGTAATTTTTTAAAATTTCATTTAATTAAGTGCGATATTTTATATTAAATTAAACTATGTTCTAAATAATAAGTGATAAAATAAAAAACGCTCATAAGAACAATTTTCTTAAAATAATAAAAAAACCTTATAAGTAAGCAAAGGAAAAGTAGGAATGAGTCCTTGATAAAAATAGCTAAATTAACAGAAATTCGTCAGTATTCTTGTATATTCATCTAATCTCTTCATAATTTTAGGAATAAAAAAGTTACATAAAGAAGAGAAACAGACAAAATTCTTTATTTTTTGAGCATTAGTGCTTAATTTGCACGAATATATAAAATGATTCCATAGACTCAAGGATTTTATAGTAATATATAGAACTTCCATACTATTCTAGTTTTTAACTCACTAGCTAAGCGAAAGATGCGTATGTTCTGGGGATGAAGGCATACATAGTAGCACGAAGTATAGAGAGAAATGGAGAGGGAAAACAAAATGAAAAAAGTATCAATTCGGTCTGTATTAAGTACAGTAGCATTTTCGGTTGCTTTATCTTCTTTTGCAATGGGAGCATCCGCCAACGGAAATTCAAAACCAGCGCTTGAACCGTCTTTAGTTAAAATTCAAGGAGACTATAACTTAAAGTCGGCTAAAAAAGTAAAAGTTATTGTGGAGTTAAATGAAGAGTCTGTAGCGGAAGCAAAGAAAAAAGGAGTAGCGCAAAGTAAAGGAAAGATTAAAAAAGCGCGTGACGAAGTGAAAAAAGAGCTTTCAAAAGCTTCTAAAACTTCAAAAGTAAAGCGTGAATATGACCAAGTGTTTTCCGGGTTTTCAGCGGAACTTCCGGCTAATGACCTTGAAAAAGTAGCAAGTTTGCCCGGAGTAAAAGCTATTTACCCAAGCGTTGAATATCATACAACAGAAGTGAAATCGAAAGAAGTGAGCGCGGAAGAATACGGTTCTGAAATGGATAAAAGCATTTACTATGTGGGAGCAGATCAAGCGTGGAAATCAGGGTATACAGGTAAAAATATGACCGTAGCCGTTATCGATACAGGCGTTGATTACGACCACCCGGATTTAAAGTCAGCGTTTGAGAAATATAAAGGATGGGATTTCGTAGATGATGACAAAGATCCTCAAGAAACGCCTGCTGGAGATCCAAAAGGCGAAGCAACAACGCACGGAACGCACGTAGCAGGAACAATTGCAGCGGACGGGAAAATTAAAGGGGTAGCTCCTGATGCTCATTTACTTGCTTATCGTGTACTAGGGCCAGGAGGAACAGGTACAACAGAAGACGTGATCGCCGGTATTGACCGTGCGGTAGAAGACGGAGCGGATGTAATGAACCTGTCGCTTGGAGATACGATTAATAATCCGGACTTGGCAACGAGTATTGCATTAGATTGGGCAATGGAAGAAGGAGTAGTTGCCGTTACGTCAAATGGAAACAGTGGACCAGCTAACTGGACAGTAGGGTCTCCGGGAACATCTCGTGAAGCTATTTCAGTTGGTGCAACTCAGCTTCCTTACAATTTGTATAAAACGACATTAACTGTGGATAACGCAAGCTATGCTTCAGCTGAAGTAATGGGCTTTCCAAATGACAAGGCATTACTAGATGCAAGTGGTAAAAAGTATGAATTTGTACCTGTCGGACTCGGAAAACCAGAAGACTTTGAAGGAAAGGATGTAAAAGGAAAAGTAGCGGTTATTTCTCGCGGCGACATTGCGTTTGTAGACAAAGTTGACAATGCGAAAAAAGCCGGTGCTGTGGCAACGGTGATTTACAACAACGTAGAAGGGACAATCCCTGATATTCCAGGCACATCTCTGCCAAGTATTCGCCTATCAAAAGCTGAGGGACAAGCTTTGGCAGCTTCTTTAGCAAAAGGATCCGTTACGGGCTCTTTTACTGCAACATTTGATCAGACAGTTGATGAAACAATGGCTGACTTTTCATCTCGCGGACCGGTTGTTGATACATGGATGATTAAGCCGGACATTTCGGCACCTGGAGTCGATATCATCAGCACAGTGCCAACCAATGATCCAAGCAACCCTCATGGATATGGATCAAAGCAAGGAACAAGTATGGCAGCACCCCACGTAGCAGGAGCAGCAGCGTTAATTTTACAGGCGCATCCAAATTATAAAGTAGAAGATGTAAAAGCATCTTTAATGAATACAACGGAACTGCTTCGTGACCGCAACGGGCTGGTTTATCCTCATAATACGCAAGGTGCAGGAAGCATGCGCGTAGTAGATGCAATTAAAGCAAAAACGCTTATTACACCAGGAAGTCACTCGTACGGTGTCTTTTATAAAGATAAAGGGAAACAAGTAGAAAAACAAAGCTTTAAGATTAAAAATCTATCAAATCACAGTCAAAAATACTCGGTCAAAGTAAAATTTAAGAAAAGCCATCAGGCAATTGACGTTAAATCAACAAACGATTTAGTTGTTAATGCAGGAAAAACGCAAAAAGTAAACCTGAATGTAAAAGTAGATGCAGGGAAATTATCTCCTGGCTATTACGAAGGGACAATTACCGTAAGTAACAATAAAGAAACGTACGATGTTCCAACCATCTTATTTGTAAAAGAGCCGGATTATCCTCGCGTTACTTCTGCGTATGTAGATGTACTTGGAAATGGATCATTTGAATACGGCAGTTATTTACCAGGCGGAGCAGAGAAGCTTAGCTATTACATTTACGATGCAACGTTAGAAAAAGGGGAATTGTTAAGTTCGTATACGAATGTAGGAAAAGGATTCTCTAGCGCAACGTGGGACGGAAAGATTAATGGTGAATCTCTTCCAGCGGGAACGTATTATTTATACGCAGAAGCAGTAAAAGCAGGTCAGACGACCGGTTCTTTAGGAGAATTCGAAATTAAATAAATAAAAAAAAAGAGTGCCAGTCTAACTGACACTCTTTTTTTATTGAGCCGTATATCCACCATCGATTACAGCAGCTTGGCCGGTTACGCCTTTTGCTAAATCACTTGCTAAAAACATGGCATAATCTGCAATTTCATCGACAGCAAGCAAGCGCTTTTGAGGAACAAGAGGATAAATGACTTCTTCTAGTACTTTTTCAAGCGCTACATTTCGCGTACGTGCCAAATCTTTTAATTGATTTTGAACAAGCGGCGTATCAACATAACCAGGGCAAATCGCATTTACCGTAATGCCGTGCTCTGCACCTTCAAGAGCAGCCACTTTCGTTAAGCCAATTACGCCGTGCTTAGCGCTATTGTACGCTGCTTTTCCTGAGAAACCAATCAAACCGTTAATGGAAGACATGTTCAAAATGCGGCCGAATTTTTGCTTTTTCATAATAGGAAACGCATGCTTAGTCGCAACAAAAGGTGCAACAAGCATAATTTTCGTTAAAAGTTCAAATTTTTCAGTAGGAAATTCTTCGAGAGGGGAAACAAATTGCATGCCAGCATTGTTAATTAATACATCAAGGCGGCCATATGTTTCAACCGTTTGAGCAATCATTTGTTCAATATCACTTTCCTTTGTCACATCTGCTTTAATGCCTAATGCTTCGTAGCCTTTTGTCTTCAATTTATCTGCTGCTTTCTTAACGCCATCTTCATTTAAGTCAGTTAAGACAACAGTCGCTCCGTCTTCAGCAAAGCGCTCACCAATTTGATAACCAATACCCTGAGCTGCACCTGTAATTAACACAATTTTGTTTTCAACCATCGTTTTTTCCCCCTTATATGTAGAAAATATAAAATCGCTTACTTTTCCATTTTATCAAAAATTATCTTAATTTAGCGAGTTTTTTAACTATACTTCACGCGAAAAGAATGGGTGTGGGAAGGGGTGTTTACTATCTTTACTTCCACATTGCTAACAGAAGCGAACGGTGAGGGACCTTTTTTTATTTCTTCAATAAATTTTTGGATGTTGCTTTCTTCACCTTCAGCATCAATTTCGACTTTTTGATCGTCTCGATTTCGTACCCATCCGTTAATGGAGCATTCCATTGCTTTTAGCTGCGTGTAGTGACGGAACCCAACTCCTTGAACGCGTCCGTCCACAATCATATGCACATGTTTTTTCACTGTTTTCACCTCACAGGCAATTTTCCCTTTTTTATAAAAAAGAAAACAACTACAATCTTACTTTTCACTGTATAATAGAAAAAGACATTGTAAGACTTTAACAGTTTTGATGTAGATTAAATAAGAAAGAAGGGTTATGAATGCAAGCAGCAGCACGAACGCAGCAAGCGCAGCCGGCGACGATTTATCGTATTTTATTTGCTATTAGTTTAGGCCATTTCCTAAATGATTGTATGCAGTCCGTTATACCGGCCCTTTTTCCTGTCCTTGAAAAATCGATGAATTTAAACTACACGCAAATCGGCTGGATTGCCTTTGCTTTAAACATGACGTCATCGATTATGCAGCCGGTGTTCGGCGTATTTGCCGATAAGCGTCCCTCGCCATTTTTATTGCCAATTGCAATGTGTTTAAGCATGATTGGTATGGTTGGGCTCGCTTTAGCGCCAAATTTTTATTTTGTGATTATATCTGTCTTATTTGTAGGATTTGGCTCAGCTATTTTTCACCCCGAAGGTTCTCGCGTAGCGTATATGGCAGCAGGGGGAAAACGGGGGCTGGCGCAGTCTATTTATCAAGTTGGCGGAAATACAGGACAGTCGATGGCTCCGCTATTTACGGCATTTATCTTTATCGGACTTGGTCAGTTTGGAACGATTTGGTTTACGTTAATTGCAGGTATCGGCGTAGTGGTTTTGTATAGCGTCTCTAAATGGTATAAATCGGAGTTAGCTACTCGTCAACGCTTAAAGAAAAAGCAGTCAGATGCTTCATTTACGATGAACAAGCAAATTATTTTTGCAGTTGGACTTTTAATTTTTCTAGTTTTTGCACGTTCATGGTACGGAGCAGGCATCCTTAATTTCTTTCAGTTTTATATCATTGAAAAATTTAATTTGCCTATCAAAAGCGCTCAGCTTTACGTTTTTTTATTTATGATTGCAGGGGTGTTTGGAACATTCTTTGGAGGTCCGCTTGCCGATCGTTTCGGAAAACGAAATATTCTATTGTTTTCTATGTTAGGTTCAGTACCGTTTACTTTATTACTGCCTCATGTTTCTCTAGGAGTGGCAGCACCTCTTTTAGTACTAATCGGCTTTATTCTTCAGTCAAGTTTCAGCGTCACGGTCGTCTATGCTCAGGAGCTGATGCCAGGAAAAATCGGCTTGGTTTCCGGCTTAATTGTAGGTCTTGCTTTTGGAATGGGAGCTTTAGGAGCTGTTGTATTCGGTAAATTAGCCGACGTCTTCAGCCTTCAGTTTATTATGCTGTTTTGCAGCTATCTTCCAATTCTAGGGCTGCTAACATGGCTGTTACCGAGCGATAAGCGTGTGAAAGAAATGCACGAAGCAAAATAAGAAAAAGAAAAAGCAAACGCGCCTTAGCGTTTGCTTTTTCTATGAGCGTGAAGCAAATTTCAAGACGGATTCATATTTTTCTCCTACAATAGAGACAATAGAAATTGAAAATCGAAAGGAAGAATCACCTATGATTAAGCTAAGCGTATTGGATCAGTCTCCTGTTTCAAGCGGATCAACACCAAAGGAAGCGTTGAAACGCACGGTAGAGCTGGCTAGATTAACGGAAGAGTTGGGCTACCATCGCTTTTGGGTAGCGGAACATCATAATACGAATGGTCTTGCGGGTTCATCTCCGACACTATTAATGACGCACTTAGCTTCTCAAACGAGCCGAATCCGCATTGGATCTGGAGGAGTCCTTCTTCCTCAATACAGTCCGTATAAAGTAGCAGAAGATGCTCAGCTGCTTGAAAATCTGTTTCCGAATCGAATTGACTTAGGTCTTGGACGGTCACCTGGAGGTGATGCGCTTACCCGGCTAGCGCTGACAGATGGAGTTCGTAAAAGCCTCAATGAATTCCCTCGGCAAATTCAAGCGTTAAAAGGACATCTTGAGCATAATTTGCCGTCGGATCATCCGTATTACGGCGTGACGGCTTATCCGCTGAGCGAAACAAAGCCAGAACTGTGGCATCTTGGTATTAATAAAAGAGGAGCGAGATCAGCTGCTGAATTGGGCATCTCTTTTACGTTTGGACACTTTATTTATTCAGTTGGAGGACAAGAAGCCATTCGTCATTATAAACAAGAATTTATCCCTTCTTCGTATCAATCAACGCCTAAAACCAACGTATGCGTATTTGTAGTATGTGCAGAAACAACAGAAGAAGCTGAGGAACACGCTAAAACGTTAGATGATTGGCTGTTGAAAGTAGCTAAAGGCGGAGATACAACGGTTTCATCGATAGAGGAAGTGCGCAATCGTTCTTATTCAGAAGAAGAGCTCAAAAAAATAAGCACCAATCGTCCTCGTATGGTCGTAGGAAATCCAGCTGAAGTAAAACAAGGATTAACTCAGCTGCAGCAAAAATATGATAACGACGAATTTTTAATTATTACAAATATCCATGATTATGAAGCAAAAAAGAAGTCTTATGAACTGCTTGCAGAGCTATTTCCTCAACCCTCATTTTTTTAATAAAAAGATGGGGTTTTTTTACGGGATTAAATGTTAGAATATTTAAAAAGGAGGAGTGACATGCACGTAGATCAAAAAAGTGTAAGCAACCAAACTAATAAGATTACCTATACACATATTAAAACAGGAGGGCCTCGCATTTGCTTTATGTTTTCAGGTCTAGGCTATACGTACGAAAAGCCGCTGTTGTATTATGTGACAATGCTGATGCTAAAACACGGAATTGACGTTGTTCATATTCACTATACATATTCAAAAGAGCTCATGACAAAGTCTACAGATGAGATTGCAGACGTTATGATGAAAGACATTGACCTTGTGCTGCAAGACGTTTTATCTCACAATAACTATAAAAATATCATATTTGCAGGAAAATCACTTGGGACGATTCCACTGATTCAGCGAGTTATGAAAGATGAAGTCTACAAAGATGCAGTGATGCTTTTACTGACGCCGCTTTTAACCAGATCGGAACTGTTTGAAAGTTTACTAGAAAACACTCATAAAGGTCTTCTTGTAATAGGAAGTCGTGATTACTATTATGCCGAAGAAGTTTATCGATTAAAAACAAACAAGATGAATATTGAAGTGATTGAAAACGCTGATCATTCATTGGACGTTTTGTATTCTCCTGTGGAATCGTTAAAGGCGCTAGAAACCGTTTTGAATGGCATAGAAAAGCTTCTTTGAGATAGGAAGTAAGGAAAGGAGGAAAAAATGGATACGCTACGTGAAATTATTTGCGAAAAAAGAGCCTACAGCTATTCACCTCATACTCATAATCATAACTACAGTCAGCTTTTGTTTCCGCTAGCAGGTGCTCTTGATATTCAAGCAAGTGAGCAGCACTTAACGCTACAAGAAGGATGCTTTTACATTCCGCCTCGTCAGCTTCATACGTATCAAGCTAAAAATACAAATGAATGTTTAGTTGTTGATATTCCGTTGAAATTTACAGAAAGTGCGCATCTTTCTCAACAAGCCGCTTTTATTCAATGGGATTCAACATGGAAAGCAATTCGCTACCTTTTACTTGATGGGCTTCAAAAAAGCGCTGACAGAGGGGCGCTTGAAGATTTAGTCCGTTACATTCAGCATTATTTGCCAAAGAAACAAACGTTTAAATCCATTGATTATCTTCATGCTAACTTTAATCAAGAGCTAAACATAGAAAGTCTTGCCAAGATGGAAAATTACCATCCTGCCTATTTTTCTGCTTGGTTTAAACAAAAAACGGGCTATTCGCCTCAAAGCTATGTAGCGCGTATACGTTTAAAGAAAGCAAAAGAATTGTTAAAAGAGAGCAGCTATTCGATAACGTATATTGCGCACGAAGTCGGCTATTACAGCTTGTCTTCATTCACCAAATGGTTTGCAAAACAAGAAGGAGTCTCACCCACGCAATATCGAAGTATCTTAAAAACAGACAAATAATATCATAAAAGCGGAAAAACTTTTTTCTTTCTTTTAGCTATGATAAAAGAAAGGAGATGGAAATATGAATACTTCATTATCAAAAATACTTATTTTATGTGCAGCTGTACTATGGGGAACAACAGGGACTGCCCAAGCTTTAGCATCTGCTGAAGCACATTCCGTGGCAATTGGAGCGGTGCGTTTAGCTGTAGGGGGACTGTCGCTTCTTGCAGCTTGTCTTATTCAAAAAAAGAAAGTGGACGTAAGAAACCTTCCTATTCTGCCCCTTGCGGTTGCTGCAGCAAGTATGGCCGCTTATCAGCCGCTGTTTTTTTCAGCCGTTATCAAAACGGGTGTTGCAGTAGGGACAATGGTAGCAATTGGGAGTGCGCCGCTTTTGTCAGGAATGTTAGATTACATAGTGTACCGCAAGAAACCTACAAAAAAGTGGTTGCTTGCTACGTTTACGGGTATTATAGGGTGCTGCAGCTTGTTGTTAAAAAAAGATAGTCAAATCGACGTGATAGGTTTAGGTATGGCGATAGGAGCAGGGGCGTCTTTTGCTTGCTATACGACTGTTAATAAAAAAATTGTTCAGCATGTTGATCCGCAAGTAGGCGCTTCTCTTGTGTTCACAACAGCTGCTGTTCTACTAATCCCATGCTGGTTTATATATGATATGAGCTGGCTAGTTTCTCTAAATGGAATGGGCATTGCTCTTCACTTAGGAATACTTACGACGGCTCTTGCTTATGTATTATTTTCTACAGCGCTTAAGTCGGTGCATGCGTCTACCGCCGTGACGTTATCATTAGCAGAGCCCGTTACCGCTTTTTTATTGGGCGTCTTTTTCTTAGGAGAATCTCTAACTTTGGTGAACATATGTGGAGCAGCACTAGTATTTGCTAGCTTAGCGTTTTTAACGTATTCTCCGAAATCATCGCTAAATCAAGAGGTGCGTATATAAAAAAAACCCCTTTCTCTAGAGAAAGGGGATTTCTTATTAAGCGTACATGCTAGCTACTTGTTTTTGCAGGTTGCTGTCTTCTAAATACTCATCGTACGTCATTTGCTTGTCAATTACTCCGTTTGGCGTAATTTCAATTACACGATTTGCAATCGTTTCAACGAACTGATGGTCATGAGATGTGAAAATCATTGAACCTTTGTAGCTGATAAGTCCATTGTTTAGTGCTGTGATTGATTCTAAGTCAAGGTGATTCGTAGGGTCGTCTAGTAAAAGAACGTTTGAACCGCTTAGCATCATTTTAGAAAGCATACAGCGAACTTTTTCTCCTCCGGAAAGAACGTTGGCTTTTTTCAACACTTCTTCACCAGAGAATAGCATTCTGCCTAAGAAACCGCGTAAGAAGCTTTCGCTTTGGTCATTAGGTGAATACTGACGCAGCCAGTCTACTAAATTTAAATCTCCGTTTTCAAAGTACTCGGAGTTGTCTTTTGGGAAAAAGGCTTGAGACGTTGTCACACCCCATTTGTACGTACCGCTGTCTGCTTCCATTTCACCCATTAAAATCTTCATTAATGTTGAATTTGCAAGTTCGTTGCGGCCTACAAGAGCGATTTTGTCATCTTTATTCATAATAAAGCTTACGTTATCAAGCACTTTTACGCCGTCAATTGTTTTTGTTAGACCTTCAACGCGAAGTACGTCATTTCCAATCTCACGTTCCGGCGTGAAGTTCACGTACGGATAGCGACGAGAAGAAGGGCGGATGTCATCTAATGAAATTTTATCAAGCAATTTTTTACGAGACGTTGCTTGTTTTGATTTCGATGCATTTGCGCTAAAGCGAGCGATAAAGGCTTGAAGCTCTTTAATTTTTTCTTCTTTTTTCTTGTTCGCATCTGACGCCATTTTTTGTGCTAATTGACTTGATTCATACCAGAAATCATAGTTACCAACGTAGACTTGGATTTTACTGAAGTCAAGGTCAGCAATGTGCGTACATACTTTGTTTAAGAAGTGACGGTCATGAGATACAACAATGACTGTGTTTTCAAAGTTAATTAAGAACTCTTCTAACCATTGAATTGCTTGAATATCCAAGTTATTCGTAGGCTCATCTAAAAGTAATACATCAGGTTTTCCGAATAAAGCTTGTGCAAGAAGCACTTTTACTTTTTCACTACCCGTTAGTTCAGCCATTTTTTTTGCGTGAAGATCTTCAGAAATACCTAATCCTTTTAAAAGAATAGCTGCTTCTGATTCTGCTTCCCAACCGTTTAATTCAGCAAATTCACCTTCAAGCTCAGCTGCTTTCATTCCGTCTTCATCTGTGAAGTCTGCTTTCATATAAATAGCATCTTTTTCTTGCATTACTTCATAAAGGCGAGCGTGCCCCATAATAACGGTTTTCATAACTTCTTGATCTTCATATTCGAAGTGGTTCTGTTTTAAGACAGCAAGGCGTTCGCCAGGGCCCATATGTACATCACCAGTTTGAGATTCAATTTCACCAGATAAAATTTTTAAAAACGTTGATTTTCCAGCACCGTTTGCGCCGATTAATCCATAACAGTTACCAGGCGTGAATTTAATATTCACATCTTCAAATAACTTTCGGTCGCCAAATCGTAAACTTACATTACTAACTGTAATCATGTATGAGCAGTCCTCCAAATTCAATATCTATAAAATTATACCATTCTTTTGAGATAAGAGCGATATGAATACAATATTTCAAACATAAAGTGTAACCGACACTTCAAGCACTCGTCAACTATTTAAGGGGATTTTTGAGAGGTAAAACTTTAATTATTCTAGCATTCACCAAAACATTGAGCAGCAAACCAGCATGTCTAATCCTTCAGTAATCAGCTCTTTTTCATTTTTAAGATGGATGTTGTATTCCTTTGTATAAGAAACAAAAAGAAGAATAATACTACCTGGTAAATAAAAGAATTTCTATGAAGTAAACACTGATATTTTACGGGTGCTTATTTCTAAAATTGGTTTGATATAGACATAAATAGGGTGATTATCATGTGGAAATTAGTTGTTTCCTATCTTCCAGAATGGCCAGTTTTTATACAAGCAGTTTTGGTTTTTTTCATCCCGTATATAATCTACAAATTATTAAGCGGGATTCGTAATTCAGAGGAAGAGTGATGAAAATGAAAAAATGGAAATCAGCAGTAAAAAAAATAGGTAACCATGCGCACGAGAAGGAAAACAAACAGGAATCTATACATCAAGATTCACCTAATCATGTTACGGATCATTTAGCTTTAACACTAAAAGTAGTTAAAAATGAAATTGGTCATAACTCCGACGTTCATTTTCGAGAGTTTATTATAGGACGCACCGGCATTCAGGCAGCTATTATTTTTGTAGAGGGGCTATCAGATAAAGATCTTATTGAAAAACATATTTTGTCATCATTGATGGCTGATTTTTCAAAAGAATATCAACAGGATCAGCTTTACGTAAAGGGAAGCCTTTCAAAACAGTTTATTAAAAGCCAAGTATTATCAATTAGTGATGTAGAAGAGGTCCATTCTATTAAAGAAGTAATATCAAAAGTCTTAACAGGATCTACGGCTCTTTTAATTGACGGAATATCACCTGCTTTAATTCTTGGTACAAGCAAAGTAAAAACAAGGACAATTGAAGAGCCCGTATCAGAAGCATTGGTGAGAGGGCCAAGAGTAGGCTTCACTGAATCGTTAAGTGATAATACTTCTTTATTAAGAGGAAGCGGAGATATTGAAAATTTGTCGCTGGTGAAATTTCAAGTAGGAAAGCGTTCCAAAAAAGACTTAGTTGTTGCTTACATAAAGGAGATTGTTGATCCAGAGCTAGTTGAAGAAGTAGAAAAACGAATTAAAAAAATTGATCTTGATAATGTGCCGGAGTCAGGATATGTTGAACAACTCATTGAAGATAATTACCTTAGTCCCTTTCCCCAGGTGCAGAATACGGAGCGTCCCGATCGTGTAATTGCTGCTTTGATGGAAGGGAGAGTAGCCATTTTATTAGACGGGACGCCTTTTGCTTTAATCGCTCCTGTTACGTTTAGCATGATGTTACAGTCGCCGGAAGATTATTATGAAAGGTGGATTCCCGGTACATTCATTCGTTTTCTTCGTTATATTGCAGTGGTTCTTTCCCTTTTTACCCCGGCTTTGTATATTGCGTTTATTTCATTTCATCCAGGATTAATTCCGACTAAGTTAGCTATTTCTATTATAGGATCAAGGTCTGGTGTTCCGTTTCCCGCCCTTATCGAAGCCTTATTTATGGAACTATCGATCGAAATTTTGAGAGAAGCCGGACTCCGGTTGCCGAAACCAATTGGTCCAGCAATGGGCATTGTCGGTGGGTTAATCATTGGAGAAGCTGCGGTGCAGGCAGGAATCGTTAGCCCTATTTTGGTGATTGTAGTGGCGTTAACTGCCATTTCATCGTTTTCTATTCCGCAATATAGTGTAGGAATCACATTGCGTATTCTTCGGTTTGTAGCCATGCTTTGTGCTGCCATACTTGGATTATATGGCGTCATCTTATTTTTCCTTTTTATGATGAGCCATTTAGTGAAACTAAAAAGTTTCGGCGTACCTTATATGAGTCCAGCTGTTCCTTATTGTTTAAGTGAATGGAAAGACTTGGTAGTCCGTATGCCTCTGATGATGATGAAACGACGTCCAAAGATGATGCACACCAAAGATCCTCTGCGAAAAGGGTAGCTTATGATGAAAGGAAATGGGCTGTTAGAAATGATAAATTCAAAAGATCGTATTACGACGCCTCAAACAACTATTATTATTACCAACTTTATTCTTGGAACAGGTATTCTTACCTTGCCGCGGGCAGCTGCGGAAAAAGTGAAAACACCAGATGTTTGGCTAACTGTTATTTTAGGGGGGATAATCACCATGATAGCAGGGGTAATCATGGTGAAATTAAGTCAACGCTTCCCTGAAAAAACCTTTTATCAATACAGCCAAGAAATTGTAGGGAAATGGATAGGCAAGTTATTTAGTTTCCTCATGATAGGTTATTTTTTGGCACTTGGTGGGTTTCATGCTCGTTCATTGGCAGAGGTAACTGGATATCTATTGTTGGAAGGAACCCCAAAATGGGCTATAATCATGCCATTTATGTGGGCAAGTCTCTATCTGATAAGAGGGGGAATAAATCCAATTGCCCGTATATTTGAAATTATATTACCTATTACCGTTATTCTTTTTTTACTTGTTGCCTTTATGAGTATCAAAATATTTGAAGTGGATAATCTGCGCCCGGTACTAGGTTCAGGTATTACGCCGGTGCTAAAAGGGATAAGGACAACAGCTCTTGCGTTTACTGGGCCTGAATTCATGCTTTTAATATTGGCATTCATGAAAGAACCAAACAAAGCAGTAAAAGCTGTACTAGTTGGTACTGCGATTCCTTTGCTTCTTTATGTTATTACCGTCGTGATGGTTATCGGAGCGTTCTCAGTGGATGGAGTGGTTACGAGAACGTGGCCTACGCTTGATTTAATAAGAAGTTATGAATTAACTGGGTTAATATTTGAACGCTTTGATTCCTTGTTGCTGGTGGTATGGATTATGCAAATGTTTACTTCTTTTAATGTTAACCATTACGCTGCTTCATTAGGACTGTCTCAGCTTTTTAAAAAAAATATCCATCCATTTATGTATGGTGTGCTTCCGGTTATTTATCTCATTTCCATGATCCCTAGAAATATCAATGATGTATTTAAATTAGGAGATATGGTTGGTAATGCTGCCCTGATTTTATTTGGCTTTTTACCCGTACTGCTTCTTATCATTTCAAAAATAAAGGGGAGAAAGTATGAGACAAGCCTCTAATCACGTACGGTTCTTCTTATCGGTTTTGCTTTCTGTTTTTTTGCTTTTTCCTCTGGCGGGCTGCTGGAGCAGTCATGAAATTGAAGAACGAAGTTTAGGAGTAGGTATGGCTCTTGATAAAGCTAACAAGTCCATGACTGAAAAAGAATTTGATGAACAAGAAGAGTATCCCAAAAGGAACTTGATTACGTCAACCTACCAACTGATCACCCCGCAAGTGGCAAGTTCAACAACTGTCCAAGGAGGACCTCAGCAGAAGGCTTACGTGAATATGGCTGAAACGGGAGATTCTATTCATCAAATGACCCGTGAATTATCATTGAGAAGAGAGACTTCGATTGCCAGCCAACATCTAAAAGTAATTATTATTGGCGAGGCTCTTGCGAGAACGTATAGTTTAGGAAAATTAGTGAATGAGTTTCTTCGTGATAATGAGATTAGACCAAGCTGTCTTGTACTTATTAGTAAAGGGAGAGCTAGGGACGGGCTAGAATCGAAGACAGCAGGAGAAATCCCGGCATTTCGTTTGGCTGGAATGGTGGAAAATGCATATCGAACAACGAGAATTTTACCTCCCACGTCGCTCATTAAATTAGAGAGCAATATTGAATCAGGGACTAGTTTTCTATTGCAAAATGTATTATCGGCAAATGGGGAAATCAAATTTGCTGGTGCTGCCATAATTAAAGGGAAAACAAACAAAATGATCGGTTTTTTGAATGAAGAAGAACTAGATGGTCTGACTTGGATCACAGGAAAAGGGAAAGGCGGGCTAGTGAAAAGCTTTGATAAAAAGACCGGTCAGCTGATTGTATACGAAATAGAATCCATGAAAAGTCATATTGAACCTCATGTTAAAGGAAATAGCATCTCCTTCGATGTGCATATTGAATCCGAGGGGAGGCTATCTGAAAATTGGGTGGTCTCAGGAAATCCTTTAAAAAATCAATTTTTACAGAAGGTGCAAAAAAACTCAGAAAAAAAAGTGGAGCACCTCGTAAAAAACACGGTAGAAAAAATGCAAAAAGAATATAAAGTCGATGTGGCCGGGTTCGGAAATCAATTGAGAATTAAAAGGCCCAGAGTATGGATGAGGGTTAAAGACAATTGGGATCAAACATTTAGTGAAGTTCCAATTAACTATGATGTAAAATTAATGATTAAAGATTATGGAACGTCAGGATCAAAAAAGTGAGCAGCTAAGTACAATTTGGCTTGTTTTGATGTTGGAAATGAAAGAAACTAAAAGGAATAGCCTTAGAGCTTGCTAAAAAATATTCCCCCCAGTAAGGAGCTTGAGGGATAAATGAAGAATAAGAGCTGTCCAGAACCGACAGCTCTTATTTGTTATTCAAAAATATAAGCTAATGCTTGAAGAGCCTGTTCTGGCGTTTCGACTACAACCTGGGCTTTGTTTGACAGTTCTTTAAGCGGATGGTGCAGTTTTTCAGGGCGAACCAAAATTAGCGGTTTATCTAATGCAATGGCTGTCGCCGCATCCATTGCGCTGTTCCACTGCTTGTATTTTTCGCCAAATAAAGCAATAACCACATCAGATTTTTTAAGGAGCACCTGCGTACGTAAATTATTAATTTGAGAAGCAGCTTCATCTTTTAAGACAGCGTTAGGCTGTTTTCCTAAAATTTCTTCTCCAATGTTGTCGGAGCGGTCATGGTCTGTCATGGGACCGACAAAGGTAAGGGGAAGGTTTAATTGTTCTGCTTGGTTTTTAATTTCGTCTCTCCAGTTATCGTGAATTTGCCCGGCAAGGTATACGGTTAAGTTCATTATGTAGAAGTCCTCCTCTAACTAAAGTTTGTTTTATTTTATCAAATGTAAGCGGATAATACGAATGATTTGAATGGGCTACTTTTCCAAAAATAAGGTTATAGTAGACAAATAGTTAAAAAAGAGAAACAATAGAAAGCGTATTGCTAATTAAAGAAAGGATGTACATGATGACAGAAACAGTGCTACAAGTAGATCATGTCAGTAAAGTAATTGGGAAGAAAACCATTTTGCATGATGTATCCTTATCGGTTGAGCGCGGTGAGATTTTCGGATTGCTTGGTCCGAACGGCTCTGGAAAAACAACGTTAATTCGTACCGTCGTAGGACTCATCAAAGAAACAGAGGGAACAATTATCGTCAATGGATTTCCTTTAAAAGAACAGTTTACATCAGCTATGAAATCAATTGGAGCGATTATTGAAAACCCTGAGTTTTATGATTATCTGACGGGCTATCAAAATTTAAAACACTTTGCGAATATGCATGAAGGGATCACATCAGAACGCTTGGATGAAGTGATTGCTTTAGTAAAGCTTGAAAACAGCATTCATGCAAAAGTGAAGACGTATTCTCTTGGGATGAGACAGCGTTTAGGAGTAGCTCAAGCTATTTTACATAAGCCTGCATTGCTTTTACTAGACGAACCAACAAACGGTCTAGACCCAGCGGGAATGAGAGAATTTCGTACATATTTACAAACCCTCTGCAGGGAAGAAGGAATTTCGATCTTAATCGCGAGCCACTTATTAAAAGAAGTAGAAGCACTATGTGACCGCGTTGGCATTATTCAAGACGGTGAGTTAAAAGCCATTCAAGATCTATCTCCAAATCGTCAAGATCAAGGAACGTACGTAGAATTTGAAGTGTCTGATGCGCAAAAAGCAGCGGATCTTTTATCACAAGAATTTGAAGTAACGATGAGATCACATAGTATCGACGTGACGATTGTAAAAGAACAAATTCCAGCTGTGAATAAAAAATTAGTGGACAGCGATATTTTAGTCTACCGAATCACTCCTGTGTATGAGACGCTTGAAGATTCGTTTATGTCCGTTACGGAAGGAGAGCACCATGCTTAAGCTAATTCAAAATGAACATATGAAATGGTTTCATAAAAGAAGTACAAAAGTCACGTTTATTACAATCGGTATTTTAACTCTTTGTATGGCTCTTTTAATGAAGAAAGTAGCAAACAGTGCAGGAACAGAAGACAACATTTTGAACTTCCTGTCATTTAGTTCAGGTATGCTGATTCTCGTTCAATTTTTCGCGCTTGCTGTTGGAGGGTCAATGGTTGCAAAAGAGTTTGAAGCAGGTACCATTAAGCTTCTTTTAATTCGCCCTGCTAGACGTTCAACGATTTTAGCATCCAAGTACATAACCCTCATTTTAATTAGCTTGTATTATTTACTGAGCTATTTGCTTTTTTCGTTTGTATGGGGAGCATTGTTCTTTGGCTTTACCAGTCTAGAAGGAGATGCGCAGCTGCTTAAAAACATTACGCTTACGTATGACAGCGCGTATATGGAAACGTTTATGATGATGACATTTGCATTCATGCTGTCGTCTTTATTCAGAAATAGCGCGCTTGCTTCCAGTCTGGCTATTGTCGTAAGTATCGGGGCAAAAGCAGTAACAGGACTAGTATCACAGTTTGGTTTATGGTGGGGAAAATTTTTACTGTTCGCCAACACAAACTTTGTGCAGTATATGGACGGAATGAAGACGATGTTTGACGGCATGACGATTCCATTTTCCATTTTCATCTTAGTTGCTCATTTTGTCTTCTTTATGGGCGTGGCATGGGCAGCGTTTTTAAAACGAGACGTAGCTAATTGATGTGAGAATTTTCGCACTATATATTTTTCTAAAATAGCATTTGACAATTAAATAAAAAGAGATTACATTAGTGAAAGACTATTTTTAAAACAACTATAAACTTCTTATCAAGAGAGACGGAGGGACTGGCCCTATGATGTCTCGGCAACTGGCTGTACGCAGTGCGGTGCCAAATCCAGCAGACGATGTTTCGTTTGGAAGATGAGAAGGGTAATCTTATGATACAAATAAGAGACCTCTTCTTATCAATAAGAAGAGGTCCTTTTTTATTACGTAAACAAGAGGTGTTAAGAATGGAACAACAAAAAGGAAACGGCTGGGCGCTGTTACCGCTGGGCGTCTTTTTAGTCCTGTTTGTCGGATCAGGAATTATAACGGGAGATTTTTATAAGCTGCCTGTATTAGTAGCCATTATCATTGCAGCCATCGTGGCGCTGGCTATGAACCGCAAAGATTCACTTAATGTAAAAGTGGAGCGTTTTGCTAAAGGAGCAGGGCATCCTGATATCATTATTATGGTGCTTATTTTTATTTTAGCAGGTGCTTTTTCTCAAGTTGCTAAAGGTATGGGAGCTGTTGATTCAACGGTAAACTTAGCGCTTTCTGTGCTTCCGCAAAGCTTAGTGGTAGTCGGAATCTTTGTTATTGGCGCATTCATTTCCATTTCGATGGGAACATCAATGGGAACAATCGCTGCGCTAGGGCCTATTGCTGTAGGAATCAGTGAGCAAGCGCATGTATCCATTACATTGGCCATTGCTGCCGTTATTGGTGGTGCAATGTTTGGAGATAATTTATCGATAATTTCTGATACAACCATTGCAGCAGTTCGTACGCAAAAAACAAATATGTCAGATAAATTAAAAGTAAACTTTTTTATTGTCCTTCCTGCAGCGATTGTTACGGTAATTTTATTGCTTGTAATGACGCTAGGCAATACATCATCAGTAGAAATTAAAGATTTTAGCTGGTTTAAAATCTTGCCTTATGTCGGCGTACTCGTTGCTGCCATATTTGGTGCAAACGTATTAAGCATTTTAACCGGAGGAATTGTGCTAGCCGGCGTGATTGGATTAGCTGACGGAAGCTACACGCTTTCTTCTCTTGCTAAAACTGTGACAGAAGGTATTGGCGGAATGTCAGAGTTAATTATTTTATCTCTACTAATCGGCGGAATGGTTGAGCTTATTCGCTATAATGGCGGTATTCAGTTCTTATTGAATTTATTAACACGACGCATTCAAACAAAAAAAGGCGGAGAATTCAGCATCGCTGGACTGGTAAGTTTAACAAATTTAGCAACGGCTAATAACACGATTTCAATTATTACGGCAGGTCCGTTAGCAAAAGAAATCTCTGATAAGTATTCAATTGATAATCGTAAATCAGCCAGTCTGCTTGACTTGTTTTCATGCAGCGTTCAAGGGCTTATCCCTTACGGCGCGCAAATGCTTCTCGCAGCAGGATTTGCTAAAGTTTCACCGATTGAGATTATTCCATTTACATTCTACCCAATGTTAACAGCGGTTTGCGGGATCATTGCAATTGTAATTGGATTTCCTCGTTTAAATAAAAAGTCAAAGTCATCTAAAGAAGCTGCGTAATATCAAACCCTTAAAAAGAATGTTCTTTTTAAGGGTTTTTTACTGTTTAAAAAAATCAGTCGGCTTTTCATCATCTAACTCCTTCCAAAGCGTCTCGTTCTGTTTAAGTGCATAAGCCGCTCCTCCAATTTCAATTCCGCATAATAAAATGAATAATAAAATACCCATGAAATGACCTCCTTACGTAAATGAGTAAAAACACGATGGTAACGGGTTTAGCTTCTTGCTGTTTCACTTTATAATGAGAATAAAGTATGAAACGCGTTTCAGCGCAAGAGAAAAAGGTGAAAACATGACAAATATCCGAGATATCGCAAAAAAAGCTGGTGTATCTGTTTCGACTGTATCCCGGGTGCTAAATCATCATCCGTATGTAAAAGAAGAAAAACGCCGGCTGGTAGAGCAGGTTATTCACGAACTTAATTATGAACAAAACATTAATGCCGTTCACTTATCAAAAGGGAAAACAAATATGATTGCCGTCGTCTTGCCTTTTATTAATCATCCGTATTTTAGTCTGCTTTTAGAAGGAGTGGCATCTCAGGCGTTAGAAAAGCAGTATCAGCTTGTTATTTGTCAGACGAACTATGATGTAAAAAAAGAAGAAGAAGCGCTTCATATGCTAAAAACAAAGCAGGTTGATGGAGTGATTATTTGTTCTAGAGCAAGCAGCTGGAGCACGATTGAATATTATCAGCAGTACGGGCCGATAGCCGTGTGCGAAAACGTACAGAATCGTTCTATTCGCTCCGTTTACGTTGATCATTATGCAGCTTTTAAGCAGGCGCTTATGTATTTAAAAGAAAAAGGATATACGGATATTGGCTACTGTATTGGAAGGATGACGGGTACGAATAGTCAACAGCGGCAACAAGCATACAAAGAATATGTAGAAAGAATAAATCAGCCTTATCATCCGGAATGGGTTTTTCAAGGCTGTTTGAACGTGACAGATGGTGAAAAAGTGGTGGAAAAACTAGTGCAGATGAAAAATCGGCCTCAGGCGCTTTTAGTAACAAACGATCAAGTAGCTATCGGAATAAAAGCTCAGTGCGAACAAGCGGGTATTTCAGTTCCTGGTGAATTAGCTATCATTGGTTTTGATAATCATCCGCTTTCTTCTTATTTACAAATAACAACGATCGAACTTCCTCTTAAGGAAATGGGAGAAACGCTTTTTACATTAGTGGGAAGCAAGGTTCTTCAGAAAATTGAGCTCCCTTTTCGGTTTATTGAGCGTAAAAGCGTATGAATTCTTGATGATGCCATGAGGTGTTTTTACCGGATAAAATGAGCAAAAGCGGACATCATACGAGTAAAGAAAGAAGAAAAGGATGATGATCGTGGAGAAAAAAGAATATCAAGTGGGAGATCAAGTATTTGTTATTTACCGAAATCCTCATACGGCAAACGTTGCGAATATTAATCAGGCTGAAATTGTTGAACATCCCGAAAACAAAGGTGAAAAGGCGCTGTTTTTACATGAGTCTTACCATTTGTTAGCTGAAGATGATGCCGTATATTCAACATATGAAGAAGCTGAAAAAATGTATAATAAGATATTTGATTATGAACAATATGACTAATGCAAGGCTCTCTTAACGGAGAGTCTTTTTTGTTTGAAAAATAATTACCAAGGATAGAGTCTTTTTATTTTTCAAACGCTATTAGTACTAGAAAAAAGGAAGTGTACATGATGATAAAACCTTTTGTACCTCAATTAGTATATATTGAGCCAGGGGCAATGGAGTATCCGCTTGGTGTTCAATTAAAAGAAAAATTTGAGAAGATGGGAATTGAGATTCGTCAAACAACTTCTCATAATCAAGTGCGTAATATACCGGGAAAAAATGATTTGCAAAAATACCGCAATGCCAAGTCGACTTTAGTAGTTGGCGTGCGTAAAACATTGAAATTTGATACATCTAAACCGTCAGCTGAATATGCAATACCATTTGCAACAGGGTGTATGGGGCATTGTCACTATTGCTATTTGCAGACAACAATGGGAAGCAAACCATATATTCGCACGTACGTGAATGTTGAAGAAATATTAGGTCAAGCAGAGCAATATATGCAGGAGAGAGCCCCTCAAATAACGCGATTTGAAGCGGCTTGTACATCTGATATCGTAGGAATTGACCATTTAACACATTCATTAAAGCGGGCGATTGAGTATTTTGGGGAAAGTGAACTAGGTCAACTGCGCTTTGTGACTAAATTTCATCACGTGGATCATTTATTGGATGCTAAACATAATGGTCGCACGCGCTTCCGCTTTAGCATAAATGCAGATTATGTTATAAAAAACTTTGAACCTGGTACATCTCCTCTTGATTACCGGATTGAAGCTGCTAATAAAGTTGCAAAAGCCGGATATCCACTTGGCTTTATTGTGGCGCCTATTTACATTCATGAAGGTTGGCAAGAGGGATACCGTCAGTTGTTTGAAAAGCTGGATGCCTCTATACCTGAGGAGTCCAGAGATGATATTACGTTTGAAATGATTCAGCATCGCTTTACCAAGCCGGCCAAGCGGGTAATCGAGAAAAATTATCCGAAAACAAAGCTTGAGATGAATGAAGAGGAGCGCCGCTACAAGTGGGGGCGTTACGGAATTGGAAAATATGTATACGCAAAAGATGAAGAACAAGAATTAAGAGAAACATTAGAATATTACATTGATCAGTATTTTCCGAATGCAAAAATCGAATACTTTACGTAATTATTCTACAGTAATTGAAAAGTTATTCTGACGCCTTAGTCAAAATAACTTTTCAATTTTTAATGTAAAAAAATAAATTACTTGCTAATAAGTTGAAAAAAAGAGGTTATTTTTATCGCTTGTCGTATTACATACAAAAGGGAGGTGACTGAGATGTTAAAAAATGAAGAGTTTGCGCTAACAAAAGAATTAACAAACGAACAGCAAGAAGCTGCACGGAATTTTATTCAAGTGTTGTTCCAAGAGAATTTATCTGAATTTTGGAACATATTATGTGATATCGACAAGTCTCGGATTTACGGCTTGTATGAAGCAAACCATTATTATGATTCTGATATTGAACTACATGGGTTTGTACAAGAAATAAGAGATAATGTAAGAGCTGTTTATGCGCCTCTTCAAGGGCAAGGGGGTATTTCGACGAAGGTTCGATATACAAGCGAAGGAAAGATGTATGTATACATATTAGGCAGTGGCGAAAACCCTAAGGTATATCCTGTTGGATTAATGCCTGAAACATATATCGAACAAGAACGTTTTTCTCAGCGGCTTCAAATTAGCATTTATAACGACGAGTTTCGAAACGTTGCCCTATAAACCATATATTATATATGGAAAAATAAAGAATAATAAAATTAATTTGTTAAAATAGCAATATTTGGGGTATGTAATAGGTATAACATTAAAAAGGGGTGAAAGAAATGCATTATTATCGTATTTCAGAGGGAGACCATGAAGAGTATTGTGAAACGATTCTGCTTCATGAAAAGAAGTTTTGCAAAGAAACATTTCAATCTATGGTGCGAGAAGCAATGAATAATAAGCCCGGTAAAATTGACCGTGTGGATATTGTTAAATATTTAATTGGTCACCATAGCTTTCAAGTAGCCCACATCGAAGCGGGATTTCATAGTACATACAGCGAGAAAGTGACATAAAAAATGCAGCACATCCTATACAACGAACTTTTCTTTTGAAAAGGGCGCTGTATTTTTTTTTGCTAAAAATAGAATGTTTCTAAGTAATATTCCTTTTAATGGTATAATAGTTAAGTGCTGTAAGATATACATATAAAAACCACAAATACTTTAAAGAGAAAGGGTGAGGAAACATGGAAAAAGAAAGAATAGAAGAACTTGAACGAAAAATAAGCAGTTTAGAAGAAGACGTAGCCAGGCTAAAGTCACTCGTATATAAAACAAATTCTCCAAAGCCAAAAACAGTTCATCTTCCTCCCAAGCAGCGCGAGGAGACCACTAAACGTCCTGCTCAAACAACAGCTAAAAGTTCACAGGCAATAGAAGAACCTGTTGATTGGGAAAAAGTCCTTTTTCAAACATGGCTGCCGAGAATTTTTATTTTTGTATTTATTATTGGCGTGCTATGGGGATTTAAAGCAGCTTCTGACTATGGGTTAATGAATGAAAAAGCAAAAGTTGTTCTCGGTTTCGTTGTTTCAATAGGTTTTGCTGTGACAGGTCATTTCCAAATTAAAAAGGGCAGGTTGGTGCTCGGGCAAGTACTTGCAGGAGGAGCTATTCCTATTCTCATGTTAACGACGTTTGCGATGCATAGCCTGTATCATTTAGCGGGACCAACGCTTGCTTTTATACTAAATGCGAGCTGGATTATCCTAGGGATTATCGCGACAGTCTTTTATCGTTCACAGGCATTAGGTATTATTAGCGCAGTTGGAGGCGTACTCGTTCCTTTTCTTATTGAAAGTAATTCGCCTAATGCGCTCGTTTTCATTGGCTATGAAACGCTTCTGTATATTGCCTTTTTATATGTGGCAATCAAACAAAAATATTCAATTTTATATGTTCTTTCCGCGGTACTATTAAATCTTACGCTACTCATTTATTACTCGTTTGTTGGTGATAATGGTGTAAAAGAGTTATTAGGTATGGCGATTCTTATTCAGCATTTATGCTTAATTTCAAGTTTTTTTCTATCACAATCCGTACTCCAAGTATATGCGTTTACCCTTCTATCGAGTTTAGCAGTTACGTACGGCTGGCTGCTCGCCGTTTTTGACGATGGCACGACCACAATGGTGCTGCTTGCGCTAGTTATTATTTACGCATTAGGTGTTTACGCCGTAAGAAGTTCTAAAGAGAAATTTGAATTTTTTATTACCTATTTAATTGTTGCAGTAGCGTTTTTTATTCATCAGCTCGTCGATTTAAGAGAAGGAGTCATTTTATATGTGATTCAAGGACTGGCTGTTTACTATATCGCCATGACGTATAAAAATCTACTTCATCAACTATTTTCTTATACGATTTATATACTGAGCGCAACGTATATCTTAGTTACACCAATCGAACAAGTACTGTCTCTTCCGACATTAAATTGGCTTGTTGTGTTAGCTTCTATTCTAGTATTTATTTGGATCAGCATTCAAAAAACAGAAAAAGATGAGCACGATACGTTCAAAATTGGAGGAGGTATTGTTTTTTCTATTCTTTCTTTAATTTTTGCTACGGAAGTTACGGCCGCTGGCACCAATCATCTTTCAGCTAATCCGCAAACGCTTATTATGACGGCCGTTTGGTTAGGGCTGTCCATTGCAGCATTTATAATAGGATCACTTAAAACGTTTAAAACAGCAACGTATATCGGCGTGGGCATTTTGTTCTTAACACTTTTTAAACTCGTTTTATACGATTTACCTTTTATCCCAATGGCTATACGGGCCTTGTTATTTATTGTCTTAGGAGCTATCGGTTTAATTATCTCGCGACTATTTTATAAAAAGAAGTAGCTAGAAGCTGAAGAGAAATTCTTCAGCTTTATTTATTATAATATTATTATGTAAACTTAATCTTGAAGTCGTACAAAAAGTATACAATCATGTATAATGGAACAAGTGAATTGGAGGTATACATAAAATGAAATCACTTGTATTAGCAGAAAAGCCAAGTGTAGCACGTGATCTTGCGCGCGTACTTGGCAGCACCCAAACAAAAAAAGGGTATATTGAAGGACCAAAGTATGTCGTAACATGGGCACTCGGTCATTTAGTTGAATTACAAACACCAGAGGATTATGATAACCAATATAAAACGTGGCGATTAGAAGATCTGCCAATCATGCCTGAGAAAATGAAATTAAAAGTAATTCGTAAAGTGAGTTCTCAGTTTCGCACAGTATCCGATCTAGCAAAAAGAAAGGATATTGGAGAGTTAATTATTGCGACTGATGCAGGGCGTGAAGGAGAACTTGTAGCACGCTGGATTATGGAAAAGGTACGCTGGAACAAGCCGTTTAAACGCCTTTGGATTTCGTCTCAAACGGATAAAGCAATTCGTGACGGATTTAAACAGTTAAAACCAGGAAAAGAGTTTAATCGCTTGTATGATTCAGCCGTTTGCCGTTCAGAAGCCGATTGGCTTATCGGTTTAAACGTAACGAGAGCGTTAACGACTAAATATGAAGAACCATTGTCGGCAGGAAGGGTACAAACACCGACGCTGGCGATGATAATTGAGCGTGAACAAGTAATTAATACATTCAAACCTAGTGAATATTGGACGCTTACAGCTCAGTTTTCATCTTTTGAAGCGGCTTGGCAAAAGGGTAATGAAAAGCGCATCTTTGATGAAAAACGCGCAAAAGAGCTGCACTCAAAATTATCAGGTGAGGCAGTTGTAAAAACAATTAAGCGCAAAATGCATAAAGAAGCGCAGCCGCTTCCTTATGACTTAAACGAACTGCAGCGAGATGCTAACAAACGCTTTAACTTCTCTGCTAAGAAGACATTGAATGTACTTCAAAAGTTATATGAACAGCATAAGTTAGTCACGTATCCGCGTACAGACTCTCGTTATTTAACAACAGATATGGTTTCTACTATGAAAGAGCGTTTGGAAAGCATCTCTGCTGTATATAAAGAAGAAGTTCGTCCAATTTTAAGAAATGCACAGTTGCCAAAGCGAGTGGTTAATAACGAAAAAGTAAGTGATCATCATGCTATTATCGTAACGGATCAGCCTGTATTTCTACAGGACTTATCAGCTGATGAACGAAAGCTGTATGACTTAATTGCAAAGCGATTTATTTCATTATTTTATCCTGCATATGAGTATGAAGTGGTTAAAGCAGAGCTTGAAGTAAATGGGGAACAGTTAGTAGCAAGCGGAAAGCAAGTCGTGAATGCAGGCTTCAAAAAAGTTTCTGGCGGAGACTCAGAAGCAACGGTGAAGCTGCCTGATATGGAAGAAGGCAGCAAGCTGCTCATTCAAGATGTAACGATGAAGAGTGCATTTACAGAGCCGCCGCAGCGCTATACAGAAGCGGATCTTCTTGGACAAATGGAAAAACATAATTTAGGTACCCCGGCAACACGTGCAGATATTATTGAAAAACTTCTGCAGAATGAATCCATTGATCGCCAAAACAATCGTCTGCACGCAACTAAAAAAGGGAAGCAGCTGATTGACCTAGTAGCAGATGAGTTAAAGTCGCCTGAGCTTACGGCTAAGTGGGAACGTGACTTAGAAGCAATTGCTAAAGGAAAAGGAAATGCAAAAGAGTTCTTAACAAATATTCGCGAACAAACAGAAAAGCTAGTTAAGCAAGTAAAAACGAGTAATCAAACGTACAAACCTCATAATTTAACGGGCTCTAAGTGTCCGGAATGCGGTTCTTTCTTGAAAGAAAAGAAAACAAAGCAAGGAAGAGTGCTCGTTTGTTCAAGCCTGGAGTGCAGCTATAGACGCGCAAAAGACCCTAAACTATCAAATCGACGCTGTCCGCAGTGTCATAAGCGAATGGAAATTCACTCAGGAAAAGCGGGCACGTACTTCCAATGCCGTTCATGTCAAGTAGTGGAAAAAGCTGAGGACAAAAAGAAAAAGATTTCAAAACGAGAAGAACGAAAGCTTCTCAACAAATACAACGATGATGGAGCATTTGGTTCAAGCTTGGGTGATGCTTTAAAACAAGCCCTTCAAGATAAAAAAGATAAATAATGTGGAAAAGTGCGATACCACGGTATCGCACTTTTTTCGTATAATATGGATTAAGTGATGAGTAAGTAAGGTGGAGTGGAATAATGAAAAGAAAAAGCAGGGGAATGGATCATTTAATCGCGTTCTTTATAGTAGGAGCGATGGTACTAATCATTTTAGCGATACTAATGGGAAGCTACTTTTTTGGTTTTATAGGCTTCCTTAGAGTAATGGGAGTGGAATATGAGTCCTACTGGGCCATATGTTTATTTCTATTTTTAATTTTTGTATTTGGCTCTATCACAGAGCTTTTTTTCAAAGGCACTCATTTTTTAAATGAAGAATGCTAGACTGAATAGAGTACTATGTGTAACATCCGCAGCTTTTGTAGATATATTTTTTACTTTTCTATCAGTTTATATAGCAGACTCGCTTGTGAGCGGCATCACTGTATCTATTTTAGCGGTGACTCTTTTATCCGTCTTATTTTTTTTGATGGAGAGTGCATTGAATAGTGAATTTCTACGTAAAAAAACAAGCTGATGAAGTTTCTCATCAGCAGCGCATCAGCAAGAAAAGCTCATCATATCAAGCTTCAACGCTATTTAAAGAACCCTGTAACATATTTTTTTAAAAAAGTATGTGATTTTTTTCACATATCTCTTGAAAAAGGACAAACATGTTTGTATAATAAGAATTGTAAAAGATATTGTGAAACATTTCACAATATATGTGAAAAACTTCACAATATCATATTTTCTATAATCCTAAGGGGGATATCATCTATGAAAATTGCAGTAGTAGGGTGTACACATGCAGGAACGGCAGCAGTAAAAAATATGGCAGAACTTTATCCAGAAGCTAAAATTACAGTTTATGAGCGAAATGATAATGTTTCATTTTTGTCTTGTGGAATTGCGCTCTATGTAGGCGGGGTCGTAAAAGATGCAAATGGCTTATTTTACTCTTCACCGTCTGAATTGCAAGAGATGGGTGTAAATATGAAAATGAAGCATGAAGTTACGAATATTGATACAGATGGTAAAAAAATAGCTGTACGAAATTTAGAAACCAACGAAGAATTTGAAGATACATTTGATAAACTAGTGATGACAACTGGATCATGGCCGATTATTCCAAACCTTGAAGGCATCGATTTAAATAATGTTGTGCTTTGTAAAAACTATCAGCATGCTAATCACATTATTGAAAAAGCGAAGCAAGCGAAGAAAATAGCCGTAATTGGTGCGGGCTATATTGGTGCAGAATTAGTAGAAGCATTCGAAGTGTATGGAAAAGAAGTGACGTTTATTGATAGTGCTGATCGTATTTTAAATAAATATCTTGATCCAGAATTTACGAATTTAATGGAAACTGAGTTTGAAAATCGAGGAGTTAAATTAGCATTAAACCAAGCGGTTACTAAATTTGTAGGCAGGGAGGGATCTGTTGAAAAAGTAGTGACAACTGATGGCGAATACGAAGCGGATCTTGTTATTCTGTGTGTTGGCTTCCGTCCAAATACAGACTTAGTAAAAGGACAAGTAGATATGCTTCCAAACGGGGCAATTGTGGTTGATGAATATATGCAAACAAGCAAAAAAGATATATTTGCTGCCGGAGATAGCTGTGCCATTTACTACAATCCGATTAAGAAACATGCTTATATTCCGCTTGCTACCAATGCGGTTAGAATGGGAACATTAGTAGCTCAAAACCTTGTTAAGCCGACAATTAAGTATATGGGAACACAAGGAACGTCAGGCTTGCATATTTATGATTACAATGTTGCATCTACCGGCATAACAGAAACAGCAGCTTCTCTTTTTGATATGAATGTGAAAAGCATCACAATATCAGAGAATAACCGACCTGAATTCATGCCAACGTACGAAAATATTACGTTAAAAGTAGTATATGAAGAAGAAACAAGACGAATTGTAGGTGCACAGGTTATTTCTAAAATTGATGCTACTCAAGCAATCAATACATTGTCTGTATGTGTACAGCAGGAAATGACGATCGATGAGCTTGGCTTTATGGACTTTTTCTTTCAGCCGCATTTTAATAAGCCTTGGCATTTCTTAAACCAAGCAGGACTTCAAGCGCTTCAAGCATAAAAAAGCAGGTGACTACCTGCTTTTTTTATGTGGGTTTTATTATCTTTTTTATTTTAGCAGGTCTAAAGCGGATCCAGCCTATAGTAAGGAGAATAAAAGGATAAAAAGCTCCTACGAAAAAACTATAGGGAATCCACGTTTCGGCTAACCATGTTTTTTGATAGATAATAGTTGGATAAACGATAATAGAAAAAGTTGTAACGATTAACCCCATCGGTAACGTTAGAAATCGAGTTTCGTTAACGTTAAAAATGTGGCAAAGCCCAGCGATAGAAGCATGAAAATAAAGAGAAACTTTAAAGAAAAGAGTAAGAAACCATATAATAGCAATAATTACTTCAATTCCTTGCAAAAAATTCCCCAGTTCAATTCGCTTAGCCATTTCGTATACAGGAAACATGGTAGTTGAAGAATGATAAGAGCCAATAACCATTATACAAAAGAGAATAATCGCTACCATAATAAATCCACCTAACAGACTTCCGCTCATTAAAGCTTTAGCACCTTTTTCAGGTTTTCTTAAATGAAGAGGAAATACCATCATTAAAGGAGCAAAAGTAAAATAAGTGATGCTAAGAAAGGTGAAAACCGAATGAGTCAGCGGCTTTAAGTGAATATCTAATAAAGGCGTAAGGTTTTCGACTTTCATTTGAGGAGTCAGTGAGAAGATGAAAATTCCGAGAAGGCCAATAAGCCAAGGGAAAAATATTTCACAGCAGCGTGCGATGGTTTCTAGTCCAAGTCTTGCTCCAAACACAACCACAAGCATAAAAATAATGTGAATAGCAATCAGCGGAGTTTCCATCATAATATGTGTATTTAAAAAACTCCCCACGTAGTATACAATGCGGCTGCATGTTATGACAGTAGACGTGACAAATAAACAAGATACACCTTTTCCTAAATATTTTCCAAACACTGCTTCATTGATTTCTATCAGATTTTTATCTTTAAATAAAAGTCCGAGAGCTATATATACTTTCACTAATACAAATCCGCATACTACTCCAAGGATAGCTGGAATCCAAGCGGTTTGTTTAGAATCTACAGTCATAGCTGCTGGAGCAATAACAATTGTGCTTCCAATTGTATAAAGCATAACGAGCATGCGAAATTGAATCGTTGAAATTTTAACTACAGGTTTCACTGTATTCACTTCCTCGTCTTAACGTCTTAAGATAGTAAATGAAGTAAAAATATGCTGACTGGCTTGAAGATAGCAGCTGATAAATCAGAAGGATTTGGAACATTTAAACCAAGTGCTTTACAGATGCTTACGACCATTCCAATTGCAAGAACTGTATAGAATAGCCACAGTTCTTTCTTTGCTTTTTTTTGCCGTAGTTTAGGTACTTCAAACCAAATGACGAGCGTGCCAACAATAAGTAACCCCAATACCCCTAGCATACACTAGCTCCTATACATGAATAATTAGTGTTATATTTTTCTGAAAAATAATTACTTATACTGAAGGTGCATTCTTTATTAAAGGTTTTTGAGTTTCTATCCATTGCTAGAACGCCGCTTTTTGTTTTGAATAACCCCTGCTATTAAAAGGAAAAATGGATATAAGATGCCTACAAGTAAGCTGTAGGGAATCCACGTTTTTGTATCCCAATCCTTTTGATAAGAAACGCTTGGATACACAATAAGGGAAAGGGTAATCATAATGAGCGCGACTGGAAAAGAAAATAGCTTGTAGTCCTTTATATGAAATACATTGGCAAACCCCAAAAGAGTAGCGTAAAAATAAATGCAAAGTTTAAAAAAGAGAGTAATAAACCACAAAATAGCAATGACTACTTCAATTCCTTGGAGAAAGTTTCCTACATCAATTCTTCTTCCTAATTCATAACTTGGAAACATGGTGATTTGGGAGTAATAAGGGCCAAGCACTAAAATTCCGAGTAAGATTAACGTCACCATCACTAGTCCACCTGCTATATTACCTATATAAAAAGATTGAGTTGCCTTTTTTGTGTCTGGTGTATGGGAAGGAAAAATCATAAGCAGGATAGTATAAGTCAAAGAACTCATGCTTAAAAAGGTTAAAACAGCACGAATAAAAGCTTTTGGATGGATTTCGAACACAGGCTGAATATGCTCTATTTTAATTTGAGGAATCATAGACAAAATGAGAAGTCCGAATAATCCGACAAACCAAGGGAATAAAATTTCGGCACTTCGTGCAATAACTTCTATTCCTAGGCGTACTCCTACGATGACCACGCCCATAAATGCAATATGGATGGCTGTAAGCGGCGTGTAGGGAAGAATTTGTGTAGTGAGAAAATTTCCTACATAGTAAAGAACTTGACTGCTGATGAATAAATTGGATAACACAAAAACAACTGATACAATCTTTCCGGCTATTTTGCCTAAAATTTTTTCGTTCATTTCCATAAGCGTAAGCGTTGGAAACATGTTTCCTAGTGAGGTGAAAAGCAAAACTAAGCCAATTCCTGATGCTACACCGAAAAGTGCGGCAATCCAGGCATCTTGATGAGCATCAGCTGTAATAGCAGCAGGTACAACAATAATGGTGCTGCCAATACTATATAACGTTACTAGCTTGCGAAACTGCGCAGCTGAAATATTGATTTCATTAAGCAAAATGAGCACATCCTTTTGCCATATACACTAATTAAGTGATCCAACGGAATAATAAGTGACTTAAAGGTTGAAACATTACTTCTACCCAATCAGAAGGATTCGGTAGAGGCAGACGAAAGATTTTTGCAAGAGCGATTATGATACTGATTGTCATAAACACAATAAAAATGTTCCGTTCCTTTTTATGGGAGTGTTGAGGTAATCTTTTTATTTCCATCCATATAATCCCTGCACAAATGATCAAAAAGGAAAGAAACAAGTGCATGCAGTCAACCCCAATACATTTTTTCGTTCAGATAAGCTATTCGTATGATGTCCGCTAAAGAAAGTGATTATACATTTTTGTAAAATATAGAAAGTATTTCAGGAGATAGAAGATATTTTGTAGGGCTCTTAAATGATTGAGGGATTTGTTATGAGGAATATTCATTTAGCTTTAACCTATTGAAGCGTCGTATGAATAAGTAGAAAAATGCCACACTAAAGAGTGAACAAATGGAAAGGAGCACTATGATGAAAAAATACCCATACAATAAAGATAAACAACAATCGTTTCAAGCAGCACAGCAGGGGCATAAAGAAGCAGTAGATGCATATGAACAGGCAAATGAAGCTAAAAATGATGCATCGTACGGCCATGAAGCGAAGCAAGCGATAGGTGAAGTGAATGAAGCCTCTCAGCAAATTGAAAATGCGCTTGAAAATGCTTCTGAAACACAGCGTCAGCGTTTAACAGAGTTTCAGCAAGATATAAAAGATATGGAGAACGACCTTAATCAATAAAAGAGCCGCTGTTTTACTTAGGCAGGTTCACAATAGAGAGTATAAATTGTAAAAGCAGAAGGTAATGAACTTCTGCTTTTTTTATTGATAGTGTAAACGTAGGTTTCGTGTATATAATTGCTTCTAGCTGTTGTTTGGAGGGAAAGGCGAAGACTGGCACGGAAATCAACAGTGGTGTAACAAATAATCCATCATTCCATTCTTATTTTAAAAGGTATAGAAGTTAAAAAAGTAAGAATCCTAATAAAAACAGAACGATAAGAATGGAAAGGGATTGTGACAGGAAATATGCTAATAAACATACTAATAATGATTGTCGTATTGTACTTCATATATGTATTCGTAACTGCAGTGGTACTGTTTTATGTCCCTTTACACAAGGGAAAAGACTTAAAAGTAATGAATACTGAGAATTTTTACGGGAAGAAAGAATCCACAGATCGAGTTATGCTTTTAGAAAATGGTTATTTTTCAGGGCTTGTTCGGATGCAGATGATTCAAGAAGCGAGGCATACAATTGATATTGCATACTTTTCCATCGGTAAAGGCCGTTCTTCGGATTTACTTATGGGCGCTTTATTCGAAGCTGCGGATCGAGGTATACGTATTCGCGTGTTGTTAGATGGGATCGCTCATGGGTTAAAAGGCAAGAGGAAAAATGTTCTTTATGCTCTAGCTTTCCACAATAATATTGAATTAAAGTACTATGAGCCCTTTACTATTTTTAAACCTTGGACATGGCATAACCGTCTTCACGATAAAATAATAGTAGTCGATGGCCAATTAGGTATTAGTGGAGGACGAAATATTGGAGATAAATACTTGGCTAGTCAACCAAATAAAAATTTTGTCTATGACCGTGATGTACTGATTTATAACACAAAGCAAGAAAGTCATAGTGTCATTCTCTCAATGGAGAAGTATATAGAAAAATTATGGAATCATCCGTATACACGAAAAGCTTTTCCAAAGCCCAAGAAAACTAAACAATTTCGCGGTCTTTCAGGAAAAAAATTATTGATAGATCAATACGAAGAGGCCAAAAAAGTAAACGAACCTTTTGTCCATCCTTATATTGTATGGAGAGAAGCAACGATGCCTACAAGAAAGATTTCTTTTATTACAAATCCTATTCAACGAATAAATAAAAGCCCTTTTATATGGAAAACATTTATTAAGCTTTCCCAGCAAGCTGAAAAATCCATTGTTGTTCAAAGCCCTTATATCGTACCAACAAAAGAAATGGAACAGTATATAGATAAGCAAGTAAAACCAAAAGTGCAAAGAATTATTTTAACTAATTCTATTACATCCACTCCAAATGCTATGGCTTTTTCTGCATACTTGGGAGTGAAGAATCGCGTTATAAAAGCTGGTTCGAAGCTTTATGAATATCAAAAGCCCTATTCAATTCACGGGAAATCTGTTGTTTATGATCAGCGTTTAAGTGCAGTTGGTTCTTTTAACTTAGATTCACGCTCTGCATTTTTAAATACTGAATCCATGGTTATGATAGATAGTGAAGAATTTGCAGCCGAGTTAACAGGAGCTATTGAAACTAAAATTTCTCACAGTATGCTTGTGGGGAATGAGGGAGAACCTGTGGATGTTAATACGGATTCTCAAAAAAACGTGCCTCCCGTAAAATCTGCACTCCTACATATTCTTTCGGTCTTTACACGATTTTGGAGACATTTTGTATAGTACTGTGTTACAGCAGAGTCTTTAAAAACAAATAGCGGAGATTAAAGAGGACTGCAGCTGGTGAAGGGAATGTGTAAAAAACTGTGATATGCCTCACAGTTTTTTTGAAACCCCTAGTACTAGTTATGATTCATCAAAAGACCTATTGACGAAATTCCATATATGTTTTATTATGATATAGCGTCGTTGATAAACGAGGTTCTTTTGAAGAAATCATTTCTAGGGGCATAGTTTAAAGGTAGAACTACGGTCTCCAAAACCGTCAGTGTGGGTTCGATTCCTACTGCCCCTGCCATTTTGGAGTTATTTTTTAATTTACACGCGGGTGTGGCGGAATTGGCAGACGCGCTAGACTTAGGATCTAGTGTCTTATGACGTGGGGGTTCAAGTCCCTTCACCCGCATCTTTACTTTCATATACGCGCGGAAGTAGTTCAGTGGTAGAACACCACCTTGCCAAGGTGGGGGTCGCGAGTTCGAACCTCGTCTTCCGCTTCTTTTCAAAAGCAGTTTGCATGTGCAAACTGCTTTTTTTGTTGTAGAAATAAAGAGTTTTATGATGCTGTTTTTAATCAGAAGTATTTTATTAAAACAGCACTGTCTATACGTGTTGCTTTCGTGAATATACACATAATATTGGGGTTACATTAAAAGCTAATGAACGATACGTGAAGACATCTAATATGGTGTTTAAGATAGGGGAGAGTCCTATGGAATCTAGTTGGTTTTCAATTATACCGTTTTTAATTGTTATTCCCATAGCTATTTTCACGAAACAAGTGCTGCCAGGGTTGTTTTTAGGCTTATTAGTAGGCGCTTATTTGATTGACCATTCGATTATCGGAGGTGTTGAAAAGCTACTTCACTACGTTGTACAAGCTCTTAGAAATAAAAGTAATATAGAAATCGTCGTCTTTTTATACGCGTTTTCAGGGCTCATCGGAATGATTAAGATGGCTGGAGGAGTTAAAGGTTTTGTGGAAACAGCTGCTGAAAGAATTGATACAAGAAAAAAAGCCCTTATTTTAACCTATGTTTCAACCATTGGAACATTCAGTGCTCCCACATTTCGTTTTGTTACAATCGCGCCCATCATGAGAGCGCTGCTGAAAAAAGTGAAAATGACGACAGCAGAGCTAGGGTTCGTTATTGAAACAACTGCTACTCCTGTTATCGTCTTAATTCCTGTGGCAACGGCATTTGTAGGATATATGGTATCCATCATTCAAATGGCGATTGATCATCAAGGTATAAAACAAGACGCTTATTCTTTGTTTATTCAAAGCATTCCTTATAATTTTTTTTCGATTGTGATTATTTTAGTAGGGATTTATTTAAGCTTTTTTCATCATTCAACATCTACAGCTCCTATGAAGCTTGAGGAAGAAGACGAAAAAGATTGGCATGATTGTCATCCTTGCGTATCGAAGGATTTGCCTTCCAAGCCTTGGAATCTGTTAGTGCCTTTACTTGTCGTGATTTCACTCACCTTACTTTTAACATGGTGGAGTGGACATCATAAGAGTCACACCTTTTTTGAAGCATTTATTAAAGCAGACGTGCTAGAAGCGATGGTAGTAGCTTTAATTATGACTACGTTAATTACCCTCATTTTTTTCTTGTTTCAGCGCTTTACATTACAGAATTTGCTTAATGGTTTTATCACAGGAGGCAATGACTTAATGTCCGTTATTCTGCTGTTATCGGTAGTATGGGGATTATCCGCTGTTACAGAAGACTTGGGTTTTTCCAATTTCGTGACGGCACATTCTAAGTGGATTCCTCAAATGTTTGTCACTCCTTTTATGTTTGTGTTTGGAGCTGCTATTTCTTACTTTATCGGGTCTGCTTGGGGGACGTGGGGAATTTTAATGCCGCTTGGCGTATCGCTTGCAAGTTCTGCAGATCTTTCTTTGCCGTTGATTATCGGTGCCGTATTTGCAAGCGGTTCATTTGGAGCGTTTTCTTCGCCTTTAAGCGACGATACGAATACCATCGCCAAAATATTAGATTTATCTGTTATTGAATATGCCAAGTATAAATTAAAGCCCGCTCTAATTGCAGCGGGAATAACAGTTGCTTTTTATCTTGTGGTATCTTTCTTGTTTTGAATGAGGGAAATAGCCATCTAGTATCAACTTTTCATTTTTTTCAGCTTAAAGTATGCATACAGCCCTAATGATAGGCACACTAGCATGATACAAGTAAGCGGAAATAAGATGGTATTAATAAAATGATCATAAAACCATATATACACGAACATCACCTCGATAATTTTAACGCTATTTTTTCTATTTATTAGAGATATACTATCTGTGCTGCTTCTTCCTATTTTTCAAAAAGGCGATAATCAAAAGCAGTATAGGTACGATAGCAAAAAGAGGCATATGTAAAAGAAATCTCGCTACGTGTAGCCCTTCATAAAGATGTTCTTGAAAATTACTAGCGATTGTAATCGACAAAAACAACACAATGATGCCTAAAGGATACACTAGACGGGAAGGAGATTTAATTTTAAATAAAGTAGCTGTACCTATGATAGAGGCATAAAACAAGATGCTAACTTTAAAATAAATCCCAATAACCATAGCAAACATAAAAAATACATCGAGACGCTCTAAAAAATCAGCTACTTGAATCGTTTGAACAGTACTAAGAAGAGGGAACTGTGATCTTGTCGTCAAATCAACCCCAAGCACGCTAATGTTAATGATCATCGTAATAATTAAATTAATTCCGCTTAATCCCGTTGCGCATAGCATGGTGACACTTGCTTTTTTGGGGTTGCTTAAATAAGGAAGAAGCATGGTAAATACAATAGCTTCTGTGAAAGGGAAATACAGCGTTTCAGTTAAAGCAACTTTGGCCACAGGAAGTATTCCTTCTTTTAATACCGGCTGTAAGTTCTTAAAATCAATTAATCCCGAGCTAATAATCAAGATGAAGCCTGCAACAGCTAGAAAATACATGAAAATAAACAGAAGCTCTCCTGATCTGGCTATCGCTTCAATACCTTTTCGAGTTATATAGATAATGACCAGCATCAATAAGGCATTAGCAATAAATAAAGGCGTATCGGGATAGGCAAAAGTAAGAAGCATCTCTCCGAAATCTCTTAGAACTCGTGATGCATCGTATAAAAAATAGACAATATATATGAATGCAAGAAGTGTTCCAAGTGCCTTCCCTAAAATTTTCTGCATATATTCTGTAGGCAGGAGGTCCGGATAGTAGGAATAGAGCTTATGATAGACTAAGAAGAAAAAAAAGCTGCACAGCATTCCAATTAAAATAGCTAGCCATGCATCTTGCTTCGCTCGCATTGCAAGAGGAACTAATAAAGCACTTCCCAGCTCGAATAAAACCATGAGAATAAATAATTGAGTGGCGCTAATTTTTGCTTTTTCCATATAGCCAGAACCTCCTGACCTCAGTTTTGTTTTTCTTTTAGGCTAGAGAGAAATGATTTATTGCGCAGACCTGTTCGGCGAATGTAAGCTTCTACCGTAACGTCTACATTTAATTTTGGAAAATAAACGTCATCCCATTCTGATTTGAGTTTTTCCCATTGATTAGGCCGCGTGCGTTCCAGCGCTTCTCCAAACCCGAAGATGTCAACTTTGTCTGTCTGAGCTTGTTTAATAGCTGTTTGTAATTCTTTTTTTATTTCTTTACCTGCTGCTTTTTCCATTTTTTTGATGACAGCAGGTTGACGTGTATCAACAGGGACCTCCACTTCTCCAAGATCGCCTTCTACGCGAGTGTGAACGGACGCATAAGGTTTTCCTTTTATCATTTTTACAGATACATCCGTTTTTTGACGAACTGTTTGATAGGCAAGCGCTTCTTTTTTTCCTTTCCAATCTACATTAATATCGGTTCCTTGTATTTTATCAAGAATCCAAACGCTGCCTCTAGCTGGACTATTGTACAACCAGTCGATTAACTTTCCATTTTTAAAAACAGCAATGCCAGAAGCACGAAGGGTAGCTTCTGGTGCGCTTTGCTGGAGGTTATCTAATTTTTCTGCTTGTTGAGGATTTCCAACTAAACGAAAACCCGAGACTAGTGCTTCTCCTCCTGGAGATTCGAGAGATCTCATCACTTCTTGAAAGGAAACCTTTAGGTTTTCTCCCCATTTTCTTTGAGTGAACTCCAGCGTTTTCATAATTTTGTTTGCTGGAATTTTATCGACAGGCGTTAGTGCTTTTACCAAATCAGCAGCACTTGACTGGTTTGCGATTACTAAGGAAGTCGTAATTCGAAATTCAGGATCGCGATCAATAGAATCAATAAGAATGTTAATTCCTTCTTCACGCGCTAGTTTTTCTCCGATCACGATTAAGTTTGTATGGGCATAATAAAGTCTTCGGGAAATTCTAGCCGAAGCGCGTCTGCTTGCTTCAACTAAATTATCACCGGAAGCAGCATAGATCGTAACAGGCGGACTTTGGGTGCCGCCGCCTCCCTGTAAGCCAGCTACGTTTCCTGGGTTAATAATTTGAAAGGTAAGCTCATACCGCCCATCTTTCGTTTTGTCAATGCCCATTGCCGATACAAACGCAAGATCCGTTAACTCTTTTTTACTCCAGCAGCTAGTAAGCAATACCATCATTATGGTCATTATCAGTAAAAATAAACTTTTACGTTTCATTTTGATCATCTTCTTCCATTTCCTGGTTAACCATACCTCTTGAAGAAGGAGGCTCAGGCTTTTGATGTTTGCTTTGACGAACTTTGTTATCACTAATTAATTTAGGTCTTCTTCTCATCGTCCACCAAGGTAACCGCAGCAAGGTATCTTCATTGCTTGCAGGAATAAAGGGTGCTAATGGCGTCATGTAAGGAACACCAAATGAACGTAAGCTGCACAGGTGTCCAACCCCCATTAAAAGAATAAGGATAATGCCATAGAAACCGAATGTAGCCGCTCCTAGTATAAATAAAAAACGAATTAATCGCGCTGAAATAGCCATATCGAAAGACGGCGTTGCAAAGCTAGCAATAGCTGTAATCGATACGATAATAACCATAGCTGGTGAGACGATCCCCGCTTGAACCGCTGCTTGCCCAATAACAAGAGCTCCGACGATCGATACGGCAGAGCCGATAGCTTTTGGTAAACGAATCCCTGCTTCACGCAAAATTTCAAAGGTGACTTCCATAAAAAAAGCTTCCACAAACGCGGGAAATGGAACGGATTCTCGCTGTGCCGCAAGAGCTACAATAAGCGTCGTGGGTACCATCTCTTGATGAAATGTCGTAACCGCCACATACGTAGCAGGAGCGATAAGTGAAATCATAAACATAAACACCCGCAAAAGACGAATGGACGTCGCAATATCAAAGCGTGCGTAGTAATCTTCAGCCGATTGGAAAAATTGAATGAACAACGCTGGAGCAATAAGTACAAAAGGAGTTCCATCCACAAAAATAGCAATTCTTCCTTCCAAAAGGTTACCTGCCACCACGTCAGGTCTTTCTGTATTATAAATAGTTGGAAAAGGAGTGACCGTTTGATCTTCAATTAGCTGCTCAACATAACCTGATTCCAAAATACTATCAATATCAATGTTTTTTAATCGCTTTCGAATTTCTTTTACAACTTTATCGTTTGCGATGCCATGAATATACATAAGAGTGACATCCGTTTTAGTTACCCGGCCAATCTTCATCGACTCTAGCCATAAGTCAGGTGTTTTAATAATTCGGCGCACCATGGCTAAGTTTGTGCCAATAGACTCAGTAAAGGCACCTTTTGGTCCCCGCACTACCATTTGGGTAGTAGATTCTGCAATGGCACGCTTTTCACCGCCTTGTGTACTCACGCTGAGTACGCGGTTTATGCCGTCGACAATAAGAAGGCTGTCTCCTGACATCAAAGAAGAAAGTAAATCATTCCAGTTGTCTGCAAACGATACGTTGCCGATTGTTACGATGTCTTCGGAAATTAACTCTAATGCGTTTTGATCGTTTAGGTCATTTTTTTGATTATCTTTCATAAGAGACTGCAGTAAGTAATCTTGAATAGCCTGATTATCTACAATCCCTTCTATGTAGACGATAGCAGCAGCCAAGCTGTTATTGACGCCTATTTTAAAATGACGAATCACAATATCTGAGCTGTTTCCAGTTTTCTCTTTAATGAGGGTAAGGTTCTCAGACAGCAGATTCTTAAGAGAAGAAGCTGTTTGTTCGCTACTTGTTTGATCTGACTGAGGTGGAAGTTTATTTTTAGATTGTTGATTTTTAAAGAACGAAGGCATAAATGAAAACACCCTTACTATAGTTTTTATTAATTTGACCAAAAACCGTATAATTATGTAATTTTTAACAAAATATCTTTTGCATGACGGTAAATGAAAATGACGACCCTATGAGGTAAGTAATGTTTAGGTGAGGAGGGAAAATGATGAAAATTATTGGGGTTAGCCTGCTGCTATTTGGATCTGTGATCGCTCTTTCTGTAGGAATTGATCTTTTTCAAGGAACGAACGTACTGCAGGCACTATACAATGCTTTAAGCCCGTTTCGTGTAATGGAAGTGGCCGAATTATTTGTCCTTTTTTCTTTTTTGTTTTTCTTTTTCGCAGAGTCACTTTATCTTGTTTTAAAGAAGCGTCAGCAAAAGCAATAGTAACTTGGTGCAAAGAGGTTTTTATATCTTCACTATCGAAACAAGCGTATAGAAAGATAGCTTTGAGATAGGGGAGAACCACATGAACATTGAGACTGACAGATTACTAATACGCAAATTTAAATATGAAGATTGGCAAGATGTCTACGCATATACATCTGATGCTAATGTCATGAAGTACATACCAGAAGGTATGTTTAGTAAGGATGATGCGAAGAAATTTGTAAATGAAAATATAAAAGAAAATGCTAAAAATTTTCCAGTTGTATTAAAAAACGAAAAAATTCTAATTGGTCATATCGTCTTTTTTAACTATTTTGGGGACCATACTTATGAAATTGGCTGGGTATTTAATTCTCTCTATCATCAGAAAGGATATGCTTCAGAAGCGGCAAAAGCAATAGTGGACTATAGCTTTAACACAATGAAACTGCATCGGATTATTGCTACTTGTCAACCTGAGAATACGTCTTCTTATCGTGTTATGGAGAAGATCGGGATGAGAAGAGAAGGGTATTTTAAAAAATGTATTCCAACTGAAAAAGGATGGTGGGATGAATATTATTACGCAATTTTAAAGGAAGAGTGGAAATGAGCTTTACTTTTACGGAATTACATTTTCTGAGCTGTAAAGACGAAAACAAGCCCAATTTTTAAAAAATGAGCAGAACAGCAAACCAAAACGTCTAGGCAGACATACAATAAGCTATCCATGAGAAACACCCCATGTTTGAACCTTCTTTGTTTTAGCAACAGAAAATTACGTTGAAAGGGAGTGCTTGTATGTCTAATGCTGGATGTGGATTTGGTTCTGGTTTCGCTTTATTAGTTGTATTATTTATTCTATTAGTAATTATCGGATGTAGTTGTTATAGCGGTGGTTATGGTGGCGGCTACGGCTGCTAATTATATCACTGAATAGCCTAAAGGATACCCTTTAGGCTTTTTTGTGTTCATTATAAAATGCTGGAAGAGATGATTAATCGGCAGGCTCAGTATCAACATGCGATTCAATTTTTTTCTCTTTCGGCAATTGATCAATAGAAGCCCAAGGCACGCGGCGAGGCTTATATTCAATCGCATCAGTAGAGTAAACGGCCACGCTTACGACTCCCCCGTGCACCTGCGCTCGAATCAACAAAGGATCACTATACGTATTTTTAAAATGAAAGTCAGGTCCATACCAGCTGACGGTAGCGTCTCGTCCAGGAGGTACGTAGGAAACACTGCGGCTGTGTGAGTAACGCTGTGTAATCGTTAGGCCAGCGTTATCGACGGCGTTAAATAAAGTAGAAGAAACTTGGCAAATTCCTCCTCCAACTCCTTCAGAATACTCTCCTTTTACAATGATTGGCGCACGCATATACCCTTTTGCTGCCGTTCTTTTTCCGACGGTTTGATTAAAAGAGAAAACTTCCCCAGGAAATATAACGCTGCTGTCTAGTGATTCAGCTGCAAGAGAAATATTGTGAGAACGATTTTTATTATGAGGGTTAAATACCGTATGATAATGACCGATTTGCTTAATTCGAATCGTTGCAAGCAGCTCTTTATCTACGCGAGGCGGAACAGGAAGCGTCGGGATTTCTAATGTTGACGTACCGCCGTTAAAAAAATAAGTATAAAATTTCTCCGCAAAATCTTTATGATATAGTTTGACACCCGCTTGCTCAGGAACAATTTGTCCGCTTTTATCAATGCGGGCATTTATGGGCTCTCTATATGTTTTTTTATCCAATTCTTCTAGAAGAAGATTGTATCGATCATGATCAACCATAGGTACAGGAAGAAGAGGCACGGCCACTTTATCCCGTTCAATCCGTTCAATTGGTTTACCGTCATGAGTAATAGATAGGTGGTCTTGTGTAGAAAGAGGTTGAATGAGCATTAAAAGTCCAACCATCCAAGTGAAATTCATATCATATACCTCGCTTTCACCTGTTAGTATGAATAAAATGAACCGTTTAATGTATAAGATTCACAAGCTCTTTTTTGTATTATTTTCCATGAGCTTAGCGTGTAAAAATTTCTATTTATAATTGTCTGTGTACTTTCGCATATTACATAGAGAAACTACAAGGTAATGAGGGTAGACAATGACAAAATTAATGATTTTAGTCTTTATGCTTATTAGTTTTTTTGTGCATCCCCAAAAGATGAAAGCAGAAGAAAACCTTACGTATTTTCCGGTAAGTGACACAGGAAAAGTATTAAAGTGGAAACGTGTAGAAAGCTTACTGCCGAAGGGGAAAAAATTTAAAGTGATCGATGTAGAAACCGGCTTTTACTTTTACGTGCAGCGAAGAGCAGGCTCACACCATGCAGATGTTCAGCCGCTTACACGTCAAGATACGAAAGTAATGAAGCACTTATATAATGGGAAATGGAGCTGGAACCGAAGAGCTGTTCTCATTCCGTTTAAAGGCCAAATGCTTGCCGCTTCCATGAACGGAATGCCTCACGGAGCCGGTGCGCTTGACAATGGATTCCCCGGTCATTTTTGCATTCACTTTGCAGGAAGTACGACTCACAAGTCTCAAAATGTGGATCCAGGTCATCAGTTAATGGTATTAAAAGCAGGAGGAAAGCTTGATAAATATGCATTGAAAGCTGAGCCGGCAGAAGTCGTAAATATGTTTTTAACAGGATTAAAGCAAGATGACGATGCCTTAATGCAGCCGGTTTTGCGCGTGAAGCAAGAGCATAAGCTATGGGAAAAACTGCATAGTATCTCCACTATTTATTATAAAACGGACTTATTTCATGCAAAAAAGTATAAAACAAAAGAGAAAATCGCCGTAGAGTGCCTTATTTATTACGAAGATAAAGGGGCTCAAAAGACCACGATGGTTTTTACTTTAAAGAGAAATCCATTAACAAACGGGTGGGAAATTTCTTCTCTTACATTGTAAGTACTGATTAATGCTTAAAAACACATCTGATAGAAAACAGATGTGTTTTTAAGCATTTGTTTAGCTCTTTAGTCCTTCGCAATGTTATAGTGTAAAAACGTGCTTACATACGATAGAAAAGAATAAAAAAGGGTATAAGTAATAATATTACTCTTTCTACAAAGAACTCTACAGCACGAAAGGAGAGGGTGTTTATTTTTTCATATTGGTTTAGCCGCTTAGTTGCTGCAGACCCTGGACGAAAAAGGCTCAAAACGGCTTCCAAAGCTACGATCAGCGTCATTACAGCGGTCGTTATTATGCTGATTGTATTAAAAGCAGCGGGAAGCTCACAAATTACCGCTGCTATTTTAGCAGGCGTAATCGGCCTGATGGGTATATTGGTTGTGAATGATGAAACAACAAAAGCAAAAAAAGTGACAACAGGCTTAGTAGCGCTTTCCAGCGCCGTTTCTCTCGGAATTGGTTCGTTTTTATCACGATATGGACAAGCAGAAAATATTTTTCTCGTTCTGTTGGTGTTTTTGTCTTTTTATTTACAGAGATTTGGTATTCGCTATTTTTCCCTGTCGATGGTAGCCTTTATGTCGTTTTATTTTGCTTCTATTTTACACGTCACATTTTCTCAGCTGCCGTGGCTGTTAGCTGGCGTTATAGTAGGAGCATGCTGTGCATTTATTTATAATTTTGTTATCTTTAAAGACCGGCCTGCCAACGTGCTGAGGTCTTCAATGAAATCATTTCATATTCAAGTGAATTTGGTGCTTGATTTAATTATTGAGTTAATTCAAAAGAAAAGAATTGAACCGGCTCAAATCAAACAATATAACCGCAATATTAAAAAACTGGCCGAGTATGCCCGTGTAGTATCAGAAGAGCTTGGAAATACAGATCCCCACGACATATGGCCTGGCGTAACAGCTGAACAGATGCGCCTTTATGTATTTGATACAGTTATGCTGCTCCAGACATATTCCCCGGCGATTCGAAAGCTCAGTGAATTAAAGGCATTTAATCATTTTGATATTCAGCAGCTGCTGTTAAAGCTAGTGGAATCGATTCGCGAAGCAGAGGTATTAAATGAAAATCCTACTCATTCCTTAACGGATGCAGCTCAGCATCTGCAAGAGCTGCGCCAAAAATTAAGTGAACTCGAACCTCAAGATAAAAGGTATAAAGATTGGCTTTACTTAATCCGCCGTATCGAAACGATATCAAATCACGTGATTGATGAAGCCTATGAGCTGCAGCAGGCAATTGTGAAACAAGAAAAACAGCCTCAAAAAGAAGCGGAAGAAAAAGAAGACGAAGAGGACAATGATGAAGAAAAAGGATTAAAACCATCTACGAAAAAGTCTATTCAAGCGGTCATCACTGCTGTTGCGACATTAATATTTGGCTCTTTTTTATCTCCATCGCATCAATATTGGGCGCTGTTAGCAGGCTATTTAGTGCTTCTTGGTACAGAAACGATAGGAAGTACGTTTGTAAAAGCCGTGCAGCGAAGCGTAGGAACGCTTTTAGGGGCAGCTGTTGGCTTTGTTGTCGCAAGCTTTGTCTCACCCGGAATACTTGAAATAACGCTGCTTTTTATCTGTGTGTTTATGGCTTTTTATTTCTTTCCTATTACGTATTCGTTTATGAGCTTTTGGATTACGATGATGCTGGCCTTTATGTATGACATGCTTCTTGGAGGGATTTCAGAGAGTTTGTTACTAGCTCGCGTATTAGATACAGTTGTAGGAGTTGGAATCGGTTTAGCCGTATCTGCTCTTGTGTTTCCTAAAAGAACAAGAGATAAAATAACCGACACCTCAGTAGAATACGTAGCGGCTTTAAAAGAATTTGTTCACACTTATTTGCATCGTTTTACGAAGCAGTATGCGTTTGCCAATTTAGCTGATAAAGGAATGGAATTAGAAAAAAAGCTAAAACAGCTTCATGTCGATTCAGATCCTATTATCAAAGGTTTCGTTGGCCGTTCACGCCTTCAGCAATTTTTGACCGTTTTTACGGCTATTAATTATTACGCCAAGCATTTGGTAGCATCTTCTACTAGAAACGAGGCTTTTTATAAGGAAGCAGAATTTCATGGCGTAGTAAAGGAAGTGGAAGAGAAAGTAGCAAGTAACTTCACTCAGCTTGAAAAAGCGTTGCGAGGAGAGCGAGGAACGTATGTATACACGCTTGAAGATGTAAGACAAAAGATTGAACAATCTTTAGATTATTTTGATACGTCCGTTCAATCAAGAAATTTACAGCATCTTCAGCTGCTGCATAACATTTATTACGTATGGAAAATCAATCAATCGGTTGTTCATTTAGCCAAAGAGCTAGGAGCAGAAGAAATAAGCAGTGAAGATTAAAACCAGCGAATATTTCGCTGGTTTTTTAGTCTGATGAATAAGGAGACGTATCTTTTCTAATCGTTCTCCACGTTGTTTTAAGACCGGCATAGCTGCCAATTGCGGCGTATCCATAAAAATATCCCATAAACAACCCGGCAATAATATGATGAGGATGACTGATAAATACTGAAAAAAGCACGCCAACAGCTAAAGCAATAGTCGGAACGTACTGCCTTTTAGGATGGAAAAGCCATTTGATCAGCTGTGTCACGATTAATACGATAGGAACACCAATGACTGCGTCCCAAAAATTTGTATGAATTGTAGGGAAATCCATATTCAAGCACCTCGTTAAATGTGTTAGATGTAAGGTTATCTATGCTGCTTACCTTAAAACACTTCAATTAGTTATGAGGTGCTCCAGGTGAATAGTAGTAAGGCGGAATTTTAAGCCAGCCTTTTTGCTGCATCAGACTTTTCACTTTTGATCCTAATATAACCTTTTCAGTGTGGAATTTTAGCCACATCAATCCAATATCGGTTCTAATAGACTGTCCCATATTCGTGCTGCACATGACGATATTAGAAGCAATTTTTACAGATATTAAGTTAGCAATTTCAGAATCCGTTGCTTTTGCTCCTAATGGAATGCTGTTAGGGTCGGATTTCGGCTTGGTAGCCGGTATTTCAGGAAGCATAATTCCTTCTTTAACCATTAATTTTTTTAGTGTATCAATCTGAGATTCAGCCAGGTTTTTTGAGTCTTGAGTAAGCTTAAGCAGTTCGCTGTTAGTTGTTGTATTAAGACAGGTTTCTAAGGCAGGTATTTCTTCCGCTAAAGCAGTGAAATATAACCAGCATCCCATAGCCTCACCAATATGTGGGGGAGGGGGCGAATCATCTGTAGAAGAGTTTTTTATATAATCAAGTAGTGTCTCAATGACGTTAATCATAACTTTTCACCCTTTATATAGTTTATGCATCTTCATTATTGCCTTCAGCAGAAAAGTATAAACACAGCTAAGAAATGTTACATATCAAATTGATTATGATGAGTGGAAGAAAAAGCCTCTCACGCAGTAACTTATAATGATGACAGTACATTTACTATCACCAAATTTAAAGTTATAAAAATTGCGGCAATGCGTAATAAATATGCTGGTTCTAGAAAATGAAGTAAATAGAAAAAAACTCCTTGCTTATCAAGGAGTTTTTTTAGCAGGTGTATTATATCGTTTTTCTCCTATGCTCTCTCCATAAAGAAGTTAATTCCTCTGACCAATATTTATAATCAAATACTGTTATATTTTTGCTAGGCATAAAAACATTCAACAGCCAATTAACCCTTAATTTGTCTCTGATGCCTATCGTTTTATCATTTTTACAGCAGCCTTCACCACAAGGTTTATCGTGTATCTTGTAAGGAATATTTTTAACGACTAATCCATTTTTCACACGTTTTGTGTACTCAATTCCTATAATCAAATATATCACTCCTCACAGTAACTCTTATCTTCATAATCATATGTCTGAATGACTGCTTTAATGAAAAGGTAAGAAGGGAGGAAGGCAAAATAAAAAAGCCCTGCTGTAGGGCTTTTTTATTAAGCAACTTTTGATGCAACGACGATTACTTTACCGTGGTCTAATTCTTCTTCATAGCGTTCAGCTTCCGGCTGTGATAATCCTAATGAACGCATTTTGGCACGAAGCTCGTCTCCTCGAGAACGAAATACATTCGCAATCGCATCAAAAACACCTTGTTCAGAAAGACCGATATTGTTTGTATTTGTTGCAGCTGTTAAATCCTCGGAGCGATCTTGATGGTGTGCAAGTAAATAAACTTCGTCTTTTGTAAATCCTTCACGCAAAAATTGTTCAATTGTATCTTTTGCCTGTACGCCATTTTCAACTACTTTTACATTTACCATTTCCAAAAACCTCCTTGTATGATAGACAACTTTCTCGAATACGTTGAGTAATGAAGAGAAGCTTAAGTAACTTATCTCCTTGGTTTGTGTATACACGTTATTGGAAGAGATAAAACCTATTTCATGAAATTGAGTTAAAAAGCCTAATATAGAAGAAGGAAAAACGCTTTTGTTTTTAAGGAGAATCTGGTGAAGGATAAGCAGGAAGAAGCTTTAGTTAGCCTTTTTCCTGCATCGTTTTTTTTTTGACCTTTTAAAGTATAGTACAAACTGCAAAAAGCCTAGATCTTAAACAGCTAAGATCCAGGCTTTTTGCATACATAAAAATAGAGAAATTTAAGATGAAAGACGTTCTTTTTGTTTTTCATAAACAGAAGTAGACTCGTTCCATGTATATCGACCATCTTGTAATTGAATGGTTGCGCTGAATGGACAGTCTATTGATGTTTCTGCGTCATCTAAACTACTTTCAAGTAAATTTTTTTTAAATCGAAGCAAATCTTCTTTTGAAGCAACTCGAAAAACCATTTCTAACGTAAGATCATCGTCCATTGCATTGTGTAATTGACTGATACTTTTGCGGAATTCTTTATTATATTGAAGCATAATTTTAATATCTGCTACGCAAGCAACACCAAACACATCTTTCACAACAGACTCAACCGTTAACTGAGTTGTGGAAGCATATGTTGAAACATTACGCTGTGGATTTTCTAAATAATAAATTGTTTCTACAGGATGTCTCGTGATAAGCACCTCTTTCCTATTCTTAAGTATACAGGAAAAAAGAATGGAATGGGGAAAGATTTTTAGGAAAGGAGTCCTGACATACATAAAAAGCCTGTTTGTGATAGGAAAGAGAGTTATAAATTGAGGGCTTTTCGCTTATCATTTTTCTATATCCTTAAATTCAACGAATTCTGTGCAACTTCCTCCAAGGTTTGATAAAATAAAACCCTACGTCTCAATTTCTTCTAATGAATCCCTCAACTACTATTTCTACTTATTTTAAAGGAGGACGCAATTTTGCAATTTGAACAAGCTTTAACACATTTACAGTCATATTTTGGCTATGATTCGTTTCGAAAAGGACAGGAAGAGTCAATTCGTTATGTTTTAGAAGGGCACAATACCGCTTGTATTATGCCGACAGGAGGAGGGAAATCGCTTTGTTATCAGATTCCTTCCTTGCTTTTAGAAGGTACGACCCTGGTTATTTCTCCGTTGATTTCTTTGATGAAAGACCAAGTCGACACGCTGAACGCTGCTGGTATTTCAGCCACGTATATCAACAGCTCGCTGACGCACACAGAGGTGCAGCAGCGCTTGGAAGAAGTAGCGCTTGGTGAATATAAGTTGCTTTATGTAGCACCGGAACGACTGGAGTCTCCGCAGTTTTTAGAACAGCTTCAAATGCTTCCTATCCCGCTTGTAGCGGTAGATGAAGCGCACTGTATTTCACAGTGGGGCCATGATTTTAGACCGAGTTATTTGCGCATCAATGAACTCATCAGCAAACTGTCTAATGCTCCGATTGTGATGGGACTGACGGCTACTGCGACGCCTCAAGTGCGTGAAGATATTTGCCGAGCTCTTCATATTAACGAAGAGTACACGGTGATGACTGGCTTTGAACGTGAAAATTTATCGTTTGCGGTTGTGAAAGGTCAGGATCGAATCAGCTATATCGAGCAGTATATCCGTAAAAATGACCAAGAAGCAGGAATCATCTATGCCGCTACGCGTAAAGATGTTGAAGAGCTTCATGCTAGATTGCAAAAGTCAGGAGTTAACGTATCAAAATACCATGCTGGTATGAATGGGAACAGCCGTGATGAAGAGCAGAACCGCTTTCTGCAAGATGATGTGCAGGTGATGGTGGCTACCTCTGCCTTCGGAATGGGGATCGATAAATCCAATATTCGCTTTGTTCTGCACTATCAGCTTCCGAAAAATATGGAAAGCTATTATCAAGAAGCAGGACGTGCTGGTCGTGACGGGCTGCCAAGTGAGTGTATCGTGCTTTATTCACCTCAAGATATTCGCGTGCAGCGCTTTTTAATTGAACAGTCAACGTCGAATCCTAAAAAGCAGATTCAAGATCTTGAAAAGCTGCAAAGTATGGTGAACTACTGTCATACAGAAGGCTGCTTGCAAGCGTATATTCTTCATTATTTTGGAGAAAGTGAAGCGCATGAATGCGGGCGCTGCAGCAACTGTACGGATGATCGTGTGGAAATAGACGTAACGGTCGATACGCAAAAAGTATTATCTTGTATGATTCGTATGGGCGAACGTTTCGGTAAAATGATGATTGCTCAAGTATTAACAGGTTCTCGAAATAAAAAAGTAGTTGATTTTGGTTTTGATAAACTGAAAACGTACGGCGTCATGAGCGACCGGTCGGCTAAAGAAGTGAGCGATTTTATTGAGTATTTGATTTCAGAGCAGTTTATTTTAGTAGGACAAGGGTCATTTCCTACCTTATCCGTAGCGGCCAAAGGAAAAGGCGTGCTTCTTGGTACGGAAAAAGTGATGAGAAAAGAACAAATGGAAGTGAAGCAAATTGTCCAAGACGACGAGCTGTTTGCTCATTTGCGTTCCGTTCGAAAGCAGTTGGCAGACGAAGCGGGCGTGCCTCCTTTTGTTATTTTTTCAGACGATACTCTTCATGATATGTGTTCAAAACTTCCGGTAACGCTTGAACAGTTCGCCACTGTAAAAGGAGTCGGAGAACAAAAACAAGAGCGATACGGAGAACGATTCACTACTGAAATCAAACAGTTTTGTGAAGAAAATCCAGACCGAAAACGAGAAGTTTCAGCACCTGCTCCGAAAAAAGCAAGAGCTTCATCAAAAGAAGGCTCTCACTTAATGACGTATGAGCTATTTCAGCAAGGAAAATCGTTAGATGAAATTGCTGCTGAACGTGAATTGAGCCGCATTACCATTGAAAATCATTTGTTTAAATGCGCAGAAGAAGAAAAAGAAATTGACTGGTCACCTTTTCTTTCAGAGGAGGACGAACAGCTTATTTTAGAAGCTGCTTCCTCAGTAGGCGATGAAAAGTTAAAACCAATCAAAGAAGAATTACCTGAAAACATTACTTATTTTATGATTAAAGTAGCGTTATTCAAACAAAAAATGAAGCAGCTATCTTAAACAAAAAGCTCCTATTAAAGGGGCTTTTTGTATTGAATAAGCGAGTTTACTGATAAAATAGAAAGTATAAATATTTGAAAAATCAGATTAAATAAAAAGGAGTACTGCACTGAGATGATTGAACGAGAGCTTGAAGCTATTTTGCATGCTTCTAACGACAATATCGTTATCACTGATGAAAAAGGGTGTATTTTACGAGCAAGCCAAAACTGCCGTGATATATACGGGTATGACGTGTCAGAGTTAGTGGGACAAACCGTATACGAATTGCAAGACCGCGGGATATTTTCACCTTCCGTTACGATTGAAGTGTTAAAGAAAAAGAAAGAAGTACAGCTGATGCAAAAAACAGAAACGGGCAAAGTGGTAATGGCAACCGGTATTCCCGTGTATGATGAACATCAGTGTATGAAAAGAGTAATCAGCTTTTCACATGATTTAACAGAGCTTCAGCGCTTAAAAGAAGATTATCAGCAGCTCGAAGTGAAAATGAAAACATATCAGCTGGAAGTGGAAGAGCTTCGGGAACAGCAGTCAAATGATATGGTCATACGAAGTGAATCGATGAAAAAGGTATGGTCCATTATTAATCGCGTGGCAGACAGCGATGCAACGGTTGTGTTGCTAGGTGAATCGGGTGTTGGTAAAACGGCTTTTGCCCGTGCTTTACACTATGGAAGTGAACGAAAAGAAGAGCCGTTTATTGAAATCAACTGCGGAGCCATTCCAGCTAGTTTGTTTGAATCTGAAATGTTTGGATACGAAGCAGGCTCTTTTACAGGTGCAAGTACAAAAGGGAAAATAGGAAAGTTTGAATTAGCTCATAACGGTACGCTTTTTTTAGATGAAATAGGAGAGCTCCCTGTTGATATGCAAGTGAAGCTGTTAAAAGTGCTGCAAGAAAAAACAGTCACCAAAATTGGAAGTGAACGAGCCAAACACGTAAACTTCAGGCTGATTGTAGCAACAAATCAGCCGCTTGAGAAAATGGTCAAAAAAGGAACATTTCGCGAAGATTTATTTTATCGGCTGCACGTTATTCCGATTACGATTCCTCCGCTTCGCGAGCGAAAAGAAGACATCACGGCACTGCTTTATCATGTGTTAAATAAACAAAATGAAAAATATAAAATGAAGAAATTTTTTCATGCAGAAGCATTAAATCAATTGGTTGAACATCCGTGGCCTGGAAATGTGCGCGAGCTAGAAAATACGATTGAACGCCTCGTGTTAACAACGGATGAAAACAGTATCTCGCCTCAAGACCTCCCGTTTCATGCAGAAAAGATCAGAAGTGAAAAAGAAGAATGGGAGACCCTAGATGTTTTAACCTCTCAGGGAATGACGCTTCAGCAAGCACTTGCAGAAGTGGAGAAAAACTGGCTGATTCGTGCTTATCGCCAGTGTCAAACGACGTATGAAATGGCAGATGCATTAGGAATCAGTCAGCCTACGGTTGTAAGACGTTTACGAAAGTACAATATTAAATAAGGAAAATATAATTCAAAATGAATTAACTGATTCAGTACTGAATCGGTTTTTTTTGTTTTGATTCTATTATGAATTGAAAATCGTCCATAATTGCACGAAATAGGGTGATGAAATTTGGCATGCATTTTGCATTAATAAAAAGTATCTAAATAAAAAGCGTCAGTATCTAAAATGATGATACGGCGCTAATGAATGAAACCCATTAGGAGGAATAAATCATGCCAAAATATCAGCCGAAAAATTCATTTGAATCTCCGCGTTTTTGCGGACCTCGAACGTTTATGAGACTTCCGTATGTAGAACAAGTAAATGCAGATATGGATTTTATTGTGACGGGTATTCCATTTGATTCAGGGCAATCTTTTCGAACAGGAGCACGTTTTGGGCCGGAAGCTATTCGAGATTTCTCCATTTTGCTTCGCCCGTATAACCCAGAACAAAAGATTAATATTTTTGACTACATTTCAGGTGTGGACTACGGCGATTTGGCAGTGGTTCCGGGATATATTTTAGAAACATATAAAAAAATTGAAGAAGGGTTAACACCGGTTGTGGATGAAGGAATTATTCCTATTTCACTAGGCGGCGATCATTCGATGACGCTCGGTGAACTTCGTGCCATCGCGAAAAAACACGGACCCGTAGCGCTTTTACAGTTTGATGCTCATTCTGATACGTGGGATAGCTATTTTGAACAAAAATACAATCACGGTACCGTGTTCAGACGAGCAATTGAAGAAGGGCTAATTGACGTGTCGCGTTCGATTCAAATTGGTATGCGAGGCGGTCTGTACGGCATTGAAGATTTAGAAGATGCAAAGAACTTAGGTCTAGCTCTGTATACGACAAATGAATATAAAAAACTGGGCGTTGAAAGAATGCTAGAAATTATTCATGAGCGTGTAGGAGAAGGACCCGTATTTTTGTCGTTTGACATTGACTTTTTAGATCCAGTTTACGCACCGGGAACAGGAACGCCTGAAGTATCGGGTGCAAGTATTGACGATGCGCTTCAATTCGTTCGTGGGTTAATAAATATTGATTTTGTCGGGTTTGATTTAGTAGAAGTACTGCCAGCTTATGACCATGGCCAAATTACAGCAGCAGCGGCCTCGAACATTGTTTATGAATTTATCACGCTTATCGCGTTAAGAAAAAAAGCAAAAGAAGAAGCAGCGCTGTTAGTGCAAGCGCGCGACTGAATATAAGCAAGGCGGTAAAAGTGGGAAGGTACTATGATCTTCCCACTTTTGTATAAGAGTTTTCTATAGGGAGTGTTGGACTATGAACGAGCAAGTAAATGTAACAGTAGATAAGAAGCAAGCAAAACCATGTAAAAGAGAAATACTCAACCCAGCGACCAATAAGATCATAGCGAAAGTATTCGATTCGTCGTTTCAACAAGTAGAGGAAGCGGTAGGTAAAGCAAAGCAGGCTTTTGAACAGAGTGAATGGAAGAAAAATAAATCACTGCGTGTAGAGGTGCTTAAGAAACTAGCAGATTTATTAGAAAATGAAGCGAGTATATTCGCTGAAACAGAAACATTAAATACTGGCAAACCGATAAAAGAAGCGCAGTTAGATATTGAAGATACGATTAATTGTTTAAGATATTACGCAAATTTAATAGAAGAAAACCAGCCGTGGACAAAGAACATGTTCGACGATACAAACAGTAAAATCATTCAAGAACCTATCGGCGTATGCGCGCTGATTGTTCCTTGGAATTTCCCTTTGCTGCTTGGTATGTGGAAGCTGGCTCCTGCCTTAGCAGCTGGAAATACAGTAGTGTTTAAGCCGTCAGAATTAACGCCACTTTCTTTTTTAAAGCTAGCTTCACTATGTGAAAAAGCTGGTATACCAGAAGGCGTGTTTAATTTACTTACAGGAGACGGTAAAGTGGGAAGCGCCCTTGTTGAACACAAAGACGTAGCCAAAGTCTCTTTTACAGGAGGATCAGAAACAGGCAAACGTATTTATCAGCAGTGCGCAAAAGAGATGAAAAGAGTTTCGCTTGAACTGGGAGGGAAATCTCCGCTTCTTATTTTCGAAGACAGTGAAATTGATATTGCAGTAGACTGGACAATGTTTGGGTCGTTTTTTAACCAAGGGCAAGTGTGTGTAGCTTCATCGCGTATACTCGTACATGAATCTATTTATAAGCCGTTTCTTTCTGCTCTTACGGAGACTGTTGCTGCTATAAAAATTGGTAACCCCTCAAGAGAAGAAACGGAAATGGGTCCGGTTATTAGCAAGGCGCATCTGAACAAAATACAGGATTTTATCAAGCTAGGTCAAGAAGAAGGCGCGAATTTATTAACAGGAGGAACGTTAATTGACTGCGAAGGTGGAAACTATATAAAGCCGGCTGTGCTCGTCGATGTGGAGCAGCATATGAAAGTCGTACAAGAAGAAATATTTGGTCCCGTTATTACCGTTCAATCTTTTTCAAGTGAAGAAGAAGCCATAGCACTTGCCAACGGCACGAGATTTGGTTTAGCTGCAGGAATTTTAACGAATGATGTAATGAAAGCAGAGCGAGTTGCTGAACATCTTCAAGCGGGAACGATTTGGATCAACGGCTACCATACGCCTCATATTGAAACGGCGTGGGGCGGTTTTAAAGAAAGCGGCATTGGCCGGGAGTTAGGTCCATCAGGATTAGCTGCTTTTACTGAAACAAAACATGTAAATACAAATTCCAAGCTAGCTCGAGCCAATTGGTATCAATAAAAGTGAAAGGTGGAATAGGAATGACAACAAAAAGTGGTCTCGCCCATGATGATGTGCAGCCGATTGCAATGAATAAAAGAAGTATGGGCTTCTTCTCTACATTTTCCATGTGGATAGGAGCCAATGTGGTGGTAACGACCGTTTTTACCGGAATGCTGTTTGTACCCGATATGACCTTTTTAAAGGCATTATTTATTATTGTGCTTGGCTCTTTAGTTGGCGCCATACCGCTCGTGCTGATGGGGAATATCGGAACTCGCACCGGTCTTCCAACCATGGTTTTGATGAGACCAGCTTTTGGACAAAGAGGTGCTATGCTTCCTGCTGCTGTTAATCTTATTACGTTAATCGGCTGGGCATGGATTCAAGCTTACATGGCAGGGCTAAGTTTAAATCATGCCGTTACTTTTTTGACCGGTTACAGCAATATCAATCTATTTACAATTCTTACTCAAGTGTTGGTAGTAGCTATTTCTATATACGGACATAAAGGTATTGAAGCAACGGAAAAATTAGTAGCTACGCTTATGGTCATTTTAGCAACCGTGGTGTTTAGCTATTTGTTTATTGAATTTGATGCAGCAAAATTAATTCAAATGAAAGCAAGCGAAAATCCTGGTATTACAGGGATGTTAGCTTTTGATATTGTAGTAGCTACAGCTTTTACGTGGATTCCTATTGTTTGCGATTATAACCGAAACTGTAAATCTGAAAAAACGGGCATTGCGGGAACTTATTTAGGGTATAACGTCGCAACTTTAATTGCGATGGGGTTAGGCGCAACGGTTTCTGGTTTTTCAATTCTCGGAAATATGACGCAAACGTATGACCCGGTAAATTTAATTGGCGCATATAGTCCGATGTTAGGGTTAGTAGCTGCCCTCGTAATTTTTTTATCGGTGCTGTCAACCAACGTAATGGTATTGTATAGCGCGACAATGTCTTATTTATCTATTTTTCCAAAGCAGAGGTTCTGGATACCGGCACTAACTACGGGAGTTGTCACAGTCCTAGGTTCTTTATTAAAAGAGTGGTTGATGACAAATTTTCAAAGCTTTTTGCTTATGATCGGTGTCTTATTTATTCCTATTATTGCGATTGTTCTTGTTGATTATTATATCATTCGCCGAAAACACTATGACGTTTCAGCTATTTTAGAAAAACAAAATAAACTGTACTGGTATACAAAAGGCTTTAACCTTCATGTGTATGTATCTTACATAGTGGGGGCTGTATTTGCCTACTATTTTACGTACGTTCACCCGCTAGCCACAGGCGCAACGATCTTAGCTTTTTTATTTACAGGTGTTTTGCATGTATTGTTAACCAAACTTTCACAGCTTTCCATCCCTTACTCAAAGGGGATCGACAAAAATGCTTGATATACGTTTAAAATAGACTGAATTATCAAAAATAATCAAAAAGCTCCTATTTAAAGGAGCTTTTTGTGTTAAAAATAGCTAAGAAATAAGCAAAAGCGGGGAAAAGAGAGGTTCTTGATCGAGCTGAAAATAAAGTAATAACATGTATTTGATTCTGTCAGGGGTCTTTCCTATAATAAATGTAGGAAAACTTTCCAAAGGAGAATTTTATGCTCGAATTAGAGGCTATTCAAAGCAGGGCCATTGAAAAAACTAAACATACATTACTACAGGATATAAAAAGCGTATTAGGTGAACAAGACGAATGTCCGGATTTTGAGACTTATTTAACAGACAGGCACTCTTTTATTAAAAAGGCCTGGGGAACTACGTGGAGAAAAGCAGTTGTTTCTTCTGTATCTAAAAAAAACAGAAAGTCATATTTAACAGAGAAAGGCTTTGAGGTAAAAGGGTATAAACCTCAAGCTATAGATAAGTTATTTGCTAAAGAAACAAGAAAGGGTATAGAGTTTGATGCTTTTTCTTGGCTAGAAAAACAGTACGGAAAGGGCAATAAAGCGGAGTGGCTATCTCTATATGGAGAAGCAAGAGCTGAATTTGCCGAAAAAGAAGAAGAAAGAAAAGAGAAAGAAAGACAGCAAAGTATTAATGATCGAAAAGCCAGGTATCAATTACAGTTAAATTTAGAAGCAGCTCCTATCTTGGAAGTAAATAAAGAGCTGTATTACCTACATATAAGAGAACAGCTTTCCCATCAGCTGTCAAAAGACATTAAAACAAACTCAAAGTATATTGAAAACTATGCGCCGCATACTGAACTTGAAGATGAATTAATAACAAACGGTGATTTAACACGCCATGATTATGAAACGGTTCATGACTTTTTTCAAGAGCTCACCGGCGGCGTAAGCTCAGAATTAGACAGATATTCAACGATTATCTTGTTTGAAACGTATGAAGATGTATACGAGGTATTTATCACCGATAAGATTTATGAAATCATTCCAACTATGATTATGGATGACCTTCCTGCTTCATTTAAAGAAGAATATAAAACTTATACAAATGCTTCGGTAACAAGAATGGATATTATAAAAGCACTTAGAAGTGATCTATCGGATTTGGTCTATGAATATAAAAGAATGCTCGTAGAAGAAAAGCTTTCCGATGTACTAGAAGTTTCAGATCACAACTTAACGATTGAAGAACATCAAGAGAGATATCAACAGCAGCTGGAAGAAAGAAGGTTACAACAAGAACGTGAACGTGAAGAAAAGAAAAAGCTGATTGAAGAAGAACAGCGACAGTTAAATTATATTTTTGGTGCAGAATACGAAATGGACCCAAGGAAAGAAACCGAATACATCCTTCATCTCGGTGATACAAACACAGGAAAAACGTATACGGCATTAAAGTCATTAAAAAAAGCTGCTTCGGGTAGTTACTTAGCGCCGCTTCGCTTGTTAGCTTTAGAAGTTTTTGAAAAGCTGAACAAAGACGGAGTTGCTTGTTCGTTAAAAACAGGTGAAGAAGAAAAGATTGTTGAAGACGCTCAGCATATGGCCGGTACCGTAGAAATGTTTAGCGAATTAGAACATGGCGATGTAACCGTAATTGATGAAGCACAGATGATTCAAGACCGAGACCGGGGATTTTCATGGTATAAAGCCATCACCCGAGCTAATGCCAAACAAGTTCATGTTATCGGGAGTTTAAGCATTCGAAGTATGTTAGAAGAGATGTTAGACGGTGTGATCTCAGAAATTCATGAGTATGAAAGAGATATACCTTTAAAAGTAGATCTTCGAAATTTCAAAATTGAACAAGTGAAACCCGCAGATGCTTTAATTGTTTTCTCGCGTAAGAAAGTGCTCCAGACAGCGGCTAAGCTAGAAAAAGATGGTCACAAAGTTAGCGTGATTTATGGAAGTATGCCGCCTGAAACGAGAAGAAAACAAATTGAGCAGTTCATTAATAGAGAAACAAATGTCATTGTGTCTACAGATGCGATTGGAATGGGATTAAATCTTCCAATTAGACGAATTGTCCTTTTAGAAAACATGAAATTTGACGGGCAAAAGAGGAGATTGCTGACTTCTCAAGAGTTAAAGCAGATTGCAGGCCGTGCTGGAAGGAAGGGCCTCTACAATGTTGGAGAAGTTGCATTCGCTAAAGATGCAAAGCAAATGAGAGAACTGTTATTTTCAACAGACGAGCAAATCAGCAAATTTTCAATTGCTCCTACTTCAGATATGCTAAGAAGATTTAAAGAATATCATCATGACCTCGGAACGTTTTTTGACATGTGGGCTAAATTTCAAAATCCAAAAGGTACACAAAAATCAAATTTGGCACAAGAACGTGAGCTTTATGAGGAAGTAAAAGACACGCTGATTGAAGCGAAAATGCCCATTGTTGATTTATACGGCTACTTGCAGCTGCCTTTTTCAGCAAAAGAAAGCTCTTTGAAAAAGCAGTGGGTTGCCAGCATGAATGCGATTGTTAACAGGGAAGAGTTACCTGAACCACGGATGATAGAAGGCTCATTGGAAAAATTAGAGCTATCTTATAAGGCGATTGGCCTGCATCTTTTATTTTTATATCGAATGGACAGAAGGCCAGAGGCTATTTACTGGGAGCGTGTCCGAGAAGAGCTTACAGATAAAATCCATAACGTATTAAGAAAAGATATGAAAAAATTTAAAAGAACATGCAGTACGTGTTCTAAAGACCTTCCTTGGAATCATGATCACGCCATATGTGATTCGTGTTTTCATAAAAGATTCCGCAGAAGACACGGAGACGAAGATTTTAATTACTAAGATGTAGTGATAAAAAGTGGCTTGTCCGAACGAGTTGGATTTTTGATTGAGAATCCAATTCGTTCGGCTTTTTTATTGTGAAGGCAGCTTTCATGTGTTTCGTTCCTTCTAGCAGTTGATTGGAGGGCAAGGCGAAGACTCCTGCGGGAAAAGCGGCACAGGTGAGACCCCGCAGGAGCGCAAGCGACGAGGAGGCTCACCGGCCGCCCGCGGAAAGCGAAGCCTTGCACGGAAATCAACTGCGGTGTAACAAGCAGTTCAGCTCGTGTATCCCATTTGTGCTTCTTTAGATGGGATTGATGTAGTTATGTCTCAATCTGCTTTTTCATAAAGGTTTTTTATCTTTTTCCTATGAATTTCTGCGTCAAAGCAGATTTTTGTAGAAAAAAATCGGAAATGTATAAGCGGTCATCTTGTAAAAAGAGCAATAAATTATTATGATATAGAGTGGAACTTATATTTTAAAGAGTTCCGTGATTTTTTTGTTGGGCGGACGTGTATTGTATTAGAGTAAGTTTGCTATCATTCGTTATATTAAAAGCGGCACTTTTAAATAGAGATACGGTTCGTAATAGAAGGGAAGAGGATGATGACAAGTCATAACAAAGAAAACAAAGCTGCAGTCGAGCAGTACAGTAAAGGGAAGATTTTGTGGCAATTAACCCGTCCTCATACGCTAACAGCATCGTTTGTACCGGTTTTAATTGGAACAGTTCTAGCCATGTTTTATGGCCATGTGAATGTTTGGATGTTTCTTGCGATGCTTTTTTCATGTTTGTGGATTCAAATTGCGACGAACTTATTTAACGAGTACTATGATTTTAAACGCGGGTTAGACACAGAAGACTCCGTAGGTATCGGAGGAGCCATCGTCAGACACGGCATGAAACCGAAAACGGTATTAAATTTAGCACTTATTTCTTATGGAATTGCTCTTATTTTAGGTGTATATATATGTGCAAACAGCAGCTGGTGGCTTGCTTTAGTTGGATTAGTAGGTATGGCGATTGGTTATTTGTATACGGGCGGACCGCTTCCGATTGCGTATACGCCGTTTGGAGAATTATTTTCAGGTCTTTGCATGGGCGCGATGTTCGTGTTAATTTCATTTTTTATTCAAACGAATACTGTAACGTCTGAAAGCATCTTTGTATCACTTCCGATTGCGATTTTAGTAGGTGCAATTAATTTGTCTAACAACATTCGCGATATAGAAGAAGATACAAAAGGCGGACGTCGTACGCTAGCTATTTTATTAGGTTCTAAAAATGCGATTAGATTTTTAGCTGCTTTGTTTGGCATTGCCTATATTTGGACCGTTGCATTAGTGGTATTCTTCGATATTAGCCCTTGGATTTTCTTAGTGTTTCTTAGTGCACCTAAGCCAATTCAAGCCGTACAAGCATTTGTACGCGGAGAGCTTATTGCAATGAAAGCAACTGCGCAAACAAATACGTTTTTTGGATTTACTTTATCAATTGGATTATTAATTGGCTATTTAGTAAGCTGATTGAGTGGAAAAAGCCTGTCTTTAAAAAAGACAGGCTTTTTGTTATGCTCCCGTTATTTTTTCTTTTACTGCGCTAATAAATGCGTTCATATTTTCAGAAGATGAAAAGCTGGCTTGAGCTTGTTTTGGTCCGCCGCCGCCTTTTCCATCGTAAAGCGGAAGCAGCTCTTTATAAAGTTCTCCGCATTTTACTTCACTTCCGCTGTGAGCCAATAAGACTTTTTGTTCACTTGAAAAGGCAAAAAGAAGCGTCGTATCAGGTGTTTGAAGCAGCTGCTTCGTCAAAGCTTGCACATCTTTTAATGTGCGGTTTTCAAAGTGATGGTACAGAAATGAACCTTCTTTTTTGGCTTCTAATTCACTTGCTAAATAAGCTGCATTTTCATTTTTTAATTCTTCTAGTTGTTTTTGCAGCTCTTTTTGTTCAGTCTCCAATTTTTTAATGCGTTCTACAACTAATTCACGGCTTGTGCTGAATTTATTGCTAAGTTCTGCCACGATTTCTTGAGACTGCTGATAATCAGCTAATGCACGCATACCGCATTTAAAAAAGAGGCGTGTATTGCCGCGCTGCTTTTCTGTTTTCGTAAGTTTAATAAGGCCGAGCTCTCCAATTTGGTTCACATGAGTACCGCAGCAGGCAGAAACATCAATGCCTTCAATTTCCACGATGCGTACCACTTCGTCTTCTAGGTCGGGCACTTTGCGAAGCGCAAGAGTATGCAGATCTTCTTTTTTCACTTCGTACGTTTTAATGTGACGGTTGCTGTAAATAGCGTCATTTACAACTTTTTCAATGTGTAATAACTGCTCATGAGATAACTGAGGTACATTCAGATCGATAGAGACTGCTTCGCTTCCTAAGTGAAAGCTAACGGTGTGAATATCATATGTATCGATTAATAGAGCCGAAAGTAAGTGCTGTCCGCTGTGCTGTTGCATATGATCAAAGCGGCGATGCCAGTCAATTTCACACGTGACGTTCGCTTGTTCAGGGAGTGTATCGACGATATGATATACTTCTCCATTTTCTTCATACACATCTTTCACGTCGATTCCGGCAATATTACCGTAGTCAGAAGGCTGCCCGCCTCCTTCTGGATAAAAAGCGGTTTGTTTTAACGTTAATGCGTAGCCATTCGAAAGAGAGCGCGTCTCTATCACTTCAGTTTCCCATGTTTTTATGTAGGGATTGCTATAATAAAGTCTTTCTGTCATATTCATCATCCTTTCTAGTAAAACCATATCTAACTTTTTCTATAGTATCAGAAATATGTTTCTTCGAACATGGATAAGCTAACTTGTAACAATAAAACTGGGTGGGACATATGAAAAATACTGTTTATATTTATACGCGGGATTTAAAAAGAATTTTCACCAATTGGGCGATGATTATCATTGTGCTGACGCTTATGATTCTGCCGTCTTTTTACGCATGGTTTAATATAAAAGCATCTTGGGACCCATACGGGCGGACTGAAGGTATTGCCATTGCAGTAACGAGCGAAGATGAAGGTTCTACGATAAGAGGTCAGCACGTGAACGTGGGAAAAGATATTATTGCAACGTTAAAAAAAAATAAAACGCTTGGATGGACGTTTGTCTCAAAAGAAAAAGCTGATCACGGAGTAAAGCACGGTGACTATTATGCAAGTATTGTTATTCCAAAAGATTTTTCACAAAAGCTTGGTACCGTTCTTCAAGATCGTTTGGAAAAACCAGTCATTATTTATAAAGTGAACGAAAAAATAAACGCAGTGGCGCCTAAAATTACAAGTAAAGGAGCCAGCAGCTTAACACAACAAATCAGTGAAAAATTCGTCAAAACAGCGAATGGAGCCATTTTTTCAGTGTTTAACGAACTAGGTATTACACTGCAGCGAGATTTGCCGACCATTCAACAAGTTGAACAACGGATTTTTGAACTTGAAAATCGTCTTCCTGAAATCAAAAAAGTAATTAATGAAGCGAATGACACCACTCAAAAAGCTGGAGCCATTGTATCAAAAGCTCAGGCCGCTCTTCCTGAAGTAGAGAGACTAACAGCTGACGGCGCACAGATGACTCAGCAGCTAAACACTTTTTTAACTAAAAGCGATAAAATTTTAAAAAACGCCGAGCCAACAATCAATGAAACGCTGCAGCGGGTTCAGCAACGAGCTCTCCGAGTTCAAGAATTGAAGAATCAGCTGATGGAAAAAGATATAGCACCGGCTGAAGTCAGCGCAGCAGCGGAACAGCTAAAAGGGCAGTTAACAAAACAAATTGCTGACACAGGAGAGATTCTTACACTTCTTACAGATTTAAATGCGTTATCTCAACAAAAAGTTCTTTCACCTGTTATTAATGACGTAAAAGATGTAAATACGCTTTTACAGCAGCAACTTTCGGATGTAAACAGTCTGCAGCAACAAACAAAGAATGGGGATGTTCCCAATCAAAGCGTACTTGATAGGTTCAGCTCTCGCACCGATCAAGCTGTTTCTAGATTAAATGCGTTAACGAACTCATATTCTTCTACGATTGTGCCTGCTGTTGAACAAGCAATCAAAGAAGCGAAAGATAAAACGGCAAGCGCAAACTCACTGCTTGATGAAGCTAACAAAAGCATACCGGATGTTTCTAACGTTCTGTCTAAAACAGCCAGTGGCATTTTGCTTGGACAGCAGGAGCTTGGGAAAATAGCAAAAGACTTTCCGCGAATTGAACAAAACGTGCACAATATAGCAGATAAAATACGAGAATTTCAGCAAAAAGAAAATATTGAAGATATTATTAATTTGCTAAAGAATGATGTGCAAAAAGAAAGTGACTTTTTTGCTAAGCCGGTTCTTTTAAAAGAAGAAAGGCTTTACCCGATTCCGAACTACGGCTCAGCTATGTCGCCGTTTTATACAACGCTTTGCTTGTGGGTCGGAGCTTTGCTGTTAGTTTCGATTTTAAGCGTAGAAGTAGCGGATGAAGAACGATTCAAAAGCTATGAAGTCTATCTTGGAAGACTTTTAACGTTTTTGTCTATTGCTCTCGTGCAAGCTTTTATTGTGACGCTAGGGGATTTATTTTTAATCAAAACGTATGTCGTAGATAAAGTGCCTTTTATCTTTTTAGGCTTGCTGTGCAGCTTCGTATTTATGACGATTGTTTATACGCTTGTTGCGATATTTGGCAATGCAGGAAAAGCGATGGCGATTGTTTTACTTGTGCTTCAGCTTTCTGCTGCAGGAGGTACATTTCCGATTCAAGTCGTGCCTGCTTTTTTTCAAGCAATCAATCCGTTTTTACCATTTACCTATGCAATAAGCATGATGAGAGAAGTGGTAGGAGGCATGTTAGCGGACATTGTAAGAAAAGACGTTACCGTTCTTCTTTGCATTTGGCTTGGCGTGCTGCTCGTTGGCATTTTTCTTCATAAGCCCCTTAGTAAAACGAGTGCAAAATTAACAAAAAAAGCGCGTGAAAGTAAATTAATTCATTAAAAAAACGTTTTGGGTTTTCAGACAGAACAAAATGCGGTAGTGTAGATATAAAGGAGTGATCAGCATGGGTATATTAGATGGACTATTAGGAAATGCATCAGAAGCAGATATAAGAGGAACTGAAAAAGACTTACAAAATATCTTAATTGCCAACGAGCGAGTGGAACAAGCATATAAAGTCATTCGCGATTTAATGGTGTTTACGACGAAACGCTTAATTATTGTTGATAAGCAAGGAGTAACGGGAAAGAAAACAGATTATCATTCCATTCCTTATAAGACGATTACCCATTTTAGCGTAGAAACGGCTGGAACATTTGATTTAGATGCGGAATTAAATATTTGGGTATCGGGTTCTAGTGCACCGATCTCAAAAGAATTTCGTAAAGATAAAAGCATTTACGACGTGCAAAAAGTATTAGCATCTTATGTACTGGATTAAAAAAGTTGAGCCATGAAAAACTGGCTCGACTTTTTTTATGTGTGTGTAAAACGAGAAAGCATAACAGTCTTGCATACAGTCGGTTGAAAATACTAAGGCTGTTGTCCATTCCTATTTTCACTTCACTCATTACTGAAATGCATGAAAACGATTTACATAATGAATTATACAGAATAAAAAAACCGTGATATGCTTTTTTTAGAGAAAAAAGGAAGTGACCAACTGTGAATTATACCGTAATTGGAACATCAGCTTTTCGCAAAACAAATGTTGCGCTTTTTGCAGCTGGCTTCAACACATTTTCGATTTTATATTGTACACAAGCCATTTTACCCGAATTTTCTAGAGAATTCGGGATATCTCCGGCGTTTGCCAGCTTGTCTCTTTCATTAACAACCATCACGCTAGCTGTTAGCATGCTTTTTTTAGGTTCTTTATCAGAAGTGTGGGGACGAAAGAAACTGATGGGTCTATCGTTAATTTTTGCGTCATTGCTATGCATCATGACAGCATTTAGCTCTACCTTTGAAACGCTGTTAGTATTTCGCGTCATTCAAGGAATCGTTTTAGCAGGGCTGCCTTCTGTGGCCATGGCTTACTTAGGAGAAGAAATTGAACCAGGGAGTTTAGGAAAAGCGATGGGGATTTATATAAGCGGAAACGCCTTTGGAGGCGTAGCGGGAAGGCTTATGACAGGGGTTCTCACGGAATATTTCAACTGGTCCGTAGCTCTTGATGTTGTAAGCGTAATCAGTTTATTAGCCACCTTTGTTTTTTTTATGAACTTGCCAGATTCACAAAACTTCACTTCACGATCCTTTGAACTTCGTCAGCTTACTGGCTCTCTTCGCAGTCATCTTCAAGATAAAGGGATGCTTTGTCTTTTTGCTATTGGTTTTGCGCTGCTTGGAAGTAACGTAGCATTATACAATTATATTGGATACGCTTTATCCGCTCCTCCGTATTCTTGGAATCATACGCTTGTAAGTTTTATTTTTGTTATTTTTTTTGTGGGAGTATTCAGCTCGGTCTGGATGGGGACGCTGGCGGATCTATATGGCCGGAAAAAAGTGCTGTTATGTACGATTGCTGTTACGCTTATAGGTTCGATTGTTACGCTGCATCCGGTTTTATGGATAAAAATTACCGGGCTTTTTCTGCTGACTTTTGGCTTTTTCGGAAGTCACTCCATCGCAAGCAGCTGGGTGGGAAGAAGAGCCACCCATGACAAAGCTCAGGCTTCGTCTTTGTATTTGTTTTTTTACTATGCAGGATCAAGCGTTGGAGGGACGGTGGCTGGCTTATGCTGGAGTGCGTACGGCTGGAAAGGTGTTATTGCTTTAATTGGTGTGTTTCTTACAACAGCTTTTCTCCTAGCTGTTCGTTTGTCCAAAATGCCGGCTCAGCAGACGCATGTTCACTAAAAAAGAATGTAAAGACATGTATGGCTATTTACTAAAAAAGACTTTCCACTCAGTGTGGAAAGTCTTTTTTTAGTTTAAAAGCTGAATAAAAAGCTCCGCTACTTTTTTATGAGCGCTGTTAGCAGGATAGATATAAGAGAAACGGCGCTTAAAAGGAGCGGTGTTAACGTTCAGAATCGATAGGTGTTTTTGTTCAACATCTTCTTTAATAGCGCAAAGCGACAGCACAGACATTCCTAAATCGTGAACGATGGCTTCTTTAATTCCTTGATTGCTGCTGATCGTTAGCATGCTTTTCATTTTTAAACCGTTGGACATTAGAACGTGATCTAAATATTCTCTTGTTCCAGAGCCTTTTTCACGCGCCACCCACCGCTGATTTTGTAAATCATCAATTTCTACTTTTTTAAGCTGAGCTAAAGGGTGATCCACTGACGCAACGATGGCAAGCTCATCGTCCATAAATGACTGAATATGTAAGTCGGATTCTTCCGTGTGTCCTTCAATAAGCCCTACGTCTACTTTGAAATGACGAACAAGCTGAGCGATTTCCTTTGTATTACCGATAGTCACTTCTACATCAATATCAGGATATTGTTCACGAAGCTTTGCTAAAAATGAAGGGAGAATATATTCACCAATCGTGAAACTGGCGCCAATCGTTAGCATTCCTTTGACACGGTGATGATGTTCATAAATATCTCGTTTCGTATGCTCATATATCTGAATCATTTGTTTAGCACGATCGTATAAAATTTCGCCGCTGGGTGTGATTTTTAACATTTTAGGTGAACGCAGGAACAGGGAAGTTTGAAATTCTTTTTCAAGATTTTTGATGTGTACGCTTACGCTTGGCTGTGAAATCATTAACTTTTCCGCAGCTTTTGTAAAGCTTTGCTCTTCTACAACAGAAACAAACGTCTTTAACGCATCATAGTACATAGAGTATGGCTCCTTTTATATTAAAAAAATTAATTATAAACATTATAAAACATTACTATTGTAATAACTAGAGGTACTTGGTTAAGACAAACAAAACGAGGTGCTGACTTAAAGGAGTATTTTGGCTTATAACGAAGGCAACACACGCAATTTATTTACAGTTATTTGCATTTCCCCTATAAAGCTATTAAACAATTTTTTTGTCATCATTTTGTAACAAAAGTAAAAAAAGTACTTGTTTTTTCCAAAAAACATACTATAATATTAACTGTAATACGATGAGTAATACAGTTAATACACCTAGTACACACATCATGATTTTGGGTAGATGAAGGGAGGCAGACTATGTTCGATTTAGATATTCGTAGTCGCAAGCCGATATACGAGCAATTAGTAGATAAATTGAAAGAGCTTATTATTCATGAAGTTTTTAAGGCCGATCAAAAGCTTCCATCTGTTCGGCTGTTAGCAAAAGAATTAACGATTAATCCAAATACAATTCAAAAAGCGTATCGTGAACTAGAACATCAGAATTATATTTATTCAGTTCCAGGCAAAGGAAGTTTTGTAACGCCTCAAGTTGATACACTAAATAACGAGAAGGTGAAAAAGATGAAAGAAGAATTAGTAAAACTGTTGGCAGAAGCTATGTATTTAGGGATGGATAAAGATGAAATTCTATCACTTATTTCACAGGCTGAAAAAGCAGTAAAAGGAGGAAGCGATAGTGATTGAACTGAAGGCGATAAAAAAAGAGTTTGAAGAAATGGAAGCTCTAAGAGACGTCACGCTTTCTATAAAAAAAGGATCTATTTACGGACTGCTTGGCTCGAACGGGGCAGGGAAAACAACGCTATTAAAAATCATTGCAGGTATTTACAAGCAAGATCACGGGAAAATCGCAATAGACGGCGAGGAAGTATTTGAAAACGTTGGCTTAAAAGAACGTCTTATTTTTATGCCAGATTCTCTTTATTTTTTCCCTCAAACAACGATTAAGCAATTAGCGTCTTTTTATAGAAGCGTCTATCCGACTTGGAACGAAGAGCGGTTTCAAAAATTAAAAGAAGCTTTCCCAATTCAATTACATAAAAAGGTACACAGAATGTCCAAGGGAATGCAGCGTCAAGTAGGTTTTTGGTTAGCGATGTCTGCTATGCCTGATGTACTTATCTTAGATGAGCCGCTCGATGGGTTAGATGCGGTAATGCGTCAAAAAATTAAAAACCTTCTTGTCCAAGACGTGGCAGAACGGGAAATGACGATTTTAATTTCATCACATAACTTACGAGAAGTGGAAGATCTTTGTGATCATGTAGGCATCTTGCATCACGGTCAATTATTAATTGAAAAAGAGCTGGATGATTTAAAATCAGACGTGCACAAAATTCAAGTTGCATTTGAAGGAGATGTGCCGCTAGCGCTTTATGACACGCTGGACATTTTATATCAAGAAAAACGAGGAAGCGTCTTGCTTTGTATTGTTCGAGGAAAAGAAAATCACTTAGTCAACAAAGTTCGATCGTATAAGCCTTTAATTTTTGACATCTTGCCACTTACGCTGGAAGAAATCTTTATTTATGAAATGGGGGATGTGGGTTATGCAATCGAAAACATCATCGTTTAACCGAGGAATGTGGATTCAATCCATGAGAAACGTGGGGTGGATTGGGCTTGTATACTTGCTAGTACTACTGTTCGCTTTGCCTTTACAACTGATTTTCACTTTTACAGGAAAGGTTGAGCCTTATATAGAGAAACCAGACACGTTATTTGACGTATTTGGCGGGCTAGAATTCGTGCTTATGTTCGTTGTACCAGTGTTACTTGGTATTTTCCTATTTCGATATATACAAACGAAGATTGCGGCTGACTATATTCATAGTTTACCAATTAAACGTTCTACGTTGTTTCATCAAAACATGCTTCTGGGCGCGTTGGTTTTAGTTGTTCCGATTTTAATTACGGGAATCGTGACTTTTGCCGTTAAAGGGGTTTTAACGGTTGAGAATGTTTATACAACAGGCGACGTTCTAAGCTGGGTCGGGTACAGTATTCTGATTAACTTATTCGTGCTAACTGGAACTGTTTTAGCCGGAATGTTTACCGGGATGTCTGTTCTGCAAGGAATCTTTTTATACGTTCTATTCCTTCTCCCAGGCGGAATTTCTTATTTAGCTATATCGAATGTAAAGTTTTACTGGTATGGCTATGCGTATGACTATTACGTGAACAAAAATGTTGACAGCCTTATCCCGTTTTTACACGTAGCGAAATTGGCAGCTCATAAAAGCTTTTCTACTAGTGTATTTGTTTATATTGGACTCATTGTCTTATTTTACATCGTTGCTTTAATCACCTATCAAAAAAGAAGAGTAGAAGCTGCTACGCTAACCATTTCAGTTGGCTGGTTAAAACCTGTATTCGTATACGGAGTAACCGCTTGTTCACTGATGCTGGGCGGATTTTACTTCGGCAGCATGAAAGGTGGATTTTCATGGATGGTCGTGGGCTATATTATTGGTTCATTAATAGGCTATATAGGTGCTCAAATTATTTTAAATAAAACGTGGCGTATCTTTACGAAATGGAAAGGGTATCTAGGTTTTATTATAGCTGCAACTATTGTAGGCTTTATCATTCATTTAGACGTGTTTGGCTATTCTACTAAAGTGCCGGCAGTTTCAGAGATTGAAAGTGTGTATTTCGATGAAGACATGTATCGATTGACTGATAAACCTGAAAACTATGCAAAGGGAATGAATGGCTATTACGAAGCGCCATATTACTATACAAGTAAAGAAACGATCAAGAGCGTTCGTCAGCTGCAAAAACAAATTACAGCATCTAAAGATAAGAAGCTGGATCCTGAAAAACAAAGTGAAATAGAGGGAAGCAATGGAAAAATCGCGGTATTTGCTTACAAATTAAAAAATGGAAAACAAATAGTTCGAGAGTACTTTATTCCATTTTCAGACTATAAAGCTTTTTATAAAGAAATTGCGGAAACAAAAGAGTATAAAGAAAATTTCCATCCGCTTTTACGAACACAAAACACAGATAAAATTAAAAGCGTAAGTTTTTCTGTTCCAGGAAAGTCAAATTCCATTAATATTACAAATCCAGAAAAAGTGCAAGAGCTTATACACGTAGTCAAACAGTCGATGATGAACGAAACGTTTGATGAAATGTACAGCACAAAAGAAAGCTGGGCGTCAATCAATTTCATGGATGGAAAAGGACAGTATGTTCAAGAAGCATCTTGGGAGAAGTCATATAGCGAAGTAGAAGTATGGCTGAAGAAAGAGCATTTATATGAACGTGCTCGCCTTATGCCAAAGGACGTAGAAAAAACCGAAGTCTTTAAAAATTCTTCTCATCTTAAAAATGATTATCGTCTTCAAGAAGATTTTACATCTCTAACGAAGGATGAGAAATCAATTAAAGTAAAAAACAATCAGCAGGTAGAAACACTTCTTCAACGTGCTAATTTACGAGACACAGGAGATTATCTTGTTGCTTTTTATTACAAAGATCAAGTAGATACTCCTCAGGTTTACATGTTGAATGAAAATGAGCTGCCAAACGAACTAAAAGAAAAACTAAAATAGCAAGGGAGAACTTATTATGTGCGGCGAGGAATTGCAAGATTATTTAAATCAGGTGCTGGCTTATTTGTTGAAAAATGGCGTGAATAGACAAGACGCCGAAGATATTACGCAAGAAGTAGCATTAAAATATTTAGAAAAACAAGAAATGGTCGATCCTGAAAAAATAAAAGCTTGGATGTTTCGCGTCGCATTAAATAAACGGTGTGATTTAGGAAGGCGTAAAATAGTGAAAGACCGCTATACGTCTTCTTACAAAGAAGAGCCTGTTATGTATACGCCTATTCAGCAGGTGCTTAGAAATGAAGAAGCGGCTGAATGTCAGGCGATTTTAAATAAATTGAATCCTAAGTATCGCAATTTGCTTCTATTAAAATATGGATTTGGATTTAAATATGAAGAAATTGCGGAGTTATTAAATATGCAGATGACTACGTTAAAATCAGCTCTTTACCGCGCGCGCAAATACTTTGTAAAGGGATATAATGAAGTCATTTAATATAAATGAAACAGCAGCAGTTTGTGAAAAAGAACTTCTCACACAAACTACTGCTGTTTTTTTCGTATTTTTCTTCTTTGGACGGCATAGATAATCAAACTGATCGCACAAAAAGCTAAAGTGATCTCAATCACGTCCGTATAAGAAGAGGTTGTATTAAAAAAGGAACCGAAAATAAATAAAGCGAGCGTCCAAATAAAACCGAAAGAAAATGAGACTTTAATATAATGCCGATGCTTCATTCCGCTTGCTCCGAGAAAAAAAGGCATCACATGTCGCATTCCTGGTAAAAAGTAGCTTGCAATGATGGCGTGAGATCCATATTCTTGAATCGTTCGCTCGACTTTCATCACATTTTTTTCCCATCGCGGGCGTTTTAATAGCGCAAGCGCCTGAGCTGAAAAAAGACTAGCTATCAAAAACTTAAGATATAAGCTAATCATCATGCCGCTGTAGGTAAGTATAAAAGCTGGAATATACTGAACGGACGGAGATGTAGCCTGACTGCCCGCAAGCATAATATATACCGGGTCAGGAATAGGAGTAAGGTTGGCTCCGACTAAAATGATAAAAAAGAAATATCCGTAGCCTAATTGGTTAATGGCTCCGATAAGCTGATCAATCACGTTTTCTTCCTCCTTTCTTCATTAGAATACGAGAGAGTGACACACAGTGTTCGCTCAAAATAAAAATAAAGTATAGGTACGCACAACTTAGAAAAAAAGAGTTATAATAAATAAGAATGTACGTTCTTCTTTCGAGGATTAATTATACAGAAAGAGGTGATAGTATGAAAATGATGTACCCTAAAAACGGCAAAGTTATTCTTCATATTGATGCCAATGCTTTTTATGCATCTGTTGAAACCGCACATGATCATACGCTCAAAGATAAGCCTCTTGCTATTGCTGGCAATCCAAAGGAACGAAGAGGAATTGTTGTAACCTGTAACTATATTGCTCGTAAACGCGGAGTATATGCGCCAATGCCTCTTTGGGAAGCGAAAAGAAAATGCCCTGAGCTGGTTGTGATAAAACCTAATTTTCCATTATATCGCCAAGTGTCCAAAAACATGTTTGATTATTTAGTAACCATTTCACCTCTTTTAGAGCCTGCTTCCATTGATGAAGGCTATTTGGATATTACAAACTGTGCTGAATTAGGCTCTCCTCTTGACATAGCAAAGTCAATTCAGCAGCATTTAATACAGACGCTGCAAATTCCTGTGTCAATTGGAATCGCGCCGAATAAATTTTTGGCCAAAACGGCAAGTGATATGCAAAAACCTTTAGGGATTACCGTCCTTCGAAAAAGAGATGTTCAAACAGTTCTTTGGCCAAAAGCCGTAGAGGAAATGCACGGAATCGGTAAAAAAACAGCTGAGAAGCTAAATGCGATTAAGATCGTAACCATCGGTGATCTAGCAAAAGCCACTCCCGGTCTTCTTAAACAAACTCTCGGAATAAAAGGAGAAGTTATGAAAGAACGAGCATGGGGCCAAGATGATCGACAGGTGAACCCTGATCGCCAATCACAGTTTAAATCTATTGGAAACTCTACGACGCTATCTCAAAATGCAGTAGATGAACATGAAGTTCTCCCTATTTTAAATAAACTATCGCATTCTGTAAGCTCTCGTATGAAAGCGAAAAAAGTTGTAAGCAAAACGATTCAGTTAACGATACGATACAGTGATTTTAAAACCATTACTCGAAGCCAAACTATTTCAAAAGCAATTAGCGAGCCGAACGATCTTTTTCATTACAGTGCAGTATTATTTCAAAGACATTGGAACGGAGAACCGATTCGTTTATTAGGAGTAGCTGCTCTTCAAGTGAGCCACCATCTTCAGGAAGAAGAACAGTTAGATTTGTTTACATATGGAGAGCAAGCAAAAAAAGAGCCTTTATACAAAGCGGTCGAAAGTTTGCGTGAAAAATATGGAGATAACATTATTCAAAGCGGTTTAAAAAAACAAAGAGGAAAAAAAGAGAGGTAACTCTCTTTTTTTGTATAAAATAATAGGTTTACACTCATTATAGAAGGGGAAGTACATTACTATCACGGTAATCAAAGTGATTACAAAATGAATTTGATTGCGACTTTTTTGATTGTCTGCAATGAAATTACATAAAATAATCTATGAGGTGATCTTATGTCAGACGTACTATTTACATCTAAAGCAACAGCGGTAGGAGGCCGAGATGGTCGAGTTAAATCAGATGATGGTATTATTGATTTAACCCTTGTAAATCCTTCTCCAAATAACAAAGAAGAAGGAACAAATCCCGAGCAGCTGTTTGCAGCAGGATATTCTGCTTGTTTTGACGGTGCTTTAAATTTAATCGCTAAGAAACAAAAAAAAGACATTGATTCTTCTATTACTGCAGAGGTAAGTCTACTAAAAGACCACACTGACGATGGCTTTAAAATTGGAGTGGTGTTAAACGCTCATATTAAAGGCGTTTCACAAGAAGTAGCTGAGAAGCTAGTAGAAGATGCACATCAATTCTGCCCGTATTCTAAAGCAACGCGTGGGAATGTTAACGTAACGTTAAATACAACGGCTGAGTAAATAAAAAGCGCCTGGATTTTTCTTAAATCCAGGCGCTTTTTTATGTGCAATTTTATATGGTCTATTTTTGATTGTACGTATGCAGTGATTGCAATAACTCCTGCAGCGTTTCTTTCAGCTTTTCTAATTCTCCTTGCGACTTATTCGTCATACTAAAAACTTCTTCTGGAATATGACAAGCTTTATCACGTAATTTTTTTCCTTTTTCGGTTAAACTAATAAAAACAACGCGTTCATCTTCATGAGAACGCTGACGAATCACTAATTCTTGATCCTGCATTCTTTTTAGCATAGGAGTAAGGGTGCCTGAATCCAAATACAGAAGTTCGCCCATTTTTTTTACGCTGAGTGTTTCATGTTCCCATAAAACAAGAAGGGCTAAATACTGCGGATAGGTTACTCCTAATTTATCGAGCAGCGGCTTGTACACCTTTGTAATTTCTCGAGACGTGGCGTAAATTGAGAAACAAAGCTGGTTTTCTAGCTGCAGCTGCTTATAAAGTTGTTCCATTCATGTTGCCTCCAGTCTATTGCTTTTTATTTAATTATACACAATTAAATAGTGGTGTCCAATAACGCCGGATGAAAAAGTAATCAAGCTGTAAATAAAAAATGGGAATTTTACATATACTAAGAAAAAAAGGGAGCTGTGCACATGTATTTTGCAAAAAAAGCCGTAGAAGAAGAAGTAGATCAAATGATGGATACGACTGTATACGCGTGTCAATCTGAATCATGTAATGGGTGGATGAGAGAAGATTTTGTTACGGTTGATTATAACTGTCCGATGTGCGGAACGGAAATGTCGCAGGAAGTACGCGAGCTACCGAAAATTAAGTACGATCATCAATTTTATAATAAATAAAAAAAGAAGCAACTGCTTCTTTTTTTATTTTTCACTAAAATTTCATTAAGCTGCGCTAGACTAAAAACCAACATACGATGAAGGTGAGGAATATCAGAATGAATCAAGGGAACTTTTTGAAAGGTTTATTTTGGGGAACCTTATTTAGTATTCCTATTTGGATTTCATTGTTTGGCTGGTTCCGCATTTTATCACATCTTGCATAGTTTTGTTTTATAAACCGTCATACGCACCCTTATCTTTCTATTTCCGCTATAATAAAGGTGATAGAAAAAATAAGGAGCTGTTCTCATGATTCAATATAAAACGGAGCAAATGACGGTTTTTGAAAGCGCGCTATTTCAAACAACATCTGCAGTCATTGAAACAAAAGACTGTGTCATTATTGTTGATCCAACGTGGCTTCCTCACGAAATTAATGAAATTAAACAGCATGTTCAAGGGATCTTAAACCACCGCAAACTGTATGTGTTTTTTACTCACGGAGATTTTGATCACGTCATTGGGTATGGGGCTTTCTTAGAATTAAATGCCACCTTTATCGGCAGCAAATTTTTAGAACAACACCCGGACAAAGAAGAAAAAGTTCAAATGATTAAGCAGTTTGATCATGACTATTATATAAAAAGATCCCATGATATTATATTCCCAGAATTAGATATTGTTGTAACCGAAAATGAACAGCATATTACTTTAGGTGAAACATCCATTACCTGTTATTTTGCAAAAGGTCATACAACCGATGGCCTATTTATGATTGTTGATGATTCGATATGGATTGCAGGGGATTATTTATCAGATTTTGAATATCCGTACATATATGAAAGTGTAAATGATTACCGCGACACGCTTGCTATTGCGCGACACATTTTAGCAAAGCACCAAAATCTAACGCTAGTTCCCGGGCACGGGAAAACGACACATCACCGAGCTGAAATTCAAAGACGAGTGGAGATGGCCAGCTCTTATTTAGATGAACTGCAAGCGGCAGTGAAAGAAAACAGTAAAGAAGCGCTCGATAAGCTAAATGATAAACTGGCGTTTCCCTCTGATTTCACCGCACAATGTCATCAAAAAAACGTTGAAATTATGAAAAGAGAACTCCTATCATAGAAACCAACTGTATAGTCATACCGTTAATACTAAAAGTAAGAAACCACATTTTCTATTTCTAGGTAATGGAAAATGTGGTTTTCCTTAGTTCCTTTATTTATCAATTAAATGAAACTTTTTCCTTTTCTAAACGTTTATATAAATAAGAAATTATTTTATGTATAAAGGAGTATGACAATGGGGAAAAACGGTTGTGTAAAATGCGGACATACAGAAGCAAAAACAAAAGAAATTGCTACAACGGGAACGGGACTGTCTAAATACTTAGACGTTCAGCACAATCACTTTACAGTGGTATATTGCACGAACTGCGGATATTCAGAGCTATATAATAAATCATCTTCAAGAGGCAGCAATATTATTGACTTATTTTTTGGAGGATAAAGATGAGTATCGACCTTATTGAAATTGATAAAGACAGACGCGCTTCCTATTTGAACCTGCTATTAATAGGGGATGAAGACGAAAAAGTGGTGAAGTCGTATATAAATGAAGGTTCCTTATTTACCATTGTCTATGAAAAGAAGGAGATAGGAGTTGTGCAGTGCCTCATCGATGAAGAGGAACGGGCAGTAGAAGTAAAGAATATCGGTTTAAAAGAAGCATACAGAGGAAAAGGAATCGGCAGCAAAGTCATTAAAAAGTTAGAAGTACTGTATGAACGTAACCAATATTCTAAAATGATTGTAGGAACAGCGGACTCCAGCCTTGAAAACATAGCATTTTATAAAAAGGCAGGCTTTTATCAAAGAGGTGTCAAAAAGAATTTCTTTTTGCAGTACGTTCCACCGATTTACGAGAATGGCTTGCAAGCTATCGATATGATTATGTTTGAAAAAAAATTAAAAAGCAGAAGCGACTAACACGCTTCTGCTTTTAGTGATTAATCTAAAATTTGAAGTTTTACCGTTTTGCGTCCCCAATTTAAAGCTGAGCTTTGAGATGCCATAAATAAATCAACGCGAGTACCTTTAATGGCACCGCCAGTATCTCCAGCAATTGCTTCTCCGTAACCTTCTACGTATACGCGAGAACCTAATGGAATCACGCGAGGATCAACTGCAATTACTTTTCGATTAGGATTTGACCTTAGGTCGATGCCTGTAGCAGTGATTCCGCTGCAGCCTGCACAGTAAGCGGTATAAGCTGTTGCTTCAACCGTAATCTCTTTCGAAACCGACTTGCTTTCTTGCACTGGAGCAGGTGCCGGTGTTGAAGGAGCAGTAGTCGCTGGCGTTGATGGTTTTGCTTGAGCTGCAGCTTGTCCGCCTACTTGTAACACTTGATTAATGTAAATCGTATTAGACGATAAGTTATTCCACTGTTTTAATTGAGAAATTGAAATGCCGTGTCGCTGTGCTACGCTCCACATTGTATCTCCAGGCTGAACTTTGTAACTTTTACTGTTGCTAGGAGCCGGGGATGCTTGCGTTTCGTTTGTTTTTTCTTGTACAGGTGCTGAAGGTGATGATGAAACAGTTCCTGTTCCGCTTATTTTTAATACTTGATTCACATAAATTAAATGACTAGATAAGTTATTCCACTCTTTTAGCTGCTGTACAGAAGTACCGTTGTTTTTAGCGATACGATAAAGCGTGTCGCCTGATTTTACTGTATATGTATGGTTTGAAGATGTCGTAGTTGGAGTTGAACTAGATGAAGAGTCAGTAGATGTAGATCCAATTTGTAATGTTTGGTTTGCATAAATTAATGTCGAAGAAAGACCATTCCACTTTTTTAAGTCTTCAACTGTTACATTATGCTGCTGTGAGATGCTGAATAACGTTTCTCCAGCTTTTACTTTATGCGTGTCTGTGTCAGCTGATGCTGCGTCTGCAATTCCAATTGATACTAAAGCTGTAGCCCCTAATGTAAAAATGTGTTTTTTCATCTAATATTTCTCCTTTATTTCCAATAGTTGTCTCTTATTCTATCAACAATATGTAACAAACTCATGACAAAATGGTAGGTTTTATATTACAAGTTTGTAACAATACGTCTAAAGTGATAGAAAAAACGCAGTTTTTTTACAATTATGATGAAAAAAGTCTTAATTTGTCTGTAGAGATAGAATAGTAAAAAAGGTGTTCTGCTTTTATAAAAAGGAAAAAGAAAGAAGCTATGCTATATTCAAATGACATGATAGAATAGACAAGTTAGAAATGAACGGATAAAAAGGGAGTTAGACATCTATGGAAAAACGCTCTATCTCTTCATATTTAAAAGCATGGGTGCGCGCACTTTCAATTGAGATTAATTATATGAAGAAACACGGCGGAGAAAAGTATACGGTAGGAAAAGGAGAGTACTTAGGGCAGCAGGAGGATGCGTATCTTTACCGGTTTGAACGCACAGTCGATTTATACCTTTTTGATGGAGCTCAAGTACGCCTTGTCCACCAGCATAAAGAAAGTAAAGGAGAAGTGATCGGAACAGAAGGGTTTGATCTGTACCTTAAAATAGATGCGTTTATTGGACAAGAAGTAGACGAACTCGATATATATAACGAACCATGGGAGTTATTGCAGGCGCTCATTGATAGACTCACGGAAGCAAAAGATTACAAGCAAAAAATAGTGAGAATCAAACGTCTTATGAGAGGCGATAGTCCTGTTCGTCATAAGGAGCATACGTCTAAGAACGCTCTTCATGAAGTGTTGCTGCGAGCGCGTTATAACCGTACTACTTATATTTGGGGGCCTCCTGGAACAGGAAAAACATATACGCTGTCCAAAATCGCGGCAAGCTATTACCGGAAATCAAAGCGGATCCTTTTATTATCTCACAGTAATGCAGCGGTGGACGGTTTGCTGCAAGAAACTGCACGTCAGTTAAAAAAGAAAGAAGCTTGGAAAAAAGGAAAACTCATTCGATACGGAGCAACAAAAAGCAGCGGCTTAGAAAATATAAAAGTAGAAGAAGTCATTGGAGAAGATGACCCGGATTTAGCTCAGGAGATGCGTGATTTACAAGAAGAACGAGTTTACTTAAGCAGGTATCCCAATAGAGCTCACCAGCTTCAGCAAGTTAACAAAAAGCTAAACGCCCTTCGGAACAAGTGGATTGAAGCGGAGAAAAATGTGTTTGACCAAGCGTATATTGTAGGCACTACTTTATCAAAGGCGGCTATTGACCGATTACTTTATCAAAGTGAATTTGATATGGTTGTGGTAGACGAAATTAGCATGGCATATGCACCGCAAATTGCTTTTGCAGCTACGTTAGGAAAACGAATTGTCGTATGCGGTGATTTTAAACAGCTTCCCCCGGTATCTCAATCTTCTCATGCTGAAGTGAAGAAGTGGCTGCAGCGAGATTTATTTGAGCAGACGGGTCTTGTAGAGCAAGTAGAAAGCGGTGAGATACACCCGCATCTTTTTATGTTGACGAAGCAAAGAAGAATGCATAAAGATATTTCAGCTTTTACAAATCGCTATATTTACAGCAACCGAGTAGCAGATCATCCATCTGTCACAACAAGTCGAGAAGTAGTAGCAAGCAGCCGACCGTTTGCTCATGAAGCAGCGCTTATGCTTAACATTGGTCATTTGCATTCTTCCGCTATGCGAGATGCCGCTTCCGGCTCACGCTACAATGTGATAACGGCTGTTTTGGCAGTAAGTTTGATGCTGCGGGCACGCAAAGCTTCTTCGGCTACTCTTGGCTATGTGACTCCTTATAAGTCTCAAGCTAAATTGATTAATGCATTTCTTCAAGATATTGAACCAGCTAGCGATATAATTGCAGCAACCGTACACAAATTTCAAGGCGCGGAACGAGATATCATGATTTTTGACACGGTCGATACAAAGCCGCAGTCAAAACCGGGTTTACTTTTAACAAATGAAAATAGCGACCGATTGGTAAATGTGGCGGTGACGCGTTCAAAAGGAAAATTTATTATGCTTTCAGACGAGTCGTTTGCCCAGCAGCGTGTACCAAAGGAGCGAGCGTTATGGAAGTTGGTCAACCACTTTAAAGAAAATCAAAAAGTATACCAACCTCAGCAATTTTTAAAAGAAGTCATTCAGCATCCTAAATTGATTTGGTACCATCCATCGAACAGCAATCAGTTAAAAAAAGACTTATATCAAGCTCGGCAGCAGATTTTATTGTGTATTCCTTATGCTTCCCTTGTTCCTCAAGAAATACGGGATGTGTTAAATTCTTTTAAAGGTGAAGTGACCGTTCTTACTCGTGAACCAACAGAAGTTCGAATTGACGATGCTCATATCATTTCATCTGCTATTCCGATGTCACTGCTTATCATCGATGAATCCACTATATGGATTAATATGCCTTATGGCGGAAAGAATGAAGCGTTTATGGCAGCTAGAATTGAATCAAAGCTAGGCGCTAAACAGCTTATTCGCTCAATTGACTTTACCGAAGATAAAACAAGAAATCAAGAAACGAAAATGTATATAGAAACAAATAAACCACAATATTCTTTGAGCAATTATCTTCGCAGCTGGGATCGCTGTGAATCTTGTCAGCATATGCGAGAAGTAGAGATAACAAAAAAAGGAAAAGTAAGGTTTATTTGCTATTATTGCGGGAAAACAAGTGGGGCAACACGTTTATTAGTGGAAAAATATTTAAACTACGTACATGCTGTATGTAAAGTATGCAAGCAGCCGATGAACGTAGATTATGATGAAAATAAAGGTGTCTACGCATGTTGTCCATCGTGCAAAAAGGAAGTTTTGCCTAGAGATTTATTGTAACTTTAAGAAAAGGGCGTGATCTTATCGTTTACTCTCGTAATTTAGCGGCTTTAGCTGATTGTTTGCTAGAAGGAGACGTTCAAAAAAGCTGGCTGCTCATTGCTATATATATAGAAGAAGGTCATTCTTCAACTGACGTATACACGTTTCTGACAGAAGCGATGTATGAGATAGGGAAAAGGTGGCAAGAAAATAAAATTTCAGTCGCGGACGAGCATTTGGCTACTGCAACCTGTGACTATGTGTTAACTCGCTTTCAGCTATCACAGCATCAATTGCTTCAGCGCCATCGAGCACTTCTTTTTTGCATTGAAGGAGAAGAGCATTACTTAGGCATTAAAATGATTGCAGGACTTATGAGAGAACAGGGATGGGAAGTTAAAAACTTAGGAGCAAGCTTGCCGCTGCCGTTTGCTCTAAAAAGCATTGAAAGATGGGACCCTGATGTAGTGTGCTTGTCTGTCTCACAAGTGCATTTGCTGCCTGATTTACAAAAATACATTGCTGAGATTGAAAACATGCCGCAAAGTCCTCTTGTATTAGTGGGCAGCTGGCTTCTCAACACGCATGATTTATCGGCTTCAGGATCTTCAAAAACCATATTCATTAATCATATCCAAGCTTTTAAAGACTGGCTTCTAATCAACAATAAAGAAAGTTCGACGCAAGATAAAATGTTAGCAATGGGGGAAGAAATATGATCAGTTTGCCGATTCAACACATTCCCGTTCCAATGTTTTTACTCAATAAAGACAACGAAATAATTGAATTTACACCAAGCGTCACGAAAAATTTCCCGCCTGTTCAGAACTTTTTAGATCTAGTTGATGAAGACAGCCAAGAAAAAGTAAAAAGAGCACTCCAGGGGAAGGAAGAAGTGCAAATCGAAGTAAATATGCGCACGTTTTCCAACCCGGTTGCTCTTTTTGATTTTCATTTTAAGCCTGAAGCCTATCATTCGCTGCACGCTGTTTTCTGCTATCCTATTCACGAGCATATGACGAGTGTCCAATCAACTCTTCAGCAGTTTCGCTCTATGCTTATGCAAGACTCACCACAAGTGAACCAGGGTATTTCAGTCAGGGAAACAGATGTAGAAACGGCGAAAAAAATGCATCTAGTTGATCTTCAGCGTCATTTTCGAGAAATGAAAACAAATGTGCTAACCATTCAAGACCTCCTAAGTATTATCCGCTCCGACGTAATTGAAGCAGGAAAAGGAGAATATATTGAATTGGTCTCTACACATTTGTTTGACATTCAAGATGTAATTAATCAGGAGCTTGAATGTTTAAGGCAGAAGAACAAAGTGCATTAAGAAAGCGGCAATCGGATTTCTACGGTTGTTCCTTTTCCTTCTTCACTATCATACGAAATGCTTCCTTTATGATTACTAATGATTTTGTGACTCACCATCAATCCTAATCCTGTTCCTTTTTCTTTTGTTGTATAGAAAGGCTCGCCAATTCGTGTTAATCGATCTTTCGGCATGCCTTTTCCTTCATCTATCACTTGGACGACTACTTGATTTGTATCTGGATCAAATTTAGATACCACCAGAATAGACCCGGGGTCATCCATCGCTTCAATAGAATTTTTCACCATGTTGATAAATACTTGTTTCATATCTTTTTCAATACAATGAACAACAGGTAATTTTTCTTCAAAATCTGTTGAAATAGTAATGTTTTTAAGAATGGCCTGTGTATGCAGCAGCGTACATACGTCTTGAAGAATTAAATTTATCTGTTTATTTTCATATTTTACGACTTCGGGTTTGGCTAGAATGAGCAGTTCGCTAATGATCAGTTCTAAGCGGTTAAACTCGGACATCATGACATCCATATATTCTTTTTTATACGTTTCTTCTTGCATCATAAGCTGTAAAAAGCCCTTTAATGATGTAAGAGGGTTTCGTATTTCATGGGCAATGCCAGCAGCCAGCTGTCCAAGTGCTGACAGCATCTCTGAATTTTTGAGCATCATTTCCGACTGTTTGCGCTGTGAAATGTCTTCGCTTAACCCAATGTAATGGATGATTTCATCCTGATCATTTTTAACAGGCATTAAGGCTAACTGTTCCCAAACGGTTTCTCCGTCTTCTTGAACGTAGGAAATTTCTCCGTTCCATTTTTCTCCTCTGTATACTTCGTTCCAAATCTTAGGGAATCTTTTAACCCCCAGCTTTTTTGTATATAAGTCATAGAGGTGTAGCCCAAATACTTCCTGCGGCGCATGCTTTTGTTCCATGAACTTTTGATTAATGTACTTAATTTTACCTTGATGATCGGTAATAAAAATGCCCGTAGGACTGTGAGCAACTGCAAACGATGTAATAGCCAATTCTTCATTTGACCGTTTAATTTCTGTAATATTGATAAACGTAATAACTACACCGTTAATTAAATTCTCATTTGTACGATAAGGCATCATTTTCATGCTGTACCACTGGTTATCGTAGCTTTGAATTTCTTTTTGAAGGGTGTTATTTGTTCTTAAAACGTGCATGGCGTCCTCGATTAGATGGTCATATCTAAAGTTATGCGAAATATGAAAGAAAGGTCTTCCAATATCTTGATGAAGAACGTTGATGACTGTTTTCGTTTCCGGCGTAAATAATTTAATATTCAGCTGCTCGTCTAAAAAGATAGTAGCAATAGTTGTACTGATTAATAAATTATCAATATCGTTATTTAAGTCCGTTAATTCTTCAATCTTTCGCTCGTACTGATTGTTAACACTAATTAATTCTTCATTAACAGACTGCAGTTCTTCATTTGTGGACTGCAGCTCTTCGTTGGAAGCAATCAGTTCTTCGTTCGTGGACTTTAGCTCCTCATTTGCTGTTTCTAGTTCTTCAATCGTCGTTTGCAAATGCTGCTGCGTGTAATGAAGCTCTTGCTCTAAATCTACTACAAGCTCACTAATCGAGCTGGTTTGATTAAGAAACATGGGCTCTTCCTTATCAATAATGGCACCATCTGTCTGTTCATCAAACATAAGTAAGTAAAGAGAGTGATTTGTTGGAAGGGCAGATATCGTAATATTAAAACGGCGCTGCACGTTGTTTATGACAAACTCAATGTGCTGACAGCATACGCTCATACCTTGCTCTTTTACGCGTTTAATAGCTGCTCCAATGGCTAAAGAGACGTGAACTGGAACCATTTTGAAAATTGTATAATTAATTTTCCCTACAGGCACGTTAATAAGCTGAGTCGCTTCTTTTGAACAAAATATCACTTCGTTGTATTCATTTAATACAAGACAAGGGCTCATAAAGTGATCAATCATTGACTGATACATCTCATCTAATTTAAGCGAAGGAAGAGGCTTATAAAGCTGACTTGGCAGCGGCACGCTAGAAAAATCACCTTCATGCGAGTTGGACTTTGAAAGGTTAAAAGCTCCCGTAATTTGTCGGCTGGGCTGGCCGGAACGCTTAAATATTTTCCACTTACTGTTGATAGGGCGGAACAAATCAGACAAATTTCCCGTTGTTTCACTAGGGCCTAAAAAAAGTACGCCTTCTTCTGTCAAAGAGAAATGAAAAAGAGACAGAATGCGCTGCTGCAGTTCAGCTTGGAAGTAAATCATCATATTTCGACAGCTAATTAAATCAACGTTTACAAAAGGCGAGTCTTTTCCTATATTATGGGGGGCAAAAACAATCATTTTGCGAATTGTTTTTTTAACTTGATAACTCCCGTGTTTTGTTTGCTCAAAATATTCATTAATCTGAGCTGCTGAGAAGGAATGAACTTCCGCTTCTTCATAAATACCTTGACTAGCTCTTTTGATTGCATGACGATCGATGTCCGTAGCAAAGATTCGGACATCGAAATAACGGTTGATTGTGGATAAATGGTCATGAAGCAAAATAGCTAATGTATATGCTTCTTGACCAGTAGAACAACCTGCTACCCAGATGCGGATTTCATCTTCTTGATTATGAATCTTTCTTTCAACTAATTGTGGAATGACTTGTTCTTCAATAATAGAGAATGCTTCTTTATCTCTAAGAAATTGTGTCACTCCAATCAGCAAGTCTCGCTGCAGTTCGACGATTTCTTCGGCTTCTTTACATAAATAGTCCCGGTATTCTTCCATCGTTTGAGAGGGCGGATCGAGTAAAGCCATTCTCTTTTCAAGTCGTCGCAGCACCGTGTTTTTTTTGTACATAGAGAAGTCGATGCCTGTTTTCTTCTTTATTAATGAATAAATGTATTGCAGCGTTTCTTCATTATATGTAAATTCAGTTTGGCTGACATGCGTTTGCACAAGGTCAGGCATATCAGCAGGAGAAAGAATATAATCAGCAAGGTGTGCATCAATAGCGCTTAGGGGCATATCCCTGTACTTTGCTGTGCTTTCATCTTGTACAAGTACAGTTCCGCCATACTCTCGTATCGTTTTTGCTCCTCCTGTTCCATCATTTCCTTTTCCCGATAAAATAATGGCTGTGCACCGGTGTTTTTTTGAAGTGGCCAGAGAATGAAAAAAGGCGTCAATCGGATACTTTACCTGATCATTTTCTTCATAGGGACGAAGGCGAAGAGTATGATCCACAACGGTCACATAATGATGGGGAGGATTTAAATAAATTGTGTCTTCTTGTAAAGTCATCCCGTCTTGTGTCAGTTTGATATTCATTCCTGTTTTTTTTGCTAAAAGTTCTGGCATAAAACTTTTATATTTAGAGGAAAGGTGCTGCACAATAATAAACGCCATTCCATTTGGTGAAGGCATATTAGCGAAAAACTGCTCAATAGCTTCTAATCCTCCGGCAGAAGCGCCAATTCCCACAACGTGTAAATCCTGTTTCTCTATTCCTTCTGAAGACGATGGAACTGTAGAAAACGAGTTGTTCCTCATAATAGAACCTCCAATAATGTTTAGACACTTCCTAGATTGTATGTCGTTTTGTTTATTTTAATGTCGACAGCACATCGTGGTTTATATCAAAAGTAAATTTTTTAAAAAAAACCAAGATGCTGGTACATAGGTTCATTTTAGCAAACCTATTATATTGTTCAAATAACGTTTTCAAAATTCCTCTATTTTTTGCAAAAAAATTTTAAAGTCCAAACTATATAATATGCCCCGATTTTCTTTATATAAACGTATTTTTATAAAAAAAATCGGTTTTTTTTGCAGAAAAAAATATTTAAAAAAGTTTTGTTTGCGCTTACATATGCATAAGGTTATACGCTCAAGGAGGAAAAAAACGGTTGAATTCAACTTGACACTCTTTTTCAGCATGTTACTATAGGAACCGTTGAAAGAAACGAGAACAAAAATACGAACAAATGACAGGGGAGATTTGATGGATCAAAAACAAAAAGTTGCTTTTTTAGGTGCTGGATCAATGGCCGAAGCGATGATTTCTGGTATGGTCAATGCAAAGAAATTACCTGCTGAAAATATTATCGTAACAAATCGAAGCACTGATGCGCGACTGCACGAACTTGAAAATAGATATGGTATCACAGCAGTAAAGCGCAGCGAGCTGAAAACAGATGACATCGACGTTTTTATTCTAGCGATGAAGCCAAAAGGCGCTGAAGAGGCATTAAACGAATTAAAGCCTCAGATCAACAAAGACCAGCTTGTCCTATCTGTTCTTGCAGGGATTTCGTCTTCATACATGGAAGAGTTACTGCATGATGAACAGCAGGTCATCCGAGTGATGCCGAATACATCAAGTATGATTCAACAATCAGCAACGGCTATATCTCCAGGTCAATATGCTGCAATGGATGCTGTGCTAACAGCAAAAGAGCTGCTTTCTGCAATCGGAAAAGTATACGTGATTGATGAACCGCAAATGGACATTTTCACAGGAATTGCCGGAAGTGGACCCGCTTATTTTTATTTCCTTATGGAGCATATCGAAAAAGCAGCTAAAGAAGAAGGTCTCGATCCTGAGCTAGCACGTGAAATTGGCGCCCAAACCATTTACGGTGCAGCAAGAATGATGATGGAAAGAGATGAAACGCCGACGGAGCTTCGTGAAAATGTGACGTCTCCAAACGGTACAACAGCAGCTGGTTTAGACGCCTTAGCTAAACACGGCGGCGGAGAAGCAATGATGCAAGCAGTCAAAGGAGCATCAAAGCGTTCAAAAGAAATGAGTGCTCAACTACAAAAAGTGGCAAGTACTAATTAATTCGTCACTTATCTTCTTCGTGAATTCCTCACCACAAAAAAATAATCATAAACAAGAAAACATACAGAACACACTAGGAGTGATTTGATGAGTCCCGACAATAAGAAGCGGGTTGTAATTAAAATTGGAAGTAGTTCATTAACAAGTTCACACGGTGAAATCAGCAGACGGAAGCTCGAGCGCCTTGTGGACCAAGTCGTAGACTTAAAAGATAGCGGTCATGAAGTGCTATTAGTTTCATCAGGAGCTGTAGCTGCAGGGTACCGCAAGCTTGGCTGCTTAGAGCGACCTAGCTCTTTACCTGAAAAACAAGCAGCTGCCTCAATCGGTCAAGGACTGTTAATGGAGGCCTACTCAGAACTGTTTCTATCCCATGGATACGTTGCTTCTCAAATCTTAATTACGAGAGACGATTTTTCAGACGAAAATCGTTACAACAATGCACGAAATACAATTAACGTTCTGTTAGAACGCGGCATTGTGCCAATTGTCAATGAAAACGATACGGTAACCATCAATCGATTAAAATTTGGCGATAATGATACACTTTCAGCTAAAGTTGCTGGACTAGTGGATTCCGACCTGCTTATTATTTTATCGGATATCGATGGCTTATACAGCGCGGACCCTCGCCAGGATCCAAATGCAAAATTAGTTCCTCACGTAGGGGAAATCACGCAAGAAATCGAAGAATCTGCAGGAGATTCAGGAAGTTCAGTTGGAACAGGCGGTATGCGCTCGAAAATTGACGCGTTCAAAATCGCTATGGCGTCAGGAATTCCAGCATTTTTAGGAAGAGCCGGCGTGCCAAACATCTTAACACAAGCGGTTGACGGAGATGCAACAGGAACGTATTTTGAATCTGAAGATGATTCTGCGAACCTTAATCGGAAAAAGCAGTGGATTGCGTTTAACTCTGGTCCTGAAGGGGAAATAGTAGTCGAAGATGCCGCGAAACGTGCAATTATTGAAGATAAAGAGCCTTTACTTCGCGAGCACGTTAAATATATTAAAGGCCACTTTAGTGAACGAGCAGTTGTACGTATTCTAGATAAAGACGAAAATGAGCTGGCTCTTGGTGTGACAAATTATTCATCTGATGAACTTGCAATGAATGAGCCAATTGATCAACCGATTGTAGACAGCGAAGGTCTGGTGTGTCACTTAGAAATTCCAGTACCAGTCGGTTTGTAAGCAAACATGCTGTAAAGAAAAGGAGCCCTTCCTTTTCTTTGCATGATTGCATTTACCTCTTATGCCTCACACTTTAAAATCAAACAAAACTAAAACGAATCCAGGAGTGATTTGGTGTTACAAACAAATGAAAAGTATTCAGTAGAAGAACAAGCTATTTCAGCAAAAAAAGCAGCTAAGCAATTAAGTTTACTGACAACAGAACAAAAAAATGATGCACTGTTAACGATTGCTTCTACACTTGAAAGCAACACGGAGTATATTTTAAAAGCAAATGAAGTAGACTTAAAAAACGGGAAAGAAAAAGGTTTTGATGAAGCACTGATGGACCGCCTTGCTCTTTCAGCGGAACGTGTAAAAGAATTTGCCAACGGCCTTCGTGAAGTTGCTGAGTTAGATGATCCAACAGGAGATATTTTATCAAGCTGGACATTGGATAACGGTCTAGATGTAAAGCAAGTACGCGTGCCTCTTGGCGTTATCGGAATGATTTATGAAGCACGTCCAAACGTAACGGTAGATGCAACAGGGCTAGCGTTGAAATCTGGAAATGCCATTGTGTTAAAAGGCGGTTCTTCAGCTATTTCATCTAACCAAGCTATCGTGGACATTATTCATAAAGCTCTTGATGAAACGCCAATCCCTAAAGAAGCGGTACAGTTTATTTCAAGTACAGATCGTGCGGCTACGCAAGAATTATTTACAATGAAAGAACATATTGACGTGCTAATTCCACGCGGAGGGGCCTCATTGATTCAAGCGGTCGTCAATAACGCAACGGTTCCCGTGTTAGAAACGGGAGTTGGAAACTGTCATATTTACATCGATGAACAAGCTGACGTTAAGAAGGCCATTCCAATTTTGATTAATGCAAAAACAGATCGACCAGCGGTGTGTAACGCAGCAGAAACGGTTCTTGTACACAAGAACTGGCTCGATTCTCATAAAGATGAATTGATTCAAGCATTCAACGATCATAATATTGAAGTATATGGTGACAAAGCGACAGTAGGTGAAATTCCTGGAGCAAAACCAGCGGCTGAAAAAGACTGGGCTGAAGAGTATTTGCGCTTAGCGATCGCGATGAAAGTAGTAGAGAGTGTGGATGAAGCGATTGATCACATCGAAACATATGGAACAAAACACTCTGAAGCGATCATTTCAGAAGATGAACAAGCCGTTTCACGCTTCATGTCTTTAGTGGATGCAGCCGCACTGTATCATAATGCATCTACGCGTTTTACTGACGGAGGAGCTTTAGGATTTGGAGCTGAAATTGGAATCTCAACTCAAAAGCTTCATGCACGCGGTCCAATGGGACTTCCTGCGCTTACGACAATTAAATATATTATGAGTGGAAACGGACAAACTCGATAAGAAATGAAAAGCGAGCCTAATCATGTGCTCGCTTTTTTTTATGAAAAGCAAAACAAGTAAATGGAAGCTGATTTGTAAAAAATTATAAACTCTGTTATAATAGTAAAATATATAATTTTTGTGATCTTCATTTTTGTTCTTTTCAGACTATCCCGTTGTTTTAAGAAAAGCAACTGCTATCTGCTTTGTTATAACTTCATTTTTAATTTAGTCTTTCAAGACGCCGTATGTATTCCTCAAAGATTGATTTACGGATGTATAGTATCACTTTATCTTGCACCATTTACCACATTTACACGCTAAGTTAATCTTCATTTATTATCCACTTAAAAAGTACTGTTTAAAGGAGACGATGTGTATGTATAATCGTAAAAATTTAGAGCCGGCTGTTATTGAAGAAACAAAAGTTTGGGAATGTACATCAGATACGTGTAATTGCTGGGTTCGAGATAACTTTAAAAGCGGAGATCAGCCAACTTGTCCAATTTGCAAAAGCGAAATGAAGCAAGCTGTAAAAGAACTGCAGGTTATTCATAATCCTAGAGTCATTGATTAATAACTTTTAGGAAGACGTTTTTGAAAGGGGTTTGTGGATGTTTCTAGGAATTGATCATGTTCAGCTTCTTGGTCCAGAAGGATGCGAGCAAGAAGCAAGAAATTTTTATGAAAATCTTTTAGGAATGAAAACTGTTCTTAAACCGGAAAATTTAAGGCACAGAGGCGGCATATGGTTTCAATGTGGAACTCAAGAACTGCATATCAGTATTCAAGAAGACTACATACCTGCTAAAAAAGCGCATCCAGCTTTTGTCGTGGAAGATATCAAGACGCTTAGACGTAAGTTGGTACACGGAGGCTGCGTTCTTTCTGAAGAAGAGCCTATTGCAGGGAGAGAGCGTTTTTTTGTTCACGACCCGTTCGGAAATCGATTAGAATTTTTACAATATGACAAATAAAAGACCTCCAAGCGGAGGTCTTTTATTTTAGGGCGTTATCTAAATACGTATATACCGTTTCTTTGCTAACTAATACTTCATTTTCTCTGTCTTTATCTTTTTGCCACTTTTCCCGCGCTTTTGCTAATACTTCTTCGGCTTCCTCTTTGGGAATGACAATGACTCCACCGTCGTCACCTGCAATAAAATCGCCAGGATGAATTTTTACGCCCCCGCAGGAAATGGTTTCATTTACTATTCCTTTATCTTTTTTGCTGCTTGCTGCGATCGTAGAGCCCTTACAAAATACGGGGAAATTGAGTTTTTCAATATCTTCTTGATCTCGTATAACACCATCTAGCACAATACCGCTTATTCCAACAAGCTTCGCCATGGCTACTACGAAATCTCCTGCTAAGGCACGGTTACAGTAGCTTTTTCCATCAATGACGAGCACGCTTCCGGGCTCCGCTAATCGAATCGCTTCAAGCACTGAGTAATTATTACCAGCAGGCGTATCTACAGTAAGAGCCGGTCCAAATAGTTTGTAATGACGCTGCAACGGCTTAATAGAAAAGTCTAAGTGATTTGCACCTTCCATTGCATCTGATAAATTTGCTGTTGATAATGGGAACTGTTCATTCAACATCGTATCTCTCCTTTTTAACTTTAGTCTATCTATACATATTCATATTCATATAAGAGAAAGCTCTTATTTATGAAAGGGCAAGTATATAATATGAAGTATTGAAGACGAATTAACTACAAACGTGCAATGTTAGAAGCTTTCAGAGACAAATTTCATCCATTCACTAAATCTTTTTCCTGTATGTTATTCGTCATATAAGTATATAGATCCTTTATTGTTACTGTTTGAATGTCTCTATTACCAAGAATTTCTTGAATCTTTTTAAACTTCAATCAAGAGGGAAGTAGCTGTGGGACGTAAAGAATGGAGTGTAACAATTGTATTCCAGGATGTTTTTTGTACGGGTTTTAATAGGGAAAGAACAGAATTTCTTCTGGGAAATCTAAGAATGGAGCAGAGAAATTTTGATCATAATGAAAGGAGAGTTAGTTATTTAGGAGATGACAAGATGATTTATATTTATAACTGCTACGGAGGCACACATTCATCAGCATTGGCAGCTGCTTACCATCTGAAAAAGCTCCCTGCTAATAGAGAACCAACTGATAAAGAAATATTAAATATTGATGTTTTTAATAAATTGACTTCTAAGGATATGGGGAAGTTAATTTTTCATGGATATGATGAAGAAAAAAATGAAGTATATACATTAGGGAGAGGGTCTTCAAAAGTAGTAGTTCCTGCTATGTATGAGTTAGCCAATTTGCTAAATAAAAAAGGAGAATTACAAACGAAAATACTTTTTTCCAATACATCTCCCACCGTACCCTTATCTATGACACTAGGAGGTTTGTTTTCAAGAAGGTTAAAGATTAATGTAATAGGTGTTCCTTTATTAATAATAGGTGCTAAGCAGGCCCATAAAGACATTATTAAATTAGTGGAGCAAACAAAGAATTCTGCAAAAGTCACTACCTCAAAAATAGAAATTTTAGATAATGTTTTCGGCGAAGTGTAAAATAAGCTATATATAATAAAGATGAAGGACCTTTGTTAGTTTTATGAATGCCTTTGATTTATACTTAACTGATGTTATATAAGCACGAAATACGTGCAAATGTTTAATCCTGTGAACATTTGATGGAGCTTGATGCATTTTTATATAAAAAAGTGAAACCTTTTGGTATGATGAAACGTAGGAACATATATGGAAATCATATATGAAAAAACATATGTGACGTTAGTCATTTAGTGGAGGGAAAACAATGGTAAAAAAATTATTGGCCGCATTTATCGCATTAGCGGTTGTGTTTTCACCAGTCGGTGGATCACTTATTCATGACGGTTCAAACGTAGCAAGCGCAAAAGGGTATAAGTCAGGAAAGCGCTCTTTTGACAGCGGAAGCAATAACCAATCAAGCTTATTTAAAAACAATAACAATAATTCAGTTAAGCAAAACAATACGTCTAAAAACTCATCATCTAAAAGTACAGCGGCTAGCTCAAAGCGCGGCGGCTTAATGAAAGGTCTTTTAATGGGAGGAATTGCGGGCTTATTATTCGGAAGCTTACTATCAAGCTTAGGACCATTAGGACCAATTTTAGGCTTTATGGTAAACATGCTCGTGATTGTAGCTTTAATTCTTCTTGTAGTAAAGTTATTCCAAAGCGTACGTAGCAACAAGCGTAAAAATGAGGAAGTGAAATCTTGGAGACAATAAAAATTTCTGAACAAGATATTATCAATGCGATGTGTTTGTATATCGCAGAAAAGAAACAAGTTCAGCCTCAAGAAGTAGAGATTGAGCTAATGTATGATGATGACTACGGTTTTTCAGCAGAGTCATACGTGCATGATCGTAAGCAGGTTCATATTACTTTGAACATTATTGAAGCCCTGCGCTTTTGGCTGGATACGGAAATGAACGTAGACCCATACGCAGCAGGACTAGAACTGGAATTAGACGATGAAGAAGGCATTATCGCTTTTGCAAAATTAAGTCGATAAAGAAGCCTTCAATGCAAAACCCGCTCAAGTGAGCGGGTTTTTTTATTATGATTTTAACTGTTCGTTGGAACTGGACTTATCGCGTTTTTTAGTGAAAAACCACCAGTTGGCATCTCCAAGCAATTTCATAAGAGAAGGGACAAGAAGCATTCTGACAATCGTTGCGTCGATAAATATAGCTAAAGCAATTCCTACACCCATTTGTTTAACAGGCGTTACGTCTGTAAAAGCAAAGGCCCCTGTAATTACAATCATAATTAAAGCAGCGCTCGTAATGATTTTACTAGTGGAAGCTAGGCCTTCTACCGTTGCCACATTATTATCGCGGGTTTGATGATACACTTCGTGAATGCGCGAAATTAAAAAGACTTCATAGTCCATGCTAAGCCCAAATACAAGGCCGAAAACAAAGACCGGCAGCACTAAAGCAATATTAGATTCGGTAAGACCTAAATGTCCATTTTGAAACAGCCATACAAGTAAACCAAACGTAGCTGTTAAGCTTAAAATATTCATAATGATAGCCTTTAAAGGAATGAGGACAGAACGAAAAGCAATCATTAAAATGACATACGTTGAAAATAAAACAAGAGCCAAACCATATGGAGCTTTCTCATAAATTTCATCGAATATTTCCTGTTCGAATTTTGGATAGCCGCTAATATGAACGGTGAAAGGTGACCGTTTGTCTTTCCATTTTCGAACAAAATCTTTTGCTTGATCTGAATTTTGGTCTGTATCTAGCGTAGCTTTTATGAGCATATAATGTCCGTTAATGAACGAATCTACAGCTGGCTTTGTCTGTGCACTTATCTGCGGGTTTTCCAGCATAGCTTGAAGCTGGTCACTTGATTTTACGTTTAAAGCGGTAGAAATAGAATCGACTTGCTTAACTAACGAATCTTCTTTTAATTGTTTTATAAAAGTAAAGGCATTTGTTAAAGGCTTTTCATTTAGCATATCTTGCTTAGCTTCTAGCACAAAATAAACGTCTGCCGTGTTTTTATTTATAAACGTATCGTTATACGTGTCAAAAGCTTGACGAGACTCGTATTTTGTTGGGAGCGCTTCTGAAGACGGTATTTCTAGATGCATGTCTCGAACGGGAATAAGTGCTACTAACAAAATGATAAGAGAAACAATCGTCATAGTTACAGGCTTTTTCATGACAAATGTAGCGAATGAACGCCACCTAGACTGACCGCCTTGTTCGCTGACTTTTAAGATGCGTAAACGATTAATGCGTGTACCTAATATAGCCAGTATGGAAGGAAGAAGCGTAAGAGCTGAAAACACAGCAATAAAAACAACAGCCATTCCTCCAAGAGCGACGTTTTGAAAAATATCCACTTGAATAAACAGCATTCCCGCTAATCCAATAAATACGCATAATCCCGAGAAGATGACCGAGCGTCCCGCTGTTTGAATGGTAATTTTGATTGCTTGTTCTACCGATTTTGTTTGAATTTCTTCTTTAAAGCGATTAATAAATAAAAGGGCAAAGTCAATACTAAGAGCTAATCCAATCATTGGAATCACATTTAAAATAAAGATGGACAGCTCTGTGTACGGATGAAAGAAATAGACAACGCCCATGGTGGTAACGACGGTTACAATTCCTATCATAAGAGGGATTGCAGCGGCTACCACGCCGCCAAAAGCTAGAAGAAGCACAACTAAAGCAACAGGAATACCAATGGCTTCCGCTTTTGCTAAATCAGCTTGGCTTGCTGTATTCATATCTTTTTCAATAATAGGACCACCGGTTAATTTTACACTCATTTCTTTTTCTTCAGCTGAAAGAGTTCTGATCTTTTCCACTCGTTTATCCATCGTGCCATCATCGTGATTAAAGTGGATAATTCCATACGCTGTGCTTCCTTTTATCATCTTGTTAGAAGCCGTTGGTATGTCGACTTTCGACGCGTCTGATTTTTCCTTTGCTTTTTGCATATACTGAGCGATCGTTTGCTGGAATTTCGAGTCAGAAACTCCGTCTTTTTTTTCAAACAAAACGATGATCTGAGCTTCGCTAACGTCAAATTTATCAACTAAAAGCTGCTCGGTATCTTTATACATTCCTTTCATTTCAAATCCGTTTCCTCCCAGCACAGAAGGAAGCTTAGCCGCATAAAAGCCAAATCCGATAATTAGGATTATCCATAGTACTAATAAAATTTTCCTGCTCGCATATAATGCGTTCGCTACTTTATTCATATTAACCTCCAATTTTTTGTACAGTTACTAGACTATTTTATACTAACAGTTATTGTAATTAGAAGAAGTATTGTGTTTTTTTGTTTTTCTTGCCTGAAAAAGCTTTTTAGATAGATGCGCAGGGGTGCTTCCTCAGCAAAATCGTGTTTATGTTTCGGGTAATTTAGGGAACACTGTACATAAATGCACGAAGGGGGATTAAAAAGATGCAAATGAAACAGCCAGCTAAAATGACGAATAGTTATGGGTGTAAAAATGAGTATGATACATTAAAACGTGTGGTCGTTTGCCCACCTACATATATGAAAATTGAAGAAATTATTAATGAAACACAAAAGCACTATGCGGATGAAAATATTGATGAGAGCTTGGCTTCAAAGCAACACCGTCAATTTGTTGAATGCCTTCAAAAAGAAGGAGTGGAAGTCATCGGGCTATCTGCACAAGAGCCATTTCCAGAACAAGTATTTACGCGGGATATTGGCTATACGCTCGGAGACACCGTTATTGTCACGAAAATGGGCAGCGAGATTCGAAGTGGAGAAGAACAAGTGCTAGCTGATTTGCTGCAGCAGCAAGATATTCCTTTCCATCAGGTACTAGACCATCCTATTGAAGGAGGAGATGTGCTGATTGATGGACAAGCTATTTTTATTGCGCTCAGCGACCGTACAAGTAAAGAAGGTGTGGAGCATATCCAAGAGCTGCTTCCAGCCTATGAGGTTGTTCCGATTCCTATTGATCGGTCTTATCTTCACCTTGATTGTGTGTTAAATATTTTATCACCTACAGAAGCGCTCGTATTTTCACCCGCTTTACATGAGAAAGAATTAAATTTACTTCGCATGAAATATGACTTAATTGAAGTAACAAAAGAAGAGCAGTTTACGATGGGAACCAATGTATTATCAATCGGTAATCAGCGGGTGATCAGCTTGCCAATGAATACAGAAGTGAATGAAGAGTTAAGGAAACGGGGCTATAAAGTAATTGAAGTTGATATATCTGAAATTATTAAGTCGGGCGGTTCTTTCCGCTGCTGCACAATGCCTCTTGAACGAGTGTAAAAAAGCTTAAAAAGAAAAAAAGATCTCGGCGATAGCCAGGGATCTTTTTTTTGAGGGATGTTGTATAAAATTTCAAGTGAAAGGAACATTAACCTATATAAGCTGTTGAAGGAAAGGAGTGATAAACATGGCAAATCGTAATCCTATTTTAGTTCAAGGTGCTGAACAGCTTCTTGATCAGCTAAAAACGGAAATCGCGGGAAGACTTAACGTTCAGCTTGGCGCTGAGCAAACAGCTCGTGCAAATGGTTCTGTTGGTGGAGAAATGACGAAGCATCTTGTTGCAATGGCGCAACAGCAATTAAGTGGTGCACAAGGACACATTCGCTAGTCTTCTCTACATAAACACTCTGATGAAAAGTTCTGGCTCTTTTGAGCTGGGACTTTTTTGTGTAGGAAACATCATTCTACTTTCTCTTGATCGTTTGATTTGAGATTTTGCTTGAAATTCTCCACTTTCAAGGTTGAAAAGTGCATAAAATGGGAAAAGAACAAAAAAAGAGAAAGTAGAGGTTTATCATGAAAAAGCTATTATCATTTGGAAAAAGTCTTGGTAAAGAAATTCAAGAAGACCAAGCAACGGGACTAGCGGCTGAGCAAGCCTATTATTATATGCTATCATTATTCCCTATGCTTATTTTACTGATATCGATTGTTCCGTATCTATCTATTAAACCGGAAGAGGCAATCGATGTCCTTCAAAGCGTTATGCCGGGAGAAACGGCTGCAATCTTTAAAGATAACGTAGCTCAATTTGTAAGCCAACCAAACGGCGGGCTACTGACTGTAGGGATTTTAGGAACCATTTGGTCTGCTTCAAACGGTATGAACGCCTTTATTCGTGCAATGAACCAAGCCTACGACGTGAAAGAACAACGCTCGTTTATTAAAGTAAGAGGCTTGTCCATTCTTTTAACAATTGGATTAATTGTAACAATTGTTGTATCGCTTCTTTTACCAGTGTTCGGAGGGGTTTTGTTAAATTGGATAAGCGAATGGTTTTCTCTTCCTTCAGGTACAACAGTGGTTTTAAATATTTTGCGCTGGATTATTGGTGTCGGCATTATGGTACTTGTTTTATCCGTATTATACAGATTAGCTCCAAACAAAACGTTTCCTTTTGCCCATGTATGGCCCGGAGCGCTCGCTGCTACGCTGTTATGGCAGCTGACATCTTTAGGGTTCTCATTTTACGTAAGCAACTTTGGCAATTATTCTGCTACTTATGGAAGCTTAGGAGGCGTGATTGTTCTGATGCTTTGGCTATTTTTAACGGGTTTAATTCTCGTTATTGGAGGAGAGATTAACGCTATTTATCACCGAAACAAAACGGCTGCGCCTCCTAAAGATACGTCTCAGGCGATGTAATAAAAAAGGAAACCTTTATAGAGGTTTCCTTTTTTAACGTTTAAAGCTATTAACAAGCTGTTTAAATGAGTTGGCTGTATATTTGACCGAATCTTTTTTGTACTGTACATCGGTTTTAATCGCTGCTTGTGTTACTTTTAAATGATTTGTTTTTTCTTTGATATAATCAGTTTCGTTTTGAAGATGTTGAGAAGTGGCATTTACAGAGTTCACAGTTGGCTTGATTTTTTTATTAAATGATACGCCTGCGTAAATAAGATACGCAAGTGATGCCAAAACAACAGCTAAGCTTATATAAACAATAATCATCGGTGTGCCTCCTTTGTACGTATTTATATTTATATAGGTGAGAATAAAATATATACGAATATCATCCTCTTTATTTAATTGTTATACCCATTTTTAATCAAAACAAACAAAAGTCTGCCGAGAAGACAATATATTGGATTTTTTCTGAAATTTCATTCATCATTACATATAGGGTTACCCTGAAAGGAGAGAGAAGAAGAATGCCGTTAGATCCGCATATTCAAATATTTCTAAATCAATATAATGAGATGCCCCGTCCTGCTTTAGAGGACGTTACACCCCCGCAGCTGAGAGAAATGGAAAAGATGTCTTTAACTCCTTCCAAAGAAGCGGTTAAAAAAGTATATAATAAAGAAATTGAATTAAATGAACATACGCTCACTATACGAGTGTATGAACCTGAAGGAACAGGGCCATTTCCCGCTCTTGTTTATTATCATGGAGGAGGCTGGGTATTAGGCAGCCTGGATACTCATGACTCCATATGCAGGTCGTATGCAAATGAAACAAACTGTATTGTAGTGTCTGTTGATTACCGTCTTGCTCCTGAAGATAAATTTCCCGCTGCAGTAAACGATGCCTATGACGCCTTGGATTGGATTTCAGCTCATGCGTCTCAATTAAATATCGATTCAAACAAAATTGCCGTCGGGGGCGACAGTGCCGGTGGCAACCTTGCTGCGGTTGTGAGCATTTTAGCAAAAGAAAGGCAGGGTCCGTCTATTGTTCATCAGCTGCTTATTTATCCATCTGTAGGATTTAAAAATCAGCACCCTGCCTCTATGAAAGAAAATGGGGAAGGATATTTTCTTTCAAAAGATCTTATGGATTGGTTTCGTCTTCACTACTTAAACAATAAAGAAGAAGAACAGCATCCCTATAACGCTCCGGTATTACTAGAAGATTTATCGAGTCTACCGAGCGCTACCATTATTACAGCACAGTATGATCCTCTAAGAGATAGCGGAAAAGACTACGCGGACGCATTAAAAAATCACGGTGTTCCCGTCACCTATGAAAATTATGAAACGATGATTCACGGATTTTTAGGGTTTCATGAATTTGTCCCACTCGCTCAGCAGGCGATCAATAAAAGCGCAGCTCAACTGCGTCAAGTATTTGATTCTATTTAAGGATATATAGTGTCATAAATCATACAAACTTGAGAAAAACAGCACATTGATGTGCTGTTTTTCTTTATTGATAGGGAGAAAAGATTGACAAGAGTTTCAAAAAATAGCCCATTATCTCTTTTAAAGTCATTTTGTTTGGAGTATAGTAGAAAAGTAGGATAAAAACATTTATTGACATTAAGTAAGGTGATTTTTCGAATGATAAAAACAAGTAGGTCAGCTGATTCAAGATCTGCGAAATCCTTACTAAACGTTGATATAATAAGGTTTTTAGAGGGTAGGTAAATAGTCATGGAGGCTAAAAGTTGTCTATAATAAAAAACTACCTGAACTGTTAAGGCAACTTCCATATTCAAAGGGGGTTGCCTTTTTTGTGTGCAAAGCGAATAAGAAAGGGAGCAAAAGTAGCTCAAATAAATCTTGAAGAAGCTAAAGAGAAAATTATTAAGATTAAAACTTTAGAAGGTATGGCTCAATGTACTTTAAATCAATACAATTTCGTTTTTAACGATTTAATTACATTCTTCGAAAGCAGCAAACAGGTTTCTGATATTACCTTGGATGATGCGAGAGATTTTATTAATTGGTTGCTTCATGAAAAGTCTGATACAAGTAGCCGCTTTAAGCAGGTTGCTCGAAAAGGAGTAAAGGCATCTAGCGTTAATAACTACCTTCAAAAGACACGTGCTGCTTTTAATATCTTAAAACGTGAGGGAATTTTATCAGAGAATGTCCTTAATGAAATTAGAAATGTAAAGTTCCAAAAACATAAGGTTGAAACATTGACGGTAGATGAAATAAAGCGAATTTTTAATGCCTTTAATAAGAGTTATTACGCTCAATATAACTGGAATGATGCTCTATGCTATCGATTGATTAAAGAACAATTCATATTAAATGGTGGTGTATTTAACCCAGAAATAATAAAGGACAAATATGAGGGGGCTTATGCATATATTTATAACCAACATGGAAGTTTTGAAGAGTTTTTAAATACCTTTGATTTGCAAGATTACGTTGAGATTAATAACACTATATATTCAGATGAACTTGTTTTAGAAAAAATAAATGAAATGCTAAAAGAAAAGGGACAAGTGCTTATTTCGGCCGACTTTGTTACTTATAAATTAACTGGAATGAGAGATTGGATTATTAAAACACATGGTGGGCTTAAAGAATTTTTTGTGAAATATAATATGGAGGATAAATTTGCTAATATGAAGCATTTAGGCAAGGAATTGTGGTCTTATGGGCTGCAGTTTGAAGAATTAGCAAAAGAAGCTATTGAGCTTTTATTCAATGAGGTTTCTTGTAATAAATGGATAGACAATGTTAGACCCGACTTTATTATAAATGAAGATATCTGGATTGATGCTAAATTATCCTCATTTGCTTATTTCACAGACGATACAGTAAAAAAGTATACAGCTAGAAAAGAATGTAGAGAACTTTAGCTATTATATTTAAGAGGTCATAAATTCAACCATGGAAATGAAGACATAAAATTAATTTCTATTGAAGAGTGGTATAATTCTTTAATAAAATTAGGAAGAGCAGATTTAGTAGAGAAGTTTGATGACCTTAGGGACACAGTCTACGAAAAAGAAAAAACTGAAGGGAAAAGAATTAATAAATAATTACAATTATTTATTAATAGTCAAGTTAATATTAAAATAGATGCTCTGCTATCAAAAATAGAGGTAGGCAGGAAAGAAGAAGCTTGAATTAATCCAAAAAGGTAAAGAACTAAATAGTACTATTCAATTCGGTGATTTAGAACGAAGATATAGCGATTTGTACTCTTACGAAATTATTTTTCGAAAAAAAGAGCATCCTTTCGAAGGTACTTTTATATCTTAATAAGTTCAACTTAAGTTAGTCTTTCAAGGTTAATTTAGGTTGAACTTATTTATTGTGATGAAATGACGACAAATTATTTATTTAAATAACTTAAATAAAAAAGAACAGTAAGTGTTGTGTCACTTGCTGCTCAATATTACCGAAACAATTGACCACCAGGTGAAAATGATGATGTGATGAAGGCGTTAAAAGTGTGGGGTATATAAATATTTAGCAATTATGATATTGTTACTCTTTAATCCAATACGTTATCTGATAAATATAAGTAATAAATTTTTGGGAATTTCATTATTTTTTGGGGGGAATAGGTATATGTCTATGCCTTCTTACTGTTTCTACATAGTCTAGACTGTAACCTATTTGAAGGAGAGATAATATGGATAGCACAAGACAAAGTTTTGATAGACATGGAGGTATGGGTGGATTCCCTGGTATGGGCGGATCACCTGGTATGGGCGGATCACCTGGTATGGGCGGATCACCTGGTATGGGCGGATCACCTGGTATGGGCGGATCACCTGGTATGGGTGGATTCCCTGGTATGGATGGATCACCTGGCATGGGCGGATCACCTGGCATGGGCGGATCACCTGGTATGGGTGGATCACCTGGTATGGGCGGATTCCCTGGTATGGGCGGATTCCCTGGTATGGGCGGATTCCCTGGTATGGGCGGATTCCCTGGTATGGGCGGATTCCCTGGTATAAGCGGATCACCTGGTATGGGCGGATTCCCTGGTATGGGTGGATTCCCTGGTATGGGCGGATCACCTGGTATGGGTGGATTCCCTGGTATGGGCGGATTCCCTGGTATGGGCGGATCACCTGGTATGGGTGGATTCCCTGGTATGGGCGGATCACCTGGTATGGGCGGATTCCCTGGTATGGGCGGATTCCCTGGTATGGGCTAAAAGCTATAGTTGTTCCACAATAACTAAAAATATAAGCGAACTTCCTTATTGTATCAAAGAACTCGCTTGTATCATGGGGATAATATTGTTGCTTTTATGAGCACTAACTACTTAAAATAGCCCATATAAGTATACATTTTAAAACGGTTTATCTCTGTCTAAAACTTATGACTTTCTGAACGATATAAATTAAAGGATTCTGATATATTCGTCAGTATATTTATTATTTTAGCTAATAAAAAATAAGCACCTATTAGGTGCTTATTGAATATGAATTATAGTTTGTTTAGCAAGTTGTTGGCTAGGCATTAGTTCTAGGGCATATGCTACATCTTTTAATTCTGGGCTATTAGGTAAATCGTAAGAACCTATAGACTCAAAATATTGAATTTGTTCATCTGTCAAAAGATTAAGTGGAATGCACACATCCACAACGGCTCTAATAATAGTTATACCTAGCTTCTTTGCTAAATATGGTCTATGATTACCTCCATTGCTAACGCAGAAATCACCGTTTGGAAATAATGTTAGATTAATATCCATATGAGAGGAACTAGTTGTTACATATCCGTGATTCTCAATCGATTTAAGAAGACGATTTAACTTTTCTACAGACAAAACATTATCATGAGTCAAGCCTTTTATTCTTGAAACTGGCACCAACATTGAGCCAGCATGATGAATTAAGTAGTTTCTACCATAAATTTCTGTATAGTCATCATAAAATCTCCAGCCTGTGTATTCAATTTTCATAAGAACCTACTTCACGCTTGCCGATGCCTTTTTGATAATTTTTCATACGTGAAGAAGCAGACGATAATTTTGACACAATGTAACCTTGTGGGTCAGCACGCAAGTTATTATTCACAAGGTTCTCAATTTTATCATTTGCGAACATGTTAGCAACTTTTGCTAAATGATCAATTGTATCCATAAGTTCTGGATAGTCATGATAATTAGAAATAGCAGTAGAGTGAATTTCTTGTAAATCATCACGAATCTTTTTTAAGGTTTCAATATCAAATCTGCTCATAAGTATCATCTCCCGTTGTCTTAAATACAATAAATGATATTAAGTTCATTGTGAAATTAGAATATAGTATCTACTTTTAATAATGTCTAGAAAGGTTGGTTGTATAATAATCGATGAATTTTATCAGAAAATATTAGATGGAGAACTCAGTGATGAAGAAATATTACGTATTAGTGAAGGAGATGATGAACCTTTAGCTAGTAATTAAAGAGTAATGTTGGTTGAGTATTTAATGAGTTTACAAGGTTTAACCAAGAATGAAGCTTATCAAGTTACTTTTGAATATATCAATTATTAGTTTACATTCTATCAAAAGTGTATGTGAATTATATGTAAATTAAATGTTGTAATAAAAAGCATCCTTATACGTAGAGATGCTTTTCAAAGTGTATTTGTATTTCCACTTCCTAAAGTAGGCGTCTGAGTAGGTGTTGAACTAGGCGACTGTTGAGAAGAAGTGTTTTGAGAGCCTATTACTGAACTTGAATTAGGACTTGCATTTGATCTCAAACCTGTTTGTGAATTGGATTCTGTACTTGTAACGGGCCACACTTGATTTACATTTCCAAAAATAAAAGTTCCTCCAGAAATGTTACCAATCGTAAGTGAATTGATTTTAGCTACCATACGTTCTCATCCTTTCATCGATGAAGAAATAGAATATACACTAACATATGTTTAGCTTGTCAATTATGTATAGACGGGCTAGAGAAATAGGCGAGGTTATTATTGTTATAACTTCATAAATTGAATTCGGATTTACCTATGTCGGAAAGAATCTTGAAAATTGATTAATATTTAAAAAAGTGAGAATAACTAGCCTTTTGTAGAATAAAATAGTCTACACAAAAGGTGGGAATATTAATGGGGAAAAGTAAAACCTGGATGGATGCTTATGTTTCTAAAGTTTCAGGAAAACATTTCGAATTGTTATCGGTTCAAAGTGTCATTGATTCTTTTATTGACATGTTAAATGTAAAATTAAATGAAAACCAAAAACCAGAAGTTGAATTTATTAAAGAGGAAAATAAAATTTCATTTCCAGACTGTTTAGTTTCTTTTAAAATCCAAGGATCTGTATTGAGTTTGAGTAAAGTTTTAAAATCTAACAATCAAGTTGCTGGTGGGATTAAAATTTCCGATACAGGTTTAGCTTATCAACTAAAAACTGGTTCAAAGTTGATTGAAGAGGTTGAAACTATACCTGAAGCATTAGATAGGGCACTAAGTTATTTACTTGTAGAGCTTAGGTGAAAGTTAATATTTTTATAAGTTTAAGTCACTCATTTAAAGTGGCTTTTTATTTTGTAGAAGTTAATATGCTGAAACATAAAATCATTATTAAGAATGGAGCTAATATTAATGAATCAAGTACTCTTCGAACAGTTGTTAGAGGGAAATATTGAATATGAAGACGTTCCAGAAGATACGGACATAGAGTTAACTGATGAGCAAAGGCATGAAATGAGATTATGGTTAGTTGGAGTTTATGGTTTTTCGTATGGAGCAGCTAAAAGTTATATTGAATAATGACAGCTGAAAATATTCTTTTAGTAATATATAGAGAAGGATTATTACACTTTTTGTAGAAATTATTAGGTAGAGAGTCGGTGGTTAGAGAATGAAAATTCAATTTGATTTTAAAGTACTAAATGTTGTAGAGGAAAATGGCGTAAAGTCCTACATTGTGCAATGCTCAAGTGAGAATTTCCGACGTGTTATTAAAGCTCAATATGACGGAAGTGTATATATACCAGATTACCATCAACAATTATGGGACATACAATCTCATGAAAGAACAGTTCTTGATATTGGACTAGCAAGCTTTATAATAAAAAATGAGAACCGCACAGTATAGGTAAATTCACATTCGAGCATAATATTAATGGTCAGTACTTCTTTTGCTAACGAATCGTTTTCTCCTTTAACATGTTAAGTGTATAAAAAGCACCCATAGCTTGGGTGTTTTTTATTTTGTTCGAGTAATAAAAAGTTGTTGAAAACGATGATTCACAATAAAAGAAAAGCTTTCATATTTTAATGAAGGCTTTTTTACAAATTCAAACAAAGTAGGTGATTAAATGTTTTATTCTAATTTCTATACGCCTTTTAACTATACTTTCTACCCTTATTTCATGCCTTCCTTTGGACGTCCTACTGGATATGTACTGAATTCTAGTGGTGAAGTTGACAGTTGGTGGGGGAATTATCCATTGGGGTATCCTGCCAAGGCTCCGAAACTTGGGGGTGGAGGACAGTCGCCTATTTCGGGACCTGCCATACCTTTCAGTTTTAGGGGGTATTATTGAAGTAATAAGCATAAGGATACTGATTCATCAGTGTCCTTTTTTATTAAAAACAGGTGATTTGTCATTCTTTGTCGAACTAGTAGATGAAGAGGTGATACACATATGCTTAAATTTAAAGTTGTTTTTGAATTTATAAATGGCAGGACAAAGGAATTAAAATTTGAAGCCACATCAAAGAAAGAAGTTATTAGTCATATAACAAAACATGAAAAATTTGTTTCGAATGAAAAAGAGCTAGTGCATAGCAATTTAAATAATGTGGTGCAGTTTATAGTTACAGAAGAAAAAATAATAATAAGGTAAGAATAAATAACTTTTTGTCGAATAGAATAGACAAAAGGTGGTAATAGATATGGTCGATAAAAATTGGATTAATGCTTATGTTTCTAAAATTTCAGGAAAGCATTTCGAACTGTTAGTGGTTCAAGATATTATTGTTTCTTTCATTGAGATGTTAAATGTAAAGCTAAATGATAATCAACAGCCTAAAGCCAATTTTAATAAAGTGGAAAATGAAATTTCATTTCCAGACTGTTTAGTTTCTTTTAAAATCCAAGGATCTGTATTGAGCTTGAGGAAAGTTTTAAAATCTAACTATCAGGTTGCTGGTGGAATTAAAATTTTTGATACGGGTTTATCTTATCATTTGAAATCTGGCGCAGAGTTGATTGAAGAGGTTGAAAATATATCTGAAGCATTAGATAGGGCGCTAAGTTATTTACTTTTAGAGCTGAAATAAAAGTTAATATTTTTATAAGTTTAAGCTGCTCTAATTGGGTGGCTTTTTATTATGTCTAAATTACATAAATTGAAATATGTGCTAAATAATAAAAGGAAGAGGAAGGGTGATTAAAACACATCGTGCCTCGCAAGAGTCCTAAGATATGTAACACGGAGGAATGTAGAAAATTAACTTATGATACATATTGTGATAAGTGTAGGAAAGATACTCATCGAGAGTATAAAGAACAGCGAATAGATAAGAAAGAACAAGCCTTTTATTCTAGTATTTCATGGATTAAATTACGCAATAGGAAGAAGAGGTTAAACCCTTTATGCAAGGTCTGTCTTGAAGAAGGCAGGCTTACTCCTGTTGAAATAGTCCATCACCTTATAGAAGTGAAAGAGGATTGGAGTAAACGTTTATCAATAGACAATCTACAATTAGTATGTAAAGCACATCATCATAAAATTCACTTTGAAGTAGATGGTACTAAGTACACGAAGATTAAGAAGGTAAGAGAACATATGAGAGAAAGCAATGTTACTATTGTTAATGGGGCGGTAGGTAGTGGTAAAACTACTTATGTAAAAGAACATATGGAACATGGCGATCTAATATTAGATGTAGATTATTTATGGATGGCAGTAACAGTGGTGGATATGTATGATAAGCCACAACACTTAACGGATATAGTATTAGCTATGCGTAATGAAGCATGTAGAGTATTGCAGAGTAAGATGGATAAAGATATACGAGCATGGATTATTACTACTGCTAAAGATGTAGAGGAACTAAAGCGTATGTTTAATGCTACATTATTGAAAATATGATGATGGATTATATCAATCATAGAGTAAAAGAGGAAAAAGGGTGTAAGAGTAATGAAAAAGAAAAAGGAGTATAAGATTACAATGGAAGTCGTTCCATCAAAAAGAAAACGCACTTTAGAAGAACAAGAAGAGATTAGAAAGAAGTGTGTAAGTCTATATGTAGATGCCATAATAGATAAACTGATACTTGAGGGAAAGATTGACTTAAGCAAATTTATTGGTGAAAACAATGAAGAGGAAGAGTAATCTCAACAATTGTAAATAATGTGCAAGACTTCAAAACCTTGCACATTATTATTTTACTCCACATCATAAGAACTGGAAGCATCATCTGCTAAATTTTTAACTTCTTGACCTAGTGGTCTTCCGCCACACCGCTCTTCAAAAGTAACCTGTCGGTTAGATAAAATACGAGATAAACCTTCAGATGTCTCACTTTGAGGATCATTGCAAATGTCTTCCCCTAGTCGACTAGCAGTTTGATAATATTGTAGTACTTGAGAGTTATTTTCTAAAAGTGCATCTACGGTAAAGATTGTCATTAAATTTCCTCCTTCTGGATATATAGTTTTTTTAGTATACATTAAAATAATATAGGTAAAAAGAAATTTATTTTAAGTCAGAGAAAGAAATTTGAAGCAAAAACATATGAAAAAATAACAAAAAAATCCTTTTTTATGATAATATGTACTTATTAAGGGGCTGTTTGTTGTGGAAGAGCAATTGAAATCAAAGGAGATTAACATAGAAGTTAAACTTGAGCTTCTAAAGATATGTAATAACGTAATGAATAATACTTGCACCCCTAATGAATTAATCAAGGACTTAGAAAAATTAGTTAGTTGAATTAATTTATCAATTCAAGGTGATATTTTATAAAGGTTAAGTGGGTTAGGTGTGACGTCAATATAATTAGAAGAATTTTTATTGGAATTTTTTTCTTATTTCTATTGATAAAAAAACTATCTAAATGTACAATAGGCTTACAATATTATAACGGAACGTTGTTTTAACGGGGTTTGTACGTTTTAAGTAAGGTGATTTTTTGAATGATAAAAAACAAGTAGGTCAGCTGATTCAAGATCTGCGAAAGATTGCGGAAATGACAACTGTCGAGTTATCAGAAGGAATTTGTACTGAAGAAGAGCTACATCGATTTGAACAAGGTGAAATTCATGCAAGCAGTGAAGTTCTCTATCATTTATCGAAACGCTTAGGGGTTCCGATGAATTATTTCTTTGAAGCAGGAGAGCTAACGCCCAACGATTATTCAAAAGAAATTAAATCGACCATTAGGCATTATATACGAAAACGCGATTATGAAACCGTGTTACATATGGTGAACAAAGAAAAAGATAATCCTATGTTTCAAGATCCTTTTCATGCACAATTTTTCCTATGGCACGAAGCCATATGTGATTATTATATTGGAAATAAATTTGAACAAGCGCTTCGTAAATTGGAAAAAGCTATTGCGTTCACGCGTACGAGCGAACAGTTTTATTCAGAAAAAGAGATTGCTATTTTAAATAGTATTGCCATTATTTATGAAGAAGAAGGTCATTTAAAAAAAGCGTTCAGTACGTTTATGGAAGGGTTGCAGCATATTGCTTTGCTTCCTAAGTTAAAAGATCCTCTTGTTAAAATTCGAATTTTATATGGATTATCGCGTGCGCTTTTGCAAATGGAACGTTATGAAAAATCGGTTAAATATGCACAAGCAGGACTAGAGCTGTGTATTCAGCATGAGACGCTTTATTTATTAGGAGAACTGCACTATCAAATTGGAGAAGCACTCTGTCAGCTTGGTGAGCTTAAAGAAGGAATAGCCTACCTAGAAAAAGCTATTACTGTTTTTGAAATTGAACAAAATGAAGCTTTTGTGACCATTATTCAAGAAGAGATGTCTAAATATCAAGAAACAAAAAAGAAGAGCTGATCGCTCTTCTTTTTTTATCTCCAATACACTGGGTGTGGGTAAAATGGACGAGGACGAGGGTAAAAGTAAGGGGGGTGGTAATAAATGGGGCGAGGATAAGGGTAAGGATAAAATGGCCGAGGGCGAGGATATGGATAATAACCATAAGGGAATCTTTCGTCAGCTTCTTGGGGATTTGAATAATAATCATAGCCATATTGATACTCTTCTAAAGGTTGTTCCGGGTAATATTGATAATTCACTCTTTTCACCGCCTAAGTTTTTATGCTTTTTACTGTATTCATTATAGAAAGAATTGGAGTATGTACCCGTCAAACTTTTAATTTGAAAAAGGGGGGAGACGAGGATTATTTTGAAAATAAAAGCAAATTAGCTTTCCTTCTCGTTTTCTTGTAAGTTATCAGCATCGGGAAGGGTGGGATGTTCAAAGCTTTTAATAAAAGAAGCATAAGCAATCGTATCTTTAATAGGATTTACATAAGATAATGGTTGACCTCGATAGCTGAAATTAAATGTAATCCAAGCAAAATCTTTATTATTGTTAGAAATCAGTTTTGCATTATGTATAAAAGCAGATGCGGCAATCATCGCATCTGGGCCTTTAATTTTTTTATTGGATTCTATTTTAGCTTTTCTGCGAATTTGAGCTGCTAGCTGCGCAATTTCACTTGTAACGTCCACAATCTTATCTGTCATATCGTAAATATAATGATTTTTTACTGCTTTGACTTGAGGATTTGTTTCTACTTCCCAATGCGACAGAAGTTCCATTTGTACAACGGTAGGCATTAAAAATTCCGCATTATTTGAAATAAGTTCATTAATATATTCTACAACTTCTGGATAATTAAGCGCATGTGAAGCCCAAATGTTTGTATCAATGATTACTTTTTCACCCAACACAAATCGTTCACTCCTCTCTACTAGCCATTCGTACCAGCTCTTCTAACCCAAAAGGTGAGTAAAGAGCCGCAGATTCTGAAAGCTCATTGCTTAATAGAAGCTTTTCATATTTAGTTAATCTAGTTTTTGCAGATTTTATGAGCTTTTCTTGTGTGTCATTTAATGTTTTATCTTTTTTATCGTACGTGCGTAGAACTTTATTTTGAGGTTTGTATTTAAGATTTTTCTTCTGCATAGGGGTTGAGGGAGGTAATTGCGGCGAGGGTTGCGTATAAATTTTCCCATTTATTTTTAGGTTAAAGTGCTTCTGAACTTCCTTGCTGTATGTTCCTTTTTGGTTATCTACCAAGCGCTGTGCTTTCATGATATCCCTGCCTTTTATATAAATTTATATAGTATATGTGATGAAGTTTTCTCTTACTATTCCTTTTATATAAAAAGATTAAAAAATTAGCTTCCGGGAGTTATTAAATTAACTAATGTTTGCCTGGGGGGGTTATAATCTCAGCGAATACCGGACAAAGGTTTAAAAACATGATATCGTGTAAGAGAATAAATCAGTATCGGTTAGAGAAGGAACTACAAAAAAGGGGATGCAAAATGAAAACAGAAAAACAAAAAATGCTGGATGGAGAATTATACCTTTCCGCTGATCCGCAATTAATAAAAGAACGTGAAAACGCTCGAAGATTAACAAGGCTTTATAACCAAACAACAGAAAGGGAAGAAGAAAGACGTACAAACTTATTAAAAGAACTGTTTGGGTCTACGGGAAATTCTCTTTGCATAGAGCCTACTTTCCGCTGTGACTACGGTTCTAACATTCATGTTGGAGAAAATTTTTATGCTAACTTTGATTGCGTACTTTTAGATGTATGTGAAATAAGAATAGGAGATAATTGTTTTCTTGCACCAGGTGTACATATCTATACAGCAACTCATCCTTTGCATGCTCTTGAAAGAATTTCAGGAGCTGAGTTTGGAAAACGCGTAGAAATAGGAAATAACGTCTGGATTGGGGGGAGAGCCGTTATTAATCCTGGAGTGAAAATAGGCAACAATGCGGTAATTGCTTCGGGTGCCGTTGTGACAAAAAATGTTCCTGATAACGTGGTAGTCGGAGGCAATCCTGCAATTATAATCAAGCATATTGAAAATTAAAGAATAAACAAAGAGCTTTTGAATTGTAAAAGCTCTTTGTTTATACGATGTTTTATTGCCGATTTGGCTCGTCCTCATTTATAATGTTTTGGTTAAATGTAAAAATATACATATTTCCTTCCGAGATCATCCATACTTTATTGACAAAGGAAAATTAATCATGGTATATTATCTTTAATTAAAGATATTCAAATTAAAGATAAATAATAAATGATAAACTAGACGATTTATCCGGAGGAATGTAGAATGAACCACTTAAAAGGAATACACCACGTAACGGCTATTACAAGCAGTGCAGAAAAGAATTATGAATTTTTCACATATGTGTTAGGCATGCGCTTAGTTAAAAAAACGGTCAATCAAGATGATATTCAAACGTATCATTTGTTTTTTGCAGATGATAAAGGCAGCGCCGGAACGGACATGACCTTTTTTGATTTTCCAGGTATTCCAAAAGGTTTTCACGGAACAAATGAAATTTCAAAAACATCTTTCCGCGTTCCAAATGATGCGGCTTTAGACTATTGGGTAAAGCGCTTTGATCGCTTAGAAGTAAATCATACGGGGATTCAAGAGCTATTTGGGAAAAAGACGCTTTCGTTTGTTGATTTTGATGATCAGCAGTATCAGTTAATTTCCGATGAAGGAAATCAAGGAGTTGAATCAGGCACTCCTTGGCAAAAAGGCCCTGTCCCTCTTCAATACGCTATTACAGGACTTGGTCCTATCTTTATTCGTATTGCCGAGTTTAATTACTTTAAAGAAATGATGGAAAAAGTCCTTTTATTTAAAGAGATTGCTCAAGAAGGAGACCTTCACCTATTCGAAGTAGGAGAAGGAGGAAACGGTGCGCAAGTAGTAGTAGAACACAATGAAAAACTTCCGCAGGCTCAGCAAGGTTTTGGAACTGTTCATCACGTTGCTTTTCGCGTAGAAAATCGACAAGCTCTTGAAGAGTGGATTAATCGAATGCCAAGCTTCGGTTTCCATACGTCTGGTTATGTGAATCGTCACTTCTTTGAATCGTTGTATGCAAGAGTGGCTCCGCAAATTTTATTTGAATTTGCGACAGATGGACCAGGATTTATGGGAGATGAACCTTACGAAACGCTCGGAGAAAAATTATCACTGCCTCCTTTTTTAGAGCCAAAACGTGCAGAAATTGAGAAGCTCGTGCGTCCGATTGATACAGTAAGAAGTACAAAAGAGTTTGTGAAAGAATAATACACAAAAACACTCAAATAGCTATTTGAGTGTTTTTTGCTTTTTCAAAGATGAATCAGCTTTCAAAACGCTAAAAAAGAATGTGTTTTTGATATCTTCTCCTTATATATATACCTATCGCGAATGTTTGCTTAAAAACTGCCAATGTCCTACAAGGAAGGAGTAGGAGTGGGTTGTGCATAGCCTTCTTTATATTTTTCATCGATGTCTTTGCGGATATCTTTTATTGATTTGCCTCGGTTATAGTCGAGCATAGCTTTAGCTGCAATTTCTATACACAATCCGCACTTTGTTCCATGATCATCCCAGACAACTGCTCCGTTTCTTTTGTTTTTAAAAATAAAGCAGTCATAGCTGTTTTTGTGATTCGCTTCCATGCCACATCCGCAGTAGCAAGGGATTTTTTCAAGTAGTTCACGATTTTTAGCAACGGATAGATAAACTAGTTTCATATCTTTAGGCTGGTTCTTCAAAAACTGTGGCAAAACATCTGCTCCCGGAGTCTCTTCGCGAATATCAGCAACTGCAGCTTTGTGATGTTCATGACCTGAATGTGCAGAAGAGTTTGTGGCAGAAGAAGTTGTTGTATTGTTTGAACAAGCGGATAATCCAATACTTGTAGCGAGAATCCCCAACAAAATAATTGATTTTTTCAATACAATTAACATCCTTTCATGTGAAAATAAATGATAGCTGCATTATACACGGCAGTTTATCTATGTAGATAATCAAACACCTGCTTGTTTATATCTAATTCTCTATAAGTATGCAAAGCGGTTATCGTGTATGATAGAGATGGACGAGGAAAAAATATGAAGCATGGATTTATCATAAGGTGCGTTTTGCAAGTAAGTGGACAGAAGGAGAAAGTGAACGGAGGTTAAACAGTAGTGAGTGAACAAAATCAACGACTTTTTGAATATATTTTAGAAAATTCAGCCTCTATCAGTGAAGAATGGCTGCGTCAAAGAAGTAATATTAAAGGATCGATTTACTCAAAGGACGCAGATGCTTCAGTTGAGAAAAAGCTGCGTGAGCAGCATCTTTATACGATTGAAACAATTGCGAGCGGCTTTCTTGACGATCAAAAGATTTTTAAACAACGTATGGTGAAATGGACGACGGAAGTAGTAAACAGCAGAATTAAATTTGATACGCCGATTTACGAAGTAGTAGAAGCGCTAAGCAAAACAAGAAAAATTATTTGGACGTATGTCAAAACATATAGTCTGATACATTCATCTATTACAAAAGAAGATATACTGTCTTGGAGCGAAGTTTATCATACAACATTTGATAAACTCCTTAATGAATTCTCCGAACAGTATTATAAAATCACAAGGCAAAAAATAAGTCTTCAGCAAGAGCTAATCGACGAAACGAGTTTTCCTGTCATTCCAATTGTAGATCACATCGCGGTCTTGCCTTTAGTAGGGCTTATTGATGAAATCAAAGGTGATTCTATTATCGAGGTTGTTCCAAAAAAGTGTGCAGAAAAACATATAAGGCATCTAGTCATTGACTTATCGGGTGTAAATTATGTAGATACGTATGTTGCTCACAAATTTTTTGATTTGATTAACATTTTGCAGCTGCTAGGCATCCATGCGATTATGTCAGGAGTGAGTCCTGACATGGCTCAGACGGCTGTTAATGTAGGAATTAGTTTTAATAAAATTGAAACGTTTGGACATTTAAAACAAGCTCTCTCTTCGCTTGGTGTAAAGAAAAAAGAAGAATAAAGTATAGAAATGCTAAATCGAAACGGAACTGAGACCTTTACTCTGAGTTCCGTTTCTTTTTGTTTGTCTATATTCTGCTGTATTCAAAATCTTGTAAGCATGCCTTACAAACTCCTTTTCACATGGGGACAAATGGAAGATACTAAGGAACAAATAAACGGCGGTTTTCTATGCCAAACGTCTCGTTTAGCTCAAGAATGGAGGTGTAAAGAGAAGAATAAGAGAAGTACATAATGAGATAGTTAAAGTGTTAGATAAGTACTGATAAGCCGTGTGATTAAGGAGGAGTTCTATGAAAATAATTTATCTTCTTTGCTTGCTTCCATTTGTAGGAATATTAGGTTTATTGCCTTTTGTTAACAAAGTAACGCCGTTTATTTTAGGGATGCCTTTTTTTCTCTTTTGGATTGTTATGTGGGTAATCCTTACGTCTTTTATTATGGGCATTGTGTACAAGCTCGATCCTGCTGTTAAAGGAGGAGATAAATAATGAATACTGCTCTGATTATTATTTTTGGTTTTTTACTTTTAGCTATTTATCTTGGAATTCGAGCTACGCGGGGCAAAAAAATGGATTTAGAACAGTGGAGCGTAGGCGGCAGAGGTTTTGGAACTGTTTTTGTCTTCTTTTTGATGGCGGGTGAAATCTATACTACTTTTACGTTTCTAGGAGGAAGCGCTTGGGCATATGGAAAAGGAGGGCCAGCGTTTTATATTTTAGCCTATATTTCTTTAGCGTACGTGTTAGGGTATTGGATTGGCCCGCAAATATGGAGATATGCGAAGCAGCATAAGCTTATGTCTCAGCCGGATTTTTTTGTTTCAAAATACAACAGCCCGTTTCTCGGCATCGTTGTTTCATGCGCAGGGGTGCTGGCAATTGTTCCTTATATTATTTTACAGTTCAAAGGCTTAGGTATTATTGTATCTGAAGCTTCTTATGGGTCTATCTCTTCAACCGCAGCCATTTGGATTGGAGCCATATCATTAACGGTTTACTTAATGATATCAGGCATACATGGCTCCGCGTGGACGGCTATTGTTAAAGATATTATGATTTTTATTGTTGTCTTATTTTTAGGAATATATATGCCGATTCATTACTACGGAGGCTTACAGCCGATGTTTGAAGCTGTGCATCAAGCAAATCCAACGTTTCTTACTCTTCCCAAGACAGGTCTAAGTATTTCGTGGTTTATTTCTACAGTCATGCTGACCGTATTAGGATTTTACATGTGGCCGCATACGTTTAATGCAACGTATTCAGCTGAAAACGAGAATGTATTTCGAAAGAATTCTATTATAAGTCCTATTTATACGTTAATGCTGCTTTTTGTCTTTTTTGTAGGGTTTACTGCTCTTATGCAGGTACCTGGACTACAAGGTGCAGAAGCGGACTTGTCACTGCTTCGTCTTTCCATTCAAACATTTGACCCGTGGATTGTCGGCTTTATTGGCGCAGCCGGTTTATTAACAGCACTTGTACCTGGATCGATGCTTTTGATGGCAGCTTCTACGTCATTATCCAAAAACGTTTATGGCGTTCTTGTTCCTTCAGCGACGGGCAAACAAATTTCGATACTGGCTAAATGCTTTGTACCGGTCATTGCGCTTGTTTCAGTCTATTTTACACTTCATGGAGGGAATACGATTGTAACGCTTTTACTAATGGGCTACAGCATTGTGACGCAGCTGTTTCCTACTTTTATTTTTAGTTTAATGAAAAACAATATCGTGACTAAATACGGGGCATGTGCAGGTATTGTTGCCGGCATTGCGTCTGTGATGTATATAACGATTACTGAAACAACGCTTGGCACGTTGTTTCCTGCGTTGCCACAAATCATTAAAGATACAAATGTCGGCGTTATTTCTTTATTTATTAATTTAGTTGTATTAATGGTGGTCAGTTTAGCAACGAAAAAAATCGCCGCACAGCCGCATTTTAAAAGCGGGACAGTAGATGAAAAACAAATTTTGTGAAAATCTTTTTCCAATTGCGTTTTAAGAACACCATGAAGGGTATAAAAGTAGTGCATCACCAAAATGTTCAATATGGCTGCAAGACATAAGCAGCCTTCTCGATAAAATGTAACGATTGCGTTGTTTTTAAACATAGGTAACGAGTGTGAAAAGCAACAAGACGTATGCCACAAGCGGTGTACGTCTTTTCTATGAAAGATATTCACTTAAAAAAGGAGATGATAACATGACATCTGAAAAAGCATTTGAGCAAAAGAAAGATCTTTTAATGAATCAAATTATTGAATCGGGTTACTTTAAAGCAGAAGACGGGAGACATTTGTACGAATTGAATTTAAGTGAACTAGAACAAACGCATCACGATCTTCAAAATCAAAAAATAAGAGAAGTATAATTAAAATATTCCAGATTATTAGAAATTCAGCTGATTTCGTATATGTGTGTAAATACCAGCTGTTCAGTTTGTTCCTCCGCGGCTTTTTTTGCTTGAAAGCAGGCACTTTTCTTTTTCTTCCGGTGCGTTTACAGCCTCGCCGTTTCCAATCATACTCCTCAAACATATAACTCAACACTTAAGAAATATGCAAATAAAAACAAAAAAAGCGCAGAAGCTGCGCTTTTTTTGTTGAGTTAAAAACGAGTGGAGGCCGCTGTTTTTTTAGGTTTGCTCATTGTTTTTTTTAATACTTCAGAAAAATAGGGCTCTCCGCTAGGATTTTGCCGCCTGAGCAAGTCAATGGTTCCTTTCACGTCATCCATAGCTCTGTGAGCGTGCTCTCTCTCAATATTATGATGATCAAGGAGCGTTGTTAGTTTTTTATTAGGAAAGCCGTACTCTTTCCATTTGACAGCACGCATAGAGCAGTGCCATTTTTGGTTAAATAAAGATGGATACCGTTTTAAAAGAAAACTGCGATCGAAAGAAGCATTATGAGCGATGATAGCCGAAACGCTAGTTAACAGCGATTCCACTTTTTTATCGTCTAATGTTTTATTTTTGACCATCTCATTTGTAATTCCCGTTAAGTTTGTAATATACGGGAAAATGGGAGTTGAAGGCATATTAAATTCTTCATATTCTTCTACAATGTCGATTATTTCTCCGGTAGAAGAATCATAAGAAACAACAGCAATTGCTAGTTCGATAATATCGCATGTTTGAGCACTTAAGCCCGTTGTTTCAACGTCTAAAACGGCTGCTAATTTCACTTGTTCAGTTGACAACTCGTCGCCCTCCCTTTCTATTTATCATTCTATTAGCTTATCATTTTTCAACAGAAAACGTTAGTAAAAAAGATGAGGGAGCACGTAGATGGATTTATTTTATACGCCCACGAGGAAAAGGAATTCACTTTTTTAAAGGAGATGACGATAGGAAAGGAGAATAGTAATATTTACTCATCTAAATTAAGTCTTCATTGAAAATAATGAAATGAAGGAAGAAGGGGATCGTTATCATGCAATTGCTGTATATGGTACTTTTTCTTGTCTTAATTTTTTGGGGAATTACATCTTTTATTCATTACAGGAATCAAACTATTAAAGTTCGTTTGAACAAGCATTATACGAATGCAGTAGAATGGATCGAAGCTGTTAAACAAGAGCTGGAAAAGCAAGGGAAATCCGTGAGTTATGAAGGGGATTTCTTGTTTAAAATTGATGAAAAACCTTATGAAATCGCAGCGCGCAATATGTCTATTTGGAGCATGTCGCTCTATCATATCTTGCTGCAGCGTCAAAAAGAACATTCTTAAAAGTTACTTGCATACAGAGATTATCACTTCTCGTCTATTGGGAAGTGATTTTTTTATCTTTCTGTATCCATAATGGGGAATTTTTTGTTTTTATATAATAGTAATACGGAAAAGATAGTTCTAATTCCCTAAAAAAATACGCTTCATATATTTTTAGTTTTGGTTATCGATTTGGCATGGAATTTGCATACGTAAGAAGGGTTTATCAGACATTTTAATTGTCAGGCAAAGAAAACTAGTTACATACTATAAAACTATTTTACATTATCTACTAGAATCAAAAAATTTTAATAATATAGTAAAATGTAGTTGACCTTCCTAGTTTTAGAATATAAAATAAATCTTGCTAATAGTTTGAAAATTCTAAAATGGAGGGGTTTACTTGAAAAGCTGGAAAAAGATTTTGGGGACATCTTTTCTTGCCACAACTGTTACATTAAGCGGAGTGGGGCCAGTACTTATGAATGGAAGTACGGCTTCAGCTAAAACCGCACAATCGGAGGAACTTCCGAGTTCACCAATTGATATGAATACAGTACCGGAAGAAAGATTGGCTAACGCACTGAAAAACCAAGGAGTTATTTCTCAAAGTGCAACACCGCAAGAAGTGAAGAAAGCCGTTACTTCTTACATAAACAAAAAAGATGCACATAAAGAGAGCATGAAGGGACATAAGGCTAGCAAAATTGATTTGAAAGCGAAAGAAATGCAAACAAAACAAAAAGAAAAGTTTCAACGAGGCGAATTTGCTAATATTAAGTCTCAAGGAAACAATTCGGGGAACGGGGTAAACGTTAAACCTGCAGCTCAGGCCAAATATAACGGACAAGTGAGAAAAGATAAAGTTCTTGTTCTTTTAGTCGAATACGCAGACTTTAAGCATAACAATGTCGTTCAAGAACCTGGTTACATGTATGCAAAAGATTTTAACCGAAATCACTATCAGCAATTAATGTTTGGAAAGAAAGACTTTACGCTATTTAACGGTAAGAAAATTAAAACGTTTAAGCAATATTATGAAGAACAGTCTGGAGGCAGTTACACAGTAGATGGAACGGTTTCTGACTGGTTAACTGTCCCTGGAAACGCAAAAGAATACGGAGCAGACAATCCAGTGGGAGGAAACGATAATGCGCCTGGATCTAAAGGACCTCGTAATCTTGTAAAAGAAGCGCTTGCTGCAGCAGCAAAAAGCGGCATTAACCTTTCAGATTATGATCAGTTCGATCAATATGATATCGATGGAGACGGCAACCGCAACGAGCCTGACGGCATAGTGGACCACTTAATGGTCATTCATGCTGGAACTGGGCAAGAAGCAGGTGGAGGTAAACTAGAAAACGATGCTATTTGGTCTCATCGCTCTACTTTGGGACAAGTGTATAAAGTTCCTGGAACAAATATGGCTGCTTATGATTATACAATTGAACCAGAAGACGGAGCAGTTGGCGTTTTTGCTCATGAATTTGGCCATGATTTAGGTTTGCCGGATGAGTATGATACACAGTATACAGGTCAAGGTGAGCCGGTAGGCGTTTGGTCAATTATGAGCGGAGGGAGCTGGGCTGGTGAAGTAGCTGGAACAGAACCGACAAGTTTCTCCCCGCAAAATAAAGAGTTTTTCCAAGCAAATATGGGTGGAAACTGGGCAAATATTCAACAAATCGACAGCAAAAACATTACAAAATCAGGCTCTGTGAGCGTGGTTGATCAAAGCGTGACAAAATCCAAACGACCGGGTATTGTAAAGATTAATTTACCTAAAAAAGCTGTTCAAGGGATTAAGCCTGAGTTTGGAAGCAACTACTACTACAGTAAACGCGGAGACGATCTGCATACGACAATGACGACGCCAGAGTTTGATTTAACAGCGGCCAAAACAGCGACGTTTAATTATAAAGCGTTCTATGAAGTAGAGGCAGAATACGATTATTTATATGTAAATGCGATTCTTCCTGACGGTTCAAAAGTTCTGTTAGATACAATTGGTGATAAAGCGAATAATGCAGACGGTTCTGCTGAAACTTCCGGCGGAAAATGGGAAGATAAAAGCTATGACTTAACGCAGTTTAAAGGTAAAAAAATCAAGCTTCAATTTGAATATGTAACGGACGGAGGACTTGCTCTTCAAGGATTTGCACTTGATAATGCAAGTTTAGTAGTAAATGGAAAAACGGTATTTACGGACGATGCTGAAGGAGCGCCAAAAGTAACGTTAGATGGATTTGAAAAGACAAACGGCATCAGCTATAAAGATAACTATTATTACCTTGAGTGGAGAAACTATGCAGGCAGCGATAAAGCACTTCAATTCGCGCGCGGTGCAAAATATAATACAGGCATGCTGCTTTGGTACGCAGATGAAAGCTATCTTGATAACTGGGTAGGACAACATCCGGGTGAAGGATTCCTTGGTGTGGTTGATTCCCATGCTCATAAAGTTCTTTACTTTAATGTGAATGGGATTAGCACGACAGCAAATTCAAGCCGATATCAAATTGCAGACGCGGCGTTCTCATTTGATAAATCACCTGCTTGGTCATATTCTCATAAAACGTGGGGAACTATTTCATCTAAAGAATCAAATGGAGTTACAAGCTTCAATGACAAAAAATCGTATTTAGATGAAAGAATTAAAGATGCAGGCCGCTTGCTTCCTCAAAACGGATTAAAATTAGACGTAATTGGTGAAGCAAAAGACAATTCAGCTGGTGCTGTATGGATTCATAAGTAAAATTAGACGTATTAAAAAAAGATCCGAAGAGCGTACTCTTCGGATCTTTTTTTATGTTAGAAAATCAAAATAAACTATGAGCTAAATAATCAAAGTGTTTAATGCCGTTTAAAAAATAAAATAAAGGGAATTTTCAACAGTGAATAATTGTTATTATGTCATGAAATTCATCCATATAATCAATACTAATAGGTAAAGAAAATATTGAAAAGGAGTTCTAACTATGAGCTATCGTATCGAAAGAGATTCAATTGGAGAAATCAAAGTGGCAGAAGATAAACTATGGGGAGCGCAAACGCAAAGAAGTAAAGAAAATTTTCCAATAGGAATTGAAAAAATGCCGATTGAAGTAATACGCGCTTTTGCGGTTTTGAAGAAAAGTGCGGCTATTAGTAATCATAAACTAGGCAAACTATCAGCAGGGAAATCGGAAGCCATCGTACAAGCTGCTAACGAAATTATTGAAGGGAAATGGAATGAACATTTTCCTTTAGTAGTATGGCAGACAGGAAGCGGAACGCAATCAAACATGAATGTAAATGAAGTGATTTCCCGCCGAGGAAACCAGCTAATAAATGGCAACGAAACGCTTCATCCAAATGATGATGTGAATATGTCACAAAGCTCTAACGATACTTTTCCTACAGCTCTTCATATTGCAGCTGTACTAGAAGTGGAAGATCAATTATTGCCTGCTCTAAAAACATTAAAAGAAACGTTCGCTGCGAAGCAAGAGCAGTTTAAAGATATTATTAAAATAGGCAGAACCCATTTACAAGATGCTACACCGCTAACACTAGGACAAGAAATTAGCGGATGGCATCATATGCTTGAAAAGAATGAAGAAATGATTAAACAAAGCGTAGAGTATATGAAGGAGCTAGCTATTGGCGGTACAGCTGTTGGGACGGGGATAAATGCACATCCTGACTTCGGCGATGAAGTAGCGAAAGAAATCAGCAGCACGCTTGGAAAAACATTTGTCTCAGCACCTAATAAATTTCATGCATTAACAAGTCACGATCAAGTGGTTTATGCCCACGGTGCACTCAAAGCATTAGCAGCTGACTTAATGAAAATCGCCAATGACGTGCGCTGGCTGGCAAGCGGTCCTCGGAGCGGGCTAGGCGAAATTACGATTCCTGCTAACGAACCAGGAAGTTCTATTATGCCTGGAAAAGTAAATCCAACTCAAAGTGAAGCTCTAACAATGGTTTCTGCACAAGTGCTTGGGAATGACGTGACGATTGGCATTGCGGCTAGTCAAGGAAACTTTGAATTAAATGTATTTAAGCCGGTTATTATTTATAATTTTTTACAATCAGTTAGATTGCTGACAGATTCCATGCAGGCTTTTAACGATAAATGCGCAGTAGGAATTGAACCCAACAAAGAAAAGATTCAGCATAATCTAGAAAATTCTCTTATGCTTGTAACAGCATTAAATCCGCACATAGGTTATGAAAATGCGGCTAAAATCGCCAAACTGGCTCATCAAGAAGGAACGACATTAAAAGAAGCAGCGGTCAAAACAGGCCTTCTGACAGAAGAACAATTTGAACAATGGGTAAATCCCGCTAATATGATTCATCCATCAAAATAAAAAAAGAAGCCAAGCATTCTGAGCTGCTTGGCTTCTTTTTAATAAATATTAATAAAATAAACATTGTTCTAAATAAACACATAAAAAGAAATTGCGGATTAAAAGAATTTTCACACTGCCTTATACTAGATTCAACTACATACGATTAGGGTATTTACATTTCTATAAAGGAGGGATTCAAGTGACGTACGAAGTGAAGTTTTATTTTGGAAATGAAAAATCAATCGGTACATTGGTTGAATCAGAAAATGTAAAAGAGCTTGAGGAATCTATTATTCATACGCAAGGATGGTATCGTTATTATGACAAAAAACATGAAGCTTATTTAGCTATTCAAATGAGCAATGTTTTACACATCGTTATAAAAGAATACCGGGATCCGGAAAAAACAGGGGTTTTGAAAGATTCGTCGTATACATAAAAAAGCTAGCAAAAGAGGTGAAAACTATGCAAAGGCGACATTCAAATAATCCTATTATTCTCGACGTTTCTCATCATCAAGGAATCATTAATTGGAAAGAAATAAAAAACACCTCAGTAAAAGGGGTGTATATAAAGTTAACAGAAGGCGGAACTTTTGTAGACCCTAGATCCTATGAAAATTATATAGGTGCCAAAAATGCGGGCTTGAGAGTAGGGTTTTATCATTATGCTCACTGTACAAATAGCCCGGAGAAAGAAGCTGCTTTTTTTATTGCTCAGCTTGGACAAATGAAACTAGACCTTCCGCCGTGTTTGGATCTAGAAGAAGATAAAAAAAAATCTAAAGAATTTGTTTCTGACTTTGCCGTAAGCTGGCTCGAGCATGTTCACAAAACAACAGGAATTAAGCCTATCGTATATACAAATTATCATTTTGCTAAAACTTTTTTCACAAACGAAATAAGTAAGTATCCTTTGTGGGTAGCAAGATATAGTGCGGCCAACAGACAAGGCGGTATGCAGCACCCTGGTGAGCTAAGTCAGTGGCAGCGATGGGCCATGTTTCAGTATACGGATTCTGGCAGAGTAAAAGGAATTTCTACAAATGTGGATATAAATGAAATGGACTGCTCATTTTTTAAAGAAGTCACAACAAATCTCTCTATGACGAATAATAAAAAAGGACCCTTTGTGTATTCCAAAGGTGATAGAGGGTTAGGAGTCAAACAAATTCAGCAAAACTTACTTGCGCTAGGTTTTTCTCTTCCGAAGTTTGGAGCAGACGGCTTCTATGGAGATGAATTAATCGCTGCAATGAAAAAATTCCAGAATCGGTATGGACTTTTTTCAGATGGAATAGCAGGAGCGGACACACTGCCGCGTCTTGTTAAAGAAGTGAATAATCTGAATAATCTGGTTTGAGAGATTACCTGAGGGGGAAAAGTTACTGTAAGATTCAAAAAGGTACAAGGAAGGAGCTATTATGAGAAAAAGAAAACAAAAAGCATTGATATCAGGTATTACGCTATCAACGGTAGGAGTCGGCATTACGTCTTATATATTAAGCGATGCTGCGAAACGACGGAAAGTAAAAGGACTTGTTCGAAGTGCCAAAGTAAAACTTTCAAGTTTATCTAAAAAACAGCAGGTAAATGCTAGCCTAAATAAAGATGCGCATTCAGATCCTACGTACGTTTCTGAAAGCAATATGATTTCAGAAGGACCTATGTATCAAGATCAGCATAGATAATAAAAAAACTAGTCTTGCCTCGGGCGAGACTAGTTTTTTTATTAATTTTATAAATAGCAGCGCTTATTCATGTTACACTCTCTATATAAGGGAATTATTTTACGCATATTTACAAGTAAAGGAGGAATAGAAGGAGTGATTAGTAGCGGATTATTTGTTAACTTATGTATTTTTTCGTTTTTTGTCAGTATTATGATTGCGATAAGAATATTTTTGTTACAGCGTCTAGCCCATAAATACAAATGGATGAGTGGTATTTATGCAAGTATTGTTTCTGCTATTCTTATGGTATATAGCGTTACGTATCAACAAATTACATATGATTTACGTTTCCTTCCTCTTATTTTGACCGTTCTGTACTTTGGTTATAGAGCCGGTGCAGTTGCAGGTATCACTATGGCCGTGTGCAGTATCTATTTAGAAAGTCATTGGTTACTGACTATCTTAATTTTAATTTTTACCTTTTTGTTTTCCCTTCCTCTTATTCGATATAGAAAGCAGTTTTCTTTATTAAAACAATCTCTTCTTTGTTTCTTTATTCATTTTATCGTTCATGTCTTACTGACAAATTACTTCTGGAATACACCTATTCAGTCGCCGTTTTATAGCGAAATAGAATATTTAGTGTTCGGGATTCTCGGACTGGGAGTAGCTGTAGCGACGATAGAATTTTATCGTAAATTTTACGCTGTAGCAGAAGAAGCTGCTTATGCTGGATCAGATTCATGTAAGGATGAAGAAGATTCTTTTTTTGTCAGAATAATGAAAAAAGAACTAGAATATACGAAAGAACAGCTGGAGTCTTTTATTAATCATCACATGGATGCGGTTATTATAACTGATTTAGAAGGGCGAATCTTGCGAGTTAATGAAGCTTATGAAAAAGTATATGGCTGGAAATCCCATGAAGTCATTGGGAAAAAATATTACGATATAGCAGGAGCTTTTAGTGAGGATGTACATGAGAATATAAAAAAGACTGTTGCTGAAAAAGAGGCAATCAATCGAGTAGAAGTTGTAAGAGCTCGTAAAGATGGAAGTTTAGTAGACCTTCGCATCACCATTTCTCCAATTTTTAATGGGAAAGATGAGTTGGTAGGTTTGTCTGGAGTATGCGTGGATATATCTGAAGCTAAAAAAGCAAAGGAAGAGCTTGACTTGCTGCATCGTAGGCTTAAAGAAAGTGAGTTGAAATATCGCACGTTATTTGAGTACGCAAACGACGCAATTTATTTACTTGAAATAGGATCGGATCATTTTCCTTCTCGTTTTGTTGAAGTAAATGAAGCTGGATGTAAGCGCTTTGGATATACGAGAGAAGAGCTTTTATCCATGCCTTGCCACGATATTATACCTAGAGATTCTGACATTGTTCAAAAAACAGTCGAAGAAATTCGCAACGGAAATCTTTCTTTTACGCTGCAATCACAGTTTACGTTTAAGTCCGGCGAAATAAAAAAACTAGAATATAGTGGAAAGTTGTTCAATATAGAAAACAAAAAAGTGCTTCTTATTGTTTCAAGAGACAGAACAGAGTACTTAAAAACAGAAGAGCTGCTGCAGAAATCTGAGAAATTAGCAGCGGTCGGGCAGCTTGCTACAGCTATTGCTCATGAAATTAGAAATCCTTTAACAGCCATCAAAGGGTTTATGCAGTTATTAACTGAAAAAGCGAGTAAAGAAGAGTTAACCTATATGAACATTATATCCTCTGAAATTGAGCGTATTGAAATGATTACTGAGGAATTCATGTCTGTGGCAAAACCACAGGCCGTAACATTTCAGTCGATTGATTTGCAGCTGTTAATTCAACAAGTGATTTTATTGCTGCAGCCTCAAGCAACCATGAAAAACATCTTTATTGAACTTAACTCATATGGAGAAATGCCTTTTGTATATTGTGAAAGCAATCAAATGAAACAGGTGTTCATAAACATTCTTAAGAATGCGATTGAAGCAATGCCTTCCGGAGGAGAAATTAAAGTTGAGCTGAGAAAAAAGGACAACAATCATATTCATATTCAAATTATTGATGAAGGTGTAGGAATTTCAAAAGAACGCATCAAACATTTAGGTGAACCATTTTACAGTATTAAAGAAGACGGAATCGGGTTAGGGTTAATGATCTGCTTTAATATTATCCAACAACATAAAGGAACTCTTAGTATTGAAAGTGAAGTAAACAAAGGGACGAGTGTAGAAATTTGTTTACCGTTAGAATAAAAGGTAATCAGTCAAAGGGAGAAGAAATTTTGCAACAAGTTGTTTAGTAAAGTTATAATATTCTATGTTGGAGTAAAATAAGCAAAGGAGTGGTTACGATTAAACAGAAAAAGTGGATTAACATATTTCGTATTCTGTATATTATTTTTGCTATTATTGCGATTGGAGCATCTTTTGGAGACTATTCTTTTGGGCTTAATAATCCCCGCATAGTCAGTTTAACGGCTCTTGTTTTGGCGGTTATCTGTATTGTTCCGTATTACATACTTCGCTTTAAAGAACAAGCTTCTAAAAGTAAATAAGTTAATATTTGTTATCTTAAAAGAGGCTGTGACAAAAGTATTTTAGTTGAAGGGAGATCCGAACGATTCATCGTTCGGATCTTTTTATTGTTATGGTGAACATGGGTTTAATCTAGCTGGTTGCTTCTAGCGGTTGATTGGAGTGATTTCGTTATGTCTCAGTCTTTTTTTATCGTCATAAAAGGGCGATAAATGGGCGAGCATTTTTTCTAGCCTGTACATATGCTATAGAGTAAACAGGCTACGGAGGTGAAGTGAAATGGGATTTTACAACTGGGGTTACGGCGGTGGTTATGGCTACGGCGGCTACGGTAGTTACGGTGGCGGTTTTGCATTAATCGTTGTACTATTTGTTTTATTAGTTATCGTTGGTTGTACATGCTTGAAATAAACAGAAAAAGCACGGATTTACAAAGATTTTAGTAGATTCGTGCTTTTTTATGTTCATAAGAAGGGCAGTACTATAATAAAATAATGTTGTGCATGTACATAAAAAACATACAAAAAATTTAATTAATAGATTAAAAAAATAAAAAAATGAAGAGGCAGAGTAGATTTAAGCCTCAAAAATGGTCTGGAATTTATAATTTTCCTTATAAGTAATTTTTGTAAAATGCTTCTCAGGACTGATAGTAAGACCGAATAATACTCCATAGGCCGCTAGTTTTTATCAGCTGACTTGAAGAATTATTTTACTTGTATGAAAATCAACAAAATGATTTTCATATAGTTTAAATAGGTAAAAAAGACTTATTGCAAAAGGTTTATTCTTAATTTTTATAATAATAGGAATATTAAAATAATATATAGACGTAGTAATTTTTAGTTGCTATAATGTTGCTAATTATCACAATTAACAGAAAAATTGCGGTAATTAAATTTACTAGGGATAGGGAGAAAAAACTATGAAAAAGAAAAAACAGGCTTTAAAGGTATTATTATCAGTTGGTATCCTTTCTTCATCATTTGCTTTTGCACATACGAGCAGTGCAGCGCCAAATAATGTACTTTCAACCGAAAAGTATAACAAAGAAATTAAATCTCCTGAGTTTATTTCTGGAAAGCTTTCAGGCCCATCATCACAGAAAGCTCAAGACGTCGTATTTCATTATATGAATACAAATAAAGACAAATATAAATTAGGAAACGAAAATGCTCAAAACTCATTTAAAGTGACAGAAGTAGTGAAAGATCCCGTTGAACAAGCAACCGTTGTACGCTTGCAGCAGGTATATAATAATATTCCTGTTTGGGGATCTACTCAATTAGCACACGTAGCGAAAGATGGAACCTTAAAAGTTGTATCAGGTACAGTAGCTCCTGATTTAGATAAAAAGGAAAAGCTAAAAGGACAGAAACAAGTTGACAGCAAAAAGGCGATTCAAGCAGCTGAAAAAGACTTAGGCTTTAAACCGACATATGAAAAATCCCCTTCATCTGAACTGTATGTTTATCAAAATGGTTCAGACACAACGTATGCTTATGTAGTAAATTTAAATTTCTTAAGCCCTGAACCAGGAAACTATTATTACTTTGTTGATGCTATTAGCGGTAAAGTGCTAGATAAGTACAATACGATTGATTCCGTAGCTGGTCCAAAAGCCGATGTGAAGCAAGCGGCAAAGCCGGCAGCGAAACCTGTAACAGGAACAAATGCTATTGGCTCAGGTAAAGGAGTGCTTGGAGATACTAAATCTTTAAAGACAACGTTATCTAGTTCTACTTACTACTTACAAGATAATACAAGAGGGGCGACAATCTATACGTATGATGCAAAAAATCGTACATCTCTGCCAGGTGCACTATGGGCAGACACGGATAATACGTATAATGCAACCCGCGATGCAGCTGCAGTAGATGCTCACTATTATGCAGGCGTGACATATGATTATTATAAAAACAAATTTAACCGCAACTCCTATGACAATGCAGGAGCTCCGCTAAAATCGACTGTTCATTATAGTAGCGGCTACAATAATGCGTTTTGGAATGGCTCCCAAATGGTATACGGAGATGGAGATGGAACTACTTTTGTTCCGCTATCAGGAGGATTAGATGTTATTGGACATGAATTGACGCATGCGGTCACAGAAAGAAGTTCTAATTTAATCTATCAATATGAATCAGGTGCATTGAACGAAGCAATTTCCGATATTTTCGGAACATTGGTAGAATACTATGACAACCGTAATCCAGATTGGGAAATTGGAGAAGATATTTATACGCCTGGTACAAGCGGTGATGCGCTTCGTTCAATGAGCAACCCAGCGAAATATGGAGATCCGGATCATTATTCAAAGCGCTATACAGGTTCTAGTGACAACGGCGGAGTTCATACAAACAGCGGTATTATCAACAAAGCTGCCTACTTGCTAGCTAACGGAGGAACGCATTACGGGGTTACTGTAACAGGCATCGGCGGCGATAAGCTAGGGAAAATTTATTACCGTGCTAATACGCTATACTTCACTCAGTCTACAACGTTTAGCCAAGCGCGTGCAGGTTTAGTACAAGCTGCTGCTGATCTATACGGTTCAGGCTCTCAAGAAGTAATTTCAGTAGGCAAGTCATTTGACGCAGTTGGTGTTCAATAAGTTGTAAACCAAAAGTCGCAAGATAAATGAGGTATCTTACGACTCTCTATACTACCTTACTACCTTACTACCAATAAAGGAGTACTCGTATAAATATATTACAGTACTCCTTTATTTTATGTTAATAAATAAGGAAAACAGATTTCTTCTTGATCTATAAAAATCCACTTCTTATTCCTCCCTTTTATGTCCATTCGAATTATACCGTTGTTTGTTAAATGAAGAGAACACGTTTTAGTAAACGGTCTTATTATAAAATGTTATAATAAAGAAAAGAATTGAATACATACATATGAAAAAGGAGTGGAGGAATCAATGGACAAAATTGCTGTTATTTCAGATATCCACGGAAATCTTCCTGCATTAGAAGCAGTTTTAGCTGACATACAACAGCGAGATATCCATCGCATCATTTGTCTAGGTGATTTAGTAGGAAAAGGACCGGATTCAAGTAAAGCGATTGATATCATAAAAGAAAAGTGCGAAGTAACAGTAATGGGAAACTGGGATGACTTCATTACAAAGCCTGCGGAATTCGAAGCGTTGAAATGGCATCAGAAGAAGTTAAGTTCAGCCCAAGAGGCATACTTAAAGGAACTTCCTTTTTCCGTTGAGTTTATGATGAGCGGAAAATTAATTAGAATGTTTCACGCTTCACCTAGAAGTCTTTATGATCGAATTCAACCCTGGGATTCACTTGAAAAGCGCCTTAGTCTATTTGCTAATACGGAATATACGGAAAATATAAAAGGATCAAGAGAGCCAGATGTTATCTGTTACGGAGATGTACATAATGCATTTATTCAACATATTAAAGGGAAAACGCTATGCAATGTAGGAAGTGTAGGAAACCCGCTTGATTTACCACAAGCTTCTTATCTTATCTTAGAAGGAAAGGATCAAGACGAAAGTTCTTCAGCATTTTCTATTCAATTTGTACGTATTCCATACGATATTGAAAAGGCTATCGAATTGGCGAGAGCTGTAGAGATGCCGGATTTTGAACCCTACGTTCAAGAATTAAAAACAGCTCGCTATAGAGGATTAAAAAATTAAGAATAGAATGTATTTCAACCTTCAGCATAAATACTGAAGGTTTTTTAGTGGAGTATATGAGGGGTTTTTCAACACCATTAGTATGATACATGCAAATAAAAGTTATTCCGATGAATTTAAGGAAGGGAAAACTTGGAGAAAAACATACAGCATTTGAAAGGAAATAAATTTTATTTTATGAAGACAATATGAAGAGGGCAATTCCATTTGAACATAAAGTCATGCAAAAACGCCCCTGAAAAGCTGTTTTTATCATAACGAGTGGAGGAATATAGGATGAAATTTTTTATTGATACAGCTAACCTGGAAGATATTAAAAAAGCATATAAAATTGGAGTATTATCAGGTGTTACCACAAACCCTTCGCTAGTAGCTAAAGAAGGCGTAAAGTTTAAAGATCGCATCGAAGAAATTTTAAAAACCGTCCCGGAAGTAGAATCCGTTTCAGCAGAAGTCACGCCCGACACAGTAACAGCAGATGACATGATTGCTCAAGCAGAAGAGCTGATAAAAATTAATGGAGGAGACAAAAATATAACGATTAAACTTCCTATGACCATTGCTGGATTGGAAGCAACCCGTTATCTAGCTAAAAAAGGCGTAAAAACAAACGTAACGTTAATTTTTACAGTAAATCAAGCGCTTCTAGCAGCTCGTGCCGGTGCCACATACGTATCGCCATTTTTAGGACGCTTAGACGATATTTCAGAAGACGGTGTTTATCTGGTATCTCGAATTGCAGAGCTATTTCGAATTCAACACATTGACTCACAAATTATAGCAGCGTCAGTCAGACACCCAGATCACGTCACACGAGTAGCTCTTGCTGGGGCTCATATTGCTACAATTCCGTATGCCGTAATTGAACAATTAGTAAAACACCCGTTAACAGAGCAAGGAATTGAAAAATTTGCATCAGACTGGGAAAAAGCTGTAAAAAGTTAAATTCACTGAAGGAGAAGACATCACTTTAGTGTCTTCTCTGCTTAAAGGATATACGAAGATTCTTTTTTTCTATTTTGCAGCAAACAACTTATCAATAATAGGCGAACATCCTATACATATATGCAGAGATGACATACGTTAATAGAAACGAAAGAGGTGTTAAAATGGGCTGTATTATTAACATTGAAAATATCGTGACTAACGGGTTAAAAGACAACTCGAACGTAAGCGTAGGCTGTGTTGTACAAAATAGTCACACAGCAAATACAAAATCGGTAGGAGCTTGTTTTTCGTTTGGAAACGGCTCTCCTGCTATTGCCTCTATGACAAACAGTAATATCGACTTTTGCAAAGGTGAAGAAAATAAAGAGCAGCAATCTTAAAAGCAATTCCAGAAATACTCTTTCTGGAATTGCTTTTTGGTAAGTGATAGAGTTTAGTTAACAAGGTGTTTTGGCTTTTAAAAGAAAAACATACATTCATTCATGAGGAAGGGAGTTGAGGGGTGCTATGAGCATTATTTCTATGATTCCTTATACATACGTTGAAAGAAAAATAAAACGAACACAAAAGGTGACAATTCAGCATTCAAAAGACATGTGTTTATACGCTGATAGTATTGAAACACAAAACGATTGCTTCCACATTAATGACGTATTTGACATCTCTTACAAATGCGTTTCAAAAGACAGCGGCTTTTTATACTTACATACAAATCAAGGGATGTTCGCTTATACCATACAAACCGATCCTTCTGCCTTTATAACAGCATATAAAAATATAAAAACGAAGGAGTGACGCAATGTCACCCCTTCGTTTTTCGTTTCTTATTTTACCCACTGTACAACTTGATCCATACTTCTTCTCGTTTTTCCGCGTTTAGGTTCATGAATTCGGTAGCCGAACGCAACCATAACGGAAATATCAAACTTACCGTCTTCTAGTAATCCTTCTTCTTTTAGAATTTCGTGTACTTGGTCATAGTTAAATCCTTCAATCGGACAAGAATCAATACCAATTTGAGCAGCTGATGTCATCATATTAGCTAGTGCAATATAAGATTGTTTGCTAGCCCAATCAAATAGTGCTCGCTTGCTTTCGAACAAATGAAAATCATTTTCTTGGAAATCTTTATAACGAGGCATTAATGTCTCTAATACATCATCCGGCATTTCTTTTACGTTTTTTTGAAGATTCAACACATATTCAGAGTCATATCTTGCGTCTGTACGAGAAAGAATAATAACAAAATGACTTGCTGTAGGAATTTGACCTTGTGCTCCCCAAGAAACAGCTTTTAATTTTTCTTTTAAATCTTTATTTTCAACGACTAAAAACTTCCATGGCTCATAACCTACTGAGCTTGGAGATAAGCGCCCTGTTTCTAAAATGAATTGGAAATCTTCATCGGAAATTTTCTTCGTTGGATCAAACTCTTTTGTAGCATGACGAAAGTTAAATGCGTCTAAAATTTCTTGTTTTTTATCTGTATGGTTCATGTGTAAACAACCTTTCTGTGAAAAATATTTAGTGATGAACTGTTCAGAGTAATCTATACCCTGTATAGCTTACAATTAACAGCCAGTTAACATACAATTTGTCATAAAATCCGTTTGCAGATTTATCATAATTCATATAAATCATTCTAACAAGTACGCACATTTTTGTTGTATAGTATACTGTTTTATACTATTGATGCAGTTTCGTAAGAAGCAGAAAGGAGTCAACAATCTGGGGAGTTTCGTTTTCGAAAAAGTAATTAAGAGGAAGAGAGGAGAAGAGTGATCTTCTCCTTGTTAATTAAATTTTTGTATTTGACTTTTTCGCTTTGTTTTCAAGTTCACTTTTCGGTTCTGTTGAAAATTCAACATCTTTTCCGTGTCCTTGAGGGTTAACTCCAGGAGCTACTTGACCGCGGTTAGCAGATTTTTTTGTACCCATTTTCGTCACCTCCGTTCGGTTAGTATGTACAAAAAGCAACACAAAAATTAGGAAGTCAAGCGTGGAAAGATAAATAGGAAAAGATTATCTTTAAGCATCTTCATTACATAAACAAGATAGTTACTCATTTAAACGGCCATAAAAAAACACCCTTGGAAGGGTGTTTTTCGTTTAAGAATCTGAACTTGTTGCTCTGTCTGCGTATGGATAGATAGGATCTTTTAATTGAAATTCGTAAGTCACTCCATCTACAAGCCCTACCGTTTTATTGCTATCATAAAGGTCCAGCATAAAAGCAGCCATTTCTTTTGACGTATGAAACTTAGGTACTCGTCCTTCGTATTCAAAATCACTCATATCCATCGAACGCTGTGCAAATTCTGTTTCAGTAGCCGCCGGAGCTAGAACTTTAGCCTGCATTTTTGCTCCTCTTCCTTTTAATTCTTGAGAAAGACCTTCTGTAAATGCACTTACGTAGAATTTTGTTGCGCAATAAGTGACTGCATCAGCAACAATGGTGTAGCCGCCTCCAGAAGAGACATTAATAAGCTGTGTACCTTCAACGTTTTCATAATCTCTTACAAATAGAGAAGAAAGAATGGTTAAGACTTCGATATTTAAATGAAGCATTGTTTCAATTTTAGTTAATTTTTGTTCACCGACAGAAGCAAAGTTTCCGAATCCAGCATTGTTAATCCAAGTTTCTAATTCATACTCTTTGAGTGACTCATAAAACGTATGAGCATTTTCTGCCACGGATAAATCAACCGACTGGACAATAACATTTACATCTTGGTTCAGTTCTTCAATTTTTCTTTTTAACTCTTCTAGCTTGTCCTCTCTACGTGCAGCCAATATAAGATTTTTTCCACGTGCTGCAAAAGCTAAAGCTGTTTCATATCCAATTCCTGAACTTGCGCCAGTGATTACTGTATATTTCATGTTGATTCCTCCATTTTCGATGTTTTCCAATTGATTATAATTGTTAAAGTATACTTTAAGTCAAGCGTTTATTCGATTTATTTTCCCCTTTAGACGTCTATTTATAAACATTTGAAGTTGGGTGCTAAACTTTTTTTCTTTTATGCTACACTTGAAACAACAGCCGAAATTTCATTTCATTAAAAGGAGGAATGTATGCGTTTTCTTAATGTGAATAGAAGACCTAGTTTACTTGCCCAAATTACATTGCTTATTACGGTAGTTATTCTTGTGAGTACCGTCCTTGTATGCATTTTATTTTCTGCAATGATAGATGAAATTGTTGAAAAATATGTAGGTAAGCAAGCTATGACAGTAGCAAAATTAGCTTCTGAAGACAAAATGATTGTAAAAGCTTTTAAGAATAAAAATCCTTCTGAGCACATCCAACCTGTTGCAGAAAAAATAAGAAAAACCACTGGGGCAGATTACGTCACCATCGCTAATGATAAAGGAATCCGCTATTCTCATCCCAATAGTAGCTATATTGGAAAACATACCAAAACAAGCAACGAAGCTTCTTTAAAGGAGCATCAATCCATTATTTATAAAGGAAAAGGAATTTCAGGATTTGCAATTAAAGCCAAGACCCCCATATGGGATAGCCGAGGAAACGTAATAGGCGTTTCGTCAGTAGGGTTTCTTGTAAGCAATATAGAAAAACAGATTAATGATTATAGAATAAAAATCATTAAATTGTCCTGTATTCCTTTTCTTATTGGAGCATTTGGAGCTTTTTTCATTGCAAGGCGGGTAAAAAGACTAATATTTGGACTGGAACCGGAGGAGATTTCCTTTCTTTTTAAAGAAAAAGAGGCTACCCTTGAATCTATTCAAGATGCTACTGTTACTGTAAATGTTGAAAAATATGTAACGTCGATGAACAGAAGGGCCAGAGAACTATTTGGTCATCTTCAAATAGGAGGAGAGATAAAGAACGCCCGTTTAGGACAGCTAATTGATCAAGCGATAGAAAAGCAGCGGGTGTATTCTAACCAGTCCCTTGTATTAGATGGTCAGCAGTATATTTTAGATTTATCTCCTATTGTAAGAAAAAAAGAAGTGCAGGGTATCGTCCTTACTATAAGAACTTTATCTCAAATTGAAGAATTGACAGAAGAAATTTCTAAAATTAAAATGTTTTCTGATAATTTACGTGCTCAAAATCATGAATTTTTAAATAAGCTGAACGTGATTTATGGATTGTTAAAGTTAAAGAAGTATGAGCATGTCATGCAAATGATTTCATCAGAGGTAAAGGAACGCCAAGATATTATTTCTTTTTTAATGTCTTCTGTAAAAGATCCTTTGATTGCAGCATGCTTACTTGGAAAGATCAATCGTTCGAAAGAATTAGACGTCACTTTAGAAATTGACCAAGATAGTAACTTAACAAGTACTTTAGATATCGAAGACGCAAAAAACGTTGTTTCTATCTTGGGGAATTTAATCGATAATGCGCTCGAGGCTGTGCGAGAACATAAAGGGAACGTGCTGGTATCTTTTACAGATGTAGGAAATGACCTGATTTTTGAAGTTGAAGATAATGGACCAGGGATATCAAAAGAAGTAGAAAATATGATTTTTATAGATGGTTACACAACGAAAAAAGGTGAAAATCATGGAATTGGATTGACTATTGTTAAAAGATCTGTAGAGCTGCTTAAAGGTGAACTATACATAAGCAAAAGTATGTTACAAGGAGCAAGATTCACATTAGTTATCCCAAAGTTATTAAATAATGAAAAGGAAGAATCGATATGACTGAAAATCAAATTAATGTCATGATTATAGAAGATGATTCTACAGCTGCACAAATTTATGAACAATTTACTAAGAAACTAGAGCATTTTACTGTTGTTGCGACAGCAGGATCTGGAGAACAGGCTTTAGAACTACTAACAATATTTACGCCGCAATTAATTTTATTAGACGTCTTTTTACCAGATATCAACGGAGTGGAGCTGCTGTGGGAAATCAGAAAGAAGTATCGAGGAATCGATATTATTTTAATAACGGCAGCCAATGATGTTGAAACAGTAGGGGAAGCAATAAGAGGAGGAGCATTTGGTTATTTGGTGAAACCTGTAATTATTGATAAATTTTTATCTACTTTAAAACATTATCAGTCTACGAGAATAGAATTAACCGAAAATAAAATGATTAACCAAGATAAAATAGACCATTTATTTAGAACGCGTCATAACCGCCATACTCAATCAGCAGCTGCAGTAACAGAACTTCCTAAGGGGATTGATAAACATACTCTTCGTTTAGTAAGAGATAAAGTTCGCGAAGTTCAGCAGAGCTCGAATGTAGATGAGTTTGCTCAACTAGTAGGTATCAGTTATTCAACAATGAGAAGGTATTTAGAGTATTTAGTATCTTGTAAAGAAATGCAGGTGGAAATAGTGTATGGAAGTGTAGGGAGGCCTGAGCGGAAATACCGAGTAACTAGTTTTACATAAAAACGAGATAGCGGTTCTTTGTCCGCTATCTCGTTTTTATGTAGAAATGATGCATGAAAAAAATGAAAAAAATTACTTTTATAAAAGATATTAAACTTATGTTAGTTATCTATGAACCTGCTTTAACAAGTGATACCTTTTTAGTAACGTGTAGCAAACAAAAATGAAACCGTTATCAAAAAGGAGGAAAAATATCCGTGCTTTCTTTATTAGGATTTTTAATGGTTGCAGTATTCATGTATTTAATTATGTCAAAGCGACTTACCCCAATGGTTGCTCTTATCATTATTCCAATTATATTTGGTTTAATAGGCGGTTTTGCTAGCGGAATGGGACCTATGATGCTAGAGGGTGTAAAAGATATTGCTCCTACAGCTATTATGATTTTATTTGCTATTTTATATTTTGGATTAATGATTGATTCAGGATTGTTTGACCCTCTCGTTTCATTCATTTTAAAGGTTGTAAAAGGAGATCCTCTAAAAATCGTTGTCGGAACTGCTGTGCTTTCAATGATGGTTGCTTTAGATGGCGATGGAACTACTACCTATATGATAACGGTCTCTTCTTTGCTTCCATTATATAAACGGCTAGAAATGAATCCGCTTATCCTAGCAGGAATTGCGATGCTATCTATGGGAGTTATGAATATGACTCCGTGGGGAGGTGCTTCTGCTATGGCTATGAGTTCATTAAATTTAGATTCGTCTCAGTTGTTTTTGCCTTTAATACCTGTAATGGGTTTTGGACTTCTATGGGTGCTATTTGTTTCTGTTGTCCTTGGAAGAAGGGAAAGAAAAAGGTTAGGAGTTATCAATATTAAACATTCTGCAAATGAAATCGCACATGCAGATGAATTAGAGGGAATAGCGCAACATTTAGACTATCGACGTCCTAAGTTAGTATGGTTTAATTTTCTCCTTACCGTTAGTCTTATGGTGTGCTTAATTATGGACTTTATGTCGCTGATGCTTTTGTTCATGGTAGCGTTTGCTATTGCATTATTAATAAATTATCCAAACATCAAAGATCAACAGCAGCGAATTTCATCTCATGCAAATAATGCGGTAGCCGTCGTTTCAATTGTTATTGCAGCAGGTATTTTTACAGGAATTATGTCTGGAACAAAGATGATTGATGCTATGGCAAATACACTTGTAGGAATAATCCCAGATGCAATGGGTCCTTTTTTGCCAGTTATAGTAGCATTTTTAAGTGCTCCTTTTACATTTTTTATGTCTAATAATGCCTTTTATTTTGGCGTATTGCCAATTATTGCTCAAGCTGCCGAAAGTTATGGCATTAGCGCAGCTGAAATTGGAAGAGCTGCTATCTTAGGACAACCTGTTCACGTGATAAGTCCCTTGGTAGCAGCAGCTCACTTATTAATTGGAATGGTAGGAATTGAATTTAGTGATTTGCAACGCTTTTTAATTAAGTGGGCGCTAGGAACTACGGCAGTGATGACAATAGCTGCATTAATTTTAGGTGTTATTTCTATCTGATAAAAAAAGACCCCAAAGGGTCTTTTTTTATACTCTTACGTTGAACTAGACTGTTCGCTGCAGCTGTTTTTTTTAAAATAGAACTTATAAATTAAAAATCCGCATACAGCCACTACCGCTGCAATTAAAATATAGGTTTGTGCATCTGAAATAAAAGATTGAATGGACTTAAAGTTTCCGATTTGCCCTAACCAAAGCATGGCAATATTCAAAGGAAAGATACCAAGAAATGTGAGCAGAGCAAACGGCATAGGTTTCACTTTAGATAGCCCTGAAAGGTAGGAAATGTAGTTGCCGAGCCCTAAAGGACGAGCAATCGCAATACTCCATAATCCGCATTTTTTAAACCATTTTTGTGATTTCTCAAATGCTTTTTTCTTTTTTGATAATTTTTTCTTTACCTTATCCTCTAATTTATAGCCTATCCCATACGGTATAAAACTAAAAGCTGTATAAACGGCGCTTCCTGCAAGAGCGATTAATAACAATTTCACTATGTGCATGTTTAATAAGTATCCGTAGGTAAGGGTGAGAAGAGAACCGGGAAACGGCAGGGAGGAAGCCTCAATGGCCAGTCCGCTTAAAAGTCCCCAAATTCCAAATTGTTTCAGTAAGTCTGTTATGAAATGTAGCATAAGATCGCCTCTTTTTCTGTGTCATAACATTCAAATACCCATCTATATGTTCGGAAAAACTTATAAAAGAAAAGAAAATAAAGGAAGAAAGCGGGATGTGACAGAAAAAAATTAGCTTGTACAAGGAAAAAGGAAGGAAGTGTATTTTATAGCTTCTACTCAGAAGTAAAACTATAGGAAAAAAATAATTGAGGGTGAATTTTTAAATAAACTACGACTTTTATTCATAGTTTTTATTACTTTTATTCATTTTACTTATAAAAATAGCGGATGTAAACTTGTTGTGTTGTGAAACAATCCATTATGTATAGATATTAAAAGGAAAGGAGGTTACCGTGTGGTTATTATTGTAGGATTGTTATTGTTGATGTTTTTTGCTTATCTAGGATGGTCTATTATCTGGGTGGCACCTGTTGTAGCTACATTCGTTGCTTACTTTAGCGGTTTAAAAGTACTGCCTACTTATACAGATGTGTATATGGGAGGGTTTGTAGATTTCGCTGCAAAATGGTTCCCCATCTTTTTATTAGGAGCCGTCTTTGGAAAGCTAATGGAAGATACAGGCGCAGCCAAATCGTTGGCGCAGCGTATTGCTAAATTATTTGGAAGTAAAAGAGCCATTTTAGGGGTGCTAATTGCTTCAGCCATTTTGACATACGGCGGAGTGAGTCTATTCGTTGTTGTCTTTGCGATTTATCCTTTAGCAATCGCGCTATTTCGAGAAGCTAACGTATCGCGAAATTTACTGCCAGCAACCATTGCACTCGGAGCATTTACGTTTACAATGACAGCGATTCCAGGTACGCCTCAAATCCAAAATCTGATTCCGACTGCTACATTTAAAACGAATGCAATGTCCGGTTCGATTATTGGAATTGTTTCAGGTCTTATTATGGCAGTGGGAGGATATTTATGGTTAGCTTATCGTGATAAAAAATTAAAAGCTAAAAATCAAGGATTTACCGAGCCTAATGAATCATCAGTCGCAGCGAGTGATGAGCAGGACTCGATGAATGTAATATTAGCTATTTTACCGCTGATTGTCGTTGTCGTGACGTTAAACGTTTTAAAATGGGAGCCTATCGTTTCATTATTAATTGGTATTTTTTCTATTTTACTTATTAATTTTAAACACTATAAAACGTTTATTTCTTCTATAAATGAAGGAGCAAAAGGATCCGTGATGGCTGTTATTAACACGAGTGCAGCAGTAGGTTTTGGCTCGGTTATTACAGCAGTTCCAGAGTTTAAAGATGTCACGCATGTGTTGCTAAACATTTCGAGCAATCCACTCGTTTCAGAAGCATTAAGCGTTCAAGTGCTAGCGATGATCACGGGTTCAGCATCCGGCGGTATGGGTATTGCGCTTCAAGCATTAGGAGATACGTGGTATCACTTGTCTCAAACGACGAATTTAAGTGCCGATGCTCTTCACCGTATTGCAAGCGTTGCGTCAGGTGCATCTATTTTACCGCATAACGGTGCGTTGTTAACGCTATTAGCCGTAACTGGTCTTCGGCATAAAGAAACGTATAAAGACGTATTTGTTGTTGCATTTATCATCCCGACAATCGCTTTATTTGCAGGAGTCGCATTAGCGGCAGCCGGTATTATTTAAAAACAGGAGGAGAATACACATGGTTGAAAATCAAGTAATTGTAATCACAGGAGCAGCAAGAGGAATTGGGTTTGAAATAGGTAAACGATTCGCAGAAAACGGCGGGAAAATTGTGTTATCCGACATTGATCAAGCTGCTGTAGAAGCTGCAGCACAAAATCTTCGTGAAGCTGGATTTGAAGCGCTTGGTGTCAAAGCCGATGTAACAAAAGAAGAAGAAATCAAACATTTAATTGCAACAGCAAACGCACATTTTGGAGCGGTTCATACGTTCATTAATAACGCTGGCTTGCAGCATGTTTCTCCAATCGAAGAGTTTCCAACTGAAAAATATGAGTTAATGATTAAAATTATGCTAACAGCTCCATTTATGGCGATTAAGCACGCGTTTCCGATTATGAAAAAACAAGGGTTCGGACGTATCATTAACGTTTCTTCTATCAACGGTTTAATCGGTTTTGCGGGCAAAGCAGCTTATAACAGTGCTAAACATGGTGTAATTGGGCTAACAAAAGTAGCTGCTCTTGAAGGCGCAGCACACGGTATTACGGTGAATGCACTTTGTCCTGGCTATGTGGATACACCACTAGTGAGAGGTCAGTTAGATGGTTTAGCTAAAACAAGAAATGTACCATTAGAGAGCGTGCTTGAAGAAGTTATTTATCCTTTAGTCCCTCAAAAAAGATTACTAGACGTGAGCGAAATTGCTGACTACGCTATTTTCTTAGCGAGTGATAAAGCAAAAGGTGTAACTGGTCAAGCGGTAGTAATGGACGGCGGATATACAGCTCAATAAAAAATAGAATAAGTCATTAAAAGCATAAAGGAGTCTAATGAGCTCCTTTATGCTTTTTTATGTTATACCTATTCTATCGAGCTAATCAACGTTAAAATATAACTAGGCTATACATAAAATAAGCCTTATACTATTTCTCCTGTAAAGATAAATAGTATGATAAAAAAGCCTGCAGTTCAGAAAGGATGATACATATGGTGCAAACAGTAAATGAATTAATTAAACATCCGGTTTTTTATTTTTTTAACGAAATTTCAGCTATTCCTAGAGAATCTGGAAATGAAAAGAAAATTAGTGACTATTTAGTTTCTTTTGCAAAAGAAAGAAGCCTTGAAGTTATACAAGACGAGGCTTTAAATGTAATTATTAAAAAGCCGGCAGCTAAAGGATATGAAGATGCTCCAGCCATCATTTTGCAAGGACATATGGACATGGTATGCGAGTTAAATAAAGGAACTGTGCATGATTTCGAAAAAGATCCGCTTCAACTGCGAATTGTGGAAGATATGCTTTATGCAAATGGTACTACGCTAGGAGCTGACAACGGGATTGCCGTGGCATATGCACTGGCTTTACTAGATGCTCATGATATAGCTCACCCGTCTCTTGAAGTAGTCATTACTACTGAAGAAGAAACAACTATGGGCGGAGCCATTGCTGTAAATCCAGCTCATTTTGAAGGGAAAATCTTTATTAACCTTGATACAGAAGAGGACGGAAAGCTGCTTGTCAGCAGCGCAGGCGGGGTAAAAAGCATGCTTCGTATTCCCGTAGACTGGGAATCGCCTTCCGATAACTCAGAAACATATAGCTTAAGCATTGGTGGACTGCGCGGCGGACATTCTGGAATGGAAATTGATAAAGAAAGAGGAAATGCTAATAAACTGCTAGGAAGAGTTTTACATGATTTACAACATGAACTTCCCTATTCTTTAAGCAGCATTAGTGGAGGATTAAAATCAAATGCGATTCCCCGTGAATCAGAAGCAATTCTATCAGTTGAGCCTTCTGAGGTAGGAAAGTTAGAGAATAAGATTCGTGAGTGGAACGAAATAGTAAAAAATGAATTACAAGCGGCTGATCCGAGCGTATATGTAAAAATAAACAAATCTTCTTCCGATGAGAAATGTTTTACAAAAGAAACGACAGAACGAATTGTACAAGCTATTATGCTAACACCAAACGGCGTTCAAAGCATGAGTATGAATATCGAAGGATTAGTAGAATCTTCTACCAACTTAGGTGTGATTACGACGACAGAGTCTGAGATTGTTTTTCAAAATGAAATCCGCAGCTCAGTAAAAAGCTTAAAAGAAAAAATAGTAAGTCAAGTGCACATACTTGCTCAAGTAGTCGGAGGAAGAGTTGAAACAAAAGGCAATTACCCTGAATGGGCGTACAATGCAGATTCAAAAATTCGTGAATTATGTAAAACGGTTTACAAAGAAAAGTATGGGGAAGAGGCGGAGATCATCGCCATCCATGCTGGAATTGAATGCGGTATTTTCCTGGGAAAAATCTCTGGATTAGACGCCATTTCGCTCGGTCCCGATATGTACGACGTTCATACACCTGATGAACACCTGAGCATTCCGTCTACTATTAAGACATGGGAATACTTATTAGCGGTATTAAAAGAAGCAAATAAGATATAAAGTTATCAGCATCCCTATAATTTTAAAAAAAGAGCTTCTGTAAAGGAGCTCTTTTTCATTCGTCATTTAGCAGATAATAAGCAGAATTCCGTCAACACGTCAGGCAATTGAGAACATTTATGTAAGCGTTTTACAAATAAAGGTTTTAAAACGGGCCTAAAAGAGGTAAACAATTACTAAAACGATAGACAAATGAATTCAAAACAAGCTCTGCAACTAATAAATTAGTAGGGAGAGAATGTATATGAATGACAATAGTCTTATCAAAGATCCCTTTTTGGAAAAAGGAGAAATTGAATTTTTAGAATTAAGGAAAGACGAAATACGTTATCTAAAGTTCGATCGGTTTTTGAAAGTGATTAAAGCACTTAATCAACGCAGTGATAAAGGCTACCAGAGTCTTATGCTTTCCGTTGATGGCTTTAAAGGTAATTCAAGAGAATTATATGAGATAGAGGAGTTTCGCAGATACGTAAATTTGTTAATTAATCAAGTTCCTCAAATATTATTTTATATTCACGATAAAAACAAAATGACTAATCAAATTTTGAAAAGTCTATCAAACAACAGCAGCCAACCGGCCTCTATAGATCCTAAAAGAGCACGTTTAATGATTGATGCCATACAGGAGCAAGTAGAGAAAACAGAGGATAAAGAGATAAAAGAGAATCTCTCTGAATTCGTATGTAAAATCCAGAGCTTTGTGAATCAGTATTAACAGTTCCCAATAGAAAAGCAGAATCCATATTATAAAAAAGTACGAGAACTCAAAGTTTCTCGTGCTTTTTTATTGGAAAAACAGTAGAGAGAGAAAAGGATTATCAACATAGATTGATAAATAATAAATAATAATGGTAAAGCTTCATATTCTGCCGTGAAATAACAAGGAGGAATGAACATTGCATCATATTGAAATAAGAAGACCAAAAATAGAAGACCGCGCAGAACTCCACGAGCTTTTTAACGAAGTAATCACAGATACCTTTCATAAAGAGGGTCTATCTGAAATGGTGAACAATATACAAATAGAAATTGAAAGTAAAGAACAATATTTAAAAAGTGACCTTGATAGCGGTGGAAAACATCGATTCTTTTGGCTCGGAATAGATACGTGCACCAATAAGATTATTGGCTGTATTGAATATGGTCCTGCTAGTGAATTAATTACGGCGTGTACAAAAGGAGAGCTGCAAGGATGGATTGAAATCGGCACAGTTTTTGTTCATCCAAAGTACCAAAGAAAAGGTGTAGGAACACTGCTTTTACATACTATGCTGCTTACACTTCAAAGCAGAGAAATTAAAAAAATTTGTTTGGACAGCGGATACAAAAATGCTCAGGAAGTATGGAAAAACATATTTGGAATCCCTGATTATTTAGTAAAAGATTACTGGAGCAAGGGGTATCACCACATGGTTTGGAAAATATCAGCAGAAAGTACGCCGATAGTATTTAAGCTCAGCTATAACGAAGAATAAGATGTCTCCTAGAAAATAGCCGGTACGTTTCTACCGGCTATTTTCTCCTGTTAAGCTGTTTACATATGTTTACATATGTGCAATTATATATTAGTGTATCTTATTAAATATAATACCTTGACTGTCATAGTAATATGATTTAAATTATACATAAAGAGGTGATACTTTGGTATATGCAAAAATGTCTTCAGATTTACTTCGGGGACATACAGATACAATGATTTTAAAATTACTTCTCAGCGGTGATAAGTATGGGTATGAAATTAGTAAGCTTATTTATACCTACTCTAAAGAGCAGTATGAATTAAAAGAAGCCACAATGTATTCAAGCTTGAAGCGCCTTGAAAAAGACGGCCATATTCTTTCTTACTGGGGAGATGCTGTACAAGGCGGCCGCAGAAAATATTATAAAATTACAGAACAAGGAAAAAGCGTATATAAACAAAATAAAGAAAATTGGGAGCAAGCGAAAAAAATTATTGATTTATTGTTGTGAGAAAGGATGATGTTATAAATGAACGAAAAAATAAAAAATCATGTGCATAACATTTTGGCTCCTTATCAGGATGTAGAAAATGTTCAAGATCTAGAAGAAGAACTATCACAGAACTTGCAGGAAAAATTTACAGATTACAAAAAAGACGGGCATAATGAAGAACAGGCTTATTATATGACAATCAATTCTATCGGTGATATTACAGAACTGATTCAATCAATGAATGTAGAAACAAAGGAATTAAAGCAAACCGTCCCTATGGATTTTTCAAAGACCGAGCTTACAAAATCTGATTTTCGTTCTGTATCGGTGTATAAAGGGAAATTTAATGCCAGTAATTTGAATGAATCTGATTTTAGCTACGCAGATCTTACGGACAGCATGTTTAAAAGCAGCAATTTAACGAAAGCAATATTTCATCACGTTAATTTAACAGGCGTACAATTTAAATGGGCAAATTTTAAACAGGCCAGTTTTAAAGACTGTATCTATGACAACACGTACTTTAAGCAATGTAATTTAACAGACATTGTATTTGACGAAGAAACATTTAACGGAACAATCTTTGAAGGAACATCATTAAAAAAAGCCTCATTTCGCCACGCAACTTTGCTAAATGTACAGTTCCGAGGATCAGATTTAAAGAAATCTGATTTTGAAGGTGCAAAAATGGATAAATTGACATATAACTTTTTAAAAAGTGCCAAAATAGATCTTAGTAAAGTTACGATTATTTAAAGATAAAAAAGACCTCTCTGAAGGTCTTTTTTTATGGACATATAGCAATTCTTTTTAAGAGCGAGCAGGATAGTTTATTAGAAAGCTAGAACACATTCATAATACGAACGATTACGGCAACAAGGTGGATATGAGAAAAACATATTCGTATCTTTGAATAATAAAGCTTTTATCACTTATGTGGAGGAGTATGGAAATGTCTATATATGAAATTTGGAATGAAGTGGATCTTTATATGAATGATAAGCTTATACAACCTGACCCTGTTCTTGATGAGGTATTGAAGGCAAATCAAGAGGCTGGATTACCTGCCATCGACGTATCGCCTAATCAAGGAAAGTTTCTGCATTTGTTAGCTTCATTAAAAGGAGCTAAACGCATTTTGGAAATTGGTACTCTTGGAGGGTACAGCACGATTTGGCTAGCCAGAGCTCTTCCGAAAGACGGACAGCTGATTACGCTCGAATTAAGCGCTCAGCATGCAGAAGTAGCAAGAGCTAATTTAAAAAGAGCGGGAGTAAGCCACTTAGTAGAAGTCATTGTCGGCCCCGGGCTTGATACATTAGCTGTATTAAAGGATAAGGGAACAGAGCCGTTTGATCTTATCTTTCTTGATGCTGACAAGCCGAATAACCCAAATTACTTAAAGTGGGCTCTAGAATTATCGAAAAGAGGAAGTACGATTATTTGTGATAATGTTGTTCGTCAAGGGCATGTGGTGAACTCAGAAAGTGAAGATGAAAATGTAAAGGGAATTCGCCAATTTATGAATGCTCTGGCTCAAGAAAAACGAATAAGCGCCACGGCTATACAAACTGTTGGAAGCAAAGGCTATGATGGATTCATTGTAGGGGTTGTTGAATGATAAAACTTTATTACACCTAAAAAGAAACGGAGACATAACGAAACTCATCCAATCAACAGCTAGAAGCAAATACATACATGAAACCTGCGTTCATCATCATCCTAAAAAAATCCGAATGAGCTGGATTCTCGACCAAACTCGTTCGGATTGTCCTTCAACTAACATACTTTTGTTCCAGACTCTTTTTTAAAGGAGCCCCAATTTATCTGTCATTTGTTTTTCGGTTAAAAAATTAATCAATTCTCGTACAGCGAATGAACTGTAGCGTTCTTTTAACATAATAATTCCAAGTTCCCACATCATTTCAGGATCTGCAATAGGTACGGTAGTAATATTGGGATCTTTCACTTTGGCATAAAGCGATTCGGGTAAAATAGCAATACCTAGTTCTGCCGCTGTTAATTCAATAATTAAATCCCATTGAGAACTTTTATACGCTATAGAAGGCACAAAGCCTGATTTTAAAGCATCTTGAATTAACCGGTCGTGCAGCGTAAATTCTTCACTGAACATAATGAATTTTTCATGCTCCAATTCTTTCATCCAGACGGAAGAACGTTTTGCTAAAGGATGGTTTCTATGCGCGTATAAAAGAAATCTCTCCTTAACGAAAGGGTATACGTGAAAATGCTCATCATGACCGCTTGTAAGAGGAAGCATAACAATCCCCATATCTACACCAGCCTCTTCCACAAGTGCTTCAATTTTTTTTGCTCCAAATTCAATAAGCTCTAGAGATACTTTAGGGTATTGTTCATTAAATGCTTTTGCAATCTTCGGGAAAAACAAGGTCCCGATGAGCGGAGGGACTCCCATCTTGATTTGCCCTGTTTGCAAGTTCATTAAATCTCCCAACAAGTGAGGCATGTCTTTTAACACCGACAGAGCTTTAGTTGCCTGATGATACACGACTTCTCCTGCATCGGTTAGCTTTAATTCTCTTGTTGAACGATCAAGAAGCTCAAATCCTAGTTCATTTTCTACTTTTTTGACGGCTTTACTTAAAGCCGTTTGTGACAAGTGAACTTGCAGCGCTGCCTTTGTAAAATTTTTATGATTCGCTACCTCTATAAAGTATTCTAAGTCTCTGATTTCCATGTGAAACTCCATTTCTGCAAACTGCTTATCCTTTTTCTTTACTCTTTATTTTAACCACTAAATTATTTACTGTAAATGCGCTGATTAAAAAGGGGGAGGATATATCCAATGAATAAAAACAGGGAAAGGAAATGAGCTAAAGTTTCTGTCGAAATTGATTTATAAAACGAATAATCTTTTTATAGAGAAAAATAGATTTTGCTACTAGCTGATGAGGGATATAAAGACTTTTGTATGTGCGTTCGGGTAAAAATGCAAAACTTATCAAAATAACTGAAAGTCCAAAGGCTGCAGCTGTAATCTCTAGCCAAGAAAACACCATGTCATTCCTCCTTTTACAAACCTATTAATAGAATATGTAAAAGTTCGAAAGGAGGTTGTACGATAGCCCCATAACGAGCAGGGGTATGAAGTTCTCTCTAAAAATAAAATGACGTTAAAGAACGCAGGCGCTGCGCTCTTTAACGTCATTTTATTTTCGTTCTTCAGCTTGATGCTCTTGTTTGTTTTGCTCAGTAAGACGTTTTTGATGAGCTTTTGTTTCTGCGCTTACGTGATTCGCATCATTCGGTTGATTTTTCTTTGAACCTCCTGCAGCGTTACTCATTAGACGACACCTCCAGTCCGGTTATGAAACATACCTTTAGAATGTGCGTATGTACAGACTTTATACACCGCTATCGATATTACTGCACACGAAAAAAGCAAAGGGAGAGTCACTAAGACTGTTCCCTTTGCTTTTTTACTAAGCGACTTTATCGGTGGTGATAATTTTGTTAATCCAGTCTTTTCCTTCTGTAAACCTTGTAACAAGCATCGCTGTTACTGTATTTCCCGTACTGTTTAAAAGCGTAGCAGGGGCGTCAATAATTGTGGAAATGACCGCGATAATGGGCAGAACTTCTGGCGAAAATCCGTAAATTGTAATGATTAACATTTCGCCAATCATACCGCCTCCAGGGATTGCTCCCATTACGGCTCCAACTAAAAAGGCTACGCCTAAAATGCTCAAAATACTCGTAGCAGACGTCATATCTTTGCCAAACAAACTGAATAAGAAAACAATCTTTAGAATACCACCGATAACAGAACCATCTTTATGCGTGTTTGCTCCTAGTGGAATCACTGTTTCAGCAATATCCAGCGGCACACCCATTTTCTTTGTTGCATCTAAATTGACTGGAATAGATGCAGCAGAAGAACAGGTAGCAATAGCGGTGATAGAAGGAGCAGCTGCATTTTTCCAAAACAGCTTAATTCCTGCTTTACCGCCAGCAATCCATGCATATAGCGTAAAGAAACCGAAATAGTAAACGATTGCAATTAATAAATAAAGAATAAATGCTCTAGCGTACCCTTGTAAGATCTTTGGTCCAAGTTCTCCTACTACAGTAGCGAAATAGCATCCTAAACCAATTGGGGCATAGTACATCACAATTTTAACAACCTTCATCGATACTTCTTGACCCGAAGTCAGAAATTTCGCCATAGGCTGTCCTTTTTCGCCAGCCATCGTTGTAGCAATACCGAAAATAACGGCAAAGACAATTAATTGTAAAATGTGCTCTTTCGAAAATAACTGAACAAAATCAGGTACAGTAAATGTACTAACAAGCTGAGTTAAAAGCGTCATTTTTTCAGCTGTATTTTCACTGTCACCCATCAATTCTTTAATGGCAGAAGTATCTACATTATGTAGCGGATTGTAAAGTGATGCGCCTAAAAAGCCTAAAACGGCTGAAACAGCAGCAGTGGCGATAAACACAACGGCGATACCTAGCATAATTTTACCAAGACGCTTCATTTCATTCATGTTTGCGATCGCCGAAGCCACACTAAAAAAGACAAGGGGAACGATAATCATGAACATTAAATTAAGAAACAAATCACCAAAGGGCTTTACGACTGCCACATCCGGCCCGATAGCATATCCTGCTATCCCGCCAATTAAAATAGCGAGAAGCAGAATAAGCGATGATCTGTACGTTTTAAATACACTTAAAACCATAGTTAGATTTCCTCCAAACAACAATAGCTTCTTTACTACGCAAGAACAGCTATTATTTGCTCATTGCATACGTAGTAACGACTGGCTTTACATCTTTACGCACCAAATCTTCGTATGTTTCTCGCTCTACAGCAAGACGAGCTTCTCCATTTTTTACAAATACAACAGCAGGGCGCGGAATACGGTTGTAATTGCTAGCCATTGAATAGTTGTAGGCACCTGTAGAGGACACTGCTAATAAATCTCCTTGATTAACGCGCGGTAAATCAATATCCCAAATAAGCATATCTCCTGATTCACAGCATTTACCCGCAATTGATACTGTTTCATCTTTTTTATCCGTCACTCTATTAGCCAAGACAGCTTCATGTTTTGCATCGTAAAGAGCAGGACGGATATTATCGGTCATACCGCCGTCAATTCCTACGTATTTTCGTACACCTGGAATCTCCTTCGTTGATCCAATTGTATAAAGCGTTGTACCTGCTTCTCCTACGATGCTTCTTCCAGGCTCAATCCAGACTTCTGGAAGGGTATAATTCTGTTCAGTTAACGTGCGGCTTAGCTTTTCTGTCAGTGCATCTACATAATACTCAACTGGAAGAGGAGAGTCGCTTTCGGTATAACGAATACCAAAACCACCACCTACGTTTAAAACTTTTACTTCAAATTCCATTTTATCACGAATGCTGAATAAGAAATCAGTTAAAATATCAATGGCGCGAGAAAAACCATCTACTTCAAAAATTTGCGAACCAATATGACAATGAATGCCTAAAAGATCGTAGTAAGGCTTTTCTAACGCAGAACTTACCGCTTTCATGGCTTGGTCATTGGAAAGACCAAATCCAAACTTGGAGTCTTCCTGTCCGGTCATAATATATTCATGTGTATGGGCTTCAATTCCTGGAGTAACACGCAGAAGAATAGATGCTTTCTGTTTGCGCTCAGCTGCTAAGGCATGCAAAACTTCAAGTTCGGTAAAGTTATCAACAACAAAACAGCCAATATTCGCATCAAGAGCCATTTCCATTTCTTCAATCGTTTTATTATTGCCGTGAAAATGAATGCGTTCAGCTGGATATCCAGCTTCAAACGCTGTAAATAATTCGCCTCCTGAGACCACATCTAGTGACATATCAAGCTTCGTTAAAAGGCTAGCCATTTCCATACAAAGAAATGCTTTCCCTGCATAGGCGATTTGATATGAAAATCCGCTTCTTCGAAAGGCTGAATGGAAGGCCTTGCATTTCGTTTCAATTAATTCTTGATCGTAGATGTATAGGGGAGTGCCGTATTGTTTTTTCAGTTCGACCGTATCGCACTGCCCAATTTCTAAATGATTGCTGCTGTTAATTTTACTCGTTCCATGTAAGTACATACTCCGTATCCCTCCATTTAAATCATTCAACTATAACTTTGAACTTTGATGGTCAGTAGAAAAACACAAAAAAGACCCGTGAAGTGATGTTCACGCGTCTTGGTTTCATAATAATAAAGTATTATTACATTCTAGGCATCAACATCTCTTCAATAGCTCTCCACAAACCAAATGGTTTGTGACAGCTCAGCATTTATTCAATACTGAACCAGTATATGAACACAATGGATGTTTATATACTTCGGCACGAAATCCCTTTTACTTATCTTCACAGACTCCATTAGTCTCCAATAAGTGACTCTTGATTTCATGCACCTCTATTCTCAGAGAGGAAAATTATATTTAAATGTAATTCCTATTATATTTCCTTTTCCTCCGTCTAGTCAATGAAAAGTTAAGGCATAGGAATATCAAAAAAAATAAATAAGAAAGCTATGAAGCTTCCAGATAGAATCCAAGCGACCAGTGCTGTCTTCTGATGAATGACTAAAAGTGAGAACGTGGCAATGTTGAAGAGAAAAGAACACAGCAGCGACCATCCATAATGATGAGTGATACTGTGATTAACATAAGCAATGAACTCAATCACAGTAAATAAAAGCGCCCACAAAAGAATCCACCACAGCCTGCCGCTTACATGCAGCGGCAGCCTTCCTAAAAAAACCGGTATAACAAACGGATAAATAATTAAAGTTATTCCAAGGGAAACCATTAGGTGATCGGGTAGAAAAAGGTGATCAATACCTACAGGGTGAAATACCCATACGCGGTGATGAAACAGCAGCACTTCATAAAGCAAATTCCCTGTGACCCAAAACAGCAAAGTAGGATAGTATTCTTGATACCTTCGCCACTTGCCAAATAGTAAACCAAGAATGATGAAAAATAATACAAATGAAGATTGCATACGCTCTCCTTAAAATAATGGTTATTTCTTTTTATTTACATATTATAGTGGTTTTATTCTTTCATTTTTTTATTCAGAAACTATAATAAAAAAGCGGTAAGCGCAGTGTTAAATATGGGTGATCACTATTTGTGGTTTGCTTCAGCTCACCATAATTCCCGTAAAAGAACTTATTGCGCTTTTGTTTACAATGAAAGGAGCTATATGTCAAAGTCAGCAAGATTCAAAAATAAGCTCAAGATAGCTTCGCCTAGTATGTGACTTCTTTTTTTGCTATGCTAAAGTTGCGTACATATAGCATGAGAATATTAGAAGAAAGAAAAGGGTGTTTTGGTATGAAAACATACATCGTAGTTGGAGCTGGGGTACTTGGAGCTTCTACAGCATATCATTTAGCAAAAGCAGGAGCAGATGTGACATTGATAGATCGCAAGGATGCAGGTCAAGCTACTGATGCAGCAGCAGGAATTGTTTGCCCATGGCTTTCGCAGCGTCGAAATAAAGCATGGTACCGCTTAGCAAAAGGCGGCGCTAAGTACTATCAAACATTAATTCAGCAATTAGAAGAAGATGGAGAAACGGATACGGGATATAAGCGAGTAGGAGCAATTAGCTTACATACTGATGAGCAAAAACTTAAAAAAATGGAAGAAAGAGCATATAAGCGTCGGGAAGAAGCTCCTGAAATAGGCGAGATTACACGTTTATCCGCTAAAGAAACACAGGCTTTGTTTCCGGTTCTTTCGGAAGAATACAGTTCAGTTCATATTAGTGGAGCCGCTCGCGTTAACGGAAGAGCTCTTCGAAACGCACTTGTGAATGCAGCGAAGAAAAACGGTGCAAAAATAATAGAAGGAAACGCAGAACTACTTTATGAAAATAATCAAGTAACGGGCGTTTCCGTAAATGGACAAACCCTTCTAGCAAGTACAACAATCGTAACGGCAGGAGCGTGGGCAAATCAATTACTAGAGCCTCTTGGAGTGAAATTTTTAGCAAGCTTTCAAAAAGCGCAAATTGTCCACTTGCATCTCCCTGATGTAGATACAAAAGACTGGCCCGTTGTGATGCCTCCAAGCGATCAATATATTCTTTCATTTGAACAAGGTCAAATTGTCATTGGAGCAACACATGAAAACGACACGGGCTATGATTTGAGAGTAACTGCTGGGGGGATGCATGAGATTTTTTCAAAGGCCTTATCAATTGCTCCCGGCTTAACAGAAAGCACAGTCTTAGAAACAAGGGTAGGGTTTCGACCATTTACTCCAGGATTCTTGCCAGTCATTGGAGCTCTTCCGGCTTACGAAGGAATACTAGTAGCGAATGGTCTCGGAGCTTCAGGCTTAACGTCGGGTCCTTATCTTGGTTCAGAGCTTGCTAAATTAGCACTTGAAATGGAAATGGAAATTGATCTTAGCGACTATGATGTAGGAGGAGCTATCGAGTCTTAAGCAAACAGAATGAATGAAAACAAATAGAAGTTCGCAAACTATAACTACTATATGATGAAAGGAAGTAGATTGTTTGCGAAAGATTATGATAAGTGCAGCAGCAGCTTTTTTATTTATGAGCGCGACGCCTGTATTAGCGGAAAATAATCCTCAGCCAGAAACAAAAGACGTGCAGTTGACGTCTGAGCAAAAGCAGGAACTGTCCGTGCTGTACAAAGAAATGCTAGCAAAAAAGAAAGAAATACTTTCAAAATATGTGGAGTACGGCGTGCTAAGCAAAACGGAGAGTCAAAACATTTCTTCACATATGGAAAATCGCTATCAGCATATGGAGCAAAATGGTTTTGTGCCAAAGCGACACTGTCATAAAATGCATCATTCAAAGTAATTCCTATTCACATAAAAAAGCGCCTTTACAGGCGTTTTTTTTATGTGAATGAATGGAAAATATCCGCTTCTTTATCTAGTAAATTCTAAAATCCTCATGTAAAATTAAGAGAATGAGAACGAGTAGGAAAGATGTTAGTGAGGGGTAGGTAAATATGAACGATGAACAAAAATAAAAAAATAGTCCGATTACATGCAGAAAATCATTCAGCTGAGGCGCTAGGAATCATATTTGCTTACAAACAAAAAGATGACCATCTTGTTTACAGTATGTATCAAGGTGAAAGCGTTCATGACCAAAAAATACCTCTAGAAGAATGGGTCTCGTATGAGCATTTTTTCGAAGCACTAAACAAAAAGAAAAAGCTTATGTACGAGCTTCAAATAAATGATAAACGCTATGTAGTAAACTTAACCCCTTTATCTTACACAGAAAAGCCTGAAATTATGGGACATTGCGTGAATATAACTAGTTATCAGGAGAAAAAAGAACAGGTTCAGCCTTTTATTTATCATAACGCAGATGCTGTTGCTGTCGTTGACTTAGAAGGGAAAACGCTTCAAGTGAACCCTGCGTTTGAGAATACATTTGGCTGGACGTTTGAAGAAATTCATCAAAAGCCTCTTCCGATTATACCTTCGTTTTTAAAGGAGCCAGTGTGCGAACTTCATAAGACCATTCAATCAGGTGAATCGAAAACGGAATTTGAGACGGTCAGACAGCATAAAGACGGTCATTTAATTAATGTAAGCGTCACACTCTTCCGCGTTGAAAATATGAATGATTGGCCGCTATGCATTGCTTTTGTCTATCGAGATATAACATCACGCAAGCAGGCTGAAACGGCTTTAAAAGAAAGCGAAGAACGTTACCGAAGCTTGATTGAGTTATCGCCGGAAGCGATTATCGTTCATAGTGAAGGGAAAATTGATTACATCAACCCTTCAGGAGCCAAAGCGCTAGGATACAAAAGTCCTCAAGACGTATTAGGAGCTTGTGTTTATCAGTTTGTTCACCCTGATTACTATGATGTGGTAAAACAGCGAATTTATCGAATGAAAACAGAAAATAAATCTGTAGACCTACAGGAAGAAAAGTTTATTCATAAAGACGGTCATACGATTGATGCCGAAACCATTGCCTTTCCTATTCCCTATATGGGAAAGCAGGCCATTCAAGTTTTGTTTCGTGATATTACAGAACGTAAAAAAACTGAAAAATTGCTGCGTGAATCCGCTCAGCTTTCCTTAGTCGGACAGTTAGCGGCTGGTATAGCTCACGAAATTCGAAACCCTCTGACGGCGGTAAAAGGATTTATGCAGTTATTAAGAGAAACGAGCGGTCAGCCTTACTATGTAGAAATGATAAATCGTGAGTTAGATAGAATTGAATTGATTACCGATGAGTTCTTGAGTCTTGCAAAGCCTCAGGCGAAAACCTACAAAGACAAACATGTCCAAGATATTTTAGAGAATACTTTAAAGCTAGCTGAGGTGCAGGGGATTACAGAGAAAATTCACGTAAAAAAAGAAATTGATCTTCATCTTCCTCTCGTATTATGCGAAGAAAATCAGTTGAAACAGGTGTTTAGCAATATATTTAAAAATGCAGTCGAATCTATGCCAAGTGGAGGAACCGTAACGATTCAATTAAAAAGATTTAATCAGGAGAACCTTGTTATCCGGTTTAGCGACGAGGGGCCAGGCATCACGCAGGAAAGAATGCAGCATTTAGGAAAACCTTTTTATAGTACCAAAGAGAAAGGAACGGGGCTTGGACTGATGGTGTGCTATAAGATCATTCGAGAACATAGAGGAGAAATTAACTTTGTAAGTGAACTTGGAAAAGGAACTACCGTAGACATTCTTTTGCCTTTTAAAAAATAGATTCTACTTTTATAAGCATGAAACCTTTTCTAAAGGGGAATACATGTTAGTGAACGAATAATGAGGTTAAAATAGGAGGGAATAAGATGGAACGCATTGAAACGGGAGAGATTTTTACAATTTTAGACGAAAATGATCAAGAGCAAGATATTGAAGTGCTTGGAAAAATGACGATTGAAGGGCACGATTATATTGCTGTTGCGTTTGTTGAAGAAGTTTTAATTGAAACAGAAGAAGAAATTGATGTTTTCTTTTTGAAAATTGAAGATGATGGTGAATGGTCTTCAATTGAAGATGACGATGAATTTGAAAAGGTATCAGCCGTATTTGAGGAAATGACATCCGCGTAAAAAGAGAGGTTAAAACCTCTCTTTTTTTATTTTTAAATAATATAATATTTAGAATTTTTCTAAAAATACCTTGCTGAATTATTTCCCTTCATTTATGATGAATATGTAACATACCAACCGGTTAGTAAGTAAATGAAAGCGAGGGACTACCGTGTATTTTTCTTACTCTGACAAAGTAGTGAAGCTGCAAGAAGAATTGAGCTCTTTTATGGAAGAGCATGTTTACCCAAATGAACGGCTATACGAACAACAGCTGAATGAACAGCCATCTAGATGGTCAGCTGTTCCTCCGATCATGGAAGAGTTAAAAGAAAAAGCAAAGCAAGCTGGATTATGGAACTTATTTTTGCCAGAAAGCGAATACGGAGCGGGTCTAACAAATGTCGAATATGCCCCTCTTTGCGAAATTATGGGCCGTTCTATTATTGGACCAGAAGCTTTTAACTGCGGAGCTCCTGACACCGGCAATATGGAAGTACTGGTTCGATACGGAACGTCCGAACAAAAAGAAAAATGGCTAAAGCCGCTGTTAAATGGAGACATTCGCTCCTGCTTTTCTATGACAGAACCGGATGTAGGTTCTTCTGATGCCACAAACATTCAGTGCAGTATTGTAAGAGAAGGCGATGAATATGTGATCAACGGAAGAAAATGGTGGTCTTCAGGTGCGGGAGATCCTCGCTGCAAAATTGCTATTGTCATGGGAAAAAGCGATTTTAACGCATCTAAATATGAACAGCAGTCTATGATTCTAGTTCCTTTAAATACGCCAGGAGTTAAAATTGAACGAATGCTGCCAGTCTTTGGATACGATCACGCTCCTCATGGACATGCTGAAATTCATTATGACAATGTGCGTGTGCCAGCGTCTAATATGCTTTTAGGCGAAGGAAAAGGGTTTGCTATTGCTCAAGGCAGATTGGGGCCTGGACGTATTCATCACTGCATGCGTTTAATAGGAGCAGCGGAAAGAGCGCTTGAAGAATTATGTAAGCGTATTCAAAGCCGTTCTACGTTTAATAAGTTGCTTTCTCAGCAAGGGGTTATTCAAGAATGGGTGGCAGAATCGCGTATTGAAATTGAGCAAGCTCGCTTATTAACATTAAAAGCTGCTTATATGATGGACACAGTTGGAAATAAAAAAGCGCGGAAAGAAATTGCTATGATTAAAGTAATGGCTCCTGCTATGGCTTTAAAAGTCATTGATCGCGCTATTCAAGCATTTGGAGCAGCAGGTGTTTCAGAAGACACGCCGCTTGCGGCACTTTGGGCAAATGCTCGCACTCTTCGCCTCGCTGATGGTCCAGACGAAGTGCACAAAGCACAGCTTGCAAGACTTGAGCTAAAACCCTATCAAGAAAGGGAGGCAACCTATGCACATAAAGGATTTGTTTGATTTAACTGGGAAAACAGCTATTATTACCGGCGGAGGCAGAGGATTAGGAGAACAAATGGCAGAAGGGCTTGCAGAGGCAGGGGCAAATATTGTTCTATGTTCGAGAAAAAAAGAAGCATGTCAGCAAGTGGCCGATCGATTGGCCCGCCTCGATGTAAAAACGCTCGCCTTAACTTGCGACATCAGTCAGCCTGAAGATATTAAAAATGTCGTGCACCAAACAATTGAAACATTTGGACGTATTGATATCTTAATTAATAACAGCGGAGCTACGTGGGGTGCTCCGGTTGAAGAAATGCCTCTTGAAGCTTGGCAAAAAGTGATGAATATTAATGTTACAGGAACGTTTTTAATGTCCCAAGAAGCTGGAAAAGAAATGATTAAACAAAAAGCTGGCAAGATTATTAACATTGCTTCAATTGCCGGTCTTGGAGGAACAGATCCTCAGTACATGGATACAATCGGGTACAACACGAGTAAAGGAGCGGTCATTACGTTTACGAAAGATTTAGCCGTCAAATGGGGACAGCATAATATTCAAGTTAATGCGATTGCGCCTGGATTTTTCCCTACTAAAATGTCAGGTGCGATTATGGAACAAGGCAAAGATTATTTTCTAAGTCAAACTCCTTTAAAACGCTTTGGCTCCGAAGCCGATTTGAAAGGGGCAGCTGTTTTTCTTGCTTCTGCAGCGTCTAATTATATTACGGGAGATGTTCTGACAGTAGACGGTGGAGTTCATGCTATGTGAATAAGAAAGGAGTAACTTGATGGAAGACGTTAAAAAATGGTTTACACCTTATCCAGAAGCCTACACTCATGACATTCACATCGAAGATATTTCACTATTTGATATGCTGAAAGAAACAGCCGAACGTTATCCTGCTCACACAGCAACGCGCATGTATCAGCATACGTTAACGTACCAGGAGCTGTATCACTCAGTTCGGGTATTTGCAGGAGCACTGCAGAAAAAAGGGATTAAAAAAGGAGATCGTGTAGCGATTATGCTGCCAAACTGTCCGCAATATATAATAAGCTATTTTGGCATTGTAGCAGCGGGCGGCATTGTTACTCAGGTCAATCCTATGCTTGTCGAACAAGAGCTAGAGCATATTTTAAACGATTCCGGGGCAAAAAAAATCATTATACTCGATGATTTTTATACGAGACTTCAAGAAATAAGAAACCGCGTTGATATAGAAGAAGCGATAACCGTCAGCTTGCAAAAACCTTTTGTTCCTGCATCACCAGACCTTTCCTTCCTAGATTTTTTAACCATAAAATATGAATTTAACCAGCCGGTTATCCATCCATCACACGATATTGCTGTTCTTCAGTATACGGGAGGAACGACCGGACCATCTAAAGGTGCGATGCTTACACATACAAACATTTATACAAACGCAGTTCAATCATACGAAATATTTAAGCATGATATTGAATTAGGAAAAGAAAAATGCTTAACCGTTATTCCATTGTTTCACGTATTTGGCATGACTTCCTGTATGCATTTATCAATTCTTTGCGGAAATGAAATATTGCTATTGCCGCGGTTTGATTTGGAAGAAGTACTAAATACAATAAAAAAAGAGCAGCCTAGTATTTTTCCTGGCGTGCCAACTATGTATGTTGCTATTACCAATCATCCTCAGGCAGAAGAATACAACATCGAAAGTATTCGCATCTGCAACAGCGGCAGTGCGCCGATGCCTGTTGAGCTGATGAAAGAGTTCGAACGAAAAACGGGCGCTAAAGTGTTAGAAGGATACGGGTTATCAGAAGCATCTCCTGTGACGCACTGCAACCTGCCGTTTTGTGAGAGAAAGCCAGGTACAGTCGGACTTGGCGTTCCGCAAACTGCTTATAAAATTGTTGATGTGGCTACAGGAACAAAAGAACTGCCAAGAGGAGAGCTTGGAGAAATAGTAATTAAAGGCCCTCAAGTTATGAAGGGCTATTGGAATCAACCTGAAGAGACGGCTCACGCGCTTAGAAACGGCTGGCTGTACACAGGAGATATTGGGCAGATAGATGAAGACGGGTATTTATCCATTGTTGATCGCAAAAAAGATATGATTATTGCGAGTGGTTTTAATGTGTACCCTCGAGATATTGAAGAAGTTTTATACGAACACAGCCACATTAAAGAAGCCGTTGTAATTGGTGTGCCACATCCTTACAGAGGAGAAACCATTAAAGCGATTTTGGTAGTGAAAGAAGGGAAATCTCTTTCCGAAGAAGAGCTCACTTCTTATTGTCGACAGCACCTTGCAGCTTATAAAATCCCGCGAATCTTTGAGTTTCGCGCTGAGCTTCCTAAGACCAATGTAGGAAAAATTTTGCGACGGGCACTACGAGAAGAAGTGGTGAAAGAAACGACGTAAATAAGCTGAACATAAACAAACTTTTTCAAAAGCTCCCTCTAAGCCATGGTATAATTTGTGAAAATGAGAAAAGACAGAGAGGGTTTGACGATGAAAGATTTGATGATGGAACGAAGCATTCAGCTTTTTGCTCAAAAAGGTTTCAAAGAAACGTCGATTCAAGATATTGTAAATGAATTAAACGTCACAAAAGGAACGTTTTATTATTATTTTAAAAGCAAACAAGAGCTTTTAATGGATATTCACCTTCAATATATTGAAAGATTAATAGAAAACCAAGAGACGATTCTTGCAGATAAGACAACATCTTATCCAGAAAAGCTTCACAGCATTATTTTTAAACTTGTTCATGATATTGAGAAAGAAGGTCTTCGAGCTAAAGTGTTTTTTCGAGAGATGCGTCATTTGAGTGAAGAACACTTAGAACAAATCATTCCAAAGCGCGATCGTTTTAAAGAAAACGTACAGGAAATTATTGAAAAAGGCATGGAAGCAGGGCAGTTCCGTTCAGATTTGCCTTCAGATATCGTCACGCTAGGCATATTAGGAATGACAAATTGGAGCTATTTTTGGTTTCAGCCAAATGGTGAAAAGACAGATCGAGAAGTTGCGGCTATTTTTTATAAGATGCTGATGAAAGGTATTGAGTCATAGTAGCTGCTGGGCTAGACAGTGCTCGTAAAAGGCGGGAAAGTATAAGCTCTTTCTCTCCTTTTATATTAAAAGGAGGTTATAACATGAATAGTAAAGATATACAGCGTATTGCTGTTATTGGAGCAGGACAAATGGGACATCAAATCGGTATGCTTTGTGCACTCGGAGGATATGAAACAATTATTCAAGATATGAATGAACAATCACTCATTGATGCAAAAGACAAGCTGGAAGCAATTATAGGCAAGTGGGTTCATAAAGGAAAAATCTCTTCTGAGGCTAAGGAAGCCGCATTCCAAAGATTGTCTTTTACAAACACATTAAAGGAAGCGGTTTCAAATGCTGATTTTGTAATTGAAGCTGTGGTAGAAAAGTTAGATGTAAAACAAAGTGTCTTTAAAGAAATAGATGAGTACGCACCAAGTCACGCCATTTTAGCATCGAATAGTTCAACAATTGTTAACTCGCTTATTGCAAGTGCAACAAACCGTCCAGATCAAATCGTTAACATGCATTTCTTTTTCCCTCCCCTTGTAATGGACTGCGTAGAAGTTGTCATGAGTGAAAAGACAAGTGAAAAAACAGCTCAAACGACAATGGACGTTTGCAAGCAAATTAATCGCACAGCAGTCCTTCTGAAAAAAGAAATCTCAGGTTTTATTGCTAATCGAATTTTAGGAGCGTTGCAAAAAGAAGCCGTTTTCCTTTATGAAAATGGATACGCAGATTTTGAAGACATTGATACGATTTGCAAAAAAGCGCTCAATCACCCGATCGGTCCTTTTGAATTGATGGATCTCTCGGGAATTGACGTCGGATATTTTGTGATGCAGCAGCGCTATAGCGAAACGGGGGATCCAGAGGACAAGCCAGCTGCGTGTATTGAAGAAAAAGTTCAAAAAGGCGAGCTTGGACGTAAAACAGGAAAAGGTTTTTACACATACCACACACAAGGAGTGAAGTAATGATGAAAAAATTTGTACGTGTTGAAAAAGAGGAGAAAACGGCAATTGTAACCATTGATAACCCGCCTTTAAATGTAATGAGCCAGACTGTTGTGCAGCAGCTTGAAGAAACGTATGAAGAACTTAGTAAAGATCCTGATGTCATTACAATCATTTTAACAGGAGCGGGCGACCGGGCGTTTATGGCTGGAGCTGATATTAAAGAGTTTCCTCAGTTAATGGGGCAAAGCGGCATTAAAGAAGAGTTTATGAAAACCCATCGTGTTTTGCAAAAACTTGAAAACATTGAAAAACCAACAATTGTCGTGTTAAACGGTTTAACGTTTGGAGGAGGATGCGAACTTTCACTAACCGCTGATATACGCATTGCCGAAGAACATGCTCAAATAGGTCTTCCGGAAGTGAAGCTCGGATTGTTTCCTGGAGGCGGCGGAACTCAGCGTCTTCCACGCGTAATCGGCGTTTCTAAAGCTAAAGAGTGGATGTTTGCCGGCAGTCCTGTTTCTGCAGAAGAAGCGCTTCATGCAGGCTTTGCCAATCATATAACGCCTAAAGGAAAAGGGCTCGAAAAAGCAAAAGAGCTGGCTAAGAAATTTAACCGTCACTCTCTTCCGTCACTTTCTCGAATTAAGACAGCGGTAAACGAAGGAATGAATCGTACATTATCTGAAGGTCTTGAACTTGAGGCAGAGCTGTTTGAAGAAGTCTTTCAAACAGAAGATATTAAAGAAGGAGTATCAGCATTTATTGAAAAGCGTCCCGCTGTTTTTTCACATAAGTAAAGGAGGAGAAGATTATGTATGAAACACAGGTCAAAGTGCGCTTTTGCGAAACAGACGCACTCGGTCACATTAACAATACGAGCTATTTCATTTATTTAGAAGAGGCGCGTATTGCTTTTTTTGAAGAAATGGGAGCATCCATGCATACAAAAAAGTGGGAGTATATTTTAGCGTCTACTAAATGTGATTTTGTTGCGCAAGGTTATTTTAATCAAGTGCTAATAATTAAAACCTTTGTATCTAATGTCGGCAATAAAAGCTTTACAATTGGTCATGAAATTACCGACAGCAAGACGGGATCGCTGATTGCTAAAGGAGAAGCTGTCATCGTGTACTTTGATTTTGATGCACAAAAAAGCGTGTCTATTCCAGCGGACATTAAGCAGTTTTTGATGAATTATAAAGTAGCTGTTTAACTATAAAAAAGCAGGTGGTAAAAGAATGTCACAAATCATTCCTGTACGAAAAGGAGAGGAATTAAACACGGAAAAACTGCATCAGTTTCTCCGTGTTTCGATTCCTGATTTACCTAAAGAGCCTCTTTTAATCAAGCAATTTGGATCAGGTGCGTCCAATTTAACCTACGCTCTTTCAGTCGGAGAGTGGGAGGCGGTGTTGAGACGCCCTCCCTTTGGGCCAGTTGCGCCAAAAGCGCATGACATGCAAAGAGAATACAAGATTTTATCTGTTTTATCGAAGTCTTTCCCTCTCGCTCCTAGACCGTATGTGTTTTGTGAAGATGAGACGGTGGTTGGGAAATCCTTTTTTTTAATGGAGAGAAAGCACGGTGTTCTCATCGACACAGCGTTTCCAGAAGACATGAAAGGAACTGACGAACTTTGCCGTTGTATTTCAGAACAAATGGTGGATGTCCTTGTTAAACTTCATGATGTTCCTTATAAAGGCACGCTTCTTGAAAAAATCAGCAAGCCCGAAGGATTTTTAGAACGTCAGGTACACGGCTGGATTCATCGTTATGAAAAATCAAAAACAAGTGACATACCGGAAGTAGAAGCCCTAAAAAAATGGTTGACCACACACATCCCGACTACACAGCATTCGACCATTATTCACTATGATTACAAGCTTAACAATACGTTATTTTCACCGGATGGAAATAAAATTGTAGGATTATTTGACTGGGAAATGACAACCGTTGGAGACCCGCTTGCTGATTTGGGAGTGGCGCTGAGCTACTGGATGGAAGACAGCGATCCTGAACTTTTGAAAAGAGGACTCGGAAATCCACCTGTTACTGTGCAAAAAAGTTTTTATTCCCGTCGAGATTTTGTAGAAGCATACGCTAAAAAAAGCGGACGGGATGTTTCACACATTGACTTTTACCTAAAATTTGCGTACTTCAAGCTTGCTGTCATTTGTCAGCAAATTTATTACCGTTATAAAAAAGGCCAAACAAATGATAAACGGTTTTCACAATTTGGAGATTATGTAAAAACACTAATTATTCATGCTCTGCACACAGAACGAGGACATATATGAAAGGGAAAATTCACGTAATACTCAAAAAAGAAGAGCTTCTTGCCAAAAAGCTAGAAGGAAAAACGGTTGTTATATTTGACGTCTTATTGGCTACGTCAACAATTGCGGCTGCTTTACAGCAAGGAGCAATAGAAGTTATTCCAGTAAAAAACGAAGAAGAAGCGCGTGAAAAAGCAAAAACGTACAAGCCTGATGATATTGCGCTTGTAGGCGAATATAGAGGGAAAACGATTGAAGGCTTTTTTGATCCGAATCCCAGCACGTTAAAGGAGCATGTTCAAAATAAAACGGTTATTTTGTCCACGACTAACGGAACCGTAGCCATTCATAACGCTGAAAAAGCAAACCATGTATATACAGCTTCGCTTTTAAACGGAGAAGCGGTTGCCAGTGCTGTTTGTCAGCAAGGTCAAGATGAAACTGTTTTATTGGTTTGTTCAGGTTCATCCGATCGCTTCTGTCTAGAAGATTTGTATGGAGCGGGGTATTTTGTAAGCTGTCTGCTGCAACTAAAAACATTTCATTTGACGGATGCTGCAAAAGCCGCACTGCTTTTGTATGAGGCTTATGAGCATTCACCTGTTGAAATATTGAAGTGCTCAGCCATAGGAGAAATGCTCACTCAGTATGGGTTTCTAGACGAAATTGGCTTTGTAAGCCGGAAAAACGTCTATCCCGTAGTTCCTAAGGTAGTGAAAAAAAAGCTAGTAAACGGGGAGGAAACGATATGTCTGAAATGAAAACAGAAGCAAAAGGCGGATCATTTTTACTGAAAAAAACATCTACGCATCACGTTTATACACCCGAAGACTTAACGGATGAGCACCGTATGATTGCTCAGACAGCAAAGCAGTTTATTGAAAAAGAAGTAGACCCTTACCATAATGACATTGAGCAGCAGGATTTTAATAAAGTAGTAGAATTGATGCATAAAGCAGGCGAGCTTGGACTTCTTGCTCACAGTATTCCAGAAGCATATGGAGGACTAGGTCTTGATAAAGTAAGCAAAGGACTTGTAGGTGAAATCATTGGCCGGACAAGCGGATATGGAGTCGCTCATTCTAATCATACATGCATTGCGACACTTCCTATTACGTATTTTGGCACCAAGAAGCAAAAAGAAAAATACTTGCCTAAATTGGCAAGCGGCGAATATATTGGGGCCTACTGTTTGACAGAGCCAGAAGCAGGTTCTGATGCTCTTGCAGCCCAAACAAAAGCCGTATTAAATCCTGAAAAAACGCATTATGTATTAAATGGAACGAAGCAGTACATTACCAATGCAGCCTTTTCAGATACGTTCATCACGTATGCAAAAGTAGAAGGTGAACATTTTACCGCTTTTATTGTAGAAAAAGGTTTTGAAGGACTGTCTCTCGGGCCAGAAGAAAAGAAAATGGGAATCAAAGGGTCGTCTACTCGTCCAGTTATTTATGAAGATTGTTTAGTACCCGTAGAAAACGTACTTGGACAAGTAGGAAAAGGTCACTTGATTGCGTTGAACGTCTTAAACCTCGGACGTTTTAACTTAGGTTCTGCATGTATGGGCGCAGCGAAATATGCGTTTGAGCTTGCTTTAGCTTATACAAAAGAACGCAAGCAGTTTAAAACAGCTATTGCGGAATTTAATGCTTCAAAAGAAAAAATAGCAAAAATGGCGGCTCGTATTTTTGCATCTGAATCTATTCAGTACCGTACAGCCGGTTTACTAGAAGAGGCGCTTGGTGGCTTATATGAAAGTGAAAATCATAAGTTAGTAGCTAAACAGCTGGCTGAATTTGCAATGGAATGTTCAGTTTGTAAAGTGTACGGGTCGGAAACTCTTGATTTAATTGCCGATGAATCGCTGCAGCTTCATGGCGGCGCGGGGTTTATTCAAGAATATAAAATAGAACAAGTATATCGTGACTCACGCATCAATCGTATTTTTGAAGGTACAAATGAAATCAATCGCCTTTTGCTTCCAACTCAGCTTCTAAAAAAAGCAGACAAAGGAGAAATAGAGCTGAGCAAACAAGTAGAACATGCTGTTAGTGAATTGATGAGCGGTCAGTGGGAAATATCTTCAAATGAACTTCTAGCAAGAGAAAAGCAGGCGGTTATTACCACAAGACATTTATTTCTTGCTTTGTTAGGAACAGCATTCCAAACGTTTAACGCCAATCTAGCACAAGAACAAGAAACGCTGATGAAGCTCGCAGAAATTGCTATTGGGCTATTCGCTATGGAGTCATCTGTGCTGCGCGCGGAAAAAGCCGTGAACAAAAATGGAGAAGAAAAAGAAAAGTTAAAAAGCAAGCTGTCAGCAACGGTTGTTAGTGAAACGCTCTTTGAAATTGAAAAGCAGGCTCGACAATTAATAAACGGGATGTTAACGGGTGAAAAACACCGGCAGTACCGCACAATTCTTGGAAAATGGATGAATGATTTGCAAAGTGAAGGAGAGTTCACGCGCAATCGAGACATCGCCCGTGAATTTATCGACAGCGGGCGATATGTTGTATAAGGAGGAATATTATGCGTTTTGAAGGGCAAATAGCTGTTATTACAGGAGCTGGAAGCGGCATTGGAGAAGCGACCGCTCAGAGAATGGCGAAAGAAGGAGCTCGCGTCATTCTTGTCGGGCGAACGAAAGAAAAGCTAGTACAGGCTGCATCGGCTATTGACACACGGTGTGAACGAAAATGCACGGATATTTTTCCAGCTGATGTAACGAAAGAAGAAGACGTCAAAGAGTTGGCTGAGTTTATAAAAGAAAAGTACGGGCAAATTCATTTATTAATTAATAACGCAGGCGGATCAGTTAATTCAACAATCAAAGAAACAACGCTTGAACAGTGGAAACACGTGCAGGACGTCAATTTAACAAGCGTATTTCTTGTCACAAAACATTTGATTCCTTTTTTAACTGAAGAAATAGGAGGAAATCGATCTATTGTTAACATCGCTTCTCTTTCAGGACATAAAGCCGGGGCACAAATTCCTCACTACAGCGCTGCTAAAGCTGCTTTAATTAACTTTACAAAAGCAATGGCGTTTGAGTTAGCACCTCACGGAGTCAGAGTAAACTCTGTGTCTCCTGGATTCGTAGAAACACCTTTAACGCAGCCTGGACTTGAAAATGAGCGCTTCACTAAGGCAATCGAAAACAATACGGTTTTAAAACGTGTAGGTAAACCAGATGAAATTGCAAACGTTATTGCTTTTGCAGCGTCTAAAGAGGCCTCTTATATGACAGGAAGTGATTTATTAGTAGACGGCGGGTGGCTTATCGTTTAATGCAAAGTAAAGAGGAGGGAATCTGAATTATGAGTGATTTATTAGTAGAAAAGCACGGGGCTATTTTATCTTTAACGTTAAATCGGCCGGATCGTTTAAATGCATTCAGTGAGGAAATGATTGAAAAGTTAACAGCTGAAATAAAACAGGCGCAAAGCGATGAGTCTATTAAAGTGGTTATATTAAATGGAGCAGGGCGCTCGTTTTCTGCCGGAGGGGATGTAAAAACGATGGGCCAAGCATCCGGATCTGATGTTTATGAACATATCGGCCGTTTAAATGAATGTATTTTAGCGATGCAAAATCTAGAGAAGCCAATTATTTCAGCAGTTCATGGATTTGCAGCAGGAGCGGCTTTTAATTTAGCTCTCGCTTCTGACTTTATCATTGCGTCAGAAGAAAGTCGATTCGTATTAAGCTTTTCTCAAGTTGGATTGATTTCAGACGGAGGAGGCCTTTACTTTCTTACAAAGGTCGTTGGTCCCCATAGAGCGAAGGAACTATTATTTTTAGGAGAGCCTATGGATGCCGACACGGCTTACAAAGCTGGTTTTTTAAACCGTGTAGTACCGTTAAATCAGCTGAAAGATGAGGTCACATCCTTTGCAAGTCGCTTATCACAAGGACCAACCAAAGCGTATGGGAAAATGAAAAAAATTGTCAACGATTCCTTTCATTTAACATTAGAACAAGTCCTTGAACAAGAAAGACTAACGCAAGTTCTTATGGTAGAAACAAGAGATCATCAAGAAGGAATATCTGCGTTTAAAGAAAAAAGAAAGCCACTATTTCAAGGGAAATAAGAGGGGGATATAAGATGAAAGCCATTCAATTTACGCAGTACGGAGGACCTGATGTTCTTCAAGTTATCGATATTGCACGCCCTGTACCAAAAAAGAAAGATGTGCTCATTAAAGTTGCGGCAATCGGTGTTAATTACGCCGACGCTGCACGGCGTGAAGGAGCATACGTAGTCGAAACACCGCTGCCTTTTATCCCTGGCTCTGAAGTTGCGGGCGAAGTGGTTGAAGTAGGCGAGGATGTAAAAGAGATAAAAGTAGGTACAAAAGTCGTGACGCTGCTAGGATCTAATCGAGCAACAGGATACGCTGAGTACACGCTGGCAGATTCAAGAGGCCTTATTCCGTTGCCGGAGAATGTGGATTTAACACAAGCGGTTGCTTTGCCTCTTCAAGGACTCACGGCTTATCATATTTTAAAAACAATGGGTCGCCTTGAAAAAGGAGAAACCGTCATCGTTCATGCGGCAGCAGGCGGTGTTGGAACCTTAGCTGTTCAGCTTGCCAAAATTTTTGGAGCTGGAAAAGTTATTGCTACAGCGAGCTCCAAAGAAAAGCTTGAGCTTGCAAAAAATCTCGGAGCTGACGAAGCAATTAACTATACAGAAACAGGCTGGGAAAAACAAATTTTAGAAGTGACGGGAGGAAAAGGAGCCGATATTATTTTAGAAATGGTAGGAGGGCATATATTCTATGAATCTCTTCAATGTCTTGCACCATTTGGGCGCCTCGTTTTTTACGGAATGGCTAGCGGAAAACCTGTAAAATTTAACCCCGCCCGCCTGATGGAAAAAAACCAATCGGTTCTAGGCTTTTTCTTACCTCAAATGATGGCAAAACCAATACTTTATCAGCAAAGCCTGCATGAGCTATTAAACTACGTAAATGCCGGTCAGTTAAAATTAATGCTGGGCGGCACATTTTCACTTGATGAAGCGGCAGATGTACATCGTCTGCTTCAAGGAAGAAAAACGACCGGAAAATTAGTGTTAGTTCCTTAACAAAACAGCTTCCGTCTCTAATAGGGATGGGAGCTGTTTTGGTTTAAAAAATTGGCTTTCACCTGCCAATTTTTTAAAAATCGCTTAATAATTTGGCATAAAAATCAATGTTTTTTACTAATTTCTTCTATATTTTAACACTGGCATGGAAGTTGCATAATAAGTGTTTGAACATATAAAGGAGGAAATGAATATGGTGAGAAATGGAACGGACCGCGTGAAGCGGGGAATGGCAGAAATGCAAAAAGGCGGCGTTATCATGGACGTGATCAATGCAGAACAGGCAAAAATTGCAGAGGCAGCAGGCGCTGTTGCCGTTATGGCATTAGAGCGTGTTCCAGCTGATATCCGTGCAGCAGGCGGCGTGTCTCGTATGGCAGACCCAACAATTGTTGAAGAAGTGATGAATGCTGTGTCCATTCCAGTTATGGCAAAAGCTCGTATTGGCCATATTGTTGAAGCACGCGTGCTAGAAGCGATGGGTGTAGACTACATCGATGAAAGTGAAGTGTTGACTCCAGCTGATGAGGAGTTTCATTTAAATAAAAATACATTTACGGTTCCATTTGTGTGCGGTTGCCGTGATCTTGGCGAAGCATCTCGTCGTATTGCTGAAGGAGCTGCAATGCTTCGTACAAAGGGCGAACCAGGAACAGGAAACATCGTCGAAGCAGTGCGTCATATGCGCCAAGTAAACGCTCAAGTACGTAAAGTTGTAGGCATGGATGAAGACGAGTTAATGACAGAAGCAAAACTATTAGGTGCGCCTTATGAGCTATTACTGCAAATTAAACATGAAGGCCGTTTACCGGTTGTAAACTTTGCAGCAGGCGGCGTAGCAACACCCGCGGATGCAGCGTTAATGATGCAGCTTGGAGCAGACGGCGTGTTTGTTGGATCAGGAATTTTCAAATCAGACAACCCTGAAAAATTTGCGCGAGCAATCGTGGAAGCAACAACGCATTATCAAGACTATGAACTGATTGCAAGCTTATCAAAAGGATTAGGAAGTGCAATGAAAGGAATTGAAATTTCATCATTATTACCAGAAAATCGTATGCAAGAACGCGGCTGGTAATGAGTAATAACTTTTAAACTTAGTTAGGAGGATGATTATGGGGAAATATACGATAGTCGATAAAGAAACGTGTATTGCGTGCGGTGCATGCGGAGCTGCGGCACCTGATATTTATGATTATGATGATGAAGGAATTGCGTTCGTTATACTTGATGATAATCAAGGCACGGCTGAAGTGCCCCAAGAGCTGGAAGACGATTTAATAGATGCGTTTGAAGGCTGTCCAACAGAGTCCATCCGTATAGCGGATGAAAAGTTTGATGGAGACTCGAATAAATTTCAATAAAGCCGAATAAATAAAAAAATAGAAAGTTTTTTTAAAAGAAAAGAAGGATTTTGTCTAGAAAAGGCGAAATATTAGTTGTGTAAGAATATATCTTTTTAAAAATGAAAGCACTTACATGACTAAAAGAAAATGAGTTAATCTCATTTGACCTTTCAGAATTATTAGTGTAAAAGTGCGGAGTAATTAAATAGTTTTTAAAAGGAGATTAAGGGGCATGCAAATACTGAATACAGTCATTGTGACAGGATATGCAAAAGCTCCACAGGGAACTTCCATGTATGAAATGTATAAGCATGCGGGAATTGTACTAGAAGTGGATCTGACAGAGCATAAAATTGTAAATGCTGAGTTTACGTTTATTACGGAGCTGACGCAAAATTTTTTCCGGAAGCTGCTTATTGGTTACTGCCTTGCAGATGGAATTGAACCTCTTATTGAACGTATTCAAAATTATTATTTTGCTCCATCTCAACAGGCGATTATCGTAGCGCTTCAGGCTGCAATCCAACGTTACTGGGATAATGTGAATCAAAAAATTACATAGCGTTTGGTTAGAATAAAGTGAGAAGACAACCTCTTTTCATGGTCTTATTAAAACCAAGCAGATACACACACTTTACAAAGAGTGGGGACATCCCTGTTTCTTTGGGGAGTCATTGTATCCTGCTTGGTTTTTTTCGCGTAAAGCGCTGTGAAATATAAAAAGAAAAGGAGGAAACAAAATGAACAAAATCATCACGCGCGAAGAAGCAATAGAAAAAATAACAGATGGCGCACGCATTATGGTAGGTGGATTTGGTCTCGTTGGAAGCCCGCTTAGTCTGATTGAAGCGATTGCCAAATCAAACCTTAAAGATTTAGAGATTATTAGTAATAACCTCGGTGAACCTGGAAAAGGATTAGGTGTATTGGTTCAAAAAAAACAAGTAAAAAAAGCCATAGGTTCTTATTTTACTTCCAACCCTGAAGTTGTACACGCTTATCAACAACAAGAACTCCAAGTGGAGCTCATCCCGCAAGGAACAATGTCCGAGGCTATTAGGGCAGGAGGAGCAGGCATCGGAGGATTTTATACGCCTGTGAGCGTAGGGACTCAGCTTGCGGAAGGAAAAGAAGAACGAGTATTAAAAGGAAAGAAATATGTTTTGCAAGAATCGCTGCACGCAGATGTAGCTCTAATAAAAGCTAAAAAAGCAGATCGACTCGGAAATCTTATTTACAGCAAATCAGCGAGAAACTTTAATCCAATGATGGCAACGGCTGCTGATATCGTGATTGCTGAAGTAGAAGAAGTGGTTGAAGTTGGGCAGATTTCTCCTGAAGAAATTGTAACTCCTCATTTATACGTTACTTATATCGTAATGAAAGGAGAACAATAAGATGAACGTCAAACAATATATTGCTGCGCGTGCTGCAAAAGAGCTTTGTCACGGAGATGTGGTGAACTTAGGAATCGGCATTCCTACTTTAGTTGCTAATTATATTTCACCCGATGTTCACGTGTTTTTACATTCAGAAAACGGGATTCTTGGCGTTGGCCCTACTCCTGAAGAAGGTTATATAGATCCAGAACTTGTGAATGCTGGAAAGCTGCCCGTCACGGTTTTGGAAGGTGCCTCATTTTTTAACAGCGCTGATTCCTTTGCCATGATACGGGGAGGCCATGTGAATGTATCGATTCTTGGAGTGCTTCAAGTAGATGAAGCAGGCCGAATTGCAAACTGGGCTGTTCCTGGGAAAAGTGTTCTTGGCGTAGGAGGAGCAATGGATTTATTAGAAGGCTCAAAAAAAGTTATTGTTACGACTCTTCATACGAACAGCCAAGGAGAGTCAAAGCTAGTTGGGGAGTTAACTTATCCGCTTACTTCAGAGCGACGAGTCGATATGATTATTACAGAATTAGCTGTCTTTTCGGTAACAGATCATGGTCTTGAACTTCTTGAAACAGCTCCGGGTGTTTCTTTAGAGACAGTGCAACAAAAAACGCAGGCTTCTTTTCGCGTCTCTAAATTATTTAATAAAAACAATGAGGTGACAGCATAATGGCAGTGATTGTAAATGCATTTCGAACGCCTATTGGAAAGTTTGGCGGTTCGCTTGCAGATACGCTTCCAGAAGAACTAGTCTCTCTTGTGATGAAAAACAATTTGTCTTCAGCGGGATATACTTCAGAGATTGTTGATGAAATCATTGTCGGACAGACGAAACAAAGCGCTCATGCTCCTAATATAGCGAGAGTAGCCGGGCTGAAAGCTCAATTCTCTGAACGTATTCCAGCTTATACCGTGCACCGCCAGTGCGGTTCAGGCATGCAGGCTGTAATGAATGGAGCTATGTCCATTTTATCAGGTCAAGCCGAAGTGGTATTAGCCGGAGGAGTGGAAAGTATGTCTCAAGCACCGCACTATACGGTAGGCACTCGTTTTGGTTTTCACGTTGGTGATTTAACACTCTATGACTCTAATACAGAAAGTCAGCCAAAATCACAGCCTGAAACGTTATACGGAACGTTTACGATGGGACAGACGGCCGAGTGGCTCGCTGAAAAATATAGTATTAGCCGCACGGAACAAGATGAGTTTGCTTTTTATAGTCAGGAAAAAGCTAGGCGGGCTATAGAACTTGATTTGTTTGAAGAAGAAATTATCCCGGTACCTGTAAAAGAAGGAAAAAAAGGTATGAGGCATTTTGCAACAGATGAATTTCCTCGTCTTACTAGCAAAGAAAAGCTTGGTGCGCTTAAGCCTGTTTTTCAAAAGAATGGAACGGTGACAGCCGGCAATTCATCCGGCAGAAACGATGGCGCTTCAATGATGCTGTTGATGTCGGAAGAAAAAGCTGAGCAGCTCGGATTAACGCCTATGGCAAAGGTTGTTTCGTTTGCCGCAGCGGGCGTCTCTCCAAAGGAAATGGGAATTGGCCCCGTTTCTGCTTCGCAAATTGCTTTAAATAAAGTCGGTTTAAGCTTAGGTGATATGGACTTAATTGAATTAAACGAAGCATTTGCCGCTCAAAGTATTGCTTGCTTAAGAGAATGGGACATCACATCAGAAAAAGTGAATGTAAACGGAGGAGCGATTGCGCTTGGACACCCTTTAGGCTGCTCCGGGGTAAGAATTATAACAACTCTGTGTCATGAACTCCACAAGCAAAAAAGACGATACGGCCTGGCTACTATTTGCGTTGCAGGAGGATTAGGAATGGCGATGGTGGTGGAAAGATGGACGAAATAAAAAGAGATTATGTTTTTCATAGAGATTTAACAAAAAAGTATCCAATGATTACGCATGGTGAAGGAAGCTACTTAATAGATGAACAAGGAAAAAAGTATGTAGACGGCTGCTCCGGCGCCGTGGCGGCAAACTTAGGGCACGGCATTGCGCAAATAGCCGAGGCGATGGCGGAGCAGGCAAAAAAAGCGGCGTTTGTTCATACATTACGTTTTGAAACGAATGTTTTGCATAAACTTGCAGAAAAAATTGGTAAAATGGCGCCGCTTCATTTAAACAAAGTCTATTTTACATCAGGAGGATCAGAAGCAAATGAAAGTGCATTAAAATTAGCAAGGCAATATCACAGAGATGCCGGAAAGATGCAAAAACACATCGTAATCGGAAGGTGGCAGTCTTACCACGGAAACACGATAGGGGCACTATCAGCTGGAGGAGATGTAAAAAGACGATATCCTTATACACCCAACCTTTTACATTTTGCGCACGTCTATTCGCCGTATTGTCATCGCTGTCCGTATAATCGCAATCAAGAAGACTGCATGGCAAATCAAAACTGGAGCTGTATCACCGATATTGAACGCACCATTTTAGAGCTTGGTCCAGAAAATATTTCAGCTTTTATCGCAGAGCCCATCGTAGGAAGTCAGCAAGGAGCTGTTGTACCTCCGCTTGACTATTTCAAAAAAGTACGTGAGCTTTGCAGCCGCTATGACATTCTTTTGATTGTTGATGAAGTGATGACAGGCTTCGGGAGAACGGGAACTGATTTTGCAGTGGAACAATTCGGAATCGAACCGGATATCCTAACGTTTGGTAAAGGAGTTTCAGCTGGGTACGCTCCTTTAGGAGGAATGATTGTCCATGACCGTCTGATTCAAGGTCTGTTAGAAAATAGCAGCGGGAAATTTCTTCATGGCTATACGTACAGTGGACATCCTGTTTCAATAGCGGCAGGCCTTGCTGCTTTGGATATGTATGAAGAAATGAATATCCTTCAAAACGTTGAAACTCAAGGCGCGTATTTAATGGAATGTTTAGTAGCGCTGCAGCGCAAGCATCCTTATATTTCAGATATTCGCGGCCGCGGACTTTTAATTGGATTAGAACTAATGAAAGACGCCAATCAACAGATATATTTCGAGCCACGTGAAGCAGCCAGCGAAAAGCTCAATGAAATTTGTATGGAGCTTGGAGGCGTCTTTTATCCAGGATCCGGATCTATAGACGGACATAAAGGAGAACATATCATTATCAGTCCTCCTTTAAATATAACGAAATCAGAAGTTGATGAAATAGTGAGATTGCTAGATCATGCGTTTTCTATTTTTTATCAGCACATAAGAAAGGATGAGTCATATGAAAGTGCAAAATAAAACAGAAGAGCTTCAAATCAAAGGGAAAAAACATTTATCACCGGTGATGACAAGAGTAACAGAGCTTGTTATTGAAAAAGCGCACGGTGCGAAATTTTGGACAGCCGATGGCAATGAATATATTGATTTTGTATCAGGAGTAGCTGTCAATGCAGTGGGTCATACGCATGAAAAGATGGTAGAAGCGATAAAAAAACAAGCAGATCAGCTGCTTCACCTAGGCTTAAACTACGGCTATTACGAAACAGCAGTGAATTTGGCAGAAAAACTTGCGCACATTACGCCTGGAAACTTAGACACCGTGTTTTTTTCAAATTCAGGCGCAGAAGCCATTGATGGTGCGCTCAAATTAGCAAAAGCGGCCACTGGCAGACCAGCGATCATTGCTTTTGAAGGTTCTTTTCACGGCCGTACACTAGGAGCTACAGCTATTACGGCTTCAAGCTCAAAATATCGCAGCTACTACGAGCCGATTTTAGGAGAAGTGTATCACGTTCCTTATCCGTATCCAAGTCAGCTTCCTAATGTTGACGAGGAAGATGCAGAAGCATATTGCTTAAATCAACTGCAAAAGCTGTTTGAACTGCGAGTGGATCCTTCACGCGTAGCAGCGATTGTAATTGAGCCAGTCATGGGCGAAGGAGGCTATTACCCTGCTCCTTCTAGCTTTTTACGCGCACTAAGAGACATAGCGAATGATTATGGCATTCTGCTTGTTTTTGATGAAGTGCAAACGGGATTTGGGCGCACTGGAAAAATGTTTGCCGCAGAACATGCTGGAGTCACACCAGATATTTTAGTTTTAGCAAAAGCTCTTTCCGGCGGTATGCCTTTAGGAGCCATTGTAGCAAGCCGAGAACTGCATGAGAAATGGCCAACAGCTGGACATGGTTCTACTTTTGGCGGAAATCCAGTATCGTGCGCAGCGGCTTTAGCTAATATTTCAATAATTGAAGAAGAAAAGCTTGTAGAGCGCAGTGAAAAAGTAGGCGCTGATATTGTTAAACGCCTTCAGCATTCTATCGGACATTTACCAGCTATTAAAGAGGTTAGAGGAATTGGTATGATGATTGGTATTGAATTTCATGTTGAAACAGCAGCTGCTTATGTCCCTGTTATTAAATCAAAAGCGCTGGAAAAAAGACTGCTAATTATGAACTGTGGAGTCAAAGGGCAAACCATTCGTTTAATGCTGCCGCTAAATATTGATAAAGACGTGCTGGATCAAGGGCTGTCTTTACTAGAAGAAGCCATCACAGAAGCAGTTTCAATTAACTAGCTTTTTAAATGAAAAGGAGGGTAACGATATGAGTCAGACTAAAACCGAACTGTTACAAGGAAATTTATATATTAACGGCGAGTGGGTAAGTGAAGAGGAGCAAACCTATTTTGAAAGTATAAACCCTGCAACACAAGAGCTCGTTGGAACGTGCGCAGCCGCTACAGCTAGTCAAGTTGATGATGCAGTAAAAGCGGCTAGTACAGCCTACAGCCACTGGAAAAATACATCTATTCCTGAACGTGCAGCATTTTTAACAAAAGCAGCTGAGCTTTTTGAAGACAGAAAAGAAGAGCTCGCTCAAGTGATGACAAAAGAGATGGGAAAACCGCTGACAGAATCTATAGGGGAAGTTGGTGTCGTCATTGCAACAGCTCAGTATATGGCAGGAGAAGGAAGACGTTTGTTTGGCGAAATAGTGCCCGCTGGCTTTCCTGACCGAGATATAAAAATGGTTCGCGAACCGCTTGGAGTTGTGGCATGTATTACACCTTGGAACTTTCCTGTTTCTCTCGCTTCTTATAAAATGTTTGCCGCTTTAATCGCTGGCAATACCGTTGTCTGGAAGCCGGCTTCAGAAGTGGCGCTTTCAGCGAAGATTTTTATGGAAGTATTGCACGCTGCGGGGCTTCCAAAAGGAACAATTAACTTGCTTACAGGATCGGGCAGAATCGTTGGACAAAAGCTTGCTACGCACTCTGAAGTGAAAATCATCTCATTTACAGGTTCTACGGAAGTTGGTCAGCAGTTAGCAGAAATGAGCAGCAAAACCTTAAAACGAATTTCTTTAGAGCTAGGAGGAAAAAACGCTGTTATTGTATTAAAGGATGCCGATTTGGATAAAGCAGCAGAAGGAATTGTTAAATCAGCATTTACGACCACGGGCCAGCGCTGTACCGCAGCTAGCAGAGTGATTGTGGAGCGTTCAGTAAAAGAAGAGCTTTTGAAAAAAGTAATAGCTCTTACAAAAGAAATGAAGATTGGAAATGGTCTTGATGAAGGGGTTGTAATAGGCCCGCTTGTAAATGAACAGCAGTGCCGTTTAGTAGAAAATTACGTACAAAAAGCGGTGGAAGAAGGCGGAAATATTGCGCTTGGAGGTCGTGTTTTATCAGAAGAGTTAGGGACTTGTTATTACATGCCTACAATTATTGATAACGTCAGTTCGAACCACACAATTGCTCAAGAGGAGATTTTTGGCCCAGTGCTTGCTTTTATTGAAGTAGATGGCTATGAAGAAGCAATGAGCGTCAATAATGGAACGATGTATGGACTTTCCACTTCTATTTATACAAGCAGCTTGCACTATGCCAGCCGAGCGGCAAAAGACGCTGTTAGCGGATTAGTCTATATCAATAACGGAACATCTAATGCTGAAATGGGGGTAGCGTTCGGAGGAATGAAAATGTCTGGAAATGGCCACAGGGAAGTTTCTCATCATGCATTTGATGTGATGACAGAATGGAAGTCTGTCTACACCAACTATTAATCTCGCACCTTAGCGAAAAGGAGGAGCACATGTCTTCATATCGCATTGGCATTGCCTTTTTTTATCATGAATCTCACAGCTTTAGTCCATTAAAAACAGAAATAGAACAGTTTGTACAAGAAGGCTATTTTGTTGGAACGGAAATATATAAAGCATACTCAGGAACCAAAACAGAAGTAGGGGGATTTTTAGATGTATTAAAGCAAGAGAAGCAGGTAGAAATCGTTCCCCTTGTTTGTGCAGCTGCGGTTCCATCTGGGATTGTATCTTCTGAAGCTTATCATACAATTGAAAAGCAAATGTTGCACTCACTTACTCATGCGGGGCCGCTAGATGGTTTGTTAATCGCTTTGCACGGCGCAATGGTAGTAGAGCATCTTTTCGATCCTGAAGCTCATTTGTTAAGTCAGATAAGAAGCTGCATAGGAAGCAACGTTCCCATTGCTACTACGCTCGATATGCACGCAAATATCAGTGAAGATATGCTTACGTACACGCCGCTTCATTTTGGTTTTAAAACATATCCTCATGTTGATATGTACGAACAAGGAGTGAACGCTGCGCGAGCGCTTTTAACACAAGTAAAAGAAAGCGCTATCTATTATGCATCTTTAAAAAAATTGCCTATGCTTTTGCCGTCGATTAATATGCGAACCGCAGAAGGGCCGATGAAAAAAATGATTGATCTTGCTAAGCAAGCCGAGCAAGAAGCAGACGTATACAATGTTTCCATTTTTGGGGGCTTTCCGTATTCTGATATTCCAATTGCCGGAGCAAGCGTGCTCGTAACAGCTTTGAATCCTGAAACGGCAGAAAAAACAGCAAAGAAACTAGCTTCTCAGTTTTGGAGTATAAAAGAAGATTTCATCATGGATTTGCCTACCGTTGAAGAAGGTCTGCAAACAGCGTTAAAACGATCAAACGAACAGCCAATTGTGCTCGCTGATATAGCGGACAATCCTTTAAGCTGCGGAAGCGGCGATACAACAGAGCTTTTGGAATACATGCTGAAGCTAGATATGCCGGGGGCACTATTTGGAGGTCTTTATGACCCTGAATCTATTAAACAATGCGTGCAAGCAGGAGTTGGGAATTACATCTCTCTTTCCTTAGGAGGAAAAGTTTCTCCTGAGTTCGGAAAGCCCGTTGAAGTTGAAGCAAAGGTCATTGGCTTATCAGAAGGTGAATTTTACAATTCGGGACCGTTTAATCAGCATTTGAAAGTAAATGTAAAAGGTGCAGCTCATATTCGAGTAGGAGAATTGGATATTTTGTTGATTGGAAGGCCGGTATCAGCAAACGATCCTGAACTTTTTCGCCATATCGGTATCGAGCCAGCGACGAAAAAAATCATTGGTTTAAAAGCTAAAAATCATTTCAGAGCCGCTTTTGAACCGCTTGTAGGATCTATCATCTATGTGGATGCTCCGGGCGTAGCATCAAATCGCTTAACGACTTTTAATTATCAGCACATTTCAAAACCAATTTGGCCGCTGCAAGATGTCAAATATGAAAGTGAAAAAAGGAGGAAAGAAAAATGGATGCATTAAAAGAGCAGTACTATATCGAAGTTCCAGAATCGTTAAATCCTGAACAGCAAAAGATGATGATTGAACTGGAAAAAGATGCGTTTCCGGGCATGGGAGCCGTTGATGAACAGACGCTTGTACCTTTAGCCCGCTACGGCAAGCTTATTCAATATTTCCAGGAAAATGACGCAAGGCCAATTGCCATTTGCGAGCTGCTTCGAGATTACAAAGATATCACAAAAGCTTATATCTTTGGTTTCTACGTCCGCTCTGATAAACAAGGAAGCGGAATTGGACAGCTGTTTTTAGAAGAAATATTTTCGGTTCTACAAAAAGATAATTTCGAAAGCGTTTGTTTGACTGTAAATGTAAAAAATGAAGGGGCTGTGAAGCTGTATAAAAAAATGGGCTTTACCATTAAAGAAACGCGAGCAGGAGAGTTTGGCGAAGGAGAAGATCGCTATTATATGGTGCGGTTAATTTCTTAGTAGAACATCTATTCAAAAAATGAACTTTGGAGGGAATATAAAATGAAAAATACATTATATAAAGCAAGCAGACACTGGAAAGAAATCGAGCTTTGGAAAGATGTAACGGACGAGCAGTGGAACGACTGGGTATGGCAGCTGACAAACACGATTAAAACATTGGAAGATTTAAAGAAAGTGATCAATTTAACACCTCAAGAAGAAGAAGGCGTTAAAATTGCAACCAAAACGATTCCGTTAAATATCACTCCTTATTACGCATGGTTAATGGATGAGAACGATCCGAAATGTCCAATCAGAATGCAGTCCGTTCCTATTTCAGAAGAACTGCATAAAACAAGGTATGATTTAGAAGATCCGCTTCACGAAGATGAAGATTCACCGGTTCCTGGCTTAACGCACCGTTATCCCGACCGCGTACTGTTTTTAGTTACAAATCAATGCTCTATGTACTGCCGCTACTGTACAAGAAGACGTTTTTCAGGACAAATTGGCATGGGCGTTCCAAAAAAACAGCTGGATACAGCTATTAATTACATTGCAGCCAACCCTCAAATCCGTGATGTATTAATTTCCGGAGGAGACGGCCTATTAATCAATGACAATATTTTAGAATATATTTTGAAAAATTTGCGCGATATTCCGCACGTAGAAATTATTCGTATCGGTACAAGAGCACCGGTGGTGTTCCCGCAGCGCATTACAGAAAACCTGTGCAATATCTTGAAGAAATATCATCCGGTTTGGCTAAATACGCATTTTAACACATCAATTGAAATTACAGAAGAATCAAAGCGTGCTTGTGAAATGCTTTCGAACGCAGGAGTTCCAGTTGGAAACCAAGCGGTTATTTTAGCCGGAATTAACGACAGCGTGCCAATCATGAAGCAGCTTATGCATGATTTAGTAAAAATTCGCGTGCGTCCTTATTACATTTATCAATGTGATTTATCAGAAGGAATCGGCCATTTCCGTGCGCCGATCAGTAAAGGGCTAGAAATTATGGAAGGACTTCGCGGCCATACGTCCGGCTATGCAGTTCCTACGTTTATCGTGGATGCTCCTGGAGGAGGCGGTAAAATTCCGCTGCAGCCAAACTATATTATTTCTCAAAGCTCCAATAAAGTGGTGCTTCGAAACTTTGAAGGTGTTATTACATCGTATCCGGAGCCGCAAAATTACCAAAGTGGAAGCGCAGAAGAATTTTATAAAAAAGTATATCCTGAAGTATTTGAAAAATTTGAAAGCAACGGTGTTCTTTCGATTATTGATGATACAAAGTTCAACTTAACACCGGAAGGTCTAAACCGTCTTGACCGCCGGAAAACGTATGACCAAAATCCAGAGCATAGCTCTTTAAAAGACAAGCGTGAAAAGCGCGATCAATTAAAAGAGAAAAAATTTGAAACGCAAATGAAAAAATACGAAACGGCGGGAGCGAAGGAGGAATAATATTGAAATGTCAATGGTGCGAATCCTATGAAGCGAAAGAGACGGATGCAACGGTTTATTGGGAGCTTCCTGACGGCACAAAAGCTATAGAAATTAAAGAGACGCCTTCCATTACATGTTCAGAATGCGGCATTACGTATCAAACAGATGCAACGGTTGGACACATTGAAGATCAACTGTTTTTAATCAACACCTCTGCCTTAGAAAAAAGTGTAACGTACGAACAGCTTATGAGCCTGCCTCGTCTATTAAAACGAAACTACTTTGATTTTTCAAAGTAAGCAATGAAGGGTCCATCTCCTGCTTTTTGTGGGAGATGGATATTCTTATACGCTTTACGTTAAACATGTGCGCATAGTTCATTTATAAAGGTGGGATAAGTATGGAAGCGGTCGATATAAATCGTAATGAAGAAGAAAAAAAGCAGGACGATAAGCATATAAAACGCCATTTAAAAGCACGCCATATGACCATGATTGCCATTGGAGGGTCAATCGGAACAGGCTTATTTCTAGCTACCGGATCATCCATCCAAACTGCTGGACCTGGAGGAGCGCTGATTGCTTACGGGGCCATTGGAATTATGGTTTACTTTCTCATGACTAGTCTTGGAGAAATGGCCACGTTTATGCCGGTATCAGGTTCTTTTTCAACGTACGCCAGTCATTATGTAGACCCAGCTCTTGGCTTTGCGCTCGGCTGGAACTATTGGTTTAACTGGGCTGTTACGCTCGCTGTAGAAATAGCTGCTTCTGCTATTATTATGAAGTTTTGGTTCCCTGATGTGCCAAGTATTATCTGGAGTGCTTTGTTTTTAGGCTTAATTTTTTTACTTAATTTCCTATCTGTAAAAAGCTATGGAGAATCTGAATATTGGTTTGCTCTCGTAAAAGTAGTAACCATCATTGTGTTTATCGGAGTGGGCCTTCTGACCATATTTGGCATTTTCGGCGGTGAATATATCGGTTTTAAAAACTTTACATTAGAAGAAGCGCCGGTCAACGGCGGATTTCTGTCCGTACTAAGCATTTTCTTTATCGCGGGATTTTCTTTTCAAGGTACAGAGCTAGTCGGCATTGCGGCTGGGGAAAGTGAAAACCCTCAAAAAAATATACCAAAAGCCATTCGCCAAGTCTTTTGGCGCATTCTTCTATTTTATATTGCAGCCATTGCTGTAATTGGGCTCATCATTCCTTACACAAGTCCATCTCTTCTAGGAGGAGATGTGGATAACATTGCTGTTAGTCCATTTACGCTTGTTTTTGAAAAAGCAGGAATTGCTGCAGCTGCTTCAGTGATGAATGCTGTTATTCTTACCTCGGTTTTATCAGCCGGAACTTCTGGCTTATATGCTTCTACGCGAATGTTGTGGTCCATGGCAAATGAAGGGCAAGCGCCTAAAGCGCTTCGAAAAATTAATCGTCGAGGAATTCCAGTAAACGCGCTTGTTTTAACCACTATCATTGGCGGTCTTGCCTTTTTAACATCAATTTTTGGCGATCAAATGTATATGTGGCTTTTAAACGCTTCAGGCATGAGCGGATTTATTGCGTGGATTGGTATTGCCATCAGCCACTATCGTTTCCGAAAAGCATATGTTGCTTCAGGACGGGATATAAATGAACTGGCGTATAAAGCAAAATGGTTTCCTCTAGGTCCTGTTCTTGCATTTGGAATGTGCCTCATTGTTATTCTAGGACAGAATTATCAAGCGGTACTTTCCGACAAAATTGATTGGTACGGCTTGACGGTCTCATACATCGGTCTGCCTCTCTTTTTAGCGACGTGGTGGGGATATAAAATAGCAAAGAAAACCAAGGTTGTACCTTTGCATGAATGTATCCAAAGAGACGATAAGAAATAAAAAAGCTATACGGCTAACGATAAGTAAAAAAGGTGAACCTTGGACAACAAGGTTCACCTTTTTATTTATAAAAATCTATCATAATAAGCTTTATTTTATAGATATCATAGCATAAAAAGTGATTTTTTTCCAGTCTGGTTTTTATTTTGTTTATTGATAAAATTCAAGAATACCACTGCATGCTAAGCGATTATGGAGGTTGAAAATCTTTGTACTTTAATAAGAAAAGGGGTTTGTAATGAGAATTTCTGCAGGTGTTGAAATGCTACAGTTGACTGCCAGAGCTTTTGACCAAAATATAATATTAAATCCTACGTTAGTTTGGAATAACGATGAAGCTATTCTAATTGATACAGGAATGCCTGGGCAAACCGATCAACTGAAAGAGGCCTTAAGTGAATTGAATATATCTATTGAACAGCTAAAAGTAATTCTTCTAACGCATCAAGATCTAGATCACATAGGATGTGCGACTGATATACGAAAAAAATCAAATGAAAATATCATCGTATATGCTCATGAATTTGATAAGCCGTATATTGAAGGGAAACTTCCACTTATTAAAACGAATGCGAGTCGAATGAGTAACGAAGAACTAGCAGCTATACCTGATGAAATAAAATCTTTTTATAAAAACCCTCCAAAAGTTGACGTAGATATAGTATTAAAAGGGAGTCAAATGCTCCCATACTGTGAAGGCATTGAACCGATTTTTACCCCTGGACATACGCCTGGGCATGTAAGTTTTTATTTAAGGAAATCAAAAACACTGGTTGCTGGAGATGCTTTAGTGTTGGCAAATGGACGATTAATGGGACCTGTTAAACAAACGACCTTAAATATGGACCAAGCAGTTCAATCACTCGAAAAATTCTTACACTACGACATTGAGCATGTTATTTGTTACCATGGAGGTTATTTTCAAGGCTGTCCGAAAGAAGCAATTTTAAGGATAAAAGAACACATTGCACAGGGAGAAAGTTAAGGAGAAATGAACTTGTTTTTTGCTAGAAGAAGGAAGGGAAAATAGAAACCAAAGGGGATGTATAAAATGTTTACACCAACTATCAGTGTCCGAAAAATAAATGATAATCTCATTATAAAATGGCAGCTTTCACACTTTACGATTCCGTTAGAAGACATTCTTGAAGTAACGGAAGATGACACGTACGGAGGCAAAGAAGTAAACGCCATTCGAATTGGCCCTCCGTACGGAACGACTGACCGCATCTTTATAAAAACGACCAATAAAAACTATCTGTTATTTACCTCAAACGCACCGGCTATATTAAACGAAATAAATTCATAACGATCATTACTAAATACGAGATATATAGGAGAGAAAAAATTGAAGATTAGCCGTACTTTCGATACTGGTAAAATTGCCAAGCTTAATCAGTCTGTTCATCAACTGCATGTAGAATTATACCCCGAGCGCTTTCAAACATATGATTTTCAGAAGATACATGAATTTTTTAAGAAAGTGATGAAAGACGATAGATCTATCTTTCTTTTAGGAGAAGACGAAGGTCAGCATGTGGGATTCGCTTGGCTGGAAATAAAGCAGTATTCAGAGACAGTGTTTAAAAAGACTTACAAGTCAATTTATGTTCATCAAATAAACATCGCAGAACCCTACAAAAACAAAGGGTTTGGTTCAAGTTTAATGAAAGAAATTTATAGCATTGCTCGTACAAACGACATCAATACAATTGAGTTAGATTATTGGAATGATAATACGATTGCCGAAAGCTTTTACGAAAAAGAAGGATTTGTTACGTATAGAAAAATGGCTTATAAAGAACTTTAAAGAGAGCATTTACTTGCTCTCTTTTTTATATCTAAGAAGCCATTTTCTTCATTTTAATTACTCAATAAAATAAAGTACGCGATATGAGAACTTAACTCTTGAAAAATTTTTGTTTTACATTTATACTTACATTCTTGTTCGCGTAATGCGACAACTCACTTTATATTCAACTAGGAGGTATACAGATAGTATGGAAAATTTCATTTATCATAATCCCACAAAATTAATCTTCGGAAAAGATCAGCTTCAAGCATTATCAGAAGAGCTCCCGAAATACGGAAAAAATATTTTGCTTGTTTACGGCGGAGGAAGCATTAAGAAAAACGGTTTATACGATCAAGTTCTTACGCTGTTAAAAGAGTTAAACGTAAATATAAATGAGTTAGCGGGCGTAGAGCCAAATCCTCGACTATCTACGGTACGAAAAGGAATTGAAATTTGCCGAAATGAAAACATTGACTTCATGTTAGCAGTCGGCGGTGGAAGCGTTATTGACTGCACAAAAGCAATCGCTGCCGGAGCTGAGTATGAAGGAGACGTCTGGGATATTATTAACAAAAAAGTAACGGCTACAAAAGCACTGCCGTTCGGAACGGTATTAACATTGGCAGCAACAGGTTCTGAAATGAATCCTGATTCTGTTATTACGAATTGGGAAACAAATGAAAAATACGTTTGGGGAAGCGTCGTTACGCATCCTGTATTTTCTATATTAGATCCTGTGAACACGATGTCTGTTCCTAGAGATCAAACTATCTACGGCATGGTAGACATGATGAGCCATGTGTTTGAACAATATTTCCATAACGTGAAAAACACGCCTTTACAAGATCGTATGTGCTATTCCGTATTACAAACAGTAATTGAAACAGCACCAAAATTGCTAAAAGATCTGCAAAGCTACGAGCACCGCGAAACGATTTTATATTCCGGAACAATCGCGCTAAACGGAACACTTCAAATGGGCTACTTTGGCGATTGGGCTTCACATACAATTGAACACGCGGTATCAGCGGTATATGACATTCCTCATGCAGGCGGTTTAGCAATCCTATTCCCAAATTGGATGCGACACGTTGTAGATCAAGATGTAACTCGTATGAAGCGTGTAATGACAAGCATGTTCGATATTGAAACTGCAGGTAAAAGCGACAAAGAAATTGCATTAGAAGGAATCGATAAGTTAAGCGCTTTTTGGTCAAGCCTTGGTGCACCTTCTCGCTTAGCAGATTACGATATCGGAGAAGAGAGACTAGACGAAATTGCTGGAATTGCTGCTCGTGAAATGGCGTACGGAGGTTTCGGTAACTTTAAAAAACTAAATAAAGATGATATTTTAGCTATTTTAAAAGCGTCACTGTAAAGTGAAAAACAAAAAGAAGGAGACATCTGTCTTCTTCTTTTTGTTTTATCTTATAAATGACTGGAAATTAAGTAGAGCAGGAAGAATGGTTTTTTTCTCAAATTTCAGTTAACAACTAAAGGAAAAGCTTTATAATTAAGTACAGAAAGAAAGTTTTAGAGAATTTAAGGGAGTGGGAAGATGAAAAAGTTTGCGCTAGCTTCATATGCGCTTTATTTGCTGGGCGGATTAGTCATTACAGCTGTAGGGTCCGTCTTACCGCAATTGTTAACACATTATCATGTGTCCTATACAGTTGGCGGACAGCTTGTATTATTAGGTTCTTTAGGATTTTTGATAGGAGTTCCGCTATCTTCTTTTCTATTAGGACGCTTTAGAGAAATGAATTTACTTACAGTTTCCGCACTAATGATAGCGCTATCACAAATAGGTATGCTTTTATTGCCTCCATTTGAGTGGATTATTGCATTCAATTTTTTAAACGGTATTGGTGTAGCCGCATTGGAAGTAGTTGTAGCTACTTTAATGATGGAAGTATTTATCGGTAGAAGAGCTATTGTTATGAGCTATTTAGAAGTATCATTTGGTCTAGGTGCGCTGTTGATGCCGTTAGTAGCTAGCTTATTGATTTCACAGAACAGCTGGAGGTTTTCATTTTTTATAACGAGTGTACTAGCTTTACTAATGGTTGTGGTCTGTAAAATGATTTCTTTTAAAAAAGAGACTGTTTTAACTTCAGAAAGTGATGCTTCAGACGCCAACTCAGAACCTGCGCCTGTGCTTGCTAAAAAACAAAGATGGAAAATACTTGCTCTTTTTAGTGTGATGATTTTTATGTACGCCGGAGTAGAAAGCAGTATGAATAATTTTCTTTCGTCTATTTTTATCGCGTATCTAGATGTAATCCCGTCACAGGCTACTTTGAGCATAAGCGTTTTTTGGGTGGCTATGCTAATAGGACGAGTGGCTACTGGGTGGATTATTCGAATCGTTACATATGAACGTTATCTTTTTGGCAGCATTGGAGGAACAATTGTGAGTTTAGTGCTGTTTATTGTGTTAAAAGAAGCAGTAGCAGGCTATATTTTATTAGGATTTTTAGGGCTTGCCATGTCAGGTATCTATTCGATAACGATGGTATATGCTAATCATACGTTTACTGGATCTGCTCGTATTGTAACAAGTTTAATTACTGGTTTTTCAGGGCTTGGAGGAGCTATTTTTCCTGCACTTATTGGCTTTACTATGGACGTAAGCGGAATTATCTCAGCACTTTGGTACATAACAGCTTTTGCATGTTTATATCTTTTGGCGCTTTGCATTATTTTTTTCGTTCAGCGTGATGCAAAACAAAAAACTAATAATCATTTGCAGACTATGAAATAAATGCTACGCCAAAAAAAGAAGTGAATTATAAGTTCACTTCTTTTTCTTTTTATTTTCTCTTTCGTTATAGTAAACAAAAAGGGTTCACATAAATTCAAACAAGAAAGTGAAAAATGGATATATCTATGAAAAAGGAGCGCAATATGAAAGAAGTGAAGTTTAACTCAAAGGACATCTTGAGTCAAAAACAAGAAAATGTTCAAATTATAAAAGCAGAAAATGTTCAGCCTCAACAAGCACGTGAAACGTTGGATAAACATTTGCTCCTTCTTCACCGTACCGCTAAGCCTGTTGCGATTCAAGAAACAGTAGCAGACAGCTTTCATGGAGGAGTAGCTTTTAAAAATGATATTAACTTTATTCCTGCTGGAGCTGAAAGCACTTGCGAATGGAAAGAACCGCTATCTTTTTTGCGTGTTGAGTTAGATCCTCAAACTGTTAAAGAAATAGCTGATAAAGAAAACTTATTTTGTAAATGATAAGTATCTATTTTAATAAAAAATATAAAAAAGAAAGGTTGAATCTATGTCGACCTTTCTTTTTTATAGAAAAATTCTCATTAAATTTTTAAAACAATATCTTTATAATCAAATAGCAAAATTTCTGCTTTTAGTTTCGCTTTAGTATTAACTCTATAAACCCATTCTTTTCTTTACTTTTTACTAATATATTAAATATTCTATATATTCCTAATGTTATATAAAATTAAATTGACAAATATATGAAGCGGTCATTAGAATTTAGTCATCGAACAGTGAAGAGCTGTTTAAAAGTAGGGGGGAAGTAAATGCCGTTACAAAATAAGCATCTAGCAGTTGTGTTACAAAATACATATTTACCGTTTATTTTTGAAGAAGCAGAAGCTCTCGGAATTAAATTGACGTTTTTTTATAACCAAGAAGAAGTAGAACCTAAGCATCTTAAAAACGTACAAAATTTCATACCCATTGATTTATTTCACACCCCAGACAAAGCTCTTGAGATGATTAAAGCAGAGCATCACAAAAATCCTTTTGACGGCATTATGACATTATATGAGCCTGCATTAGAGGTTGTATCTCAGCTGACAGAAGAATTAAACTTACCGGGTTTATCACCGTTTGTGATTAGTAACTGTCGAAACAAGCAGAAGATGAGAGAGGTTTTAAAAGATAATGATCTTAACACTCCGTATTTTAAAGAGGTTGAAAATACGGAGGAATTAAAGAATCTTTCACTGCCTTATCCTGTCGTAGTAAAACCTTCTAACGGATTTTCCAGTCAAGGTGTATCACGAGCGAATAATAAAAAGGAACTGATTGACAGCATAGAAAAAGTGAGACGCGTAAATGAAGAAGACCTAAGCAAATTCACAAAAAATAAAACGAGCATGGTAATTGAACAATTTATAGACGGACCAGAGTTTGCTATTGAAACGTTTTCTGTAGAAGGAGAAGTTTATGTACTTTCTATAGGTTATAAAGGAAATTCCAAAGGACCTTTCTTTGAAGAAGGTGTTTATATAGCTCCAGCTCAGCTAGAAGAAAACGTTTGGCAATCTATTGCACAAGAAGCAGCTAGAGCAGCAAATGCTTTAGGAATTGAGAATGGCCCGGCTCATATTGAATTACGCCTGGACCCAGCAGGAAAACCTTATGTAATTGAAATAGGAGCGCGCATTGGAGGATCTGGGATTTCTCATTATATCGTAAAGGAAAGTACAGGTATTAACTATATGGAGCTAGTTTTTTACTATGTATTAGGGTTAAAACCTCCTGTATTAAAAAATGAAAGAAAACGAAAGAAAGTGGTGGGCAACTACATTATCCCTGTTCAAGGCCATGGGATTTTTAAAGAAATTCGAGGCTTAGAAGACGTGCGCAGAGATACTGAAGTAAAAAGAGTTATTCAATTTATCACTAAAGGGACAGACATTTTACCATATCCGCACTTTTCAGGGTACCCTGGATTTATTTTAACCACTCATGACTCTTATTCCGACTGTGAGCAGTATTACAGCTATTTAGATAACAAAGTAAAAATCGTTTATAAAAATAAAGTAAACGCATAGGGGGTATCAAAGGCTATGATAGTTGCAGAGTCGTCTAGTAAGAAAAATAAGCAGCTTCAAAAAATTAGCATTATCCATACCTTAGGGCCTGAAGGAACAAATTGTGAAAAAGCAGGCTATCTGTGGTTCGAACGCCAAAGCATACAAGGTCAGGTCTTTTTGCACCAAACGTTGGAGGAAGCTTTAGTTCATGTGAAAGAAACAGAGAGTTCTGCTCTTCTAGGCTGCGCAGTATATCCTTACTTACATGATATTGTGTTCAAAAATTTAACTAGTTTAGAGCTAGTAGATAGCTTTATTATGCCAACGTATAACATGGTGCTTGCCTCAAAAGAAGAGGTGATAACAACCAATAACCTGTTAATTGCTTCACATCCTGCCCCTGTTGATTTAGCTCATTCCATCAGTCCCAATGTTCAGTTAGTAAATAGTAATGCTCAAGCGGCGATTGATTGCTTAGAAGGAAAGGTAGACGCATGTATTACAACAAGTAAAGCCGCTAACGAGAAGGGGTTAACAGTTGTAAAAGATTTTGGAGAAGTGCCGATGTGTTTTACGCTCCACGGAAGAAAATAGGCACAACTTAAAAAAAGAAATAAGGTGAAACAGTGATTTCTAAATTAACCCGGATTCATGTCCATCTTTTGTTTTGTCTATTAGCTGTCATCGGGGGAACGACATGGGCTTTTCAAAAGACTGGATTAAAAGATAGCTTGCCTCTATGGTCAGCAGGTATGAGGTTTTTAATTGCTAGTTTAATAATTGCCCTCTACCTCTTACTCACAAAAAAAATGGCCGTTTCAAAAGAAGTAGTAATCATTTCAGCATTAAACGGAATTTTGTATTTTGCTCTACCGTTTGGTTCTGTTTATTGGGCATCCGTCTATTTGCCAAGCGGGCTTGTTTCCGTTTTAGCTGCCAGCATTTCAGTGTTTGCTCTTTTATTTAATCGCTTATTTAAAGGAACACCAGCTACAAAAGGACAAAAGCTAGGTGTAGTCATGTGCTTAATTGGTATGAGCGTTGTATTTGGAAATCAGCTGTTTATACAGGGAAATGTGATTCAAATAGTAGCCATGATCGTCATTTTAATGGCTATGCTAGGTTCTGCTTTTATAACTGTTCAAGTTCAATCTCGCATAAAATCCTTGCCTATTATGACCTTTAATTCTTTTTCGATGCTAAGTGGAGGCGCTTGTTTACTGATTGTTAGTTTATTTATGGAAAATGGAAATCGCACTTTCTCCGGGATTAGCCTTATCTCATTATTATACTTGGCCATTATAGGGTCGGTCGTAGGGTTTTCTATTAATATTTATTTATTAAAAAAATGGCATATATCAAAAGCAACAGCGCATTTATTTATTTCACCGGTTATCGCCTTATATGTAGGATTTGTCTTTTTAGGTGAAACATTAAACAAACAGGTCTATATAGGTACAGCGTTTGTAATAGCAGGGGTTATATTTATTAACTTGAAAAAGCAAATAGAGAAAAACACAAATAATTCTACTCTTAAATCATCTAAAAATATTTCTGCTAAGTAGCTGTTCTAAAAAAGGAGGGTTTTAATCATGTTAACAAAAAATCATACTCAAAGTTTAGTGGAGTTATTAAACGATAAAATAGTACCTTCTCTATATGAGATAAGAAAATATCAGGGCCCAAATGGAGAGGTCAAAAGAAATTACGAAAAAGCTAGAGAGCTCTTATTAAAAGTAGTTGCTGAAACTGAAACAATATATAACTCTTTAAATTTACCTGAAGTGTGGAATGCATTAAAAAATGACGTATGTGATTGGATTGAAAGAGGACTCGATCAAGCTCCTTATTTTGATCAAACGTTAATTGCCTATAGCCCGCCTGCAAACGGGGAGGCGACGTTCTTTTTAGGACCGATTGTAACGCCTAATGGCCCTACAAAAAGAGGATTTTATTTAGAAGCCTTTATCGCTGTGCGCGATGAACCTGAAATCATGAAATCCATCGAAGCAGACCTTCCTCATCCTAAAAATGGGTGTGAATCTTTAAAGCTGTTGGCTGGTACTCAAGGATTTATGGAAGGGAAGTGTATTGTATTTTTCCCTGAGAATGTAAAAACAAAAGAAAAGGTAACAAGTCAAAACTTCGCGATATTTTTCTTTAATAAATTTCACAGCATATACAATGAGGATACATTAAAAAGAGCGTCTTCTATCTTTCTTGATTTCAACTTTAAATCTCATACTATGAATAGAGAAGACACTTATCAGGCAAGGGTAATCTGGGGATATCTGCATGATTATTACCATCACTGCGGAAACAAACCTTTTGACCAACATATACAGGCGAAAATGAATTTTTTTGCAGGCATCCTAGAAGAAGTTAAAGTAGATTGCCAGACGGTGCTGACTCTTCATAAAAGAAAATATCCTTTTTGGGAAGAGATAACGGAATTTGTTCTCTTTGAACGACTTTTAAGATACCCTAGTCAGCATAATGCACCTCGAAACTTTGATTCTGGAACAGGTTTTTTTCTTTTTAGCTGGCTAGTTGCAAATGGGCGTTCAATATCCCGAAAAGGAGACCATGCTTATTTAGATTTAGACATATGCTTAGAAGAACTGGATCTTTTAGTAAAAGAAATTGAAGAACTTGAAACGATTCAAAGTGACCTTGACTATAAAGAAGAAGCTGAACATTATGTTCGAAAATACTTATTACCTAGTGAGAACGATGATAAATTTATTATCCCGGACAATTACTTTATTAATCAGCAAAATAAAAAGATTGAAGTTCCATACTTACTATTCGATGACCATAATCTTTAAGGAGAAGGTGCACTAGTGACTGCTTTGCATTTAAGTAAAATAGGAAGCAAAATGACTGATAAAGTAGGCGTTCGCGCTATCATGCATGACATCCAAGAGGTGCTCAATTCCAATCTCAATCAATATGTGAATTTAAGTGCTGGCAACCCTGCCATCCTCCCTCAAGTTTATGAAATGTGGGAAGAAGCTTTAAGAGATATTGTGAACGACAAACAATTAAAAAATTTGATTAGCCAATATGGTTCTAGTTACGGTACGCATGAATTAATTGATTGCATAAGAGAATACTTCTTTACGAATTATCGTATTAAACTGGACAGAGAACAAGTCTTGATCACGTCGGGAAGTCAAAATCTCTTTTTTTTAGCTTTAAATTCGTTTTGCGGTACAAGTAAAGAAGGAAGAGTAAAAAAAGCATTAATACCTATGCTGCCAGATTACGCTGGGTATAGTGGAGTCGCACTTGAGGAAGGTGTAATAGAAGGAATTCCTCCTATCCTCTCAAAGCTTGATCGTCATACGTTTCGCTATGAATTTAACAAACAGGCATTTAAAGATAAAATAGCTCAGGACCCAGACATCGGAGCTATTGTATTATCAAGACCTAATAACCCAAGCGGCAACATCCTTTCCGAAGAAGCCGTACAGCTTATATCCCAAGTGTGCAAGGACTATCACATTCCATTTCTAATTGATTCAGCTTACGCACCGCCTTTTCCTGCTATTAATTTTATTGAAATGGATCCAATCATACATGATAATATCATTCACTGCATGAGTCTTTCTAAAGCCGGATTGCCTGGTGAGAGAATAGGAATTGCTATAGGAAAAAGTGAGTTCATAAAAGTAATGGAAGCATTTCAATCAAATATTTTGATTCACTCTTCTAGGCTAGGTCAGAGGATGGTGGTTAACACCTTAAAGAGCGGGCAGTTAGCCAGAATTTCAGCTAACTATATAAGAACTCATTATAAACAAAAACATGACTATTTAAAAAAACTTTTAACTACACGTATGCCGGATGATATTCCTTGGTATTTGCACAAAGCGGAAGGTTCGTTATTTGGCTGGCTTTGGTTAGAAGGTTTGCCTTTCAGTGATAGCGATCTATACAATAAATTAAAAGCAGAAAACTTGATTGTAGTGCCAGGCGGCTCATTCTTTCACGGCAGCCAATCTTCTTCTCACAACCGGGAGTGCATTCGCATAAGTCTTACTGCTGCAGATGAGGAGTTAAAGAAAGGAATTGATATTCTTTCTTCAGTAGTTAAGGAAATATACAGTTCAAACTTTATATTTCAAACAGAAAAATTATAATTTCTTTAAGGTTTAGAAGTGCAACTCATACGTAATCATAAAGGGTTCTTTATAAGCTAAAGATTGTTTAAAGAAGACAATAACATCCAATTTCTTTTGGAACTGGATAATTTTTTGCAATGAAAGACTCCTATATTTCTGCTAGCATATGAACCACGTCAAGAAATAGCAAGGAGGCTTTTTATTTTTATGATAAAGAAACTAGTGATTGCTATAGCAATGCTTATCCCAAGTTTTGGTGCAGGTTACTCAGCATTTGCAGCAGCGCCCGCTCATGAACAGCACGTTCAAGTAAATAAAAATGATAAAGAATTATTAGCTCGTCTTGTATCAGCTGAAGCCAAAGGAGAGCCTTATGCAGGCAAAGTAGCCGTGGCGACAGTTGTATTAAATAGAGTCGACAGCAGCAAATTCCCAGACACTGTAAAAGGCGTTATTTATCAAAAAGGTCAGTATAGTCCGGTCAGCAACGGTCAAATTAATAAACCTGCAGACAAAGATTCAAAAAAAGCTGTAGAAGAAGCAATTAACTTCCAAGGTCAAGGAAAAGGTTCATTATTCTTCTTTAATCCTGATAAAACGGGAGATCAATGGCTGCGCCAAAAACAAGAAACAATTAAAATAGGAAATCATGTATTTGCAAAATAATAAAAAAGCTAATGGCTAGCTGCGCGCTGCTATTAGCTTTTTTAGTTATGTACATAAAATAAACAGTAGAATAATCTTTAAAATTAGAATTTCATGGTAAAATATAAAATGTCATTCATAATTAAAAATATGAGGTGATAACGTGAAAGAGAATATGATGTTTGCTTGGATAGCTTCATGGTTAGCTCTTGCTGGTCAGCTCGTTTTTTTACGGGAGTAGCGCTTTTTACAGGGGATTGGCGCTACATGATGTGGAGTTTTATGATAAGTATAATTGATACCTAGTATCATTAGCACCTATAAACGAAATCAGCAGCTAAAAGCTTACAAAAAATAAGGAATATCGTATTGAAACGAGTTATGAAAGACTTAGAGAAATCCTCCAAGTCTTTTTTTGTGTGGGTATAAAAAGACATGAACCGTACTCCGTTCTTCTAAAAAAAGTGCTTTTTACATAGTTTATCAATACAGAAAATTTGATAAACATGCGGAGGAATAAACATGCAGAAACAGCCTAATTTTTTGTTGATTATCGTGGACGAGGAGCGGTTTCCACCCTTATATGAAAGTAAAGAACTAAAAAAGTGGCGAAAAAAACATTTAAAAGCACATGAATTTTTAAAACAGCATGGAATGGAATTTACCCGTCACTACGTCGGTTCTACAGCTTGTTCACCAAGTCGAGCTACATTGTTTACAGGGCAGTATCCTTCCTTGCACGGAGTTACGCAAACGCAAGGTATCGCAAAGAAATCACAAGATCCTGATATGTTTTGGCTGCAGCCTAATACCGTCCCGACGATGGGAGAGTATTTTAAGAAGGCTGGATATCAAACCTTTTATAAAGGAAAATGGCATATTTCTGATGAGAACATCTTAATTCCAGGAACACATGACGTTTTTTCTAGCTATCAGATGCAAACAGGAATACCGGATCCAGAGAAAGAAGGCCTTTATCAACGGGCTAATAAGCTTGAAAAGTTTGGTTTTTCAGGGTGGATTGGTCCGGAACCGGAAGGGAGAAATCCGCACAATTCCGGTTCATCTGCGGCCGTTGGAGTGAGCGGACGAGACGAAATATATGCAGAGGAAATCATAGAGCTTATTCAACGATTAGAACATCAAGCGCCTGCGCAGCCTTGGCTCATGGTAGCTTCATTTGTGAACCCGCATGACATTGCGCTGTTCGGAGCGATTACCAAACACCTTACTATGTTTCAGTTTTCTATTGATGAGACGATTCCAAACATCGATCCGCCACCTACCATTAGAGAACCTTTACAAACAAAGCCTAGCGCTCAAAGCAGCTATAAATACATCTATCCAAAAGCGCTGCAGCCAACCCCAAATTCTAGCTTCTACCGGCGCTTGTATTATCAGCTGCAAAAAAATGTTGATAAACAAATTTTAAAAGTTCTTCAGACCATGGAACAATCTTCGTTCTATGAAAATACAATTATTATTTTTACGTCTGATCACGGTGATTTGCTTGGAGCTCACGGGGGACTACATCAAAAATGGTACAACATGTATGAAGAATCTATTCACGTTCCGCTTCTCATTCATAACAAGCGTTTGTTTCCTAGTTATCAACGTACGGACACACTGACTAGTCACCTTGACTTGATCCCGACAATGCTTAGTTTAGCTAATATAGATGCTTCCGCTATTCAAAAGCAATTACAAAAAAGTCATACGGAAGTACATCCATTTGTTGGGCGAGACCTGTCAGGTATACTTCGAGGAGAAACGTGTGCTGAGCAAGAGGAAACAGCGATTTTCTTCATGACGGATGATGACCCGACAAAAGGACTTCACCAAACAAATTTTTTAGGAGAAAGCTACCCGTCAGTTGTTCAGCCTAATCACATTCAAGCGGTCATTGTCGAGTTTTCGTCAGCGGCAGGAAAGGAAATTTGGAAATACGCTCGCTATCATGATAATCTGCAATTTTGGTCAGCAGATGACGAAAAAGATGAATTCATTCACGGAGAGCAATATGGAGGTTACCCTGTGAGTTTTACTACCCTTAAAACAACCCGTGTTCCTGATCAAATTGAAATGTACAATTTGACCAAGGATCCGTTAGAAACAGTAAATCTGGCTCACCCGTATTTTTCGACAAATGAAACAAGGAAAATTCAGCGGCAGCTTGACGTTATTCTTAAAGAACAAGTCAGGAAAAAACGGATTTTTCCGCAAAGTGGAAGCATGCATGATGAGCTTTTGTCTAAAGATAGATAAAAAATAGTTTCTATGGATTCAAGTCAGATATTTGCGTAAGCAGAAAAAGGTGTATTTAATATTTTAGTATATAAATTGAAAACCTGATGATGCTTGTGTTAGGTTACTTGTTCTGGTTTGGGGTAGTATTGGTTTCACTTCATTAATCCCGCTTAGATAAAACAAATAAGGACTTATAGCATCTTTCTTTTTCGCCTTTATTGCTGTGAAAATAGAGGTAAAAATAAGAATGGAATGTAGTCGTTAATAGTATAATAAAAAACTTTTTCAGTCCGTAGATTCTTAAGTAACTTTTCAAAAATTCAAGCATAAAGTAATTCTATACCATTTGAAAAATAAAAATTACTTCTTGACTTTTGTTAAATTTATACACTATAATCGCTTTTAACAACTAATAAACAGTATTTGGCAATGAAAAGGACACGAATTAGATGCTGTTTTCTTCGCAGAGAATAGGGCCACTGGCTGAGAGCCCTTAAGAAATCATCTAATTTACCACCTTAGAGCTATTGCAGGGAACGTGCATAACTGAAACTGCAATCGGTAAAACCGTTATCTTTTTAAGCGTAAAATACGTATGGGTATTTTACGGAATTAGGGTGGTACCACGGCCGCATTCGTCCCTTCACTAGGGATGAGTGCGGTTTTTTTTGTAGAAAAAAGAATATACAAGCAATGAAAAGGACATGAATCATTTTTGAATTTTCTTTACAGAGAGTAGGGTCACTGGCTGAGAACCCTTAGAAAACGAAATGAATTTACCACCTTGGAGCTGCGGCGGGGAATGTGTATACACTGAAACCGCACCCGGTAAAACCGTTATCTTTTTAAGCGTAAAATACGTATAAGTATTTTACGGAATTAGGGTGGTACCACGGCCGCATTCGTCCCTTTACTAGGGATGAATGCGGTTTTTTTTGTTGAATAAAAACATATTGGAGGAATGAACATGTCAAAACAAATGGAAGCAGAAAAGCGAAATCATCAAAAGTTAGGTCAAGAACTGGAGCTGTTTATGTCAATGGAAGAAGCTCCTGGTATGCCGTTTTTCTTACCTAACGGAATGATTGTTCGAAATGAGTTAGAAAATTACTGGAAACAAAAGCATTATAAAGCAGGCTATCAAGAAATAAAAACACCCATCATGATGAAACAGGAGCTCTGGGAACAATCAGGGCACTGGGAGCACTATCATGAGAATATGTATTTTTCAAATGTTGACAAACAAAACTATGCGATTAAACCGATGAATTGTCCGGGAGCCATTTTATTGTTTAACAGCAAGCGAAGAAGCTACCGAGAACTTCCGATTCGATACGCAGAGCTTGGATTAGTTCATCGTCACGAGCTTTCTGGGTCTTTAAACGGCTTGCTAAGAGTCCGTTCATTCACACAGGACGACGCTCATTTATTCGTAAAGCTCAGTCAGATCCAAGCTGAAATTAGCCGCATTCTAGCGTTTATCCATGACTTTTACTCACATTTTGGCTTCGATTACAAAGTGGAGCTATCCACACGACCTGAAAAATTCATGGGAGATATTGAAACATGGAACCAAGCAGAAAAGTCGCTTCAATCTGTGTTAAGTGAAAAAGGCTTAGACTATCAGGTAAATGAAGGAGACGGAGCTTTTTATGGGCCGAAAATCGATTTTCATATTTTAGATTCCTTAGGTCGCAGCTGGCAGTGCGGAACAGTTCAGCTTGATTTCTTAATGCCGGAGAAGTTTGACTGTATGTATATTGGAGAAGACAATAAACCGCATCGTCCCGTAATGATTCACCGCGCTATATACGGTTCCGTTGAACGATTTATGGCCATCTTGATTGAACATTACGAAGGTCAATTTCCTCTTTGGCTGGCTCCTGTTCAATTTAAGCTTTTGCCTATTGCACCGCCGCACGTGGAATATGCATATAAAGTGAAACACGAGCTGGAGTTAAAAGGGTATCGTGTTGAAGTAGATGATCGCATTGAAAAAATAGGGCTGAAAATTCGAGAAGCAGAAATGCTAAAAGTTCCTTATATGGCTGTGATAGGAGATAAAGAAGTGGAAAATGAATCGCTTGCTATGCGAAAGCACGGGAAGAAAAATATAGGAACAGTAAGTTTGGAAGAGGCAGCTGTATACTTGAATAAAGAAAAGAATTCAAACAGAGTGTATTGAAGCTATTTACCTTACTAAATAGAAAAATCCGATTTTTTAAGTCGGATAGTGATTCCCTTCATTTTGTCTCACACCAAAATGAAGGGAATATTGAACTAGAAGGGTATAAGATAATATATATCAGCAGTATAACTTTTGCCTTAGACAAACGCCGGTATTTTATAAAAAAATTTATCTTATTCCATTCGAATCGTTTGTACGCGATGAAGCTGAAGCCTCACCTGATGGTTTGTTTATGTTTTGCTGATCTCGCTTCTTTTTAGAAGGAGAGTAAAAAAGAAATTTAAACATAAAGTATACTCCTAATGCTAGTAAAATACAGCCAATAAGTAAGTTAATCATCTTTCTCCGCCCTTCATACACTTCAGTTTTCATCATTATAACACCCGGTAAGATAAAACATTCATCGTTCTGTAAATAATCTCTATGTCAGGAATTTATATCTGAAGATAGTTAGTGAAAAAAGTTATCTAAAAACATGTAAAATAATTTTTTGGAATATTATTTTTATTCAAACTTATTATACGTAAGCACAATGATAATCTCTTTATTTAGTTTATAAATCCAAAATAGAGCGATATTAAGAAATCGCTTACAAAAACTCTTGAAATATATATAATGATATTAGTATACTAATAGACAAGTTAGTAATTATTTCTATATAATTACTTCTGTATCTGAAGTAAAAACGCGCAGCCCAATGGGGAAAAACGTTATTTTCAAGTTTTTTAAGGGATGAATGGCAACAGAGAGGAGAGAGTGCAATGGGAAAACTATTTAAAAAGAAGTCAATCGAGCAATTATTAGAACAAAGTCAAAACAAATCTCTAGTCAAAACATTAGGAGCATTCGATTTGACTCTTCTTGGTATTGGAGCCGTAATCGGAACGGGGGTTTTAGTATTAACAGGCTTAGTAGCTGCTAACGATGCTGGACCAGCCGTTATTTTTTCTTTTATATTGGCGTCTATTGTATGCGGTTTTGCAGCGCTGTGCTATGCGGAATTTGCTTCAACTATACCTGTATCTGGGAGCGTTTACACCTATACATATGCAACCATCGGCGAAGTGGTAGCGCACTTAATGGGATGGACGTTGCTTTCTGTCTATTTGTTAACAATGTCAGCAGTAGCAAACGGATGGTCTTCTTATTTTAACAACTTTTTAGAAGGCTTTGGTTTTTCGCTGCCAAAAGAATTGATTACGATCCCTGGAAATGGAGGTCTAGTTAACCTTCCTGCTATTTGTATTACGCTTCTTATTACATGGCTGCTTTCAAGAGGAACAAAAGAAAGTAAAAAAGTGAATAACTTTATGGTGCTTGTTAAATTGTTTATTATCCTTCTTTTTATTATTGTAGGAGCTTTTTATGTAAAACCGTCTAATTGGACACCTTTTATGCCTTATGGAATTGAAGGTGTTGTGACAGGGGGCGCGGCCGTATTTTTTGCTTTCTTAGGTTTTGATGCCTTATCTACATCAGCAGAAGAAGTAAAGAATCCGCAGCGCAATTTGCCCATTGGAATTATTAGTTCACTTGTGATCTGCACGATTATTTATGTAGCGGTATGCCTTGTTATGACCGGAGTTGTTTCGTACAAGGAACTGAATGTCCCAGAAGCAATGGCCTATGTTCTCCATTCAGTAGGACAAAATGCAGTGGCAGGGGTTATTGCTGCAGGAGCTGTCATTGGAATCATGGCTGTTATTTTCGCCTACATTTATGCAGCAACACGCATTTTATTCTCAATGAGCCGCGACGGCTTGCTGCCAAAAGCATTTGCTAAAACAAATGAGAAAACGGGAGTTCCGACTCTTTCTACTTGGCTAGTAGGGATTATCGGAGCGTTAATTTCAGGGTTTATTGATCTAAAAGAACTTGCGAATTTAGCAAATATCGGAGCTCTTTTAACTTTCGGCATGGTGGGCGTCAGCATTATCATCTTACGTAAAACGCACCCAACTTTAAAACGTGGATTTACAATGCCGTTTGTCCCGATTTTACCAATTTTATCTGTATTATCTTGTTTGTTTTTAATGATTAATCTTCCTAAAACAACATGGCTGTATTTTAGCATATGGATTGTGCTTGGTCTAGTTGTATATGTCGGTTATTCTCGTAAACACAGTCGATTAACAAGTAAAGAAATGAAAAAAGCAAGTTAAAAGTAGAAAAAGAGCCTTTCAGCAAAGAAAGGCTCTTTTTCTACTTGTTGTTCGGTTGTTAGACAGTTAGGACGATTGTTCACTATGTTTTTTGCGTGTCTCCACAATAAAAAGACAAGTGCTGATAATAAAAGCTGTTCCTACAAAAATGGCGCCGACCCAAGGAAGTGAAGTAAGTCCCATATGATTAATAATTACGCCTCCGAAAAAGGCGCCAAAAGCATTTCCTAAGTTAGCAAACGAGTGATTCGAAGTAGAAGCTAAAGCAGGTGCTTCCTGTGCTAAGTTCATAATTTTCACTTGAATACCAGGCATTACAGCAAATGCTGCTGCTCCCCAGAAAAACAGCGTGATAATTGCTGCTGCTGGGCTTTTAACGGTAAACGTAAAAATAGTCAGCACAATACAAAGAAAAGCAAATATACCTACAACCGAAGGCATTAACTTCCAGTCTGCTAGCTTGCCTCCAACAACGTTTCCGAGCGTAACGCCGCATCCATATAATACAAGTATCCACGTAACGCTATGTTCACTTACTCCTGTAACGTCTTCAAGAAGCGGTGTAATGTACGTAAATACAGTAAATAAACTACCGCATCCTATTGCGCTTAAAAGAAGCATCACAAGAAGTTTTGGTTGAGTAAAAGCAGCAAACTGCTGTTTTAGACCCGTTAATTTGTCTTGACCAAGTTTTGGGATAAACAGAATAATACCAATAAATGCAATAATCCCCATGATCGTAATAGCCCCAAACGAAGCTCTCCAGCCTAAGTGTTGCCCAATGAATGTTCCCACAGGAACACCGATGATATTTGCAATGGTTAAACCTGCCATCATCGTTGCGACAGCACTTGCACGTTTATGAGGTTGTACGAGCCGTGAAGCAATAACAGCGCCTACTCCAAAGAAAGTACCGTGACATAATGCCGTAACTAAACGAGCTCCCATTAAAATTCCATAGCTAGGTGCAATAATAGCAATTGCATTTCCGAGAATAAATAAAAGCATAAGTAAACAAAGCAGAAGCTTTTGAGGAAGTCGATGAGTAAAAATGGTTAAAATTGGCGCGCCGATTGCTACTCCTAACGCATAGCTTGTAATTAGCTGGCCAGCAGTCGAAATGCTAACATGAAGGTCTTCCGCAACGTTAGGAAGTATCCCCATAATAACAAATTCCGTCATTCCAATAGCAAAAGCTCCAAGAGTCAACGAGATGAGAGCAATTGGAAAGGAATCTTTCTTACTGATCTGCTCATTAGCATGCATTGTATTCATGTGTGATCACCCTTTCTGTGTATAAAATTTATATCTCCTTGAAAAGAAGTCAATTACTAATAATACTTAAGTGATGGAGCTTTGACAACCAAAAAAGCTGATGTAAGCGATACCTTTCAAGATTTCTATTTATCTTTATCATATATGAAGACAGTCAGACATAAATTTATTGACAGAATAAAGTTTAGTCCTATAAACTATTTTTAAAGTTGAATAGTTTATACCTATAAACTAAATGAGCAAAGGAGGGAAAGAAGTGACGAAAAGCAAGTTATATCAAGCTGTAGAACTTTTTGAAGAAGTGCTGTTTGTAGGAACAGAAGTGATTCACAGAGAGCTTAGCCATAACCTCTTCGAACATGTCTCTAGGCAGCAGTTTGATTTGTTAAATAGTTTAATGATTAAAGGTCCATCTTCACCAGGCAGTCTTGCTGTCTTGCAAGGTGTTCATAAAAGTGCCATTTCGAATCGAATCAAAAAGCTGCTCGAAAAAGGGCTTGTGGAGTGGGACACTAATGAACTAGAGAGCGATAAACGTTCTAAGCTTATTAAGATTACGGCTGAAGGAGAAAAAGTAATAAATGACGGAAATGCCGCGTGTTTTAGTATCATTGAGAATTTGTTTGATGATGTAGAAGAAGAAAAAATAGATACATTTATTGAAATTCTTACAATGGCAAAAGAAAAGTTAACTACAAAAGGGGAAAGCAAAGAATGAAATTTATTGTGAAATTTAAGTGGGTGATTGCTGCCTTTATTTTAGCTTTAACGGTTATATTGATGCTAACGTCACCAAATTTAACAAAGCTCGCAAGTGAAAAAGGACAGTCTCAGCTTCCCGACGATGCCGTTTCATCTAGAGCCAGCCAAATTCTAAAAAATGCTGGAGAAGACAGTAATACCATCAGCATGGTTATCAAGTTAGATAACGCATTAGATAAAGATAGTGAGAAACAAATACAGAAAATCATTGATAAGACAGAGAAAATTAAAGGTGTAAAAGATGTCACAACGCCTTTAACAGATGATCAAGATGTTCGTAATCAATTAATGTCTAAAGACAAAAAAACCGTTTTAGTTCCGGTTACTGTCAGTGGATCGGATGAAAAAGTTGAAAAAATAGCAAATCAGATTTATGATAGCGTGCCAAAAGACACTACGGCATATGTAACGGGTGCATCTCTTATTAATCAGGATTTTGCACACAGTTCAGAAGAAGGGTTAAAGAAAACTGAGTTTATTACTATCTTTTTGATTTTAGGTTTGCTTTTACTCGTTTTCCGTTCAGTCGTGACGCCGTTTATTCCTATTTTAATTGTGGGAATCACATACTTAATCAGTCAATCGTTACTAGGGATTTTAGTTAAAAATGTCGATTTTCCAATCTCAACGTTCACGCAAACGTTCTTAGTAGCTATTTTGTTTGGAATTGGTACGGATTACTGCATCCTTTTACTTAATCGTTTCCGTGAAGAATTGGCAAACGGACATGATAAAGTAGAGGCCACGATCACGGCTTATCGTACAGCAGGAAGAACGTTATTTATCAGTGGAATTGCTGTATTTATTGGGTTTGCAGCCATTGGATTTGCCAAGTTTGCCATTTTCCAGTCGGCTGTCGGAGTAGCAGTGGGGGTAGGTGTACTGCTAGTCATTTTATTTACTCTGCTTCCACTTTTTATGGTTACGCTTGGAGAAAAATTATTTTGGCCGTCTAAAAAAGTGGCTTCTCATAGCGATAATAAGCTGTGGGGCTTTTTAGGGAAAAAGGCAGTGGCGCGACCGTTCGTGTTTTTAGTCATTACAGCGATTATTACCGTGCCTTTTATTGTAACGTACGACTCAAAAGTATCGTTTGATTCTACTGCTGAAATAAGCAGTGATTATAAATCTATAAAAGGACTAAACGCTATCAGTGATGCACTCGGAGAAGGAAAAGCGTTTCCTGTCAATGTTATTATTAAAGGAGATAAAGAGTTAACAAAGGCAGATGTTATTCCTTATTTAGGAAATATAAGCAAAGCAATTGAAAAAGTGGATCACGTAGATTCTGTTATGACTATCACACAGCCTACCGGAGAAAAGATTGATGATTTATATGTTAATTCACAGCTAGGCTCCGTATCAGACGGAATCAAAGATGCTGTTAAAGGAAGCGGAGATGTAGAAAAAGGATTAAGTGATGTTGAAAAAGGGCTAAATCAAATAGCTGACCAAACGGGTTCTGCTTCTAAAGAGAAATCTGGAGGGTCACTTGCACCTGCTGCAGACGGATTAGCTCAAATTAATCAACAGCTGCAGCTTGTCAGCACTCAGCTCTCTACAACAGGAACTGTGCAGCAAGCGGTTCCGCAGCTTGTTGCAATCAGTAAACAGCTTACTACCATTCAAACCGGTCTCCAACAAGCAAATGAGAATCTTTCAGCTCAGCAAGGTCAAGTTGGAACGTTATCAGACAGTATCAATCAGTTAGCAAAAGGAGTTAAAAGTGCGAATGACGGACTGACGAAGATCTCAGATGGCTTAACAAATGCAACAGATATGCTTGATAACATGAGTGACAGCTCAACAGTTAGAGATACGGGTATTTACCTTCCAGCAGAAGTGATGAAAGATAAAGGGTTTAAACAATCTATCGATAACTATTCTTTTGCAGATGGAAAAGGAGTTAAGCTCAGTGTAGTGCTCGATCAAAATCCATATTCTGAAGAAGCCATTTCAACCGTAAAAAATATTGAAAAAGCGGTGGAAAGCGAAGTCGTTGATACGCCGTTTGAGCATACAGAAATTGTGTACGGAGGGGTATCGAGCTCAAATGCGGATTTAAAAGATTTATCTACAACCGATCTTTCACGCACAATGGTTATTATGATGATTGGGCTGTTTATTGTGCTGACCATTTTATTCCGTTCAATGATCATGCCTGTATACATGATTGCTTCACTGCTGCTTACCTATTATACAGCAATGGGAATCTCAGAGCTTCTATTCGTGGATATAATGGGTAATGATGGAATCAGCTGGGCCGTGCCATTTTTTAGTTTTGTTATTTTAGTTGCCCTTGGAATTGACTATTCTATTTTCTTGTTAGACCGTTTTAACGAAGAAGTAAAAAGCGGCGTCGCAGAAGGAATGGTTACGTCTATGAGTAAGATGGGATCGGTTATTATTACTGCTGCTATTATCTTAGCCGGAACGTTTGGGGCTATGATCCCATCGGGTGTATTAACACTTGTTCATGTAGCAACGGTTGTTATTATCGGTCTTTTACTTTATGGCCTTGTTATTCTTCCGCTTCTTATGCCAGCGATTGTCGTAACGCTTGGAGAAGGAAACTGGTGGCCGTTTCTTCGAAAAAAAGAAAAGTACAAAGTAGAAGAATAACTTGTATACGCTAGGTCGAAAATTAGATATGTCTTAGGAAGAGTACTATTGACACAGTATATAGGATAAAACTGAAGGATAGAAAGAGCGTCATCGGGCTGCTCTTTCTATCCTTTTTTGTGCTACAAAAAAACAAAGTTCAGGAGTGGTCATAAACACGCCCAGTCGAATAAAAGACCTCTCATCAGGAAAACCTATAGTCAAAAACATGAGGGAGGTTTTTTTATGAAATTTGTAAATTTCTTAGCTAATCAGCGAGACAAACGACGGGAACAAATGCGCGAAGCAGGAACATGTCCAGATTGCTTAGGGAAACGATTCCACCATATTGGACTTTATTTTGTGCATGTTTATGAGTGTCCAAGCTGTCAAGGCAAAGAAGATATGTAATAAAATCTTCAGAAATAAGGCAAAGGCAGTCTCTATGCAGATTATGATGTGAAACCTTCTTATTTTAGAGAAGGTTTTTATTTTTTTGAAGGTGAACGGTTGCTTGTATGTTTTGTGTTAGCAACCTTTACATATTTATTTTCTGTCTAACTAGATTCGATTAGTATAGTTATTAAGTTACTTTAATGTCTCAAGTTAACAATTTAAATAAAAAGGAGGAAAGAATTAAGGATTAAGGAAAAAGAGACGCGTAACTTGCAATCATGTATCTCAAACTTTAAATATAAGGAGCTGAGTTGAGATGACAATGTTACATTTAGATAAAGTATATAAAATATATGATAAAAAAAATATCGCCGTAAATGATTTTAACCTTCAGATTGGAGAGAAAGAGTTTGTTATATTTGTTGGACCTTCAGGCTGTGGTAAATCTACTACGCTGCGAATGATTGCAGGTCTAGAAACGATTTCAAAAGGTGATTTTTACATTGATGGAGATCATATGAACGAAGTAGCTCCAAAAGATCGTGACATTGCTATGGTCTTTCAAAATTATGCTCTTTACCCTCATATGACTGTTCGAGAAAATATGGCATTTGGCTTGAAGTTAAAAAAAATAAAGAAAGACGAAATTGATAGACGGGTAAATGAAGCAGCTAAAACATTAGGTCTAGAAACATATTTAGATAGAAAGCCAAAAGCTTTATCCGGAGGGCAGCGTCAGCGAGTTGCTTTAGGTCGTGCTATTGTTCGGGAAGCAAAAGTTTTCTTAATGGATGAACCATTATCTAATTTGGATGCGAAGCTGCGAGTACAGATGCGTGCTGAGATTATTAAACTGCATCAAAGGCTGCAAACAACAACAATCTATGTGACGCATGATCAAGTGGAAGCTATGACAATGGCTACTCGCCTAGTGGTTATGAAAGACGGGATTATTCAACAAATCGGAACTCCTCAAGATATTTACAAACATCCTAGGAATGTATTTGTAGGCAGTTTTATTGGATCACCCGCAATGAATTTTTTTCGGGGATATCTCCAAGGCACTTATTTTATAATGGGAGAAACTAAAATACAGCTTCCTGATTTTCTAATACACGCTTTACATTCTCAAGGTCATAATGAGAAAGAAGTCATAATGGGTGCGCGTCCTGAACACATTATATATCATAAAGAGGATAGTAAGAGAGAGTTGAACAATGAGTTTTGCTTCACTACGACACTAGATATGATAGAGGTACTAGGTGCTGAAACAATTTTATATGCTAGTTTAGAAAAGCAAACGTTTGTGGCTCGAGTGCCTTTTTTATGTGAGTTTGAAGCAGGGGACAAAAGCGCTTTTTCGTTGAATTTAACCTACGTGCATTTCTTTGATGGAGAAACAGAAGAGCGCATTTCTACAAATATAGATAAAAAAGTTAAATATTCTGATAAATGTATTGACTAGTTAACGTTTGCGGTTTAATATAACAATATATAACATTACATAATGTTGTATATCATATCTTATTTGAGGAGTGGGGAAAATGAGCAAAACAGCAGTGAATGTAAAAAGTGATGTGCAAGCCGTATTAAACGAATTAAAAAGCAAGCAAATTCGTAATGTGTTTTTCGTCGCATGTGGAGGATCTTCTGCGATCATGTATCCAGCTAAGTATGTACTAGATCGAGAAGCTCAACATATTACATCCGATTTGTATAGCTCGAACGAATTTATCCACCGCAATCCGCAGCAGCTGGGAAAAGACTCCTTAGTTATTTTATGTTCCATGTCAGGAACAACTCCTGAGACTACAGAAGCAGCTAAGTTTGCTAAAAGCAAAGGCGCTTATGCTGTAGCCTTAACAAATGAACCTACTTCACCTTTAGCACACAGCGCAGATATTTTTATTAAGTATGAGTGGGGCAATGATATCGATGCTTTTGAAACAAATTTAGGCGTTTTATATCAGCTTGTATTTGGTCTCTTATACGTAGCAGAAGAAAATGATAAATTTGCAAAGTTAGTTACTAGCTTAGAAAATCTACAGTCTGTTTATGAAAAAGCTCTAGAATACGAAGCGGGCAACGCAAGGAAATTTGCTGAATCACATAAGTCCGAACCGGTTATTTATACAATGGCCAGCGGCTCGAACTATGGAGCAGCCTATTCATTCAGCATATGTATCTTAATGGAAATGCAGTGGATTCATTCTCACGCTATTCACGCTGGAGAGTATTTCCACGGTCCATTCGAAATTATTGATGAAAACGTACCGTTTATCATCCTAGCTGGACTAGATGAAACGAGACCTTTAGAAGAACGCGCCTTATCATTCTCTAAACGATATGGAAAGAAATTAACTGTTCTAGATGCAAAAGCATATGACTTCGAAGGAATTGATAAAGATGTGCAAGGGTATATTGCTCCTCTTGTATTAAACCGTGTACTGCGTCAGTATGCCGAAGAATTAGCTGAAGCACGCAATCATCCTTTAAGTAAAAGACGCTATATGTGGAAAGTAGAATATTAATAATCTCCTAATAAAGATAGAAATCTGTATATTTTCCTTACGAGTTATACTATAATGTTATAAAACATTATAGTATAACTTATATATGAAAGCACTTACAATAAGGGGGTTTCTATATGAAAAAGACAAATTTAATCTTAGCCTCACTTTTAAGTTGTTCTTTAATGCTCGGGGGGTGTGCGGGAAAACAAACGTCTTCATACTCAGACACAGGAAAGACAACATTAACATTCTTTCACAGATGGCCAAAAGAACCTGAAAAAAGCTACTTTGAAGAAGTTGTAAAAGAATTTGAAAAACAGCACCCTGATATTGATATTAAAACAGAAGCGGTGTTAAACGATTCGTATAAAGACAAAATTAAAGTTATGACAGGCACTAATACCCCTCCTGATGTGTACTTTTCTTGGAGCGATGAGTTTGCTAGACAATTTGTCAGAGGAAACAAAGCCTTAGATTTAACCTCTTATTATAAGAAGGATTCAGCGTGGTCTTCCAAGCTTGTTCAGTCTCAAATTAAACCATATACCGTTAATAAGAAAATTTACGGTGTTCCTGTCACAATGGACGGGAAAATGTTTTTTTACAATAAAGATATCTTCGATAAATTAGGATTAAAAGCGCCTACAAACTGGAACGAGCTATTAAATGTTTTAAGCGTGTTAAAAAAGAAGCATTATACAGCTTTAGAATTTGGAAGCCAGGATACGTGGACCATTTCTCACTACGTAGGAACCTTGAATCAGCGCATGGTAAAGCCTGACGTTCTTTCAAAAGACTATAATTCAAAAACTGGGACATTCACGGATAAAGGCTATGTAAAAGCTCTAGAAAAATTAGAAGAATTAGTTCCTTACTTTAATAAAAATACAAATTCGATTGATCATGAATATGCAAGACAACAATTTTCAAATGGAAAAGCAGCTATGTTTTATGCTGAAACCGCTGAAATTAAGCTTTTCGGTCCAACGAAATTTAAGATTGGCATGTTTAATTTTCCTAAATTAGAGGATGGAAAAGGAAATGCTACTAATTTAACTGGATCACCTGAAGGGTTTATGATTTCTTCTAAAACAAAGCATCCAAAAGAAGCGATGGAATTTCTTGAATTTTTAACATCAAAACAAATGGGTGAAAAGCTAGTAAAAGAAGTAGGGAAATACAGTGCAGTAAATGATACAGCTAACAGCAGTAATTCAACACCGGAGCAATTAGAAGCAGTAGATAATATTTTACAAGCCAAAGAGATGGCTCCATGGTTTGATATGGCAATCGATGCTCGAATTGCAGATGCTTATTTAACAGGGGCTCAGCTTATGCTAAATGGTGATAAAACACCTAAAGAAGTAATGAAAGATGTGCAAAAAGCTGCAGCGAGTGTTCGTGCTGAATCTAAAAAGTAAGGAAGTGAAAAAGCGATGTTAAAACGCAATAAGCTAACCCCTTATTTATATCTTCTTCCTGCTTTTGCTTTTTTACTACTTGTGTACATCCCTATTTTTCAGAATATTTGGGATAGTCTTTATGAGTGGAGCACATTTTCACCAGACAAAGTTTTTGTAGGAATAGATAATTATGTGCACTTATTTAAAGACCCTGTCTTTTATCAGGCACTCAAAAATAATATTCTTTATGCGGTCATTTCAATTATTTTTCAAGTGGGTGGAGGTTTAATTGTGGCTGCCGTTTTAGAAGATAAACTTATTCGAAGGTTTTCTCCTTTTTTTCGAACGGTTTATTTTTTACCAGTAGTCGTTTCGATGACCGTTATTGCCTTGCTGTTTACTTTTTTTTACAATCCTGAAGTAGGGCTTTTAAATCAAATGCTCAAAATGATCGGATTAGACTCATTGGCAAAACCTTGGCTAGGAGACAGTAATACGGCTATTTATGCAGTTATTGCTGTATCTCAGTGGCAGTCTATCGGCTATATTGCCATGCTGTATATTGTAGCGATACAAAAAATCTCACCTGAATTGTATGAAGCAGCTGAAATAGACGGCGCTAATAAATTTAAAATGTTCTTTCATATTACTGTACCGCAAACAAAAGAAATGACATTTGTGGCTGTTATTTTAACGCTCACTGGTGCTTTTACAGTATTTAATGAACCTTATATTTTAACTGGAGGCGGACCGGGTACATCATCTGAAGTCCTAAGTACGTATTTATACAAAACAGCCTTTTCGAAAGATATGATGGGCTATGCTTCCTCAATTGCTACTGTCATTTTAATTATTACGCTGTTGATTTCTCTTGTTCAAATGAAAGCATTTAAAACAGGAAAGGAAGACGCTTGATGCAGATGCCTAAAACAAATGTCACCTTACCTAATGTTGTCAATACAGCCACTAAAGAAAGAAAAAAGAAGAGCTACACAGGTGTAACGATAGTATATGTCGGATTGATTGTCTATTTTATCGTCATTGCGTATCCTTTGCTTTGGATGATTATAAGTTCTTTTAAAAGCACGGATGAAATCTTTACGCACAGCTGGTCTATGCCGCATACTTGGCTAATTGAAAATTATGTGACAGCGTGGAAAAGTGGAATATCTTCTTACTTTTTAAACAGTGTAATCGTCACGGGCGCGTCTTGTTTTTTGACGGTGCTGGTCAGTGCGTTAGGAGCTTATGGACTATCACGCTTTGAGTTTCAAGGAAAAGCTTTTGTCCTCATTATATGTCTCGGAGGGCTTATGCTTTCTCCTCAGGTAAGTTTAATTCCTTTGTATAGCATTATTCAAAAACTTGGAATCTATAATACACACTTGGCACTGATTCTGCCTTATGTTGCTTATCGAATTCCTTTAACCATCTTGTTAATTCGAGCTTATTTTCTTTCGATTCCAAAAGAACTAGAGGAAGCAGCTCGGTTAGATGGATGTACAAGCTTGGGGATTTTATTTCGAATTTTTATCCCAATGAGCACGCCCATTCTATTAACAACGACAATTTTGACAGCTTACTACACATGGAATGAATTTATGTTTGCCATTATCTTTATCGACGACGACAGTTTGCGTACAATCCCAGCAGGATTAATGCAATTTAGAGACGCTTTGCAAACAGATTGGGGGGTATTACTAGCTGGACTCACCATTTCAGCAGCACCGATTGTTATGTTGTTTTTATTTATGCAAAAATATTTTATCCGTGGCATTGCTAACGGAAGTGTTAAATAATAGGAGGACAAGCAGATGAAACTAATTGGAGTAGGGGATAATGTAGTAGATTACTATAAAGATCAAGGAAAGATCTATCCAGGCGGCAACGCGCTAAATGTGGCCGTATTTTATAATAGATTGAGCAATCATCAGTCTTCCTATATGGGAATCGTGGGGAATGACGAATCGGCAGAGCATGTAGTAAATACTTTGCAGCAAGAAAAGATGGATATTAGCAGAGTAAGAAGAGCTGTAGGAGAAAATGGAATGGCGGTTGTAACACTTGATGAACAAGGTGACCGAGTTTTTGTAGGATCAAATAAAGGGGGCGTTCAATCTAGATTAAAACTAATGCTGAATGAATCGGATTTAACCTATATTCGCCAGCACGATCTTCTTCATACGAGCGTTTTTAGTCATTTAGAATCTGACCTTCCGTTGCTACATAAAATCATTGATATTTCCTTTGATTTTTCTACGAGATACGATGAGGAATATTTACAGCAAGTATGTCCATATATCAGCTATGCATTTTTCTCAGGAAGCAGCCTGCCAGAAGAAGAGTGTATGAATTTAATAAAGCGAGTACACCTGTTAGGAACCAGTGTCGTATGCGTGACAAGAGGAGAAGAGGGAGCTTTATTATCAGTCGAAAATCAGTTATTTAAACAGCCTATAATTCCTACAAATGTAGTGGATACGCTTGGGGCTGGAGATTCTTTTATAGCTGGTTTTCTTTCTTCTTATCTACCAGAAAAAAACATAGCCAAAGCCCTCCATAATGGATCATTGGTGGCATCACAAACTTGTCAAAATTACGGAGCATTTGGATATGGAAAAGAATATCATACAGACTGTGAAATGGTTCTAAAATGAATAAAATAGCGCCTTTGCTTTTGAAGCAAGGCGCTATTTTATTAAGAATTAGAACTGTCTATAGTGAACGTAACGCGATTCGCAGGGTAGTGTAGAAAAGATGAATGAATCGGTCTTTTTTGTGCATCATACGCCACTTTTTCCACTTTAAACAGCGGCTCTCCGACTTCACATTCTAAATGTTTTGCTTCATCCACATTTGCAAATACCATGTTCAATAATTTTTTATTATGAACCGGAGCAACATTGTACTTGTTTTTTATAGTATCGTACATTGAAACTGAATTATGGACGTGCTGATCTAAGTGTGGTAACAATTCTAAGGAGTAGTGAGAAATTTCTAAGGTAAGAGGCTGGTCGTCATAATACAGGATGCGCTGCAGTTCAAGGACTTCACTTTCTGGAGGGATTGATAACATCTTTGCCACATGAGCTTTTACAGGTTTTATACCAAAAGACAAAATTTTAGTCTGCGGTACTTTCCCTAATTCCGACATATACTCTGTATGCCCATTAACGGCAAACAGCTCTCTCTTAGCTTTTGGATATTGAACAAAGGTTCCTTTTCCTTGCTGACGTATCAGAAGGCCTTCTTCTACTAAATCTAATACGGCTTTTCTTACCGTAATCCGACTTACTCCGTATATATCGCACAAATCCGTTTCAATTGGAAGTTTTTCACCCGGAGTATAAACTCCTTTATTAATATCTTCTGTAATAGCCTGTTTTAACTGCATATATAAAGGCGTAGAGCTATGAGTATTTAGCTTCATCTTTTTCCTCCTCTTTCCTAAATACTTTCTTTTGAATATAATTATATTATAACGTAATGTGATGTTATATTACAATTTGCTTTTCTTCCTTTTTATCATGTATGTTTGATACAAAAGAAAGAAAAGTTGGCGAATTCAAAGTTCTATAGCATTCACCTTTCTTTTCTATTAATTGAAAACATGGGTATTGGTTAGACAAGCAATAGAAAATATGCAACAATTTTTATTACCAGCTTCTTCAACATAAGATAAAATAGAAGGTAAGAACTTTATAAAAAGGAGATTTCGCCATGGGTGAAAAAAAGAATATTGATATAGGTGGCCTTAGTTTTGCTTGGGATTTAGAAAAAGGACAATTTAGCTTTGAAGGAGAAGATGCGATCCTTTTTTGGATTTCTTCTGCGATGAAAACATTGTTTGACACAATCGAAGAAATATCTGGGGAAGAGGCAGCTTCTGTAGTACTAGAAACCACTGGTTTCCGACAGGGATTAGTAGTAGGAGAGTACTTTCAAAATATGAAAGGCGTAACGGTTTTTGAAGCGGCTGAGTTAATTACCAATACATACGCTTCGGCTGGATGGGGAAAAACTACTATCAAATATTTAAATCCTGAAAGTAAAACTCTATCTGCTGAATTAAAAGACAGTTGGGAACATAAAATTAACGTTGCGCAAAAGAAAACAAAGGGAGGGAATTTTCTTCCGGCCCATTATGCAGGAATTTTTACAGGACTATTCGGAACAAATATTTGGTACAAGGTGATTCAACATCAAATAGAAGGGCATGAATGCACCACAGTAGAATACTTCCCTTCTAACATTGATATCACTCAAAATATTCATCAATTAGCGAGAAGAAAAGAAGCGCAGAAAATAGAACATTTACAAAACATTGTAGCAGAAAAAACAGCAGAGTTAAAAGATCTTATTAAAAAGCTTTCTTCTCCTATTATTCCGGTTTTGGAAGGCATAGTCGTCGTTCCTTTGATTGGCAAATACGACGAGGATCGAACGGAAGATTTGATTGTCAATACATTAAATAACCTCCCAAAACACCAGGCTAATTATCTTGTGCTGGATTTAACCGGATTGGATAAAGAACTTACTGAATATACGGCAAGTCTTATTGAAAAATTAGGTGCAGCAGCGTCCCTGATTGGTACGAAAACAATTTTAGTAGGGATTTCTGCTGACTTAGGCTTAGTTATATCAGAGACCCATATTGATTTATCAAAATATGATTGTTTTCAAACATTGCAGCACGGCATTCATTATGCATTGGCACAAAGCGGACGAAGCATCGTTTAAAAGATATATTTAAAATATAACAAAATGCACTCATTCAGCATCATAACAAATCTCTTTATCAAAGAACGGAAATGAACTGAAGGATTTCATTTTTTAAAAGAGGAATTGACATGAAACCAAAAGGTGTTATATTATTTTTATATAAAACCTTTTGGTGTTATTTTTTGAAAAGGAGAATGAAGATAACGATGAATGATAAAAGTGTAGTAGAAGATGTAAAACAGACGATAATATTTAACGCGCCGATTCAAAAAATTTGGGATAAAGTAGCAACAGCAGAAGGGCTCCAACAATGGTTCATGCCTAATGATTTTCAGCCTCAGGTAGGATATGAATTTCATTTGCAATCGCCTTTTGGCCCATCTCCGTGTAAAGTATTAGAAATAGATGCACCAAACTATCTTTCTTTCTCTTGGGATACGGATGGATGGGTCGTTTCATTTACCTTAAAAGAAATGGGTAATCAAACTGAATTTACGCTTATTCATAGCGGGTGGAAAGAAGCTGAAACACTTCTTGAAAAAGCAAACGAAAAGAGTTCAGTGGTACGAGATAGAATGAGCTACGGGTGGATTAGTCTCGTAAATGAAAAACTTCGAAAGGTTGTTGAAAACTAAATGACTTTATCAGCTGCCAAGCATGATATCTTTCAAGCCATTGCTGATCCTACTCGAAGAAAAGTACTTGAGCTGCTTTCTGAAAAAGAATTGCCTATATCAGAAATAACGTCTCATTTTTCAATAAGCCGTACCGCTATTGTCAAGCATCTTCATATACTTTCAGAAGCAGACTTAGTCCATGGACAAAAAAAAGGCAGAGAAAAAGTGTATTGTCTTCAGCCAGAGCCTTTAAAAGAGATACAAGATTGGCTTTCTTACTACGAGCAATTTTGGACGAACAAATTATCTATTCTTCAGCATATTGTTGAAAGAGATGAAGAAAGAAATCAATAGAAAAAGCATAAAAACGCTTTTTATAAGGAATATAGCAAAGCCAGTCGTTAAAAAGACTGGCTGTTTTACATAAAAGCTGGTTTTATTCTAGAAGGACAAATAAAAGAACGATGCAGAACAACATAGGACATTTCTTGAAATAAAAAGATAGACCTTTAGAAGAAAAAAAGGGGGAAACAGAGCAATGAATAAGCTTTTATTTTATGGGACGAGCGATGCTCAAGGAGTGCCTCGATTATTATGTGACTGTAAAGTATGTACACAAAAAGATCAATTAAATCAGCGCACAAGGCCTAGTGCACAGTTTACAATAGACGGTAACGTGTTTTTGATTGACGTATCACCTGATTTTAAGCATCAATTTCATTTATACAATAACAAAAAAATCCCTTCTACCGTTTTTATTACTCATCCTCACAATGACCATGTGGCTGGTTTAGGAGATTTAGCCGACTTATGCTATTGGAATAATGTAAATAAAGAAGTCGTAGGAGCGCCTGAAGTCATCAGCGAGTTAATCGAAAGATTTCCTTATCTCGCAAAAAGAAAAGGGCTCACCTTTAAAGGAACGTTAAAATGGGATAGTGGAGAAACAACCCTTACGTTTCATAAAGTAAATCACGGATTTAACGGTCATTCCTACGGCATTGTGGTTCATCAAAAACAAGGCGAACGCTGGGCGTATGTATCCGATTCTTTTAATGTGACAAAAGAACAGTGGCAGCCCTTTTACCACTTAGATTTACTGATATTTGGTACATCTTTCTGGAAAGAATATCTTCAAAAAGAAAAAAGATCCGTATATGACGTGACAGAGGCAATGGAGATCAAAGCGAAGCTACAGGCCAAAAACATGGTGTTTACTCATTTATCACATGATATTGATATCCAAAAGCACGCCGAGATGCTTTCAGATGAAAACGTAAGCTTTGCCTATGACGGACGCGAGATTTTATTACCCTAAAGCAATACATAAAGGCATAAAAGGTTTCATTTAAAGAAGCAGCGTAGCTAAAGCGCTGCTTCTTTAAGTTTGTAAATTAGATATGTTCGATAAAGTTGCCCACAACTTTGTTAAATCGATCGCTTTCTTCAAGAAAAGGGCAGTGGCAGCTGTTCTCAAAAACTTCAAGTACAGAACCTGAAACCAGCTTTTGAATATGTCTTCCAGCTGCTACCGGAATGAGCTTTTCTTCTTTTCCAAAGCACAGTAAGGTAGGGATTGCAATAAACGGTAGAAAATCTCGATAGTCCACAATGGATTGATCAAACAAAATAGCACTGGCTATCGACTCAGGCATTTTCGTTACTTCTTTCATAACCCAATGTTTATCTTCTTCAGTTAATTCATCCTTAAACATAAGCGGAATAAAATTTTCTAATGTACTTGTTCGATCAAGCTGAATACCCTGCATGAGCGAAATAAGCGCAGGTAAATCAAATGCACCGATCGGAAAGTCGGGCCATTTAAAATCTGAAGCCATTTCATCTACAATAATATTTCCTTTTACATTTTCTTGACCAAATTGTTTCAAATATTCCCACACAACAAAAGCACCCATCGACCAGCCTACTAATATGACGTCTTTTAATTGATGAGTGGTTATAAACTCATGCACATCATGAGCATAAGTGGAAATTGTATGGCCGTATGGAGTATGACTTGAATTTCCATGTCCTCTTAAATCCAAAAGAATAGTTTGATACTGTTTTGAAAAAAAAGAAAGCTGGTTATGAAAAAAACGACTGCTCATCCAAACTCCGTGAATGAAAATAATAGGTGTTCCTTCCCCTTGTTGTTCATAGTACAAAGTTGCACCGTCTTTTAATGTATAAAAAGGCATCATTTTTGCCCCCAATCTCAAAGATTTATATCTCATCATGTATGCGCGGGCACATTCATGTAGAACGTATCCCGTCAATAAAATTTTTATTGAAGAACAAACCCTAGAAGTAAACGCTTTGATATGTTATACTATTACAGGCTTAAATACTGTATGTTTTTGAAACAATCATTCACTGTAATACTTTTTAGATAGAGGCATCCTTATAAAAAGGATGTTGTTTTTGTCGTAATGTACCTTTAAGTAATGAATTGTTACCATCAATTCGGTTCACAATAACCGACCTACATGCATTATATCTTGCAAATATAAACAGATAGGTGGAAGAAGCAACATGACTGAAAGAAAACCATATCAAGTACTACTATATTATTTGTACACTCCAATTGAAAATCCTGAAGAGTTTACAGATCAGCACTTAGCATTTTGTAAAGAGCTTGAATTAAAAGGACGTATTTTAATTGCGGCTGAAGGGATCAATGGAACGGTATCAGGAACAGTTGAACAAACAGATAAATACATGGAAACGATGAAAAATGATCCTCGTTTTGAAGGTATTGTATTTAAAATAGACGAAGCAGATGAACATGCGTTCAAAAAAATGCACGTGCGTCACCGTAAAGAATTAGTAACTCTTCGATTAGAAGAAGATGTGAATCCTCTTCGCGTAACGGGTAATTACTTAAGCCCAAAAGAATTTCATCAAGCGATGCAAGATGAGAATACGGTCGTAATTGATGCACGAAATGATTATGAATACGATTTAGGTCATTTCCGAGGAGCTGTTCGTCCGGATATTCGAAACTTCCGTGAGCTTCCTGAATGGATTCGCGACAACAAAGATCAGTTTGAAGATAAAAAAATCTTAACTTACTGCACAGGCGGTATTCGCTGTGAAAAATTCTCTGGGTGGCTTCTTGAAGAAGGTTTTGAAGACGTAAGCCAGCTTCATGGAGGGATTGTAACATACGGAAAAGACCCTGAAGTACAAGGTGAACTATGGGACGGTCAGTGCTATGTATTTGATGAACGCATCAGCGTACCAGTTAACCAAAAAGAGCATGTGATTGTCGGAAAAGACCACTTTACCGGTGAGCCTTGTGAACGTTATGTTAACTGCGCAAACCCAGAATGCAATAAGAAAATCTTAGCTTCTGAAGAAAATGAACACAAATATTTACGCGCTTGTTCACATGAATGCCGAGTGAGCCCTCGTAACCGCTATGTAAAGGAACACGGTTTAACAGAAGAAGAGTTTGCAGCACGTGTTAAAGAGCTCGAAAAAGAACACGTAACTTTATAATAAAAAAAAGCAGCACGCTATACAAAGCGTGCTGCTTTTTTTATGAAAAGATTCTCTTAGAACCTGGTGTTTAAAGAATGTCATACAACGGGTATTTATGAAAAAGGAAAGATATTCCTAGCTTTTTTTATTTGTTTAAAAGAATATTTTTTTGAGAAAGCGATTATAAAAAAATGATTGTACATAAAAACGAAAAAGGAGCTTGAAAATGGAAGCAAAAATTGAAAAAAAGTACGATGGCCGTTTGCTTGAAGGACCCCTATGGGATGAAGAAAATCAAAAATTAGTGCTAGTAGACATCTTAGATAAAAAGCTTCTTACGTACGATCCAAAAACGACAACCTTAGAAGATATTGCTCTTCCTTCAGTCGTTACAAGTGTTTCTAAAACCAATCATTCAAAATTGATTGTCTCCACCCGTAATCAGCTGCTTTTAGTTGATAAAAACAAAAAGAATCATGAAGAGTATATCCGTTTAGATACTCTTGAAAAAACCATGCGTTTTAATGACGGGAAATGTGATCCATATAATCGCTTTTGGATTGGAACGATGAGTGAAGAAGATGAAGAAGGAAAAGCCCAGCTGTACGTAGTAGATGAAAAAGGTGTCATTAAGAGCGCTAAAGAAGGATTAAGCGTGTCAAACGGGCTAGCTTGGAATCGAACAGGAGACAAATTCTTTCTGGTTGATTCACCGAAAAATAAAATTATGTCTTATTCATTTTCGAAAGAAACAACAAGGCTCGAAGATGAAAAAGTGGTGATTGACCTTTCAGATATGGACGGGTTTCCTGATGGAATGACAATTGATGAACACGACCGATTATGGGTAGCGCTTTGGGGAGGTTCGAAAGTCATTTGTGTAGATCCAGATAAAGGAGAAATTATAGAATCTATTCATCTTCCTGTTTCCAATGTAACCTGCTGTACATTTGGAGGAGACGATTTACAAACCTTATTTATCACCACAGCTAAGGAAGAAGAAAAATACGAAGAAGCTGCCGGCTCTCTTTTTTCATGCCGAGTAGGAGTAAAAGGCGTGCCGGCTTATACTTACGTGTACTAGATAAGTGCTTATCAAAATGTAATGATTCCTAAAGCCCAGTAACGAAAGATGTTACATGCAGCTTCTACAATTCCTTTACATTGTGTTCACTTCTTTACATTTTATTCTTTATGTGGAAGAGGAATAAAACATGGGGACAACGAATTTCCATAAAGAAGCCTTTTAAAGAATATGAACACTTCTATTGGGTAATAATGGGGAAAGGTACAAAAGGAGGAATTGTTTTGGAACAAACATTGTATGAAAAAGTGGGAGGACAAGAAGCTATTGAAAAAGTAGTTGATTATTTTTATTCTGAGCTCGTGTTAAAAGATGAAACGGTCAGGCACTTTTTCGAGCATACGGATATGGATAAACAGCGTCGACATCAAGCCAAATTTATAAGCTTTGCCTTAGGTGGACCGAATCAATATTCAGGAAAGTCGATGGCCAAAGCACATGCAAATATGAATATTCAACCCGAACATTTTAATGCAATTGCTAAGCATCTTCACGATGCACTTGCTCACTTTAATGTTGAAGAGCCGGATATTGACCAAGCATTAAATAAAGTTGAATCCCTAAGAAATGATATTCAATATAAATAAATTATAAAAAAGAAGGTTACTGTGACCTTCTTTTTTTGTGCTCAAAGCTGTGATGTATGAAGGAAACATGGAAAAGACATCGTAATATGATAAAAATGCAATAGGTAAAAATATTTATCGAAAGTCTGGGAGTGGGAGTATGTCAGCAATTAATGGGAAGCAATACGTAGAGAGAATTAATCAATTAAAAGCAAATGTATGGGTTGATGGCAAGCTCGTAACAGGCAATATATCAGAACATCCGGCTTTTAAAGGAGCCATTAACAGTCAAGCTAAACTTTATGATTTTCAGCATGATAAAAAAATTAAAGATATCATGACATACCAATCCCCGGATTCTGAGGATTTTTTTGGTACATCTTATTTACAGCCTACAACAAAAGAAGAGTTAAAAAAACGACGAGAGATGACTCAGCAATGGGCGCAATTAACCCATGGTATGATGGGAAGAAGTCCGGATTATATGAATACCGTATTGATGGCTTTTGCATCCTCTGCAGAACTCCTGAGAGGAACAGAAAACTGCTTTCCTGAAAACATCATTTCTTATTATGAATATGTAAGAGAGCACGATTTATCGCTCACTCATACATTCATCGATCCTCAAGTCAATCGAATCCAATTTTATTACGAGCAAAATGACGAACCGATAGCAGCAAAAATAATTGATAAAAACAATGAGGGAATCGTTATTCAAGGCGCGAAACTGCTTGCTACACAGGGTGGAATGACGGATGAGCTGCTCGTACTGTCTTCAGCGGGCATTCAGGGAAAAGAAAAAGGATTTGCTTTTTCGATTCCAAGTAATACAAAAGGAATTAAATTTATTTGTAGAGAATCATTTGCAGGAAAAGATTCGGCGTTTGATTATCCATTAAGTTCTAGATTTGAAGAAATGGATACAATTGTTGTCTTTGACCATGTATTAGTACCATGGAACCGCGTGTTTTTCTATGAAAATGCAGACGTATCAAATACATTCCTTGCTTCTAGTTCCTTCTCAGCTTTTGCTCTGCATCAAGTAACTTCAAGGAGAATTGTCAAAACAGAGTTTGTATTAGGGATTGTACAATCTCTGATTGAAACCATTAACATTATAGACTATCCGCATGTACGAGAAAAAGCAACGGAGCTTATTATTGCGTTAGAAACGATGAAAGCTCTCGTGATGAAAGCAGAAGAAGAAGCGGAGATTGATCTATGGGGATACATGCGTCCAAATGAAACTACACTTCGTATTGCCGCAAATATATTTTCAAAAACATATCCTACCTTTACAGAGATTATCCAGCTTTTAGGTGCAAGCGGACTAATGGCAATACCAACAGAAAATACGTGCCGCTCATTGGTTAAAGAAGATATTACGCGTTATTTGCAAGCTAAATCGAGAGGGGCAGAAGATCGTATTAAGCTTTTTCGACTAGCGTGGGATTTAACTATGAGTCCGTTCGGCACAAGGGAAACACTGTACGAACGTTTTTTCTTTGGGGAGCCTGTACAGTTAACCAGTTATCTGTACTTATCTTACGATAAAGAGCGCTATGTACAGAGAGTAACCGATTTTTTGAAAAGTTAACGGAGGAAACGAATCTCCGCTGGGTATGATAGTTTCGTTACAAAAACAGCGGAGATGCTTATTGAATAAATTTTAAAAATCTGCAATAATTTTCAAGGAATCATTTCTGTGAAAATACTAAGGAATACTATAAAGATAGGATGTTACAATGAATCAATTAATCTATTTTGGTTTAGAACAAGCAAAATCTTGTGTTTTTCCTGTTATCATTTTTCTTACGTTGGCTATGACAAAAATAATTGAAGTACCGTTTATTTCTAGATATGACCTTATTTTATTAGTCTGTCTAGGAACTCAAGTTTTAATGGTGATGTTTAAACGAGAAACGCTTGATGAAGTAAAAGTCATCGCAGTATTTCATTTAATTGGACTAGCGTTAGAACTCTACAAAGTTCATATGGGCTCATGGAGCTATCCAGAAAAAGCTTTCACTAAAGTCTGGGGAGTTCCGCTTTACAGCGGATTTATGTATGCTAGTGTAGCTAGCTACATGTGCCAAGTGTGGAGAAGGCTTGAATTAAAGCTTACGAATTGGCCTTCTACGTGGATTGTCAGTATACTAAGTATGGCTATTTACCTTAATTTTTTCACGCATCATTTTATTTACGACTTCCGCTGGTTTTTAAAACTTTTTACTTTACTTATTTTTTATCGAACTTTTGTATATTTTACGGTTAACAAACGTACATATCGCATGCCTTTAGTATTGTCTTTTGTACTGATTGGCTTTTTCATTTGGATCGCTGAAAATATCGCAACATTTTTTGGAGCATGGCAGTATCCAGATCAACAGCAGCAGTGGACAATGGTTCATATAAGTAAAATTAGCTCTTGGCTTCTTCTTGTGATTGTTAGTTTCTTGATTGTTGCTTTACTAAAGCATTTAAAAGAAAATCAAAGCCAATTTAAACAAAGAAAGAAATTAAAAGAAATAAACGAAATATATGAAAGATAGAAACATAACTACTATGTACACGCTGTTAATATGAAGTGCAGAACCTTTGGAGGCTTATATGCAAGAATATATTTTTTATCTTCCCTATTTTAAATCAGCGGGGAAGACCATAGCAGTTACAAATGAAAATGGAGAAAACGTCGGACAGCTTAAGAGAATGCATAAAAATATGTGGACGAAAAGTATTGATTTTTTAACTCGTGATGGACTTCCAGTGTTAGATTCTATTTCTTGGTTTCCTATCTTTTCCTGCGGCTTAAAGGTACATTTACAAGTTCAATGGGAAGGAAGAACGGTGTTTATTGATCACGTGAAAAAACACCGGTGGGTGATAAAAGAAAATGGAAAAACAGTGGGGCATCTATTAGGTAAAGGACTAATTAAAAACGAAGGAGCACAAGAAATTAGATGGGGAAATAACGTCTACATGTTAAGCAGTCATGAAGCTATAGAGGAAGCGTGTATTTTTAATCAAAAAAGAGAAAAAGTCGCAGAGTTTAAATCAGACCTTTTTCATTTTAAAGAAGGCAAACACTCAATAAGAGTAACAGAAGAACTGCCCGTACCCATTTTTATCGCTTCTTACTATATAACTACTTTTATTATGCCATACATATAATCAGGCGCAGAATGATTCTGCGCCTGATTTTTATATCATGATTTTACAAATATCATTTGTGAATTTAACGGGATCACTAATAGATAAGCCTTCAATTAGAAGAGCTTGGTTATATAATAAATTTGTATAAAGGTCTAATTTCCCTTTATCATTTTCAAATGCATCTTTTAAAGAAGCGAATACATCATGATTTACGTTAATTTCTAACACTTTTTCTGCTTTTACATGCTGATTGTCAGGCATAGCACTTAAAATTTTCTCCATTTCAATCGTTACTTCACCATCAGCTGATAAGCAAACGGGATGTGTTTTTAAACGTTTAGACGCGCGCACATCTCCTATTTTTCCCCCCAAAGCTTTTTTCATATAGTCAAATAGCTCTTTATTTTCTCTTTCCTCAGACTCATTGAGCTGTTCTTCTTCTGCTTCAATCCCTAAGTCACTGCTTGAAACAGATTTAAATTCTTTTTCTTCGTACGTCATTAACATTTTAATCGCAAATTCATCGATATCTTCTGTAAAATATAGAATTTCGTAACCTTTATCTGCAACCAATTCTGCTTGAGGAAGCTTTTCAATTCGGTCGTACGATTCGCCTGATGCATAATAGATATACCTTTGATCCTCAGGCATGCGCGATACATATTCGTCTAGTGTTACGAGCTTTTTCTCTGTAGAAGAATAGAATAAAAGCAGGTCTTTTAATACGTCTTTGTTGCTGCCAAAGTCACTGTAAACACCGTACTTCAGCTGGCGGCCAAATGATTCATAAAACTTCTCGTACTTTTCACGTTCGTTTTTAAGTAAGCTTTTTAATTCATTTTTGATTTTCTTGCCGATGTTTTTGGCAATCAGCTGAAGCTGTCGGTCTTGCTGCAAAATTTCACGTGAAATATTAAGAGATAAATCTTCAGAATCTACCATACCTTTTACAAAGCTAAAGTAATCTGGAAGAAGATCTGCACATTTATTCATAATTAAGACGCCGTTTGAATACAGTTCAAGCCCTTTTTCAAATTCTTTTGAGTAGTAATCAAACGGACTATTTTCTGGAATAAATAAAATGGCATTGTAGCGAATCGTTCCATCCACATTAATATGAAGGTGAGTGAGCGGTTTATCAAATCCGTAGCGCTTTTCTGAATAAAACTGCTCATAGTCTTCTGAAGTCAATTCATTTTTATTTTTCTTCCAGATCGGTACCATACTGTTGATAACTTGCTCTTCTGTATAATCTTCTAGCTCGTTATCAGAACCTTCTTTAGGACGTTTTTCCGTTATGTCCATTTTAATCGGGTAGCGGATAAAGTCTGAATACTTTTTAATAATCTCTTTTAAACGATAATCTTCTAGATACTCATCATATGTTTCATCTTCTGTATTTTCTTTAATTTTTAAAATAATTTGAGTCCCAACCGTTTCTTTTTCGCAAGGTTCGATTGTATAGCCATCAGCACCAGTAGATTCCCATTTATAGGCTTCATCGCTGCCTAACGCTTTACTAATCACGGTCACGACATCTGCCACCATGAACGCTGCGTAAAACCCAACGCCGAATTGGCCGATAATCGTGTGCCCGTCCTTTGTTTCATTTTCGTTTTTAAACGCAAGGGAACCGCTTCGCGCAATTGTGCCCAAGCTGCTTTCAAGCTCTTCTTGCGTCATGCCAATTCCAGTATCCGTAATGGTTAAGGTACGGTTAGTTTTATCTGGTGTTACTTTTATGTAATAGCTTTCTTTGTTAAAACGCAAGGAGTCGTCTGTTAAGGCTTTGTAATAAATTTTATCGATTGCATCACTTGAATTTGATAGAAGTTCTCTCAAAAATACTTCTTTTTGAGAATAGATGGAATTAATCATCATCTCTAATAATCGCTTTGATTCAGCTTTGAATTCTTTTTTTGACATAAGAAATTCTCCTTTCCAAATAGGGCTTATAAAACAATTAGCACTTGAGTGGATAGAGTGCTAATCACTCTTCTTATTTAACATGTATTAGGGTATTTGTCAATATATTAGGAGATTCGCTAAAGAGATTAAAAATTAGACTGAAAAAAGCAAACTTTTAAAAAAAGGTTGAACGTTCTGAAAGAGTTTGCTAGAATATACTTAATTTCAAAGACTATATGTGACTGGCGAAACGCGGATAACCGTGAGGAAGCATATAGTGACGTAGCCGTTCGCCTGGGCAGAGGTAAGGGATTAATACATATCTCTTACCTCTTTCTGTTTAGGGGGAGAGGATATAGAAGTTATCACATATGTAGGCTAAAAAACCAGACTTTTTAAAAAATTAAAAATGAAGTTCCTTTATCCAAAGGTAAAAACATGTAAAACTACGATGATAATCAGAGGAGAGTACAAAATGAGCACATTAACATTAAAAAAAGTACAAACAATCAAAACATTAAACAACATTGCACAAAAAGGTCTAAATGTTTTTAATCAAGAAGGTTATCAAATTGACAACGACAGCGAAAGTCCAGATGCGATTGTCGTGCGTAGCTTTAACATGCACAGCATGGCATTTGACCAAAATTTAAAAGCTATTGCACGAGCTGGAGCAGGGGTTAATAATATACCGGTGGACGCTTGCACGGAGCAAGGTATCGTTGTATTTAATACGCCAGGAGCTAATGCAAACGCAGTAAAAGAAATGGTTTTAACTACAATTATGGCTTCTTCTCGTAACTTATTTGCTGGAGTTGAATGGACAAAAGGATTGGATGGCCAAGGTGATCAAATTCCTAAGTTAGTTGAAGCAGGTAAAAAACAGTTTGTTGGAAAAGAAATCAAAGGTAAAACGTTAGGCGTTATTGGTTTAGGTGCAATTGGTGCTCTTGTAGCAAACGATGCGCTTGATTTAGATATGGACGTAATTGGTTTTGATCCATTCATTTCTGTTAATACAGCTTGGAATTTGTCTCGCAACGTACAGCGTGCAATGTCTCTAGAAGAACTATTTGCAGCATCTGACTATATTACGGTTCACGTTCCATTAACGGACGATACAAAAGGTGTTTTCAACAAAGAAACGTTTAGCATCATGAAACCTGATGTTCATATTTTGAACTTCTCACGCGGTGAGCTTGTAAACGAAGAAGATATGAAAGCTGCTCTTGAAAGTGGAAAAGTTGGAAGATACATTACAGATTTCCCAAATCAAAATGTCTTGAACATGAAAAATGTTGTGCCAATTCCTCATCTAGGGGCATCAACTCAAGAATCAGAAGAAAACTGTGCGGTAATGGCAGCACGTCAAGTGAAAAATTTCTTAGAAACAGGAAACGTTAAAAACTCAGTGAACTTCCCGAATGCATCTCTTCCTTACACTGGGAAAAAACGCGTAGCTGCTTTCCATCACAACGTGCCGAATATGGTAGGACAACTTACGCAAGTATTCTCAAACTACAATTTAAACATCGCAGATATGGTGAACAGAAGCCGCGGTGAATATGCGTATACAATGATCGATATTGACAATCAAGTAAGTGACGAGATTGTGCCTGAGCTAGAAGAAAAAATCGGTCAAATTGAAGGAATTATTACAAGTCGTATTATCTAATTTGGTTCCCATCATATTTTAGTGTTACAGCCCTAACTTAGAAAAGTTAGGGCTGTTTTTACATGGTGTTTACCTCATATCAATTCCTTCATTCTCATAGCATATAGAAATACCTTTAAAGAGGTGAACGTTTTGTCAGGAGAACTGATAGGAATTTTGATAGGGTCGCTCATCGCGCTGGCAGGAACATTCATTACGTCTGTTGTAGCTATAGTGATGTCGAAAGAGCAATACAAACAAGAGCTTCGCAAAGCATTTATCCAAAAGAAAGTTGATGCCTATACCCATGTGTGTCAAGTTATTCTAGCTATAAAAAACGATTTACTTACAAAAACTGTTTCTTCAGCTGGCTTAAACTGGACGGCTCAATCTATTAACAAAATAGCAGATGTGTGTATTACGGAAGGGCTATGGATCGATGAAGAAGACAGCAAAAAGCTGGAGGTTCTGCAGAAGCAACTTTCAAAATTTGTATTTGATGAAATAGAACTGTCTAGACATGATATTCTCACAGCCTGTTATGAAATTGTTGAATATTGCGAAAAAAAGGTAAGGATTCTTCATTCTATGACTACAAAAGAATAGGTGATTACTACTTTAAGAAGTGATAGTAGAAGTATTAAAAAAGCATCGGAATATAAAGTCAAAAAACAATCCGTTTATACACCAGCAGTCGACGAGGGCATTAAGCGATAGGAAAAGATAGGCTCAGTACCGGGTCTATCTTTTTGCGTTTATATAAAGATTAAATATATTTCTAAATGCATGTGTCCAAGCATTTATAGAAAAACTTCATAAAATATAGTACAGAAAGGAGATGATTGTATGTCGAATTACGAGTCGAGTAAACCTTATATTAAAGCCGTTAATATACCTAATCCTTTATATCAATCTTTAAAAGGAGACTATTTTGTCGGACAAACTGAGCCTATTCGTTTTGGTGGAAATAGAAATGCTTGGGGCGGGTTAGTTAACCCTTCCGGCTCCGGAGTAGATTTATTTGTGAATGCTTTTACTATCACTAACTATTCCAACGAACCTTTTACTGCTGAAATTTGGTTTAATTCTATCCCGCCTGGAAAAGGAACAACTTCAGATAATGTGAGTCCAGCAAATACTACAATACGTTCAAAGCCAAAAGGGAAAATTAAATTTGCAGAAATGGTAAAAGGCTTTCCTACCAAAGGGGTAAACGTATTTAACCGTGTTGTTCCGCCGAAAAGTACATTAGTAAGTGATGAAGATGGAAAATTTATCTTTCCAAACAACGGTTCATACGTTATTTTCCTAGTTTCTCCGGGAAATAAAGAAATTAAAGCTGAAATTGCATATGGATGGTTTGAAAAAAACGTAAGAAGGACTGTTAACTGAATAGGTCTTAGCGATTGTATGAGAAGTGTATGAGCTATTTCATACAGTTCTTAACAAACAGTAAGTGTTTATGAAAAGAACTTTGCAGCAGCATACAAAGTTCTTTTTTATAGCTTGCGTTTTTTCGTTTGATTGTGGATATCACCCAAGAAAAACAAAGCAAGCAAAAGGATAATTCCAACTACACAAACCATTTGAATGGCATTTAAGGATGTTGATAACTAAGGGATTAAAGCGATAATACATAAAACTAAGCTACCTAGTACAATAGCAAAACGAATAACAAAGACGACTGTTATAGAACGAATGCCACATACAGCTGATATACTAATCACTTCTTTGTAGAATGAAATAACTTTTTTGTCCAGGGTATAAGCATGCTTAACATCTCACGTTAATGTCTACATTCACATTATCTTAAGTTTCAATTCATACTGGCTTCATATAAATTAATCATACTGAATGTATTAATGAAAGATATGAGGTGGAACAATGTTAAAAAAGCTTTTTAAACTATTTACACAAGAAACCGAGATATCTAAAGATAAAGAAGTAGATCTCCACGAAGAGAACGATTTTAACGAAGTTTGTGATGATCATTTCATTATAGATGAGTATTAGAAACCCTATAAAATGCTGCGAAATTTAAAGAATTGATTGAGTATATCCGTATAACCAGTAATTGCACAAGGGTCGTAAAGGTATACTTTTACGGCGGATTAATATTGATGAATTGCTTTTTACATGAAACAATGTGAAAAAAATGGGCATCCTAGAAGCAAAAGGAGGGGATAGAATGGGTAAAGAACCAAATGATGAAACAAGTGAAGGGCTGAATCAGCTTTTTGAAATCATCAATGCAAAAGGCGACGAGGGCGAACTTAGAGAAATTGTCAGCAGGAGCAGTGAAAAGAATAATCATAAAAATCATGAGGATCAATCGTAAAAAGAAAATAAAAAACCTCTTCATGGAAATCATGAAGAGGTCAGATGAAATAGTATTGCAACCATTCCATCCTGCATAGTTTTAAAGCGTTTTAAACTCTTGATACGACTGGTTTTATGGAACTGATGGGATTCGAACCCACGACCCCTTGTCTGCCAGACAAGTATTCTCCCACTGAACTACAGTCCCGATTATGTAGAGCCTTTATTGCGTGTTGACTCTACTATATTTTAATACGTATGCAGCGCGTTCGCAATAGTTATTTTCAGTGTTTTCTAATTTCTTCATATGAATATTAACTTCTAAAAAAATCGTTTACTTCTTGTTTATACGTATAAAAAAAACTTGGAATTTGGCTTGGTTCCAATCCTTGTGCAGCGTATTTGCTAATGGATTCGTAGTACCATTTCTGCTTTTCGAATCCTCTTTTAAAGCTATTCCAAATCGTATCTCCTTGCTGATCGTAGCTTTCTTTTAAAGACCGTAAATTGTCTAATTTATCTGCTACAATTAAAGATTTCACTTCAAGAGAACCAGTTTTCACAATTTGAATTGTATGCTGTTTACGTTCTTCCCAGCTTTTTGATTTGTTTTCTGTATGAGCTTCAACAATCCCCGCTACCTCTAAACCAAATCTTTGTACAATTTCTTCGAGTGTTACACTTGTATCTTCTACAGCATCATGCAGATAAGCTGCTGCAATTACTTCTTCACTAAAACCTGCTTTTTCTAAAATAGTACCTACGTTAATAGGATGAACAATATAAGGTGTATCGGACAGCTTGCGCATTTGGCCGCTATGAGCGTGTTCTGCATATCTACGTGCTTCTTTTATTAAAGACATCATATTCCTCCACTTTTTATTCAGTATATCTTCATATTATTAGTATAAACGAATATAGCTTTCCTCACTTTATAAAATTGCACAAATTCATTTCTTATAATAAGGGAAGGCTACCAAAATCCCTTCTTAGTGTAGTTTTTTTATAAAGCCTAATATCTATTTCATAGGCCTGTATCAGTTGCCATTTCCTTTTTTATTCATAGTTTGTATGAAGGAGTGATAGCAATGCAAAACCGTAATAATCAAAATATTAAGGTCATTGATGTTTCTCATCACAACGGAAAAATTGATTGGGCAAAAGTGGCGTCGGATGGTGTAAAAGGCGCGTATATTAAATTAACAGAAGGTACAACCTTCTTAGATAAAAAATCATATGATAATTATATAGGTGCAAAAAATGCAGGTCTACGTGTAGGCTTTTATCACTTTGCTCATGCTGATAATGATCCCATTGCAGAAGTTAATTTCTTTTTAAATAAATTAGGCAGCATGAAGGTTGATTTGCCTCATTGCTTAGATTTGGAAGAGAATAAAGGGAAAACAAAAGCGCAGGTCACAGCCTTTGCAGTCAGATGGATGGAGTATATTGAAAGGAAAACAAGCATTACGCCTATTCTTTACACGGGGTATAGTTTTATTAAATCCAATTTTACAAGCGCCGTGGCAAGATATCCGCTATGGATAGCTCGTTACAGTGGAAGTAACCGTTCTAAGGGATTCGTTAACCCAGGTGATACGGCGATTTGGGATAGATGGTCTATGTTTCAATATACAGATCAAGGAAAAGTAAACGGGATTAAAGGCAATGTTGATATCAATGAAATGGATCTGGATTTCTTTAATAGTATTAATACAGGCGTGACGGTGGTGGAAAATAATAAGCCATCAGCACAATTGCAGCAAGGTGATAGCGGACTAGCTGTAAAAGAACTGCAGCAAAACTTAATTAGATTAGGATTTGAACTTTCCCAGCAAGGAACCGGTGGTCAATATGGCAGCGAAACTGTTGCAGCTGTTAAAGCTCTTCAAGAAAAGTATGGATTAACGTCAACTGGAAAAGCTGATGAGACAACATTAGCTAAAATGATGGAATTGCTTAAGGGTGTAAGTAATCCTGTCGAAGAATCATTACCAAAGGTTACTTCACTCGGAGATAAATATTCTTTTCAAGTAAAAGCGAAGAAGGATATTGGAGTCTACAAATATGCGAATGTAACAGAGAATTTTAGAACTATAAAAAAAGGCACAGTATTTAGCGTATATGGGTATACCAATGCAGCATGGGCTATTCCAGGCGGATTTGTGCAAATGAAAGACGTAGAACCTATCCCAATTACAATTAAAACAGGCGGATTAAGTAAATACATGGAAACAGAGTTTCGTGCTTTCTTAAAAAATGAAGGAATCGACAGTGAATTACACGTACATGCAATAGGTAATCCGTCCGCTGAACTTACCGCAGCTGGGCTGGATTTTGTAAAAGTTAAACAGTTTTTAGATAAAAAAGGCTGGTACTACAAGCAATAAACTCCCGCTCCGAAGAGCGGGGGTTTATTTTGGTATTTTGTAAAAAAAGAATAGCAGAGATGAATTAAGTAATTAAAATATGTTCTAAATAACAAATTAGGTGGTAACAAAAAAGTTTCTATGTATAGTTCACCTCTAACAGTCATATTTTTAGTCAACGGCTCATGGAGGGTGAATGAATATGAAAAATACGCAGATTCGAATTGAAACACTATCCTATCACTATGAAAGTATTATGGTGAATGATGAAGTAGAGCGTGCGATAAAAAGTATCGAAGTGACGTATCGAGCATATAAACATAACCACGTTTTAAACGGACATGTAGTACTTTCAGGAGAAGAGATTTACGATCTGCAGCAGTTGACTCACGTAGTGGCTGGGAAAATAAAAGCAGAATTAGAAACTACATAAAAAAGCACCTTTCTTTAAATCTTAAACCAAGATTAAAGAAAGGTGCTTTTTTATTAATTATTAATTAAACTGCAAAAAGAAGAAATTAAAGTATGTTCTAAATAAAATATATAAGTAAAAAACATAGCCTCTAAGAGAATTACTTAAATCGTACACATTATCTTTGTATTGTGAACTTTGTCTCTTTTACCACTACTTTTCTTTTACTATGTGTAAGCAACACGCCGCATAACGTAATGATGCTTCCAACAATGGAAGCTGCACTCGGGATATCTTTTAAAAGCAGCCACGCTAAGAAAAAGGACAGCACAGGAGTTAAGTAAAGAGAAATGGCAGCCTCAGCAGAACCTATACGCGATGTCAGATAAGCGAGTACCATATAGGGAATAACGGTTGGAAATAATCCTAAATATGTCACGCTTATTGCTGATCTGACAGAGATATGTGCAAGTTCTGTTTCTAACCCAGGTAAAAAAACAAGCATAGAAATTGTAGCCCCCCAAATACTGTACGTCACAAAAGAAAGAAAACCATACTTTTTTAATAAATTTTTTTGACATACTATATAGATGCTTTCTGCAAGGGCAGCTAGCAGAATCAGTAAGATTCCATTAACTGAGTGTACAAAATTCTCTTTGCTCAAGGTTAAAAGTGCAATACCCGCAAAGCTTACTGCAGATCCAATCCATTTTCTTTTTCCGAACTCCTCCTGAAAAAGAAAAATAGCTAAAAGTGAAGAAAAAATAGGAGTAGTCGAGACCAGTAAACTCGCAATACCCGCACTCACCGTTTTTTCTCCAATGTTTAATGCCGTGTGATATACGGTAAAACCTAAAAAACCGAGTGCTAAAAGAAGTGGAATATCTTTTATATCAGGTAAGCGCATGCGTGTGGCTATTGCAATAACTAACAGCACTACAGAAGCAATACTTAACCGAACAAAAGCGAGGTGCTGAGGAGAAAACGATTCCAGCCCTATTTGAATAACTGGAAATGCTGAAGCCCATAAGCTAATCATCAGTATATGTAAGAACACCAGACTAAACGTTAATTTCATGCCTATTCATCTCCATTTTTCATTTTGAATCCAGCCAGTATCTATTGTGGTTCCCATGTTAATAAACATTTGATAAAATGTCTTCAACCAGTTTAAAAGCAATTAACCCAACCACTTTAAAAACAGGAGTAAATGTATGAATCAAGAGAACAGTTCGAGTTATCCAAAATACAAGCAAATCATTGATTTTATGAAAGAGAAAATTGCGCGTGGAGAATGGCCGATTGGAAGTAAAATTCCTAGTCAGCGAAAGCTTGCTGCTATGTTCGATGTTAACCGAAGTACGGTCATCACGGCATTAGAGGAATTAACAGCGGACGGTTTAATTGAAGGGAAGATGGGAAAGGGAACAATCGTTATAAATAATACATGGACACTTTTGGCTACGACTCCGCCCGATTGGAATGTTCATGTGAAATCAGGTATGCATCGTCCGAGTCAAGCAATGGTACAAGATATTAATGAATCCGAATTTAACTCAAACCTTATTCAATTAAGCAAAGGAGAGCTTTCACCTGACATATTCCCTAAAGATAAAATGAAATACGCTATGGAAAAAGTAGCAAAAAACATGGAGGTTCTGGGATACGAAGAACCAAAGGGGTATTTTCCTTTACGAAAAGAGTTAAGTACGTATATGAAAACAATGGGGGTTGAATCTTCTCCAGATTCTATTTTAATTGTTTCCGGCGCTCTTCAAGCTCTTCAGCTTATTTCAATTGGACTGCTGCAAAAGAACTCTTCGGTTTTGCTAGAAAAACCTTCTTATCTATACTCCTTACATGTATTTCAATCAGCCGGAATGAAACTCAAAGGTCTCTCTATGGATGAGGAAGGAATAAAAGTAACAGCTATAAAACGCGCTGACCCTCAAGAAGGGCAAGCTATTTTATATACAAATCCATGTTTCCATAACCCAACGGGAACATTAATGTCCTCAAAAAGGCGTTACGATTTGCTGAAAGAATGTGAGGAACATCAGCTTCCTATTATTGAAGATGATTTATACCGCGAATTATGGCTAAATAAACAGCCTCCGTTGCCATTAAAAGCTTTAGATAAAAATGGACACGTGTTATACGTTAGCAGTCTTTCTAAAACATTAAGCCCGGGATTACGTATCGGATGGATAGTCGGCCCAGAACCAGTCATTGAGCGTTTGGCGGATATTAAAATGCAAACGGATTATGGATCCAGCTCATTGTCTCAAAGAGTGGCAGCAGAATGGTTTAAAAATGGCTTATATCAACAGCATATGGAAACGGTACGAACCGAATTGCGAACAAGAAGAAAAGTTATGCTGAATGCTTTAGAAACATATGCAGGAGATGTAGCGACATGGACGAATCCTGAAGGAGGCTTTTTTATATGGGTGCATATTCAACCTTCTATTTCAATGAAATCTTTATACTCTCGTGCTTTAAAAACAGGAATATTGCTTAATTCCGGAAGTATCTATGCACAAGAAACCGGCAGTTATCTTCGGCTTTCTTACGCCTATGCTTCTTTACCAGATATCGATAGAAGCATTAAAATTATTGCTGAACTTATTCGGGAATTGCAAGTATAATAAAAAAAGGAGTAGTGGATTACCCACTATTCCTTTTTATTTGTATCAAACTCTTCTTCCTATAAAAAACTCCAAGTAACAATTGACTATATATTACCGTCTATAAATACATGTTATCTTTTATGGCAAAAATAAGTTAAGAAGACTTTTAATTTGCTTTCTGTATTTCTTACATATAAATCGTGAATGGTTTTAACTACGTAATCATTATCAAACATTTTCAACACCTCAATTATTGTTAAGTTTCCTGTTTGTTATAGTTTATGAAATAATCAGAAGCATATCATCCGCCATCAGCTGTAACTTTGCCGTTCATCTTTTACAACTAAAGGCTGAAATTTACGCTCATTATTGAACGCACGAATAACAGGATATGCAAAAAAATGAAAAGTGTGCACGTTTTGTTTTAAAAAAGCTATATCTTTAAAAAAAGAAAATTGTCACACACATTTATGAATATGTATCTACTAAGCAAGAAGACTTTTTTAGTTGGTGGGATTGAAGGTGAAAAAGATGGATGAATTATTTAAAGATCTTGATGTGTACAGGACGCAAGAAGAAATGAAGCAGTATTTTGAACATACGCAGAAAATGATTCATCAAAACAGAGAATATATAAAATTGGCTCGACTTAAAAAAGGGCGTTTCAAAAAGTTTTTTGAAGAGTTTTATCCGCTTTATTGCTTCAGCCAATCTTCCTATTGTCCGAGGAATTCAAAATTGAAGCTTATTATTGGAAGTCAAGGATACGACGGATTAATTCTTCAGCCGGATGGTACTGAAAAACGAATTGAAATTACTTCTTACAAAGATGGGAAACTGGAATTTGAAGATGCACAGAGGGTGAATTCAGGAAATTTTGCTCTACCCCGTATCCAGACGGAAGGTTCTGTAGAAGAGTATATAGAAAAAGTGCTAGAAAACATCCAAAAAAAGAGCAAAAAAGATTACAGTGGAGCATCCATTCTATTTGTTGTACACACGTTTCATTATTTTGAAGCCTACGGGAAAAGTTCAGCTGCCTTTATTCGTGCCTTAAAAAAAGAAATGAAGAATACTGATTTTCGAGCGGATAAAATTTATTTATTGGAATTAAATCAGCCAGAAAGTGAAAGTGTTAAGCAAAATATTCATTTCATTAAATAAGAAGACACGCTGCAGATGTTGAGGCGTGCCTTCTTTTCTGATAACAGAACTCTCCTAATACAGGTGGATAATTTTGAAAATTACAACAATTAAGTGCTATAATTCAAGTGTGAATATGCATTCAGAGGAGGAAAACCAATGGATTTAGCTTATAGAGATAAAGCTTACGAATATGCCAAAAGATTCGAATCTAGCTATGACGATTATGATGAACGCTATAAGGTGCACAATAATCCGACGGTATGGCGATTTATGCCGCTGTCTGATTTTCAAGATTTACTGGAAACCAATGCGCTTTTTTTCGCAAAACCTGATGCATTTTCGGACCCTCTTGAAGGATGGTCTTCAATGTGGAACATAGAAGAGTTAAGAAAAAAAGGCGAACGTCATAACCGTACCTCTAGAACCTATATAAGAAAAATCCATGAATTTTCTGCTGTTTCATCCTGGCATATCAATGATTACGAAGCCGCTGGAATGTGGGATCTATATTTAAAGGGGAATGATGGCGTAGCTATTAAAACCACCTATGAAAATTTATTGTGCAGTATTAAAGATTTACGCTATAAAATCTTCTCTGGCAAAGTGCAGTACATAGACTTCCAAAAAGAAATGGTTAGTCACTCTGTATATGACACGTTATTTTACAAGCGCAAATCCTATCAGCATGAAAATGAATTGAGGCTTGTTATTGTAGCAAGTCGTATACACGCTTGGAAGCTGCAAAAGCTGTTCGAAATTCAAGGTATTTCCGCAAATCAATGGCAACAACGAATGGATATCCTTGAAAAAAGATCGTATGAGTTTTCTCATGAGCATGGTAACCTCCTTACATGTAATTTACATCAGCTTATCAATGAAATTTACGTATCACCAAGAAGCGCTCAAAGCTGTGTAGATGAAGTAAAAGCCCTTGCTAAAAAACACGGACTCGCTTATAAAAAGGTCACTCAGTCCGACTTGTATAAGGACTATATTTATTAAATGTTTATGTTATTTGAAAACAGGTAAATCAGTAGTAAAAGATGTTTTCAAGGAGGAATACTATCATGCCTTACAATTCATTAAAAGAACTGCCGGATGGAGTAAGAGATAATCTTCCTCATCATGCTCAGGAAATTTATAAAGAAGCATTCAATTCAGCAAGTGATGAATACAAAGAAGAAGCTACCGCTCACAAAGTCGCTTGGAACGCGGTGAAAACGAAGTACAAAAAAGATGATAATGACAACTGGGTGAAAAAATAGAGACAAAAGAGCCTAACCATAATGGATTTATTATTTTTTGAAAAAATCTCCCAATTAGGTTTCAATTATTTTTTCGAGGGTATACACTCTATGTAAGGCCAATACAAGAAAGGAGAGACTGTACACATGCATTGTTTTACAGCGACTTCAAGAAACGTATTGAGCACCTTAGAAGGAAGATTTGTTTTGATTACAAAAGGCACATTGGTAAACAATCGTTATACTAAGTGCTAGGCTGTCTAATTCAGACAGAATACTCGACTATTCAAACATGACATTCAGTATAAAAAAGAAGATGCGTGCTAAGCGCATCTTCTTTTTTGTTAACTCTATTTTCCCTCCCTTTTTGTACTTCGTCTCATTTTTACGCATAAAGTAATAAAAAGGAGGGGGTTATGCTGTGTGATTATGAACAGGAGTTAACGATTCACCGAAAAGATGCTACTCAAAAGACCGCAGCGACTAATGCTGATACTTATAAAAACATAGACTGGGAACAAGTGAAATTAGAACAAAATCTTGCGGATTACCAAGCTCTTGTACGCGTACCTTTTCCTCTGATTTTCAAAAAAAATCAGCTGTATCCTGTATGGGATTTAAGAAAGTACGCTTTTTTATTTGAACAATCTACACCTGCTACTGTCCACCCTAAACTGTGGGAACAAGGAAAATTAAATGTACAAGCCGGCTTATATCAAGTAACTGAAAATATCTTTCAAGTAAGAGGCTTTGATATGGCTAATATTACATTTGTTAAAGGGAAAACGGGATGGATTGTTATTGATTGCTTGACGTCAAGAGAAACAGCAGAAGAAGCACTTAAACTAGTAAACCAGCACTGCGGGAAGCGTCCTGTTAGAGCCGTTATCTTCTCACATTCACATATAGACCATTACGGTGGAGTTTTAGGAGTATTACCTGACTCAACACAAAATAAAGCTAGTAAAGTTTATGCTCCTGCTGGGTTTATGGATGCGGTTATTGATGAAAACGTCACGGCGGCAACAGCAATGACACGAAGAAGTCAATATATGTACGGTATTCAACTGCGACGCGATGAAAAAGGCCTAATTGACAACGGTATCGGAAAAGAAATTTCATTTGGAACAATCACGCTTATTAAAGGAATAGAAGAAATTCGTCCTTCCGAACATCATTCTTATGTAAGTAAGAAAATTGAAGGCGTCTCATTTCAATTTCAGCTTACGCCAGGAACGGAAGCGCCTGCTGAAATGAACATCTATATTCCTAGTGAAAAGTCTCTGTGTATTGCCGAAAACTGTACGGCCACTCAGCACAACCTCTATACGCTCAGAGGAGCAAAAGTAAGAGACGCAGCAGCATGGGCAAGATACTTGCAGCAAGCAATCGATTTATTTGGCCAAGAACTAACAACTGTATTTGGGGTACATAATTGGCCAAGGTTCGGAAACGAGTCGTGCATCACATATATCGAAAATCAACGAGATGTTTATCAATATATTCATGATCAAACATTAAGGCTCATGAATCAAGGATATACCATTGATCACGTTGGCCGAATGATGAAGCTCCCAGAAATCCTATCTCACGAGTGGTATACCAACGGTTTTTATGGAACGGTTAGCCACAACGCAAAAGCGGTTTATCAGCGCTATATGGGCTGGTATAACAGCAATCCTATCGATTTAAATAAACTGTTTCCTGAAGAGTCAGCTAAGAAGTATGTAGAGTATATGGGGGGAGCGGACAACATTGTCAAAAAAGCGCAGCGTTGTTTTCAACAAGGCGACTATCAATGGGTAGCTGAAGTGACCAAACAAGTTATTTACGCTGATCCTCACCATGTAAAGGCAAAACTTTTATGTGCAGACGCGCTTGAACAATTAGGGTATATAGCGGAATCTGGCCCTTGGCGAAATGAATATTTAACAGGAGCCAAAGAACTTCGTTTAGGTAATATACCGCTGCCTGCCAACATTATCACAAAAGAAGTATGGGATACACTTCCTTTAAAAAATATTTTAGAACTATTTAGCATTCGCGTAGATGGATTAAAGGCAGGTGCATGTAACTATCGTCTATTGTTTGTCATACCAGATCGTAATGAAGTAGCTCTCACAGAATTTAAGCATGGAATCTTTAGGTATCTCGGAGATACGCGAAAGAAAGCTGAGGTGACGGTAACGATGTGGCAAGATACCTTATATCGACTCACAACTACAAATGATCACTCTTATAGCTCGGTCATATTTGTTCAAGGAGATAAATCAAAATGGGATTTCTTTTTGTCTTGTCAGGATTCTATCGATCCAAACTTTAACATTGTGACACCTGTTTCTAAAAAATAGAGCATCTGATTACAGCTCAGAAAGCACATCGTTGACTTTTTGTTCAAAGCAGCTGTCGCATGTGAATATTTCTTTTTCTTGAAAAGATGTTAGCCTTTCTCCGCAGATGGAACAGCATTCTATACAGTAATTGTTTCGCTCTTGTTCTTTTCTTTCATGTAACATAGCACTTTCCTCCTTTGCAGTATAAATAGTTTGTCTTATTTCTTTAAGTATATACTAATATCAGCCTATGCAGGGAATATAAGGCTTGCTAATAGAGATTATTTATAATATAAAAGCGTTGTTAAGCAACAGAAATTGGCACAGGAATTGCATGTTAAATCGTTGAGAAAATTCAATGATTAATATGGGGTGAACAGAATGTCCATTACAAAAACAGCTAGTGAATTAAAAAGAGAACAGCAGCAAGAACAGGAATCACTTAATTTATTTTTATCTACTCAAACAGTTATTCAAGAAGCGCTTCAAAAGCTAGGCTATGGTGAAGAAGTATACCATTTATTGAAAGAACCGCTGCGCATGATGACGGTTCGCATTCCGGTTAAAATGGATAACGGATCGGTAAAAGTATTCACCGGCTACCGCTCTCAACATAATGATGCTGTCGGGCCTACTAAAGGAGGAGTACGTTTTCATCCTGAAGTAAATGAAGAGGAAGTGAAGGCATTATCCATTTGGATGAGCTTAAAATGCGGCATTGTCGACCTTCCGTACGGTGGCGGTAAAGGCGGAATTGTATGTGACCCAAGAAACATGTCTTTTGGTGAACTAGAACGACTCAGCCGCGGCTATGTAAGAGCCATCAGTCAAATAGTTGGGCCTACTAAAGATATTCCTGCACCGGATGTCTATACAAACTCTCAAATTATGGCGTGGATGATGGATGAATATAGCCGACTGCGTGAGTTCGATTCTCCTGGTTTTATTACCGGAAAACCTATCGTACTCGGAGGATCTCAAGGACGCGAAACTGCAACGGCTAAAGGAGTAACCATTTGTATAGAAGAAGCTGTTAAAAAGAAAAACCTTAACTTGCAAGAAGCGCGAATTATTATTCAAGGATTCGGAAATGCCGGCAGTTTTCTCGCTAAGTTCATGCATGATGCAGGAGCAAAAGTAATTGGCATTTCAGACGCATACGGAGCTCTTTATGATCCGCTTGGTCTCGATATTGATTACCTGCTTGATCGACGCGACAGTTTTGGTACCGTAACAAATTTATTTACCAATGTGATGACAAACGAAGAACTATTAGAAAAAGAATGTGATATTTTAGTACCTGCAGCCATTTCGAATCAAATTACGGTTCGCAACGCTCATCGCATTAAAGCTTCTATTGTAGTAGAAGCAGCGAACGGACCGACTACGCTTGAAGCTACGCGCATTTTAGATGAAAAAGGCGTACTTTTAGTGCCAGATATTTTAGCGAGTGCTGGAGGCGTAACGGTTTCATACTTCGAATGGGTGCAAAATAATCAAGGCTACTACTGGTCTGAAGAGGAAGTAGCTTACAAATTACGCAAGGTAATGGTAGATTCATTTGAAACGGTCTATCAAATCTCTCAAGAAAATGACGTAGATATGAGGCTTGCTGCTTATATGGCAGGAATCAAAAAATCAGCTGAAGCTTCTCGTTTCCGCGGCTGGGTATAAGATAAAAAAAACGATTTGGACTCTATATTCCAAATCGTTTTTTTATTTGACAAAACTGCCAAATAATTAAAAGAAAACCCGCTAAAAAAACAAACACGCTTAAAAAATTGGCATATTTATTTATCGTTACCTAAGTAATAATCAAAACATTTGACAGTGAGAATGATTTTCAATTATTCTATATTCAAGACAAATACATACTTATAATAGATTGAATGTAGAAAAGGAGATAGAAAGCATGAACGTATTAGATATTATTAAAGCTAGAAGAACGATTGGGGCCATGCAAGACAAAGACGTATCAGAAGATGCTATTAACCTTATGTTAGAAGCCGGCACTTGGGCTCCTAACCATAAAAAGACAGAGCCTTGGAAGTTCCGCGTGTTTACAGGGGATTCACGCGTTCGTTTAGGAGACGAAATGGAACGTATTATGAAACAAAAAACTGCTCACTTAAGTGAAGAAGAAGCGTTGAAAAAAACAACAAAAGCAAAAAAAGGACCGCTTCGCGCTCCTGTCATTATTGCTGTAGCAGTAAGTCCTTCTGGTAAAGTGCCTGAAATTGAGGAAATCTCTGCCGTAGCGGCAAGCATACAAAATATGCTATTAGTAGCGGAAGAACAAGGTTTAGCTACAATTTGGAGAACCGGTGAAATTGTCTATCAGACAGAACTGAATGACTTTTTATCTCTAGAAGGAGACGATAAGCTCTTAGGCTTAATTTACGTCGGACATCCTAATAAAGAAGCTTCATCAAAACGTATTCCATATCAAGATAAAACGATTTGGTATCGTTAAAAGGTTATTCCCATGTTTCTATAAATAAAAGGCAGCAGCTCATAAGTTGAGCTGCTGCCTTTTTTATTGTTTTTGAGAGTGGCGTTAAGTTGCGCTTTTATAAGCTTACCTGCAGCAGTTTCTTTAGTATCTTATGGAGAACTTCTCTGGTTTCCGTAACTACTAGTCAAAGCAACATAGGAATTGTCTGGGTTCAGTCTTCTTTTCGAAGACCAAAATAATAGGTACATGCCAAACCGAAGATAATGGGCGGCAAAAGAAAGACAATCATTTAACGGTCACCTTCCTTTCCGATGATTGAACGTCTACCTTCTGCATTGGGGTAGCAGTGTTGACAAAGAAGATGCCTTTTAACTTTAAATATTCCATCAATACTAATAGCAAGCTCATTGCAAGCAGCGGAACACACACCACCTTAGCAGGAATATTGAAACAATAGTTAAGGACAGTGATGTTGGCAATAATGGGGAGAAAAATAATGTTCCCTAGTGTTGCGGTACGCGGAATCACCAATAGCAATGCAGCTAATAATTCGCCAGCGGCAATAAAATAGTTGTAGAAATCGGAATACCCAAAGAAATACCACGCCAGTTTCATCGCAGAATCTTTTGTTGAATCGAACACAAAATCGCCTGTTATAAATTGTCCTGGGTAGATTTTGGCCATTCCATAAATAAGAAACGTAATGGCCATGGTCCACCTTAGGGTCGCAAGAATACTTAAACGAAATTTCTCTTTTGTTGATAAACGCATTGTTTTCCTCCATTTGTATGCTTAGTCCAAAAATCGCATTTTAGTTTCAGGGGTTGGCAACATGCATGACGTTTGTTTTCCAAACCACTTATACCGATTACGTGCAATGAAACGATAGAGTGGGTTTCGAATGAATGCGGGAATAACTCGGAAACACGTCATCAGTTGAATGGGCCCCCGAAGCCGGCGGACAATATGTAGGATGGCCGTAGACTCTGTGTAAAGATTCCCGTTCATAAGAAGAATGGCCGATTGAAGTGGTGGATGCTCATAGTTATGCTGACTCAGCAAGGTTCCCGCAGTATCGGATTGAAGCGATGCAAAACGAAACAGATCACGTGAATCCCGCTTGATGACCAATTGAACCCATTGATTACAGAGATTGCAAACACCATCAAATAGAATAATAGGATGGTGTGATGGGTTTTTAGGCATGACTTCTCCCTATTTCCTTTTTTATGAATATTTACTAAAATAAGTATAATAGTTTACATATCGGACCACAAGACATAAGGTTAAATATGGGTATATTTCACTTGAATGTAGCGCATCATCTAATAAGCTTCTACTTTTTGCCTTTATTGTAAATAATTAAAACTTTTTTACCTATTTTCTTCAAAATGTAAAACTATTCCTGTTTTGAAACGTACTAGATATAGTAGAAATTTACAAAAGGAGATGCGATATAAGAGTTAACTATCTTCGTTACTACAGAAAAAAACTGACTTCGAGGTGAAAAATTTAACTAAAGTTTATAAAGGAGGGGGCTATGAAGTTACTGCACTAAATGATATTTTAGCTTCTAGATTCTATATAAGTAAAAGGGCTATCGAGATTGAAAGGAAGAGAGTGAAATAAAAATTAAAAAAACAAAGTTATTAAACATATTAGGACTTTTATTAATAATGAGCGCTACGCTTTATCCAGCTGGCTACATAAAATCACTTTATACTTTTATAGCGCTATATGGTGTAGGTATGACTTTAATTTTAACTGTAGGAATTGTATCTAGAAAAAGGCGTTAATTGTTTTAGGGAGTTTAAAGTACTTAAATTTACTTTTTTATAGGAAAGAGGGAAGAAATGGACGTTCAAAAGGTAGCAAACTTATTTTTGATTTTTGTCTTAATTGCAGCAGGCATTTCCTTGGTAATTGGCTTTGTTGTTGCTGTGAGAAGTACAAACTATAAGAAGGGATACATAAGTACTTTTATATCCAGTGTTTTCTTTTTAATACTTATTGTGAGCTGGTATGATAAAGCATCTTCAAACGTTTTTATGGGGACAATACCTTGGATTTTAAATGTTATTGCCGTCATTATTGTGTTACCACTGTACGTGTTAGTTGCTCGCTTTATATTTAAAAAGGTTACAAAAGGACAAAAAGGAACAAAAGAAAAGATTATTGGTTAAATTACTTTCTTTCATCGTTTTTTCTAATCTTCACGATTTTAAATAAATGAAGATACACAAAATCTTTTTTTATCAATATCCTGTTAGAGAAAGTGATTGATATCATTTTCTGTAAAGGAGAGAACGTCTATGATTAAAGTTAACCAACAAATTGTGAAAATAAGTGATCTAAATAATAGTTCGTTAACGAAAGAAAAAGCAGACATTTTAAAACAGATGGATGCCTATAGGGAAGTGTATGAGTATGCTACATTTGACCAGCTTGATTTTGATGTATCTGTTAAACTACAAATTATTGAATCGTCTGTGTTGCTGCGCAAAAGTGGCGCCAAGTTTGCTACATTTGCACGTTCTAGGTGTAACGAAAAATATTGGAAACGAACCGATAACGGAGGGTTTCAGCTACTGCCTACCGTTTCTCCTCATCAGGCCATCGATGATATTTTTTACAACGGACACGAATATGCGTTTGAGTGCGCGACGGCTGTTATCATCATCTTTTACAAAGCTGTATTAAATAATATTGGAAAAGCAAACTTTAACAGGCTTTTTGCTGATCTTTACTTACACGATTGGCAATATGATGAAGATCTTGAGCTTCATGGTTATAAAGGATCTGACTACTTGCCCGGAGACTGTGCGTATTTTAAAAATCCTGATTATAATCCTGATACTCCCCAGTGGAAAGGTGAAAACACAATTGTATTAGATGAAACTCTATACTTTGGTCATGGAATTGGAATTACAACGCGGGAAAGAATTATTGAAGTGTTAAATTTAAAGAGAAAAGACGACGCAAAGCAATCAGCTTACCTGTCAGATGAAATTGTCAGGCTTCACACCGCTCACCTCAGTTATTTTGCAGTTAGATACGAACCCGTTGTTTGGTACGACAGAAACAGCGCTATTATTTCCACTATTGGGTCGATTACTTACGTAGCTTGATTGATCAAAGTTTTGATACTTTGGTCTTTTTTTGTAAAAAGGAAAGAATTACATGAAGGTAAATTTAAGAATTCAAAAGGATTTTATGTATAAAAGAAGAATCCATTTAATACACAGGTCTTAAAACTAAAAGGAAAGGAGGAGATTACCATTAAAAATCGTGATAAAAGACGCAAGAGAAAACGCGGCGCATTAAAAGATTATCTAAAAAATAAGCTAGGTCAGCTAAAACCGAAGCCAAATAAAGGACCTGTCTCAAATTTGAAGTCTTCTGCTTAAAACATCCCCCTAGTTTTTATATAGGGGGATGTTTCTTTTGAATTTTCTTTTATTTTAAGGTTTAAATGTTATGAGTGGCATTTAAGGGATAATTTGTGCACAATAGACATTGAATAGTTTATCTAATACGACAACGTAAGGAGAGATTAGACGATGGAAAACATGATTTTAAAACATATGGACGTTGTAAGAGGAATTACGATCAGTATCCTCGAAAAAACAGCAGAAGAGGCAGCGGACATCACACCAAAAGGATTCAATAACAATATCCGCTGGAATCTTGGGCACATTGCCTTTATTCAAGAAAAGCTTGTGTTTGGCTTAGCTGGTGAACCGATGCAAACGCCAGAGAGTTATGAAAACTTTTTCGGCGCAGGAACAAAACCTGCAGATTGGACGGAGGCTGCTCCTTCTCTTGAAGAAATTGCGAATGTGTTGAAAGATCAAGCACATCGTATTAAAGAGCTCATGCCCCAGCAGTTTGATAAGCAGTTAATCACACCTTTTACAAACAAAGCCGGCATCAACTTTACAACAGTTGGCGAAACGTTTTTATTCAGCTTCTACCACGAAGCGATGCATGTAGAAACGATTAAGCAAATCGGGAAAGCTGCAGCTGCACAATAAGAAAATAAAAAAGAATAAATCACATATTCTTTATAACTATTTTACATAGCGCCTATGCATATACTGATCTATGCAGCGCATAAGATGTAACATGAGCTGCTTTTCCTAATGCAGTTCGCAAGGAGGTGACAACGTGAAATTTCTTTCAGGTTTAACGACTCTTCTTGTGATTTTAGGCGGTTTAAATTGGTTAGCTGTAGCATTAGGCGTGAATGTAGTAGAAGAGCTATTTGGCTCTTGGGATTGGTTAGTAACAACGATTTATTGGTTAGTTGGCCTGTCTGCTCTTTATCAAATTTTTGATAAGTTCTTCGGAACGGGAGCGAGTGTCAAAAGCAAAGCGCTATAATAAATATTATTTTTTATAATCTCTTTAGGGAGTTTGAATGTATATTCAAACTCCCTTTTTCATGGATAAAAGACGTGACAACTTTACAAAATACGGTAAAATAAGGTGATAACCAAAAAATAGGAGGAATGAGATGGAGCTTTGGGGTGTAGTACCTATCTTAGTGTTTGGAGTTCTTTATATAGGAATCATTGCTGGTATTATAGCTGTTATCGTTATAGTGTTAAAGCGAATGCAGGAGAGAAATCAATATTTACGTGAAATACGGGATGAACTGAGAAATCCAAACAGAGCAACTATAGCAGAAAATAAAGAATAGAAGAGGGTTTAATAGATGAAGAAAAGTGTACTTTCTATATTTTTTATCGTAAATCTTTTTTTTATTTACTGTTTATTATTTAATCAAGGATACATCTTTCAGCTAAAGAATCTACCTTACATATGGGCTATTTATTTACTTCTTGGCACCTGTTTAGCTTTTTATTATATGCTGCGATATAAACAAAAAAAAGACGGACAGGTGTTGCTTTCAATCGGCATTTTAACTACAAGCATTAGTTCACTTGGCTGTTTAGTTTTCTTTTACTTCTTTTATCACGCGATGGGCGGATAAAGAGCACCAAAAGCAGGGACTTCAGTGAAAGTCTCTGCTTTTTATATTTGGATCTATTGTATAATAGAAAAAAAGAAATGAATGCAGGAGGGGAACTATGCGAATTGTTTCGCTTTGTCCAAGCAATACAGAACTAATAGCGTATTTAAAATGTGAGCATTTGCTCGTAGCAATTGATGATTATTCCGATTGGCCGCAGTCTATTCAAGGTCTGCCGCGTTTAGGTCCCGATTTATCTATTAATATGGATGCGGTGGAAGAAGCTAAACCCGATTTAGTCCTAGCATCACTAAGCGTTCCTGGAATGGAGCGAAATATTGAAGAACTTAAAAAACGAAAGCTTCCTTATGTCGTATATAATCCTAATTCGCTAGAAGATATCCGTCAAAATCTACAGGATTTAGGTCAGCGATTAAACATTGAAACAAAAGCAGCTGAACTGTTAAAACGTTATGATCAGTTTCTTTCTACATATAAAGGGATTGCAAATCAAATTGATGAAAAAGCCACTGTATACTGGGAATGGTGGCCAAAACCTGTCTTTACTCCTGGCAAAGCAAACTGGCTGACTGAAATTAGTGAGTTAGCGGGAGGAGATAATATATTTGCTGATCATAAAGAAGCAAATGTACAGAGTAATTGGGAAGAAGTGTTTAAACGAAATCCACAACATATTTGTCTGGCTTGGGTAGGCGTGCAGACAAACAAAGTAAATCCGACTATTTTACATAAAAGACCCGATTGGTCCGATATGTGTGCCATTAAAGAACATCGCGTACATGTACTAGAAGAATGGCTGTATTGTCGTCCTTCACCTAGGTTGCTGTTAGGGTTAAAAAAACTCGCGGCGCTTCTTCATCCAGATACGTTTCCTGCATTTGACGGCAAGGACCCCTTATTATAAGAAAAAGGAGCGATACATATGAAAGATATAAAACAAATAAAACATACCATTCAACACCGCTATCCTTTTTTACTTGTTGATCGCATCTTAGAGCAAGAAGAAGGAAAGCTTGCGATAGGGATTAAACAAGTAACAGCAAATGAACCTTTTTTCCAAGGCCACTTCCCGGACTATATGGTAATGCCAGGGGTACTTATTGTCGAAGCTCTTGCCCAGCTCGGTGGATTTGCCATGGCTGCGGATGACCAACAAAAAGGAAGACTTGCCTTTTTAGCGGGAATAGACGAATGTCGTTTTAAGCGTCAAGTAAGGCCAGGAGATACCCTGCGTTTAGAATTTGAGGTTCTCAAGCAGCGCGGAAAGATTGTAAGAGGAAAAGGAAAAGCATTTGTAGATAGCGAGTTGGCTTGTGAAGCGGTCATTACCTTTGCTCTTGATATATAATACAAACCAGGATAAAGCGTATTGAAGGAAAACGCCTTATGGCATAAGAGCGTTTTTTTGTAAATACCTTAGTCAAACTTCCTTTTGATGAAAGAAGAAACGGGGTATAGAAGAAAAAAGGGAGAGGGGAGAATGCGGTGAGAACATTAACGGAAGTTGTTGTATTACTCACACTATTGGGTACGTATATAGGCATCTCACTACTTGTCTACAAACGAAAAAGAACGAACCCGTTTTTCTACAGCATTTACTTTTATTTAGCTACCAGCGTCATTTTGATTTGCTTGGTTATCTTTTGGCTTCAGCTTCGTTTTGGACTCACTGATAAGCAAGTAGGAGGATTGCTTATCAGTGTGGTTGCATTCTTTTTACTTATTTATGGGTTGTTAAAAACAAAACAAAAAGACAGATAGCCGATGCTATCTGTTTTTATTTATATCCATGTTATATATTTTTATCAATTGTAGTGTCAATTGAATGGATCTCTTCATATACTAAAGATAACAGCTTTCTTTTGCAGGTTAGTTGACATCGCAGCTTATAACTCGCTATTCTTTTGATAATTCATTTTGTGAAAGGAAGTGGACGTATGGATACATCCCGTATTATAGCTAAGTTAGAAAATCGGATACCGACAATTCTTGGAATGGAGCAGTTTTCTCGCTTCGGTATTCTTGTTCCGCTTATTGAAAAACAAGGGGAGCTGCATGTTTTATTTGAGGTAAGAGCGCTCGATTTACGAAGACAGCCCGGAGAAATTTGTTTTCCAGGAGGGCGTGTCGAGAAGACGGATGCAGACGAAAAAGAAACGGCTATCCGTGAAACATCCGAGGAGTTAGGGATTACGCCTGAATCTATTCAGCAAGTACAAGCTTTAGATTATATTGTTTCTCAATTTGGAACAATCATTTATCCTTATGTAGGTTTTATTGATGAGTCGCTTGAACTTCGACCGAATCCTTCGGAAGTAGCAGAAGTATTTACCGTGCCTCTTTCTTTTTTTCAGCGTACCGAACCTGATATACACAATATCCATTTCAGAGTAGAACCCGAACATAATTTTCCTTATGACGCGATTATTGGTGGTGAAAATTATAATTGGCAAACAAGAGAGATGGAAGAACATTTTTATTACTATGAAGACCGAGTCATATGGGGACTGACAGCAAAAGTGATTTATCATTTAATACATGTACTAAATGATAAATAAAAAGCAGCGAATACGGATTCGCTGCTTTTTTTATATTAAATAGATTGAATAGCCTCTGCGATAGGCGTATCGCCTGAAACTAAATCAAAAGAACGTCCGAATGTATGATCTTCACTTAGCGTTTCAACTACCACACGCGCTACATCTTCGCGGGGAATGGATCCGCGCTCTTTGTTCTCCCCAGCATCTACACGTCCTGTTCCTGGTTCGTTTAACAATCCGCCTGGTCGAACAATTGTATATGTTAATCCGCTTGCTTCTAAGATTTTATCTGCATAATGTTTGGCTACATAGTAAGGAATTAGTGAAGTATTCCAGTTTTCACGGTGATGTGCTTGAAGTGCGCTTACCATGACAAATCGTTTAATACCTAAATCTTCTGCAGCTTCCATCGATTTTACCGCACCGTCTAAATCAATTAAAAGTGTCTTATCATGGCCTGTATTTCCGCCTGATCCTGCGCTAAAGATAACGGCGTCACAGCCTTTCATCACTTCCTTAATTTCGTGTACAGTGCCTTCTAAGCTTGCAAAAGCCGTTTCGATACCTCTTGCCTCAAGTTCTTTTGCTTGTTCTTCTTTACGAACCATCGCACGTACAGTGTGCACATCACTTTCATTCAAAATGTTTACAATATGTTGGCCTACTTGACCATTCGCACCAATTACAAGAACTTTCATGTCTAAATTTGCTCCTTTCAAATCCAAATGCTTATATATTATTGTTTCATATTCACCGTTTTCATTCAATAAATGAGCTCAAAATCCGGTGAATAAGGGGAAAGTAAGAAAATATATTAAAAAAATGAAAAACAAGAAATAAAAACTAATTTACAAACAAAAAAAGGAAAAAAATAGTTCGTTAAACCCAGTGTCTGAACTGTTTGAATTTTGTAAAATTTTATCAAACCCTTGGTAATACAACACTTCTTAAAAACAGCATCTCTTTTAACATTTCCCGATACAACCTATATAAACACATTTTGATAATTTTAAACTTTTACTTCGGAAAAATTTTTTGTTATTATGTTTTAGTCATTAAAATATTCATGAACGAAATATTTAGTCCGAGCGGACAAGGGAGAGGATAAAATGAACACATTACAATACTTAGTCGCAGAACGTGCAGAGATTTCTCCTCAACATGAAGCACTAGTTGAACATAATGAACGTTATACATTTAATGAATTTTATGAAAAAGTAAATCAATTGTCTCATTACTTCTTAGAGAAAGGCATTCAAAAAGGAGATCGTATTGGTATTTTAGCTCATACAAGCATTGCTTACCCAGTCGTTACAATGGGGATTTTACAAGTGGGAGCAGTCGTTGTTCCATTAAGTAAGAGCATGACACCTTATGAACTGGATAGCATTATTAAGAGCGGACAGTTAAAAGCGATTATCCACCACAACGAATTTACGTCTGTATTAGAAAAAGCGGAACAAACGGATGAACTTAGCTTTACGTTAAAAATTGAGGATGCAAAAGAATTTACAACTCAATTCTCAGCGTATGACACAAACACACCAGAAGCACTTCCTGAAGTACTTCCTGAAGATCTAGCATTGATGATGTTCACATCAGGTACAACAGGTAAGTCAAAAGGATGTATGATTGCACACGGATCAGTAAGTGCCTTTTTAAATTCTGGCGGCCAGGAAGAACGTGCAAATATTGATAAAAGCATGCGCTACTTGTTTGTTCATCCATTCTTCCACATGAGTTCGATGAGCATTTTATTTATGTGCATCAACACAGGAAATACAATGGTATGTTCTGAAGAAACAGATCCAGCTAAAGTAATTGAGGTAATTGAAAAAGAGAACATTAAAATGCTGTTTGCACTACCACCGGCATTAAAATACATTGTAGAAGAGCTTGAAAAAGGAGATCACTATGATTTCCCTCTAAAACTTGCTGTGTCAGGCGGAACAAAAGTATCAGAGTCTTTAATTGAACAATATGATCGTAACGGAATGATTTTAGCTCAAGGGTACGGAAGCACAGAAGCTTGGATTATCAGTTCATGGCATCCTCAAATGGGATGGAAGAAAGTAAGCTCTGCTGGAAAACCTGCTCCACATGTGGAAGTTAAAATTGTAGACCCCCAAACACGTCAAGAAGTTCCAACTGGAGAAAAAGGTGAAGTACTTGTACGAAGCCCTTATCTATTTAAAGGCTACTGGCAAAACGAAGAAGCAACAAACGCTGTCTTACAAGATGGCTGGTTAGCGATGGGCGATGCAGGTCGATTAGATGAGGACGGATTTCTTTACATTGAAGGACGCTATAAAGATGTAATTGTATATGGAGGAGACAACATCTACCCAGATCAAGTAGAAGAAGTTGTCCTAGCAGCAGATGGGGTGTTAGAAGCGACAGTTGTCGGCATGCCTGATGATGTGTACGGCGAAGTTCCATATGCATTTGTTGTTAAACAAGAAGCATCTGCTTTAACTGAAGAAGATGTAGTGAACTTCTGTAAAGAACGATTAGCACCATATAAAGTACCAACTGTTGTATTTGTTTCATCACTTCCTAAAAACAGCGTAGGAAAAGTGTTGAAAAACGAAGTGAAAAAACAAGCCTTAGCACACGCATAATAAAAAAAGCGGCCTTTATAGCCGCTTTTTTTATATTTATTGCTGTAATTTTTGAGATATTTTTTTCATAATGTGAAAGTATTGATCTCTTTCTTCTTCTGATAAGTGTGAAAGTAAATCTGACCAAAAATCGACACGAGTAGCTTGCAATATTTCGACAACTTTTTCGCCTTTTTCCGTCAACTCTACCCACACGCTTCGGCGGTTTTGCTTTTTATAAATACGATTCACAAGCTCATCATCTTCTAATTGATTTAATACAATGGTGATAGCACCAGGTGAGAGCCCAAGTACTTTTGTGATATCGCTAACAATACAGCTTTTTTTATCGTGAATGGTCTTTAAGATTGCCTCTTTTGTTGAAGTTAAATGGTAGGGAAGCAAATCATATTTCTCACCGATTACGGTGTTTTTATATTTTAAAAGAGCTTCTTTTACATGATCTATACTTTCTAGCTGATGACTAATCTCTTCTTTGCTATAACGTTCAGTCAAGCGTAAATCCTCCTCATAAAACAAATTCCATTTTTACCATTATACCATGTATAATGCCCATAGAAAAATGAACAACACTGCGGAAATTGTCAGAAAAATTTTAAAATAATTACCATAATTCGTTAAAAAATCCTTGTTTTCGTGCTATTATATATAAGAATAGTAATAACAGGAAACGCATACAACATTTGTTTTCTATTGAGTTCATAAGAAAAAATGGGGTCTATGAACATCATTCGGCTTTACCTCATGTGTTGAACAAAGAAAAAAATATAAAAAATGGTGATTGTTCACTTTGGCAGATCGTCTTTTACAAGATGTTTGTATAAAATGAATGTATACATATTTTTATAGAAAAAACATATTGAGGTAAAGCCGAGATATGGGGGGATTCAATTACATGAAGAAAGTCTTAGGGGCGCTTTTGCTTGGCGCGACAATTGTTAGTGCGTTTATTGCGTACAGCATGTATACCAATCATTCTGCAAAGCAAACAGCCGCGATAGAACAAAAACAAGCAGCGAAAAAAGCAGAAAAAAAGACTGAGAAAAAGAAAAAACCAGTCCTTAAAGTCGAAGACCTGACGTATCAGCTGAAAGATTCCCGCACAGGAAAAGTAATGAAAGAATTCAAGCCGGTTCATTACAAGGATAAAGACGTATACGACCAAGAAATTAAGCATTTAGCGTCTGAGCTGGCAAAAGGGATCGACACGCCTATGCAAAACATAAAAATGGATGCAAATGGATCGTTAACCGGCGGTTCCAAACAAATCATTTTAAAAGAAGCAGAGCTTGTTAAAAATCTACAGAACTTAAATGCGAAACAATTGGATGTGAAGGTTCCGATTTACGAAACCGCTCCAAATGTAACGGCAGCATCTGCTCAAGGGATCGCTGATGTATCGTTAGCTTCCTATTCTACACGTTTTCGTCCAAGTGATACAAGTCGAAACAGAAATGTTCAGCTATCCGCAGAAGCGATTAACAACGTTGTATTAGGTCCTGGAGATTCATTTTCTTATAATCAAACAGTTGGGGAGCGCACAGCAGAAAGAGGCTATCAGCCTGCTCCTGAAATCATCAACAAACAGCTGGTGATGGGAATTGGCGGAGGGATCTGCCAAACATCTTCTACGCTATTTAATGCTATTGACGGCGCTGGTCTTCAAGTGACAGCTAGATCTCACCATTCAAAACATGTAGGTTATGTACCAGCAGGAAGAGATGCAACTGTATCGTGGGGAGGACCTGATTTTAAGTTTACAAACAACAAAGATTACCCTGTCATCATTAAAGCGTACGCAAACGTAAATACCGGTGTTTTAACGGTGGATGTTCGTACTTCACAGCGTGCTATCTAATAAAAAAAGACGTATCCTAACAGATACGTCTTTTTTTCATTTATTATGCTTTTTGTTGCTCGCGTTCACGAAGTTCCACACGTCGAATTTTACCTGAATTAGTTTTTGGCAATTCATCAATAAATTCAATTACGCGAGGATACTTGTAAGGTGCAGTTAGAGCCTTTACATGATTTTGCAGCTCTTTAATAAAACCTGTATCTGTTGTTTTTACATGATCGACAAGAACAACATACGCTTTTACAACATGGCCGCGATCAGCATCTGGGCTAGCTATAACGGCACATTCTTTCACCGCTGGATGCTTAATTAATGCATCTTCAACTTCAAATGGCCCAATTGTATAGCCGGAACTGATAATGATATCATCTCCGCGTCCTTGGAACCAGTAATAGTTATCTTTATCTTTAGAAGCGCGGTCACCTGTTAAATAGTAGTTTCCTTTATACGTTTTCTCAGTGCGCTCCATGTCTTTATAGTAGTGCTTGAAAAGAGAAGGGAGGTCTCTACGAACGGCAATGTCCCCAACTTCTCCAGGCTTACAAGGTTCGCCGTCTTCATTAATGATTTCTACAAACCCTTCAAGCATCGGTTTACCCATTGAACCAATCTTTGTTTTTACACCTTTTAATGTACCGATTAAAAGAGTATTCTCTGTTTGACCGTATCCATCACGTACTTGGATATTAAAATATTTTTTAAACACATTAATCACTTCTTCATTTAACGGTTCTCCGGCAGATACAGCGCTATGAAGGTGAGACAGGTCAAAACGTTCAAGCTCATCAATTTTAGCCATAAAGCGGTACTCTGTTGGCGTGCAGCACAGTACGTTTACTTTTTCATCCTGTAAAATTTCTAAAAACTTTTTAGGTTCAAAACGTCCGTTATAGATAATGCCTGTTGCACCTTGTCCAAGTACAGATAAAAACGGAGTCCAAATCCATTTTTGCCAACCAGGACCTGCTGTTGCCCAGACCGTATCGCCTTTTTTAATATCTAACCATTCAGCAGCTGCGATACGAAGGTGAGCATAAGCCCATCCATGAGTATGAACAACGCCTTTTGGCTGTCCTGTTGTACCAGATGTATAAGGAAGGAATGCCGTATCATCCTTAGTTGTTTTAGCTGCTTGGAACTGTTCTGATGCAGCCGCTGTAAGTGACTCTAAGCGCGTCCATGACGTAACATCAGCACCAAACGTAATTTTATGTTGTAGAGAAGTAGGGAAGTTTTCAATCTTATCGATCTCATTGCAGAAAGGATGGTAAGAAATAATCGCTTTTGCTTCAGCGTGATGTAAACGATATTGGATATCTTTTGCGCGTAATAGTTCTGAAGAAGGAATTACAATAATACCTGCTTTTAAGCATGCTAAGTAAATAGCGTACGATTCAATAAGGCGAGGTGCAATAACCAAGACATGATCGCCTTTTGTTAAACCTAGCTCTGTTAACCCGTTTGCCACTTTATTGGCTTTTGCTAACAGCTGGTTATATGTAATTTCCTCACGCGCACCGTCAGCGTCCTGCCACTTTAACGCAAGCTGATCGGATGCATGTTTTTCAATTTCCTCTGTTAAGTTGTAATGTTCACTTGGAACTAAATCTTTTAGTTGAATCATAAAAACGACTCCTTATATTATAGATATCAATGATTTTTTATCATTACTATTATTATATTACTAACTATTAGTACTTGCTACTAATTTGTTTTGAGTTTTAGTAAAAAGCAAAAAAAGACCCGCTTATCTTATTAAGTATTAAGACAGCGGGTATAACGTATGTTATTTAAATAAGCTCCATTTTGTATGAATAGGTACTAGCTCTTCTTCAGACTCGTCCTCTTCGTATAAACCACGTTCTTTTAAATACTCCACAAAATATAAGTCTGCTTCCTTACGTTCATCATAAGGCTTGATCGATAAAACAAACCCTACTTTATGCTGATCTTCATTTTCAACGCCGGAGAGATACGCTTTTACATTATGCTGCAAGAACAGCTCTTTGGCAGGAATAATTAAATCTTTAACGAATTTCGACAGCAATTCCAGCTCAAAGTCGAAGGTGAACTTAGCAATTTTTTCTAGATCTGCAAATACCACGCCGATAAAACTCGTATTATGTATTTCGTAGTCTTTCGTTTTTTCATCCCACTCAATATGTCCGATTTCCTTTAAGTAATTAATAAAATACCCAATGCCTTCATTGCGGCCAAAAGGCTGTTTAGAAAGGACTAAACCAATCTTCTTGTACTTAGGAAGGTACACGCATGAGATAGCGGCTTCAACTTTATGCTGTTGAAATAAGTGCGTTGCCCCTTGAAGCAAGGCATCTAAGACATGATGGGTAATTTTCATTTGCTTACGAGGAAAGTGATATTCATTGCGTGCTAATTCATTTGTATCAGCAAACGTTGCTCCAATAAAGCCTGTATTGGATAGGGTAGGAGGGAGCTTCTTTCTTTTTCGTACCGTCATTCAAAAACACTCCTTGTGATCATCAATACGATAAAAATAAAACGAACATACGTTCTTATCTAATGATACAAAAAATGTGTCGAAAAGTAAAGAGAAGTTAACGGAGAATTTGAAATTTTATAATAAAAGTAACTAAGGTTTGTAAAACGTAGCGGTTAGTAGAAATTAAAGAGGAGAGGGGGAGCAAAAAATAAAAGGCTGCAGATGAAAAGCATCCACAGCCTTTTATATATTCATTAACGAGCTTCTGTTAAAGCTACCATATCTTCATCATCTAAATCGATATCTACGTGACAATCCATTGTATGAATTGTTTTATCTTCATGATTTCCATAATAAATTGTAATGTTCATGAGTATCGCTCCTTTAAAACTGGATAATGACATCCAATTTATACCGTCATCTATTTGTTTAATATTATACCCGATGAAAAAGGAAACTACAACTAAAATCACTAAAAAGCTGATAAGAAAGGGGTTTTTAGTGATTTTAACAAGAAATCAGACGGAATAAAAATACTAATTAGTGTATTTTATTACAGGTAATACGAGGTTTTCACTTTTATAAATGAATAAAAATCCATTTAATGCAAACATATGTACTAAATGAAAAATATACGTTCTGTAGCAAATAAATCCTTAAAAGATTAAACGTAAACAGATTTTATCAATTTGCAAAGAGTTCATTGAGAATACGATGAGAAAAAATAAATAAGTATAAAATCTAAATCCTACAAGTAAACTCATTTGTTTTCAAAATCTATAAATATAAATCGAACTGATCAAACTTAAAAACAATCTGGTGAAATCAATATGCATTCTATAAAATCATATCAGCAATATTTGTTCTAATTGAACAAATATTGCTGATAATTAGTTTAGTGAGTTAAATCATATAAATACAAACCCTATCTCATTTTTAAATTATGTCTCACTATTATAAGTATACTTTGTTTATGAGACAGAATTCGTGTTTTACCTATTGGTTCCTAGAATATATATTATGTAAACTAGAAAAAGAAATAAAATCGTTAAGGTCTCCCTTGCTCTTAGAACCTTGGAATGTCTATCACCTTTTGCTTTTTCTTTAAAGTGTGTAGATTTGTTTTCAAGTCAGCTGGTTTTACTCTCATGATTTTAATTTGGAGCTGTAAACAGAACTCTTAAAAATCGACTGAATGATGCTTTTAAAGTCAAATGTGAAATAGTACAAGCTATAGATTATATCTTAGAAATGGTTAAAATGACCGCTCACTTAATCACAATCGCCTGAATACGCCAGTACGTATCATTTTATATGTAATCAAGTAACTCCTTATGGTTTATCCTAGAACTTTACAATTTTGTATCCCGAGTTTCAAGTAGCTATATTTGATGTAGAAGCGCAAAGAAAGGGAAAAAGAACAACTTCTTCCCCTCCGTTCGCTTGTCATACAAACTTTTCAAGTTACTAGTTGCAAGCTTTCACTCACTAAGGTATGTTTCCCAATCGTAGTCATGAATTCTATCAAATTTCCCAAACTCATTTCTTTCGTAAGCACATAGCGGTGATTTATTTATAAAAGCTAAAATTGAGTCATCAACATTTAAAGCAACTCCTAGAGCTACAATTTGAAAATTATTTGGATTACTAGTAAATTCATCGTCTTCGTATCCGATAAAGATAACCCATCCTGAATCATTTGGTTCATTTGGTTTATCTTTTAACAGAAAATTAAACTCGTTTCTTTCTAAAACATCATTGCTAACTGTTACGAGGGTATTAAAGTAATAGTCCATCTTTGCAGCGTCATCGTCTTCATATTCAGTATCACAAATATGTTCAGTGCCAAAATGCAGGATTTGACCAAGTTTTAAGCCCTTTAAATGATAAGGTTCATTATCAAGCTTTCCAACAAAGTTCTCTTTGTTTCTCCTTTGGAACCAGCTGTATCTGAATCACTAAAGAAAACTAACTTCACCAGGTCTCCCGCTTTTAATTTATCCGTCACCGCTTTTCTTGGCTTGTAAAATGTATAAGGAGATTCTTTGTTTCTTTCATAAACATTATCTAATTGCCAATATGTATTGCTATCCTCATGTTTTTTATTAGTAGAATGTTTTTTGAACCAACTTTTCATAAAATACATTACCTCTTTGATTTATATAATTTAAATTTCTTTAATTGGATACTGAGTTAAAATAGATTCTAACCCTTGAATAAACGCATCTGTGTAAGTCGAATTTTATGTTTTAATACTCTTTCGGGTTGATGATGGTGTAAACTTTTATGCTCTTTTCCTCAATCCCTATAAAATGAGCTTTTTGCCTTGTATCTAGTCCTCTAAGGGTTCCGCTTAACTTACCTATTTTTTTAGCACCACTGTCTTCTGCTTTCCAACTGTATAAAGTTCCTTCCTTGTTGTATGGGCTGTAAAAATAGCTATATTCTCCTCTAATACTTATTGCTTGTGATCCATGTAACGTTTCAGGAGTTTGATGTGCAATAAAAGAATTCTTCTCGGGATTTACTTCAATTAACTCAAAATCTGTATATGGATATAACCAAAGTGTCGTATTTTTACCTCTGCAAATTGCATAACAATCTGCAATGGATGGAGCATCTGGTAAATGAGTGTGATATTGAAAAGTTGGGGAACCTGTATTATCAAATAATACTAACCCTTCTGTTGATATCCCTTCACCAAAAACGCCTTCGTCGAAATAGCTGCACCATATTCCTTCTTTACTAACCGCTACGTCTTGCACAGCATCTCCACAATAGAATGACCGTATGACTTCTCCATCGATATTCATAATAAACAAATTGTGCTTTTCTCCCTTAGTTCTAGGATTCATTATCAAAAAATGCTTATAATCAATCCATCTGACAAAAGGATAGTTTATTTTTAAACGTGGATAAAGAGTAGTACCGTTTACAGACAATTCGAATCTATTATGGCGTTTTTGAACTAAGACCAGTCCATATTCATCTTTGTAATCTGCATCAATGATATTTAAACAATTATCATCAGGTTCGATGGTAAAAATAGTCGTCTCTACAATTCTCAAAGCTAGTCACCCCTTATATTATAAGAAAGCGGAAAACAAACTTTAAAATTAGAAATGAATAAAACTTCCCGCTTGCTTTGACCTTATTTATTTTCACTTAGGTTTAGTGGGTATGTAAATCTACTTTTACTCAGCCCACTTTTCTTCACTATCTATCCACTTGTTCTTATGTAAATCAAAAGATTTTATATCATCATGGAAGTCTAAATAGACAGGCAATTCAAAGCTTTTGCCACCCGCTTTATTCCAGCAGGAAACAAACCACCTTACAATAGTTTCTTCTTCAGCAGCAGAGATGGATTCTTCATTTTGCTCATAAAACTCCCAAAAAGCGTCCGAGTTTTCAGCAGGAAGATCATAGTATTGAGTCTCGTCAAATAAAGGATGACTACCTGAAAAAATCTTTCTGTCATTTCCTTCATAAAAACCTTCATTCGCTTCATCATCCATAGAAAACATCATAATAGACAAATCAAACGGTTGCATAAAAATCTCAAAGTCCAGCAAATCAATTCCTTCATAATAATGAAAAGTCTGTATCTCTTTTATGTTTGCAATCAATACATGTTCATTTTTTTGAAGATTTTCTTTTAAGGAACTAATATAATCGTCAATTGTAAACATCGTATTCCCCTTGGTCGTTGTTTTTTTATGTTTCCAGCTATTAAAACGCTCATTAAGTTTCGGTTTTAACGTTTCATAATTTCCCCATGTGTCTTTCACTTCGTAAAGAGATTTCACATGAGGAAATACTTCTTCATAATCATCCAAATAAACACCGTCTTTAAAGTCAAAATAGGATTTTGTAAAGGCATTACCCTCCTCATTTAACATATCACTTACAAATACACCATCCCAGTTCATGTATATTTCAGTTCCTGTCATTTTCTTTTGTTTAAATTTGATGATTTCATTAGCAGCCGCTTCTTTAAATTCTTTGCTATATAAATGGTTCTCAATAATCCACCCCAGATACATTCCCGTATGTACAAAACCTTGTTTATCATCTAACCCTTCTGGAAAGTCTCCCTCATAATGCCATTTTGCTTTATCATAAACCACTGTCATATTTTCCTTCTCTTTTTTTGCTTCTTTTATTCCTTCAGGTCTAGCTGATTCACTTCGAATCATAGAATTCGAGTTTTCTTCGCATCCTTGTAAAAATAAAAAAGTAAACATAAATAACGAAATGTATTTTAATTTGTGCAAAAGTGGTCCTCCAAGTCTAATAAAATATTTACTAATAGCAAAGCAGTAACAACTTTCAATTTCATCTATATCATCGCTCCATTTTTCAGAGGATTCCTATAAAATAAAAATTATACCTTAAAAAAAGAAGCCATTCCTTTTTAGGAACGCTTCTTTTTTTCTTTCTATTAGTAACCATCTACCGTAACATCAGTAATGGACCCATCACTAGGACTTACTTGATACCAATCTTGTGTAGCTGTATGTTCCTCTCCTGTTTCTTCATTATCCACAACATTTTCATAAACATGGATAATATAGTTTCCTGAATCGTCAACGTGATCATATGTTACAAGGAGAGGTGAATCTTCAGATATGCCTTGCTGATCACGAACTAGCTGGATAGCTTGCTCTTGGGAAACTGTTTGTTCGGCTGGTTCCTCTTCCTCAATTGCTTCTGTATCTTCTTCTTGCTCTGGTTCTGATTCCGATTCCGTTTGGACCTCATCTTCTGAATCAGCCTGAACTTCTTCCTCATCCGCTTTTGCCTGAGCTTCCTCTTCCTCCTGCTGTTTCTTCTCTTCTTCTGCTAAACGTTCTTCTTCCGCTTTGCGATCTGCTTCTGCCTGAGCTTCAGCTTCTGCATCAGCTTTGGCCTGCGCCTCTTCTTCTTTTTGTCGGTCTTCTTCTATCTGCGCATAGTAATCATCTAATTCCTTTTCCATTTGTTGCTGTTCAAGGTCTGATAATTGCTTTTGTTGTTCTTGTATTTGGTTTTGAAGCAAAGCAATTTGTTCTTCTGAAGCATTATCAACAAAATTGATGTTTTCTACATAATCACCACTGGCGTCAAAATTAACTTCCATCATACAAAAAACATTTTGCTCTTGATTAATACCATAGTAAATATACTGATTGTCACCTACTTGGATATACTGATAACCATTCATTACGTTTAATAAGTAATCGCGATCAGCCTCTTTAGAATTAACTGCTTTTTTAATGGTTGATGCTTTTGTTTGTAATGTATTTGGCGATGATTCTTTTACAGCCGTTTTATTGCCATTTTCTTTCGTATGAACCGCTGTTGATTTCTCTGTAGGCTCTTCTTTTTGCGATACAGTTTCACTGGACTCCTCGCTACAGGCTGCTAGCAATATAGCTAACAGCGGAATACCCAAAGCAACTTTCAACATTTTCATAGACTATTATCCCTTTTTTTTATCTTTTTTTAGGTTTTATATAATTCTAAAGAACTATAAAACCTTAGGGGTTATTATACCAAAATTAAGAAAATATAAGAATATTTTCTTGTGTTTTTTATGGAATTTTTTGAAAAAATTATCTTTTTATGCATAAAAAAACACAAAGCCATGCAATTTTTCATAACACGTCTTTGTGTTTTCGTAACAAATGTTAATGATGAAATCCATTGTCGTATTTCGTGTCTTTAAGAACAGGTCTATCCAATGAGTTAAGAAATTCAACGGCTTGTTTGAAATTAACCATAAATAAATGAGCCAGGTCCCTTGAAAATCCATTTCTAACGACAATGCGCATGATTGTTATTTCTTCCATGTCTGCAGGTAGTGGATAAGCAGGAACTTGCCATCCATACGTACGCAGTTGTCTAGACAAATCATAAAGCGTCCAGTTTGGTGTATATCCTTCTTTCAGTTTCCAAGCAAGAACCGGGATATCTGAACCATCAGCAAGAATTTCGAACGCTTCCATTTCTCCAATTTCTTTGCTGAGAAACAGCGCGTTTTCTTGGGAGGTTTTTTGCACGGCATAATAGCCGTCTTTACCTAAACGCAAGAAATTGTAGTACTGTAAAAGAACTTGTGCTCCTGGTCTAGAGAAGTTGAGCGCAAAAGTCGGCATGTTGCCTCCTAAATAAGAAACGCGGAAAATAAGATCTTCAGGCAAGTCTTCTTTTTCTCTCCAAATCACCCACCCTAAACCAGGGTAAACTAAACCATACTTGTGTCCTGATACGTTAATGGACTTTACTCGCGGCAAGCGGAAATCCCAGATAAGGTCTGGTTGAAGAAATGGAGCGATAAAACCTCCAGAAGCAGCGTCTACATGGATAGGTATATCCAACCCTGTTTTTTCTTGTAACTCATCTAATGCTTTTGCGATAGCAGCAATTGGTTCGTAAACTCCTGTATACGTCACTCCAAGAATCGGTACGACGCCAATTGTATTTTCGTCAACCGCATTAATGACGCCTTCTGCATCTAAATAAGGATGATCTGGATTAATGTTCACATAACGAGGTTCTACGTCCCAATAGTTTGCGAACTTCTCCCATACTACTTGAACGGATGAACTAAATACAATGTTCGGGCGGTCCGTTGATAGCCCTTTACTTTTACGCAGTTTCTGCCAGCGTCTTTTTAAAGCCAGTCCGCCAAGCATACATGCTTCAGATGAGCCTGTAGTAGAAACGCCCATCGTTGTATCAGGATTAGGTGAATTCCAAAGGTCCGCTAAAATACGTACGCATCTCTCTTCAATAGCCGCTGTCTGCGGATACTCGTCTTTATCAATCATATTTTTATCAAAAGACTCTCCGTACAAACGCTTTGCATCAGGTTCCATCCACGTAGTAACAAACGTAGCTAAATTTAAACGGGCATTTCCGTCTAAAGCAATTTCATCATGAATGATTTGATAAGCTGTTTCTGGAAGCATACCTTGATCACTGATACGCAGCCTTGGAATCGTCACTTCTCCTTGTCGAGAAAAAAGCGGATTAACAGGAAATTCATCAGGTAAATTTTTTTGTTCACGATGCGGGTGCCATTGAGGCATAAAGTATCATCTCCTTATGTATATCTAACAAATTACTTTACGTTCCACCTGGTGTTGTAACAAGCAGGTCTCCTTTACACATTATGAGCTTTGAAACCTATTTTCATTCTTCTCATTATCCGTAGCACGTAAGGATGAACTTTATTTAATAATACCCATGAAAACGGTCTTACCAAACTCAAAAGGTGTAAAATATGGTAATATATTGTAAAAGGAGGTTTTTAAATGGAGAAACAAGGGATTATCTTGCAAGATAAGTTTTTCGAGTTAGGTGAATCTCCTATCTATAATGAATCACAAGACGTTATTGGAAATGTCGCATATAAGTTATCTATTGCTAATAAATTTGAGATTTTAAAGGACGAAGAAATTATATTTACAGGTAAATCTAAAATGTTTGCCCTTATGCCGAAGCTGATTATTTCTGATTCCCACGGAAATGAAGTTGGCATGATTCAGCGAAAATTTACTTTTTTTAAAAAGAAGTATCTTTATATCAGAAACGATGGCGATACATATGAAATTACTGGGAATATAACAGATCGCAAATTCGACGTTTTGCGTTCCGGCGTTCCTATTATTCAAGTCCGCACACTCTCTTCCTTTCTGTCATTACGTCCCCACACGTTTGCTTTAGAATTTCTCGAACCTGATCTTGATAAGTGGGAAGGAATTGCGGTTGTACAAGGCGTAAGGATGATGGTGAAAGACGAAAACAGCAGTACAGCTACTGCTCCCGCTCAATAGTGGTTATAGAAGGTTATATGATATAAAAAAACGAACAAACTTTATATTGAAGTTTGTTCGTTTTTTTAATTAAGGGCCAAATACTAATGTACCGATAACATGGTAGCCAATTGGTACAAGAAACAAGATGATATTTAAAATAATCGCCCATAGACAGAGCTTGTCTTTTTTTATAAAAAACCCAATAATTGCAGGAACAATCATGAGCGGAACTAAAAAGATAGGTGCGATAATAGGCAGTCCTTGAAGCTTTTCAGCCGCAATAAGTCCTATAAAAAAGTTAAGGATCAATAAAGTATTAATAATGACGTATAAAAGTGAAATTCCTCCAAGAATCCCACCTATTATACCGCTTTTAGTTGTATTAACAGTAGCATCCACGTTTCTGTCACCTCTTTTTTAGAAATATAAGTAAACTATACTATAATGTGGTTTTTATTGTAAAGGTATGGAGAAAACAGCTGTTGAAAGATTGCAAAGATTGCTACGAAAAAAGCACTGTAGCAATCGCTACAGTGCTTTTTATAAACAGTGCATTTTTTCCTCTGCTTCCTTCCAAGAAACCGTATAGCCCTGTCCTTTGGCGCAAAAGACGGATGATGAGCTGTATTCGGGATCCGCCTCTTTATTGTAGCGGATTTGTTCAATCACTTCTGCTTCATTATGACAGCGTTCATACCCTCCGAATAACAGAGACATCGCTCCTTTTCCATGCGTAAAAGATGCTAGCGTCGAACCGTAGGTCATAAAAGTAGCAACAGGAACTTTGCCTGTAATAATCGCTTTGTTTCCGGTTGTTTCAGGGGAATCAAAGCGACCGTTTGCACTTTGAACATCCGCTAATACCCTCCCCATTTGATCAATATCTACTTTAATTTTGAAATCATAATACGGTTCTAGCACAATATTTTCTGCTTTTTCTAACCCTTGTCGCAGTGCACGGTACGTTGCTTCTCTAAAATCTCCTCCGCTTGTATGCTTGTTGTGAGCTCGTCCAGTACATAATGTCACTTTTATATCAGTAATAGGTGAACCCGTTAACAAACCATGATGCGGCTTTTCAAATATATGCTGACGGACTAGATTTTGATACCCCACGGATAAATCGTCGGCGTGACAAGCATTTTCAAAAGTAATTCCGCTGTTTCGTTCCGCTGCTTCTATTTTCAAATGAACTTCTGCATAGTGTTTCAACGGTTCAAAATGCCCGTATCCCATCACTGTATTTTGAATGGATTCTTTGTACAAAATTTCTGGTTCTTCAAACTGTACGTTTATATTAAAACGTTCTTTTATCAGTTTTTCGAGAACTTCTAGCTGAATTGCTCCCATCACATGAATATGAAGCTCTTGAGTCCTTTCTTCCCACGTCACATGTAAAGAAGGGTCTTCAGCATCTAATAATTGAAAAAGTTTAATTCCTTCTTTTGGATGAACAGAAGGCTCAAAAACAACTTTTGATTTTAACGTAGGCAAAAGTTCGTAGGAGCGGCCTTCTTTTAATGTTCCAAGACCGTCTCCAATCGATGCTGAAGACAACCCTGTAACCGCAAAAAGTTCGCCAGCTGAACCTTCATTTACGTTTTCAAATGTACTTCCGTTATAAGCACGAATTCGAGTGATTTTTTCTTCGTATAGCTCTCCGTTTTTTTCATAAGCCACTTCATCACGCACCTGCATTGTCCCGCTTAGAGCTTTGATAAACGTGATGCGCATGCCGTTTTCATCGTGCCGAATTTTATATACACGACCTGAAAATGCTTCTTCCTTCGAGTAGCGAGTTTCTGTTAGCAAATCGAGCTTCTCTAAAAAACTTTCAATGCCGATATCTTGTAAAGCTGAACCACAAGCACACGGGAAAAGCTGATTGGTTTGAATAAGCTTTTGCATAGCTGCTTTCCAATAAGCTTGATCATTCTTGCCTTCCATAAATGCATCTAAAAGCTCTTCATCTTTTTCAGCTATAAATTCAATAAGTTCCTCACTTAACGAGCCATCTATAAGCTCTGACGTTATGTCAAAAACATCGGGGGTTAAGTTATGTTTAATATCGTTTATAACACGTTCAGGATTTGCTCCTACACGATCGATTTTATTGATGAAAAAGAATACGGGCACACGATGTTTTTGAAGCAGCTGCCAAACGGTTTCTGTATGGCCTTCGACTCCTTCTACTGCACTTAAGATAACAATTGCATAGTCCATCACTTGAATAGAACGTTCCATTTCAGGTGAAAAATCGACGTGGCCAGGCGTATCAATTAAATAGTAAGTAGAACCGTTATATGAAAAAGTTCCTTGATCGGCAAATACCGTAATTCCTCGTTCTTTTTCAATCGTATGGGTATCAAGAAAGGAATCTTTGTGGTCGACTCTTCCTCGTTGTTTAATACTTTTGGTATGATAAAGAAGCTGTTCGGAAAACGTTGTCTTTCCTGCATCGACATGCGCTACGATACCGATCGTTTTGCTAGATTGTTTCATTATATTAAATACCACCTTACTGCTGCATGTATAGCTGTTACTTTCTATTTTATAATAATCTTAAGAAAAAGTGGACGACAAAGGCCTAGAACTGCTCACACCAAAAAAGAATGCGTGATTAAACATCGCATTCCCTTTTTGTACGGCGTTTAATATCTTTTTTGCCTTTCACTATAAAAATAGCTGCTATAAAGCACCCAATTCCAGATAAATGCATGATGTTATTACCTGTCGCGCCTAGACTGTTACTGGTCAACCCAACTAAAATGCTGCCAAATATAATCAATAAAACAGCAAACATGAACTTCAATTTTTTCACTCTCCTTTAATACGCTATTAAATATGATTTGCATACGGATCATATACACCAGTGATTAATAATAGACCTGCTGATAAAATCAATGTTCCTGCGATTAACAAACTGTTGCTACATACCTTTTTTCTCTTTTTGCGTAAAAACATTCCTGATATAAGAAATAGTAGTGCGACAGATAGCAGAATCAATCCTATACCAATATTCACTCTTTCTTTCTCTCCCTTGCCAATGTATTCTCTACCATCTAGTTAACCATAATATTATTATGGGAATAAAAAACGAACTTGACCCTTTACCGAACCTTAATTGTTTTATATGTTATCATACATAAATTGTTAAAAGTACATTTTTTCACCTTTCATTATCAAAAAAGCAGCCTCTTTACTAAGAGACTGCTTTTTTTTTATGACAACTGATAAAACCGCTTAAGAAGCTTTTTTTAATTGTTCTTTTTGTTTCCGTTGATAAGAAGAAAAATAAATAAGGCCTACAAATACAGCTCCTCCTATCATATTTCCAATAAAGGTAGGGATAATATTTGCAATAAAATCAATCCATGTAAAGTGACCTGCAAAAATAGCGGCGGGAATAATAAACATATTGGCTACAACGTGCTGAAAGCCAATCGCAACAAATGCCATAATCGGAAACCAAATACCAAGAATTTTCCCCGTAACATCGTCAGCGCCGTATGAAAGCCAAATAGCTAAACATACAAGCCAGTTGCAGCCCACAGCAGAAATAAGCGTTTTAAAAAACGAATCATCAATTTTAACTTGAGCAATTGCTATCGTTTTATCTAAAAAAGGCCCTGTTTCTGTTAAACCTACAATATGTCCAAAGAAATATGCAATAAACACAGCACCTAAAAAGTTAGCAAGCGTGACCCAAAACCAGTTATGAAACAAGTGACGAAGTGAAATTTTTCTTGCATACAGGGCAATGGAAACAGACATCATATTCCCCGTAATAAGCTCCGCTCCCCCAAGTACGACCAGCATAAGACCTACAGGAAAGACGGCCCCTCCTAAAAGATTCGATAAACTTCCCCATTCAGCCGGTAAATTACCAATGACGCGTACATCTAGTAAAAAACCAAGCGCAATAAACGCGCCTCCTAAAAACCCAAGCATGAGAATGGAAGAAAGGGATAGCTTCGTTTTTGAAACCCCCGCTTCTAAAGCGATGTTTAACATTTTATCCGGCTTGTGAAATGCCATAAAACTCCTCCTTAACTAAAAAAGGCAGCACTCAAAAACACCTTTTACACAAGGTTTTTGAATGCTGCCTAATAATCCTGCACTTTCTTTACAGTATATCAGTCATCATTATCTATAATAAAATCAAATAAAAAACAAGCAGATCCTACTTCTCTTTCATTTAATTAAATTATGTATTTTACGTTGTTCTACTGAATATTGGTTTCAAACACAAACACAGAAACAGCGATATCTTCTTCTACTTTGATATCAGAAAATAAGTACTCCAGCTTAGCTCCTAACAAGTCTTCAAGCCCCTCTGGAGGAGATGAAGCGTAAAGGTTTTGAATAAGCTTTGTTCTTGCCATATGTACCGTCTCTTTACCTTCGGTTGTTCTCGCGATAAATTGTTCAGCTGGCGTTAAGTTGCCGTACAAAGTTGAAATAGCCATATTTTGAACAAATACAGTATGAATTCGTTCTGGACCTTTTCCAAAAAGTTTTTTGCGCAGCTTTCGGATAATATCATTAAAATCATGTATTTTCTTAGACACTGGTGTATGCCTCCGCTTATCTCGAGTATGTCTCCCTTGCTCATTCAAGTTTTCAACTAAGAATAAGTTACATTATACATGACGACGTTTACATTGTATACAATGTATCTGTTTTATCCCCGTTAATCCAAATCATCGCAAAACCATTACGAAATGATAAAAAAAATCCTTCACTTATTAAAGTGAAGGATTACCTTTATATCTCTACTTAAAGGTTACAAATGGATTCTCAGTTATCAAAGAAATAACTAAGAACTTTGACAAAATAGCATGTCAAAATAGTCAAGTGGTATGTTTGTACCAGTAGTTAATGCTATCACGTTAAAGCCATGGAATCCAATTAGTTTACTTTCATAATACTTTATTTAATTTAAATATCCTTTTTTGATAGGAAACCCTTAATCTTCATCACGATCTGCTCTAAATTCATCATCAGATAATGAATTTAGTTGGTGGCTAAGCTTTTCGTAGTTATCTTGTTTCTGATTTTGTTGTACATCACTAGATATAGGAGTTTCACTAGAAACAGTAGATTTTTTTCTCGTCTCTTCGCCTCCGCTAACTCCAAACCCAACATTGTTATCTGTCATCGGATTCACCTCTTTAACTGTTATTATGGAGAATTGCTCTAAAAAAATAACAGGAAATAAAAGGGGTTCCCACTTAGCTAATAGCGGTCCAAGCTTCCTTACTTACACCAAATCGTATTTAAATAAGGAAATGACCTGCTTTAACCCCATAGGCAATACCAACAAAAAAACTTGCTATACCTAGTGTTTGACTTTTACATACATACTTTATAGTTAAGCCTGGAATCAGACCCCATATAATGATGAAAATAGCGAACGATACTATAATAGAAGACCATGCATCTTGCCCTGATATACTTATACCTTGCATAAACGTTTCTCCTTTCAGTACTTATATCGGGAGAACATAAATTTTTTATAGTATCTTATAATACGAACTAAAAAATTCAAGTGACCTGTCCATATATGCTTTTACAGCGAATGGTGGCGTTCAAGCTCGACTGTTTTTGGTTTTTGCCATATTAATACCCCTGCCGCTACATACATAAACGAAGTGATGTAAAAAAGGCTGCCGATTGTAAGGAAATCAATGATATACCCTGTTGCAATCACGGCTAAAGCTGCCCATATAGAGGTCCATAAATGATAGTGTCCTACTTGTTTTCCTGTATGAGCACGATCTGTCTGCCTAGATAACGCTATTTTTTCTGCTGTTTTTTGAAGAGCTCCAAGTAGCCCCATTATAACTTGAATGATATACACCTGCGTAATAGTTGATAGAACGGGAATCACAAGCATAACAACCGCCATCCCAAACGTATATAAAATGAGCAAGCGCTTTTCTCCTACTCTGTCACTCCATGAACCGATTAAAGGGTGACTCAAAGCTGCGGTTAAAGCAAAAATTCCGTAAGCTAAGCCAAATTGTGAATAACTATCGCCAAGATTTCGAAGCAGTAAAAGGTAAAAAGGAAAAACAATACTGCTTGCAGTAATCATCAGGCTTTGTGAGTGTAAGAGTTGTTTGTACGTCATTTTCCATACTCCTTATAAAATAAATTAACGAACGTTTCCTTTGGATCATAATTTCTTTTTAAATTAAAAAAGGCGGTTGTATGAGGGTAAGCCTCTTCTAATTGCTTCTTGCTTGGGTAGCCGTAGTAAGGCAAGTAATAGCTTCCCTGGTGCTGCAGCGTTACATCCACCATTTTTCTGACAACTCTTTGTGTATCAGCCATGCCTTGATGGTCTTTTTTCTGGTTAATAAGGAAAACGAGAGCAAACATGTCGTCTTTTGCATAAGACATGACGGCTTTATTGTCTTTTTCTACATAGCGAACAGTAATGTTCAGTAAATTTAATTTCTCTGTTGCTAACACTTCGCGTAAATCATCGATGTAAGAAGCAAATTCATCAACCGGAACGAAGTATTCTTGTAAAACTTCCGTCCGGCTAGCACTTTCGTATTCCATAAAATCACTTTCAGAACGCATAACATTATTTCTTGTTTCAAGCCGTCCATTTTGTCTTAAAAAATAAGCCTTTTGTGTTTCCCACAGCATATCTTTTCCCCAGTCACTGTAACGAGACAGTCCTAGCATAAATTTAGGAAGTGCCACTATTTTTTCTGTTTTGAGCGGTTCTTTTACAGTAGAAGTATTTTGAGAAGATAAGCGATAGTTTGTGACGTACATATCTGTTAGCAATTGATTAGGAGAAACAGAAATACGCGCCATATGCATACGAACGTCAGGGTTATGCTGTACGTAGTTTTTAAAATACGCTGTATACTGTCTATAATCTAAGCGGATAATTTCATCTTCGTACCATTCATCGTCCGTCAAACGAAGCGTCACATCTAAAATGACTCCAAATAACCCGTAGCCTCCGTTTACTAAAGAAAACAGCTCAGGGTGTTTTGTCCGGCTAATTTCGATAATAGACCCGTCGGCCTGCAGGAGACGCATAGATTTTACCGTATCCATTAAAGAACCGTATCGAATATCTCTGCCGTGTACGTTCACGCTAATAGAACCTCCAACGGTAAAAATATTTTGTGATTGCATAACCTGAAGAGCAAGGCCGTCTTTATGTATATATTGCTGAATATCATTCCACGTTGTCCCGCTTTGAACCGTAATTTCTTTTTGACGTGGCTTGTAATCTACAATTTTATTGTACTGCTTCATATCAAGTAAAATAGCATTCGGATAATACGTCTGCCCTCCTTGACTGTGCTGCATGCCTGAAATCGCTATTTTTTCATGATGCTGTGAAGCGGTTTTCACCCAATCTTTCAGCTGTTTTTCAGTTGTTCCGTGCTTTATTTCTTTGACTTTTGTAGGAAGAAGCCGAGCAACATCTTTCGTTACAGGACGGCTTTGCTGCTGTTTATAAATATGATAGGAGGCATATGAACCTACTAGATAAAAAGATAAAAAAGTTCCTAACAACACGTTTTTCTTCATCACAAACTGTAAGCTCCTTTCTTTATTTTTGTGAAATTATACTATATCAAAAGTGAAATAACACTACAAAAGTGTAATTTTACACTATATTATAATTCATTTTGAGAAAGTATATGAAAAAAACTTGTAATTTAGTGTATGTTAACCTTATTGAAACAAAAAAAGAAAAGACCTAGCGTCTTTTCTTTTTTGTTTCTTTATTTTTCAGCTTCGTATGCAACTAAAGCTACTCTTTTTCCTAACGTTTGTTGAAACTGCTCTTCTAGCTGTTTCAGCTTCGCATGCATATCATCGTTAATTGAAGCTGGCTCAAAGGTCATTTTTGTTTGCTCCATCATACTGTCACCTCTTTCATGTGTGTATGTTCTACTTTTTCCAATATAAAAGAGGTCTATGACGATTTGACGAAAGTTTACAAATTAAATTTGCTAATGAGCGCTGTTAATTGTTCTGCCATTTGAGACAGAGATTGTACGGAAACAGCAATTTCCTCCATTGAAGCCAGCTGTTCTTCAGTTGATGCGGCCACTTCTTCAGATGTAGCTGCATTTCCTTTAGCAAGGATCGCCATTTCACCTGCTGTACGAGCCACTTCTTCAACCGCTGCTGAAATTTGCTGAGCAGTCGCAGCCACTTCTTCTACTTGCGGAGTCGTTTCATTCATGCTGCTTAGAATTTGTTCAAATTTTTGAATAGCCGTTTGTGAAATTGTTCGTCCTTCTTCAACTTTATTTGTAACTTGCTCCATTGTATTTACAGATTCCTGAGTATCTTGTTGAATAGCTTGAATAAGCTCAGAAATTTGAGACGCGGACACTTGTGATTGTTCTGCCAGCTTTCTCACTTCCGCTGCTACAACGGAAAATCCTTTTCCATGTTCTCCAGCTCGTGCCGCTTCGATTGCAGCATTTAAGGCTAGTAAATTTGTTTGAGCAGCAATACCGCTGATTACTTCTAAAATGGTTCCAACTTCTTTTGAACGTTGAAACAAAGTACGAATCGTTGTATTAGATAGCTCAACGGATTGAGAAATGGATTCCATTTGTTCGACCGTTTCTCTCACGGCTTTTTCGCCTTCTACAGCTTCAGACGTTGTGTGATTTGATAGCTGAGAAACAGCTTCTGTACGCTGAGCAATAGTAGAAACTCCTTGTACAATCTCATCTAAAGAAGCTGCATTTTGGTCAATAACAGCCGTTTGTTTTTCCGCGCTAGAAGCCACTTCTTGTATCGCAACTGATACTTGTTCAGTCGCAGCGCTCGTTTGCTGTGAGCTGGCCGTTAGCTCTTCTGAAGAAGCAGCCACTTGCTCTGCACTCATTTCAACATTTTGAATTAATGTGCGAAGATTGTTTTGCATCTGACTAAAAGCATACCCTAACTCGCCGATTTCATCCTTTGAATTGACGGTAATCGCTGTTGTCAGATCTCCTTCACTAACGCTCAGAGCCTGATTCTTAAGCTGTTTGAGCGGTTTAATAATTGATTGCAATACCACAAAAATGGTAAGACTCCCGATTATCAGACAAGCTACAATAATAAATAGTGTTTTGTAAAAGATAGGCTGTGCAGCTTCACTAACTTCTGATGAATACATAGTGCCTGCAACTTTCCAGCTTGTTGTTTTATTTGTCGTAAAGACCATCTTTTTTTCATCCCCGTTAAAGGTATATTCAAAAGACCCAGAGCTCTTTGCATAAAGCTTGTCAAAAAGAGAATCTGTCGCTTTTGTACCTACTTTTTCCGCAGGGTGAACAATATATTTTCTTTCTCCATCTAAAAGAAATGGATATCCTTTTTCTCCGATTTTTACTTTGCTGACAGCTTTATTAATGCGGCTAATATCTAAATTTAAAGCAATAACCCCTGTGCCATCCGCCGATGTTTTCGCTACAGTAATAACGGTCTGACCTGTAGAGGCTGATGGATAAGGTTCAGTGACAACTGTTTTTCCTTTGTTTTGCATGGCTAGCTTGTACCAATCTCGTTTTCTGGGATCATAGCCTGCTTGTAGCACTTTTTTAGGCGATTGAATAAACTTTCCCTGCTGATTTCCTGTAAAAATGCTGATAGCCTCTGGATGAAGCGAAGCATATAAGTTAAAATTTTTCCTTAAAGTAGCCATATCTTTTTCATTGTAGCGCTCGTTGTTTACCACTGATGCAAAAAACTCTACATCATGAATTTTTGGTCCAATGGTATCGTCAATCACTGAATTAATAGACTGTACATTTTGCTGTGCTGTGTTAATAATTTGGTTTTCAATTTCATGTTTCGCCGTTATGTAAGCTGATACACCTATCGTAACAGATGGCACCAATAAGATCGCTGCAAATGCTAGCACCAGCTTTGTCTTAAAGTTATTAAGGGACCTTTTTTTTCTTACTCTCTCCATGCTATGTAGCCTCTCTCTCCGTAGTTAAAAGTGATTGTGCACTTTCTTTCTATCGGCAAGACTTCATATTCCTTTAGTCATCGAGTGTATACATAATTAACAATGGGTGTGAAAAGATAAGAGTACGATAAAAAAAGTAGGTGATTTTAATGGAAGAAAGTAAAAACAGCAAGTCTTTTTCAATGTTTGAAACAGAAAAGGTTCAGCGCGGGGAAGAAAAAGATATTTTTAATATCTATAAAGAAGGAGTAAAAATTGCGGAAGTACGAGGAACGGATCCTCAAACTCAGCAGGTTATTCCGATGCATGACTTAAATGATTACGAAGAAAATAAGCTTCACGAATATATTGCTCATTTAGACCATACAACGTAAAAATGCTAAAACAAGAGTCCTCTCTTGTTTTAGTCTTTAGAATCATAAAAAACATGTTCAAAACGCAGTGTGTTTTTTTGTATGTACAGAAGTCCAAACGAAAATTGCTTTTCCCGCCGCTTGTCAGTAGCGGAACCTGGATTAAACAACGTAATATCACCAATTTGTTTATGAAGAGGAATGTGAGAATGACCAAAAATTACTGCGTCGACTTGTTCATGTTCAAATGCCAAAAGTGCACGTTTTTCAGTCGTTTTTCCTTTGCCATGACCGTGGGTTACGCCAATCGTAACGTCGTCAAACGGAAGAAGTAATGAAGATGGAAGTACTTGCTGAAGCTCTTCACTGTCTACATTTCCAATTACCCCATGTACAGGAGCAAACACACGCAGGTCATTGTAGACATCTGTCGTTTGAAAATCCCCCGTATGAATAATAGCATCAGCTGTTTTCAGTTCGGCTAAGAGTCTTTTCGGAAAATGTTTCGCTCTTTTTGGAATATGAGTGTCACCTAAAATAACAATCTTCATTTATGATACGCTCCTTTTTCATTCAATATGGTGTAGTGTAGCGTATTGCGTTGGAATGAAGCAACTCTATCCGGAGCGTCAGGCAAAAAATTTCTCTTTTTCGTTTAAGTTTGCGAAAATACGTTACATACCAAGTTACAGAATGGAGTTTTCAAAATGGAAGTAAAAATTAATCGAAACGCAGCAAAAGTGTTAAAAAATGCATTGGCTAGCCCAGAAGGTCAAGGAAAAATGATTCGTGTATATGTAACTATCGACCACGGTGATCACGCGCATTATGATTGGAAATTCGATACGCCGACTGAACATGATGAAATCGTAAAAACAGATAAAGATATCGATATCGTTTTAGATAAACGCGAGAAATTTTTAGAAGGCGTATGGATTCAATATTTCCACGTTCCAGAGCCTGAATTTGTGATTAGCAGCCTTCACCACGCGCATCACCATCATTAATACAAAAAACACACCTTGTTTTATAGGTGTGTTTTTTCGTTTGTGTGACAAGCAAAAATTTTATTGATAAGAAGAAGAGATAAAATTTTGTTGAAGCAATAAAAATGAGCTATAGTGGAATTACGGATGAAAGAAAAGAGGTTAGCGTATGAAAGTAAGTGTGTTAGTAAGGTCTATTTTAGTTGTTATTTTATATAATTTATTCGTTCTGTACATCGGATGGAACGCTTGGATGTGGTTTCACACAATGTTTGAAGTGGAAAACAAATGGATTCTTACAGTGATCGTTGTCTTTTTTGCTTATTCCTTTATCATCAGTCGTGCGTTTCAACAAGTGAGCATATTTAAAATTGTGGGATCGTACTGGTTAGGATTTATTCAATATTCGGTTCTTTTGCTTCCTATAAGTAATTTAGCCGTCTATATCCTTACTCTTCTAGGCGCTTCGCTTTCTACAGCTATCGATTCAATTGGATTTTTCGTAATTGCCGCTTTTTTATTCATTTTTGCTTACGGTACGTATAATGCTTACAGTCCTGTGGTAAGAAAATATACGATTTCGCTTGCTAAAAAGACGAATCGGAAAAACCTTCGCATTGCTGTAGCATCTGATATGCACTTTGGCACATTGTCCGGCAAAAAACATTTGCAGCGGTTAATCACTCATGTACAAAAGATACAGCCGGATCTTATTTTACTTCCTGGAGATATTATTGACGATGATCCCCACGTATTCTTTAAAAAAGAAATGGATTCTATGATGAAGCAGCTCAAAGCGCCTTTAGGCACGTATGGAATTTTGGGAAACCATGAGTATTACGGCGGGAAGATCCCTCAGTTTGTGGAGAGAATGAAAGAAATGAACATCCCTATTTTAATGGATGAAGTGTTAAATATAGGTGATAGCTTGTATTTAATAGGCAGAAAAGACAAGACGGACAAAAATCGAGACAGCTTTTTCGATTTAGCGAGTGAAACGGATCGTTCTCTTCCTGTCATTGCGATGGATCATCAGCCGCTTTCTTTAAAAGAAGCGGAACAAGCAGGCGTGGATTTACTTCTATGCGGCCATACTCACAGAGGACAAATGGCACCTAATCATTTAATCACAAAGCGGTTATTTGAAATTGATTGGGGCTACAAGCAAAATAACCAACTGCATACCATTGTCTCTTCAGGATTTGGCTTTTGGGGTCCTCCGCTTCGAATCGGGAGCCGATCAGAAATTATTCAAATTGATATTTCGTTTACAAAATAGAGAAAGCCCTAGGGCTTTCTCTATTTTAATGTACGCAGCAACGTCGGAAGCTCTGCATAAATGGCGACTACTTCATCTACTTTCATTCGAACGAGCCCGCTCGAAGACGGGGCAACAAAGTCCATTATTCCTGATACCATCGATTTCTCTTGTTTACCCCACTTTACTTGCTTGCGTCCGCTGTACTGCTGGTAGACACCTTTTCCAACAAAGCAAACGATTTTAGGCGTATATGTAGCTATTTTTTTCTTTAAGATTTCTCTGCCTTCTGCATATTCTTCTTTGGTAATCTCATCAGCTGCTTTTGTAGGACGCTCTACAATATTTGTTAAACCGTACCCCAGCTGGAGCAGCGAGTGATCTTCCTCCGGATGATATTTACGATCTGTCAAACCTGCTTTGTGAAGAATCGTCCAGAAGCGATTGGTTGGATTCGCAAAATGATGACCCGTTTCACCTGAACGGATGCTTGGATTAAACCCGACAAATAAAATATCTAAGTTGGGGTGTATATGATCAAAAATAGAATTCATAGTCATACGCTCCTTACAATATAAAAAGAAAACATCCAGATGGGATGTTTTCTTTTTACTATACCCTATTAAATACGAACTACGCGTCCGTTGAATTTTTGTTTCCAGTAGCCGCTGCTCATGTTTGCAATTGCAACACCTGTTGAGCTTTGAGCACCGATGAACTTGCCGCCTCCTACATAAATGCCAACGTGGCCGTCTTTTTTATATGTATCGAAGAAAACAAGATCGCCAGGCTGCATTTGACTAGAAGACACTTGTGTTCCAGCATGCTTTAACGTTTCTGTACTTACAGATCCAAGAGGTCCAAGGTTAACGCCAACTTGAGAATATGCCCAGTGTACGAATGACGAGCAGTCAAATAAGCCGTGGCTAATATCAGACTGGCTGCGTCCACCGCCAAATACGTAAGCAGAGTTTCCAATCCAGCGGTTTCCTACTGTTACAACATTGCTAGCTTTTGGAGCTGGAGCGCTTGTAGGTGCCACATCATTGCTGCTTGCTTTTGGTGCTTCTGCCTTAACAGAAGATGAATCGGCTTTTTCAGCTGGTGCAGCCGCTGCTTTTTGGGCTTGCTCAGCTGCTTTCTTGGCTGCCTCTTTAGCCGCTTGTTCAGCTGCTTTTCTTGCTGCTTCTTCTGCAGCTTTTTGATCTTTAATATTTTGTTCAAGCGTAGACTGTTCATTTGCAAGAGAGCTGTCTTTTGATTGTAGAGAAGCTTTTAGTTCTTCATTTTTTGCTTCTTTATCTTTTAGTTCTTTTGCCAATGCATCTTTTTGTTTCTTTTGAGCTGCTAGCTGGACAGTCATTTCATCCAGTTCTGCCTTCATGTCTTCTAAGCTAGCAAGCTTAGACTTAACATCCGCTTGTTTTGTTTTTAATTCGTCTTGCATATTTTTAGTTTCTTTTAAAATACCACGGTCTGCATCTACAATAGTTGAAACAGCTAGCGCGCGGTCTACAAAATCACCAAAACTTGAAGAACCAAGTAAAACTTGTAAATACTCTACGTTACCGCCGCTTTCCTGGAGGGAACGTGCACGATCTTTTAAAATATCGTTTCGCTTTTCAAGTTTTTCTTGAAGCAGCTTAATTTCTTTTTCAAGCTGATCTACTTGTTTAGACGTTTCTTTAATATCGGCTTCTGTTTTTTGGGCTTTTTTATTGTTTTCTTCTTCTGCTATTGTTAATCGCTCAAGCTGTGCTTTCATTTGATCTTGTTCTGCTTGAAGGCGTGTTAATTCATCAGAAGCTGCTTTGATGTTAGATTGCACATCTTGACGCTGATTTTGAATTTGCGATTTTTGTGATTCCATATCCTGAATGGTAGAGGCATACGCTGGAGTTGATAAAACTCCTCCCAGGCCTAATAAAACCGTTGTGTTAAGTAAAAGCATTTTCTTTTTCAATATGAATTCCTCCGCTTTCTCGCTCTGTTAAACTAGTAATTTCTAATTATGTATCAATATGTATAAAAGTCTTACAATTTATGTAAAGTTCACTGTATTTGTCGATAAATAGCTAAATATGCTAATGAAAATCTACGAAAATTATACCACGATAAACGTTGAAAAAAAGAATAACAATATTACAATTGTATTTCAGTAATGTAACATTTAAAGCTTGTGTATACATTCATCTTTCACCTGCAAAAATATACCTTTATATCCCTGTTAAAATAAATAATCTACCGGACTTTACACAGCACTGTTTTTAACATGATAAAATAGGCGATCAAGATTTTTTAAGCTGGTTGGATATAAGTTGCTGCTAAAGAGAACGTAATAATTTTTTAACATCCACGTCTATTTTTTACCTTTTTCTGCTATTTTTACAGTATTTGAAAATGATTTTCTGAAATAGTAACAAATCTATGTTTATCTGTTGTTTGCACGTGTTTAAAAAAAGGGTGATAGGTAATTATCAAACAATATTCGACAACGCTCGGATGAAGTCATACAAAAGACCTTCTCACGGTGAGGTGAGAAGGTCTTTTGTTAATCACGCTGCTGATAATAATGTTCTAAAGCTACAATTGCACTTCCCATTCTTTCTTGATCAGGAATAACAATACGATCTACTCCTTCTTCTTTTAAAGCAGCAGCGGTTACTTTTCCTACGGATACAGCTACTACAGAGCTTTTAAAGAGTTCTCGAATGTGATCAGCTTGTCCGTGTTCTCTTGCAAATGAAAATAAAAAGCGCGCCTGCGGAGCGCTTGTGAAATTAACAGCATCAATTTTTCCGCTTATTAATTCGTTTATAAGCTGTTCCATGACTTCTGCTTGTGGCGGAATATGCTGATACGGTAAAATCTCTTTAAATTGGGCTTTTTGATTCGAAAGAAAGTCAATTAATTTTGGTGCAGGATCTCCGTGAAGCTGAAGCGCTACATGCTTTCCTTCAAAAGAAAACGAATGAAGCGCCCTGACTAGTCCCGCTGTACTTCCATCATCATCTCGAACAGTTGGAGTAACACCGAGTTTTTTTAACATATTTACGGTTTTATACCCGCGTGCAGCAATATGAGCTGCTTGTAAAGAAGACAGAAATTCGTCGGCCAGCCCTAGCTTTTCTGCCGTTTTGTAAAGAATTTCTGTACCGACCCCTGTCGTAAAAATAAACCATTCATAATTTCCTTTTACCAGTTCTTTAATATCTGCTTCTAAATGTGTGTCATCTAAAAAGATTGTTCCTTGTGCAGGTCGTACAAGCGGGGTCCCGCCAAGGTTTTCAACAATTTTGCTGATTTCTTCTACTTTACGCTGACCTACGAGTGCGACTGTTTTACCTTCTAATCGTTTCAATGGTCTACCTCCATTTTTCTATGTATGCTACTTTAATGATCCTTGATAACCTAGTTTTTCAGAAATTAGGCTCGCCGCTTCTGTTACTTTTTGAATAATGAACGGCAGTCTGTCTCCTTGAAATCTCGCTTCAATTCCCGCTACGCTAATGCCTGCAACCACTTCATTTTGATGATTTACAATCGGCGCGCTCACGGATGTTGTAAAGTTTTCTAATTCAGAGGTGCTAATGGTATACCCTTTTTCTTTTGCTTCTTTTAATACATTTCTTAGTTTCTTTTGATCTGTAATTGTTCCAATGCCTATTGGAGCCAGCTCCGTTTGAGTAATATATTCCTCTTGTTCTTTTTCGGGTAAATGCGCCAAGATAATGCGTGAACAAGCTCCCGCATAAAGAGGTGAACGCCTTCCAATTGATGTGTAGAGACGCACTGGATGAAGCGTATCTACTTTTTCAATATACATAGCTTCATTCCCATCTCGTACAATTAAATTAACCGCTTCTTCTACTTCGTCTCGGAGCGTTTCCATTACAGGCTTTGCGATATTTCTAATATCTAAGCGATTAGCCACCAGCTGACCAAATTGCAAGAATAAAAGTCCTAGCGAATAGTATCCTTGCGCATCTTTTGTTAAAAATCCCATCTCTTCAAGCGAACCAACCATCCGGTGCAAAGAAGTTTTCGGAACGCCTGAATATTCCATCATTTCTGTGAAGGTCAGCTTAGGGTGCTTGATAAAAAGCGTGAGAATCTGCATGGATTTAACAACCGTTTTATTGTTAGCTTGCATAAAACCTTCTCCCTTATTTGTGCGAATACATGTATTTGATAGACGTATAGCTTACTAGCTAATCATATGTTCTTTTTATTATACATGAAGAAAAAAAGGAAAGCACTCCCTTATAAGAGCACTTTCCTTTCTTACACCGTTTCTAGTTCTTTAATTGAAATAGGATTACTTTCTAGAAATTTGGTTGTGAAATCCCCTTCTTTAAAAGAAGGATGGTTCAGTAATTCTAAATGAAAAGGAATGGTTGTATGAATACCGATAATGATAAATTCTTCGAGTGCGCGTTTCATTCGTTGAATCGCTTCATTTCGATCTTTCCCCGTTACAATTAATTTCGCCACCATTGAATCATAAAATGGGGAAATTTCATAGCCAGGGTAAACGGCGCTATCTACACGAACCCCGTAGCCGCCAGGAGGTAAATACATCTCGACTTTTCCAGGAGAAGGCATAAAGTTTTTAGCCGGATTTTCTGCATTGATCCGGCATTCAATTGCCCATCCCTTTAACTGAATGTCCTGCTGAGCAAATGATAGCAGGTAGCCTGCTGCTACTGAAATTTGTTCTTTAATTAAGTCAATGTTTGTTACAAGTTCTGTAACAGGATGTTCAACTTGAATTCGTGTATTCATTTCCATAAAGTAAAAATGCCCGTGCTTATCTAATAGAAACTCAACTGTTCCGACACCTGTATAATCAACTGCTTTAGCCGCCGAGACCGCCGCTTTGCCCATTTTAGCACGAAGGTTTTCGTCTACCGCAGGAGACGGAGCTTCTTCTACCAACTTTTGATGACGGCGTTGAATCGAACAATCTCGTTCACCTAAATGAACCACATTCCCTTCTTCATCCGCAATGATTTGAATTTCGATGTGTTTTGGCTCTTCTAAATATTTTTCAAGATATACGCCGCCGTTTCCAAAGGCAGTTTCTGCTTCATGCTGAGCTTGACGAATTGCTTTTTCTAGCTCTTCTTCGCTATGAGCCAGTCGCATTCCTTTTCCGCCACCGCCCGCTGTGGCTTTTACGATGATCGGATAACCTATTTCTCTTGCTACTGGCATAGCGGTGCTGCTATCTTCAATCAGTCCTTCCGTTCCAGGTACAATAGGCACGCCGGCTTGTTTCATTGTATCTCGTGCTACAGCTTTTGCTCCCATTTTACGGATAGCTTCTGCTTTTGGACCAATAAAGGTAACGTCATAGGATTCACACATCTCAGCAAAATCAGCATTTTCAGCTAAAAATCCGTATCCTGGATGAATAGCGTCTGCCTTGGTTACTTGCGCTACGGTAAGCAAATTACGAATATTTAAGTAGCTTTCTTTAGAAGACGTTTTGCCAATACAAAATGACTCATCTGCTAGCTTCACGTGAAGTGCATCTTTGTCTGCTTCTGAATAAACCGCCACGGTTGCAATCCCCATCTCTTTACAAGCCCGAATGATACGAACTGCAATCTCGCCGCGGTTTGCGATTAAGATCTTTTTAAACATAATGACTCCTCCTGACAGTATGTATACTTTAGTGTGATTTTACGGTAAATAATGGCTGTCCAAACTCTACAACATCCCCGTCTTTCACAAGAATTTCAAGCACTTCTCCTTCTATTCCCGCATCGACTTCGTTAAACAGCTTCATCGCTTCAATCACACATACAACATCTTTACGTTCAACTGTTTGTCCTACTTGAACGAAGGGATCGGCGTCTGCTTCTGGCTTGGCGTAAAACGTTCCGACCATTGGTGATAAAATTTGCTTTTCATTGTTTTCTGCTGCGTTTACAGACATAGAATCTTGAGGCGCTTGCTCAGTGGCTTCGGCTTTTACTTCATCTGTTTTCACTTCTGTAACAGCTGTGTCCTCTAAAGGAATTCCTGCTTTATCAATGACAACTTTTGTTCCTTCATGTTCAATATGGAGCTTTTGAATACCAGATTCATTCATTAATGAAACAACTTCTTGCAATTCACGTACGTTTATCATTTCTTGTCACTCCCGTTTTGTGTTATTTAGTTGACGCAAGGTTAATAGCAATCTTCAATTCTTGAAGCATCTGTTCTTTTTCTAAATAGATTCTTTCAGCTTCGTGAAGCAAAATGTGAGAAAAGTAAATGGATTCTCCAGGCTTTACTTGAGCTAAAAGCGGTAAATCCGCTGTGATGACTTGAGCAATTTTAGGGTATCCCCCCGTGGTTTGACGGTCCGCTAACAGAATGATGGGATTTCCATCCGGGGGGACTTGAACAGAACCTTGTGAAACGGCTTCAGACAATAACTCTTTTTTTTCTTGAAGCTGAAGAGAAGGTCCATCCATTCGATAGCCCATTCGATCTGATTGATTCGATACTTTAAAAGGCTCTTTCATAAAATGACTTTTGCTTTCAGCTGTAAATAAATCAAATTGACTGCCGTTCATAACGCGGACACCTGGTTTCTTTGTAAAATGAACAAATTCTTTATAATTTACGGACCATGAAGAAGTATATACTCCGTTTATCACTTCATTTGAAAGAAAAGCAGGCTTTGAAACAGCAGGAACAGATAGAGGTAAAACATCGTCTGTTTGTAATGCTCTTCCTTTGTAGCCCCCGATTTCACCTCTTAAATACGTACTTTTACTATTTAACACTTCATCAATAGCAAATCCTCCTGCTACAGATAGATAGGAACGACACCCAGTTTTGCAAGGACCAAATGATAAAGTGCTTCCTTTTAGAATAAATAAAGGTTTCCACATAGGTACTGGCTTTCCGTTGACCGAAGGAGTTAAATCTCCTCCTGTGATCGCTACTAAACAATCACTTTCTATTTCAAGGGTAGGTCCCATTAGCGTAATCTCAAGTCCCGCTTCATTTTCATCGTTACCAACTAGTAAATTAGCAATTCGAAGGGAATAAGAATCCATTGCACCGCTTACAATTACACCGTGCTGCTGAAACCCTCTTCTTCCTAAATCTTGAATGCTCGTTAATAACCCGGCTTTACTAACTCTTATACTCATTTTTCTCCCTCCTTTGCCCGTAGTTCTTGATACTCTTCTTTAGAGATAGGCTCGAATTTTACAATATCTCCAGCCTGCAGCAAACTTGGTGGGTTTTGTTCCGGCAAAAATAATTTAACGGGCGTTTGACCAATTAACTGCCATCCTCCGGGAGTGGAAATAGGATACACCCCTGTTTGCATTCCCGCAATACCAACCGAGCCAGCAGGAATAGAGGGGCGAGGAGATGGCCGGCGAGGCGTAGCAATTCTTTCAGATAACCCTCCGAGAAATGGAAATCCAGGAGCAAATCCAATCATATATGCTAAGTATTCGCCTTCAGAATGAATACTAATTACCTCTTCAGTTGTTAAGTTATGGTGACGAGCGACATATTCAAGGTCAGGTCCATACTCTCCTCCGTAGCAAACTGGAATAGAAACCGTACGATGGTTTAACGCTTTTTCTGTCTGTTCGTTTTCTAGTTTACTTTGAATGATAGAGGACACTACTTCAAAAGGAGAAACAAATTCTTTTTTCTCCTTCTTTTTCACGGCTGCTACAACTTCAAGGGGGTTATAAAAGATTGTCAGGTTCGTAAATGCCGGCACGCATTCGATAAATCCAGGAAAAGGATTTAATTCTATCGAATCTTTACACGCTTTAATTTGTTTATGAATGTCGTATTGAATGCTATCTCCAAACGTTATTACAAGCGCTGAGTCGCCAAGCGGAGAAATAACAGCCGATGCTTTTGTTACGGTTTGATTCATATCTACACCTCTTTCTTTTATAAAACACCTAGTTTTTCATCTCGAATATCTGTGATAAACATATGCCCCGGAGCATGTGTAATCATAATAGAAGGTTTTGTTTCCATTGCTACTGCTTGAGGGGTTACACCACAAGCCCAGAATACGGGCACTTCCCCTTCCTTAATTGAAACAGCATCGCCAAAATCCGGAGAGTGAAGGTCTTCAATGCCTATCGCAGCGGGATTTCCAATGTGAATAGGTCCTCCGTGCACAGCTGGAAAACGTGAAGTTACTTGGGCTGCCCGTACTACATCTTGTTGAGGAATTGGCCGCATACTAACTACCGTCGAGCCATGGAATATTCCCGCTTCAGCGCATGAAATATTTGTTTTATACATAGGAACATTACAATTTTCTTCAATGTGACGAACAGGTATGTCGTTGTTTAACAGTGCGTGTTCAAATGTAAAGCTGCAGCCGATAAGGAAAGCTACCATATCTTCTGTCCAGTAATCTGTGATATCGGTTACTTCTTTTACTAGTTCCCCATTTTCATAGATTCGATACTTTGGAATGTCTGTACGAATATCTCCCAACGGAGCTGCAAACTTCGGCACCGGAGATCCAGCGTCTGTGACATCTAAAAGAGGACACGATTTAGGGTTACGCTGACAGAACAATAGAAAGTCAAAAGCTTGTTGCTTTGGTAAAATAGATAAATTAGCTTGAGCATAGCCATTTGCCATGCCTGCTGTTGGTTGAATAAGCTGGTTGTTACGGATTTGCTGACGAAGTTCAGCTGGAGTTAGTTGTGAAAGGGTTGTCATATTTCTCTCTCCCATCAGTGCCCACACGCAACTTACGTGCGGGCACATTGTTTTATTTAAATAATTGAGGAAGTTGATCCATTAACGTATAGCCGCCCATTAAAGCCATTACAATAACGACAAGTACACCAGAAATGGTAAGCCATAAAGGATGTTTATACTCGCCAACGATGCTTTTTTTGTATGCAGCAACCAGTAAAGTCCCAAGAGCGATCGGCAGAATTAATCCATTGATTGCTCCAACTAAAAGAAGAACTTTTACAGGTTTTCCAATTAAGACAAATGACAGAGTTGAAATAATAATAAATCCAATAATAATCCAGTTTGAGTTTTTATTAAGTTTTTCACTAAACGTTTGAATAAACGAAACAGAGGTATAAGCAGCTCCTACCACAGACGTAATAGCGGCAGACCACATAACAATACCAAAGATTTTATACCCGACGTTTCCTGCTGCGAGCTGAAACACGGATGCTGGAGGATTGGCTGGGTCAATTTGTAAACCTTTAGACACAACGCCAAGTACAGCTAAAAACAAAGCGATTCGCATAACGGAAGTGATAAGAATTCCTGTTACAGAACTTTTTGTTACTTGAGGTAAAGAATCGATGCCTTTTACGCCGGCATCTAAAAGACGATGTCCACCAGCAAAGGTGATATAACCACCGACTGTTCCTCCAACAAGCGTAACGATCGCAATGATGTCGATTTTGTCAGGTGTAAAAGATTTCACTACAGCTTCTCCAACGGGAGGTGAAGTGGTAGCGGCTACATATAGCATCAGCCCAATCATGACAAAACCTGCAATTTGCGTGAAGCGATCCATTGCTTTTCCAGCTTCTTTTACAACGAAGATTAATACAGCAATAACTGCACTAATTGCAGCGCCAGCTGTTGGAGAAATACCCGTAATCGCATTTAATCCAAGCCCCGCACCGGCAATATTTCCAATATTGAAAGCAAGTCCTCCAATAACAATTAAAATAGCGAGTACGTATCCTAATCCAGGAAATACCATATTGGCGATTTCTTGTCCTCTTTTTTCAGAAACGGCAATAATTCTCCATACGTTGGTTTGAGCAAAAATATCAAGAATAATTGAAATTAAAATAACGAATCCGAAGCTTGCAGCTAAATTTTGTGTAAATACGGTAGTTTGAGTTAAAAAGCCTGGTCCAATAGCCGATGTGGCCATTAAAAAAGCGGCTCCAAGCATTAACGTCCAGTTTACTTTAGGCGCAGCCGAAAGCTTTTGCTGAGGTGTTGATTTTTTAATTGGCTCCAATATCATCTTCCTCCTGATTGTATGTAGTTTTTATTTTGAAATAGCCTTAACTACCACTTCTGATGCTCGTAAAGAACGGTTGACATGACGGGCAAATTCAAGTGCGTGAGCTCCGTCTCCATGGATGCAAATCGTATCTGCCTGCAATTCTACATCCTTACCTTGCTGAGATTTTACCTTCCCTTCTTTCACCATTGTAATAACTTGAGAAACAGCTTCGTCGTCATTTTCAATTAAAGCATTTGGTTCTGTACGAGAAGTGAGAGAACCGTCTAACTGATAGGTACGGTCTGCAAATACTTCGTTAGCCGTCTTTAAACCAATTCTGTTACCTGCTTGAATCAGTTCACTTCCAGATAACCCAAATAAAATCAGCTCAGGATTTACGTTGTAAACAGCTTTTGCTATTGCTTCAGACAACGCTTCGTTTTTAGCAGCCATGTTATACAATGCACCGTGAGGTTTTACATGCTGCATTGATAACCCTTCTGCTTGCAAAAAACCGTTTAATGCCCCAATTTGATAGATCACGATATCGTAGGCTTCCTGAGGTGAAATATTCATGTTTCTGCGTCCAAAACCAATAAGGTCCTGCAGACCAGGATGAGCCCCAATTTGCACTTTTTTTTCAGCGGCCAATTTTACCGTTTTTCTCATAACGCTCGGATCCCCTGCGTGAAATCCACAGGCAACGTTCACAGACGTCACGTGCTCTAAAATGGCTTCATCATTGCCAATACGATAAGCACCAAAGCTTTCCCCTAAATCACAGTTTAAATCTACTTTACTCAATGCATTCTTCCCCCTTAACCCCTTCAATGTAAGCGTAATCATTTGCAGATAGTAAATGAAATTCAAGCTTTATTATCTGCATCGATACTTTAAGTTCCGTTTTTCGGAACCGCAGTACCGTTTTTCAGTTATATTTGGATTTTAGCACGAGATGATGAATTGAACAACAACATTGTCAGAATATTTGACATAGTCATTATTTTCAATTGGATAATAATCCCTTATTTTATTGCTATCTTCTATCTATAGCCTTAATATAACGCAGCCGCTTAATGTCATTAGACACAGTAAATAACTAGGTTGTCAGAATAATTACTAGTTCAAAATAATCAAAATGAAATTTTCGTTGTAATCGTTTTCAAATAGGTGCTATATTTCAATTGTAGTCAATTTATGCAAACGATTGCAAAAAAAGGGGATGAAACGATGAAAGGGAAAAAATGGACAGCTTTAGCTCTAACACTGCCGCTGGCTGCTAGCTTATCAACAGGCGTTCACGCCGAAACTGTACATAAAGGTAAAGCTCCAACAGCAGATAAAAACGGTGTCTTTTATGAGGTGTATGTAAACTCTTTTTACGATGCAAATAAAGATGGACATGGTGATTTAAAAGGTCTTACACAAAAGCTGGACTATTTAAATGACGGAAATTCTCATACAAAGAATGATCTTCAAGTAAACGGGATTTGGATGATGCCAGTCAACCCTTCTCCTAGCTATCATAAATATGATGTAACGGACTATTATAACATTGATCCGCAGTACGGAAATCTGCAAGATTTTCGCAAGCTGATGAAAGAAGCAGACAAACGAGACGTAAAAGTCATTATGGACCTTGTTGTGAATCATACGAGCAGCGAACACCCTTGGTTTCAAGCTGCGTTAAAAGATAAAAACAGCAAGTACAGAGATTACTATATTTGGGCTGATAAAAATACCGACTTGAATGAAAAAGGATCTTGGGGACAGCAAGTATGGCATAAAGCTCCAAACGGAGAGTATTTTTACGGAACGTTTTGGGAAGGAATGCCTGACTTAAATTACGATAACCCTGAAGTAAGAAAAGAAATGATTAACGTCGGAAAGTTTTGGCTAAAGCAAGGCGTTGATGGCTTCCGCTTAGATGCTGCGCTTCATATTTTTAAAGGTCAAACGCCTGAAGGCGCTAAGAAAAATATTCTGTGGTGGAATGAGTTTAGAGATGCGATGAAAAAAGAAAACCCTAACGTATATCTAACGGGTGAAGTATGGGATCAGCCTGAAGTGGTAGCTCCTTACTATCAATCGCTTGATTCCCTATTTAACTTTGATTTAGCAGGGAAAATTGTCAGCTCTGTAAAAGCAGGAAATGATCAAGGAATCGCCACTGCAGCAGCGGCAACGGATGAGCTGTTCAAATCATACAATCCAAATAAAATTGACGGCATTTTCTTAACCAACCATGACCAAAACCGCGTCATGAGTGAACTGAGCGGCGATGTGAACAAAGCAAAATCAGCTGCTTCTATCTTACTTACGCTTCCTGGCAACCCGTATATTTATTACGGTGAAGAAATTGGCATGACCGGTGAAAAGCCTGATGAGTTAATCCGTGAACCGTTCCGCTGGTACGAAGGAAACGGACTTGGACAAACTAGCTGGGAAACACCTGTATATAACAAAGGCGGCAACGGCGTGTCTGTAGAAGCACAAACCAAACAAAAGGATTCTTTGTTAAATCATTACCGTGAAATGATTCGCGTGCGTCAGCAGCATGAAGAGTTAGTAAAAGGAACGCTTCAATCTATTTCAGTAGACAGTAAAGAAGTTGTTGCCTATAGCCGTACGTATAAAGACAACTCGATTAGCGTGTATCATAATATTTCAAATCAACCTGTAAAAGTATCTGTAGCAGCGAAAGGTAAATTGATTTTTGCTAGTGAAAAAGGAGCTAAGAAAGTCAAAAATCAGCTTGTGATTCCGGCTAATACAACGGTTTTGATAAAATAATTAAAAACACCTTTACGTGATTATCAAGTAATCATGTAAAGGTGTTTTTTACCCAGAATGAATAAAAAAGCATAACAATTTTTTTATTCCTTTCCATGTTGCAACGTTCCCTATTCTAATAAATTAAGAATCCTTTGCCTATATAGGGCAGAGGATTCTTTTTATTTATCTATCAATTAATATACAACTAATATACAACAGGTTTCCTTCGTTTCAAGTCCCTAAAACTCAATATTTATCTACCACTGCTCCTAAACTAGCTGCTTTGACATATGGTTTGCTTTTCAAAGAAAGCAGTTCTTCTTTTGTTCCTGTAACAACTACGCCTATAATCAATCCATTTTTCTGTCTGTTTTTTAGATTTTTTACTTCTCCTGGATCTGTTTTTTTGAGCTCATTCAAAAAGTCTGCTTCTGTTTTAATTTTAGTAGCCGTTAGTTTTGCTCCTAGCTGTGGTGACGGTTTAGAAATACCTAATAACCATCGTCCACTTTCTGGATTGTTTCTGTAACCAGTAGACTTTCCATAGTTATCTACCCAATACCACGTTTGGTGAGTAGATGTAGGCAGCATCTTTTGTACTTCTTTCAATGTGTAATTTTTATTGAGAGATATGGCCATCTCCATGTATTTATCATTTGGATATTTTTTGATCATGTCAAAGTCATTCGCATACAACTTATATTTGTATTTGGGTACGTAAAATAACATCTCACGTTGCCCATTAGGAATATGATAAACTGTCGTGTCATTGACAATTGTACTACTCATGGAGAATGATGCATTAAAATTCCCAAGTAAATCATACGTTATTTCTTCTGTATCCCAAGGTATCACTTTGTTTTCAATTACTTTAAATACTTCACTCTTAATACTCCCCTTTAAAACTCCAATTGAAATGGTATCAGTGTTAGTGTATGTATTTGGAGACATCATCACCTGATTTTCTGTAATTAACCGATCAGCAAGCTTGTCTCCTTGTGTGTTAATAAAATAATTATTCCCTTTGACAAATAAACCAATAACAAAACAAAATACCAGTGCAGAGATAAAAACTGTTCGTAAAATTGCGCTATACTTTGCTTTTTTCAACGTTCTATGTAAAGACTTTTCATCAAAAATAGAATCTAACTCATCATTCGTTTTTTTCATTACATTCTCTCCTATATATTTCTTTAAATGTTTTCCTAGCACGAGCTAAATATGTTTTTACAGCCTCAGGTTTCATATCTACATATTCGGCAATTTGTTTATAAGACCACTCTAACTCGTACTTTAAAAGAAGTAGTTGCTTAAAGGTGGGAGACACCTTTTGAAGTATTCTTCTTACTAGAAGCTGATTCTCTTGTGCAATCATCATCTCTTCAATTAATTGCTCATTGGTAATAAGGTAATCTTCTACTACCACGTACTGAGATTTTTTGTTCTTTCGACAGTAATCGTAATATAAGTTTATAGACACTTTAAAAAGCCATGATTTATATTTATCGGTATCAATCGATTCAAGATGAAGAAGTAGTTTACAAACAGCTTCTTGAACAATATCTTTAGCTGTTTCTTGGTTTGCACCTTGTTTAATTAAATATAAGTAAAGTTGATTCATGACAATTTTTAGTTGATCGTTTGATAACCGGTTTTTTAAATATTTTTCCTCCTTCCCCTCTTATAACGTCTGAACAGCGAAAAAGTATACAATCATTTCATTTTTTTCTATAAAAAAGAAAAGTAATTGCTTGTTAGGCAATTACTTTCTTAAACAAACAATCAATTTTGTTAACATAAAACGGCTTATAGGTAGTCCTCAACATCTGTTATAAAGTTCGTTTAAAATCCTTATTCATACACGACTGTTTTAGTCTTCTGCTTTTCAGCAAATGTTTTATATCAGAAATGTTATCGTATGAGAGTTGAATATAAAAGTAGTTGATATACTCCAAAAGTGCAAAGATATAAATAAAAACTGAAATCTGTAATCCTCCTAAAGGAAATGAAGGATACCATTTAATAAAATCGAGAATAAATGCTATAAAGGAAATGAAAATTAAAATGAAATTCACTGTTTTTAAACGATGTAATTGTCGAACTATCTTAATAGGAGTTATAGAGATATTTTCTTTCCTTAGTCTCTTCAATTTAATGTACCAATAAGACGTTCCTTGTAATAAAAGAAGCTCTAAGAAAATAAAAGATGTCCAAAATGAATACAACGAATATAACCGGAGAGTTGGGTATAAATAATTAGCTGCATAACTCAAAATAACAAAAAGGACTAAAGATACTAATTCACCAGAATATAAATATGCCAGCCTTTTTTCTAATTTATATTTCAATTTTAAATGCCACCTTCCAAAGTACCTTTCTGTGACTATAAACCACTCTACTATAAATTGTATAACCTATATAATTCTAGTTACCATAATGTCTCTTTTAGGAACACACCACAAAAAAACCTATTGGAAGAAGGGTTCTTCAAGGGGCCCTCTTTATCGTTTATGCAGCTTTTTATACATCCTTGATATGAAAGGCTTTATCAGAGAAATAGATGAAGAAAGAATGCATAGAAAAGCAGTTTTTTATATATGTACTAAACAGTTCAAATAGTTAATTTTATATTAAAAACAGCTTCTTTTCTTCTGCTAAAATTGAGTACAATTGCAAGATCCTTCAAGTCGCGCCGAATAGAAGGCTTACGTTGTCTTCAACAGGAGCATAAGGCTCTGATAATAATAAAGTGATTACTATATTTTCTTTCTTTTGACCATTTAATGTACAATAAAAAATCCGCGGATATAATCCACGAATTTTCTTACAGCTCTTTTTCCAAACAGTTAACTTGATTATGATGCAGCGGCTTAGTGGCATACTGTGTAAAACCAAGGCGCTCCCAAAACAGCTTGGCTCTAGGATTTTGAGACAGAACGCCAAGGCGAAGAACGGAAACTCCTTCTTCTTTTAGCTTGTCTTCAAACGCTAGATACGCCTGCGTTCCGAAACTAAAATTGTGGTAGGCACTATGAATAATAAAAGCCCCAATCCATGGATAGTCATCATTTGGGTTTTGTTTCATGTAATCGATAACCCCTACGTATGTATCGTCGGCTTTTATAAAGTAACTGTCCGTTTTTTCATTCATATATTCTTTAAAAAGCTCTTCTTCACTCCGCTCTTTTTTACCGTTTTCTAACACGTTATAAGCTTCGTTTGAATTGATAATCTCTGACACAATATACATCGTGTCAGCTGTAATAGGTTCAAATGAGATCATATGTCTTCCCTTCTTTCTCTGTAAAGTAGCTGTATATCGTTGCTTTATCAATTTTACCATTTTTCATTCGCGGAAAGGACGTTAAAACTCTCCATACGCGCGGGATTTTATAAACAGATACTCGTTGTGTCAACGCTTGTCTCACATCAGAAAGAGAAATGTTCTCTAAAACAATTGCTGCACCTACGACTTCTGAACGTTCAGCATCTGCTACGCTAAAAACGGCTGCTTCGCTAACGCCCGGTATTTGTAAAAGCAGCTCTTCAATTTCTTCAGCATACACTAAGCTTCCGCTGCTTTTAATTACGTTTTTATCTCTCCCTACGATCGTAATGCTCCCGTCTTGAAGCTGAACCGCAATATCATGCGACGTAACATATCCGTTAAAAAATGAGCGGTTCGTTTCTTCGCTGTCCTTAACAAACCCTTCAAATGCTTGAGTTGTTTTCACAAATAGTGTCCCTTTGTCTCCTTTTTCTACTTCTTTTCCACGCTTATTCAGGATTAAAACGTCTACACTGTTAACAGGATAGCCTACTGTATGAGGCATCGTTTCAGCTGTATGTGGTGAAAGCACCGTAACAAATCCCATTTCGGAAGATCCGTAATATTCATACAGATAGGCATTAGGAAATGCTTGTGAAAATTTCTTTCGAACGGAAGGAGATAATTTATTGCCTACTGAAATCACGGTTTTTGGCAGAAGTCGTTGTTCTTTTGGTCTGCTTTGTACATAACGAAGCAATGGAGAAATTAATGCAGGTGTAATAGACATACAGCTAGCTTCCTTGTTAAAAACAGCCGAAGGTGTAAACGCTTCTAGCATGATAGCGTGCATACCGCTGCAAAGTGCATGCAAAACTGGGTAAAGCTGGGCAGAATACGATATATGTAAAGGAACAAGCACTTTGTCGTGTTGCTTTAAAGAAAATATATCCGACCACTCTTGAAATGATGAAGACCAAGAATAATGCGATTTTACAAACCCTTTTGGTCTCCCTGTTGACCCAGAGGTAAATCCAAATAAAAATAGATCGGACAGTGCATTCACTTGCCGTACGGGCAGGATTGGTTTTTCTTTTGTTATGTTAGTTAAAGAAGATGTTTTCCATAGCCAATTTGGGGATTGAATAGAAAAATAGGTATCCACTTCAGCCTCTGTTAGCTCATTATGTAAAAGCATCACAATTCCGCCGGCTTTTAAAATCGCTAAAAATGACACAACAGCATCTGCATTGTTTGGCATACTTAACGCAACGAGCTCTCCTTTTTCCATCCCTTTTTCTTTCAGCTGATTTTCGGCTTTGCATACATGATCCCACATTTGACCGTAGCTTAGCTTATTAATAGAATCCGATAGTGCCAATCTGCCAGGCGTTTGTTGACACTGATAAAAAATTAGTTCTTCAATTCGTTTCATTACTGCTTAAACTCCCTTTTTCTTTTACTTTTAGTGTACCGTAAATGTACGTTTGAGAAAATAAAAATGTAAACTTATATAAAAATTAAGTTGACTAATTTGAGTTTTATAAGATACGATAGTCATGTTTTATCATACATAGCGGAGGTTTACGATGAAAACAAAAGATATGACGTACGTTGCATTATTCACGGCTATAATGGGCGCTCTAGGACTCGTCCCTCCTATTTTTTTATCCTTTACACCTGTTCCAATTACTCTTCAGCCTATGGGTGTCATGCTGTCAGGAGGAATTCTTGGAGCTAGACTTGGAGCTTTAAGTCAATTTCTTTTTTTATGTTTGCTGGCAGCTGGCGTTCCTTTACTTGCTGGAGGACGCGGAGGAATCGGGGTATTTTTGAGTCCGAGTGCTGGGTATATCATTGGCTATGTGTTTGCAGCTTTCTTTATTGGCTGGACGCTGTCACGATTAAAAAATGTAACGGTTGCAAAGGCGTTTACCGTAAATGTGTTATTTGGGATTGGGTTGGTATATGCATGCGGCATTCCTGTACAGGCACTACAGCTTCACATTCCATTTCTAAAGTCCCTTCAACTAAGCTTTGTTTATCTTCCTGGTGACTGTATAAAAGCAGTGGTCGCGGCGTATTTAATTACAAAAGTTCGAAAAGCAGTAGCGGTACCTGGCCGTTCTAAAACGGCTTCTATGTAAGGAAGTGATAACGATGTATCAAGCAGCAATTGTAAAAGCGAAGCGTACGGTCATTGGAAAAGAAAACGGTATACTGAAAGATTTTCATGTTCAAGAGCTAACGGCTCCTTTATTAAAACATCTTAGCGCTGGAATTGAACATGAAATTGATGACATTATTTTAGGGAATGTTGTAGGTCCAGGAGGAAACGCAGCTAGGCTATCCGCTTTAGAAGCAGACCTCCCTTTTTCTGTTCCTGGAATGACCATTGATCGTCAGTGCGGAGCTGGCTTAGAAGCGATTCGAATGGCGAGCTATTTGATAAAAGCAGGCGCTGGAACGTGTTATTTAGCTGGAGGCGTTGAAAGTACAAGTACTTCTCCTTTTGAAAAAAGAGCACGTTTTTCTCCTGATAAAATTGGTGATCCTGACATGGGAATCGCCGCAGAAAACGTAGCTCAGCGATACAATATATCTAAAGATCAGCAGGACAGATATGCTCTTTTAAGTCATGAAAGAAGCTGGGAGGCTTTTGAAAAGAGGTTGTTTGAAGAAGAAACGCTTCCTCTTCCAAACGTGATGCACGATGAAGCATTTATGAAAAAACGAAACCTAACAAAGCTGCTGCAAAAAGCCAGCCCCGTCTTTTTAAAAAAAGAAGGCACCGTCACCGCAGCCAACAGCTGTGGAATTAACGACGGAGCCTGCATTGCTCTTGTGATGGAAGAGCAAAAAGCACGGGCCTTAGGCTTTCAGCCCGTTTTGCGTTTTATTGACGCTGATATTTCAGGAGTGTCACCTCTTTACCCTGCTATTGCACCAGTTTCTGCGATTAAAAATATCTTGAAGCGAAATTCTCTTACGGTAGATGATATTGACTTATTTGAAATCAATGAAGCCTTTGCCGTTAAAGCTGTCGCTTGTATGCAAGAACTGGGAATATCACAAGAGAAAGTGAATATTCGCGGTGGAGCATTGACCTTAGGACACCCTTACGGAGCATCGGGAGCTATTTTAGCTACGCGTCTTTTTTATGAAAGCAAGCGCCGTAACGTGCGATATGTCATAGCGTCTTTAGGAAGCGGAGGCGGAATAGGAACAGCGGTATTATTTGAAGTAATCAAATAATACCGCTGTTTTTATCTTTTTCTTATCACGTTGTGTTGTATTAAATATTGCTCAATATCTTCAAATGTCTCAACCGGAACAAATGAAACGTTTTGTTCGCGCAGTAAATCTTGCAAAGAATCTTTTGCAAATGTGACGTCTGCATATTTTGCCGGATGCGAATCCGGCTCGCTGTCTCCAGCAAAATAAATCGTTTCGTATGTCTCTTTTAGTTCTTTAATAACAGCCGATTTATCAATGCCGTAGCGTTCTGAATGCCATCTGTGAGCAGGGTCTAGACGCAAGTGAACGTTGTTTTGATGGAAATAGCCTTCATTCGAATAAACTTCCACTTTTTCAACACCGTATTTATCTAAAATCGGTTTAATATAGTACGTTGTTCCAGCGCTTAAAATATAAAAATCTCCGCCGTTTTCCTGAACAGCTTTAATAAAAGCGGGCACGTATTCATCAATTGGAATATTCGCTACTTCTTCTAAAATTTTCGGTTCTTCTTGATGAATGGATTGAAAAACAGTAGATAAAAAATCAATATCTTTCATTTCTCCTGCTTTCCATCGGCGGAAAAGCTCTTCACCTTCTGGAAAATACTTTTCAATCACAATCCAGTAAAAATCTTTTTTTGAAATTGTTCCATCAAAATCTGATACAAACGCCCATTTTTTCATTCCTTACACGTCCTTTGCTACATACTAAGCAGTTCTCGAAGCTCTTCTTCTGTCAAACTAGAAAGCATTGTTTCTCCCGGCTGAATAACCTGTTCGATGAGTTCTTTTTTCTTTTGCTGCAAGCCGTAAATTTTTTCTTCGATGGTTCCTTGAGAAATAAGCTTGATAACCTGCACAACATTTTTTTGCCCAATGCGGTGTGCACGTCCTGCTGCTTGTTCTTCAATCGCCGGGTTCCACCATAAGTCATATAAAATAACCGTATCAGCTCCCGTTAAATTTAAGCCTGTGCCTCCGGCTTTTAATGAAATTAAGAAAATGTCTTGTTCTCCATTATTAAACCGATCGGCCATTTCCACTCGTTCTTTTGATGGCGTTTGACCGTCTAAATAAAAGTATGAGAGATTTTCTTTTTGGAGCTCTTCTCGAATAATGTGAAGCATGCTTGTAAACTGAGAGAAGATTAACAAACGTTTTCCGTTGGCAACCGCATTTCTTGTAATCTCAAGCAGCTGCTCTAATTTGCTTGAATCCCCTTCATAATTTTCAACGAATAAAGACGGATGACAGCAAATCTGGCGAAGTCTTGTTAATCCTGCCAAGATCTTCATTCGGTTTTTATTAAAATCTTCACCGGCTAAAGATGATTTTAACTGTTCTAAATACCCTACATATAATTCTTTTTGTTCTTTAGTCAGCTCAGATAAATGAGTTGTTTCAATTTTATCAGGCAGTTCTTTTAACACATCCTTTTTTACTCGTCGCAGTAAAAATGGTCTTACAATTCGACTGACCTGCTCCGATGACATGTTTTTAAACTGGCGAAGCCCTGGAAATAAGCCAGGAAGAATGGTCTGAAAAATTGACCAAAGCTCATCAAGTGAGTTTTCAATAGGCGTACCGCTCAGCGCAAAACGTTTTTTAGCTGAAATAGTCCTAACAGCTACTGCTGTTTTCGTTGTATGATTTTTAATACTTTGAGCCTCATCTAGAATTAAAGCATGAAAATGAAGATGCTGATACAAATCGATATCTTGACGCAGCGTTGGGTAAGATGTAATCCATACGTCAGCTGTGCGTTTTAGCTTCTCCTCACGCTCGCTCGGCGTTCCTGTAATGGTTTGAACCGTTAAATTCGGTGCAAATTTCTCCAATTCGTTGCGCCAGTTATAAATCAAGGAAGCCGGCACAACAATTAAAAAAGCACTGCTATCTTCATCAAGCTCTTTTTCAGATAGGATATAGGCAATGCTTTGAAGCGTTTTTCCAAGCCCCATATCATCAGCCAGCACGCCTCCTAAAGAGTAGTGAGCCAGAGATTTAAACCACTTAAACCCATTGTACTGATAATCACGCAGTGATGCCTGCAAGGATTCCGGTACTTCCCAATCCATTTCCTCTGGAGATTTGAGCTGTGTAAGTAATCTTTTAAATGCTGAGCCGAACTTAGCCGCTGATTTATCACCCGCACTCATAATCTCTTCCACTTGCATTCCTCTGTATAAAGGTACTTGCAATGAGTTATCCTTTAAGTCTTTCTCGGTTACGTTCAGCTCACGAAACAGATTTTGAATATGCTCAAATCCTTCGTTTTCAAGAGGAATAAACGCACCGTTATCTAGACGATGATAGCTTTTCTTTTCTAAAACAGATTTTAAAACATCTTGAACGGTCTGATGATTAATGTCTCCTAAATCAAAATTAATTTCTAATAATCCATTGCTGTTTTTGATGTCAACCGTTGTTACTGGCGCAGAAAAATCCGTATAAGCATAATCTTTCATCTCATCCGTAATATACACATCCGCTATTTCATCAAGCTTTGGAACAATATGAAACAAAAATTCATATAAAGATGATTCATCTTGATTTAAATACAGCTGGTTTTTATAAATGTTTAAAGGAGCTGTTTCAATTAAATCCATCACGCGGTCTTCTTTTTCTAAATCTCGTATTAAGATTTTATCGTACTTTTCAGGTTGAGGTGAAAATGGATTAATTGAAATCTCCCCATAATGGTACCGAAGCGTCACAAACAGCTGTTCATCTTCCTGGTCAATAAATACTTTTGCTTTTAGTTCAGGTGCAATAATCTGATGGGATACTTCTTTTGCGATATCCACTTTCCCCACTTTTTTTAGTCCTGGAACGACGTGAGATAAAAAATTGCCCATCTGCTCTTCTGCTATAGGTACGACTGGCTTCAAAGGCGCCGTTTTTCGAAGCCCTTCAAGAAGCATGCGCTGATCTTGAGATAGCTCATAAAACGTCCCCTTTAAAAATAGCCACCCGTATCGATCAAAAAACGAAGCTTGATGAAGCTCCGTAAAGTCTAGTTCAAATCCAGCTGCCGGGTGCTTATTTAACTGAAACGAAAAAGGAGCTGAGCTTTCAGCAAAGATAATATTTTCATATGAGTGCCCGTCATGAATAAATGTAAAGTTCCGATCTTTGAGCAATTGAAATAACTCTTTGGCTATGATGGAGGGAATGATTAGTTCTCTGTTATTTGCAGACGAACGATACATAGAATAAGAATTTTTATAAAATGATTCATTTGTCATAATATCCATCAGCAGCTCAATGATTTTCCTATCTTCTTCTATAAAAAAATGTTCCGCCGGGTCATATTCGAAGCGCTTGGTAAATTCGTGAGTTTTAAATTCTTTAGCGTCTGTTAAAAATTCTTGAATGTTTTTTACTACGTACGTCCGATCGACGCCTACTTTCATTTCAAGCGCTACGTACATTCCTTCTGAACGTAAAAATTCTTCTGAGTAAGACTTGCAAATAAATTCCACTTTCAACGGATCTTTATCTGCATACTTTCTGTGGTCGCTTATTGTTTGCTGATAGCTCGAAAATAAGTCGATAAAGTGATTTACATTTTCGTATTCTTTGCTTTGGCGAAAAGGCTTTGTTTTAATTGGCTGCGGCTTTGCTCGCTCATCGCAAATGGTTAATAAAACAGCTACTTCGTGTTTGCATTCTGAAAACTCGTGATAAGCAGGACAATCGCAGAATGAATAAAAAGAATTTCCTTTTTGTTCAACCATTACTGTATACATTTCCGCACCTCGAACGGATGCTGTCCACGTAGTGGTCTGTTCATTGTATTCCAAATCAAGCACACGCCCCTGCTTGTAATACGTGTGCCCTCTATAGTACGTTCTGCTTGAGTACGAATCTTTTAATTGTTCTTTGTTTAATGTTTTATTTATCATCGCTTCACAATCTTCCAATCGCATAACAGTCAATGCTGTTTCTGTTTAATTTCTATTCAGAACAAATAATGTTCAACGTCATAAACGTTGAACATTATTTGTCAATTCCTCTATTATAACATGCAACAGACATTATAAAACACTCTTAAGCAATGCGGACTGTTTTCGCTGTTTTCTTTTGTAGAGTATCCAACCTGCTCCAGCGGATGATAATAAAAGCAGGCTAAGGCCTAAAAAAGCCAGTCCTATACGATCGTTAGCCGTAACGTACGTAAAGAAGAAAATCAGTAAAATTCGAATACCTAACGTGATAAAGCGAAAAAAGCTGTCGACTCTTCCCACGATGATATTCGGTATTTTCTGCATCATAAACGTATTTCGAGCTACTCTTGTACCTGCATTTGCAAAAGCAAGAAGAAACACAATAGAAAAATAAACCGACAAAAGCTTCATAAAGAAGATGATAGATATTCCGAGTGCAAAAAGGCTTATATTCAGCATAATCGCTAGCTCTGTGCCTGTTCTTTTCATAATAGATACGATAAATACCCCTGCCGTTAACGCCCCGAAACCATATACAGCACTTTCAATCCCATATGCTGCTGGACTTGCGTTTAATTCTTGAGTCAGATAAATAGGAAATAAATAGTTCGTCATCATCACAGCGATGAAAGGCATAAAAGAAAGCAGTAAAAAAATAGAGACCGAGCGATTTTCTTTTATAAATGTTAACCCTTCTTTCATAGCAGTGTGTTTCTTGTCGTTTCGTTCCCTGTTTTGTTTATATGGAATACTCAATAGACAAAGAAATGCAGCTATATACGTAGCTGCATCGACTGTTAAAATCCATTGAAGCGACCAACGAGTAATGACTAGACTCGCCAAAGCTCCTGCAAGCATACTCGATAGCTGCCCTTGTATTTCCATGATACTGTTTAATGATTGAAACGCGTCTTTTGAAAAAACTTCTTGATTTAACGCGAAAATCGTTGGATAAAAAAACGTGTAGTAAAGGTTTCCAGTTCCGTACAAAATGACGTAGTGAATCGTTGAATAGTCTGTAACAAAACCGACGATTACAAATAACATGACCGTGATAAAACCTGTCAATTCTACGGTTAACAGCAGTTTCTTTCGTGACATTCGATCAATAAGAACGCCGATATACGGAGTAGCCATAAAGCTAATCACCGTCATAATCAGCATAATCGTACCAAATAGTCTATTTCCATTTGGAGATGCAACTAACAGTAAAGGAATGGCAAGCATCGTAATACCGGAGCCGATAGAGGATAAAACATTAGCAGCTACTACGGCCTGAAAGCGCCGGTCTTTGTAAAGCGCCTTCATCAAACATTTTGCTTAGCTTCTAAAATTTGCTTAGACACTTGTGTATACAGAGTCAGCTCATTAACTAATTCATGAATTCCGTCAGCTGCGTTTTTTCGTAAAGTCCCTTTTTCCACGATGTCTGCAGGGTCTAATACCAACTGCTTAGATAGAACATTCGCATACAAGGCGCGTGTAACGGTTCTAAGGTTATTTAAAGCATTAATGCCTCCTTTTCCTCCTCCTGATACTGCTAAAAGTGCTACGGGCTTATGCGCAAAATACGCACTGTTTAAGAAGTCAAACGCGTTTTTTAACGCTCCGCTCATAGCTCCGTGGTACTCGGGCGTCGCAAGTAAAATACCATCCGCTTTTTCTATTTTTTCAATTAGCTCTTGTACTTCTTCTGTTTCATACTGATGAGGTTCACCTGTGAATATAGGAAGCGATAATTGGCTTAAATCTAAAAAAGCACTTTGATAGCTTTTGTGAAGCTCTCTCGTCACTTGTGTTGTTCGACCTGTTTCTCTGGGACTTCCATTGATAATAAGTATGTTCATGCTTATCTACTCCTCTGTCGTTTGGTTATATGTATAGTATAGGGATGGTTGAACTTTTTTTCGTCATGCTATTGGTAGAAAGAAAGCTACCAATATAGACGGAGAAGCACAGAGAAAAACCTACAACTAAAGTCGTAGGTTAGGAAATTCCGTGCTGAACAGCATATAGAGCAGCTTGCGTGCGGTCTTGAACCCCAAGCTTGGATAAAATATTAGACACATGTGTTTTTACTGTTTTTTCTGTAATATGTAAGGCAGCACCGATTTCTTTGTTGCTTTTTCCTTTTGCAATTTCTTTTAATACGTCTTTTTCTCGTTTTGTTAAGTGATCAATAAAATTGACTTTCTTTTCGCTGCTTTTGGTTAACCGTGTTAGCAAGTGTGTGGTGACTTTTGGATGAAGCTGATTTTCTCCATTCATTAGCTTTCGAATAGCGGCTACAAGTTCATCGGGGTCACTTTCTTTTAGCTGATAGCCTGAAGCTCCAGCTTCTAATGCCGGTATCACATGGTCTTGATCCGAAAAGCTTGTTAAAATCATGACTTGTATATGCGGTGCTTGTTTTTTTAATTCTTTTGTTGCTTCGATTCCGTCGAGAACCGGCATCGATAAATCCATTAACACAATGTGTGGTTCTAGGGATATTGCTAACTTTAAAGCTTCCTCTCCGTTAGAAGCTTCTCCTACAATTTCTAAGTCTGGCTGCGTCTGTAAGAAAAAAACAAGCCCTTTTCGGACAACGTGGTGATCATCTGCGATTAGAATCTTTATTTTCATATGCGCTCCTTTCTGTTATGAAAGAGGAATAGATACTTCCACAACCGTTCCGTTTCCTATGCTGCTTGTAACAGATAGATTGCCATTTAATCTGTTTATTCGCTCCTGCATGGTTTTTAACCCAAGCGTCGGCAATTCTGCTGAAGCGCTATATATAAATCCATTGCCGCTATCTTGAATTTTCATACTTACTTGTTCTTTGCTTATACTTACGTTTAAATGTACCTCTGCCGTACCCGCATGCTTTCGGCAATTATTAAAAGCTTCTTGCCCGACTCTCCACAGTGTCTCTTCAATCACAGCAGGCAAAACAGACACTCCTTTAATTTGTTCTTTTACGTTAAGCCCTAGCATTTGACCATAGCTTTTTAACGCGCTGACAATGCCGTTTTCTAATCCTTGAGGACGAAGCTGCCAAATTAATGCTTTCATTTCCACTTGGGCATGCTGAGCGGTTTCTTGGATTAAGGAAAAAGTCTCTTTTAACTGTACATCTTTTGCTAAGCTGCTTCCGGCTTTGGCTGTGACATTAATCGAAAACAACAGCTGATTAACAGAATCGTGAAGATCTTTGGCCAGTCTGTTTCTTTCTTCAATAAGTTTTACCTCTTGCTGAGATTGAGTCAGCTTAATCCGCTTGATAGCCGTGCCAATTTGAAGAGCGACGGATCCTAATAAATCAAGCTCTCGCTGTTCAAAATGAATTTTATGAGGGGCAGCTACATTTAATAATCCAAAGCGCTCATCTCCTGCTTGTAAAGGAACCGTTGCGTGATGGGTAATGTCGTGTGTATCTCCCCACTCATAAGTGACGGAATCTTCAAGTCTCTTGCACTCCATAATATTAGACGCTTTTTGAAGCCGGCCATCCATATATCGATCAACACACCAGCAGCTTCCGTTACACATAGGCTGAGCGGTTTTATTTAATAAAGCTGGCGGCAAATGCTGAGCGGCAATCATCTCATGTTTTCCATTTTCATCAATAAAAAAGATCCATCCTGTATGTAAATCTGTTATTTGTAGCAGTTTTAAAAGAGCGTCGTGAAGCATTGTATGTAAATTAGTGCCTTCATTTAAAATCTCGGCAATGTCTTTTAAAATCTTAAGCTCTGAAATATGATCTTTTTCCATAGCCTCTCTCCTATATGATGTATTTTCCATTTTTTATTTTATCACAATTAAAGACGATTCCGGCTAATAGGACGTTATTTTTAAGGTGTTTCCGCTTAGGTATGCAAGAGTTTTTGACATCAATAATAAAAATCCCAAAAAGTATGTCAGGTAGTTTAACAAGTAGCTAGAGTCTTTACGTAAAACGAACTATACTACAGATAATTCACGTAAGAAAAGAAAAAACGAAAGGAAATGAGAAGAAAAAAATATTAAAATTAATACATTGAAAACGCTTCCAAATATGAAGGCATAGTGCTATTATATAATTATTAACAGAATAGGGATGTGAGAAAGATGAATAAATTATTTTTAGAAGAGTTACGATACATTATCTTGTGTGAAGTGCCTATGACAAAGTACCGAGTAGAGCAGCTGCAAGACAAATTTGATCAAAGCCCATACTTAATTAATGAACTTTATCAACTCCTATTCGAAAAGCGTCACATTTTAGCTTTTGTTGATGATATTGAATCATCCCTGTATGACTATATTGTGAATAAAGAAATGATGGATGCTAAAACGTATTATGGAGCTATTACACATGTAGCAAATCTTTTCAGCGAAACGCCTACATATATAAAATGCAAAATAAAAAAATATAGAGAGTCTTCGATTTCAAGTATCAGTGCCTAAAAATTGCGCACAGCTGATTCAAATAAAAAGCAAAAAAAGAAATCCTAGCACAAGGGTTTCTTTTTTGTACCACTAACATATAGGGAGGAAAATAAGATGAAGACATTTTTTATCACGAATCGCTATTCGTTTCTTGAAACGCAAGTAAATGAATACATGCAATCTTTACTGGTGAAAACGCCTGAACAAGTTATTTTATATTTCGAAAGACAAATTCGAAAGTATAAAGTATATTTACAGAAAAAACATCATTATCCAGAGTGTATGGTTCAATCTATCCACCGTTTAATTGAAGAATATTCATTAAGTATCATTAAAGTGAAAAAATATATTAGCTACCAAAACAAGCTGATGAATAAACAGCTATTAGAGCCGCAGTAAAACGAATCATTTTTTATGGTTCGTTTTACTGCGGCTCTGCCGTTTTACGCCTCATATTTTAGCAGTAAATGCAGAACAGCGGGACGTTCTTCAAGATTTTTGTATGAGTGTACATGACTTCCTTCAAATTTTATAGAGTCAAATTGTTTTAGTTCGTATAGCTCTTCTTCTATTTTCATTTCAATTCTGCCTTCCATTACCGTTGCTACTTCAATTAATCCTTTATGATGAGGTTCGGGATAGTATGTAGCGAGAGGAGAAAGAAAGGCTCGGTACATTTCAATAGTTGAATCTATTTGATTTTGAAAAATAAATTCTACTTTCCACGCTTCGTCCGGTCCTTTGAGAGAAAAACCTTCTCCGCACTTAGATACAGCCACTGAAGGTTCAACTGACACTAATTTAGTTAAAGGGATATTTAAACCTGTTGTTATTTTCCACATTACTCCTAGGGTTGGATTAGTCTCCCCTCTTTCAATTTTCCCTAACGTGAGTTTGCTGACTCCCGTCCTATCTGCTAATTCATCGAGTGTGAATTCTCGCTGTGTTCTTATTTTTCTAAGCTCGTTGCCTACCTTTTTCATCATTTCTTCTGAATGCATTTTTTTCTTCCTTTCTTTTTTATATTATGATACACTTTTTTTGTATATAAGTATACTATAATATACATTTAGGTATTTTTATTAATTAGGAGGAAAAAGTATGAAAGCAATTTTATGGGGGCTTCTCTCGTCTATGTTCTTTTCTGCTACATTTATTGTGAATCGTGCCATGAATGTATCTGGAACAAGCTGGGCTTGGACAGCATCTCTTCGTTTTTTATTAGCACTACCTATTTTACTCATTTTAGTACTTGTACAAAAGAAGTTTACACCATTATGGATGGAAATGAAAAAGCATCCTTTCGCTTGGTTAGGCTGGGGAACTCTTGCAGGAATTGGATTTTATTCATTATTAAGTTTTTCTTCACTTTTTGGACCGTCATGGCTTATAGCTGGAACGTGGCAAGTAACGATCTTGGCAGGTGCGCTCATTTCTCCACTTTTCTATGTAACGATTCAAACTGCAGACGGAAACAAAAAAGTAAGAGGAAACATTCCACTCAAAACGCTTGGTATTTCAACATTTATTTTAGTGGGCGTGATTCTCATGCAAGTTAAAGAAGCTGAAAACATCACGCTTTCACAGTTTGTGTTGGGTTTTCTCCCTGTCGTCATGGCTGCTTTTTTATATCCGCTTGGAAATCGAAAAATGATGGAAGTCTGCAAAGGAAAATTAGATACATTTCAACGTGTTTTAGGTATGGCTATCGGCAGTATACCGCTAAGTATCATCTATGCGATATATGGATTTTATACAACTGGTATGCCAACAGCTCCTCAATTTTCGCAAGCTTTTATATTAGCGATGAGTTCAGGTGTAATTGCGACGATGACTTTCTTTCACGCAACAGACTTGGCAAAAGAAAATTTAGCTTTGCTTGGAGCGGTTGAAGCAACTCAATCGGGCAGCATGATTTTTACCGTTCTTGGCGAAGTGTTTCTATTAAATGGGCGTATGCCAACAGGGATCGCGTTAGCTGGTATGATGATAATTGTAATCGGAATGATCATAAATAGTATGTTAAACAAAAAAACAAAACTATCTCAGACCGCGCCGTCACCCACTCTATCAAAATAAGAAAAGAAGAGATGAAACTCTGTATATAGAGTTTCATCTCTTCTTTTTAGTATTCGAGGTGATTGTTCCAATAGCGACTCCACAGCACAGGGAATCGCATCTGTAAACCGTCCTCATCATCTTCATCCCAATCAAGATCCAAATCTTGCTCATCGTACCATATTGGGTCAAACTGGTCATATTTATCGTAATAATAATCGTTATCTAAACCTGTCTTTTCTTCATAAGCTTCACACGCTACAGCAAGTAATTCTTCTAATTGAGGAGCATAGCCTTCTGCTTCTAGTGGTTGAAGAACAGAAATCATCGTCTCAGGAGATTCAATTGCTTTATAATAAATGTCTTTTCCTTGATATAAAAGCCAGGCTCTAAAATAATCAAAACAATCATCTGAACAACCGCCCATTACAATATAAGCTGCTGCCCACAATGAAGAAGTATAGGATTGATCAAAATGCTGATTTAATAGCTGATCAAAGCGGAAAATGTCTTTTTCAGAACGCTTTGCTAGCGTGGAGCGGAGCCATTCCATTTGCTCGTCGACATCTAATTTTGTCTTCGCCTTTTTTATCAGTTCCCAAAAGAGAGTCTCTGACATCGTACTGTCTTTCATTACTTGCATTGAACAAGTTAAAGGCTTATACCCTTTCTGCAATTTTGCACGAATCAGCTTTTCAGCTTCCGCTTCACAAGCTTCTGCGGAAGCAAACTCTTTCACCTGCATGCGACCGGCTGTATCAACTTTTCCAAAGTGAATGATTAACTTGCTGTCTCTTCTTTCAACTTTCCAAAATTTATTCGATTGCTCATCTTTATACACTAAGGTTATTTGCATGATACATTCCCCTTTTTCATCCTACTACTATTGTGAATATTTCTCTTTTTACAAGTTATGTAGAGCCATGGCGCTTCATAATACATTTTCTTTCCTTTTGTAACATGTTCCAGTTGATTTTAATTCTTTCTAAAGTTTGTTAAAAGCTGAAGGACTATTTTTTGAGCACACTCCGCTCAGCATTTAAATTTAATGCTACTGATACAGTTCAAACAGCGAGAAATTAAAACATCATGTATGTAATATTTCACTTGTTTGTTTTTTGTTGCATTTACAACATTTTGTTTTTCCTTTATACTCTTTTATATCAGATATCTTTATTATACAAAAAAGAATCATAAATTCGCAGCAAAGGAAGGATTTTCGATGGAAATTAAGCAAGTTACAACAAAAGAGCAGCTTGAAGAAGTATTTCATATACGTAAAACAGTGTTTGTTGAAGAACAAGGCGTGCCATTAAAAGATGAATTTGATGAACATGAGAAAACGGCAAAACATATATTGATTTACTATAACAATGAACCATCAGCTTCTGGTAGATTCCGCATAGTAGACGATTACGCCAAAATAGAGCGGATATGCGTATTAAAGGAATTTAGAAAATACGGGCTCGGAAAAGAAGTGGTGGCTAGCTTAGAAGAAGCAGCGAAAAAAGAAGGATTAACTCAAGCTAAGCTTCACGGTCAAGTTCAGGCTGAACCTTTTTATCATAAATTAGGCTATAAGACGGTTTCAGATGTCTTTATGGAAGACGGTATTCCACACGTTATTATGAAAAAAGAATTTTCGTGTTAAAAATGCTTCTTTGCACAGTTACTTTAATAAAGAAAAAGGCTCTCAGCAGAGAGCCTTTTTTGTACTATTAGATTTTCATAATTCCGCCCGTGCTTGCAGAAGTTACAAGTTTAGAATATCTTGCAAGATAGCCTTTTTTCACTTTCGGCTCAAAGCCTTTCCAGTTTGCTTTTCGTTCTGCCCAAACATCTGGAGAAACTTGAACATTCATCGAACGATCTTCAATGTCAATCACGATGTGGTCGCCATCTTCGACAAATGCTAGCGGTCCGCCTTCAGCAGCTTCTGGAGACGCGTGGCCAATTGATAATCCACGGGAAGCCCCAGAGAAGCGTCCGTCCGTTAATAGCGCTACTTTTGCGCCTAGTCCCATTCCCATAATTTGAGAAGTTGGAGCTAGCATTTCAGGCATTCCCGGTCCGCCTTTTGGTCCTTCATAACGAATGACTACGACATGTCCTTCTTTTACTTTTCCGTTAGCAATACCGTGCAGCGCCTCATCTTGAGACTCAAATACAATTGCTGGTCCTTCGTGGCGAGTAATGCCGTCTTGAACACCGCCTGTTTTAATGATCGCGCCGTCTGGAGCTAAGTTGCCAAACAATACAGCAAGTCCGCCTTTTTCTGTGAAAGGCTTATCGATTGGATGAATAACGTTATAGTCTTTTACATCGCACCCAGCAATGTTTTCACCTAGCGTTTTTCCAGTAACCGTCATCGTATCTAAATGAAGAGCTCCTTCTTTTTTAGATAGCTCGTTTAAAGCAGCCGATACGCCTCCTGCTTCATGTAAGTCTTCAATAAATACATCCGAAGCCGGAGCCAGTTTTGCCAAGTGAGGCACGCGTTCTGCTACTTCATTAATACGCTCTAATGGATACTCAATTTCAGCTTCATTCGCAAGAGCTAGCGTATGAAGAACTGTATTTGTAGAACCGCCTAATGCCATATCTAAAGCAAATGCGTTGTCGATTGCTTTTTCTGTTACGATATCACGTGGTTTTAAATCTAATTTAATTAATTCCATAAGCTGTTTAGCTGATTTTTTAACAAATTCTCTACGTTCAGGAGCAACTGCTAAGATTGTACCATTTCCAGGTAAAGCAAGTCCTAACGCTTCAGCTAAGCAGTTCATTGAGTTCGCTGTAAACATTCCTGAACAAGATCCGCATGTCGGACAGCCGAATTGTTCTAATTCAAGCAATCCTTTATCATCAAGTTTACCCGCTTGATGAGCTCCTACGCCTTCAAATACTGAAGAAAGAGAAATCTTACGACCGTCGCTCGTTACGCCAGCCTTCATTGGTCCGCCGCTAACAAAAACTGTCGGAATATTCAGACGTAATGAAGCCATTAACATCCCAGGCGTGATTTTATCACAGTTTGGAATACATACCATTCCATCAAACCAGTGAGCAGATACTACCGTTTCAACTGAGTCAGCAATGATTTCACGACTTGGTAATGAATAGCGCATACCGATATGTCCCATCGCAATACCGTCATCTACACCGATAGTGTTCATTTCAAAAGGTACGCCACCAGCTTCGCGAATCGCATCTTTTACGATTTTACCAAACTCTTGTAAGTGAACATGACCTGGTACAATATCAATATATGAATTGACAACCGCAATAAACGGTTTGCCGAAATCCTCTTCTTTTACACCAGCTGCACGCAGTAGGCTGCGGTGCGGTGCTCTGTCGAATCCTTTTTTGATCATGTTACTTCTTAATTCTGCCACAATAATTCCCTCCGTATTCATCTAACCTATTAAAAACTGAATCTTTTTAAATTGTTTAATAATTTTTAATATAAATACTAATTTAACAAATCACATAATGGTTTGTAAAGGTTTATGACAAAATAATCATTTTTTATTTCAAAATAGTAAAATCACCTGCATAAATTAGTATAATATATACATATATCCCTTATTTTACAGGAAAGCAGAAGGTGGATGCTGAGCATGAAACAATCCTTTTACTACAGAGGTCATCAGGAAAAAGAAATATTTGCACAAAAATGGGATGTTGAAAACAATTCTGCAAAAGGCGTTGTTCAAATAGCCCATGGGATGGCCGAACATATTGGACGCTACGAATACTTTGCTAGTGTATTAACTCAACATGGCTACATCGTATATGGAAATGATCACCGCGGTCACGGTCAAACAGCTTTAAAAGATGAAGAAAAGCGTTTTTTTGCTGAAGAAAATGGTTTTGACACCGTAGTTTACGACATGATTGCTCTGACTAAGCACATTTCAACGGAACATTCCGGCTTACCAATATTTCTTTTCGGTCACAGCATGGGTTCTTTTCTAACGAGAAGATATATTCAATTGAATACAGAGCACATTCATGGTGTGATGCTCTCAGGTACTGGCAGCATTCCTTCCCTTTCACTGAAGGGCGGCATATTAGCTGCGAAAATAGAGAAAAAAAGAAAAGGATTACGATCTGCTAGTCCATTGCTTGATAAACTTTCTTTTGGACAGTATAACAAATCCTTTCATCCTGCTCGAACACCTTTTGATTGGTTAAGTCAAGATAATGAGGCTGTAGATTTATATGTAAATGACCCTTACTGCGGAGGAGTTTTCACAGCGGGATTTTTCTATGACTTATTAACAGGAATCAAACAAATCTCTAACTTAGCTAATATAAAGCTAGTACCATCAAACCTGCCTGTTTATTTAATATCTGGAGAACATGATCCAGTAGGCAGCTATACAAAAGGGGTACTCAAAGTATATAACGACTTTAAAAAAGCCGGATTGCAGGACGTAAGCTACCGCTTTTTTACACAGTGCCGTCATGAGTTGCTTAATGAATTAATTAAAGATGAAGTGATAGAAGATATACTAAATTGGCTTGACGTGCATATGGACAAAAAAACGGTTCGTGTTTAGACACGAACCGTTTTTTTATTAAGCAAATACAGATGTTAATACAGGAACTACTTGCTTTTTACGTGATACAACGCCTTCTAAGACAGCTGTATTGTTTTCAAGCGTTACGTTGTATGCTTCTTCTACTTTTGAAGCAGCAGAACCTAGTGCTAATGCAGTAGAGTTGCTGTTTAAAATATCTGTAACAACTAAAAGGAATAATTGTAATCCTTTTTCTTCGATTGTTTTAGTAATAGCTTCTTCCAATTCAACTTTGCGCACTAAAACGTCGTTTACATCAATTGCATTCACTTGTGCAATTTCTACTTTACTTGTACCCATGCTGAATTCTTTAGCATCTAATGAAATTAATTGTGAAGCTGTTTTATCGCCTAAGTCAGCTCCAGCTTTCAGCATTGCTAATCCGTATTCTTCTGCATCTACACCTGCAATTTCCGCTAATTCTTTAGCAGCTGCAACGTCTTGGTCTGTGCAAGTTGGTGATTTGAATAATAAAGAATCAGAAATGATAGCTGATAGCATAAGACCTGCGATGTTAGGTTCAATTTCTACGCCGTTTTCTTTATACATCTTGTTTAAGATCGTTGCCGTACATCCAACTGGCTCTGCACGATAGTATAAAGGATCTGCTGTTTCAAAGTTAGCAATACGGTGATGATCAATTACTTCAAGCACACGAACTTGATCAATATCGTTTGCACTTTGCTGGCGTTCGTTGTGGTCCACTAAAATAACTTCATTTGTTTCTTTAGATACTTCATCAACGAAACGTGGTAGTTCAGCGTTGAACTTTTCAAGAGCAAATTGCGTTTCACCGTTAATATCGCCTAATCGAATTGGTTCAGCGTCTACACCTAATTTATTCTTTAAATCAGCGTATGCAATTGCAGAACAGATTGTATCTGTGTCAGGATTTTTATGTCCAAAAATTAACGTCTTTGCCATCTTAAATCTCTCTCCTTCTTACGTATGTAAATAGCATTCTTGCGTAAAGTTAGTTAATTCGTTCACGCAACATTGCCATTTTAACATAAACTTTTACATTATTTTAATTTTTTTGCGAAAAATGATGTTCATCCGCAGATATTTTGCCATTTTGTATCTTTTTCATAGTAAAAACACCTCTATTTCCGATATAAATAGAGGGTTTTATAGGTTCATTATATAAAAATTAGTGATAAAACACAACCCGTCTCTTCATCACTTGATAGCTAACTTAAACGCAGTATCTTGCCAATTTTTATAAAGAAAAAGTAAGGAAGCAGTGACTATTATTAAAGAGAATATGTATTATTTTGCCCTTGTTTATATAAAATAACCCAAAAAAGCCCCCTTGTTAAAGGGTGCTTTTTTGGGTTATCGTCGCAGTGTAAAGTTGAAATGTTCATTTACTTTTGCTCCTAGCTCTTCAAGAAACTGCTGAGCAGTCATTTCCTCTACGCTTTGAGTATACCAAGCAAGCTGAGATTTTTTATGAACATTGTTGTAATATACATCTCTTGACCAATATGTTTTTGATCGGTATGTATAATTAAAGTGAATGAATAGTTCATTCCCGTCTGGACACTGCAACAATACGCGGTAATGTGGATTACGACGATTTTTATCTAAACTCATTTCTTTGATCTGCGCTAACATTATTCACCTCTAAAACCATTACTTAATCATTTAAAGGTAAATGCCATACCACGCTATATCCTAGCTCTGCCATCAACTAGAAAATCATATATTTTCTAAAATTCTACACGATATAGGACAAAAGAGGAAGAGATAATTTATTGATGGACGTGTAAAGTTTCATATAAATCTTTTAGCTGCTCAGGGTATTGAGACCTTACGTAATAACCCGTAGGATGGTGCTCGATTAAATGAGAAGCAAACAAATAGCCGATGAGCACGTGCATTTGTTCATCTGAGGTTTCTTGGTTTAATTCTCTTTTGAGTCGTTCAGCTAAGTGTGAAGCCAGCTGTTTAATTTTTTCATCATGTGATAAAAAAAGCATCTTGTTCTCCCCCTTATAACGAATAAGTAATGCTGTAAATTTCAATAAAGACAAAGTATTGCTTTTATAAGGATAATTATATTTTATTTTACAATAAAAGTATATAAACAGTTCTAAATATTCAAAAAATAACTTGTTTCTTTTGGACTATTCGGCAACAAACAAAAAAAAGAAGCGGGAGCTGTCCCGCTTCTTTAACGTAAAAAGATATTCGATTGCCGAAATTTATTCTACTTCTACTGCCCAGCCGAATGGATCTTCCACTGTACCATTTTGAATACCTGTTAGAGTGTCATACAGTTTTTGTGATACTTCTCCTGTGTTTCCATCGTTAATGACCATTTTCTCGTTATTCCAAAATAGTTCGCCAATTGGAGAAATAACTGCAGCTGTACCTGTTCCAAATGCCTCTTCTAGTTTGCCTTCGGAATAAGCTTGCTTAATTTCTTCCATAGAAATACGGCGCTCAGTTACAGGCATATCCCAGTGTTTTAGCAGCTCAATGATAGATTTACGCGTAATTCCTTCCAAAATGCTTCCGTTCACAGATGGCGTTACTACTTCTCCATCGATTTTGAAGAAAATATTCATGCTTCCTACTTCTTCAATGTATTTGCGTTCAACGCCGTCTAACCACAGTACTTGTGAATAGCCTTTTGAGTCAGAAAGCTGCTGAGCTTTTAAGCTTGAAGCATAGTTTCCGCCTGTTTTAGCTGTTCCTGTCCCTCCGGCTACAGCACGAACAAATTCGCTTTCAACCGCGATTTTTACAGGAGCAATCCCTTCTTTGTAATATGAACCAACTGGAGAAAGAATAATGATAAATTGATAGCGGTCAGATGGTGCTACTCCTAAGTAAGGCTCTGTTGCGATGACAAATGGGCGAATGTATAATGATGTACCTTCAGCAGTAGGAATCCATTCGCGGTCAATTTTAATCAGCTGCTTTAACGCTTCTAGCGCTAAGTCTTCATCAACATGAGGAATACAAAGACGATCGTTTGATTTATTTAAACGTTTGAAGTTCTCATCTGGTCTAAATAATAATACTTGCTCTTTTTTTGTTACATATGCTTTTAGTCCTTCAAAAACAGACTGCCCGTAATGAAAGATCATGGATGCCGGATCTAATGTGATAGGTTGATAAGGTACAATACGAGCATCGTGCCATCCTTGGCCTTCTGTATAATCCATAATGAACATATGGTCCGTGAAGATTTTCCCGAATTGCAATTGATCAGATTGCGGCTTTTCTTTTTTTGTTTGACTTAGTGTTACATCGATTGAATAAGTTGTCATAGTTGTTTCTCCTTGCTCTTTATATTTACGGGTTTTTCGCTTAAACCTCTATATAAGTTACATTGTACAACTTTAGGGAAGCGTGTCACAATAGTTAGAGACGAAAAATTCTAAAAATTTTATAAAAATTATAAAGAAATAGCACCTAATCGAATTAAGTGCTGAATTGAAAAGGTTTTCTTTCTAAAAAAACTATTTCTACATTTTATTTACAACCATTTATAAACCAATTTTCACTCGAAGCTTTTCATCTTGTATTGAAAATTGTTTGATTTTCCCTACTGGAATGACCTTGACTTTATCAATTTCATTGAGATTGATATGAATTTGTTTTTCTTCATACGTAGTAACAGGCGGCTTGTGAAAAATTCGATAGTTGATCCAATTTTGATTAAGAGGTTTCATTTCATGGATTTTGAATAGAAGCGTACGTTCTTTTGCCTCAAGAGGTTCTAGCACAATGGAAAATGGAATTCTCACTAGAAATTTTTTAATAATTCCATTCACGTGAATATAGGAGTCTTGAAATGAAATAGAAAATTGCTGAATTTGATCTTGCTTTGTCATTTGCTTTTGAAAAATTCGCATGAGCATAGAAGCGGATATAGGAACGGTTACCCCGCTTTCAGCCATCTTTTCTTTCATTTTTGCCTGCACATCATCACTAATTACATCGTTTAGCTTTCTCTGTACCCAATCCTTCATGGTGCACCTCCGCTATGAAGTTATCTTGCTGTTTCCTCTAACGCACGAATTGAAGATGTTAAATGGTTTGACACGTCGGCAAGGCGATCTTTTGTCAGTTTATCTTCTCCAAGGTAGATAGGTTTTCCAAAGGAGATAACAATAGGACCCTTCGAAAATAGTTCTTTTACATTGGCAGGTCCTTTGTAAACTGCGGGTACAATAGGAACCTTTGCTATGCTCGCTATAGTGACTGCTCCTTTTTTTAAGGGGACGTCTTCCTCTGTTCGCGTGCCACTAGGGAAAATCCCGACGATATGTCCTTCTTTTGCTAATTTAATAGGTATTTTAATGCTGCTGGGTCCCGGGTTGTTACGATCTACTGGGAATGCGTTGAGTTTTTTTAATACATTACTAGTGAGTATATGATTAAAAAGCTCCTTTTTTGCCATAAAATGAATTTGGTGAGGCAAAACAGCCGCACCAAGCGCTACAACGTCTACCCATCCCTTATGCGAACAAGCAATCACAAAGCCTGTATCCGCTGGCAGATACTCTCTGTTTCTTACGTGAAGCTTCCCTCTCCTTTTTAATAAAAATTTACATGCGTGAGCCGCAAGATTATACATAAACATTTCCTCTTCCCTCTATTGTTTGAAAATATATACAAAATTATATCACTTGATATTACTATCTGGTACTAAAAAATAAATGTAACATCTTTTTACACAATAGCTTACCTGCTTCTTTATATATTGTAAAAAAGTAGATATTGAAACCTCTGTTTTTGGTCAACTTGACTAATGACATCCCTTAAAAAACATTTTACTATTAATGTATCATTATAAATGTAATATTTATTAACATTACATGTGATATAATTAAAGGAGGTTTTTAGGTGAATAACCAAAATCGACCGTTTCGACTAGCTTCATTGGGATTACAGCACGTACTTGCTATGTATGCGGGTGCCATTCTCGTTCCGCTGATGGTGGGACGCGCCTTGAATTTAAATGCCCATGACTTATCCTATCTTGTGGCCATTGATTTACTAACATGCGGACTAGCTACGCTGCTGCAGGCATGGACGAACAGGTGGTTTGGTATCGGTCTTCCTGTTGTACTTGGAAGCTCATTTGTAGCGGTGACTCCTATGATTGCAATTGGAACTCAATATGGAATTAGTGCTGTTTACGGAGCGATTATTGCCGGTGGTATTTTCATCGTACTGGCAGCAAGTTTTTTAGGCAAAATTATTAAATTTTTCCCTCCCGTTGTCACCGGAACGGTTGTGACGATGATTGGTTTATCCCTTGTACCATCCGCTGTCCGAAATATGGCAGGAGGAGTCGGAAGCAAAGATTTTGGTTCTCTTTCTAATCTTCTTCTTTCTTTTGGTGTTCTAGTGCTTATTTTAATTTTAAATCGATTTTTCAGCGGTTTTCTTCGTTCTCTTTCTGTGTTGATTGGAATTGTAGTTGGAACAATAGCCGCTGTATTAATGGGAAAAGTTGATTTTACTAATTTTAATGAAGCTTCTTGGCTGCACATTCCCACTCCTTTTTATTTCGGGATGCCTACTTTTGAAATCGGCCCTATTTTAACAATGATTCTCGTATGCTTGGTCATTATCATTGAGTCTACAGGCGTATTTTTAGCGTTAGGAAAGCTGTGTGATCGAGAATTAACAGAAAAAGATTTTACAAAAGGCTACCGTGCAGAAGGAATCGCCATTGTCCTTGGAGGGCTATTTAATGCTTTCCCTTACAATACATTCGCTCAGAATGTAGGACTGGTTCAATTATCGAAAGTAAAAACAAAAAATGTAGTGGTAATAGCCGGCTTCATTCTCGTATTACTGGGGCTTGTTCCGAAAATAGCTGCTTTTACAACCATTATTCCCACCCCTGTTTTAGGAGGAGCAATGGTCGTGTTGTTTGGTTTAGTTATTTCATCAGGCATCAAAATGCTAAGTGCTGTTGATTTGGCCAAACAAGAAAATTTGCTAATTATTGCGTGCTCTCTTTCACTTGGCCTTGGTGTAACGGTGGTACCTGATTTATTCGCTCAGCTCCCGAGTGCTTTGCGCGTAATTGTAAGTGATGGAGTTATTACGGGAAGTTTGGCTGCCATTTTATTAAATCTCTTTTTTAACGCATCATTTAACGCATCAATTGAACGAAAAGTACCTTCCGTCTCTTTAGAGAAGACAGATTATTCAGAAATAAAATAAAGGTGGTGTAGTATGAATAACGTATCTGTGCAGTATGTAAATCAGCTTAGCAAGAAGCATTTTGTTTCACTAGTTGGTGATATATTTGAACATTCACCTTGGGTTGCAGAAGAGGCTTATCTTAAAGGCCCTTTCTCTTCCGTTGAACAACTTCATGACATGATGAAAGAAATTGTAGCGCAAGCGTCTGTAGAAAAACAGCTGAAGCTGCTGCAAGCTCATCCAAATCTAGGTGAAAATATTGCCATGACATCTGCTTCTACTGAAGAACAAACCAAAGCAGGCTTACAAAACTTAACGCAAGATGAGTATGAACAGTTTTCTTCTCTTAATGGAACGTATATGGAGAAGTTTCCGTTTCCTTTTATTTTGGCAGTACGAGGTAAACAAAAAGAAGATATATACGAGGCAATGCAAAGTCGTTTACTAAATACCGAGCAAACGGAGTTTGATACAGCATTAGAAGAAGTATATAAAATTGCTTTCTTTCGCTTAACTGATAAAATCACTGAAGATAAGGAGACAAAGAAACGAGCATGACTAAAATCACAACGCATATTTTAGATCTTACCCACGGATGTCCGGCTGCTTTTGTCAAGGTTGATTTTTATCATATTCAGTCGGAAAGTAAACGAATAAAAATGGCACACGGTACTACAAATGAAGACGGGAGGTTAGTAAATCCGCTCTTCTCTTCTGAAGCGTTTGAATCAGGAGATTACGAACTTCTGTTTCATATTGGGGAATATTATAAAAAACAAGAAGTTCAAACAACAAATCCGCCCTTTTTAAATCAAGTTTCTGTTCGAGTCGGATTGTCTTCTGAACAAGAACATTATCACGTCCCTTTGCTTGTGTCACCGTGGGGATACCAAATTTATAGAGGAAGTTAAAAAAAGAAACGGCGTTTTTAAACGTCGTTTCTTTTTTAGTTGAGCAATTTAGACATATAGTACTCATCAATGAACAAACCGCCAATTCGCAGTGAATGTTTTTTTGTTCCTTCAATTTTGAATCCTACTTTATCATATAAAGAAAGAGCCTTTTCATGCTGTATAGCGACTGTCAGTTCAAGACGATGAATATGGTGTTCTCTCGCCCATTCTTCAAGTGCACCGATCAAAGCCGTCCCAATCCCTTGATTTTGAAACGTCTTTCGAATACCTAATGTCAAAGAAGCGATGTGAGCGTTTCGGTTAGCCTCGCCCCCTGTTGCAGCTATATATCCCACAAGCATCTCGTTTTCTTCTGCCACAATAATCGTAGAGTTTGGCTGTTGCTTAAAGATTTCGATGTTTTTCTCCTGTTGATCCGTGCTCAGCTTTCGCTCTCCGCTTTCAAACAGCATAAACTTACTTTCTTCTTCAATCTGTTTAAGCAAATCTACAAAGTTTGCAGCATCATGTAATTCTAGTTCTCTAATTTGCATGCTGATCCCCCTTTTTGTGTGTCCCTTTTGTTTGTATATGTATTGGTTCACCATTATAAAATATAGCTTTACAGTTTCTTACGAAAAATACGATTTTTTAAGAAGCGGAAGTAGAACAAAAAACCTACTAATCTCCCTTTTTTTGAAATGCTTTTTTCCTCTGTATAATTTTAAATCACTTATCAACTTCTGTAAATTTTTTAGATTCCCTCTTTAATTTCCAATTACCTTCCTTTTATATGGGTTTGAATTGGATCTAAGGAGACCTTTTGTAGAAAACACATGACTATTATCCTGTTTTTTATGAAGAAAGAAAGCAATAAATGTAATTTTACTTGTAATCGTTTAAAATAGAAAAAGTGGAAATTTTATGTACATATCCTCCTTAATTATTGGTCTGTGAAAGGAAATTATTATGAAAGTACAACCCGCAAAATGTGGTGTATATGTCTTAAGCGGTCTAGGAGCTGTTATAGTGTTCTTCTTACTTTTACTTAAGAACAGCGCTTTCTTTCTAGAGGAAGAATACGATCAAAACAAACCTGAAGCTGCGCTTGCGGTGAACGAACATACCTATCACCTTCACAAAGGTTCTATTAACTGGTCAAACGGCCGTTCAACAACAAAAAAAGAAATAAATGTATATGATTTATATACATACATATCTCAGCAAAAAAGTATCCCATTGAAGCAGCAACAATTGGTTAAGCTCCATTTTTCGAACTTAGACGGTGCTTATATTCGTAGTGTGAGTGTGCATATATGGAGAGATAACGGTGAAAAAACCAAGCTGTTTGTCAAAAATAATGAATTTAAGGTTCCTAAAAATCAAGGTTTGTACGTTGTGGATATTGCGATCAACTCTACAAGAGGAACAATGCAATATGCGGCAAATGTGCAAATACAGTAAGTTTTTATATATTTACGTTTGGTCGAGAAAATCGGATAAGAAAACTCTTGTTGCAAGCAGGAAACGATGTGTGGAATAAAAAAGAAGTATTAAAAACATAGTGAAAGCATTCAAATAACAGCCCTTAACTTTTTCGGAAAATAATCCCACAAAAAAAAGAGAGCGATAGCGCTCTCTTTTTTATAAAATGAAAAAGACGTCCACGCAGGACGTCTTTGATGCGTTTGTGGCGGGGACCGTGTGACCACATTCACACGTTTAGCTCGAAAGCATGCCCTTCGACTTACACAAATTAGCTCATCGCTTTATTAATATAACATCCGCCACAGAAAAAAGCAATCAATTTTTAAATAGTTTTTTCTATTTATACATATTTCGCGAGAATCCACAAAATAATATGCATGCGTAGCTATTCACCCTCTGCATTTTCAGTCTATTTTAACTCATGTACGAATATACTAATAGACCAACCTATGCGCAGTTTTTGAAAAAGGATGTGAATAGCTTGTTTCAAATCACTGATTTCCCTGAATTTTCATGGTCGTACTCCAGACATAAAATGGTCACACAATGCAAACGAAAGTATGCCTATCATTATTATGTCTCACACAACGGATGGCTTGACAGCGCTTCCGCTCAGTCTCAGAGCGCTTATCGTCTAAAAAAAGTTTCCACTTTATCTATGTACGCCGGACAAGCCGTGCGTCAAGTGATTACAGAGGCCATTTCTGACTATACATCTACAAAGCTTGTCCCTAATGAACAGAACTTAACGGAAAAAGCGCAGCAGCTACTAAATAACGCACTGCGTGATTCTACTGACTATGGAGAGCTTTGGTATCATAAGCCTTCTCAGTATAAGATGCTTTTAGAATTCTACGAAAACGGCTATATTTCTAAAAAAGATCTTAAAGACATGCAAAAACGGGTACACATTTGTGTACATCACTTTTTACAAAGTAAATCGTTTTGCGAAATCGTATCTTCACCTTTTTTAGAAGTGGAGCCTCATCAGTCGTTTCGTTCTATAAATGTGTATGATCATAAAGTATATGCGCCTTTTCATTCTCTTTTTAAAAACCCAGTCACAGACGAATTTACGATTGTTGATTGGAAAACAAGTAAACAAACAAAAGATGATTTGTTTCAACTGGCGATATATGCCCTCTACGTGCTAGCCGAATATAATATTTCCGTTGATCAGATAAAAGTCCGAAACGAATACTTGCTTTCAGGCAGTGCGCGTACGTATCAGCTTACTCTTCATGAAATTGAAGCTGTTCTTCAGCAAGTTGATACAAGTATTGATTATATGAAAACTTTTTTGGAAGACTCAGAGGTAAATCAGCCTCTTCCGCTTGAGCATTTCCCTCAAACAGATACGCCTGCCTCCTGTCACGGCTGTGCATTTAAAGAATTGTGCCAAACGGGATAAAAAACAGCTGAAGATGATCTATATTTTTTGCTGAACTTTTTTATTGTCAAAAGAACCTTTGCTAGCATATAATTTGCATTAAGGAAACATTTTATACTTCATATAAAAAAATTAGCTTGGGCTATTTATTGTTCATCAAAGAAAGGAGCACTAGACATGAAAGATCAAAACGGCAGTAAAGCATTATCGGCTATGCAGCTAAGTGCTCAAGACGTATTGTCGGGTAAAACAAAAGGAATTAAGCGATTATTGCCTTTCTTAGGGCCTGCTTTTATCGCAGCGGTTGCTTATATTGACCCAGGTAATTTTGCTACTAACATTGCAGCAGGCTCTCAATACGGATACATGCTGCTTTGGGTTGTATTAATTTCTAACTTAATGGCTGTCTTAATTCAATCGTTATCGGCTAAATTAGGGATTGCAACGGGCTTGAATTTACCCGAGATAGCACAGGAACACTTCCCGTCCTTCGTTTCTTTTGGGCTTTGGATCCAAGGAGAATTGGTCATTATGGCGACGGATTTAGCAGAATTTATTGGGGCTGCTCTTGGAATTTATTTATTATTTCATATTCCTTTGTTCCCAGCTGCACTTATCGCAGCGGTAGGCTCTTTTGCTATTTTAGAGTTACAAAGACGAGGTGTTCGACTGCTAGAAGCAGCGATTGCGGCGATGGTTTTTATTGTGGTATTAGCTTTTGGGACTCAAATGTTTCTTGCGCATCCAGACGGTGCAAGTGTTGTCCACGGCTTATTTGTCCCTCAGTTTCACGGGACAGACAGCGTGCTGTTAGCTTCTGGGATTTTAGGTGCTACAGTTATGCCACACGCAATTTATTTGCACTCAGCTCTTACGCAGCGCCGCGTGGTAGGAACTACAGAATCGGAGAAAAAAGCGATTTTCCGCTTTGAATTTATTGATATTGTGATTGCCATGATTATCGCTGGTGCAATTAATGCAAGCATGCTGATTGTCGCAGCCGCTCTATTCTTTAAAAACGGACTAAACGTGCAAGATTTGGACGTGGCTTTTACACAATTTGAACATTTAATTGGTCCCTTTGCAGCTATTGCTTTCGGAGTTGGATTATTATCTTCAGGACTTTCAAGTTCTTCGGTCGGAACAATGTCTGGAGATGTCATCATGCAAGGATTTATTAAACGCAGAATTCCTTTATATCTTCGCCGGTTCATTACAATTATTCCGCCGCTTTTGATTATTGGGTTTGGCGTAAATCCAACAAGTGCACTAGTTGTCAGTCAAGTTATTTTATCGTTCGGAATTGCATTTGCGCTCGTTCCTCTTATCATGTTTACAAGCAACAAAAAAATCATGGGCGGATTGGTTAATCATAAAGCTACGACGGCTGTAGCTTGGGTGATAGCGGCATTAGTCATTTGTTTAAATATCTTTTTGATTTACCAAACGTTCGCATAGTAAATAAATCAAACTTTCAAGAAAAAACAAAAAAGAGACCCTAAAAAGTTAGATATAGTCTAACAATCAGGTCTCTTTTTTGTTATTTTTTTATTAAACAATAGTAAAAATGAAATAGACGAGACTTCCAATAATGGCCGACAGTACTAAGCAACCCAGTGGATATAAATAAGAGTAGTTTTTTTTACGGATTGAAAGAATACGATCAACAATAAAAATAAGAATGACGCCCATCATTCCGAATTCAAACATTAACAACCCAAAAATGGCGTGGAATATGAATGACATGATAAAATCAATTTTTTTACTACGGTCTTTTACAAACGCACTGACTAATAAATCAACGATCACCGTGCCTAACGTCCCCATTATTAAAAAGAAGGGTGTAAAAAATAAAAGGTATAAAGGAAATAAATCAACGAAATGCGGACTGGTTTTTTTAATAGAAAAATTGGGAATTGACTCTTTTATACCTGGCATAAAACAAAAAAGTAAAGTGAAAAGAAACGCAGCTATAATAGCGGCTGATAGCTTTCTATTTAAATGCATGTTTATTTTTTTATTACTAAATTCAGTAGTTGTTTTTGTATGTTTATGATTCATATGTCTTTAACGTGATGTACGCACCTTGTCCTTTCTCATAGCTTTTTTATTTATATTTTATGTCTCTATCTTTTGTTACCAGCAGTTACAATGATACACGTTCTTTTTGAACTTGACTACACTAACGCGCTTTATGTCTATTCTCTTTTTCTTTTTGTGTCTATCGTTTGCTCTTTCTATGAGAAACAAGATGGTTTTACAAAAAACGTCTTCTTTTTCTATAAAACAAAAGACAGGCGTTTTTTTCTATATGTAATTAATAATCTTGTTTGGCTTCTTCAAACTTAAACACATCCGCTCGTTCTGATTGCTGTGTAATTAATAGGTTATACGTATGGTTGGACTTTTTTGGAATTTTAAATGCAACATCGAGGTTAAGTGGTTCATCGTCAGATAGTAACGGTGATGAAAAAGCTGTCCACAGGGTGTGCGGGGTTTCTGTCGATAAATTTCCTCCATCAGACGGTTCGTAGGTTTGATAAGTTGCTGTGTCTTGTAATGTAAACGTTGTGTCGTTTAATACTACAGTCGAATGTTCATTAGGTGTTCGCTGAAACTGAACGGATACGACAATGTACTGGGTGTTTACTTGTTTAGCTCCTTTAACAGGATAAAATTGCGCATCCGTTGTGGACACATAATATTGACCGAGTTTTGATCGTTCTCCAAATGCTAATCGATCATCGGTTTCATCTTCTTGAGCTACCCGACTTACAGGGGCCATCGTTTCATCTGTTGCTGAAATGGTGTCTGCTCCCGGGGCATGTTTAGGTTGAGGGTTTTTGTAAGTGACGTGAGTATCGCCTTGTTTGTCTTCACAAGCGGTGAGACCTGTGAACAAAACAGCCGCTACAAGGCTTCTGGTAACTATTTTCTTCATGTTATTCCTCCAATGACTAGTCTATATACTATGCTACATGGTATTTATCTGGTAATCAAGGATAAGATTGGTACAATGTGAATGAAATCAGTGAGATTTGGAACGGATATAGGACCTGCAAAGACTGCTGTGCTTATTTTATAATAAAAAAGAGACGATTTCCGCCTCTTTTTTGTTTGTTCGTATTATGAATTTAGTTCATCTAAAATTGAATGCAGTTCACTTAAATGGGTAATTTCATAAGTAGGAATGACTTCATTTCGCTCTTTATCGTGACGATTAATCCATACAGATTTCATTCCAACGCGAGAAGAACCCAGTATATCTGTCATTAAATTATCTCCAACCATAATGGCTTCATCTTTCTTTAAATCCATAAGTGATAAAGCATGGTCGAAAATAGATGGATCAGGTTTACCACGGCCAAATGCACCTGAAATCACAATCTCATCAAAATATGGAACTAGTTCTGATGTAATATCCAATTTGGTATTTTGTAAGTCAGGTGAACCGTTTGTTAACAGCAGCAACTTGTACTTTCCTTTTAATTGATCAAGCACTTCAAACGTTTCTTCGTATACAAACGGTGTTTTGCGGCGCTCTAGTGGAAAACGTTCAGCTAGCTCTGCTCCAAAAGCATCATCGTGAATTCCGAGAGCACGAAGGCCTCGAGTCCAAGCTTCTTTGCGATAAGTAGGAACAATATCTTTCATTTTGCGGAATTCATCATGATCGTCTAAAAAATTTCCCCATAATCCTTCAAATGGATTAATGCCAATCATTTGCGTAAACTCATAGGTTTCATACGAAGCATATAATTCTCTTGCTTCCTTACGCACCGCTTCTTCTAGTTCTTCAGGTTTTAAATTATATTTCTCACTTGCATATGTACATGTCGCAACGAATGCTTCTTTTACGCTTTTTTGGTCCCAAAGTAGCGTGTCATCTAAGTCGAAAAATACCGCTTTAATCATGGATGTGTGTACCCCCTACTGTTTTTGAAAAAGTTTAACTATTCTTACACTAGATTACAAGGATACACACAATAAGTCTAGTGTATTTGCGATTTATTCTGTAAATTTATTTTTATCAAGCGTCCTCTTTACAAACAAATTTACAGAAATAAAAACAGCTGATATAATCACAGCATGTATGTATGCAGGAGGTTTTATATGGAATCGTTAGAAGAAATGTTCGGCATTCCCACCGTTCGTACAAGTAAGCGCTTAAGCAGAGTAGTTGCCGCACGCTTGCGCCCTTTTGGGATTACACCAGAACAGTGGACCGTTTTAAAACGCGTATCAGAAGCTGAATATAGTACGCAGAAACAATTAGCTGAACGAGCGGATAAAGATCAAGCGACGCTGACTAAAATTTTAGATTTACTAGAAAAACAAAATTGGATTCAGCGTATCAGAAATCCAGAAGATCGCCGCTCGTTTTTTATTCAAATAACAGAAGATGGCCTGCGTTTAAAAACAGAAGTAACGCCTGCTGTGGAGCAGGTATTTTTCGAATTAACGTCCGAATTAAACGAGCAGCAGGTGAAAATTTATACCGAAACTTTACAAAAACTTGAATACCGCGCCGAACAATTGCTTCAAGACGCAGAAGACCTGCGTTAAATACCCAAAACCCCACAGCTAACATTCTGCGGGGTTTTACACGTAGTTGGCGATGCATAGCACTTCTTTGATTTTTGAAATCACTTGTTTGGTTTCATCTGTTAAAGAGGTGAATTTAAACGCGATGGATTCTGCATTTGGATTAATGAAGGGTTCTTTGTTCGTGTCTTTGCGGTAGTCTTCAATTTGTTCTAAACAATATTTTAAAATAAACGACAAGTTCGCACGTCGAAACCTCAAACTGACGGTAGAAGGCCATCTTTTTTGAAACTGATTGCTTCCCTCATACTGAATCGCTCCGATGTAGCGTTCTCCGGATAAAAAAGATTCTTTGCTTCGATATAGCTGAACGGTTTGGGCTGTTCCGCTCCAGTCAATATAAATACCTGCTGTTTGACAAACTTCGTATATGTAATGAAAAAGCTCCGTTACTTCTCCGAAATGGTAGTGAAGCGGATGTTTAGCCGTCATAGATAGCTCCCTCCTTTATCGACTTTCTACCATTATATTGTAGGAAAAGTAACTTATTCATTTATACAACTTATTTCATACGCATAAGCAGTAAAAATGAAAATATATGTTTTTTAGTTTACATAAAAATATTATAGGTAATTAGCGATACCCCGATTTTCGAAACGCGTCGTATACCGTATCTTCTTGAAGTTTTTCAAGATAAACGTTCGTTGTAGCAATAGAAGAATGCCCAACTACTTGCTTCACAACCGCAAGCGGAACGTCATTAGCTAAACTGTTTGTAATAAAGGTATGACGAAACCAATGAGGAGAAATAGACGCGTTTCCTTTTACTTTATAAACAGCTGATTTAATCGTTCGATACAACGTTGTATAGGATAATCGCTTCTTTTCGCCGGTACGATAGTACTCTTTAATGGAGTAAAAAAGCGGTTCGGTGTCAAAAGGACTTAGTTCAGTGCTTTCATTTAACGCTTGCCGGTAAGTGAAAAGCGTTTCTTTCACATCATCAAACATGGGAATCGTTCGTTCTTTTTTTCCTTTACCAATCACATCTACAACCAAATTTCCGCGGCGGTCTTCCCGGAAGCTTCCCCAATTTAAACTCAGCAGTTCACTTGAACGCATTCCACTCATATACAAAAGCATTCCCATTAAGCGATTGCGCGCTTTGAATTCCTTTTCATACTGACGAATGCGCACGACTGATTCTAATGTATTTACAATCACCTGGGCTTCGCGGTCGGTTAGCTCTCGGTACTCGGTGCGATTTTGTTTTTCCTTGTCGCTGTAATGTCCTTTTGCAATAGATGGTTTTTCAATCCACGTTGTATACAGCGAAGGATAAAAATGAGTAGCGTGTCCAAACTCTAGCATTCTTCTAAAAAATTCTAGCTTTCTTGCAGCGGTGCGATTGGCATATTGATTCATCATTTCTTCATTAAATAATTTGACTTCCATAAATCCAATCGATTTTAATGTAATCTCTCGTTCGTAGAAAAAAGACAGAATCGTTTTCATGTCTTGATTGTAAGATCTGATCGTATGAGGAGAAAGTGATTTTTTGATAATACGCATTGAAAAAAAGAGCTGAATAAACTCTTCATCTGAAACGTGCTTCAAATTCAAATTGTTATCTTCATCTAACAGCTCTGCCTCTTCCCACTGCTCTTTTAGCTGGCGAAACGAATTTTTCACAGGCGACAATTCAAATTCTTCCATTTTACCCCTCCTAATGATTAAAAACAAAGGTACCCCTTTCAAGTGATCCAGAATGGAATATAACGATTTTTTATCAATTCGCAACAAATACCATTAAAAATTTTTAAAAACCTCTCAAAACCTAATTTAAAAAGCCGGTTTTTAAAGATTTTAATAAAAACATCCATTATATGTAAAATAAATTCTATTTTCTGCTTATTTCTCTACTTTATCATATGAACGCTTGATAAGAAAGAGTTATCTTGCGTTAGTTAGATAAAGGATTTTGATTGTGTTAGACAGCAATGTTTTGGGAACACTAGTAGGAGTTTAAGTAATAATTGGAGGTACCGAATTTGGATAATCAGAAAAATAGATTGACGTCATCAGAAATTACAAGTTTATGGGCACAATACATCCAAGACACCATGTCTGTTTGTATTAGTAAATATGTGTTAGCAAAGGTTAAAGATTCTGAGGTTTATTCTCTTTTTGAATTTACTTTAGAACTGGCTGAAAAACATTTGCGCGTACTTAGAGATATTTTTAAAGCTGAAAAATTAGATTTGCCCATTGGCTTTACTGATAAAGATGTAAATCTAGATGCTCCCCCTTTGTTTACGGACACCTTTTGGTTAGTGTATATACACGAAATGACCATGCACGGGTTGGCTGGATATAGTATATCTTTTAGTGTTTCAGCACGCAAAGATATACGTGACCATTATTATCAATGTAATATTGATGCGATGGACCTTTATAATAAATCTATTGAAATTCTTATATCGAAAGGTATTTATCAACGATCTCCCTACTTTTCTAAAACAGAAAGAGGTCACTCGATTACAGAATGGGGATATGTTATGGACCTATTCGGAGATAAAAGGCAGCTAAATTCAATGGAAGCTGGAAACATTTACTTTAATTTAAAAAAGAGCGTGGCAGCTAAAGCGCTTGTAAATGGTTTCAAACAGGTAACAAAAGATAAAGATATCCATAGCTTTATGGAGGAATGTTTGCACACAGCCAGTAAGAACATAAACATTTTTTCTTCCTTACTTCAACAAGAAAACTTGCAGTCTCCACGCTTGATGGATGCTGAAATTACAAATTCTGACATAGCCCCTTTTTCTGATAAACTAATGGTATTTCATGCGGGATTTTTGTTTCATTTAGCTACTACATATTATGCTGCAGCTATGATAACTAGTATGAGAATAGACGTAGCCGGACATTGTGATGCTTCTATTTTAAGGGATTTAAAAACCATCTCTTCTTTTGGCCGAATAATGATCAAAAAAGGATGGATCGAAAAACTGCCAAGAGCAGATGATCGGAAAGAATTGTCTTAATATCCTGCGAACTTACCTGTAAATAAAAAACATCACGCTCTGCGTGATGTTTTTTAAAGTGATTCAATTTTAGTCAGGTGCAGCTGTTTATTGCTATAGGAAACGGTATAGGTTCGATAATACTCTTTTTCCTGACTTTGACCGTTCGTTGTAATTGAAATGACTTCTTTCGTTTGGATTGTATAGACCGCTTCGTTCTCTTCTTCACTCACAGATTCCACGTCTAATACCGAATAATCAACGAGTTCTTCTCGAATGTCTCTTTCGTACAGCATTTTCACAAGCTGCTTTTGATCATTCCACAAAACACTATCCCGCTGGATATAAGGCTGTACGTGTTCAAATTTATTCGTGTTAATGGACTTTGTTAAATCTCGTAAATAATGTTCAATGAAAATATCCGCTGTTTCTTGATCAACTTTTTGGATGTTTTTTAAATTAAAATCTTTTTCTTCCTTCTCTTCTTTTTCTTTTTCACCTTCTTTAAAATCGTCGATTCGCTGAGAACTGTTTTTGCTGATGGCATACGTTTTATTATTCTCTTTGAAAACCAAGATTTCTTCCTTTTCGCCTTTTTCATTTGTGCGGGTAGATTCACCTTGATATGAAATATCACTAGAAGGATTAATTGACTTTACGTATTTGATATATTCATCGGCCGTAATGTTGAGGTATTTTTGATGATAGGTAACTTCATCCCATTCGTTTAATTTCCAGTGCTTATTAACGTATTTAAAATTCATGTAAATGGTCAGTCCGCCGCTTCCTTCTTTACTAATTGGCTCAATAGCCGAGACCGAAAATTGCCCAGCGTGATTGTTAATAAGTTCAAATCGAATCAGATGAGTTACATCAGGAAAAAAGCTCATATTGCATTCTTTGCAGTAATAATTAGTAGAAATACTTTTTAGCTTTGTTGCAATTAAAGATGAAGTTGCGTATGGCGTTAACGCTTTTTTTAGCGTTTCATAATCAGCAGGGTTAGATTCATTTTCCCATTCGTACTCTTCGCCTAATTCTTTATAGGTACTTGAAATTTTGTTCATCGTCTCAACCGCAGTTTTTTCTGCTTTTTTTTCTGATACAAGATCAGGCGGAAGAGATGACTTAGCTTGATCTTTTGGGATCACTTCATCTGAGGAAGGTTCGGTTGGTTTGGATAACTTAACTGTTTCTTTTTCTTCACAGGCTGTCAAAACCATTAGCAGCAGTAGAACGAATGCAATCGTCCATTTTTTATGCATAAGGTGTCCTCCTCAATGCCGAATTTAGTCTGTTTTTAAAATGATCTTTAATTCTCAAACGTATCGAGCACGTAATCACCGCTTGGAATTCCCCACTTTGCCTTTTTATTTTGATCTGTTTTAGCAAGTAATGAAATGGAGTTTTCTTTAAGCGTAATGACAATGGTTCCTTTATTTCCTTGTCCATCATTTTCATATTCAATGGCTGCTTGGTTATTTTCAAAACGAATATTTTTTTGTTCAACGGTTGACACGCGGATTTTGCTAGGTGGCTGGTACGAATTTATTTTAATCGTTGCTTCCGAGTTTGATGTAGCAAGAAATTGAATGATAGGAGATCCGTTATCATTGCCAGTGGTCCATTTTCCATCGTAGTCGTGTAAATCTGTTGTTTGTGTAGTGGGAGTTTCAGTGCTTGCATTTGGTTTAGATGAAAAGTCAAATGGTTCTACATTCGATAACTTTAACGTATCGTTTTGATAAACGGCTGTATAAAGGCGGTCACAAATTTTAGTATAAGGATCTTTACCCGGCTGTTTTAATAAGCTTTCCTCGTGGGTTTGTATTTTGAATACATGGTTAGGTTCTTCATACCAATTGACAATATGAAACGTTTGCTTCTTCTGCTCGATGCCTTGGCGTGTGAAATTTTCAACAAGAAGGTTTTGCTCTTTATAAAAAGAACTGTCAGCTTTCAAAAAAGCTTTTAAATCATCAAAAGAGTTTTGATCCACTGCCTTTCCAAACGCTGAAAAGTAATCAGTCATCCAGGCTGTAATAAATTTCCCGCTCATTGCTTCTTTATTTAAATCAATCGATTGAATGCTTTCTACCTGTGTTTTTGGTTCGTTTAGTACTTTTTTTGCATCTTTTTCTACTATCATTGTATTTCCGTCTTTTAATGTTTCTTCTTGCTGACAGGCTGATAACAGAATAGATGAAACAACCGTGATAATGATTGTATTACGTTTGTTCATCATAATTGCCCCTTCTTTATCTAATATAAATGTATGTATATTCTTCCAACAAACAGACCTAGTATATCATTCTACAAAAAAACGCTCAACCCTTTAATTTCGCAAGAAAAACGGCTTGCCTTTACAGCGAGCCGTTTTCCTTCCTATTTAATGGATGCTTCTTGATATGAATTGGCTGCTTCTTTTTTGAGCTGTCTAGAGCCATAAAAGACATAGTAAATAATTGAAAGAAGGAAAATTCCAAGAATCACATAAATTAAAGGTAGAGAAACGCCAAACAGCATTAAATTTGTTGTAAGAACACTGTATTTTATGATGCTGTACAAGCACAGAATCCCTAATACTAAGGCAATACTTGGCACGACCGGGTAGTTCACTTTAAAAGGACGGGACAGGTTAGGTTCTTTTTTGCGTAAAATGAAAAGAGAAACTAAACTGATGCAGTACATCATCATTGCTCCGAACACGGATAAGATAATAAGTGCATTGGCAAACGTTGCAGATCCTGCACAAATCACGCCGATTGCTCCCGGAATCAACAAACCGCCGACAGGAACTCCTTTTTTATTCGTTTTAGCAAGAAATTTAGGGAAGTAACCATCTCGTGCAAGCGCATAGGTTTGTCTTGAAAATCCCATGATGATTCCATTTAAGCTAGCAATCAAGCCGAATAGCCCGATAATAGCAACAACGGTTGAAATGCCGTTTCCGTATACAGAAGACAGCGCCTGCGGAAGTGGATAATCGGCTAGCTTCCCGCTTCCTCCGCCAAGTCCTGCTGTTACAAATAGTGTAAACAACGTTGCGGTTGCTAGAGTAATAATCGCTCCAATAAATCCTTTAGGAATGTTTTTCTTAGGATTTTCCACTTCTTCCGCTGCCATTGCTCCACCTTCTATTGCCAGATAGAACCAAACAGCGAATGGAATAGCTGCTAGTACCCCTGTTGGCCCGTTAATAAATGAATGATCATTAAAAATATTTGATGTTTGTACATGAGGCAAACCAGCTACATAAAAAATAGATAAACCAATTAGTGCAACAATGGTAGCTGTAAGCTCAATCACCGCTACTTCTTTTACCCCGATTAAATTTAATAAAACAAAGAAAATAAAGGCACCTACCGTTGCGTATACAGGGTTAACGGCTGGAATGAGAAAATGCAGGTATGCTCCTGTTGACACTGCAATAGCAGGAGGAGCAAAAATAAATTCAAGCAAGCAGGCAATTCCTGCGATATATCCCCCAAAAGGTCCAAGTGCTCTTCTTGCATAAGCTGAAGGTCCACCGGCTTGCGGGATTGATGTTGAAAGCTCTGCATAACTGAACATAAACGTTGTGTAAAACACAGTTACAATTAAGGTTGCAAGTGCAAGCCCAATAATCCCGCCTTGTTCAAACCCGTAATTCCACCCAAAGTATTGTCCTGAAATAACCATGCCCACTGAAATAGCCCATAAATGAATGGGTTTCAATTGTTTTTGTAACGCCATACGTTCTCCTCCTTTTGATGTTTAGACAATAAGATGTACACCGCTTGTTTGCTGCTTGATCATTTTGTCAATCATGGTACCGATATGTGCGGCTGCCTCAATAGGAGGCGTCCCTCTTTTATGAATATTAGAAATGACCATACGATCAGACTCTTTTTTGCCTTTGCTAGGTTCATAGCACATGTAAGCACTCATTGATTCAGCACTGACCAGTCCAGGTCGCTCTCCAATCAATAGCACAAGTGCTTTTGGCTTTATGATCTCGCCAACTTCATCCATACACGCAACCCGTCCCCCTTTTACAAAAAATGAAGTCCCGATATGAAGTCCATATGACTGCAGGGAGTCAATTAAAGCTGGATAGACGTCGCTTATGTTTTCTTCAATTGCCTTGGCGCTCAGTCCATCCGAGACTACGACTTGTACATCAGGCCGCTGCACGCAGTTTTTAAAAATTTCTTTCTTAGCGTTATCTGCTAATAACCTTCCTTGATCCGGCCGTTTTAAATAATGTTCTTTTGACTCCACACGTGTATTCACAGAGAAAAGGTTAAACTCGGCTAAAATATCTTCTGAAACTACTCCATATACAGAGTCTACAGCTGCAGCGTGATCCGTGCGAAAAGATAAAACGTCTTTTGTTAGCGGTCTTGTTCCTGTACGGCCGACACCTATGCGGGCAGGGGTAAATTGTTTAAGTGTTTCAAGCGGATCGCGATTTGACTTTGGTATCATAGTAAGCACCTTCCTTAAATCAAATTCATAAAAATAGTTGGGTCTCCAGCTCTTGATGTAAAGCGTCCGTTTTCCATAATACGCTGTTCTTCAAGCCACTTTTCAAATAACGGCGTTGGGGTGCGGCCTAACACGTTACGCACCGTTGCGATGTCATGATAACTAAGAGACTGGTAGTTTAGCATGCAGTCATCAGTCATGGGCACTCCTATGACAAAGTTTACTCCAGCTGTTCCCAGAAGCATACTTAAATTATCCATATCATTTTGATCAGCATCCATGTGGTTGGTGTAACATACGTCTACTCCCATAGGCAGGCCGTGCATTTTACCCATGAAATGATCTTCTAACCCAGCTCGTAGAACTTGTTTGCTGTTATATAAGTATTCAGGTCCAATAAATCCAACAACTGTATTAACTAAGAAAGGCTTGTAGTGACGAGCTAAGCCGTAGCATCTAGCTTCGAGCGTTACTTGATCAATGTTATAGTGAGCTTCTGCTGACAGTTCAGAACCTTGTCCTGTTTCAAAATACCAGCGGTTTGGACCTTTTGCCGTTCCTTTTTCATGAATTAGCGCTGTCGCTTCATCAAGCATAGACAGTGAAATTCCAAATGAATCATTACCAGCTTCTGTACCTGCTAAACTTTGAAAAATCAAGTCTGCTGATGCTCCTTTTTCAATTGCTCTCATTTGACTCGTTACGTGTGATAATACACAGTTTTGAGTAGGAATTGACCATTCGTTGATTATATTTTTTGTTTCATTTAAAAGCGCGTAAATATTATCCGTTGTATCAATAACAGGGTTAATTCCGATAACCGCATCTCCAATTCCATAGCTTAACGCTTCGTATAGAGATGCTCTCATTCCCTTTAAGTTATCTGAAGGATGATTAGGCTGGGCCCGAGAAGCCAATACTCCTTTTTGGCCGATAGTCGTTTGACAAGTAGTTTGCACTTCTATCTTGGCAGCTCCTTGAATTAAATCTAAATTGGACATAATTTTAGTAGCTGCCGCAATCATTTCGCTGCTTAATCCTTTGCTAAGTGCAAGAAGGTCTTCTCCGCTATGCTGATCGGATAAAATGTATTCTCTTAAATCCCCTACTGTCCAATTTTTAATAATGTCGTAAACAGATGAATCAATCTGACTTTCGATTAATGCCGAGACGTTGTCTTCATCTGCGCTGAGCAGCGGGTAATTTCGCATATCAGCAAGTGTGATATCAGCTAGAACTTGCTTTGCTGACATTCGTTCTTTCATTGACTCAGCGCTAACTCCTGCGAGCTGATCTCCAGAACGCTCTTCGTTTGCTTTGGCCATGATTTCTTTTAAGCTATAAAATGAAAATGTTTCTCCTAACATTCGTGTAGTTTTAAACATCGTTTCCTCCTTGTGTGTTCAGCTGATTATGATGAAAAAGCGAGCGTTTTAACGGAAACGGAGATCGCTTCTCCGGCTACTGGTAACCCTAGATCGATGTAATCTCCGTGTGTAAAATCAATTTGATCTAAACAAATAATTTCTAACTCTTTCCTCTGTTTAGCTAGTGCTTGTCCTAAAGCTTTTGCAATATCTTGTTCGCATAGAACAACGAGGCACTTAGCTCCCTTAAAACAAGCAATAAATTCATCGCTTATTATTTTTGCTAATTCTTGAAGCATCTTATAGCTGCAGTAAGGAAAATGAGATAAAGCAATAGCAGCAGGGGGGTCTTCTGCGCTGAAAATAGTTGAAGCCTGCATACATGCCGCTCCAACTCTTTCTTGAAACAGCTGCGGATTCCACGTCTCTTCTTGCTGAACGGGTATCTCTACAATCGGGATATTTTTTAACGGCAGCCGCTTCGACCCAATATATACGGTTGATCCGCTAACTTCTGTATTTTGCATACCAGCCCCAATTACAGTAGCGCGCGTTGTCTCAGCGGATTGAGATACTTGGATGGATTGAAAATGATATGCTAGAAGCGGACCAACGTCTCCGTGTATGGCCACTTCCTTCACTGTTATTGGCTTTTGCTTCTCCATCATTGCTCCTACTCCTCCTGAAACCATGATCGTTTCAGGATGTATAGAAGATCTTGTATGAGGAGAAACGAGCAGCGAGGAATTTTGATTCAGCGCTTTTACATAATTCACGGTTTCTTCAGCTAGTAATTGACAGATAGACGAGAGCTTTTCAAATGCTGCTTTTTCACCTTCTCGCAGTGTCAAAGAATTATTTTTCAAAAATTCAGTTAAATGAGACGAAACGTAGGTAACAAGACCGTCTTCATTTAGTCGAATTAATCTCCCGCCTACATGCAGTGTAAACGTTTCTATCACTTTTCCATTTTGACATAAAGCGATGTTAGCAGTGCCTCCTCCTACATCAATATTGGCAATTACTGCATTTGTTTCAGCAGAACGCTCTATTGCTCCCGATCCTTTTGCTGCTAATATTCCCTCTAAGTCAGCGCCGGCTGTTGCAACAACAAAATCCCCAGCATGTTCGGCTAGATAGTGAACGATACTTTCTGCATTTTGCTTTCTGGCCGTTTCTCCTGTGATGATCACAGCACCTGCCTCCACTTGATCTAAGGAGATTCCTGCGTTCTTATACTCTTGTTCTAGTAGTACCGTTAATCTTTGAACATCGATTTCAACATCGTTTAGCATAGGGGTGGTATAGATAGAACTTACATACGTTACGCGACGATCAATAATTTGACAGCCTGGCAGCGTAAACTGATTTTGTTGATTTGCTATTAACAGCTTGCTTACAATCAGTTTTGTTGTGCTTGTTCCGATATCTAAACCTATGCTCGTTATCCATTTCTGTAGCATGCTATCAATCCCTTATCTCGTTTGAATATGGTGATTATCATAAAACAGTTTTTTGAATATTTCACTAACTATGTTATCAAACCTGACACACTTTTGTGTAAACAAAGGTGACAAATGACAAAAAAGACTAAATCTTGGTAGATTTAGTCTTTTTGCTTATGATGAGTGTGATTTAGTTACAATCATTCTTGATGCGGATGGAATTAATAGTGAAAGAATGATTAAGCAGGCTATTAGTGACCCTACCATTGAAATACCGTTCATTGAAAAAGAATACCATAGAGCGGACATACCCTTTGGCGCATATGATCCCCAAAAAATAATGCCCGCAATAAAGTGCCAGAAATACCGTGCGAAGCTGCCGATAACAAGGGATAAAACAATCAAAACAAAAGCTTTTGATCTGTTATTGTTAGCTAAATTTGTTTTAATAGATTGCGAAAAAATACCTCCAAAACCTATAAAAGCAAAAGCCACAATATATTCAATAAACGTTTGTAGCGCTGTTAAAATATAAGCCGTTCCTGTTGCCAACTGCAACAGCCCCCATAATAGACCAGATAGAGCCCCGCCTTTTACTCCCCAGCGAAAGCACATAATAAAAATGGGCACCATGGAGAACGAAATACTCACAGCCGTTGCAATCTTAATGGAAGGCAAAAGATCAAGTAGAAGTGCTAATGCTGCAAAAATAGCTATTTCAATTTTAGCCTGTAAAGGTAATGCTTTATTCACGTTTCTCACTCCTGTTTTTGAATCATTCATATCAAACGGTTTACACAGGAGTAAGCAAATATATGCTACTATTCCCACATTCCTACGCTAGCGTTAACTAACAGGTTCGAAGGGTCTGAACAATTTGTTCACTCTCAGCACGGCGGCTCCCCCTGTGGTACGTTCGGATATTTATGTAGTATTATGACAACATTCATTATACCATATGTAGCAAAATAGATTCGAGAGATTTCAAAGATGTTTCTATTTTCTGAATCTATTTTTTATAATGACAATCGTTTTAGTATTTGGTATACTTCTTTTATGTCAAATGAATATAAAAAACCCTCATCCTAATCGATGAGGTAGAGGTCGCAGTTTTTAATAGTAAAGCAACGGAAATGCAGAGAACATTGAGGATGTTGCTTGAAAGGAAAAATTGCCGAAGTTTAGATCACTTCTCGGTTGATTTAAGCTGGGGCTGTCTCCGAACAGGAACAGAACTGTCACATCATGCGAGTGATGTGAAGAGCTATCTTCACGGAAGGTTGACGCGGTTTTCAGATTTAAAAGCGCGCACATATACTGCGGGCTTTTTTTATGTTATCCCGTCTCTTTCCGTACATTCGAAAGGAGTATTTATCTATGCAAGAGCAGCAAGAATTAAAACGTGGGTTGAAATCTCGCCACTTAACGATGATTTCATTAGGAGGAGCCATCGGAACCGGCTTATTCCTAGCAAGTGGTGGAGCAATTCACACAGCAGGACCTGGGGGAGCGCTTTTAGCTTACGCTATCATTGGTGTCATGGTTTACTTTTTGATGACCAGCCTAGCGGAGCTCGCAGCTTATATGCCTGAAGCCGGTTCATTTAGTACGTATGCGTCTCGGTTTGTAGATCCATCCTTTGGTTTCGCTCTCGGCTGGAACTATTGGTATAACTGGGCTATTACGATTGCAGCTGAATTATCTGCTGGAGCCCTTATTATGAAATTTTGGTTCCCAAACTCTTCTTCTATTTTATGGAGTGCCCTGTTTTTATTAATTATGTTTGGGCTTAACTACCTTTCTGTAAGAGGATTTGGTGAATCTGAATTTTGGTTTTCGTTAATTAAAGTAGTAACGGTTATCATCTTTTTAGTTATTGGCATTATGATGATTTTTGGTATCTTTAACAATGAAGCACCAGGGTTTAAAAACTTCACGCTTGGTGATGGACCCATTCACGGTGGATTCTTTACTGTCTTAGGTATTTTTATGGCTGCTGGTTTTTCATTTCAAGGAACAGAGTTGCTTGGAGTCGCAGCTGGAGAAAGTGAAGATCCGGAAAAAACGGTTCCTCGCGCAGTTAAACAAGTCTTCTGGCGCATCTTGTTATTTTATATTTTAGCTATTTTTGTTATCGGGATGCTTATTCCATACACAGCCGATTCATTAGCAAGTGATGATGTGCGAGTAAGTCCATTTACTTTAATATTCGAACGAGCAGGTCTGGCGTTTGCAGCATCAGCTATCAATGCCGTTATTTTAACAGCCGTTTTATCTGCTGGTAACTCAGGTATGTATGCTTCTACGCGTATGCTGTGGAACTTAGCGAAAGATGGAAAAGCACCAAGGTTCTTAGCAAAAGTGAATAAACGAGGCGTTCCAGTGAATGCTTTAATCGCAACGGCACTTGTCGGTACACTTGCATTTGGTGCTTCATTTTTTGGAGACGGTGCGGTATACACGTGGTTACTTAACGCTTCTGGTATGTCTGGTTTTATTGCTTGGTTAGGAATTGCCATCAGCCACTATCGTTTTAGAAGAGCATTTGTTGCCCAAGGTCATGATTTGAGTGAACTTCCATATCATGCAAAACTTTTCCCGTTTGGTCCTATCTTTGCCTTTATTTTATGTGCTGTTGTCATTTTAGGTCAAAACTATTCGGCGTTTATGGGTGATTCGATTGACTGGTACGGTGTACTTGTTTCTTATATCGGACTTCCTTTATTCTTAATTGTTTGGTTAGGATACAAATGGACGAAAAAGTCTAAACTTATTCCGTTAAAAGAATGCCAAGTAACAGTGAAAAAATACGAATAAAAAAAGCTCTCTATTCAAAAGAATAGAGAGCTTTTTTTATGTGATCTGATCAGCAAAATGAAGAGATATATAGGCGGGCTGATTTTTCATAACAAGCATATAACCTTTGAGGGGACGATTACAGTAATCAGCAGCTTCTATATAATAAATACGCTGAACTAACCTGCTTAAATGGGTTACAAAAGATGGAAGTTGATGAGTAGGAATGCTTTGGATGTAGTCTATGATTTCTTGTTTAGTTTGAAGGCCCGAATGGGTACATTCTAACAGATGAAAAAGCGGATCTGCTGCTATAGTAGATAGTTCAGAATTGTGTTTGATTCTATTCAGCTGGATATGCAGTTCTTTTTTTGACCATGTCTTTGGAATAGCTCTTAGATGCTGATATTGAAAACGTGTATTCATGATAGCTAACACCTTTCGTATTAAAATAATAAAACGACTTATTATTTTAATAACCTTTACACATGAAACTAAAACGTTACAATGTGTAAAGGTGTCATACATCTTATAAAATAAGCTGATAAAAAAGCACATCTTGCCACTGATCGAATTTCCAGCCTACTTCTTTAAATTCTCCGCAAAATGTAAAATTAAATTGCTCATGCATTTTGATACTGATATCATTCCCTTTTGTAATCCCTGAAATGACAACGTGATGGTTGAGTTCTTTAGCTAGTTCCAAAATTCGCTTCATAAGCTGTTTTCCAATGCCATACCCCTGTTGATTTTTATCAATATAAATCGATAGCTCTACCGTTTGAATGTACGCTTCTTTATCTCGATAAGAAGAAAGCGAAGCATAGCCCGCTACTACCCCATCTTTTTCTGCGACAATAAGCGGAAAAAGTTCATTGCTAATATGATTATCAAACCAGCTCCTTCTTTGCTCTACTGTTACAGGCGTTAAATCAAAAGTAGCAGCACTTGCTTGAACAGACTGGTTATAAATTTCAACAAGCATAGGTAAATCTTCTTCTTTAGCATAACGAATGATCATATGTACAAACTCCTTATAGTATAGAATTATCTTTATTTTACTTCTTTTAAGAAACATAATCTACATAAAAAACCGATGTGCGCATGCACATCAGTTATGATTTTGAGCATATTGAAAGGTTTGAAGAACTTGAAGTGTCTCTTTTGTAGAAACGACCGTTGCAAACTCCTCATGCAAAGAAGACAATGCGAATGTATGTACATCTTCTGCAGGAAGCCTTGTTTTTCCATCGTAGGACATACCATCAAAGCAAGCTGTTGCATCGTTTACAACGTACGTCCTGTACCCTAGATTTCCAGCCATGCGGGCAGTCGTAGAGACGCAGTGATTAGTAGTTAGTCCTATTAAGATAAGCGTATCATAGCCATTTGCTTTTAAATAACTGTCTAGCTCTGTTCCAATGAAGCAGCTGTTCACGTGTTTGCGAATTAAGTATTCGTCTTCTTGTGGACCAAACCCTTCTTTGAACTGAAATCCCTTCGAACTTGGGTGTAAAGGAGAATCTGGATTTTCTGATGCATGCTGTACGTGAATGACAGGATAATTTTGGCGCCTCCATGCTTGCAGTAGCGTCAGCATATGTTTTTCTGCATCTAGATTGTTTCTTTCCCCCCACTGTGGTGAATAAAACCCTTCTTGTACATCGATAAGCAGCAGCACTGGCCGGGAACGTAGCATAAGCATCATCTTCTTTCGTCTTTATTTTAAAATGGAAATAACGTATGTGCACCCATCAGGACCGGCTTTTGAGGAATGAACCGTTTGTTTCGGTAAATGTATTCGATCTCCTGCCTGACATAGAACCGTATCATGTTCAACTGTAAAGTAAATAGATCCTTCAAGTATATGAAGAATTTCATCAGTTGGATGGGTATGAGATGGGTGCGTTTGAAAAGCAATATCGTGCTGTACTTCAACATATCCAGTATACGCTGGAAGCAGTTCTTTAATTACTTCTTCAAACTTTCCGCCAACTCCTTTTTTAATAGAGGCTTTTTTTACGTCCATGCTGCTCACTCCTTTTTAATTTAAACGGACACTGTCCAGTAGTATAGTTGTTATCATCGTGTAAAAAATATTGCTTCCACTCTCGGTTTTCCTGCTGTCCATACCATCCTAATTCAGGGTGAGCTGATACGTCATCATATGTTTTTAACCGATCGCGGACCACCTTTTGTACGTGCCGCCCTATTTTTGAATCTCCTGTCATACCTTCAAACACCCACCGAGGTTGAAATGTAATCATAAATCCTCTGCTCTTACGGCTTTTACGTAAAGAATGAGCAGGCGTATTACATACGACAAAAATAGGTTCTCCGTGAAAGCAAAATTCCCATAATGGATCTTTTGGATCTTTTGGAATGTCTTGCGGCCATTTCTTTTGATCAATTTGATGAAGAAACGTCAGCGTATCCCAAAACATCGTTTCGTACTCTTCCATTGATCGTTCTTTATGTTCAGGCTTAAAGAATAACACAAAGGATGTATAGCGACCTATGGTCTTGAACGTATCTATGTATTCTCTAAGTGCCGACGCTGCATTCCTAATATCTTGGTAGTTATAAGGAGTAGTCACAAATGAAAACCGCAGTAAATCTTTTTTAAAGCCTTCTACCCCTAATATACAAGGAAATGGATTTTCTTCTGATAATATATCGCTTCGGAAATATTGAAAAGCATCTTTTCCCCAAAACGGAACATGCGTTGACTCTAAAATCTCATTGGCTCGAAAAAGCATTTTTGATGCCATTAAAACCCTCCTTATGGAACTCAACGTTACATGTGTATTAAAGAAAAGAAAGTTTATGAGCATTTTTAACTAAATGCCGCTTCTAAATTATAAAACTCTAATCTATATATATATAAGCTACTATTGGACAAGTTAGAAAGGAGGCTGTGTTTGTGGAGTGGTTTTTGATTGCTATAAAACAAATAATTCTAGGTATTAGTCTCGCAGCACCGGTAGGTCCAATTAATATAGAGATGATTAAAAAAGGGCTGACAAAAGGATTTTGGGCTTCTTGGCTAGTTGGTTTAGGGGGCATGACGGCCGACATTTTATTTATGCTCCTCATTTTAATAGGGTTAACGCCTTTTGTGCAGATGCAGGCTGTTACTGTTACCCTGTATGCAACTGGTTTTGTCATGCTCACATTTGTTGGCTTTCAAAGTATGAAACAAGCTGTTTCTCGTTCCTTTTCAATAGATGTAAATAAACCCTCTATTAAAAGAGATAAGTCGTTTTTTACAGGTTTCTTCATTGCTCTTATGAATCCTTTAAATATTGTGTTTTGGTTTGGTGTATTTGGGTCAAGCTTAAGCGAAAGCCTCCAAAGTCAAACGTGGCTATCTGTCTTTTTTCACAGTTTCTTTATTATCTTTGGCATCCTTCTTTGGAATTTAAATATTGCCAGCAGCATTCATTTCACAAGAAAATTTATCACGCCTGAGCTTCTTCGCTTTATTACGTTAGGTGCAGGTTTTTTACTTTTTTTATTTGGCTGCCAATTCGGTTTTAAATGTATATCCTTACTTATAGGCTGAGCTTTTAGCGATGAGTTCAATAAGAGTGTCATTTACTTTCTCACGTTCATCATAAAAAAGACCGTGTCCACTATTTTCAAATGGAAGAAGTGTAGAAAATGAAATATGACGATTCATAACTTTTGCAAGATCAAATGGACAAATTTGATCTTTTTTTCCGTGTAATATATATGTCTCAGTAAAAATTTGACTCAAATCTTCCCGTAAGTCTTCGTCTCGTAAAGACACTGCAGTTTTAATCGTTCCATGACCGGATGCCTCTAAACCTAAATCTTGAAACCATCCTCTAAAGGCTGAGCTGGTAGGCTGATTAAAAAACTTTTTCCCAAACTCTTCAAGCATATTAGGACGATCTCTATACGTATTTTGAATAATTGTATTTACTTCTTCAGAAGGAAGTCCATATGGAAAATCAGTTTTTTGAATAAAGCTTGGAGCCGCTGCCCCTAATAAAATTAACTTCTTCACGCCATATCCTAAATGTCTGCTCATATATCGAATAGCAATGGCTGCCCCCATAGAAAAGCCTACGAGCGTATAATTTTTAAGCTCAAGTCTTTCTACTAACATGCGAATATCATCCGCTAATTGATTATAAGAATAGCCGGTGAAAGGTGCATCTGATTTTCCGAATCCCCGAAGATCAGGAGCGATACATCGAATACCTCGGGCCGGCAACGTTGTAAATTGGTATTCGTACATTTTAGCGTTAACAGGCCACCCGTGAAGGAAAAGAACGGGTTCCCCTTTTCCAATATCTCGAACAAAAAGTTTAGTCTTAGGAGTTACGTGAATAAAATAGTTCATATATAACACCTCCTAGTGGGTCTTATATATATATGTGCAGGATAATTGGAACATTCAAAAGTTTCTTAGAGGCTTGTGTAGGAGGTGTATAATGTTTATTTGGAATAAGGAGTAGGGAAATTCTTTTATATTGTTTATTTAGAACATAGTTTAATTTAAAAATATTAGACAAAAAAAGTAGTAAAGCGTTAAAAACTTTACTACTTTTTTTGTTATTTTTCTTCCAGCCACACATCAACTAAATTGCCAGCTTCACTTTGGTCCAATACGAATGAACCGTTGCTGTATCGGTCGCTAGCTCGCATTGTAGACGGATCAACCTGCTCGATTTGACCTTTAGATGATTCCACTATCACGTAATGTTTTTTAGAAATTGCTTTTACTTTTGCAATTTGATGCGGGTTAGATTTTAGTTCTCGGACCATCACTAGCCCTCGTTTTGCTCGTGCTGATTCTTCAAACTCAGTAATTTTTGTCTTTTTCACAGCTCCTCGCTGCGTGGCGATAAATAATTCAGTTGATAGAGCTTCATCTTCATCGAAGATAACGCCGCTTACAACATAATCATCGTCTTTTAAGTTAATTCCTTTCACACCAGAAGCGCGAGTTCCTACAATATTGATTTCTTCTTCCCGGAAACGCAGTCCGTAGCCAGAACGAGTGGCAATAAACACTTGTTTTTTACCATCCGTTTGATATACATCGATTACTTCATCATCGCCTTTTAAATTAACGGCGACAAGAGCTTTGGAGTAGCGCTGTGCTTTATATTGAAGTAATTCTGATTTTTTGACCATACCATTTTTCGTAAAGAAAAGCAGATACTGATTTTCTTTGAATTCTTTCACCGGTATCGCCCGTACAATTTGCTCTTCTTTATCAATTGGAACAATGTTCATGATATGCTGCCCCATGTCTTTCCACCTGATATCAGGAAGTTCGTGCACTGGCATATATAAATAATTTCCTTTGTTTGTGAAGATGAGTAGCGTTTCGGTTGTATTAATTTCATACTTCGCTAAAATTCGGTCCGTATCTTTCATACCGAAGTCTTGCCCGTTAGACGCGGCGTAAGAACGAAGGCTTGTTCGTTTTACGTATCCGTCTTTTGTGACTGTCACTATCACTTCTTCAGATGGAACCATCACTTCTAGATTAATCTTAATTTCTTCGATTTCCGCTTCAATTTTTGAGCGGCGTTCTGTACTGTATTGCTTTTTTACACGGCGTAATTCTTTTTTGATTACATTAAAAAGTTTTTTCTCGCTATGTAAGATTTCTTCTAACTCGTTAATTTTAGCACCTAGCTCTTCGGCTTCCGCTTGTAGAGCTGTGATGTCCGTGTTTGTCAAACGGTATAATTGAAGCGATACAATCGCCTCTGCTTGAGGTTCTGTAAATTCATATTTGGCAATTAAATTATTTTTAGCGTCGCGCTTGTCTTTAGAAGCTCTAATCGTCGCAATAACTTCATCTAAAATCGACAGGGCCTTAATCAATCCCGCTACAATATGTTCACGTTCACGTGCTTTTTGCAGTTCATATTTAGAACGATTTGTTACCACTTCTCTTTGATGATCAATATAAGCATCAAGAATGTTAGCCAAACTCATAAGCTTTGGTCGCTTTTTAGCAATAGCAACCATGTTAAAATTATAAGGTACTTGCAGATCCGTATTTTTATAAAGATAGTGAAGTACTCCTTGAGCATTTGCATCTTTTTTTAATTCTACTACGATGCGCAGACCGGTACGATCCGTTTCATCGCGAACTTCAGCAATGCCTTCCACTTTTTTATCTAAACGAAGCTCATCCATTTTCTTAACAAGGTTGGCTTTGTTTACTTCAAACGGAATTTCCGTAATGACAATTTGCTGTTTTCCGCCGCGAATAGACTCCACTTCCGTTTTTCCGCGAATAATAATTTTCCCTTTACCTGTCTCGTAGGCTTTCTTAATCCCGTCTACCCCTTGAATGATTCCTCCTGTAGGAAAATCAGGACCTTGAATAGCCGTCATCAACTCTTCAATTGTACACGTTGGTTTATCAATTCGCATGATCGTTGCGTCAATTACTTCACCTAAATGATGAGGAGGAAGTTCCGTAGCGTAACCAGCTGAAATACCCGTGGATCCATTCACTAGCAAATTAGGAAACATAGCCGGTAACACAGTTGGTTCGCTGCTTGTATCATCGAAGTTAGACACAAACTCAACCGTTTGTTTATCAATATCTCGTAGAAGTTCTGCAGCAATCGATGAAAGGCGAGCTTCTGTATAACGCATTGCTGCTGGGGGGTCTCCATCAATACTTCCGTTGTTTCCATGCATTTCGATTAATACATTTCTAACTTTCCATTTTTGACTCATTCGAACCATAGCATCATATACAGATGAATCACCATGAGGGTGATAATTACCAATTACGTTCCCTACAGTTTTGGCTGACTTGCGAAAGCCTTTTTCTGCTGTATTCCCATCTACGTGCATTGCATATAAAATACGGCGCTGAACGGGTTTTAACCCGTCTCTTGCATCCGGCAGTGCACGCTCTTGAATAATATATTTACTGTATCGACCAAAACGGTCGCCTAGTACATCCTCAAGAGGTAAATCTAAAAAGCGTTCTGTTTGTGTCATTGTACGTCCTCCTCTGCGACCGTTAATACATTTTCATTATCTAAAATATTTGGATCTTCTTCTAATCCAAACGCTACGTTGCTTTCAATCCATTTTCTGCGAGGTTCTACTTTATCGCCCATCAAAGTGGTCACACGACGATCAGCGCGAGCGGCATCATCAATACGAACACGAATCAGCGTACGCGTCTCTGGGTTCATTGTTGTTTCCCACAGCTGATCTGCGTTCATTTCACCGAGACCTTTATAGCGTTGAATCATATACCCTCTTCCTACCTTATCGATAGCCCCTTGCAATTCTTCGTCACTCCATGAATATTCAACCACTTCTTTTTTACCTGACCCTTTACTTACTTTATAGAGCGGTGGAAGAGCAATAAATACTTTTCCTGCTTCCACAAGCGGTTTCATATAGCGGTAGAAAAACGTTAGCAGAAGCACTTGAATATGAGCGCCATCCGTATCCGCATCGGTCATGATGACTATTTTATCGTAGTTAATATCATCGATGGTGAAATCTGCTCCTACTCCTCCGCCTATCGCGTGGATGATCGTACTAATTTCTTCGTTTTTAAAAATATCTTGAAGCTTGGCTTTTTCGGTATTGATAACCTTCCCTCGCAGTGGCAGCACAGCTTGAAAGCGGCGATCCCTTCCTTGTTTTGCTGAACCTCCGGCGGAATCCCCTTCGACTAAGTACAGTTCGTTTCGCTGAGGATTTCTTGATTGCGCAGGCGTTAACTTTCCACTTAGAACGGTTTCTTGACGCTTTCGTTTCTTCCCGTTTCTTGCATCTTCTCTTGCCTTTCGTGCTGCTTCACGCGCTTGAGCAGCTTTGATTGCTTTTTTTACAAGAAGAGAGCTTACGTCCGGGTTTTCTTCTAAGAAATAGGCAAGTTTTTCAGAAATAACTGAATCTACGGACGAACGAGCTTCACTTGTACCTAACTTTCCTTTTGTTTGTCCTTCAAACTGAAGCAACTCTTCAGGTATTCTAACGGAAACGATGGCTCCCAAGCCTTCTCGTATATCCGTTCCTTCTAAGTTTTTGTCTTTTTCTTTTAGCAGGCTTACTTTACGGGCGTATTCATTAAATGCACGCGTCATAGCGCTTTTTGCACCGGACTCATGCGTTCCACCATCCTTGGTACGAACATTATTAACGAATGATAAAATGGTTTCAGAATAACCATCATTAAATTGAAAGGCAAATTCAACTTCAATATTATGATGAATCCCTTCAAAAAAGACGACTGGATGAAGTGAATCTTTTTCTTCATTTAAATATGAAACGAAGGCTTGAATACCCGTTTCATAATGAAAGATATCGTGACGATCATGTCTTTTATCGATTAACTCTATTTTGAATCCTTTTAACAGGAAAGCCGATTCGCGGAGCCGTTCACACAGCGTATCATAATTATACACAGTTGTTGAAAAGATCGTGGCATCCGGTTTGAAATGAATCGTTGTTCCCGTTTTTTTCGTTTTCCCTATTTTTTCTAGCGTCGTAACCGGCTTTCCTCCATTTTCAAAACGCTGTTCATAAATAAATCCATCTCTATGAATGGTTACCGTCAACCATTCAGACAGCGCATTTACAACAGATGCACCTACTCCATGTAAGCCTCCGCTTGTTTTATATCCACCCTGTCCGAATTTACCTCCTGCATGCAAGATGGTTAAAATAACTTCAGGCGTTGGTTTTCCTAGTTTATGCATGCCCGTTGGCATACCTCGACCTTTATCTTGTACAGAAATTGAATTATCTTTGTGAATGGTTACAATAATTTCTTCTCCGTAGCCTGCTAGAGCTTCATCGACAGAGTTGTCGACGATTTCATATACTAAATGATGCAGACCTCGTGTATCCGTACTTCCAATATACATACCAGGACGTTTACGAACGGCATCTAATCCTTCTAGTACTTGAATTGCGTCTTCATTATAATTAAATTGTTGTTTCCGAGCCATTCATACTACCCCTTTCATCACAACGAACATTACTACATTATGTATGAAACACAAACGTTTGCGCTTCGTGTCTAAGAATAAATGATCATGTATCCTATCTTTTAATTTTATAGTGTTCGCACAAACAGAACGTATGTTTCTATTTTTGCGTACTTACAAGATTTTAGCACAAATTTCCGTATTATAAAAGCAATATCTTGTTTATTCATGGATTATAAGCATTATAAAGCTAGCTGTCTAACGTCTATTGTAGCGGAAACGCTCTTACTATTTCAACGCATGGTGAAACCCATGCAAGCAGTGTGCATGGGTTGGTTGTTCTGCTTATAGATCTTACTTTGTTAAAGCATGCTCAACTTTTATACAACGATCCATAACTACAGTATACCCTTTTTTAGCGAGCAGGTCATATGCTTCTTCATTAATTAAACCAGATTGTGCCCAAAATACGTCTGCGTCTACTTCTAAAAACTCTTCTGCAACTTCAAGCAAATGCTCAGAGCGGCGAAATACATTAACGATATCAATATGTCCTTCAATTTCTTTTAATGAAGATACGGCTTTTACGCCAAGCGCTGAGTTTATTGTCGGGTTCACCGGAATAATCTCGTAACCTTGCTGCTGCATGGCTTCTGAAACCATATAAGATGTTCGATGAGGGTTATCTGATAAACCTACTACAGCAATGCGCTTGCTTTTTTTTAATATTTTACCAAGCTCTTGGCGGGAAGGAATTTTAATGGACATGTCTATTACCTCTCTTAGCTATATAATATGTACTGAACAACATTCGCGATTTACAGTTGATTTCCTGCATATAGTACCCGTTTTCTCTATTTTTGTAAACGTCTTCTTTTTTTAAAATAATTGTCTCTCACCCAAAACTAGCTATGTTTTTTTAAGTATCTCATGGTAAAATAGAAACGATATAGAAATAAAGGAGCTTTCAAACATGAATTATTTATTACCTATTCTTGCCTATATCTTGGGCTCTATTCCTTTTGGACTAGTTGTTGGAAAACTAGGATACGGCATCGATATACGAGAGCATGGAAGCGGCAATTTAGGCGGGACCAACTCCTTTCGTACATTGGGTGTAAAAGCCGGAATTATCGTTACGCTGGGAGACATTCTAAAAGGAACCCTAGCAGCTTCTTTACCGCTTTTATTTAATACGAATCAAAACATTCTCTTCATTGGTTTATTTGCTGTCATTGGTCATATTTTTCCTGTTTTCGCGAAATTTAAAGGCGGGAAAGCTGTTGCCACGTCCGCCGGAGTGATTTTATGTTATGAACCTCTTTTATTTGTTTTCGTACTATTATGTTTTTTTATCTGCTTATACATAACGAAGTATGTATCACTGTCATCAATGGTTACCGGGGTATTAACCTTTATCTACACGCTATTTAAGCAAGACTACATGCTTATTATGATTATTGGTTTAATTGTAGCCTTTGTCATTTACAGACACCGCGCAAACATTACCCGAATTCTCAACAAAACAGAACCGAAAGTCACATTTTTGTCAGGCAAAAAGAAATAAGAGGAGCTTCCTCTTATTTCTTTTTTTATAACCACTTTGTAAGCGAATACATTTCTTATTTATTAGTTATACTGATACTAAAATAAGGAGGTGAATGATGTGAAGAAAAAATGCCCTATTTGCAAACGAAATAAGAAAATGGATTCACAGCTAGAAGGAAGCCGCTACTGCGTTCACTGCTGGGAAACCATTGGAAAACAATATGATTTCAAATGAAAGAATGAAACGATTTAATATAGAAATGAAGCCTTCACCTCTATATTAAATCGTTTTATTTTATTTTATCACATTCCTTCCTAGCTGGATTCGTATATATTGGTAATTTATCTACCTTTCTACTATAATAAATGTATCCGCAGTATTGGAAGGAGCATAATTAATGAAATTAACAGTAACAGAAGCAGCAGCTACGTGGTACAAAGATGAAATGATGCTAGAAGGAAACGAAACAATTCGCTTTTTTGTTCGCTACGGCGGATGCAGCAACGTTCAAAAAGGTTTTTCTTTAGGTGTAAACACAGATTCTCCTAAAAACGTTGGCGTTGAAACAAAAGTTGACGGTTTAACATTCTTCGTAGAAGATGAAGACCTTTGGTACTTTGACGGTCATGATTTGACCGTAAATTATAATGAAGAAACAAAAGAACCTGACTTTCATTACGAAGCGTAAGAAAAAAAGCATCGATTTATCGATGCTTTTTATTCTTGCGCTTAACCTTGCTTTTTGGCATCTTCATAGGCTTTATGCCATTCCGGATAATTACGGCGAATCGAAATAGGCTTAAAGTTTTCTTTTTTCACACATACGTGTGACGATGCTCCTGTTAACGCAAGTTCTTCATTTGAATTAAAAATTTCGTAGCCGTACACAACGCGTAGACCGTCATAGTTCTCAACCCAAGTATGTACTACAGCTGTCTCGCCATAATGAAGCGGCTTTTTATATGAAGCCTGTATATCAATAACTGGCGACAGCACACCGTCTCTTTCCATTTGTGCATAGCTAAAACCTAAATCACTAATAAACTGCGTTCGACCTATTTCCATCCATACTAAATAGTTAGCATGATACACAACGCCCATCTGATCGGTTTCTGCATAGCGCACTTCGATTTCTTTCTTCGACACTAGCATGATTCTACCTCCTCTTGCACTGTTCCTGTTTTATCTTACCATATAAGGAGAATATACTCCTACTAGTTTGGTTGTAACTCAATATGTTGTAAGACTAAGCACATTTTGAATGCGATATATCAGTGTTTCCAGCCGCGTCATCTTATTTTCATACTTTTTATAAGGAAGTGTATATGTGTAGTCGTTATTTGTCCATAAACGGTCAAAATAAGCGTTTAGTTCGGTCATAACCTTTTTGTTAGAAGGTCCTGATACTTTAATATCCGTTTCTAAATTCAAGTCATCTAAATTTCGTTTTGTGAAATTTGCTGCTCCTGCAATAATCGTTGCCTTTCTTTTGTTCCGAATAAATAAAGTTTTAGGATGATATTGCTCTTTTCCCGTATGATACCAGCGAACTTTAATATTGCCTTTAGATTTTTTCACAAGTTCTGCTGCTACTGGACGGTTAGGCAGTCCGAACTTTTTTCTTCCAAACGCATTTTCATTAGGATCTAAAATTAATCGTACGTTTGCGCCTTGTTTGGAAGCTTTCAAAAGCGCCTTTATTACGTCTCGATCTCCAAGATAAAACATGCCAAGCCATACATCGTCTCCTTTTTTAGCATGACGTAAATCATGTAATACGTGCTTATAGATTTTGCTTTCTGTTAACAGCTGAACATAGAGGTCTCCCTTTTCTTTTTCTTTCTTCTTGTACCGAGGTAACTTTCCTCCGTAAGAAAAATCTGACACCGCTTGTTCACTTTTCACCACATCTCCAATGATATTCCCTTTTACTTCAAAGGCCATGTTAGAATTATAAAAACTTGCATCATGAGGATTGGCAGAGGAGATAATAACGCTTTGATCTGTTGCTACTACTTTTCTATGATTAGCTTTTACATTTAACAACTTTAAATAAGCACGGACCGTCGCTTTAGGCGCATTGGTACCAAACGGATTTGTTATCCAGCCGTTTCCTTTTTCACCAAACCACTGAATAAAAGTTCTCCACACTGCAGAATACAGTGGAATGGAGTCTCTGAGCTTAGATAAATTGGTTTGCACCACTTTGATTCCGTTTAGCCGCAGTGAATCTAACCACTTTGAATCATGTGAGCCGTAGGTTGTATTGATTTCATCTGTAATAAAGACGATTTCGATAGTAGGATGTTTTCGTTTCTTTTCAATCAGCTTACTTGCAAGCGTATCACTAAGGTGAGGAAACGTTTCGCCTTGGTTATAGTAGCCGTTAAATAGAAACATATCCATAATAATAAAAGCTTTTGCGTCATCAATCGCATTCGTAACTGCTTGAAAAATATGTTGTTCAGAAACAGATGTCTGCTGGTCTTGATACGTTAGGTCTGATAAAAGAAATACATCTTCTACTTTGTGGGGCTTACTTTCGTATGAAACTCCTTTAGGCAAAGGCTTATGTGTTTGATAAGAGCCCACAATAATCAAGACGACAAGTAAACTGATCAAAATCCTTACTACTTTCTTTTTCACGTGCTTTTTCACCTACATAAACCTCTTCGCTAGTTTGTATTAGTATTGACTTACTAAAAAAATATAGAAAGAAAGCAGCTAAAACCGTTTATTTTTAGCTGCTTATTGTCGTTGCTTTATTTATTAAATCGTACCTTCGTAACCATTTTGACGAGCTTCTGACTCATCTTTTATTTCGCTGCGCATTGCTTCGATACTTACTTCGCGATTGTGATTTTTTTGCTGAATGCGCTGACGCTCTTCTTCATTGCTGCATGCAGCAGCTTCTTCTGCTTCTTCAATGTTTTTCATTGTATTTTGCACCATTGTTTGTAATTTTTCAACGTTATCACTGCGATCGTCTGGATTCGGTTTATTCCATGCCATTGTATCTTCCTCCTCAAAATAACTTTGTTACAATTGTAGTATGCCGGATTTGTTCATCTCTATAAGTGGAAAAAAATGATTTTAGTTTACATAATATAATTATAATCAAGTTAAAATGTATATATAAAACATACATAATATGGTAATATATACATACAAAGGGGGAATCTCTATGACTAAACGAATGATAACATTACTAAGCGTCATCTTTATTGCAGTGCTTGCCGTATTTTTTATGTCGCAAACCTCATTGGCATCAAAATTGACAGCAAGTGCCTTTATGAAGCCTCATCATTACTCAAGACATGAAGAAAAAATGTTAGCTGTGACAAACCTGGACTACAAAAGCAATATCATTGCATACGATGTGAAAGCTCCTAGTGACGCAAAAGAAGCTTATGTAAAAGCTACTTATTACGAAAAGGGAAAAGCAAAAGAACTTTTATTTTCAGGAGGGTTGACTGTTTCAAAAGAATTTGACATGTTTGCTATTACATATAAAATCGATGATAATACTCACAAAATTATGTTTAATGTAGGCAGCAACGATACAAACCTAGGAATAGAAGCGGAAAAGCCAAAAAAAATGAACGGCTATTCCTTTATTGGATTAGAGAAAAAACAAACGGTAAAAATGAATAAAACATATCCAGTTGCTGCTTTATTTGGTGACGATGGCAGTGGCATACGAGTTGCTCCGCTTTCAACCGACGATGAAGAAGTCGTTAAAGAGCTTATTTCGACCAATCCTTACGTTTATTTATTCACGGTAGAATTCAAATAATAAAAAGTCGCTGAATTCAGCGACTTTTTATTCACTCACCTTTGGTTTGAATAACTTGAGGATGCTTGCCGGATTTATCTTGCATTTGTTTTCCGTTATTTCCACCAGCTTCTCTCGGTTGAGTGCCGATGTGATTCGGAACAAAAGGTTTGCTTTGTTTTTTAGGATTTCCCATGCTTATCCCCTCCTCACCGTTACTCTAACCAACTTACTTTAAAGTTATTCAGCTCTTTCAAGCATACGATCTTCTAACCGCTTTTCAATTTCCATTTCAATGCGTTCAATTTCTGACTGATCTTTTAACAGCTGCGTTTTATTTTCTTGCACTAACTCTTCAAATGAACGTTTGCGTAATTTTCTCATGATTACAACACCTACTTTATGTAATTTTTATGAAAAATCTGAAAAATCTAAAGAAACTGATATCATATAACTATCTATATTGTAACCAATTTGTCAGATAAGTAAACATACTTTTTTGAAAAGTTGTAAGAAAGTTTGACATGTTTAATGACTTATCTATATATACGATGATATAGTAAATAAGTTTCATGTTTAATAAAACAAGCAGCGAAGTTAATTCGCTGCTTGTTGAGCAAAGTTTTCCATTTGTTTAAGCGTCATTGGACCATTCACTCTTTGAACAATTTTCCCTTCTTCATCTATAAAGTAAGATGTCGGAATGGTGGAGACTCGATATTTTTTACTTCCTACATTATCTTGGTCGTCCACTAATACACGAAACGTAAACTGTTTTTCTTTAAGAAACTTAGATACTGCCTGTTTACTGCCTTCCGACGAAGTTAAATTAACCGCAAGCAGCTGTACATCGTTTCCATATTTCTCGTAAAACGCTTGCATATCGGGCATTTCTTTTTGACATGGCGGACACCATGTTGCCCAAAAGTTTAAAATGACTTTTTTTCCTTTAAAGTCCGATAATTGAACAGATTTCCCGCTCGTATCTGACAGTGTAAACGGAGGCGCTGTATCTTTTGGTTCCAACCCATAAGCTTGACCCGAAGCCTGACGAGCACTATCGCCTTTTTTGATATTTAAATCCTTGTATTCGCTTAAGTTAGAATTATCGGATGCTTCATTTGGAGAAAGCCCTTGCCAAAGTGCGTAGCTAAGAAAGCCTACTAGAAGCAAGACCGCAATTATTTTTTTAACCATATGATCGGCTCCTTTATTTCTTCTAAAAAGTGATAATCTATGTACTAATAGATATGTGCAATATCTACTAAAATAATCCTTTTATAGGGCATTTTCTTTTATAATATAGCATATTCCCCTCTCACTTTTTGTCGAAAACGGTGCGTTTGCATAAAAAAAGAGCGGCTCACGAGAACCGCTCTTTTTCTTTATAACTTACGCATGTGTTTTAGACTGTAATTTATCACGAAGCACCATTTGAAGGATACCACCGTGGCGATAGTAATCAATTTCAACTTCACTATCGAAACGAACCAGTACTTCAAATTCTTTTTTATTTCCAGCTTCATCAGTTGCTGTTACTTTTATAAAATCACGTGGTTTTACTGTTTCATCAACTGCTACTGCAATTGTTTCTTTTCCAGTTAAACCTAATGTATCCGCGCTTTCACCATCTTTAAATTGAAGAGGTAAAACACCCATTAATACTAGGTTTGAACGGTGAATACGCTCGAAGCTTTCAGCGATTACTGTTTTAATACCTAAAAGATTTGTTCCTTTTGCTGCCCAGTCACGAGAACTTCCCATGCCGTAATCTTTGCCTGCAAGTACAACAAGACCTGTATCTTGCTCTTTGTATTTCATACAAGCATCATAAATGCTCATTACGTCATTTGTTGGCCAGTACGTTGTCCAGCCGCCTTCTGTACCAGGAGCTACTTGGTTTTTAATACGGATGTTTGCAAACGTACCGCGCATCATCACTTCATGGTTACCACGACGAGAACCATATGAGTTAAAGTCTTTTGGCTCTACACCGTTTTCTTGAAGGTAAAGACCTGCAGGTGATGTTTTTGCAATTGAACCCGCTGGTGAAATGTGATCCGTTGTCACTGAGTCACCAAATTTCGCTACTACGCGAAGATCATTTAACGGTTCTACTTCACCTGGTTCTTCTGATAAGCCTTCAAAGAAAGGTGGGTTTTGAATGTACGTTGAATCATTCTCCCACGTATAAAGCGCATCTTCGCTTGTTTTAATTTCATTCCAGCGTTCGTTATCATCGAATACGCGCTCATACTCGTTACGGAATAATTCAGGCGTTACGGTACGGCTAACAACTTCTTTAATTTCATCTTGAGAAGGCCAGATGTCGCTAAAGAATACTTCATTGCCGTCTGTATCAATGCCGATTGGATCTTTTTGTAAATCTACATCTACTGTTCCAGCCAGTGCATATGCTACAACAAGCGGCGGAGAAGCAAGGTAGTTACCTTTTACTAATGGATGAATACGTCCTTCAAAGTTACGGTTTCCTGAAAGAACAGACGTTACAAGCAAGTCGCTATCTGCAATCGCTGCTTCAATTTCAGCTTCTAATGGACCAGAGTTACCGATACAAGTCGTACAGCCATAACCTACGATGTTAAAGCCGATTTTATCTAAGTATGGAAGCAGCCCTGAATTTTGCAGGTAAGCCGTTACTACTTTTGAACCTGGTGCTAAAGAAGTTTTCACGTAAGCTGGAACATCCAATCCTTTTTCTACCGCTTTTTTCGCAACTAAACCAGCTGCTACTAATACGTAAGGATTTGATGTGTTCGTACAGCTTGTGATAGCCGCAATGGCAATGGCACCTGTTTTCATTGTTGTTTCTGAACCGTCTCCAAGCTTAAACGTAATTTCTTTATCCACGTCTTTAGCATCAAGTCCGAAGCTTTGGTTGCTAACAGGAGCTGTTAAAGCCTTCTTGAATTCTGTTTGCATTTGAGAAAGTGGAATTAAATCTTGCGGACGCTTTGGACCAGAAAGATTTGCTTCAATCTCAGCAAGGTTAATCTCAACAACGTCAGTGAAAATTGGATCTTCATTTTCTGGTGTGAAGAATAAACCATTTGCTTTTGTATATTGTTCGACAACCTGAATGTCTTTTTCATCTCTTCCTGTTAAACGCATATATGCTAATGCTTCTGCGTCAACTGGGAAGAATCCACATGTTGCACCGTATTCAGGAGCCATATTAGCGATTGTTGCACGGTCAGCTAATGGAAGTTCTGCTACGCCAGGACCGAAGAATTCCACGAATTTTCCGACTACTCCTTTTTGACGAAGCACTTGCGTAACTTTTAACGCTAAGTCTGTAGCTGTAGTGCCGTTTGGTAATTCACCAACAAGTTTAACACCGATTACTTCAGGAACTGGGAAATAAGAAGGTTGACCAAGCATACCTGCTTCCGCTTCAATACCGCCAACACCCCATCCTAAAACACCGATACCATTAATCATCGTTGTATGAGAGTCAGTACCTACTAGAGAATCAGGGAAAGCTACAAATTCACCATCTTCTTCAACAGCATGAACAACGTTTGCTAAATATTCTAAATTTACTTGGTGCACGATACCTGTAGCTGGTGGCACTGCACGATAGTTATTAAATGATTTTTGAGCCCAGCTTAAGAAATTATAGCGCTCTGTATTACGTTGAAACTCGAGGTCCATATTAATTCGTAATGAGTCAGCTGTACCTGCTTTATCAACTTGTACGGAGTGGTCGACAACGAGGTCTACTGGAATTTCTGGATTGATTTTGTCAGGATCTCCTCCTAAATCAGCCATTGCTTTACGAAGTGACGCTAAGTCTACAACCGCTGGAACTCCAGTGAAATCTTGAAGAATAACACGAGATGGTTTGAAAGGAACATCGATATCTTTAATATCTTTTGTTCCCCATTTTGCAAGGTTTTCGACGTGTTCTTTTGTAATAACACGGCCATCTACCTGACGAAGAACAGATTCTAATAATACTTTAATTGAATACGGCAGCTTAGATACATTACCTAAACCTGCTTCCTCTAAAGCTTGTAAGCGGTAATAATTATATGTGCTGCCATTAAGATCGAATGACGAACGAGCGTTGAAAACGTCTTTTTTAGTCATTGCTTTTACCCCCTTAAAATTCTATGTATAAAGGATTTACTTACCCCATCCTCTATTCCCTTCACCATCTATCTTAATATAATATTATACATAAGTAAATAAAAAGAATGTTATTAATTAACATAAGTTTCACTTATAACCTTTTTCCATTCTCCTTTTATTTTTCTAATAATTCATATTTCATTGATTTTTACGCATGCTAGAAACGGAGGTGATTCAACATGGCTAAACGTAAGTCAAACCACGTCATTCCTGGAGCTAACGCGGCTAGCGCTCAAGGAAAAGGAGCGGGTTATAATGAAGAGTTTTCAAATGAACCATTAACGGAACAACAGAAACAAAATAATAAAAAACGCAAAAAAAATCAATAAAACAATCTCTTATTGGATATACTAATCACTAGTTAGAAAAGCAAAATCGTTTAACTCCATGAAATCTAACGAGAAGGCGTCATTATATATGACGCTTTTTTCCTGTTCCCATTTCCTGTTTTTGTTAAACCTATTTTTAGAAAGGGGAATTTTTCATCGGATAAATTTCCTGTCACTATCCTACCCTAATAAATGAAAGGGAGGCTTTAACTATGAACAAAAACAGCAGCAAAGACATCAGAAGAAATGCGCCAAAAAGCAATTCTGGACAGCCAGAACCGCTAAGCGGATCTCATAAAGTAAAAAACCGTAAGCATTCTCGCCAAAAACACAATAGCGGACATGATATGTAAAACAGCGGCAAGCTCTCTATAGAGCTTGCTTTTTTATGCGTAGAAAAGACAGCTAGTACTTCAAGCTTATTCTTTGCGCAGGAGTTCACTAAGTACATAAACGCGCATATGATAGTAAAGTGAAACAGTTTAAATAATGGAGGAACGCAGAAATGAAAAACAAGCGTCTGCCAGCAGACCAAATGTTTGTAAAAGGCTTTCAAGAGTTGTTAGAAGTCATGCTTTCAAATCCCTTTATGAGTTATTTAGATTATGATTCCGTTCGTATAGATTTATTTGAAACAGAACAATCATTTATTGTCGAAGCTGAATTATTAGGGTATCACCCTAAGGATATTATCGTTCAAATAAAAGCTGACCACTTACAGCTGACAGCCAAAAAATACTGCATTAGAGAATTTCATGATGAAAAGCAAGGAACGCTTGCAAGAGAACAAATGGAAGAAAGCGTTGAACGTACAATCGACTTTCCATTTCCATTGATGAATAAAAAAATTACCGCTACATTTAGTAACGAAATCCTTGAAATTACGATTTCTAAACATGAGACAAATGAATCTAATCAGCAAATAGTCCCTATTGATTTCCAATAAAGCTGCAGATGTTGTCTCTGCAGCTTTATTGGAACTATTTAATTGTTTATTTAGCACATAGTTTTTTAAGAATATTCTTCTTTTCAAAACAATGGGATATCTAATTTATTTTACGGCACACTACTAAAAAAGAGGAAAAGGAGAACGTTTATGCTTCATACTGCCTGGAAAGGTAAAATCAGCTTTGGATTAATTGATATCCCTATTAAACTGCACGGAGCAATTGAAGAAAAAGATGTAAAGCTGCGCACGCTACACTCCGTTTGCCATACACCTATTCATCAAGAAAAACATTGCCAAACGTGTGGACGAGAAGTAGAATCCGATGAACTGGTTAAAGGATACGAAACCGCGACCGGTCAGTTTGTTGTACTTTCACAACAGGAAATCGACAGTGTCAAAGAGCCCTTTACAGCAAACAAAGCCGTTGAATTGTTACACTTTGTTTCGTTAGATGACATTGATCCCCTGTTTTTTGATAAGCCCTACTATATTTCTCCTGGGGAAACAAGCCTAAAAGCTTATTATACTTTATTAAATGCACTTGAAATAACGAATAAAGTCGGTATTGCGGATGTATTTTTATATTCCAAACAGCAAATGGCAATTATTCGTTCCATGGGCGGATCTCTTGTTCTTCACACAATGCATTTTGAAGAAGAGCTTCGTTCAGTCACAGATGTGCCTAACTTATCCAGTACTTCTTCCATTAATGAAAGTGATACACAAGTGACGGTGGAATTAATTGATAAGCTATCTACTTCTTTTAATCCATCTATTTACAAAAACAACTACCGAGACGCCTTACAAAACGTCATTCAACAAAAAATAAATCAAGGCGAAGTTACAAAAGGCAGCGGAAGCGAAGAACGAGATATTCGACATTTAATGGAAATGTTAAAAGTGAGCATAGATCCTTCTACTTTACATCCGACAAAATCAACAGCAGAGAAAAAAACTTCATCCTTAAAAAAGAAAGCATAAAAAAGCTAACGAAGAAATTCGTTAGCTTTCATTTGCAACAGAAGTCTTAGGAACAATAGTTCCATATGACGCCGGTATTTTTAAATATTGCGTTACTTGATTATTTTCTACAAAGACAATAAAGTTATCTTTTTTATCTTTTCCAATACCTTTTGCTTTTGCTTCAGACCACGTGAAGCCCAGCTTTTCATTTACCTCACTGCGAGTCGTTTCCGGTCCAAAAACATATACTTTATCCCATCTAAAATCACATAATTCATTAAAATCAAGGATGGAAGCTTCTTCTTTACTTTGATTTGTTTTTTTAATTTCATTAATTACAGTTTGCTGAAGTTGCGCTTGGTTGCGTTCGCTGTATACCCTGTCAATAAAAAAAGTTGCCAATAGCGCTACTAACGTGAATAGTAGAATCTTTTTCACTTCGTTGTCCTCCTGAAACGTTCTCTGCACATGATACGACTTCTTTTCGATACGATTTTATTCTCTACTATTCTAGAAAATTCAACAGGAAAATACAACTAAAATCTCGAAATGTCATCAAAACATAAAAAACTTAACACTATGTCAACGCATAAAAAAAGACTTGTTCACTTTCTATCTATTCACCTACTCAGCGCTGAAAAAATGTGGTTCTACCGTACAAATAGCTTCAATAAATTCTTCTACTAACCCTTCTTCTCCCGGCAAAAAAGGCAGCGCACCAACTCCAACACGTTCAATACTTTTATAAAAATGATGCTGCTTATAGCTCTTTGCTTTCCCTGGAAACAGCACAATCGCTGTTTGTACCGGTTTTATTCCATTTTCCTCTACAATAGCGTCTCGGTAACGATGCATGGTATTAATATCTTCTTCTCTAGGTGAAGGCGTATCGTGATTTGGTTTGATACGATACTTAGCGTCAAAAAGATATACACTTTTTTTCTCCCCTTGCTTTACTTCAAGCAGTAAGTCAGGCTTTTGAATAACGGTATGAGTATGATGGTATGCTTTCTGATACCATAGCGTGACTTCTGCTTTCCCCACTTGAAAACGATGATAAGACGGCTGCATCCTGACGTTCAACCCTTGTTCTGTCGTTGTCATGATGTTTTGTTCTATCCGTTTGCCGTAAGTTTGCAACTTCTTTAAAAGACTAACATACGTCCAGTATTCATAGAGAGTTGCGATATCTTTTAATGAAAGGTGGTAAAACTCTCCGTTAAGAGCCAACCCTCGCGTTAAGAACATAAAGTATCTGCTTGCTTCCCGGTAGCGGGGTGCCGTACGCAGTGTAGGAGGAAGAGTTGAAGCTTGTAGGGTCTTCACCCGTTGCCAAAACGCATTATTTAACAGTCTTTTTAATTCGGCATGATTAGTTTCTAGAGCCGATACGGCTTCTTTTTTTACATATCTATCTTCTATCAATTTGTCAATTAGGGCAGTTAGCTTATGATACAGCTGCGTCATCATCCATTTTACACTTTGATTTTCCAGATTATCATAGGTAGACACATGCCTGGTGCCAATCGCTTTTGTGGGTACTACTTTTATATTTCGATTAATTTTAATCCCCCTGCTTGAAGGTGCAAGATAGGTAGGGTGGGTTCGGACAAAAGATATAGCACGGCTATCTTGTTTTTTTATTTGATCGCCTCTCATGAGCTCATGTTCAACTTTTACCGATTGAAACGGCTGATTTTCAATCTGACGCACAGAATGAAGAAAGGGTTTCATATAGTGAGAGAGAACATGATAAAATTCTGTCCATGTTGCTTGCTTAGACCAAACAGATTTGGCTTGAATATATGTTTTACGAAGCATATCGTATGCCAAATCATGAATGTATCCGTTCACTTCATCGACCATGTGTACATAGTCTGTCTTGTAGCTCATCTTTGAAGGGAAAATTTCAAGAGTAAAGGAGAGCTCTTTTTCTCTTTCGCTGTAAACATGAAACGTAGAATACCCTACTTCATTTTGAAAGCTTATATTTCCCGTCAAAATGTAGGGAAATCCTACGCTTTGAAAGCTTTGTTCAACTGCTTTTGAATCGTGGTTAACAAACAGTCTTGTTTGATTTTTAGAAACAACTGTAATTTGATAGGTTTCATTTTCAAAAAATAAAGGCTCAAGCGGCGGTTTTGAAGTCATCATGCCTTTTGTTTGATTTAATACTTTTACATGTGTAATTCCTTTTCCTGTACAAGAAAAAAACATCACTTCTTCTGCAGATTTTATTTTTTTCTTATTTTTCCCTTTTATAACCACCGTACACGTGTCAGTTTCAATTTCAACGTACGGTATTAATCCAAAATGACGTGTATCCGTATACTTCAAAACGTCTCATCATCTCCATTATTTTGCGTGCGCTTTTAGGAAATCTCATTCCATCTGCATTTACGACAGCTGTCTCAAATTCATCATCTAACAGCGTATTTGTACAGTAATAATAAAGGTTTTTTAATAAATCAAATGTGTACCCATCACTTCCTGAAATACGAGGCAAAACTTTTTGCAAAACCTGAAAATCAAACGCCTGATCAAATGTAAACATTCCGCTTTTCACCGCGTAAATTAAATAAAAGCATATTTCGTCGCGTACGCGGTAACCTATTTGTAAATCGACTTCTATAAGCATCTCATTGATGGTTAGCAGTTCATTTGTTACTTCGTGAATGAGCTCAGCATGTTCAACATACGCATCTTTTAAGTGAACATATTGACTTTGAATTTGTACATTTTGAATGCCGTGCTGAGACGGATCTTTATCATCTAAAAAATCAAAAGAATCTAGTTGAATCTTATTTAACTCAATGGTGTTGGTACGATCTAACAACTTTTGACTAAACCCATGAGTTGTTTCATCCATATTAATTGTACCGATAATGAGAAGATTAGATGGCAAATAAATATCTCGGAACATCTTATGTCCCGGGAATAACGGAGCCGTTTTGATTTTCCCTTTTGACCAGCTCCTGCTTTCCATCACGCTTAAAATATCGCTAAAATAATGTTCAACTCGAGCTAAGTTCATTTCATCCAATATGGCAACATATGTGTAAGCTGGATGCTGAATGGCTTGCTGCATAATGGACAGAAACGATCCTCTTCGAAAATCTCCTCTTAAATCAATATATCCTAATAAATCTGAACTATCGTGCCAATCGGGTCGAACCGGAATGAGCACTTGTCTTCCATTTTCAATCGTGGCACCGATACTATCTGCTAAGAGCTGAGCAAGCTTTGTTTTTCCTGTCCCGCTCATTCCGGATAAAACAATAAACGGTTTAGTCTTTAAAGCAAAGTAGGCGTTGGCTATATCATGTCGTTCATATGTAAATCCAGATTTCCTAATATACTCATGAATATGGACGATGGCGTCTTTGTCTCCAATCATCTCTTTGCTCATTCCGTATGTTTTTATATACTGTTCATGCATACTTAGCAGTAAATGCAAGTCCTCTTGCAGCTGATCATTGCTAGGTAAGTCTGCTATATTGTAAGGAAGGTAAAGAGCTACTCTATCCTCAAAGCTTTTCGCTTCCATGCTTGTACCAATGACAATATGATTATCTTTCAATACGCGGGCATGTTCAGGAGTAAAAAATCGAATGTCTTTCAGATCTGTTCCTTCTTCTGAGTCTCCTCTCATCATGACTAAGTAAATACGCTGACCGTCTTCACTGAATAAATACGCGACCATCACGTCACTCTCTATATTCTTATTCGCAAGGGTCACGTAAGGAAATGTTTCAGCGTGGTGTCCCGATATACGCATTTCTTCTCGATTTATATGCTCCAATCGATAAAGAGAAATCGGAAGCCTGCGTGTAAGCATATTTTCTATTTCATGTTTTACAAGTACGTCTCCACCCATTTGTTTATAATGTTCCGCTACATACAGCAGCCGCTCGCGCAAACTCATCGAATTCTCTCCTTTCTGCCTTCACTGCAGTTTGTAAAAATAAAAAGCATCGTCAGCTGACCACGCAAAAGGTTCATTTCTTTTATTATAGACGCTTTCTTCGTATAGTAAGCTATTTTATAACGTTAGGAAACACTACATTATTCTTTTCTCTACATACATGTTTATGTTCATTTTAATGAAACATGACAGAAAAGAAAAGCGTTAGGGGCTTAATGAATGAAGGGGCAATGATATGAACAGAAAAATAAGCAGCTTGTGTGCCCAAGGATAAAACACCCATTATGCTACATGATTATTTAACATCTGATGCTTTTGGCTGAGTAAAGAAAAAGATAAAAATAATAAGCGGCAGGGCGATAAGAAAAATACTCGTCTCTGAAGGTCTTACTGTAGGTATATCCGTTAATGACATTTTAATCAGTCCTTTGTAAATTTTTCAACTAAGTCAGGATTTACATAAAAATGTTTTGATACGGTACGATGAAAAAACTGAGAGGATTGATTCAGTTCACTTAATGCAGGTTCTGTTTTGGGAACGCCAAAAATAGGTCCGCTTACGTTAATGGTAAACCTTCCAGAAGAAATAAAGGCGCCCGACACATTGATCTGGTTATTAAGCAGCAAAGCCGCAAGAAACACATCAATCATATCAATAATAATATTAATTCCCACATTTCCGTCTTTTCCTTCGATGCGACTGGTTCCTGTAATAGGTCCGCCTACTGAAACACGAAAAGCTCCGGGTGTCACAAATACTCCTATAATTGTTATTTGGCCAGTTAATAATAATATGGCTGTTACTACATCAAGATCTCGTTGAATGGCAAAGATAAGTTCCCTTTCTTTGTCAAAGCCGCTTTTCCATTCCACATTCTCCACACCCTTAGCACATACTATTCTAAACACGTGTAAGTGTTATTCTAATTCTGCTTTTTCTTTTCTCACTCGCGCTCAGAAAAGTGTAAAACAGATTTTACTGCGTCTTCAATTTCTTTATACCCTGTACATCTGCATATATTGGAAGCTAACCACTCCTTTATAATATCGTCACTGCCTGAAGGATGGCGTTTGGAAAGCAAATGAGCATTCATAATAAAACCCGATGTACAATAACCGCACTGAAAAGCAAAATGTTCAATAAAAGCTTTTTGCATAGGTGAACTCTTCAGTCCTTCTATAGTCATTATTTCTTTCTCTTCTGCTTCTGCCGCTAACATGAGGCAGGATTTCATTGGCCGCTGATTTATCCCTACTGTACAAGCTCCGCAGTCTCCATTTAAACAGCCTGGTTTTGCTCCGGTAAGGCCCAGCTTTTCTCTTAATACGTAAAGCAGCGTATCTGCTGTTCGGATATCAACCATTTTTTCTTCCCCATTAACCTTTAGCTTAACTGTTATTCTATACCCTTCATCTCTTAGCACATTACGTTCCTCCCAGCTCTTTGAAAATATCAATCAATAAATTTTTAATCACAAATTTGCGATATCGATCCGATCCTTCTCCATCATTTAAAATTGGAGCCGGTATATAATCAAGAGCAGTTTGAAGTCGATCTTCTAATGGAATGTCTTTCTGGTTTAGCACTTCTTCTACTTCAGCTGATCGAAAAGGAAACGAACATACTCCGCTGAAAGCTACTCGAATGTTTTCTTCTGTTTTTAAAGCTGCTACTGTAACTAGTGGATATCCTGTATCCCACTGCTGGCGCTCCTTTATACTCATATACGGGAGGTCAGCATACTTTGTTTCAACAAACACCTGAACAAGCAGCTCTCCTTTTTTCAGCTGCAAACGCCGCTGAAAAAGATCGTGAATCGAATGGAGCTTTATTCCACTGAGATCTGCCACTGCGAGTTGACTATCCGCTAGAAGGAGCGGCAATACGGCTTCTCGATAAAAGATATGCCCACAAATATTTCCTCCCAGCGTTATTTTATTTCGAGCCGTGTGATCAGCCACTTCGCTAGCAGACTTACTTAATAAAGGAAATAAGTTTTTCTCTTCCAGTTCAGTCAACGTTACACCTGCACCAAAAATCATCCAGTCTTCATCGGCTTCTGCTTTTTGAAACTCGGGTATATTTTTTATATCAATGACAGCATGGGTAACAAACAAACCCAACCTGCCCAATGTCAGAATTTCAGTGCCTCCAGCATAATAACGCGGCTGTTTGCCTTGATTCTCTAACTCTTGAAATAAGGCAACTGCTTCTGAAACGGTAGCAGGTTTGTGATATTCAAAGTCAAATGAAATCATCAGCATTCCCTTCTTTCATTCTCCAAATTAATTCTGGAATAAGCGGAAGGTGGTTTAATTCTGTTTCTGCTGCCACCGTTAAGCTGTTTCCTAAAGAAGCCGGCATACCAAGCAGCCCGTGTTCTCCCACTCCTCTAGCTCCGTAGGCCGCATCTAATTGAGGCGTATGAACAAAATCTACTACGTACTCCGGATGCTCTCCGTAGCGAAGAGGACGATATTTCCGAAGCTGAGGGTTTAAAATACGGCCATTTGAATCAAACCAAAATGTTTCTCTTCCGGCAAACGATAGGCCCATACTCATCGCTCCCATGACTTGCCCTCTTGCCATTTTCTCGTTTAACACGGTTCCTATGTCAATAACAGAGACTGCTTTTACAATACGATATCTATACGTTCTAGGGTTATATTCCACTTCAACTCCTTCAGCTGCTACCGTCCATTCAGGACCGGGACGCCCAGCTCCCGTTTCTTTATCCAAGTAGGTCATCCCTCTTAAAATATAATTGCCCCTCCCTATGATTTGCCCTCCAATTGCATTTCCGTTCGGATATTTATAACCATATACAATTTCTTTAAAGGCCAAGGAGGTTTCAGGCTCATCCCGTAAAAAAACTTTTTCATTTTTTATTTCGATATCTTCCTCAGAAGCTCGAAATATACAAGAAGCTATCTTTTTTAATTGGTTAATCACATCTTCAGCCGCTTCTAAAACCGCTCTTCCTGCCATAAAAGTGCCTCTGCTAGCCACCGTTTTCCAATGTTCAGGAGTCGTTTGAGTATCTACTTCCATTCGCACATGAATACGTTCCACGGGCATCTGCAATTTTTCAGCCAGTATTTGCGCGAGCACTGTTTTGGTCCCCGTACCTAATTCAATAACGCCAGACATTAAATTCACGCTTCCATCAGGATTGAATGTGAGAATAACACCTGAACCTGCGTTTGTTTCAATAGTGGAGGTTTTCCAGACGCAGCTAATCCCTTTGGCAGTAATAAGGCCGTTTTCATGAACTATTCTCTGCCCTTCCTCCCATTTCATTAGCTGCTTCAAGCGACGAATACATTCCGGTAAGTTACCAACGCTGCTAGAAGTTAAACGTACTTGCGTAGGCGTAGTATCACCCGGCAGAATAGCGTTTTTTTCTCTAAACTCCAAAGGATCTATACCTGCTTTTTTAGCAAGGATGTCCATCGTGCGCTCAAACGCAAATAATAGTTCCGAATGGCTAAATCCTCGAAAAGGGGAAGCGTAAGGGTGATTTGTATATACACATAATGAATCACAAAAAATATGTTCAAGACGATAAGGTCCCGTACAGTCAGCTGCTGCTGCTTTACTCAAGTCCGTTCCTTTATCTGCGTAAGCACCGCTGTCGAACAAATAAAGAATGTCAGCAGCCTGCAAGAGTCCCTCTTTAGAACAACCTAGCTTGATTTTGGCATCTAGACCTACGTGAGCAGGCGAAGTAAGCATATCTTCTTCTCTTGTGTTCAATATTTTAACCAGCCTTCCACCCACAGCTTTTGAAGCTAGATAAGCAAGCAGCTCTAGCTGAACAGCTGCTTTTCCTCCATACCCTCCTCCTACTAGCGGTGTTTCAACGATCACTTTTCCCGCTTCAATTTCAAAGTACTCACTGATTAATTTTTTGACCATAAAAGGAGCTTGAGAAGAAGTGATAATTTTAACTAATCCATTTGGAAGGATTTCAGCAGCGGCGCTTCTTGTTTCCATTGCCGCGTGATCTGAAGGAGATAGAGAAAATGTTTCTTCGACTATTAACTCACTTTTTTGCCAACCTTCTTCTATATTGCCTTTTCGAATTTTAACTCTGTTTGCTACGTTGGTGCCGGGCTCTGGATACACCGTTTCATCATGCTTGTAGATGTGCATATGTTCATGCACTAAAGGAGAATCAGGCTCAATAGCGGCGCTAGGAGAATGTACGACAGGCAACGGCTCATATTGAATATGAACGGAGCTCGCCGCACGCTCAGCGAGTGCAGGAGTTTCCGCTACTACCAGGACTACGGCTTCTCCGTGATAACGCACTTTTTCAAATGCAAGCGGTCGCCGGTCACGAACTCCTTCCCCGGTTAACGGCAAGTGCTCACCCGTCACAACCGCGTGAACACCGGGAATAGCAATCGCCGCTTGGACGTCTATGGCTTGAATCCTTGCATGAGCGTAAGGGCTGACTACTATTTTGGCATGCAGGGAGCCTTTAAACATGTAATCATTTGTGTATCGAGCCGTACCCGTTACTTTTTCCAATGCATCTTTTCGAATCACGCTTTTTCCAATGATCTCCACTCTTTTCACCTCCATCAATCAAAACAGTCGACGTTTCTCTTTGTATATCTTTTTAATGCGTTCATACCCTTGTTTTGTATCAACATCCATAAAAAGGGAAGCGTCGGTCCATTCGTAAAATATTCCATTTTCAGGTCCGCTTTGTCTTATAATTTTTCTTGCCCCTTGATCTCCTTGCAGCTTATCCAAGCTTGAAAACATTTGTTTTGAAAATAAAACCGGTGCTCTGGAAATTCCTTGATAAAAAGATGAAATAAATGGAACAGAAAAATGTTTTTCAAAAAGAGAAACAAATGTATCTATCAGCCCGATGCTTATAAGAGGCTGATCTGCCAACAGCACAATAATAGCATCAGCGTTTAATTCTTTTGCTTTTTTTAATCCGCATTTTAAAGACGCAGACTGATCTTTTAAGGCGCTACTACAAGAAGTATGACTCCACTTCTGCTGATATGCTTCTGAAAAAAGAATAGGGTCAATCCACTCCAGATGATCTCCTTTCTTAGTTACTACTATCGTATGATTTACTTTTGAAGAAACAGCTTTTCGTAAAGCTTTACTTCCCAAACATCCATTCCCTAAAGGCAGCAGCAGTTTATTTCTGCCCATCCTTTTACTAGCTCCTGCGGCAAGATAAACAGCAACAATATTTAACCCGGACATTTTCATCCCTTTTTTTCATCATACATTCGGAGGTTTTGAATTAGTTCAGCAAGAATACTAACAGCAATTTCCTGCGGTCCTACCGCTCCTATAGAAAGTCCTACCGGCGAATGAATGCGTGAAGAAATATCAGTATTCAATAATCGAAGTGTTCGCTTTTTAGATCCTAAAACTCCTATATACTTCACAGGGTTTGATTTTAATAGCGAGAGAATTTCTTGATCGCGATAAAAATTATGCGTCATGATCACAACAAAATCATCGCTTTGTATGGACAGCTGTTCGTCTACTTCCTCGGGAAATCCAATATGTATTTCCTCTGCTAGCGGAAAATGTTCCTTATTACATAAAGCCGGTCTCCAGTCGCATAAGGTAACAGAAAACCCCGTATTGGCAGCAAGTGATACTAAGTATTTTGCATCGGCACCTGCTCCCCAGATAACTAGACGAGGCTTTGGTTTATATAGATGAACATATGTGAGCAGGGAGCAATTTGAAAGTTGAATACCGCTCTTTCCCTTATTCCAATCATCTGTTGCAAAAGATGATGTGTCGCTATTTCCACCAAATATTTCGCCCGTCTTTTCTACATAAAAAGAGGTTGTTTGAATAAAGTTTTTTTCTAATTTTTTAATATGCAAAACAGGATTTCGGTTATCTAAATGACGTTTTACCCGCAAAAGATTTTGCTTCATCCTCGCAGTTACAGGTTCTAGGAGAATATAGAGAATTCCATTGCAGCCTGCTCCTTGTCCCCATCCTGCATCACCTTCTTCTTTTAAATTGTACGTAACGGTTAATACGTGCTCAGTGTCGAACAACTCTTTTACGCGCTCAGCAATATCTGCTTCTACACAACCAGCGCTTAACATCCCAATGTTCTCTCCATTTTCTTGAAACAGCATGGACGCTCCTTCTTTTAAATATGAGGATCCTTCTACATGAACAATCGTTGCCAACACACTTTTTACTGTTGATGTGTTTACAGCATGTAAAATATCGTGCATTTTTATTATTCCCTCCTTTTCCTCTCGAGGTTTTAAAATCTTTTCACGTTTTACACAGAACTACAATACGCTACAGTAGACCACTTCTACTCTCTGAATGAATCCATGTATTATTCATATTTTCAAAGAAGCTACAATAAGCTTTTAAAGACTTAGAAGAACTGTCGTTTGAAAGGAGAATAATATGCTATTCGACTCAACAAAAATCAACCTAGGAAAATTGAACGTTCGCAGTGCTGATCAAGCAAGCAGTATTTCTATTGGAAATACGTCAAAAGTTACAAGATATGTTACAGCAAAGAAAAATCAGGCCTTCGGACAGCAGCACGCTGATCAATGTTTTACAGCGGGATCTGCTTACAAAACTGTAGATAATGATTATGTAGATGCATTTGCAACAAAAAATGATAAATAAGGAGGAAACCATATGATTTTTTCGCCTATGGTCATTAACTTACAAGCCTTCAAAGTGAACGTTTTGGATAATTCATCTGTTTTAAGCATAGGACCTAATCAGCAGCTTGATGTGTTCGTATCTTATAAACGTAATCAAGGTCTGGGAGAATCAAACGGAGATTTTTCTCCGAACGTAACTCCGTTCTCATGGATTATAGACTCAGATGTAAATGATTCAAACTCAGTTAAAAATAGCGTAATTTAATTTTTTCATCTCCTCTACCTCTACTGCGCACAACTAGCAGCATATCTTCATCTATTCGTCTATTAGCATTCAATCGGAAGCCTAATAAATATAACCTGCATCTGAACTGGCTATATTTATTAGGCTTTTTCTATGAAATGGGCACTTTTTGAAAAGATGATGGGCTGTCAATTTGATCTCGATCATCGACACAGCTTCTCGTTCCTATAAAGCCGCTATCATCACCAAAATTTTGCCCAAATCCCTGTGTTTTTTTATCTGAATTATTCCAGTCTGCTAGTAAATTCTGTCCGATATTTACTGCAGACGCATTTTCAAAGGAATTTATCTTTAGCATTAAAATATTAATATTTATAGATGCACCTGCCATTTAAACCACCCCCTTTTCAAACTATATTCAAATTCCATCTTTTTATGATGTGTGGTAAGGAGGAAACCATATGGACTTTGATAAACTTATGCAGTGGATGGAATTTGCTAAAAAATATCAAACAAATGACTTTTGGAACGGTGTTTTTGATCAAACTGCTTTTAACGAATTTATGAAAGAAAATATGGATATGAATGCTCCTGATTCATATCAGGCACCTCAGGCTTCTAAAAGTACTTTTCCACCTGTTGACATTTACGTTACCCCACATGAAATCATTATTATCGCTGACTTGCCCGGCTATCTAAAAGAAAATTTGCACGTGTCTGTTTCAGGCAGCCGGCTTTTGTTAAAAGGCTCACCGCACCCTCTCATTACAGGACAGCCGGTTGTACAAGAACGACCTTCTGGAGACTTTAACCGAATTATTGAATTGCCAGAGCCTACGGATGCGCATCATCTGCGTGCGAAATTTGAAAATGGACTGCTTATTCTTTCTTATCACAGGCAGTTTTTCCAAGAAGAACGTATTCACATTGAATAAGGCTTAGTAGTTTTATGAATGAAATTCAATAGTTCACATAAGCATTTATAAACGCAAAGAATTTAACGTGAATTTCCAAACTAGACCAATATATATTTATCTAACTGTTATTACATCGGAAATAAGCCCAAGATGAGGAGAAGCGAAATGTCTATGAAAGGATTTTTCAACCCCAAACAGACTAACCAACAGCTTCATACTGAGCTAGCGGACTTCAAACATCAAATCAAGCGCATTAACACGCTTGAAGTTCACATGAACCGTTTTTTAAAACTCGAACCGCAAATTGGTTCTCTCATAATGCTCAAAAAAAAGCTGGAGGCTCAGCCCTCGCACTCCAATGATTCTTCACCTTCACAAAGAAGCACTCATAAAAATGCTGAACAAGCATATGCAAAAGATAAGAAAGAGATTGCTAACCAGCTTCAATTTTTAAAGGAAAAAGTAGCGCAATTGGAACAAGTGATCTCCATGCAACCCCCTCGCGATAAAAAGATAGACGCTGTACCTTATATGGATATAACTCGGTTAGTAGAACAATCTGTAGAAAAACAAATGGCTCCCTATATCGAAAAAATGACCGAACTAGATAACAGAGTTTCAGCATTAGAACGCAGCATGTCGCTTTTAACTGAAGTACAGGTGGACATGCTAAAACGAACGTCTTCCCTTCAAGAAGAAGTGAAATTGATTCACCAAAAAGGCACACTTTTAGAAAATGCTCCTCCGCCTATTCATATTGATAAATTTTTTCTTGATAAATACGAACAAAACAACAATATTGGCCAAGTGGGCATTAAAGAACTCGGCGGTACTTTAAATATCGGAGCTACATACGGAAGCGGAGCTATACCAAAGGATTTCACGGACCAAATCCAAAAAGACATGGAAGAGTTAAAAAACGCTAAATCAGATATTTCTTCTGGTAAAACGAAGCCTGCACAAGAGGAAAAAGAGAATTCTTCTTCCTCTTTCGAAAAAAAAGACACGTATACGGAAGTTCCTATTTTTGATGAAGATGATCCAAAGGAAGAGTCAGTCTAAAAAAGTCATAAAATTATATGTAGTTATGACTAGAATTTTTGCAAGCTATTCTTTACACTATAGGTAATAACTTCAAAAAAGGAGATATGCTGATGCCAAAGCTTTTATGGAGAATAGGTGCTGTCATGTTGCTAATGTGTGGAGGCTTTATCTTTTTATTTATTGCTGCTTCGCAAATGATGGTTCAGCAATACAAACCTTTTTTTAGACGCGAGAGTGCATAACTCTCGCGTTTTTTTATTGAATATTATCCTGTTTATGGTAATATATATATCAAAAAGATATAGGTGAGGAAAATAAATGAAGGAAAATCAAACAACATATGCAATTTTAGGACTGCTTACCACGGAATGCAGAACTGGTTATGAAATTAAGCAGTTAATGGATCGAAGTTTAAATCATTTTTGGAAAATCAGTTATGGCCAAATTTATCCCACTTTACAAAAGCTTGTGAATAATGAACTAGCAACGGTCAATTCCGTTGCTCAAACTGATAAACCAGATAAAAAAGAGTATGTAATAACAACTAAGGGAAAAGAAGTTCTGCAAGATTGGCTGCGTGAACCTATTAAGCAGCTCCCTTCCGAAAGAAATGAAATTTTGTTAAAACTCTTTTTTAGTAGTCAGCAAGAAAAGCAGCTCACAATTTCCCAGTTAAAAAACGCTCAGCAGAAACTAACTGAACGTTATCACATGTATTGCGGAATTGAAGACAGCATTTCTAACAGCCCTTCTCCCGACAGAACGTATTGGCTTATTACCCTAGACTACGGTAAACGAACAACGTGTGCTTCGATAGAATGGTGCAAAGATACGATTAATAAATTATATGATGAGGAGGCGCATAATTTATGATTCATTCCAATCGTATGATGGCTAAGCCCGGTCAGGAGTTGGTCGTCTTTGTTATAGGAATGCGCATTAATAAATGGACAGCCGTACACAAATGGTTCCCTGTATTTAAAGCAATGCCTCCTATGATTCGCGAGTTGTATACAAACAAAAACCTTGGCTTTTTATCTTTGCAAGGAACTTTTAATTTAAGAACCATCACGCTGATTCAATATTGGGAGTCAGTTGAGCAATTGACCTCCTATGCCAAAGGTCCTCAGCACTTAAAAGCTTGGAATTCTTTTTATAAACAGGCTTCAAAAACGAATGCAGTGGGCATTTATCATGAAACGTACGTCATTCCTGCAGGAAATTATGAATCAGTATACGTGAATATGCCTTCGTTCGGTTTAGCTAAAGCGCTTGGATCTGAAACCATAACGAAGCATACTCAAACTGCCAAAAAACGTTTGAATGTTAAAAAGCCGCTTTAACTAAAAGCGGCTTTCGTTATATTTGTTATACATATATTTTCAGCATTTGATTGGCACCTTTTTGAAATTCATACGGGACGTCTGCTATTTCTGTTCCTTTTACTAGAGGCGCAATCTCTTCTAACAGCTGCGGCAAATAGGTAGAAATCTTGCCGCTTAAATTCGTTAAAGGAAACAAACGTACTTCCTCTTTTGTAACGCGTATCAGTTCTTTTAAAGCCTCTAAATGAAACGTATAATCTAACCGGTCGCTGTACATAAATAAAAAGTTTGCACAAAGCGTTAAATCAAACTCCTTCTTTTGAAACGGCAAATTAGGAAGTGCTCCGTACTGATAGGCTTCGGGGTTCTTTTTCATATGAGCAATACAATCTTTTAGTGCTCTTTTTCGATGTTCAGTTAAATCATCAATAGACGAAAAATACTTCCACACATACTGTTCCTGTACGTGCTGCATTTGATTCATCGTATGAATTAAATCCAGGCTTCCTTTCTTTTCAAGCTCTTCTGCCGTAAATTTATAGGCAATATCACAGCTAGTAGCCTCCGTACCTTGCTGCATGGCATGAGCAGTGAAAGAACAGGCCCCGCTAGCACAATCTAACACTTTTTTTCCTTTTAAATACTTTTCATTCAAATTAAACATAGCTCTATACTCTTCAAACGTTCTGCCGATAAAAACAACTCGGTCAATTCCTAACTTTTTCTCTGCTAAACTCAACTCTACTCAGCTCCTATCTTTCACTTAGACTTTTATTTTACAGAAAATTGGATTAAATTCCAATAGTTTATGTAGTAATTAGTTTAACCACTATCTTTTGAAGGCCTAAAAACAGGCCCCAACACATAACTCCTATGGATAAACTCATAAACAAATGAAGAGAGTTTTTTAAGCAAATATAGACGACAGCAAGTAGTAAAATAGTGCCTGGCAGTCCATAAAGAACGCCAAGTGTAAACTGACTGACCACTTCCTTTTTTTCTCCTTGCACTGATAACCATATAATACTTAGTAAGCTCACAATTGGAAGGGCAGCCACAATTCCACCGTATGTCGGAAATCTTTTGGCCATTTCTGTTACCCCTGCAATAATAAGAGCCGACATTAAAATTTTGATGATACTATACATGTTTTGCACGTTCGCTCAATAACTGAAAACCCTGTTGAATCAGCTGTTTTTCAGATGTTGTCATTTCACGTAAAATAGCTGATACTTTTTCTTCATCCAAGCTTGAATTCCGTTTTAATAGGTCTTTTCCTGCTTCTGTTAAATGCAGAATTACTTTTCTTTCATCATGGATATCTCTATTTTTATATACATACCCTTTATCAATATTTCTCTTTACGTGTTCAGATGCCGTATTATGCGAAACGTGTAAATAATCCGCAATTTCTTTTATTCCAACCGAAGCTGATTTATCTATATGCTGTAAAAGACGTATTGTTTGGTGTGTAATTTTCTCTTGATGCGTATAGTGCAAATGATAATAAATAGACGTCCAATAGCTGTTTAACTCCTCTACTTTCATGATCATACTCCTTTATATCGTATTTTTAGTTATTATCGTATTATACGATATATATTACAGGAACGACAGCCAGGTTTCAATACTACCTTCTTTTTTATCTAACACCTCACATAATAATCCGATTTAACAGTTACACTAATCGTACACACAGTGAAAGGCGGTTGTATGACATTGATTCTTCGACTGTTAAAATGGGTTCCGAATCTCTTTACGATTGGAAATTTGCTAAGCGGCGTATTTTCCATAGCTTTTAATATGAATAGCTACGAACGCTTAGCTGCTCTTTTTATTTTTCTAGCCGCTTTTTTCGATTTATTTGACGGCAAAATTGCGAGAAAGCTGAAAGTTAACAGTGAGTTTGGTGTAGAGCTAGATTCTTTGGCTGATATTATAAGCTTTGGCGTAGCGCCTGCAATGCTATTTCATACTCTTTCTCCCCACTCTTGGCTAACCGTACTCGCTTTTATGATTTATCCAAGCATGGGCGCATTAAGATTAGCTAAATTTAGTGCAAATCCAACCATAGGTTATTTTATAGGGCTTCCTATTCCTTTTCCCGCTCTAATTATCGCCCTGCTTGGCATGTTTTATTACGTAAACCCTTACCTTATGATTATTTTAGCTATTTTGATGGTTAGCCCTATTCGAGTGATGAAAATTTAGATGCAATAAAAGACAGACAAAATGCCTGTCTTTTATAGTGCTGTCCATTCTTCGCACAGCATTTTATGCTTGAATTTCAGCTCATGTTCTCTTTTTTCAAGCTGAGCTTGTAAAGAGAGCCACTCGCTATTATCAGGTGCTGAGCATAATTTTTCTTCAAGGGACAGTAAGGAATCCAGTACGTCTTCAAGCTGAGCAGCTACTTCTCTTTGCTGTTTTATGTTCATTTTTTTCAACAGTAGTTTTTCATTTTTCTTCATTTTTTTCACCTCTTTCTTTTCTTTACCCAATGTTGAGTGTTTTAGTATAGAAAGTATATGGTTAAAAATATTTCTACTGTAATAAAGATTCTTTAATAGCTTATTTTATTTTTAATGGTTATTTAGAACATAGTTTAATAAGATTATTACATCTGATACAATTAGTAATACTTTTACAAACCGTGATATACTTAAAAAAAGAAAGGATGATGAATAGAAAATTATGCTGCAAAAATTTGGTTTTTCTCAGTATGAAAGTCAAGTATATGAAGCGCTGCTTGCGAATGATGGCCCGCTGGATGCTAGTTCGATTGTTACGTATTCGCATGTTCCAAAAGCAAAAATTTATGAAGTGCTTAATCGTTTAATTGATAAAGGTATTGTAGTAAATACATTGTCCGGGAAAAAGAAACTTTACTCAGCGGTAGCCCTTCAAACCGTCATTCAAAAACTTACTGCTGATTTTGAAAATGATATTAATGAATTAAAAACATATAAAATTAAAAAAACGTTTACAGATGATCATGTTTGGAGTTTAAAAGATAAATCCTCTATTTCTGCTCACATTGAACAATTGATTGACGAAGCGGAATCTTCTATTATTTTATCCGCATGGAATGATGAGTTAGAACATTACCGCTCATTGCTAGAAGAAAAAGAGAAACAAGGCGTAAACGTCGAGGTCTTAACCATAGGAAACTTGCAGACTGCCCTCAAACATTTACATACATTAAATCCAATAGATGATCATAAAAACCTTGAGCCGTCGCAGTTGATTATTGTTGACGATGCTTATCTTTTATTTGCCGGCATTGAACATGAGACATGGAAAGCAATAAAAACCATGTCGCAGCCGCTTGTAAAAGTTTTTGCTGATTTCTTTTATCATGACGTCGCACTTACCCATATTACAAAGAAATATCAAGAGCAGCTTCTTCAAGATTCTGAGATCATGGAGCTGCTTACTCGACTGCGATATTAAAAAGGTTACTAATTCATTAGTAACCTTTTTAATATTACCTATTGAAATCCTTTCTAAAAAAGGTTACTATTCTAGTTGTAACTTTTTAAAGAGGGGGTTTTTTGATGAATAAAAAAGTTTACATACTTGCGATTGCTTCCTTTGTTGTTGGAACGGTCGAATTAATTCTAGGAGGCATCTTAGACTTAATTGCCGATGCATTTCATGTATCATTAGCAAAAGCAGGTTATTTAATCTCTATTTATTCGTTTGTTTATGCCTTGTCTGCGCCGATTTTACTAAATGTGACGGCTAAGATAGAGCGTAAAAAAGTTTATATGTGGACATTATTTATTTTCTTATTGAGCAATGTATTTTCAGCCTACAGTTCGGGCTATTATATGCTACTGATTGGACGTATTCTTGCTGCTGCGAGCGGTTCTTTTATCATTGTATTATCTACCACAATGGCTTCTAGAATGGTAAAACCTGAATACCAAGGCAGAGCAATTGGCATCGTATTTATGGGAATCAGCGGCTCACTTGTTTTAGGCATTCCTCTTGGTATTTTGATTGGAAATGCGCTTGGCTGGCGTGAAGTATTTGTTATGATTGCAATTTTGACTGCCATTATTATGATTACCGTTTGGTTTACAATGGAGCGTCTAGCTCCTGCTCCAATTGTACCGTTAAAAACTCAGGTAAAAGCTTTACGCAATAAAAAGATGCTCGCTATTCACCTAGCAACATTATTTGTACTTGCGGGCCATTTAACGCTTTATGCGTACTTCACACCATTTTTACAAGAAACGCTAGGATTAAATACAACGATGGTGACCATTATTTATGGTATTTTTGGTCTTGCTGCCGTGGCAGGAGGAGGACTTGGAGGAGCTGTTTCTGATAAATGGAACCCTTCTTCATCTGTTATCACCATGATTGCTCTCTTTTTTGTTAGCATGATTGCTATGCCTTTTGGCGTTCATTTACCATTTATTGTGTTCTTGCTTCTTATGATCATTTGGAGTGCGCTCAGCTGGGCGGTTTCACCAGCTCAAAGCAATTTAATTATCCATAGTGCACGCGACACGTCGGACATTTTAATCAGCACTAATGCAGCGATTTCACACGTAGGAATTGCGATCGGCTCCTATGTTGGAGGAATTGTCGTTAATCAATACTCTGTTATTTATAACGGCTGGGTCGGGTCTATTTTTGTTTTGCTTGGTCTTTTCTGCTCTCTTTATGCGGTAACACGAACAGAAAGCACAGCAGATACGCTTCACAGTAAATAAGCTTTTATAAAAGAAGCGTACACATATAGTGTACGCTTTTTTTGATTATGATGGGTCTCCATGCATTTCAGCTGTAAATTGAGATTCGGACATGACGATAAAACCATGCTTTCTTAGCAATGCAGTCGTTACCCCTTCACCTGCTATTTTAACGTTTGAAAATGCCCCGTTATATATATGTTCACTTCCACATGAAGGGCTGTTTTCTTTTAGTACAATAACAGTAGCTTTTATTTCTTTTGCGATGCTCAGTGCCTTATAGGCCCCGTCTATGTATATGTCTGTCACGTCTTTTCCCCATCGTTCAATAACTCGCGCATTTCCGTTTATTACGTCTATCCCCGTTCCTTTTATAATTTCTGCCGGTTCTCTAGGCGTGTGAAATCCACCTAACAGTTCCGGGCACATCATCACCGCTTCTTTATTTTCAACGAGCGCTTCAATTTCCTCAACTAAGGCACTGCTTCCATTATATCTGCAAGCTTGACCTGCTAGGCAGGAACTAACCAAAATCATAGAATTCTCCCTCCCATAAAAAAACACTTCTCATTCATCATACAAAGAATATATGATGAATGGAAGTGTTTACCTCTTATATTTTATTCAAGATCACTCTTTGACTCCTGCTCTTTGTCTCGATCCGTTTTCGCTTCAAATTCAGAGCGAGTCATTACGTCCTCTACATGCATATTTACTTCTACTACCTCTAATCCCGTCATATCATGAACTGATTTTTTCACATTATTAACAGTTTCAGAGAAAATGGCTGGAACATTTTTTCCGTATTCGACAATTACTTTTAAATCAAGGGCAACTCGCTTTTCTCCTACTTCAGCGTTAATCCCTTTTGTGATATCTTCAGTGCTGCGGAAGCGATCTGTTAACCCGCTCATAAATCCGCCGCTCATTGATAAAATTCCTTTAATTTCATTAGCTGCAATTCCAGCAATTTTTTTAATGACTTGATCTTCAAATGTTAATGTATTTTGATGTGTATTTTCCTGAGATTTTACTGCTGTATTTGTTTCATTAACTGCCATAATTAACATCTCCCTTAAAGTGATTTTCTATCTTCCTTTAATAAAGAATCCTACCCAAGCATTTATATCTAAATGACCGTCTCGCCACTTCCCAATTACATAACCAATTCCCATAAAAGCTACAATTAGCAGCGTGGGACCAAAACCAATTGTTAATAGCAAAATTGCCAACACTAAACCTGCCAGAATACCAAGTACTCGGCCACGGTACGCAATCAATTTATCTGGAGTACTCATTATGTCCCTCCTTCATCACACAACACGCTCTTTCTTTCGTGTTTGTGTATCTGTTAAGTCAATACGGACGGAGTGAACGGGAAGCTCCAGTAAGGCCTCCACGGCGCGTTTTGTTTCAAGCTGCATTTCTTTTCCTAGTGTTGGTAGTCCATCTCGTCCAAACAACGAACAGTTGATATACAGACTAACTTTTTCTTTGCGAGAATGAATAGATGCCTGGACTTCAGGAGAGCGTATTCCCTGAAAGCTTCTAATTGCTCGTAAAGCTGTAGATTCGATCGTTGCTTTAGAAATTGTTATTTTGCCTTCACCAGTTACAATTGCTAAATTCTTTTTAGGCGGTCTGCTAAATATGCCTGTTAAAAGAAAAATAATAAAAATAACTGCTAAAAATGCGCTTATTGATAAAATTGTGTAGTAAAACCACTCCTGATGCCGCCACTTTTTTAACCAGTTTGAAAGGTGAGGAACCCTATAAACCATCAGTGCTAACATACCGGAACAAATCAGTCCTGCAATTCCAATAATTGCGATTAAAAACCGATTAAAATTATTCAATTTTCCACCTCATCTCAACGTGAACTCCTACTGCTTTTTTGTTGTGTGTAAAGGGAAGGAAACGAGATATTCAATAGTTACCTGCAATATTTTTTTGATAAACTTTCTAACTGTAAAACTGAATATAAAAAAAACGACTAGGTTTCCCTAGTCATTTTCCGCGTCTCTATACGTTGTCTTGTGAGCTTTGATGAACTTATTACCATTTATTAAACCGCCAATTAATAAAATAGCGGCCGTTAAATAAAACCAGACCATTAAAATGATAATACTTCCAAGCTGACCATAGATTTGCGAGTAGCTTCCAAACTGGACATAGTATCCAAATCCGGTAGATACAACTTGCCATCCTAGCGTGGAGAAAACAGCTCCTGGAAGTACATCTTTCCACGTTACTCTTGCGCTTGGCATCAGTTTGTAAAAAAGAATAAAAAAGCCTAATAAAAATAATGTCCCAATTCCCCATCTAATTGTCGTCCAGCTTTGAAACCATATGTCAGGAACATGGACTTTTGTTAGTACCAGATGTCGAATGACCTCTTCAATAATTGGTACAAATAATGAAATAGCTACCACAACCATAAAACCAAAAGTTAAAATTAAATCATTGATTAAACCGCGCAAAAACGTTTGTTTTCTTTGAATATGATACGCGTCATTTAACGAGCGAACCAAAGATTGTATAGCCATAGATGCGAGCCAAAAAGTCGCCAATAAACTAAAAGATAAAACCTTTTTCCCGCTATTGTTAACTGTTTCAATTGACCGTTCAATTACGTCATAGGCGCTTTTAGGCGTAAATGGTTCAATAAATACCAGCAAATTATTTGTATCAATTGGAAAGAAACTCAGCAGAGAAAAAAGAAAGATAATAAACGGTACAAAAGATAACAAAAAATAGTAGGCTGTTTGAGCAGCCTGATCAAAGAAACGCTCCGTAAAAAAACGAGCGGCAACGGTCTTAGATGTTTGAATCATAACAGCGTTCTCCTTTACTTTCGCTTCACTCTGTAGTGAAATTCATATTCAATTTTTATGTTCAACATGTATTGGATAAGTTTCGGCTTATAAAGCTTTCCTTTTCCATTATCCACGGTTGACAAAGAATTTAACCTGTAAAATTATACAGCCGGTTCATAAAGAAGATATTATTATAATTACATCTGCCATTACCACCATATTAATAGATCTTCTTTTCCTTTCATAAAACCATAAATTCTTTGGGACTGCTTTCCCTTTTTTCTTACTTCTTAAACTTTTTTACGCTATGTTAAAAAAGTAAAACATAAGAGCACCGATCAGCATCAGCATAATCATTAAAACAAAAATAACCAAAGCGTGAGAAGATTGATACGTTTGGCTGTTAATTTTTTTGCGGGTTGAAAAATAATGATAGGTTGAGAAGAGAAGCAAACCTGCACTTGCAGCTAAAGAAAAGATAATAACAGCAATAATAAGAGTATCGGCTGCTTCACTTAATGTTTTTCCGGAATTGAAATGTAGGCCGCCTGCAACAAAGCCAATGCCGAGTGTGGCAATAGACGTTCGAATCCACGCTAAATACGTTCGTTCATTTGCCAAATGCTGCTGAATATAAATGGATTCATTTTCTTTTTTAGTCATTTACATACCACCGTCTTTTTATATGTCTTCTATTATAAATAAATGCTCAAACGAAAATAAATTGAGGACGCTTCACGCCACATTATACCCGAAAAGAACGAATTATTACCATCTTCAAGCGGCTAAAAAACCCTAACGTAAAACTGTACCCCTTTCTATTTTCACTTCACGTTAATAGTTCACTAAGTGAATCATTTTATTTTTAAATATTTCTGATATATGGTATAATTTAAACTGATAAAAAGATGCTGCATGTATGCTAAAAGAGCAGGCCGTATGGTTTCGCTCTTTTGTTGTTTTCACGCCATGCGGCACAACGAAAGAAGGAAATAGAATGGAATTATGGAAACGAAACTTGTACATTTGCTGGTTCGGTTCTTTTTGCACCACAGCCGGGATGAGTTTAGTTATTCCGTTTTTACCGCTTTATATTGAAAAGCTGGGAGTTCACGATACAAGCTCCATCAGCAGATGGGCTGGTATTGCCTTTGGATCTACCTTTTTAATGGCGGCTATTGTTTCTCCTTTATGGGGGAGCTTAGCCGATAAATATGGGCGAAAGCTTATGCTCCTTCGCGCAAGCTTGGGTATGGCAGTTGTTATGACTTCCATTGGTTTTGTGCAAAATGTCTATCAGCTTGTCGGACTGCGCTTTTTAATGGGGGCCGTTTCCGGCTTCATCTCTGCAGCCATTACGTTAGTAGCGACTCAAACACCTAAAGAGCACAGCGGTAAAGCATTAGGCACGTTGTCTACAGGGGCTGTATCAGGATCTTTATTAGGACCGCTAGTAGGCGGCTACTTAGGAGATACAATCGGGCTACGCCACGTCTTTTTCGTGACGGGTGCATTTATGTTTTTGTCTTTTTTAATTGTAAATTTAATTCAAGAAGACAAAAAAGAGACGGCGAAAACAACGAAAGAATCTAACATTGGGTTACTGTCTCTTAAAAATTCAAAGGCCGTGATTGGTGTATTTGTTACAACTTTTTTACTGCAGCTTGCAGTTATGGCTATTCAGCCAATCGTTACACTGTATGTAAAACAACTGTCTACTCATACCGATCACCTTGCCCTTATTTCAGGCTTTGTCGTAGCGGCAACAGGAATTTCAAATATTTTAGCTGCATCAAAACTTGGCAAAGTCAGCGATCGCGTGGGTCCTCAAAATGTGCTTCAAATATGCCTGCTTATCGTAGCGGTGATTTGCGGCTTACAGGCCTTTGTGCATAGTACTTGGCAGCTATTCTTACTTCGTTTTTTACTCGGTTTTGCAATGGGAGGATTATTACCTTCTATTAATTCTTATTTAAAGAAAATTGTACCGGACTCGATTACAGGCAAAATGTTTGGCTATAATCAAACAGCGCAATATTTTGGGAATTTAGCTGGTCCAGTCATTGGCGGACAAATTGCCGGAGCTAAAGGAATTCCTTACGTATTCTTAACAACCAGTGTTCTTCTACTATTGAATGCTGGGTGGGTGTATTATCAGCGCCATCACGGAGAACAGCTAGACGGTAAAGCCGCATAAAAAAACCTTCCGTTTTAACGGAAGGTTTTTCTATTACCACAAGGGTTCTTCTTCGCTGCTTACTTCATAAGAAAGTGGCATCATAACAACCGCTGCTATGAAGAAAATAAGCTCCGCGACAACAATGGATGGAAAGGAAAAGTCAAATAGTGAGAGAATAAGCCAAATAATAAGGGGTGCAAATGAGTAGATTGATAATCGCTTTTGGGATTTTGCAGAGATATACTGTTGTTTGTCACAGTGTGGGCATTCTAAAACGTTTCTAAATGTTAACAGTTGTTTAAAGGTTGTCCTCCAGTTCCATTTATGATTACAATTTTGACAGGTGGCCATGGGCATCACGCTCCTAAAAAGATTTATGTACATATAAAGTATACGTACAAGTTGGTATAGAGTTTCATTTTTATGATTAAAAACGTTTTTACTATTATAACATAAAACAAAATAAAAGGCTTTTCACAAGAAAAAGCCTTTTATTTCAACGTTTATTTAGATACAGCTTCATTCGTTTGAGAAGTTGTTTTTACTTTTATAACCATAATAACAAAAGCTAGCAACCCAAGAATCGCCGCTACGAGAAAAGGAGCTTGAGGCGCTACGGCATTGCCGATAACTCCTGACAATAAAGGAGCAAACGCTGCGCCTAACCATCTTAAGAAATTATATCCTCCAGATGTAATTCCTCGTTCATAAGGAGATACTTCCATTACATGACTCGTAAATAATGCATTATTAAGTCCTGATACAAGACCTGCTGCCATGATTAAGACAATGCGCAACCATGTTGCATCAAAGGCAAATAAACAAATTAAAATAAGTGAAAAAACAATTAAGCTAACATGTAACACTTGTTTTGGCTGATATCTTTTCTCTAACTGATGTGCTAAAACCGCTGAGCCATAAGCTAAACATAATCCCCATCCAAAGAAAACAAAGCCAATTTGAAGAGCTCCGATCGATAGAATAAGCGGCGTATAAGCTAACACTGTAAAAAACCCGTAGTAATAAAGCATGCCTGATACAGCGCCTTGAGTAAATGGTTTTAATTTATAAAGTTTTACCATGTCTTTAAAACCCGCTGCTTTACGAGGCTTAGTGCTTGCAGGCTGTTTAACAATCGTTAATACTAAAATAAAGGCGATAAAAATTAAAGCACTTGTACCGAAAAACGGCAATCTCCAAGAAGCATTTCCTAACACGCCTCCTACAAGCGGTCCTCCGGCCATTCCCAAACCAATCGCAGCTTCATATAATCCTACTGCTTTTTTCACTTCACCTGATAATGCAATAAGCAGCGTCATAGCTGTTGCAAAGAAAAACGAATTACCAAGTCCCCATCCTGCTCGGAAAATAGAAAGCTGAGGAATATTGTTAGAAAACCCGCATAGTGCTGCAAAAATCGTCACAATGATAAGTCCTGTTACCATCAAACGCTTGTCTCCTACACGTGATGCTAAGATGCCTGCTGGAATCATCATAATCGCCATCATTAACAAATAGGAAGTAAATAACATTTCTACTTGCCAATGAGAAGCTCCAATTTGTTTAGCAATCTCCGGTAAAATCGGATCTACTACCCCGATTCCCATAAATGCTAAAAAAGTAGCTACTACCGTAATAATTTGACCTAATCGGTTATTTGAATGCTGTCCTTCCACTCTTTCATCTCTCCTTTTGTTTTTGTTTTTTCATGTATTTCCATAGCAGATTCTCGCATTTCTTTTAATTCTGTTTTAAATGCCTGCATTTTAACCACTTTAAATTCAATCATCTTGATTTGATTTTCCAGTAAATTTTCTATTTTAGTTATCTCTTTCGCTGATAATCCTTGCTGCTGACTTCTTTCTTCAATCATTCTTTTGAGCGACATAAACTGCTGCAGCTCCTGTAAAGAAAAACCAAGAACTTCTTTTGCTTCTGCTACTTTTCTTAGTTCTTTTACCTCTTCTTCGGAATAAATCCGTGCATTTCCTTTTGTACGCTGCGGGGGCAAAATGAGTCCAATCTCTTCATAATACCGAAGAGCACGCTTGGTCAAACCGGTCATTTTCGTCACGTCATCGATTAAATACATGCTTTCCCCTTCACCTCCCTTTAACATTAACGTTAACGTCAACTCTATATTACTATTATAGATTAACGTTAACGTTAATGTCAATAACAGTAAGACATTTTATGTAAATTTAAAAAATATGTGCACAAAAAAACCTATTGATAAATCAATAGGTTACATCAATAGGTCATATAGCTGCTGTGCTGTTTCTCCTGTTACTTTACCGTATACCCCTCTTCTTTTAGAAGTAAGTTCCGCACTCTCGGCGGTGAATCGTACATTGTATACGACTCCTTCATAAGTAAGCTGTACATCTGGATCAAGAGCGATGCTGTAATCAGCTTTTTTCCATTGAATTTGTTTCATAATTGATTCTACAGCTAAAGCATCTTCTGAACTTAACGTTTTATCTCCTGCTTTTATAGGCTTGCCCTCCCTTTTTTTATTAAGTTTTAGTTCAGAATGAGAAGATGAAAATTCAAGTTGGTTTTTATCATGCGCTATGAAATCTTGAGGTAGTTCTACATAGCGGACAACTTCTCCTTCGTGTACAAACACAAGCATTTGATTAGCAGCAGATATTTTTTTCATTACCTCTTCACTGATCGGTGCGTTTACAAGTTTTTCTACGTCGGCTTTCTTGCTTTTGTTTGTTAATAAATATCCTTTTTCCCATTTAAAATCACTTAACTTCGATACATCCACTGACCTTACACCTTTTTTTTCAAATGATTGCTGAATATTCTCCCCCATTTCTTTGTCGTTGGTGACTTGAGCATTAGAACTGCACCCTACTAAACAACAAAAAATAAGGCCTATTGCTATAAGAGCCTTCACTTTTGCCTTCCTCCTCTCTACCATTCTTCTAGACAATTCCAACTTTGTACCATTTTAACATATAATTCCTATTTTTCGTGAAAACAAAGAATGAATACGTTTACATAATTTCACGCATATAAATGTGATTTATTTATAAGTTTTTTCTGAATATTTTAAGAAAATTTTAATATTTTATTTAGTTCGTTTTTAAACTTTATCTTTAGACTAAAAAATAAGTTAAAAATAAATAACGCAGGAGGAAAACAATGACTTGTCTATCTGAAGTTTTAAAGTTTAATGAAAAATTTGTAACAAATAATCAATTCGAGGCTTTTCAAACATCCAAATTTCCTAACAAAAAAATAGTGATCTTAACTTGTATGGATACACGTTTGTTAGAATTACTTCCTAAAGCCATGGGGCTAAAAAATGGAGATGCAAAAATAGTGAAAAATGCCGGAGCTGTTATCTCCCATCCCTTTGGCAGCGTCATGAGAAGTATATTAGTTGCCGTCTACGCTTTGCAAGCTGATGAAGTATGTGTCATCGGTCATCATGAATGTGGAATGACGGGCATGAAAGCTGAAGCTATTTTAGCCTCTGCTGAACAAAGAGGGATCAGCGCGGAACAAATTCGTAATCTAAAATATGCCGGTATTGATTTAGAATCATGGCTGACTGGGTTTGAATGTGTAGAAGATAGTGTCGAAAACAGTGTGGATATGATTCGAAATCACCCTTTATTACCGAAAGACGTGCTTGTTTCTGGAATGGTTATTCATCCTTCAACAGGAAAACTTGACGTCGTTGTCAACGGCTATTCCCAAGACCGAGCTGAAACCGTAAGCTCATGAAGGAGGATTTTATCGAATGCTAAAAGATAACCGATTTCAAGGCTATTCAGCAGGGCATTTACAAAAAGACATTATCGCCGGTTTGGTTGTTGGGGTCGTTGCTATTCCTTTAGCAATGGCCTTTGCCATCGCTTCTGGTGTAAGACCTGAATACGGGATTTATACAACCATTATCGCAGGGATTATGGTTTCAATATTAGGCGGATCGAAATTTCAAATTGGAGGTCCAACAGGTGCATTTGTTCCGGTGCTGCTTGGAGTTGTCATGCAGTATGGTTATGAGAACCTCATTATTGCCGGCTTTATGGCTGGAATTATGATTACGCTTCTCGGAATATTTAAGCTAGGGAAATTTATAAAGTTTATTCCGCGCCCTGTAACGATTGGATTTACAGCAGGAATTGCGATTATTATCTTCTCAGGTCAGATCGCTAATTTTCTAGGATTAAAAGGAATTGCAAAACATGAGGAATTTCATTTAAATATGATTGAAATCCTACGAAAAATTGCAACGATTAACATTTACAGCGTCATCATAGCCGCTATTTGTTTAGCTATCGTGATTACAACGCCAAAGTTTTTACCTAAAATTCCCGGTGCCCTTCTAGGTCTTCTTGTCTCCACACTTGTAGCCATTACACTGTTCCCAGGAAAAGTTGCAACGATTGGCTCTACTTACGGTGCCATTCCGAGCAAACTACCATCTTTTAGCTTCCCAGATTTAACTTGGGATAACATCGTGATGCTATTTCCGGCCGCCTGCGTAATTGCAATGCTTGGAGGTATTGAATCTTTACTATCGGCTGTTGTTGCTGATAATATGGCTAAAACCAAGCATAATAGCAATAAAGAGCTTGTCGGCCAAGGAATTGCTAATATCGCTACCTCGCTATTTGGCGGAATTCCAGCAACTGGTGCCATTGCCAGAACGGCTACTAATATCAAAAACGGCGCAGCTTCTCCGTTATCAGGAGTCATACACGGCTTAGTTGTTTTATTGGTCCTTGTGATGCTAGCTCCTTATGCATCAAACATTCCGCTGGCAAGTATGGCACCTATTTTAATGTTTGTGGCTTGGAATATGAGTGAGCGTAAAGAATTTGCGCATATTTTAAAAACCAAGTCAGCTGATTCATTTGTACTTGTAGCTACGTTTTTATTAACAGTTTCAATCGATTTAACAACAGGTGTAGGCGTGGGTCTACTTTTAGCTATTGTTATGTTTGTGAAACGAATGAGCGGATCACTAAAGATTTCAAAGGTTTTAGCGGAAACATCTGAAAACGCTCACAAATCTGATTTGATGGAATATACCATGCAAGGATCTCTTTTCTTTGGATCAGCTGAAGTATTAGAAGATTCCTTCGATAAGATCGCTGAAGCGAAACCGAAAGTTTTATTGCTTCGAATGAGCCAAGTCTCCTTTATTGATACATCTGGAGAAGCTTTACTATCGAAGGTGGTCGAACGTTTGAAAGATTCGCATAGCCAAGTCGTTATTTCTGGCTTACAGCACCAGCCGAAAGAAATGTTAAAGTCAACCGGTCTATATGATAAAATCGGTGAAAAAAATATATTTTCTTCCGAACCTCCCGTGAGTAAGATTAAAGCTCGTCATAGAATCGTTACTACGTAATAAAAAAGAGATCCGAACGATTAATCGTTCAGATCTCTTTTTTTTAAATATTAAACCGGTACCCTGCTCCCCAAACCGTTTCTAGGTACTGAGGATCTGCTGGGTTTTCTTCTAACTTTTCTCTTAGTTTTCGAATGTGAACTGTTACGGTTGAAATATCTCCTGAAGAATCAAATCCCCAAATTTTTTCAAATAGATGTTCTTTACTTAATACTTGATTTGGATGAGAAACGATAAACTTCAGCAAATCGAATTCCTTCGCTGTAAAAAACACTTCTTTGTCATTCACAAATACTCTTCTAGCGAGCGTGTCAATCGCTAAACCATGAATACGAATCATACGCTTTTCCTGCTTATCAGAGAGTCTTTCATATCTCGCTAAATGCGCTTTGACTCTTGCAACCAGCTCCCCAGGGCTGAATGGCTTGGTAATATAGTCATCTGCACCTAGCCCGAGCCCTCTAATTTTATCGATTTCTTCTTTTTTAGCTGAAACTAAAATGATTGGTATATCTTTTGCAGCTCGAATTTGCTTGCACACTTCAAATCCGCTCACTTTAGGGAGCATAATATCCAAAATAACCAGATCAAAATGTTCATTTAACGCTTTTTCTAATCCCTTATCACCGCTATATTGAACGTCTATTTCAAAATCGTTAATTTCTAAATAATCTCTTTGCAATTCAGCAATACTTACTTCATCTTCAACTAACAATATCTTCTTCATATGTATCACCATTTTCATTCATTTTTTGCAAAGAAAAGAAAATACTTGTTCCTTCGCCAAGCTTACTTAGTGCCCAGATGTCTCCCCCGTGGCGTTCAACAATTTGTTTTGCAATGGCCAGTCCAAGTCCACTTCCTCCAGTATTGCTGTTGCGGGACTGTTCTGCTCGATAAAACCGGTCAAAAATATGCGCTAATGCTTCCGGTGAAATCCCTGCGCCATTGTCTTTCACTTCAATAATGAGTTCGCTTTCGGTAGCAGAAAGAACGATATCGATTCTTTTTCTTTCTTTATCCATAAATTTAATACTATTGGTTGTTAAATTTATTAAAACTCTTCGCAGCTGCTCAGCATCTGCCTTTGCATACAGTGTCGTTAGAGACTCATTAGAAAATAAAACATCAATATCATGTTCGCTCATTTCAAACTGAAGCTCTTGCACATAACTTTCCATAAATGCTGAAATATTAAGTTTTTTAAACACAAATGGAATTTCGTGCAAATCCAATTTAGAAAATAAAAACAGCTCATCGATTAACGCATTCATGTCTTTTGCTTTCGTTGAAATCGTTAACAAATATTTAGAAAGCTTATCTGGCGTATTAGCTACTCCATCTTGAATTCCTTCTACATACCCTACAATGGAAGTAATAGGAGTTCGCAGATCGTGTGAAATACTTGAAAGCAGCTGTTTACGGTTATCTTCATACTGAATTTGCAGTTCAACAGAAGATTTTAGTTTTTGCCTCATTTCTTCAAAAGCTTGCGTTAATTCGCCTATTTCATCCTTTGAATTAGCAGAGATTTCAAAGTGAAGATCACCTTGTTTTATTTTTTCAGCCGCTTCTTTTAATTCACGAATGGGTTTAATAATGCTTCTTGAAACAAGATAGTTTATAAATCCAATAATCACAATTACTAAAATTAATAGTAGAAAGATTAAAAAAGGGAAAATTCGATTAATAATGCCTACATAAGGGCTGATTTTTCGCAAAACGTAAATGCTTCCTTTTTCTTGATTCGAGAAAGGAAAATCAAGGTTGATATATGTAAAGTACTGCTTGCCTATGCGCAGCATGTCCTGCTGATACGAATGATTTCCTTTACTTTTTTGATGCTTTGGCAAGTATTTACGAAGGTTTTCTCCTTTAATGGATTCTGAAGCATATACAACCTCTTTGTTTTTTTGAATCACAATATCAATATTTTCAAATTCATATTTTTTAACCGTCTCCGGACGCAGCAGCTGCTCCGGTTTTTCTTCACTCAATAACTTTAAATCCAAGAATGCATTTTCTTCTTCTGGCGTTAACAATTTATACTCATAGGAGTGACTGTACAGTTTTCTTACAAAATCGGCGTCTCCAGTAATGGAGAAGAAAATGAGAAAGCCCGATAAAAAAAGCAAAATAATAAAGACAAACACAATACTGATATACGTTAAAATAAAACGAAGCTGAATTGACATTACTTACCCTATGCCCCTTTGGCTTTAACAAAACTATTTGATAGACTAGTAAAGGTGAATAACAAATAGATCGTTAGACATTATACATATAGCAAAAATTAAAACAACAAAACAAATGTATATTCTCACTTTACCGTGATAGAGTGAGAATGAACACCACCTTTTTTACCATTTTATGAATTACTGGAAAATTATGATCTATTTTTCATAATATTCTTAGGCTGAAAGGTATACTATATGCCTTAATATTTTAAAAAAGGAGATTTTTTAATGAAAATTATTAAAGCTACTTCCTCTCACATCCCTTCTGTTGCCCGTCTGTACGTTGACAGCTGGCGCATTACATACAAAGGATTAGTACCTGATGCTTATTTAAAAAGCTTATCTTATGAACAAAGTAGAGAAAAATGGTCCCTTTTTCTTACCGAGCCTTCTCATTTTATTTTGCTCGCTATCGATGAACGAGAAAAGATTGTCGGCTTTTCAGCAGGTAAGCCTCATTTGTCCCGTGCTGAAATATACGCGCTATACGTTTGCAAGGAAGTGCAAAACCAAGGAATTGGTCACCTTCTATTTTCTCATTCAGTAAAAGAATTTGCTGATCAGCAATATACGTCTATGATTATTTGGGCTATGAAGAAAAATAAGAAAGCCGTTCAGTTTTATAAAAAATCAGGCGGCAAAAAAATCTTGAATCGCACAAGTCAGTTTGGAGAAACTAAAGTTGAAGACGAAGCATACGGTTGGGAACGTCTTCCTTCTATATAAATAAACGAGCACACTAGTGTGCTCGTTTATTTGATAGGAACTCCTGCCGAAGAATTTTCTGGAGCTTGAGTTCGTTTTAGAAAAAAAGATAAGATCAGGACAATCACTTCAACGATAGCAGCAATAAAAAATGCTTGCTGCAATCCGGAAATCAGTCCATTCACTTTTGCTAAAGCTGTATTTGATTCATTTACCCCTTTTACGTACCTCTCTTTTCCAGAAGACATAATACCGACAAATAGCGCAGTTCCAATTGCTCCAGCACTTGTTGTAATGTATTCATTATTGCTGTGCCATAGGGATACAGCTGCTTAGAGAGCTGATATACCCCGGTAGTCTATGCAGGCAGCAACACCATCGAAATACCAATTGCAGCGCAACGACATAAGCTGCACTCGTAGAAGTAGAAAGTTGACTAAAAAGTACAAGAGATAGGATAACGAGCACAAGACCTGGAGTGACTAATGCTTTAGGACCAAACTTATTCACAACTCAGACATTAGACAATTTCTATACAATCATACTCATAACCTTTTAGAATCGCTTCGCTGTTCTAGCTTATAATGACTATACAAAAAGCAGAACGATTATACGCTCTGCTTTTAAGTTCGAGAAGATAATATTATTGAGCGGTCGTCTTTTTGTCCGTTGAATGAACTTTATTACAAAGCTCATTCCAGTGCCAAAAACAATTCCCTTGACTCACTATAAAACAATCCAGCCATTTCTGAAAATTCATATGTAATACATGTGCATCTTGAAACGATGCGTTCCGCTTTTTTACTATTATATATGCAGAGTGCGCTGATTTTTTGGAGTCAATGATAATCTCTTCTTCTCCAACAGACCCAATTGTCATATAGAGACTCTGACTTTTATAAGCTGTTTCTCTTACATCTTCTAAGCTATAAAGATTCCCTGCTATTTTTTTGTCAGCATCAATGAACAAATTACACCCATTTGTTAGCTGCAAAAACTGCTTGTAGTCTTCAGGAAGTGATACATGCATTTCATCTTCAAAAACATTCAGTTGATTCTTGCTTACTCCATCAAAAAAAGTACATGTGGTTCTGTATACTTCTCCTTCATTTTTACACACTTCTATAACATTATTGTTTTCCCACAGCCGCTTTCGAAGTGAATTTATTATTTTTTCAATCATACTCTTCCTCCAAGCGTTGGATTTAAAACGGTTACATTACATTAATTAAACAATAATGTGCTAATTCCTTCTTTCCTACTAAATTATACGACAAACTTTAGAATTTCATGTTCAAATAACATAGAAAAAAGCAGCGAATATCGCTGCTTTACAGGTTATACAGGTGCTTTTTCTTCCTGTTCAGGATGGTGATCGTAATCAATAAGCGCTTTTGGAAGGCACGTATATTTAGCCCAATAATAAATCCCAAGAGATACGACCGCTATGATAATTAAGTCTACAGGCGTATCGATCAAACCCTTTCCTCCGCCGAACGAACCAATATAAGAAATAAAGAGCATGATGATATAATAAGCAACTAACCACCAAGTTGATTTAATCTGCTGACGAAGACTTACTTCGTTTTTAGGCACATATTTAGCAAAAATCAAATATATAACAAACATAACCAATTGAGAAGTTAACAGCCATGAAATAGTCTTCCATCCTGACCAGTAGACAATAAAGGAAGCAAAAATAAAGGATAATGGACCAATTATACTCATTCCTCTTAATTTAAAAGGCTTTTCCAAATCTTTTGCGTTCACCATAAAGGCCGCTGATGAAATTGGTGCAATCGCGTAAGAAAGAATAAGCGCAACAGAGCATACGTTTACGAGTGCATTCCATGAAGGAAATGGCAGTGTCCAAAAAATCGAAAGTCCTAATGAAAGCCATAGAGATGATCGAGGAATCCCTGTTTTTTTATCCACATGAGCAAACGTTTTAAATAACGTACCGTTACGAGACCAAGCATAGATAAGTCTAGATGTTGTATTCATAAAAATATTACCGTTACCACCCGGTGATAAAATAGCGTCTAAAATAACAAGTGTTGCTAGCCAGCCAAGGCCAAGAACAACAGCGATGTCTTTAAATGGCAGTGAGAATTTATCTTGAATGCCGGACCAACCGCCTTTAATCATGTCAGATGGAATAGCTCCGATAAACAATACTTGTAGGGCAGTATAAATGAGAGCTGCTAGAATGATACAAATCACAAGAGCAATTGGAATATTACGCTGAGGATTTTTTACCTCTCCAGCTACAGATACAATTGGATGAAGGCCTAAGTAGGCAAACATAACCCCGCCTGTGGCAATGGCGGCCTGGATACCATCAAACCCCCCGGGAGCAAACTCTCCCATCGTAAAGTTTCCTGACTTAAAATAAAATGCCAGCGTTACGATTACTGTAAGCGGTACAAAATATTTAAAAATAGAAATGATAATATTCGATTTTGCAAATGCTTTTACACTCCAGTAATTGAGTAAAAAGAATAAGCAAAGCAACACAAATTGTAGAATCCATCCAGATATCGTCGGTGAATCAGATCCGGATTTTGTTAAACCTGGAAACCAGTAGGCCACATACTGTCTCACAGCTGTTACTTCGATAGCGATTAAGCTAGTGTACGCTACAATAGTAATAAATGAAATCATATAGCCTACAAGATGACCGTGTGAATAAACAGGATACCGAATAATTCCTCCTGTACGAGGCAAGGCAGCCCCTAGCTCAGCGTATACAAGGCCTATTAATAAAATAATAACTCCACCAATAACCCAAGAAAAACTTCCTGCAGGACCGGCTTGCGTAGCCACATTACTAACGGCAAACAGCCAAGCGGAGCCAAAAATAGCCCCCAATCCAATCAATGTTAAATCTAATAGGGATATCGTCTTTTTAAACGGACCTTTATTATCCATAAGCTTCCTCCTTTGGATGAATCATCACTTTTGTTGTTTTTTTTGACAACATTCATATATATTCGATAATATGTGTCAAAATTTTTATTACTATACCCATTCAAAATTACTTTGAATCCCTTTTCTTGATTTCTACAGATTAATTAACAGAAAATTTTAAAAAATAACTCTTATATTCAAGACACACTAAAACTTTTTCTTCTCTTCTTTAATAGGTAAAATACTCAATAAATGAAAGGAGTTAGACAAATGACTTTACCAGAAAATTTGCCTGTTGATTTTACAGCTTACAACCACTTAACATTCCTTCCGCTCGGACGCAAAAATAAATCGATTCGGTCCGTAGGAAGTAAACATACTAAAGGGCTGCTTGGACGTTTAAATGACTACTTTGAGCGAGCAATGAATGAGTTATCTCAAGAAGATATAGTCCTTTTTCAAACGTTCTTATATGGAAGTCATAGGGGCGGTTTTCCTGTCGCAATTGATAAAAATGAAGACGTTTATCCTCACTTTTGGAAACCGACTTCATTTCTATGGAAAGAATATAATAAGAATCGCGGCATTCCTATTCATCATGATGAGTTTTATTCTCAAGATTTTACGGTTTTAACTAAAAATGAGTTGGAAAACTACCTCGGAAGTATTATGAAAGATTACATGTTTTGTGCTAGGATACATGATTCTTCCAAAGAAGAATGGATTCAACATATTAATAAGTGTTTCTTCAAACATCCGCTCATTTCCCTTTATCATCGAAATGCAGATGTGATTGAAGCAATTGAACAATCAAAAAAATCACCTTTGCTTTTTATTATGAAAAACCCTGAGCAAATTGCTTTTTGGCGCAATCGGATTGAAATCATTATGAGACCTTTTCGATCTCTTCCTTTCACCGCCTTTGAGAGAGGATTTTCAGATACGGAAGATACGGTATTAACTGTTCACGGAGAAAACGAGATCATTCGCTTAGCTTCAGAAAACAGAGGTCTCTCCGTAACATATGATGTTACAAATAATGCTATTTCACTCGATGATGAGTATAATGTAGTGCTAGCAGCGAAACGCTTAGCTACAACTCAGCGGCAGTTCGAAGAGATTATAGATGAAAATGAAGAAGTGATTCAAAAACTACTGGTCTTTTTTAAATGGAAAAGTCTTTTAAAGCATCATGAAGTGCACATCAAAGAAATCCAAGACAAATTGTGCAGCCTAACCACTTATCAACTTAATCAAAGACAAGTTTTACAGGAAAACGAGCCCTTTCTTTCTTTCATTCAAAAGGTATTACAAGTAAAAACACCGAATGCAAATCTCGAAGTTGGTTCCATTCAATGGTTTTCGCAATGGGATTTTCCAGATGTCACCCTGCTGCAGGAAACAAACAAATTTACATGTTATATGGACCCAAACGAAATAGAAAAGAAACTGACAGAAATAGGCGCTAAGATAGAAAATGAACTTCATAAGCAGCGTCAGGACCTGCTTTCGACTCCGCTAGAAATCGGTCAAATAACTTTTGATTCAAACCAAATGCTACGGTTACTAACGCTTATAGATACCTTAAAGAACACGGAAACTCAGCAGAGTTACGTACAAATTTTAGAAGGTGTTTCTACTAACAGTATTCGTCAAAAAGAGCTCGATAAAATACCTGCATTTGGATTATTAAGTTCCGTGAAGCGCAAGCGCATTGTTACGTATTTACAAGAATTACAAAACTATCAGCTGCTTAAAAAAGAGAAAAAAGGATTCAGCCTCACTCCAAAAGGTGAAGCCATTCGACGTCTATTTGAAGAAGAATCACTGAGAATATGAGATTATATCTCGCGTGATTCTTCTTTTTTGATTTTGAAGACTACTTTCTCTATTAAATGCTTATCATAATTAGAAATCTCCATTCATATAATCATTACTAGATTAGCAAAGTCCTTCATACCTATTAGCCTGATGCTGACATAGAGAGGAGATTTCGCCATTGAAATCTAGTAATCGCGCCAATTTTGTAGTGTTAACATATAAGATGGTTCTTGTTATTTTATCCATTGTTTTAATGACATCATCTATCATTGTTCTAGTAAGTTACTCAGCATTTAAAGAACAGTTCAATTCTTCTATTGTCTATCAAACGTTATCGAAGCATAAAGCAGAAAGCCTTTATTATTTGATGAGCCAGGAAAACCACCACTTTTCAACGGCTTTTGATAAAAATTATTCGCCTCCAGGTCTTTCTTCTACACTGCTAGAGTTATCAACAAGTATTCGAGCAGAAGACGCGAGAAGCTTGTTTGGTTCAGAACTGCCTGGATTCAGTATTTACGACTCCAATATTATCATCGCCGGTGAAGGCACAAATTTCACAAACTTCCCTAGAGAATCTGCACCACCGTTAGATGAAACGCTAAAAGAAAGAAATTCTACTACAAAAGTTCAGCAACCTAAAGATAACGATGGTACGAATGCTCCAAATAATAATACAACTGGCGGAAAAAAGGTATTTTATATTTATCATACGCACAGCTGGGAATCTTACTTGCCTCTGTTAGGACTTGAAGGTGATCCAGATGCTAATAAAGCTGTAGATAGTAAAACCAATATTAATATAGTCGCAAATATGCTAGGAAAAGATTTAGAGGCTCAGGGAATTGGGGCAGAAGTGGATCAAACCAATATTGGACAGAAATTAAAAGAAAAAGGCTGGAACACCAACCAATCGTACGCCATGTCTCGCACAGTAATTGAAACGGCGATGACTGAGAATAGAGATTTAACTTACTTTATCGATTTGCACCGAGATTCGCTTCGAAAAGATAATACAACCATTAAGATTAACAATAAATCGTATGCAAAAGTTGTGTTTGTTTTAGGGAAAGCGAATCAAAACTTTGAACAAAACTTAAAAATGGCAAAAGCGCTTCATGAAGGTCTTGAAAAGAAATATCCTGGGTTAAGCCGCGGAGTTATTGGCAAAAACAAATCCAGCGGTAACGGTGTATATAACCAAGATGTTTCTAAAAATGCGATTTTAATTGAAGTGGGCGGAGTTGATAATAACTTTGATGAACTAACCAACACAACAAAAGCACTGTCTGATGTCATTAGCCAATTTTACTGGCAAGCTGAAAAAGTAGATGCCCCTGCTCAATAAAAAAAGCCCTCAGTGAAGAGGGCTTTTTAAAATTCAATTCCTTTTACAGCAGGAATTCCTTCATCATAATAATGTTTATGAGGCTTCATTTCCGTCACAAGATCTGCTGCATCCATCACTTCTTTTTTGGCAGAACGCCCGGTAATGACCAAATGCATATGCTCAGGGCGCTTTTGAATAAGGTCAATTACTTCATGTAGCGGTAGCACATCATCAATAGGAAATTTCTCGATAGCCAGTGCATTATTTAACTCGTCTAAAATAACTACATCATATTCGTTCGAGAAGACTTTTTCCTTCGTTAGCGCCCAAGCTTTTTGCAACGCTTCACGATGTTCAGGCGGTGTTTTTGTCCACGTAAAGCCTACTCCTGTTTGAATCATTTCAATTCCTATTCTGTCAAACATCAGCTTTTCGCCATATGTACGCTGAGGAGATTTAATAAATTGAATCATTAATACTTTTTGTCCGCGTCCCGTAGCGCGCAACGCAAGACCTAAAGCAGCGGTTGTTTTTCCTTTACCGTCTCCTGTATAAATTAACGTAAGACCCCGTTTGTCTTTCAATCTAAAAACCTCTTTTTCTTCGAATTTCAGTTTACAGCCATGTTGTTTTTTCTGTAAACGGTGTTCTAGCAGGCTCTTTCATTTTTGTAAGAGACTCTTCATTTGGGTAACCTAAAAATACGTTTCCTACTACGACTTTACCTGAAGGGTTGCCAATAAACTCATGCAATCTCTCGTCTCGAACAAGACCAACGCCTCTTGTTCTCCAAACGAATCCAAGACCTAGTTCTTTAGCCGCTAGCCACATGGAATGAATCGCGCATGAAACCGCATATTTGTTGTCTTCAGTGGCTTCATCGTCTCCTTCAACTGTATCAGCTGTTACGACGATATGTACAGGCGTATTTTTTACTGCTTTTAACGAACTTTCTACTAAATGAGGCTTTGTAGGAAAGCGCTCCTTTAAATACGCTTCAGCCAGTTCTTCATACTTCTTTTTTGCTTCTCCTTGAATCACATAAAAGCTCCAAGGCTCTCTCATTCGGTCATTTGGAGCCCACGTCGCTGCTTCAAGCAGCTGTTCGATTTTCTCTTGTTCCACTTCACGTGCTTCATGATCTCGTACCGCTCTTCGTTCTTTTAGCTGTGAAATAATCGTCATATTGTCTCCTCCTTTTAACGTTAAAGCAGAATATTTTCCGCTCTTTCTTCGAACCATTTTATTTTTTCTCTAATTGTCACAACTTCACCTACAAGCACAATGGCAGGATGAGCAATTTCTGCTTTTTTTGCTATTTCTTCGATTGTGGCAAGCGTTCCTGTTACGGTGCGCTGATACTTCGTTGTGCCCCATTGAACAAGCGCTACTGGCGTATGTTTATCTCGTCCATGGTCCATCAACTGCTTGCATATATGAGGTAAATTTCCAACGCCCATGTAAAACGCAATTGTATCTATTCCTTGAGCAAGCGCTGACCAATTTAAATAATCTTTTCCTTTTTCTTCTCTTCCATGACCCGTTACAATCGCAAAAGAAGTGGCATGATCTCTATGGGTAACAGGAATTCCTGCATAAGCTGGAGCTGCAATTCCTGACGTGATACCAGGCACTACTTCGTAAGGAATTCCTTGAGTAGCAAGCACTTCCGCTTCCTCTGCTCCGCGGCCAAACACAAAAGGATCGCCTCCTTTTAAGCGCGTCACTACTTTTCCTTGAAGCGCTTTTTCAACAAGCAGTTCGTGAATACGATCTTGGATGACTCCGTGCTTACCCGGTAATTTCCCGCAAAAAATAAGCTCCGCGTCTTTTTTAGCATAGTTTAACAACTGTTCGTTGGCTAAGCGGTCATATAAAATAACATCCGCTTCTTGAATACACTCCATTCCATATACGGTTATTAGCTTCGGATCTCCTGGTCCAGCTCCTACTAAATATACTTTTCCAACTGTCACACGGCATCTCTTCTTTCTTTTTTTACCGCTTTACACTGTTCCACCCAGTTTTCTACCATCTTCGTAGAAGAGCCGAAATGAAAGTGCGTATAGCCGGCAATTAAATTATTGTTCATATAGCCTTCTTCTTTCATTCCTCGCATCCCTTTTGTATCATAGGCAGGCGAAAACTCTTTCTCTGAATGAAAGGTTGAATAATGAAATTCATGGCCTTTAGCTTGTATATCGCCTTTAAATAAAAAATTCCCCTGCTTTCCCGTCACTTCTCGGTACCCTAAAGCAGCTAATTTTGTCTGCATTCTTACTTGTCCGGGAATAAGCCCCACCATTTCATGGCATGTATCATCTGTCGTGACAATAGCATCTGTTAAGAACATAAACCCTCCGCACTCAGCAAGCGTAGGAATCCCTTTTTGAATAGCTGCTCGAACAGAATTTTTAACGTCGATTTGCTGAGCCAGCGTTTCAGCAAATTCTTCTGGAAATCCGCCTCCTATATAAAGACCGTCAGCATCTTGTGGAACCACTTCTCCTTTTAAAGGCGAAAATTCTACAAGCTCTGCTCCGTAAGCTTTTAACAATTCGAAATTTTCTTCATAATAAAAGTTAAAAGCGGCATCTCTCGCTACAGCAATTTTCACTTGAGGTACGGACGGCTTTGTAAAGATAGGATCATTAATTTCTATTTTAGGAGCTAAAGCCAGTTCATATACTTTTTCGATATCAATTGTATCATGAACAAGCTTTCCTAACTGTTCAAAAAACGGTGTTAACTCTCCTCGTTCAATCGACGGAATGAGCCCGAGGTGACGTTCAGGAATCGTAAGATCATCGTTTCTTTTCAAGTAGCCTACTACAGGGATATGACATTCCTGCTCAATCGCTGCCTTAACAAGTTTATAATGTCCTTCACTTCCAACCCGGTTAGCAATCACACCGACAATGTTAGCTTCGGGTAAAAATTGCTGAAACCCTTTTACAATCGCCGCTGCACTTCTAGCCATACTAGCACAATTGACAACTAAAAGGACAGGGCTATTGGTGATTAAGCTGATTTCTGCTGTTGTTCCTTCGTTCGTTAACGGGTTTTTCCCATCGAAAAATCCCATAACTCCTTCCATGATGGAAATATCAGCATCTTCACTAGCGCGAGCGACAATTTCTCTAACCATATCGTGTTCAAGCATCCAGCTGTCTATATTTCGAGACGTTCGTTCTGTAACAGCCGTATGATACGTTGGATCAATATAATCGGGTCCGCATTTAAACCCTTGAACTCTGTAACCAGCTTGTCTTAATGCTGCCATCAGCCCGATTGTAAGTGTTGTTTTCCCTACGCCACTTCCGGTACCGGCAATGACGAGTCTTCTGTTTGACATGTTGTTCTCTCCTTTAGTCATAGGGAATAAGCGCCACTGAAATGGTGACATTCCCTGACTTTTTCTTCACAAGTTCAAGCTTATCAGCACCGCTGTATAACATAGCAGCAGGTTCACTAACGCCATATGCACCTGTATATTTAAAGACAGTATCTGAAGGCTGTTGGATACTTATGCTGTTTAGCTCTTGGGGCGAATAATAGACAAACTCCCAGCCGTACTTAGACGCCACTTCTAACAGCCCTTCTTCATCTTTCTTTATCTCTATTGTACATAATGCTTTTACACTTTTCATTGAAAACTGAAGTTCAGCAAGCGTTTTTTCAATAACGGTTTCAATTTCTGCTGCGCTTGTTCCTCTGTTACACCCCATCCCAATCGCCAGTACTTTTGGACGGTAAAGAACACCGTTTTCTAAGATCGCTTCTTCCTCTTCTTCTAAATTGCGATGCGTTACGACCAAGGCTGCATGTGGCGATGCTTCAAGAGCTGTCTGAATCGATGAATACGTTTTAATGTTAGCTGGAACAGGGTGCTCATAATGCCACCAGTTCTTTTCACCTGATTCTTGAACCACTGCTATTTCTTCTTCATTCACCACAGAAGCGCTGACAGGCGTTAGTTTTTCTGCTGATTCCCACACCCATCCAAAGCGCTTACCAAATAAATCAACTGGAATTGTTTTTTGCACATCGGATGCTGTTGTAATAACAGGATGAGCTTCAAGAGCTGCCGCAACTTCACGCGTAAGCTCGTTTGCTCCTCCGATATGACCTGAAAGCACGCTAATGACATTTTCACCTTTATCATCAATGACAACAACCGCAGGATCCGTTTTCTTATCTTTTAAAATAGGGGCAATCATACGCACAACTGCTCCCAGTGAGATAATAATAATAAGTCCTTTATACGATTCAAAAAGAGAAGGCAAAAGCATCCGAACGCTTCCTGAAAACAGCTGGATGTTCTGCTCTTGTTCGTCTCCTTTTTCAAACTTGCTCATGTAATACACATCAGACTGCTGAAAAGTGCGGCCTAGATTTCTTGCAATTTCTACGCCGTGTTTTGTGATAGCTACAACGGCATAATCTCCGCGCTGTGTAATGAGGGCTTTTTTTCCTTCTTGGAGTTGAATCATTCCGACTTCACTCCTCTTCGAAAGCCATGGGTAAATGTTTTGTCATAAAGTTTTGAACGATAATCTTTGTCATGAATGTGTGGATCAAGTGCCCAGCCTGCCAAAATCATCGCCTGCTTGCGAATGCCGTTTGTTCGCATAGCATCATCTAGGTCTTTTACCGTTGTGCGAACAATTTTTTCATCTGGCCACGTTGCTTTATAGACTACTACAACCGGCGTGTCTTCACTCCAACCCGCGCTTATAAATTCTTTCATTACTTTTTTTGTGAGCGTCGCGCTTAAAAATAACGCAATGGTACATTTATGTTTTGCTAAATCAGTTAATTTTTCAAACTCAGGTACAGGCGTTCTTCCTTCAGCACGAGTTAAAATAACCGTTTGAGTCAAATCTGGAATGGTTAATTCTGCTTCAGCCGCTGCAGCAGCAGCGAATACGGAGCTGACGCCCGGAACGATTTCAATATCAACGCCTTCTCTTTTTAAAAGCACCATTTGTTCCATAATGGCTCCGTACATAGCAGGATCTCCGGTATGTACTCTTACAACCATTTTTCCTTCACGCATGCGTTCAAGCATCGTACCGACCATTTCTTCTAGATGCATACCCGCTGTTTTTAACACTTCAGCTCCTGGTTTAGACTTAGCAACTAGCTCTTGACTTACCAGTGAGTCAGCGTACAAAACAACATCTGCTTGCTGAAGTAATTTTAAGCCTTTTACGGTAATTAAATCTGGATCTCCGGGTCCAGCTCCGATTATGTATAACTTCATTTTCGCACCACCATTAGCGTTAAGTATTGTAAATCGGCTCCTTCTAGTTCTGAAGCTTTCCAGATAATTTCTTCATCTGACGTTACTTTTGTCACCACTGACGCTTTTTCAAGCAGATCAAGCTCTTTTAAAAGACCGACCATAAAATCGATGACTTTGGCCACTTTAATAAAAATGACGCAGTCGTTTTCCATTAATACTTTTTTCATTGTTTCATAATCTTCACGAGCAGGAACAATTGCTACATGTTCATCACCGTCTGCTAACGGAATACCTAAACGAGATGCAGCTCCATTAATGGATGAAATACCAGGAATTACTTGAATCGGAGCTTCAGGGTGACGTTCTTGCATTAGACGCATCATGTGAATAAACGTACTGTAAAGCATAGGGTCTCCCTCTGTGACAAATGCTACATCTTTTCCTTCCTGGAGCTTTTCCCATACTCGTTCTACCGTTTCGGTCCATTTTCTTTCCAAAATAGCAGGATCTTTTGTCATTGGAAACACAAGGCCCAGCATATCTTTTTCATTTGCACTGAAATAGACATCAATAATTTTTTGGGCGTAGCTTTTGCTTCCTTTTTGTTTTTTCGGGTACGCAATAACGGGTGATTCTTTTAATTTACGAAATGCTTTTACTGTAATAAGTTCTGGATCTCCCGGTCCAACTCCAAGTCCGTACAATGTTCCAATCATATTCATTCTCCTCTTTTGGCTGTAATAATATAAATGGGGTTTAAAGCGTCAAATCGCGTTAAATGTAAAATGGGCTTGCTTCTTGAAATTTGTGCAAGGGTAACAGCAGTCTCGAATCCTCGCTCTTTAAAAGCTTTCATTGCTTCTGCTAAATTTTCAATCGTTACGGCATTTAATACGATGCGCCCTCCTGCATTTAACCGGCTGCAGCACACGTCTAAAATGGTTTCCATGCCTCCTGCTGTGCCTCCAATAAACACCGCGTCAGGATCAGCAAACTCACTTAACCCTTCCGGTGCCTTTCCGTGCACAGTGTGGGCGTCTACTCGAAATTTCAATAGATTTTCCCTGCAGTTTTCTAAGTCTGCTTCGTTTTTTTCCACGGCAAAAATTTGTCCTTCACGCGCAATTTTAGCCGCTTCAATTGCGACTGAACCCGTACATGTTCCGATATCCCATACGACGCTGTCTCTCTTTAGCTGCAGGGCGCTAATACTAAGTGTGCGAACTTCTTTTTTAGTAATAAGCCCCTTGTCCGGCTTGCGTTGAATAAATTCATCGTCCTCTATTCCGAGAGGCCAGACTGGGGTTTTTTCTACCTGTTTTAATATCACGACATTAAGCGGAGAAAACAGTTGATTCGCCGCTTCTTCCAGCGAAAGCAGCTGACAGCGCTCCGTTTCTCCTCCTAAATTCTCTGCTACAAACATCTTGTATTCCTTCATGCCGAATGATAATAAGTAGTTTGCCAGAGCACTAGGAGAATTTTGCTCATCGGTTAAAATCGCCACTGTTTTATAGCCGTCAATGCGCTGAGCCAGCCCTTTTATGCTCCTGCCGTGCACGCTTGTAAAATAAGCGTCTTGCCATCGCTCTTTTAAACGTGAGAATGCAAGCTGAATAGAACTTAAATAAGGATATATTTCAACGTCTAGCTTCGTAGAAAGATAGCTTCCTATTCCGTAAAATAACGGGTCGCCTGACGCTAACACAACCACATTTCCTTCTTCGTTTTTTAAACGTTCAACAAGAGGAGAAAGACCCCCTTCAATCGCTACCTTTTCTCCTTCGAAATCTTGAAAAAAATCCAGGTGACGCTTTCCTCCAATTAGCACATCACTTTCATACACCCACTGTTCATACATAGGAAGCAAGCTTAACTTCCCATCGTCACCAATTCCAATAATTTTAATTGCCATGTTGCACCGCCTGTCCTAAAAAATCTCCTTTTAATGTGTAAAGAGACGTATCGACATCGATTCCGTCCCCTACTTCCTTTAATGCTGATAAACAGCAGTACTCGCACAGTTTTTCAAAAAACTTATGATGACCGCTTTGCGTCATTAAATCCCCCACTTGAGAAGCTGTGTTTGCACCTTTTATTTCCTCTACCAGTTCAGCAGAAGCGCCTGACTCAGAAGCTGCTTTTGCTAAAAAATTAAAATCAATGGGTGCACTTTTTGAATGAACCATCATAACGCCTTGCGCGACTTTTGAAAACTTTCCCATCATGCCTACGAGCGATACTTTTTTCATTCCTTGCTTTTTACATTGTTTTAACGTAAATCCAACAAAATCTCCCATTTCGATAAATGCTTCTTCCGGAAGTTCAGGGAACTGTTTCATTCCATACTTTTCGCTTCGGCCCCCTGTCGTAATGACAACGTGCTCACAATTACTCGCTTTAGCAACGCTGATTGCCTGCACGATACTTGCTTTATAAGCAGCTGTTGAGAACGGAACGACAATTCCCCGCGTCCCCAGTATCGAAATGCCTCCTAAAATACCTAGACGCGCATTTAATGTCTTTTTCGCCATTTCTTCTCCTTCAGGAACCGAGATGACAATCTTAACGCCTTTTTGTATATTGTATTCAGCTAGAAGCTGTTCAGCCGTTTCTTTCAGCATCTTTCTTGGAACAGGGTTAATGGCTGCTTCACCGACAGGAACCGGGAGGCCGGGCTTTGTTACACGCCCTACTCCCACTCCTCCATCAATGATAATACCTGCACCATTACACCACGAAACTTCAGAAATAATCAGCGCTCCGTGCGTGGCATCGGGATCATCTCCAGCATCTTTAATGATGCTAGCTACAGCGCTGCTTGTGCGATACTCGCATTCTTCAAGATGAAACGTAGCAAAGCGGCCGACAGGTAGGTAAATCGTTGACTCATCTTGCACTTCTCCTGAAATTAGCGTAAGCAGAGCTGCTCTCGTAGCTGCCGTGGCACAAGCGCCCGTCGTATAGCCTTCTCTGAGTTTCTTAGGTTCTTTTGGTACTTCCTTCATGCGTTACACCTGATCTGCAAGAATTGAAATTGCATTTAATGCAGCAACCGTTACCGTACTGCCGCCTTTTCGCCCGATGTTTGTAATAAACGGCACGTCAAGTTTTGCAAGTTCTTCTTTAGATTCAGCTGCTGAAACAAATCCTACCGGCAGACCAATAACAAGCCCAGGCTTCGCTTCTCCTTCTTTAATCAAACGAATTAATTCAAGTAAAGCTGTGGGTGCGTTCCCAATTGCAAAAATTCCACCGTCTGCTTCTTTGATGGCTTTTCGCATAGAAATAATTGCACGCGTTGTATTTAAGCGCTTTGCTTCTTCCATTACGTCCGGATCCGAAATATAAACTTTGATTTCACCGCCGTGTTTTTCAATTCGCTGCTTGTTTGTTCCTACTTGCACCATTTGTACATCTGCAACCACTTGCTTGCCGCTGCGAATAGCTTTAATTCCTGCTTGAATCGCATCCGGATGAAACAGCATGCTGCGTCCAAGCTCAAAGTCTGCAGACGCATGAATTACGCGCTGAACAATTGGGTACTGTTCGTCTGTAAACGGATGAGGCCCAAGCTCTTCTGTAATCATCTCAAAACTTTTTCCTTCTATTTGCTGAGGCTGAACAGTTAACGGTTTAAATTCTGTACGAAAATCCATCTCAATCAACTCCTATTTTGGTTTACTAAAGCATGAACCACTTCTTCAAAAGTGGAATACACGGTTCCATACTCAATTTTCGGTCGCCCAATCATAATAATATCTAAGCCTAACTCTTTAGCTGCTTCCACTTTTTCATCCACAGATCCAACTTTTCCGCTTTCTTTTGTGACCATGACCGTCACTCCGTATTGCTTATACAGCGCTCGATCAAACTCTTTTGTAAACGGCCCTTGAATAGCAATAATATTTTTTTGCGAAAATCCCAATTGCTGGCACTTTTCCATATTATCCAGCCTTGGAAGCATACGAGCAACAAGCCGTACATCTGAAAGAGGAAGCAGCTTTTCTGTAAAAACCTGCAGCGTTTTGCTGCCTGTTGTCAGCATAATAACTCCTTTTTTCTCAGCTGCTACTTCTGCTGCTTCTTCATACGTAGAAACCATTGTCATATTATCATAGGTAAAAGCCTGCGAAGCCCGCTCATAGCGTATGTAAGGAATCGCTGTTTCAGCAGCCGCGCCGATAGCATTTTTAGATGCTTCTTCTGCAAAAGGATGACTTGCATCCACAATAGCTTTTACACGATGTTCGTTTACAAAATCCATCATATCTTCTTTTGTGAGACGTCCAATTTTCACTTTCACTTCTGCACGCTGTAATTCGATAGCTGCGTTTTCGGTTACAACCGTTGCCGTAACCTCATGACCTGCTTTTTTCACTTGCACGGCTAAGGCACGTGCATCGCTAGTTCCGGCTAACAATAAAATCATTTTAGCTCGCCGATCTTATCTTCATGATGATCGTGGTCATGATGGTGATCGTGGTGATGGTGTCCGTGATCATGGTCATGATCGTGATGATGATGGTGATCAATATGCTCCATAATGCCAAGGCGATATTGACACGTATCGCAGTTCATTTTCACTTCACCTTCTAATCCTTCTTCAGCACGTTCTTTTAAAATTGTCTGCAGTTTTGGGTGAAAACCGAAATAGCCGGCGAGCTTAAACTCAATGTTTTCATGCTGCATTTTATACTGCTTCACCATTTCTTCTAATCGCTTAATTAATACTCCTGTAAATAAGAAATACGGGAGAATAACCACTTTTTTAGCGCCCAATTTCAAACATCGCTCCACGCCTTCATCAATCAGTGGAGCGGTCACGCCCATAAAAGAAGTTTCAACGATTTTATAATTTGTTTTTTCCCAAAGAAGGCGCGTAATTTTATATAAATCACTGTTTGCATCAGGATCACTTCCTCCTCGCCCTAAGACGATAACAGCCGTGTCTTCAGCTGGAGTTTCTAAATTCTCTCCTGATTCTTGTAATCTCGTTTTTAAAATTTCAAGGGCTTCTTCATGAACGCCAATGGGACGTCCGTATACGAAGTTTACGTGTGGATATTTTTCCTTAGCTTCATCTATAGCCGCCGGAATATGTATTTTAGAGTGGCCAGCAGGCAAGAGCATAATTGGAATTACAACTACATCTTTTGCTCCTTTTGCCACACATATATCAATGCCTTGACTTACATTTGGGCGTTCAAATTCTAGAAAACACGTTTCTATTAAGATAGATGCGTCCCAATCATGCTTCATAGTCGAAATAAATTCGCGAATTTGATCGTTCCCTTCAGGATCTCTGCTTCCATGACCGACAAATAAAACTGATTTCATATAATGCCCTCCCATTTTTTAATCTCCACACGGAGCTGGTTCTACTTTTATTTTTGGTGTTATATCTTGATAGTCGAATCCATAAACGTTCTTCACACGCTTAAAGAATTTATGAAATCGCTCATTAGGATGACCTTTTTCTTTATATTCATGGACAATGTTCTCCACTATTTCAACAATGTCATCGGGTGCTATGCCTTCCGCCACAATTTGACCTGAATGCGCATTTCGTCCAACCGTTTTAGCTCCTAAAAATAAATCAAACGCACCTTTTCTATAGACAATGCCGATATCTTCTTGAACTGCGCCATAACAGGCCATACCGCATCCATTAATACCAAGCTTCAGCTCTTTTGGCATGTCCATTCCCCCGAGGCGTTTTTGTAATTCTTCCGTATGTGGAATAGCATCGCTTTTTTCTCCATCACAAAAATCACACGCTTTAATTGTGAACACGTCTCCGACCGGAGATAGTAAAAAGGAAGCTGCTTGGAGCTTTTTAATAATCACATCTGGCTGGGCTGTTGGAATTTGAAGTTTGATTTGATGGTCAGGTGTATACTCCATCGTACCTTTTTCACCAACAACTTCTGCTAGTGTTGTCATTTGAACAGGCGTGAATTTCTTATTGGCAAGTCCTGGACTAACCGCGACTTCGAAAATTGACTGTATTGGCTGGTGTACGACCCCAGAAGTGGTTTCACCTAAAATTGCTTGAAGCGCTTCTTCTGCAAGAGCTCGTGAAGTTGCTGTTTCTTCTGGTTTGGTCTGAACTGCTTCAATTGCTGAAGCTGTTTGCTCTACAGTCTCTTCTTGATCGAGAGCCCATGGTTCTGCTTCTTTTCGAAGTCGCTGATGCGGTCTTAGCGGCTGCTCCGTTTGGTTGAGGGTATATTTCCGCTGATACCCGCGCGGTGTAATCATTAAATCGTCGTAAAAGAACGTAGATGAATTTCCGACAACAACGGTAGTCAGCATGCCTATTTCATGGTTTAACATGTCTTTTAAGTTAGTCATTACGACTTCTTCACGGTCACGATAAGCGCTTTTCACAAGACCAACAGGCGTATCAGGAGAACGGTACTTTAATAGAATCCTTTGCGCTTCAACAATTTGTCTTGTTCGTCTTCCGCTCTTTGGGTTGTAAAAAGCCACTACAAAATCTGCTTGTGCAGCTGCTTCAATTCTTTTTTCGATTAGATCCCACGGCGTAAGGTGGTCACTTAAACTAATCGTACAAGCATCGTGCATCACGGGCGCTCCAAGGAGAGATGCGCATGAATTGATAGCCGAAATGCCAGGAATTACTTCCAGCTCTATGCCCGTTTCTTTTTTCCAGCCTTTTTCAATCAACACTTCATATACAAGGCCTGCCATTCCGTATACTCCTGCATCTCCGCTCGAAATGACAGCTACGGTTTTTCCTGCTTCGGCTTGCTTTACAGCTTCCTGTGCACGGCTTACTTCTTCGGTCATTCCCGTACTAATAATTTGCTGATTCGTTAACAGTCCTTGAATTAATTCCACATAGGTTTTGTAACCGATGATCATATCACTTTCTTGAATGGCTTCTCTTGCTCGCTGTGTAATATGTTCAAAGCTCCCCGGCCCAAATCCAATAACTAACAGTTTACCTTTCATGCTAGCTCCTCCTTTATGCGTTACTTTTTACTTTGTCAATTCCTTCTATGGAGTCACTGTTTTCCGGAGAAACGAAACCATTTTGATCATATTCATAAATAAGCGATTCCTTTACACTGCAGCCTCCTGCTAAATGCTCTTCGACAATCCGGTGAGCCACGGTTTCAGTGACCTGCTTGTACCAATCTCCTGAAGGATAGACGATAGCTACAGGAGCATCTTTGCATCGTCCGTTACAGCGCGTACGCGTTGTATGAACCGTTTCATCCAAATCCAGTTCCGTCACTTTATTTCGAATAGCTTGTGTGGCTTCTTCTCCACCTTTTCTCATACAGCTGCTTCCATTACAAATCAATACGTGATGTTTTGTTCCGTTTAAGTTCCACGTCGTCACACTCATTCGCTCCTTTACTAAAAAAAGCGCCTCTATCAATGATAGAGGCGCAGAAAATTCAAACTAAGTTTTTGCACTTCCACCTATATCCCGTAGGGTAAGCTTCGCATTAGAAAAAGGCTGGTTTCCTGACTTCGATTCATCACTTGATTGCGCCTTCCCAAATACAGTGGCATATGCAATCAGCTCCTCTTCACAGTGGCGGGTACCGCGCTGGCTTCACACCAGACTTCCCATTTAACGCAATGTGAACATTGCGCACCTTTTTTGCACGATATGTAGTTTTTCGATACGAGAAAAACCCGCTTCGCTAATATGCGAGCGGGTAAAACGTCAGAATAAGAGTGTACACGAATGCCACTTTAAGCCAACGTTTCCCTTCCCGCTCCCCGGAGAAATAGAAACTTCACAATAAAGACAGGTCTCCTGACTTGTGTATCATTCTACTTGAGAACCTTCCCGTGATTTTTTCACAGTGGTTATACTCGTTCGTCCACACTTACAGTTGCGGGGGCAGTACTGGTCTTTCACCAGTTTCCCTATTAAGCCTTCTTGGCATCTTTACTGTTGCTGTTTGATATATATGAACCTTTTAAACTATCAGAATAATAGAAGTAACTACCATATCATAGCGTACATTTTTTTTTATTTCAACTCTATTCTTTTCGGAAGATACAAGCACCTATAAAAAAACAAGAGCATAAAGTCAGCTCCTGTTTTTTCATTATATAGCTACTAATGTTAAATGAGGATCATTATAATACACCACTTCTGAAAGAACTTTACAGCCATTTGTTTTGGCAAAAGCTTCTCTCGCCTGCTTTTCAGTTTCAAATTCAAACATTTTCATTTCTTTTCCAGCATATACCGTCAGTACCCACATGAAAAGATTCGCCTCCGATTATTGTAGTGATCGCTATATCCACATTATGCCGAAACCATTTCCTTTTGAAAACCCATTCTACAAAACTTGTCACAAGAAACTTTTAAAAATTTAAAAACATTTTAACTTCTGTAAATGAACAAAATGTACAAAAGGTTTAAGCAATATTATACCTCTTTAAAAAGGTGCTTTTTTAACCAACTGTTGCTTCACCAGTAAAAAATATATAGTATTTATTAAAAAAAGAAGCCGGACAGCCGGCTTCTTTTTTAGGAAAGGAAAGTACAGACATCACAATCCCGTCCTGCTCTTTATTTTGCATAAAAATACACTAATTAAATATTGCTTTCTTAAAGCAGAACCATGTTCGACTGCACATAGTGATAAAGAAGCTTATACGTATGGTTTAATGAATCTTGATGCGTTCTCTCAAACGCATGAGAAGAATCAATTCCTGGACCAATTAAGCCGTGTACGATATCGTGTCCGGCACGAATAGCAGCAGAAGCATCTGATCCGTAAAACGGATAAATATCTAATTTGTACTGAATATCATGTTGCTTAGCTAGCTCCACCAAATGCTTTCTCAAACCGTAATGATATGGGCCGCTTGAATCTTTTACACAAATAGACACGGTGTATTCATCGGTAGATTGTCCATCTCCCATAGCACCCATATCAACCGCTAAGTATTCTACTGTTTGAGGCGTAATGTTCGAATTCCCTCCGTATCCAATTTCTTCATTATTTGAAATGAGAAAATGCGTAGTGTATGGCAGTTCGATCTGTTCTTCTTGAATTGTTTTTATGAGCTGAAGCAATAAAGCTACGCTTGCTTTATCATCGAGATGACGAGATTTAATAAAACCGCTTTTTGTTATTTCTACACGAGGATCAAACGAAACAAAGTCGCCTACTTCAATTCCAAGGCTGCGAACATCTTCTGCGCTATGTACTTTTTCATCCAGTCGAATTTCTATATTTTCTTGATTTCGCTCAGCTTTCCCTGCATCTTTATACACATGAACAGATGTTTGATGCATAAGGATGGTTCCTGTAAATACTTCTCCTGATGAAGTTTCAATTTCACAATATTCTCCTTCAATAGAATTGTAGCGAAACCCTCCAATCAAGTCGATTTTCAGACGTCCACTCGGTTTGATTTCTTTTACCATAGCACCTAATGTATCGACATGAGCCGTCAGCATGCGGTGGTGATCTGTATCTTTACCGGGAATAGTAGCGACTAAGCCTCCTTTTCGATTGCGGTACGTTTGAATATTTAGCTCTTTTATATAGTCTTCGACAAATGAAATTACCTTTTCTGTATTTCCAGAAGGACTGGGAATCGAAACAAGCTTTTTAATTAACTGAACAGTTTCCGTCATTATGACACTTCCTTTGTCTCTCATTTCTTTTATTTTACCATATGTTTCAAAAAAGATAACAGTCAGCTCCAAACAAAACAAGCCGGGCAGCTGCCCGGCTTGTTTTGTTTTAAGCTATGTTTGATTTCTTTAATTCATTTGTATAATTTAATGATTTTTGCTTATCAAATTCGCCTTCAGACTTTGACATCACAATTGCAGCTAAAGCATTTCCTACTACGTTAACTGTGGTACGCATCATATCAAGAATGCGGTCAATTCCTGCAATAAATGCCATGCCTTCAAGAGGGAAGCCCATAGATTCAAGTGTAGCAAGTACAACTACAAACGATGCTCCCGGTACACCAGCCATTCCTTTTGAGGTTAACATTAGCACAAGAAGGAGCTGAATTTGATCCATAATGGAAAGGTCGATGCCGTACATTTGAGCAATAAACAGCGATGCCAGCGCCTGATAAATGGTTGAACCATCTAAGTTAAACGTGTAGCCTGTTGGAATAACAAACGATGTAACCGATTTAGAACAACCGAAGTCTTCCATCTTTTTGATAAGAGATGGTAAAACGGCTTCTGAACTTGCCGTTGTAAAAGCAAGAAGCAGCTCGTCTTTTAACACTTTTATCAGCGTAAACATGCTTGTTCCAGCCATTTTAGCAATAATTCCAAGAACCACAAGCACAAAGAAAATCATGGTGAAGTAAACGGCGAACACTAATTTTCCTAATGGAATAAGTGATCCGACACCAAACTTTATAATATTAACACCAATAAGTGCAAATACACCTACTGGAGCAAATTTCATCACCAAATTAGTTACCCAAAACATTGCATCCAAGACGCCTTCAAAAAAGGCTAAAACAGGTTTTCCTCTCTCTCCAATCGAAGCTACGCCTACACCAAACAGTACGGAAAATAAAATGATTGGTAAAAGATCGCCCTCTGCTACCGATTGAAAGACGTTTGTTGGAACAATATGAAGAAGCTCTTGAGCAATGCCTGTACTTTCAGACGTTTTTGCCGTTGCCTCATATTGAGAAATATCGCTTTTTTCAATATGTCCCATATCAACCCCTGCACCAGGGTGGAATAAGTTCGCGGCAATAATCCCCACTACAATAGCAATGGTTGTAACAATTTCAAAATAAAGAATTGTTTTTCCGCCAAGCTTACCTAATTTTTTGATATCGCCTACTCCTGCGACCGCTACGATTAATGCTGAAATCACAATCGGTACGACAATCATCTTAATTAAATGAATAAATATGTCTCCAACCGGCTGTAAAATAGAAATGGCTGTATCGCTTCCATAAAAAATAGCACCTACAGCTACGCCTAAAATCAGTCCAATTAGAATCTGAGTTGCTAGACCTAACCTTTTCACTTTCTTGCTCCTTTCGCACAGTTGACTTTCATCCATCGAGCATATGCGGTTCCGCGAACCGTGTATAAATATACATCCTTACAGCACCTTATGTAAACAGTTCTTTACTAAAAGGATGTAAGGCCGCACATGCGAATTTTTAAAAGCCACGGTTCTGTTTTATCATATCAAATAATTGTTGTATATTGAGATTTTTTTGCTAAGTATTTTTCTATTTTTGCTATTTCAGCGAATAAATTAAAAAAATAAAATTTTATATTGAAATATGCATTTTAGGTTAGTATAATACGATACATGTTTATTTTTATTATTCGAATATAAAATTCTGAAAATTTTAATTATTCAACACGATAATAAAAAGCATTTATAATTTTGGAGGTTTTAACGTGTCAAACAAAGTTCCTTTTTCATTTATAGTGGTTATTGGCTTTATGCTTTTTGCCCTATTCTTCGGCGCAGGTAATTTAATCTTTCCTGCAATGTTAGGTCAGTCTGCTGGAAGCAATATTTGGTCAGCAAACGCTGGATTTTTAGTAACGGGTGTAGGTCTGCCTCTTCTAGGCGTTCTCGCATTTGGTTTTTCCGGAAAAGAGGATTTGCAGTCTTTAGCTAGTCGCGTACACCCAGCTTTCGGTATTATCTTTACTACGATTTTATACTTGGCAATCGGACCGCTTTTTGCGATGCCAAGAACGGGAAGCGTTTCGTTCGAAATTGGCGTTAAGCCTTTTTTATCAGAAAATCCAGGGCATCTTCCCCTTATCATTTTCACGGTAATTTTCTTTACTATTACCTGCTTTTTTTCGCTAAATCCTGCGAAAATTGTCGATTTAGTAGGAAAAGTTTTAACACCTATTAAATTAACGTTTATTGGAATATTGGTAGTTGTAGCCGTTGTGAACCCAATTGGAAAATTTGAAGCACCAAGCGAAGCTTATACAACACACTCATTTTTTAAAGGCTTCCAAGAAGGCTACTTAACAATGGATACACTAGCATCATTTGTTTTTGGAATTATTATTATTAATGCAATTAAAGAAAAAGGAGCAAAAACCAACCGACAAATCATCACAATTTGTGCAAAAGCTACGGCTATTGCTGCCGTTATTTTAGCTCTTATTTATAGTGCATTGTCTTATATGGGTGCTTCAAGCGTATCAGAGCTTGGACGTCTTGATAACGGAGGTACGGTTTTGGCTGAAGTATCAAATTACTACTTCGGCTCTTACGGAGGAATTCTTTTAGGTCTGATGATTACCGTTGCTTGTTTAACAACAAGTGTAGGCCTTGTAACATCTTGTTCATCTTTCTTCCATAAGCTGTTTCCAAAGGTTTCTTATAAGTTGATTGCTGTCATTTTATCAGCATTCAGCGCCGTTGTAGCAAACTTTGGTTTAACGGAATTAATCGCTATTTCGGTTCCCGTCTTAACAGCTATTTATCCGTTAGCTATTGTGTTAATTGCTTTAACATTCTTACATCCTTTATTTAAAGGACGTTCTGAAGTTTACCAAGTAAGCCTTCTGTTCACGTTTATCGTTAGTTTATTTGATGGCTTAAATGCTGCTGGATTCAAAATTGCGGCAGTAAACGATCTGTTTACATCCATTCTACCTATGTATGGAGTGGGTCTCGGCTGGGTAGTTCCTGCTATCGTAGGAGGATTAATCGGTCTTGGCATTACCTTCCTTCGTACAAATGATAATACGAACAGAAACACTTCAAGAAAATTGATTAAATAAAAAGAGGATGCGAGTGCATCCTCTTTTTATTATGGGGTCTTATGGATAAGGAGTTTTTTTCTCCATTAACTTTACTTCTTCTTTTAACACATGTTTTTCGTATAGATATTTATCCGTTCGTTGAAAATGATATTTATCAGCTTTTTCTTTTTCAGATGTGGTCAAAAGCACTCGACGATCAGAAGCATCTGACACACCAAACGTTTCATTTTGATAAGTAGCATACGGAGCTACAAAAAACACTTCTTCAACAGCATCACGAGGAACTTCTTTTGTGAAAGTAGTGTCATTGTATGGAATGAATCCATTTGCTACATCGCCTTTATCATAGCTAATCAGCTTTACACACCCGTTTTCCGTTTCATAACATTCGTAATCTCGTTCATTATATGCTGCATACAAACCTTTTCGAATCACAAAAAACCAGTCCTTTACATTGGATTAGCAACCGCTGGCACAAATCGTTTTTCTTCTGCCACATAGGTAGCTAAAAGTACTTCTTCCCCATTTACCACTTGGTATAGTTCCGCTCCGTTTGCTGGTGGATAATAGTTATCAAATTTGAACTCTGGAACGGTTTCCCCGTTTCGAGATCCTGTAAACCCATTAAGCGTACATGGAGGTCCGTCTGTTGTTTTTCCTCCGAACACAGTCCCGTAGGGAATATCAACATGGCTTACCGCTTGCGATTTGAATTTGATTACGCCGTATGTCGATCCTTCTTCAGGAAACGGCCTTTTGCCTGAACCATCGGTGTAATCTAAACGTAAGCTTTCAACAAAATCTTTGTACGAAGTAATATCATGAACATCTTCAGCTTTAGCTACATATCCTCCCACTGCTGTATAAGATCCATCTACATACTTTTCAATATCTTTAGCAGGGATCGTTTTTTGCAGCAGCGTATCTTTTGTAAGGGGTGAAACAGAGTCACGTATAGCCTTCATTACTTCTATTTCATGAGAAGTTAATGTTTTAACATCCTTTAATTTTAGTTCATTAAACTCCTTTTTTGTAAGATTAACGCGCTTCAGCACTTCATTAATTTTTTGATCAAAATCTTCTAAGCTTTCTAAATCTGAAGCTGTATAATGAGCATCAACTGTCCTTACATCTTTATGTACTTTTTTAACTTCATTTAATTCATACTGTTCTACTTCATCAGCCGTTTTAAACGTTTCAACGCTTGAAATGGTTTCGCCATTCGTATCAGCTACAACGTAACCGTCTTCAGCTTTGATCACATATCCGACTTCTCCGTTACCTAACGCAATTAAGTCTGACTGTTGAAAAGCGGCTTTCTCTTTTTCTTTTTGAAATTCCTTATCTGTCATTCCCTTAGTAACGAGAGCTTTAAGTTCTGATGTGTCTTTACTGTCTTTTTGATTTGCTTCTACTTTCTCAGCTGTAACTGATGAAGTTTCTGTATTAGATGGAGAATGAGTGACCGTCCCAATGACAAAAATAAGACCAAATACAATCCCTATGCCATACAAAAATTTGCTTGTTTTATGAGCTCTAAATAAAATTCCTAACACAATGCAAACAATACCCGCAATCAAGCTATCTACTAATAATAGATGTCCCAACCAAACCCCTCCTCTTTAATTCTTGTTTATGTTAAAAAAATCCACAAAAGAAGTCAATACAATTAATGTAAATAAAGTTTTAAATAGGAATATATTCATAATTATTACTAATTAATCCCTTTTAGTAGGTCTCAAAAATAAAACACACCACCTAAAAATAGATGGTGTGTGAAGTATAGTAAGTAATTAAGAAATTTGTTTAAGTTCTGATGAGAGTTTCAAAAACTCTTCTTTATTTTTCATCAATAGCGTGCGGTCGATTTCTTCTTTTAGCTGTGCTTTACGAAATTCTGCAATCGCCTTGTCTAAAATCATCTCAGCGAATAATGCATCAAGCACCTTTCCGTTGGATTTTTGCGGTGAATTAAGTAAATTCTTTTTCATAAGAAATCAACTCCTTGGCTTTTTTATAATATAACACAAATATTCTGACTTTTCAATCATTTAAACCAAGTATTTTAAATCTATTTTTTTCATATAAAAAGGCCGCCCTTTTGTTATAAAGCGCGGCCTTTTATTACGAATCTGCGGCTTTTTCTTTTACTTCCGCATAGTAGTTTTCATATTCAATAAATTCAGGAGCCTGATGAGCTGCCATGATACCGTGGTAGCTGATATCTAAGCCCACTTCTTCTTCTTCTTCCGTAGATCGAAGCGGAACCACCAAGGAAATAACCTTTAACCCTATCCACGTCGTAACAAATCCCCAAGCGCATAGAGCGATTAACCCAAGAAGTTGAACGCCAAGTAACGTCCAGCTCCCTCCGGTAAACACACCGCCGTCTGTAGAAAACAAGCCTACAGCCAACGTACCCCATATTCCCGAAGCAGCGTGTACAGGAAAAGCTCCTACAGGATCGTCGATTTGACGTGCTTCGAGCCAGTTTGTAGCTGCCATCATTAATAAGCCAGATACAGCTCCAATAAAAATAGCAGATGGTGTGTTAACAAAAGCGCACCCGGCCGTAATGCCAACCAGTCCGGCAAGCGATCCATTTATTACAGAAGGTGCATCTGAACGGTTGTAGCGAAATAAAGTATAAAATAAAGTAGCTGCTCCGCCTGCTGCTGCTGATAACATTGTGACAATAGCAATGTGACCAATTCTAACGTCAGTGGCACTTAGCGTACTTCCTGCATTAAACCCGAACCATCCAAACCATAATAAAAAAGCACCCACTGATGCAAGCGGCAAATTGCTTGGAAGAGAAACAGAACTGATTCCATTTTTCGTGAACTTCCCTTTCCTCGGTCCAATCATTATTGCAGCTGCTAAAGCTGAAAAACCGCCAAGAGCATGGATAACTGCCGAACCGGCAAAATCAAGCATCCCTAACTTACTAATCCATCCGCCTCCCCAAATCCAGTGGCCGGCTATAGGATAAATAAATGTAGTCATCAAAATCGCATATAAAAGATATGCGCGGAAATTAATTCGTTCTGCTACCGCTCCAGAAACGATAGAAATGACCGCAATAACAAACGCACATTGAAACAGCCAAAACGTTTCAAGTCCAATTGGAATGTCAAGGTGCGATAAATTACCCGAGAGCGCAAAACCGCTTTTACCAACAACTCCACCTAAATCATCACCGTACATTAATCCAAAACCAATTAAATAGAAACAAAGCGTTCCTATTGTAATATCAGCGAATACTTTCATAATAATATTCACGCTATTTTTATAGCGGACAAAACCTGCCTCTAACAAGGCAAAGCCGCCTTCCATTAACAAAATCATCGCCGCTGTTAACACGACCCACGTTGTATTTATCCCTAAACTTAGTTCATTAACACTCATATCCCAACGCCTCCACTGCTTTTTAATCGTTTTATTTCTTGTACAATAGCAGGCGAAAGCGTAATTTCACTTGTTTCTTCATTTTCCGCTTTTATTAATTCAAGAACTTCATGAAGTTCTCGCATTTGTGCTTTAAGGTGATCAATTTTTTTAAAGCGTTCCTTTACGTATACCATATACTCGACCGCTTGATGCTGACTTAAAGGACGCCCGGTAAAAAATTTACGAAACGGTGATAGTGATTGATACCAAGCTTCTTCAGCACGTTTCTTCTCTTCGTATTTACTAATTTTCGTTTTTATATCTTCTATTTCTTGTGCTTTAGCTTCTTTTAACTTCATTATAAATTCAATTAATTTTAATTGAGGCAATGTAATGATCACATTATGATAAAGTTCATCCACTATAACCATGTTATATCTCCTTACATAAGATGTTATATTCTGATTATATGTAGAACGCTATAGTAAGTCAATGTAATTTTTTGAAAACTCTTTAAATAGTAAATGCGCCCTATCTTTTTACTACTTATAGAATATTAAGTTCGTATGTGTTGAAATATGACGTTATTTGTTTTATCGTAGGAAGAGGAATCATGTTAGTTCCCTATTTTAATTTTATTTACCTAGGCAATTATTGGCTTTATTTCTTATAAACTTTTATTAAACAAAGGGTTACGAGGTTCTTCACTTATTTTTTCAACGAAATGAGTTGATTTTATCTCGTATTAAAATTAAAATAGAATTATGTGCAAGATTTCACAACTTCACAATGTAGTTTGAAAGTCTAGCAGATAACTAGGAACTACATATGCAACAGTATCCAGCAAAGGAGGACTTTTCATGTCTCAATCAACTATTCAAAAATCAGCTGCAGAGGAAAATGCTGCTGTACAAACAGAAGCGGCAGTTAACAAAGGTCAAGCGGATGTGTTAGATCAATTGTTAAAGCCTGAAGTACAAGAAGCTCTTACTGTTCTTGTAGATAATTTACCAAAATTATCTGAAATGGTAACGGTGCTTACAAAAACTTACGACGTTGCGCAATCATTATTAACTGACGACGTATTAAAAGAAGATCTACTTGGTGGAGTAAAAGAATTTATCGAGCCGGTAGAAGGAACAGTAAAAGGTCTTGCAGCTACTGCAATCGAAGCAAACGATCGTGCAGAAGCAAATGCTTCTAATTCAATCGGTTTATTCGGTTTATTACGCATGCTTAAAGATCCACAAGCTCAAAAACTATTCCGCTTTGCACAAGCGTATTTAGACATTACAAACGAAAAACAAAAATAATTTTCATTAAAAAGTGTGGACGGAGGATCGACTATGTCAAAACATATTTTAATTTTAGGCGGCGGTTACGGTGGTTTATTAACTGCAATGACAGCTCGCCAACACCTAAGTGCGGATGAAGCAAAAATTACAGTAGTGAACCGTTTTGCTACTCACCAAATCATTACAGAATTACACCGTCTAGCTGTAGGCGGCGTTTCTGAACAAGCGGTAGCTTTACCACTTGATAAATTACTTAAAAACTACAACGTTGATTTAAAAATTGCAACGGTAAAAGAAATCTCACCAGATCAACGTGAAGTATCTCTTGAAGATGGTACAAAATTAAGCTACGACTACCTTGTTACAGCTTTAGGTAGTGAAACTGCTTACTTCGGTATCCCTGGTTTAGAAGAGCACAGCTTCGTTCTTAAATCAGTAAATGATGCAAACCGTTTACGTGCACACGTAGAAGCTTGTATCGCTGAATACAGCAAAACAAAAAATAAAGCTGACGGTACAATCGTAGTTGGCGGTGGCGGATTAACAGGTATCGAACTTGTTGGTGAATACGCTGACTTAATGCCAAGCCTATGTCTAAAACACGGTGTTGATCCGAAAGAAATTTCTCTATACTGTGTAGAAGCAGCTCCTACAGTTCTTCCAGGCTTCCCTGCTGAATTAGTAGAGCGCGCTCAATCAAGCTTAACAAAACGTGGCGTTACATTTGTTACTGGTACACCTGTAACAAAAATGGATGCTACAACTGTTGAACTTAAAGACGGCAGCAAAATTGAAACAAAAACAATGGTATGGACTGGCGGAGTTCAAGGTAACTCTGTAGTTGCTAACTCAGGTATCGAAGTAAACCGCGGTCGTGCACTTGTAAATGAATTCTTACAATCTACATCTCATAAAGATGTATTCCTTGCTGGTGACTCAGCGGTTGTAATGGGTCCAGAAGGTCGCCCTTACCCACCTACTGCTCAATTAGCTTGGCAAATGGGTGAAGTTGTAGGCGTGAACTTAGCAGTAGCTATTCGCGGCGGAGCAATGGAATCATTCGTTCCTGTCTTCTCTGGTACACTAGGAAGTCTTGGACGCAAAGATGCAATTGGTACAATCGGCGGAAACAAAACGCAATTAAAAGGTTTACCAGCATCACTTATGAAAGAAGCAAGTAACGTTCGTTACTTATCTCATATCAAAGGATTATTTGCATTAGCTTATTAATCCGTCTTAAAACGAAAGAGGAATTCTCCTCTTTCGTTTTTTTATTTACATAAGCCAAGAAATAAGAAGCGGCAGCGTAATCAACGATAAAATAGCACTAATGACAAAAGCAGACGCCGTTTCATTTTCCAAGCTTTCAAACCGCAAAGCAATCATCGCAGCTACAGCAGACCCAGGAAAAGCTACCAGCAAAATAGCTTTTGTCACTTCATCTGAAGATAATCCTATCCATACTGCAATTCCGAGCATAACGATGGGTTGAACCGCTACTTTTAAGACAGCGATCCCAAGCGCACCTTTACTGAAGTTAATTTTTCCAATTCCAATCGTTACTCCTACCGCAAACAAAGCTGCTCCCGATGTGATACTTCCGATTTGATCAAGCATATCCTGTAAAAGTTTAGGTGACTGAAAGCCGCAAAGCGTTAAAATCACTCCAATTAACGGTACACATGCCAAAGGCTCAGATAAACCATGCAAAATGGAATGAACCGTTACTTTGAATAAACTTGTTTTCTCTTCCCCTTCTTTTCGCCCCCGTTGTCCAACGGTTCCTAAAATCGTTGCCAGCGGATCTAAAATCGCGTTTACTACGATGCCTGTTATGGCAATTGGAATCGCTACGGCGCCTGCACCGAACAATCCTCCGAGTACTGGAATGCCCATAAAAGCAAACGTTGGCTGAGCTGAGTTTAGGGCAAACATAGAAGAAGAAGTTAACGTATGCTTCCCTGCATACTTCACGACGAGCAATATAATGAGGTAAAACCCGACGATTCCTAAAATCAGCGTTACTAAAAACGGCCATTCGTCTATGAGTGTTTTTCTTGGGGTTGTCGTTACACCTACAAATAAGTGTGCAGGAAGCGCAAACTTCGTTACTAATGTGTTGAGCCCCTTAGACGTTTGCTTATCAAATTTTTTAAAGTGCCCTGCTAAATAACCAAGCAAAATGACAAAAAAGATAGGCGCGAGAATGAGAAAAATTTGACCTATGCTCATTTATCATCACCTCATTCATTTTTTGCCTTAACCGGTTTATAAGCAGGCTGCCATACCGCTGCTTCTACAAGTTTATTTACATTTTGCTCCGTAACAGTTGCTACGTTATCTTTTACAGCAGCATCAGCAACTGCTACAGCAACCGCCTTTGATACTTTTTGAAGATCTTTAATGTTGGGAAGAAGCGTATCTCCTTTTGTATCTGTTTCTGCTATACGCGCTACTGCATTGGCTGCTTCTGCAAACATAGATTCAGTAAACTTTTGAGCGCGAACGACAATTGCACCTAAACCAAGACCCGGAAACACAAACGCATTATTAGCCTGTCCGATTTCATAAGTGTGCCCGTTATATTCAACGGGTTCAAATGGACTTCCCGTTGCAATAAGGGCTTTTCCTTCAGTCCATTTTATAATATCTTCCGGAACAGCTTCAGCAAGTTTAGTTGGGTTTGAAAGCGGCATAATCACCGGGCGCTCTACATGCTTTGCCATTTCTTTAATAATTTTTTCAGTAAAAGCATCCGTGACGCCTGACGTTCCAATTAAAATCGTTGGCTTCACTTGCTTAACAAGCTCCAACAGTGAAATTTTATTTTCATCGTCTTTTTCCCATTCTTTAATCTCTTCATTTTGGCGAACATACGGCTGTTGAAAAGGAGCTAAATCTTCCATATCTTCGGTTAACAGACCTCTGTAATCATATGCCCAAAAACGATCATATGCTTCTTCTTCAGACAGCCCTTCAAGCATCATCGAACTATGAATACGATCAGCATTCCCGATTCCAGCAGATCCCGGTCCAAATACAACAACCCTCTGATCTTTTAGGGGCGTTCCTGTAATGCGCACCGCTGTTAAAACGGCTGCAAGAGTAATTACTCCGGTTCCTTGAATATCATCATTAAACGTTAAAATTTTATCGCCGTATTCTTTCATAATGTGACGTGCGTTAATATTCCCAAGATCCTCCCAATGAAGAAGCGCTTTAGGAAACTTGGTCGTTATTTCTTTTACAAATTGAGCAATAAAACGATTATAGTCTTCTCCTTTTACTCGTTCATGACGATTTCCTAAATACAAAGGATCTTCAAGAAGCTTTTTGTTATTGGTTCCCATGTCAAGAACAATAGGCAGTACGCGGCTTGGGTCAATTCCCGCTGCAGCTGTGTAGACCGCTAACTTTCCAACGGCAATATTTATTCCTCCTACACCCCAGTCCCCAATTCCTAAAATACTTTCTGAATCCGTTACAACAAGCAAATCAATATCTTCGCCGTCGAGTCCTAAGTTTTCAATCGCATCACTTAATCGATCCGCTTCATTTACGGATAAATATAGTCCGTCAGGTCGATGGTATTCATGGCTGTATTCTTGGATGGATTGACCTACAGTAGGCGTGTAAATAATGGGAAGCATTTCACTTAAATGATCGGTTAATAAACGATAAAATAAGACAACGTTCCGGTTATGTAGATCATTCAACGAATTATTTTTTTGAAGATCATTCGGTGCTTTTTTGAACTGTTCATATGCTCTTTTTGCCTGTTCTTCTAACGTTAAAACCGTTGGAGGGAGAAGTCCCTGCAGATGAAGCTCTTCTCTTTCTTCTTCAGTAAAAGCAGAACCTTTATTTAAATAAGAAGTAGATAAAACTGATTTTCCTTTTAGTGAAGTTGAAAGTGACCCATCTTTTTCTACTTTATATGCTCTCATGTTTTTACCTCTTTTCTTGAACAATTAGATAGGGTTAGGTTCAGCAAAGAGATATATTTTTAACCATTTATTTTTAATGAAAACAAAAAAGAGATTGAGCCATAACTACATCAATCCAATCTAAAGACGAACAAACGGGATAAATGAAACCTGTGTTCAACCTAACAATAAAAAATCCGAACGATTCATCGTTCGGATCTTCCTTACACGAAAATACGTTTTTCCCCGCTTCGTTTTTTATACTACGCTATAGTCTTCTTGCTCACTTTCTGAGTAATTAGGCGGCTGTATATGGGAAGGCACAAGACATTCATAGCTTTCCCCTTCTAGTCTATCCTCCAGCTCTTGTTTGGCTTGACTAATCAGCTCTTGATTTTCTATCATTTCAATCGCCGTAGCCGCGATGGCTTTTCCAGCCAATAACATCGCATCGTGGGCATACTCCGTTTTCCCTTGAGCAACAGCTTGCCATGTATGAAACGGCGTAGCATAAGCCCACGTTGCGGTCACGCACTGTGCAGTTGGAACATTCCAGCTAACGTCTGCGACATCAGTTGATCCTGTCATGAAGGAAACATTTTTAGACATAGGAGCAATTTGATTGAAGACTGGATGATCCGCTAAAGCTTTGTCTAGCAGTGAACCCACTTGTTTTTTTGCTGCTTCTTTATCTTCAGCGGATGTAGACTCGTAAATAGCTTTGGCAAAAGCTATTTCTTCATGTTTCACCTCAGCCAAATTTATCTGCATCATTTGTTTATGCATCAGCTGCTCCATTGTTTGATTTGGAATTAGATTAGCACAGGCTCCTTGAATTTCCTGTTCCATTTGTGTTTCAGTCATTAAAGCTGCTCCATTTGCAATTTTCACAACGCGTTTAAAAAGTTCTTTTACTTGAGATGGCTTCGGAGCACGAATTAAGTACATGACTTCCGCTTCTGCTTGAACAACATTAGGAGAGATGCCTCCGCTGTTTGTAATCGCATAGTGTACGCGCGCTTCATCAATCATATGTTCACGCATATAATTTACACCAATGTTCATCAACTCTACAGCGTCTAAAGCGCTTCTGCCAAGATGAGGACTAGCAGCTGCATGACTGCTTCTTCCTTTAAATTTAAAAGTTGCTTGCAAAACCGCATTTGATGACGTATGCATAACACCATTAACGGTAGCGGGATGCCATGACAACGCGACGTCTACATCGTGAAAAATTCCTTCTCGTACCATATACGTCTTTCCGTAACCACTTTCTTCGGCTGGACATCCATAGTATCGAACGGTCCCCGGAACATTTTTTTCTTTTAAATATTCTTTGACAGCAAGCGCAGCTGCTAGTGAGCCTACGCCAAGTAGGTTATGTCCACACCCATGGCCATTTCCGTTTTTTTTGACCGGATCTGCTACTGCGCACTTATCTTTTTGACTCAGCCCCGTAAGCGCATCGTATTCACCGAGAATAGCGATGATCGGATAACCGTTCCCGTAACTTCCAATAAAACCTGTTTCAAGGTTAGCGATATGTGTACGAAGCGTAAACTCTTCTTTTTCTAACATGTCGCAAATTAGCTGTGCCGACTTATACTCTTCAAACCTCGTTTCTGCATATTCCCATATTTGATCACTGATTTGAGTTAGCTCGTTTCGCTTTTTTTCAATAAGTTGTTCGACTTCTTTAATAATATCCATGAGACACTCTCCTTTTTCCTCATTATTTAACAGCATTTTGTGCGTCCACTACCACTTTTGCAGGTCGAATCGAAAATAACGAAATAGCACAGACAAGAGCGCAGATAATTAATAAAGCAAACGCTGCATTATACGACCCGCCAAACGACTGTACTAAAAAACCAATAAGCATCGGGGTTAATACGCCGGCTGCTTGAGCCCCTGTATTAATAAAACCATTTGCTGAACCGACCACTGATTCAGGCAGCATTTTTAAAGGAGCTGAAGCGATTAAAATCACATTAAACGAAAACAGTAAGGTGACGGCACTTTGAAAAACGATAAACATGCCTACGCTAGGTGAAATGGCCATAAAGCAAAGAAAAATACCCATCAGTAAACCAAACACCGCCGCTATCGTCTTGTCTTTTCCGTCCGGAAGCTTGTCTAAAACAAAGCCGCTAACAAACATTCCTATAATGCCTACAAATGCTGGGATAGCGGAAAGAAAACCGATGTCCGTTAAATTCAGATGTCTTACTTCGGCTAAATATGTAGGCATCCACGACATGAGCCCCCAGTTAATGGCGTAGATACTGAAGTATGCAATAAATAAATTCCAAATCATCGGAGTTTTGATAATTTCTTTTAATGTCATCTGCTTAGCAGGAATAGCAGAAGTCTCTGTTTTTTCTCTCTGCTGCTTTTCTTTCAGTAAAAAAACAAACAGAACTGTAATAACGAGTCCGATGGCTCCTATGATATAAAAGATACTTCTCCAGCTTATCGTTTGCATCAGCTGCGTCGCTAGAATTGGTGTAACCACGCCCATAATCGTACCTGACGATAACAAAAAGGACATGGCTCTACTGCGTTCTTGCTGAGGAAACCACCCTGCGATTCCTTTTGATGCAGATGGAAAATAACTTCCTTCCCCTAAACCAAATAAAAAGCGAATGATAATAATAGAAGCAAAAGACCAGGCCATTCCGGTAAAAACCGTAAACAAAGACCATAAAAAAACGGCGATTGTAATGACTTTTTTAAATCCAAAGCGGTCTGCTAGCCACCCCCCAGGTATTTGCATCAGTGCGTATCCTGCAAAAAAGCTGCTTAAGATGATGCCTGTAGAAGAAGCATTCAGATGTAGATCTTTCGAAATATCTAAAATAGCGTAATTAATAATAAAACGATCTAAGTTTCCAAGCGACCAGCCTAAAAATAATAAAAATAAAATGACGTATTTCCAGTTCGACCTTACTAACATAAATGCACTCATCTCCTTTTTATTCCATTTAATGTAATGTTTTGTAACAAATCAATTCGTTATATAAATATTAAAAAATTCTGACTATTTTTTCAATGTGTATTTCTATATAATAAGAACTATAACTATGTATTTTTTTACATTAAGTAGTCTATAAGGGGTTGTTAACATGAGTGATTTATTAGCTAATATGAAAGGTTATCTTACATCTATTATCAAAAATAGTCCTTATCAAATTTGGACAAGTATTGATTCTGCAAATTTTAACGTGATTTTTTCCAGTTCTTCATGTTCATCCCTGACTTACCCTCCTCCCACTAGCCTACATAACGGCAGTGATTCCTTTCAAAAGCATATGGCATATGAAGAGTTCGAGGAAATTTACTTGTCCTTTCCAAATCGCTATGCGTTTGTTGTTCGCATATTTGCTAAGCATGACTGGACACCCTCACAAATAAAACAGCTATCGGCTACCTTTTCTCCTTATGTGCTGCAAAAAAAGCTGGAGCGGCATGAGCACATTTTAAACGTGCTTATGAAAAGCATTAAGGAAATTTCACTTTTACAAGACTCAGATTATCTATTAACAAGAATTCTTGAAAATGCTCTTTCAGTTATTTCTGTTGCGGATATGGGCGTGCTGTGGATGTTTGATTCTTCCACTCAATTTCTTTTGCCTCGCGCCTGGTCCGGAGGGCCAAACAATGAAATTCAAAACATGAAAATGAAAGTTGGCGAAGGAATTATCGGAAAGACATTTCAGCATAATAAAAGCTATATGTATACGAACTTAAAAGATATATTACGCGATTCTTCTACTATGACTGACGATAATATTCATTATCTTAATCAGTCCTATACGTTTACAAACATTCAATCTATTATTTCTGTCCCCATTTGTATGGAAGAACAGACGGTATGCGTACTCATTATTTATCAAAATGGTACAACCCCCCTTTTAAATGAAGAGGATAAAGAATTGTTAGAAAGCTTTTCCGATCAAGTATCGATTGCTCTCTTAAACTCAGCGCTTTTTGAAGATGTAAAAAAACAAAATGAACTTTTAATACGCCGGGATCAAATTCATCGCACCTTCATGAATGTTTCACTTCAAAGTAAAGGAATTGAACCAATACTTACCGAATTGCGCCGAATGCTTACATCCCCTGTCACCATTGTAGATTTTGTTGATAATAAGACCTATGGCTTCTTGAAATTCTTTGATATAGACACAAAAACAGCTGAATTTCACACACATTTTCTTTCACATACAAAGCCTTGTTTTTATACTATTGAGGCACACAATGAAGCACACAGTGTTTATATTCACCCCATACACGGCATTGACACGCTCTTAGGGTTACTTATTATGCAGGCAAATCAAGGAAATCTTTCCTCTCTAGATCAAGTGGCACTCGAACAAAGCAGCTCTGTTATTGCATTAGAAATGCTGAAAAAACAAACGTTAGTTGATTTATTTTACAAGCGAACACATGAATTATTTAGTGAATACTTATCGTGTTATGACACCACTTTGCTGTATCAAAAAGCAGCTGAGCTAAACATTGATACAAAAAAGCATATTCTAGTCGCTCTCATTACCATTCGTTCACAAGCGGACCTGCAGCTCTTAAACTTACACCTACATCGCCTTGTATCTGACACCAAATCTGTTTTCAGCTCAAAAGCACCGGTCGTATACGGATTCGACACCAAAGTAACCATTGTATTTACGCTTGATCCTTATGAAAAACATCATGCTATTATCAATCAATTAGAGGATTTACTCTCAAAATGGCGTTACTACAATGAATGTCATGTAAAAACAGGGATTGGAAGTCGGTATTCTCATTTTACTCAAATAGGAAAAAGTTATAGTGAAGCTGAAAAAGCTATCTCTTACCTTCTGTCTCAGCAGCAAGATGGATGCATGTTGTATGAGGAAATAGGAATTAACCGGCTATTTATTAATCAATCAAAAGAAGAAGTCAAAACCTTTATTGATGAAGTATTTCTCCCTCTTAAGAACAATCATTTAAACGACGAACCTTTAGAGCAAACGCTAGAAGCGTATTTCGATAATAACCGCTCTGCTTCACTTACAGCTAAGCAGCTTCATATTCATGTTAATACACTCTATCAGCGGTTGAAAAAAATTGAAGAAAAAATGAACATATCATTTACAAACAGTGAACACCTATTAAAAGTTCAGCTAGCATGCTATTTAAAAAAATTTCACTACAGCTAAAAAACCGATTCTTATTTTTAAGAATCGGTTTTTTCGGTAGAAAGAACAGCCTCAATTGACTGTTTCCAGCGGCTCAGTACCTCTTTGGAATCATGAAGCTGAAATTGAATTCCTGATGTTAAAACTGCATATTTTGCGTAATCTTCTTTAACAGCGGCTACTTCTCCCGTAAATAGCTCATAGCCTGATGACACAGGAGCTTCTTTTTTTAGGGAAAATTTAATGTAATAAGCTTTTCCTTCAACAACTAATGTAACGGTTGCCTTATGATTCTGTATCATGTTTGTTGAAGATGTTGTATCTTTCCATACTAATAGCTTGACGCGTGAAGAGCTAATAGCTACCAGCTCTCCTGCGCTAATCATGGCTACATGAGGAAAACCCTCGGATGTCACTGTAGATAGCAACATCGCATCATGCTGCTTCCTTTCTAGATCTTTTCCATTTAAAAATACCCGCACGGCTCTTGGCAGCTCTGCTTTATTCATTTTACTTACCACCTTTGCTGATTAAGATCGGGGGGGCACAGGAGGCACGTGCGTTGCCAGCGGTACGTCTTTTGGATTGACTTTAAATGGTCGAGGGTATTTTTCAGGATTGGTGATGGTCTCAGGTTCAGAAGAACGCCAGGTAAACAAACACACGCTGCATAAGTAAATCTCCCAGGCTCCTTCAACTGGTGATTTAGATACTAAGTTCGCTTGTTTGGCTTCACATCTTGGACAAGTATGCATGTCGATTCCTCCTTGTTTATTTTTGCATCATATTCGTTAAGATTTTTTCCCATTTCTCAGTTTCAAGTGGTGTATCTAAAGGCTGAGAATAGTGGCCTCTTGTTTCCGGTGCAACCGGTGTTGTAGCATCCAAAATCATTTTATCTGTAATACCAGCCGGCTCAGACCCTGGATCAAGTGGCAGAACTGAAAGATTAGGCACTGTTATAACATCGTGTTTTGGGTGCATTTTTGTCGATAGCGCCCACATGACTTGCGGTAAATTAAACGGATCCACATCTTCGTCTACTAAAATAACTAGCTTGCAATATCCTAATCCATGCGGCGTAGTCAATGCCCTCATACCAACCGCCTTAGCAAATCCTCCGTATCGGCTTTTCGTTGAAATGATAGCAACGAGACCATGAGTATACATCGCATTCACAGCTTCAATCTCTTCAGGATATGCTTCTTTTAGCTGCTGATATAAAGGAACGCTTGTATTAATTCCAATTAAATAATCTGTTTCTGTCCAAGGCATACCGATATATAAACTTTCAAAAATAGGATCTTTGCGATGGTATACACGATTGATTTTGATAACAGGCATGCTTCTGCCGCCGGAGTAATGACCTGTAAATTCGCCAAAAGGACCTTCATATTCACGTTCACCAGCTAAAATTTCTCCCTCTAAAATCACTTCTGCTCCCCAAGGTACATCTAAATCAGAAAGCTGAGACTTCACAATTCTGTATGGCTCACCTTGAATAGCTCCTGCCATTTCATACTCTGATTGATCGTAATGAAGCGGCGTAGCGGCTGCTGTGACAATCGCAGGTTCACATCCTAAAGCAATTGATACAGGGAGGTTTTCACCTTTTTCTTCGGCTTGTTTCAAGTGAATGGCAATATCATGCTGTGGCACAGGTTGAATGCCTAGACGGTCTTTCCCTTTGACCTGCATACGATATATACCTACGTTTTGCTTGCCAAAGTTCTCCTTATCATGCTGATCACGAGAAATAACGCACGCTTTATCTAGATAGTAGCCTCCGTCTCCTTGATTCAAGCGAAACAACGGCAAAAGGTCGAATAAGTTAATATCATCTTTAATTTCACACTCATGAAATGGCGCCGTTTCTTCTCTTTTTACTTTGACAGGAAATTTTTCATATCTCCGAGCAAACTCAAAGAACTGTTCTTTTACAGGAGTTGATTTAGGCATTCCCATCATTAACGCGTGATTTGACCAGGAACCCATTACGTTTAGGGCTACCTTTGCGTTGTTGTACCCATAAATATTGGTAAATAATAATCCCGGCGTTTGGTCTCCTAAATTACTGATGGCTTGACCTGCTGAACCTAAATCTGGATCAGGCTGCACTTCATCTGTAATCTTCAGTAGCTGCCCTTCTTTATGTAGCGTATTAAGGAAATCTCTAAAGTCTTTATAAGCCATGTTTATTTTCCTCCTTGTGATAAATGTTTAATTCCATTCCATCTTTTTGCCTCAGGACACTCAATCCCTAATTGATCTAACGTTCGAACAGCAATATGGGTGACAAGATCATCAATCGTCTCAGGTTTGTTATAAAATGCCGGCATAGGAGGCACAAGGATAGCACCCATTTTTGAAAGATCCAGCATGTTTTCTAAATGAATCGTATTCAAAGGCGTTTCTCGAGGAAGTAGCACTAGTGGCTTTCTTTCTTTTAACATCACATCTGCCGTTCTCGCTATTAAGTTATCTGCTAGTCCCATTCGAATAGATGCTAATGTTTTCATACTGCAAGGACTAACAATCATTCCATCTATACGAAAAGAACCGCTCGAAATTTTCGCTGCTTGGTCTTGATATGAATAACAATAATCTGCTAGTGCTTCTACTTGCTGAACGCTATACGGTGTTTCTAACTTAATTGTGGCATGAGCCCAAGTCGACATGACTAAATGCGTTTCAACAGAAGACTTCTTCAAAAGCTCTAAAATTCGAATACCTAGAATAGCTCCCGTGGCTCCTGTGATTCCTACAGCTATTTTCATTTCTCTTCCTCCTCTCTGCTTTGGTTACACATTTAACTTTACACTCATTTTCCATACAATTAAAATATTGATAAAATATATAATAATACCTTTAAAGTATGGAGTTGAATACAGTGGAATTAAGACAGCTGCATTATTTTATTGTCATAGCTGAAGAATTAAATGTGACCAAAGCAGCAAAGCGCCTGCATATGGCTCAGCCTCCTTTAAGCAGGCAGCTAAAACAGCTCGAAAATGAGCTAGGGCTTTTGCTTTTTGAACGAAATAATAACAAGCGCTTATTGTTAACGGTAGAAGGAGAGCTTTTTTTAAAACGAGCGAAAGAAATTGTGCAAAGGGTCGAAAAATCAGTATTGGAAGTACAGGAATGTAAAAACGTAACAAATGAAAAACTTGAAATTGGATGCACAATCTACTGTGCATCAACGGTTCTCGATAAGCTAACTATTATTCAAAAACAGTACCCAAACAGCACCTTTAACATCTATGAAAACGAACCAGCTCACTTAAACGAATTATTAACAGAAGGAAAAATCGATGTAGCAGTCACTACTACTGACTTACCTTATAAACATGTCAAAACAAAAACACTTGCACCAGATGTTTTTGTTGTAGCTGTTCCTAAAGAAAGTGGTTATGCAACAGAAAAGATTTCAGTCGTCGAAATTGCTTCTCTCCCTCTTATTCTTCTTCGCTCAAACCGGGAAATAAGCATATATAATCGCATTGTGAAGGAATTTAAAAAGATGGATATAACACCTAATATTTTATGCGAATGCCATGACTCAGCGATGCTTCTTAATTTAGTATGTCGTGGCCTTGGTGCTGCCATTGTTCCTTATTCAATGCTTTCCTCTTTTTCACTAGAACGTATTAAAATTTTAAACATAGAAGATAATCCATTTGTAATTGAGCCTTTAGTTACGTGGCGTACCGACAGTTATCTTCCCAAAATCGCTCAAGAATTTTTAAAGCTTTTTTAAGTATAGATACACAAAAAAAGACTTTGCTAAAATAGCAAAGCCTTTTTTGTTCTATATCCATGCATGTGATTACATTAACCAAGAAATTAACAATGGTAATGTAACAAGTGACATAATGGCACTAAGTACGAATGCTGAAGCTGTTTCACCAGCTAGGCTGTCAAAGCGAACTGAAATCATCGCTGCTACAGCTGAACCTGGGAACGCTACTAATAATACTAATTTTACGATATCAGCTGATGATAGACCCATTGCTGTTGCAATTCCTAACATTACAAGCGGCTGAATAGCCACTTTCAAAATTGCAATACCAAATGCCGATGGGCTAAATTGAATTTTACGAATACCAATTGTTACCCCAACTGCGAATAGAGCCGCACCTGATGTAATTGAGCCAATTTGATTTAAACTGCTTGATAATAAATCTGGAGATTGGAATCCACATAATACTAATACTACTGCGATTAACGGAACACAAGCTAACGGCTCAGAAAGACCGTGTAAGATTGATTTAATGGTTACTTTAAATAAGCTTTCTTCTGAATCCCCTTCACTTCTTTCGCGTTGTCCAACCGTACCAATAATAGTTGCTAAAGGATCAAGCATCGCATTTACTACGATACCAGTAATGGCGATTGGAATTGCTACTACATCCGCGCCAAACAAGCTACCTAATACGGGAATACCCATAAACGCAAACGTTGGCTGCGTAGAGTTTAAAGAGAACATAGACGCGCCTGTTAGTGAGTATTTGAATACATATTTTGCCACAAGTAAGAAAAGAACATAAAATCCAATAATACCAAGAACTAATGCTAGTAAAAACGGCCATTTTTCAATAAGCGTTTGTTTTGATGTTGTTGTAATACCAACGAATAGATGTGCAGGTAACGCAAATTTTGTTACAAGCGTATTTAACCCTTTAGATGTTGTTGCATCAAACTTTTTAAAGTACCCTGCTAAATAACCTAGCAAAATAACGAAAAAGATTGGGGTTAAAATAATAAAGATTTGACTAATTTCCATTTTTGAACACTCCATTGTTTAGATTAGAATCAATCATATAAATTTGCTTTCTTAGAAAGATAATTATCTTCTAAGGCTTGTCTATGGATATTGTTTACGTCAGGCCATTCATCTCCCTTTTTGCTAAACATCTCTACAAATATGAAGTAACGTATAATGGTTCATGAAAACGCATGGACTTTGTTTTTCTGCAATCATTTATTTACTTCGAAGCTGTTCATTTAGTTAAATCAAATCACACAAAACTTGTCATACAATACAGTAACTCTACAACCTTAGCAAAAACTTGTCATACAATCATGTTGTTGGCTTACTTAAGCTGAAAAAAAACACCTTCAAATGAAAGATGCTTAATCTTGGAACGAAAGAAAGCGACTTCTGATTGATGAGGAAGAATCTCTAAGAGTTTGAAACTCTCAGTTAAAAAGTTCCATAATTTCACAAAGTTTTTACAAACAATCTTACTTATTTGTATACTGCTTTCTGTGACGAATTTATGAACATGTTTTAACTTAACATTTGTAGGGCAATTATTCAATTACATTGCTTAAAATTTTAATGAAAAAAATATTTTAATCCTGTTTTTTTTACACAAAACGGATTAAAGTAGTCATAAAGACCTATATATTATCGCTTAAAAAGAAGATGATTCATCTATCACCTTCTTTTGCTCACTTTATTTAATAATTACATTTCGATCATAACGTTACTTTATTTTAGCATCAATAATGGAAAAATTGTGTTCTTCTGAAAACCACGCTTTAATTTTTTCTTTTGCTTTCAGTTTAACACCTTCATCAATGTACATGGCAACTTGAATCAATGCAAGCCCGAGAGCTCCTAAATCATCTGTAAATCCAACTCCTGCTGCAAAGTCCGGAATTAAATCTAAAGGAAGAATAAAATAACCTAACGCTCCTATAATGACTGCTTTTGCTTTTGGGGGAATATCAGGTTTTTGTAGCGTGTAGTATAAAAGCAATACGGCATAAACAACGTTTGCTCCCGCTTTTTTACCAAACTTTTTAAGCTTGTCCCAAAATTTTTCTTCCGAATAATATTTGGCTGTTTCCTCTGTACGAACGGGTACAATTTCTTGTTTTTCTTCCATATCGATCACCCTTTCATCACCATATGTACTTATTATAAACGATTATCTCTACCGAATTCCATTGAGAGCTTAAACTCCATAAACCTGCACAAAGCAGGCTTATGAATTTTTTAATGAGTAATGCTTCATAACGATGGTAACTAAGTCATTCAGCGCTGTTTCACTTTTAGAATGATTTTCAAACTGCTGAATGAGATCCATATGTTCAAGCAGCACTTCGTAATTCCCTGTCATCTTTCTCAGAACTTCATATGCGGAACTATTCAAATCCACTTGTATTTTCAAATCCTCCAGCTGTACTAGATACTCATTCCAGCGCTGGTCTTGTTCTAGCAGCAGCCATACAATTTCTTTTATTGCCTTCCGCACATTGGACTCCATCTTTTCATCTCCTTTGATACACAGATATAACAAAGTCTATGAAAAAAACGAGCTTTTTCATTCCCGTATTAAACAAAAAGAGTTTCTTTTATTTTATAACAAGCCCGCTTAAGAGCTCTTCCCATACTGTATCATCGCGCAGCACGTCCATTGAAAAAATAGGTGCATGTAAGACACATGTATAAGACAAGTCCCAATTAGCTTCTGACAAAAGTTTTTTTTCACTGTTTGTCAGCAGCAGTATATAGAAATCGTTTTTGACCATTCCCTTTAAAATATGCTCTAATTCTTTCGCTTCTTCATACGTTCCGCCCATGCGAATAAACAATATACAAGAACTGGTCTCCATCGACGTTAAAAATCGCTCCGTTCTCCGTTCATATTTTTCTTTGACTTCATTATATGAAAACCAGTTAGTATCCGTATTAATAGACGACGGAAAATCATGAGCAGAATCAATTTGATACACCTTATCACGCAGTCTAAGCGTGGAACCATCTCCGAAAGAACTGATATAGGTTAAGTGTTCATATACAAATAAGTCTTTACAGCGATTTTTCAACAGCTGATTGACGTGAGAAAGAGAAATGCTAATACACCAATCAATCACGCCGGCTTGTTTTCGCAAAGAATATTTTTTCATGTATATCCCTGGAAAACAGTTATAGCCTAAACTGTATATCATATCGTACTGCTTGCTTTTTAGTTCATTTAAAGTAACCATATTCATCCTCCCTTCTACTATAAAATATGACAGCTTTTTATAGAAAGAGGCGGCTTCTGCCTTATACCGTACAAGCTTTTTGTTTCTCAAAAGCTTGTGTAAATAAAGAACAATAACGTAAAGGGAAATAACCGAAGCAAAATATTTTGGAACTCGAAAGATTATTGTTAAAATACTTGTATTCCATTGAAATAACAAGGCCTATGAAGTCTTTAAAGAAAGAAGATGAAATTGATGAGTAAAGCATTAAAAGATATTCCGATTTCCGTATTGGATCTTTCTCCTGTAGTTGAAGGAGGAACTGTATCTGACTCACTTAGAAATACATTAGATTTAGCTCAGCACGCTGAAAAATGGGGGTATAACCGCTACTGGCTAGCTGAACATCATAATATGACAGGTATCGCAAGCTCCGCTACATCCGTTGTAATTGGTCATGTAGCTGCAGGCACGTCACGCATTCGCGTAGGCTCTGGAGGTATTATGCTTCCTAACCATTCTCCGCTTGTTATTGCTGAGCATTTTGGCACGCTTGAATCACTATTTCCAGGACGTATTGATTTAGGCTTAGGAAGAGCCCCAGGGACAGATCAGCTGACAGCACAAGCTCTGCGACGCGACCGCAGAAGCGACGGCAGTGACTTCCCAGAACAGCTGGCTGAACTGCAAGAATACTTTAAACCGGCTTCAGAAAGTCAGATGCGCGTTAAAGCTGTTCCCGGTCAAGGTTTAAATATTCCGATTTGGCTGCTTGGCTCAAGCGGTTTTAGCGCACAGCTTTCTGCACAGCTAGGCTTGCCATTTTCATTTGCAAGTCACTTCTCACCTAATAATACAATGACAGCTCTTAACATGTATCGCCGTTATTTTAAGCCGTCCGACGTGTTAGACAAACCATATGCAATGTTAGGTGTAAACGTAATCGCTGCTGATACAGATAGAGAAGCTGAACGTTTGGCTACTTCTATGCAGCAGCAGTTTCTAAATTTAATTCGAAACACACCGGGTAAACTAAAAGCTCCTGTGGATAATATGGATGAACTATGGACTGACTTTGAAAAAGCTTCTCTTCAACAGCAGCTGGGCTCTTCTATTGTCGGAAGTCCTGAGACGATTAAAGTCAAGCTGGAACAGTTTATTGAAGAAACAGAAGCAGATGAACTGATGATTAACGCTCAAATTTACGATCACAAAGCTCGCCTTCGTTCGTACGAAATTGTTTCTCAGCTGTTCAAATAATAAAAAAGGCCGGACACGTCCGGCCTTTTTATTTGCTTTCTACTGCTTCAAGAAGTAAATCTGCAAGATGAACGGCCCTTACACTTTCTTCTACTCCTTCTCTGACTACCCCTAGCTTCATTTGAATGAGACAGCCCGGGTTTGCTGTTACAATCGTATGTGCATGGGCTTCTTTCACTTTTTCCATTTTATAATCTAAAATTTGCATAGACATCTCTTGTTCCGTTAGATTATAAATACCAGCTGAGCCACAGCAATGATCCGCATTTTCCATTTCATTAAACACCGTTCCGTTAATCGCTTGGATCAGTTTTCTCGGTGCGCTGGACGTTTTCATCACGTTTCTTAAATGACACGAGTCTTGATACGTAATAATTTGACTTGGCAGCGATAACTTTTGTTTTTCCACAAACTGTTGCTGCACTAGAATCTCTGAAAAATCTTTCACTTTTGCAGAAAAGGCCTCTGCTCTTTCTTTCCATTCCGGTTCCTCTTTTAATAAATGATCGTATTCTACCAACAGCGCACCGCAGCCTCCTGCATTAAGAACAATATCATCCGCTTGAATGGATTCAAACGCCATGATATTTTGCTTCGCTAACTTCTTTGCCTGATCTTTTTCTCCTCCATGCGCATGCAGTGCGCCGCAGCACGTCTGCACTTCTGGTATAACGACCTTACACCCCGCTTTTTGTAAAAGTGCAATCGTCGCGTTGTTTGTTTCCATAAACATCGTATCCATTAAACACCCTGTAAAAAAAGCAACCGTACGCTCTCTTGTTCCTTCTGCTTCAAATAAAAACGGCCGTTTCTTCATTTCTTTTTTGGTTGGCACAAGCGGAAGCGTTTTTTCCATTTGTGCTAGATTACCAGGAAGGACGTTTAGTACGTTTGTTTTTTGAACAGCTTTTTGCAAGCCGCTTCTTTGATAGAAAGCAAGCAGAGAATGTACATTTTTTAATCGTTCTTTATGAGGAAAAAGCTGTTCAAACACCATATTCCTGAGCGCTTTTACCGGCCATTTATGCCTTTTTTTCTGCTGAATAATATCACGCGCTTCTTCTAATAAGTGTCCGTACTTCACACCCGAAGGACAAACAGGCTCACACGCTCGGCAGCCAAGACAAAGATTCAATTGCTTTTCAACAGATTCATCAGGTTCAATAAGTCCGTCTACAACTCCTTTCATCAAAGCAATTCTTCCGCGCGGTGACGCTGCTTCATATTGATTCGTTTGTCCATACGTCGGACAGCTTGGCAAACAAAAACCGCATCTCATACAATTCATTAACTCGTCATAATCTAACCGTTCTTTGAATGCTTGCTGAATGTCTTTTGTTGCCGTCATGAACGAACCACCACTCTTTTTCTCGTGTCTTTAGCAAAAATTTTCCCTGGATTCATAATTCCTTGCGGGTCCAAAGCATACTTAATTGCTTTCATCGCAGCTACTCCTTCTCCGCCCATCTTCAATGCCAAATACGGTGCTTTCATTTCTCCTACTCCGTGTTCACCTGTAATCGTTCCTCCAAGCTCAATGGCTTTATGAAAAATCGCTTCAAAAGCTTGTTCGACGCGGTGAAGCTCTTCTTTGTCGCGCGCATCTGTTAAACAAGTCGGATGCAGATTTCCGTCTCCTGCATGACCAAACGTACAGATCTTAACGTTATATGTTACAGCAATTTCATTAATCGCTTTGACCATTTCGCTAATTTTAGACCGCGGGACGGTTGCGTCTTCTAAAATCGTCGTTGGCTTCATCCGTGCTAAAGCAGAAAGAGCTGATCTTCTTGCTGTACTTAACGCTTCTGCTTCTGCTTGCGAAGCCGCTACTTTTACAGATACAGCATTTCCTTCGCTGCAGATGCGTGAGATCATTTCAATATCCCGACTCACCACTTCCGGGGGACCGTCTTGTTCAATCAATAAGACAGCGTTTACATCTGTTGGTAGACCAACTTGCGCAAAATCTTCTACTACTTCGCACGTCGGCTGATCTAAAAATTCAAGCGTGGCTGGAATAATCTTATTGGCGATAATTGCTGAAACCGTCTTAGCAGCTGCGTCCATGTCTTCAAACAGCGCGAGCAGAGTTTGTTTTGTTTCAGGTATTGGAATGAGCTTTAAAATGGCTTCTGTCACGACGCCAAGCGTTCCTTCAGAACCGACAAACAAGTTCGTTAAATCGTAGCCAGCTACATCTTTAGCCAGCTTGCCTCCTGTCTTAATGCAGTCTCCGTTTGCAAGAACTACTTCAAGACCAAGAACGTAATCTTTTGTTACGCCGTATTTTAAGCCTCGTAATCCTCCTGAGCACTCATTGATGTTCCCTCCGATGGTTGATATTTTCATAGAGCTTGGATCAGGAGGATAAAATAAACCTTTTGCCTCTACGGCGTTAATTAAGTCTAACGTGATAACACCCGGCTGCACGGTAGCGGTTAAATTTTCTTCATCAATTTCCAAAATGTTATTCATTCGGTTAAATGTAAGAACAATTCCGCCTTGCGTTGGACACGTTCCTGCGCTTAAATTTGTACCTGAACCTCTTGGCACAATAGGAACATGATCTTCGTTGCATATCGTTAAAATTCTTTTCACTTGATCTTTGTTTTCAGGCATAATAACCGCATCAGGAAGCGACTGAAAGTTAGGTGTTGCGTCATAAGAGTACACGAGTCTTGCTTCACTGCTATCTTGAAAATTGGCTGATCCTACAACTTCAATGAGCTTTGCTTTTGTTCGTTCATTAAGCATAACGTTCCTCCTTATATATCTCTTAATCTTATTATAGTTGCAGAAGCCACGAGGGACTATGGATAAAAAACTAAAAAAAAGCGCTTTAAAAACTCATTTTTTGTATGTTTATCTAATGAAGGGCGCACTTACTCCAATAGAGACAGCGCAAGGTAAAAAAGCGTGATACCCTTTACGCTTTTTGGATCAATGTCTGTTAGTTCTTTCATTTGCTTCAAGCGGTAATGAAGCGTATTAATATGAATATGTAAATCAAACGCCGTTTTTTTCAACGATTGATCGTTGGCTAAATAGCATTTCAGCGTTTCGAGAAGCTCTTTTTCTTTTTGAATGGAAGAAAGCACTCGACTCAAGAATTCCTTTTTTACAGGTTCAGAAACGTCTTCTAACATCATGTCCATCAGCAGCTCCTCATAAAAAACAACGGTTTGACGTTTTGAAGCCACTTTAAGCGCTTTTTTCGCTTCTTCATATGAAGCATGCAAATTAAATTCCTCCGCTGGCTTTCCTATACCAATAGCGATCATAACTTGGTTGTTTGCTTGAATATACTGCTGACATTTTATTAATTCTTCTTTAAATCCTTGCCTTGCCTTTTCACCTACAGCCTCTTTAAGTAAAAGCAAGCGATCGTATCCCCAATTTGCGATATAATCTCCTTGACCTTTATGACTTTCAAACCAGTAGCGAATCATTTCTTGTACCTGCTGCTGCTTCTTTTTCGAAAGAGATGAATCAATTTGAAACAGCGTGCAGCAATAAGAGCTTTCTACTTGTACTCCTAAAATATGGCCTCGTTCAATAAATTCTGCATCTACCTGCTGGCTATAAATCCATTCACGAAAAAAAGCTTCTACTCCTTTATTTTCCCATTCCTTTGTTTCTATGTAATATGCCTCGCGAATAATTAGCTCTGTTAATCTTCGAATAATGTCTGCAAAAGGCTCAACAGCTTCTGGAGTGCCTGTAATGCCAATAACGCCAATAATGTCTCCTTGATAACTGATAGGCAAATTAATTCCTGGCTTAACTCCTTTTAAATCTGCTGCTTCTTTTTTGGAGATATATAGTTTTTTCTTTTTTTGCATCACGTTCCACGCGCCTTCATGAAAAAAACCAACCCGCTTTTCTTCTGTAGACGCAATAATAATTCCGCGTGTATCCGTTACAATTACATGTTCTTTCATCACAAGCTGTACTTCTTTTATAATTTTCTTCGACAGTTCAGACACTAGCTGCACGTTGTTTACACCTCACCTATCATCAATTAAAAGAGCTGAAAGAATGGTTTTCTCTCAGCCCGCTCTTTTTATTATGCGTTCACTTTTTCAGCTTTTTTTAGCACGTTAAAAAACTCTTTCATAAATTTAGGTAAATCCGGCCATGCTTGTCCGGTTACTAGGTTTCTGTCTACATGAAGCGTCTGTTCCACAAATACAGCACCCGCCGCTTCTACTTCCGGTCGGCAAGCAGGATACGCTGTCACTTCTCTGTCCTGCATATACTCTCTAACCGTCGTTAACACGAGCTGACCATGACAAATAACGCCTAAAGGTTTATTTTCTTTTAAAAAATGCGCAGCAATTTCCTGAACTTTTGTGTTCATTCGAATGTATTCAGGCGCCCGTCCTCCAGGAATAATAAGACCATCATAATCGGCAGGATCCACTTCATCAACAGAAGCGTGAGAATCAATTTTATATCCCGTTTTCTCAGTGAATGTTTCCATTTCTGGAAGGAAATCATGAACAACCGTTTGAAGCTTCTTTTTCACGGGAGAAGCAATGGTACACTGAATATCTTCTTCTAAACAGCGATAATACGGATAAAAAACTTCTAAAGCCTCCACGGCATCTCCTGTTAAAATCAAGACACGTTTACTCATCTTTTATCACCTTTTCTTTCTTAATATTGTCACTTACTTCTTCTCGCAAGCTGCTTTCCATTCCTGCTTTTCCCCTATGAATAATAAAAAAAGCAGGGCCTTCATTCCTTATCAGGAATGTCAGCCTTGCTTTTTATCTTGTAATCTTTTTAATTCAGCTGTTAATTCACTAAACCAAGCCTTGTCTTTCGTTAGCAGCGCAAGATCAATCAATGAAAGAATCTGCTCTTCGTGCGCTGTTTTTTGAAGGGGCAGCTTCTCTATTTTTTCATCCATCATGCCAATGGTTGTGCCGACCATTTTTTCATCATCACTTTTTACAACGTTGATTAGTGCTGCTTTTTTAGATGGATTAATCGTTTTAATATATCCGTATATAAGTTCACCGTCGCGAGACTTTCCTTTGACCCAATCGCCTACTTTTAAATTTCCTTCAAATAGCTTCACAGTCATTCTCCTTTCTTCATAAACATGCTAAGAATTAATGTAACGGCATATAGTACTGCAGAAAGTAGTGTAATCATAATACTTACAGTTTAGAAAGTCAAAGAATCTGTTTTAGAGCCAAAAGCTTGATATACAACTAAATCACTGCAACCTATAGACAAACAAAGGAGATAAAGATTCCTTGTGAAACCGCTACTGATTTCCGTGCAAGGCTCCGCTCCAATCAACCGCTAAAAGCACCTATATACATGAAATCTATGTTCACCACAACAATAAAAAAATCCGAACGATTCATCGTTCGGATTTTTCTTTAACTAAACTCAGCCTCTTTATTTGTTAGACGAGTCCAGTTAAGCTGTAGATTCCAATAATTAAGAAACATGCAAGCGTTTTTATAACAGTGATGGCAAAAATATCTCGGTAAGACTGCTTGTGGGTTAACCCGGTAATAGCAAGTAGGGTAATAACAGCTCCGTTATGAGGAAGCGTATCCATACCGCCTGATGCCATCGCTACAACTCTGTGCATAACTTCAGGAGGAATGTTGTACTGATTAATAGCTTCTACATACTTATCTCCCATCGCACTAAGCGCAATTCCCATACCTCCAGAAGCAGAGCCTGTAATACCGGCTAAAATGTTTGTCGTAACGGCTCCATTGACAAGCGGATTTGTAAAGGTATGTGAAATACCATCACGAACGGTTGCAAAGCCAGGAAGAGATGAAATGACGCCTCCAAAGCCATACTCAGCTCCCGTGTTCATCGCAGCGAGAAGCGCTCCGCCAATACTTGCGTTAAGACCAGCTTGGAAACCGGTGGTCACTCTCTTCCAGTCATACGCAATCGTTGTGATAATTCCAATAACAAGTGCCAATTCCACTGACCAAATACCAACAACTGCGGTTAAATCTACTTTTCCGAACGCTTCAAGACCAATTTTGGCAAAATCAAAACCGTCTGGGTACCACTTTGGAATAGAAACAGTAAAAAATTTGTTTGCCACCCCTACAAGCACGAGCGGAACAAATGCAAGAATCTGTCTTGCTACGCTAGGTTCATATTTAGGTTCTGTAGAAGGTACAGACTCTTTTTCTAGCTCTGCAGCAGCCGCTAGTTCATTATTAAACCCGTAGTAGCCTTCTCCAGCTTTTCTTGCTTTTTTGCTTCGGCTTTCTAAATACCAAAGACCTAAGCTAAAGACAATCACCGATCCGATAATCCCCAGTGTCGGAGCAGCATAGATGTCTGTTTTAAAAAAAGTCGTTGGAATAACGTTTTGAATTTGCGGTGTACCCGGAAGTGCATCCATGGTGAACGAAATAGCTCCTAATGCAATCGTTCCCGGTACTAATCGTTTTGGAATATTCGCTTCGCGGAATAAGTTAGCCGCAAACGGATAAACTGCAAACGCAACAACGAATAAACTTACCCCGCTGTAAGTTAAGATTGCTCCCATTAAAACAATAGCCAAGATGGCGCGTTTAGCCCCTACTACTTTAACAATTGTTTTCGCAATCGATTCAGCGACTCCAGACATTTCTACCATTTTCCCGAAGACTGCTCCTAATAGAAAGACAGGGAAGTAGTTTTTAATAAACCCAACCATTTTCTCCATAAAAACGTTTGAGAAAAACGGGAGTGCATAGCTTGGTTCCGTTAAAATAACAGCTAGCAGCGCACACAATGGAGCAAACAAAATAACTGAAAATCCGCGGTAAGCAACCAGCATTAAAAGCCCCAGAGACAGCAAAATAATCAGCAAATCCATAACGTTTCCCCTTTCATCCCTCATTCAATTTGTTTTGAATTTATCTTATTTTTTATAAAGTGCAGACTCAAACTCATATTCATAGCACGTGTAATACAGCTGGATAATTTCTTCTGCCGTCGGTACAACCGGATGGTTAGCAGGACTTCCGCTTTGAATCGCATCCGCTGCCATTTTCTCAACCGCCGCGTAAAATAGCTGGCGATCAATGCCCCACGATTGAAGATTAGGAATCTCTAAGTCGATACAAAGCTGCTTGATGGCTTCAATTAACACATCTGCTCCCTCTTTTTTTGTATATGATACGTTCGGAAAAAGAGCTTGTCCTATTTCACCTAAACGATCGATTGAAGCCTCTTTTGTATAGTCCAAAACCGCAGGCAGGAGCATCGCATTAGAAATACCGTGCGGCACATGGAATAACGCGCCAATAGGTCTTGACATACCGTGCACTAGAGCAACAGATGAATTTGAAAATGCCATTCCTGCCAGCATAGATGCATAGGCCATGTCGTTTCTTGCTTGAACATTTTCTCCATTTCTATACACAAGACGGATATTTTTCATGATTAACTCAATTGCTTGAAGCGCAAGTGAATCTGTAAAAGGATGTGCTTTTTTAGACAAATACGCTTCCACTGCATGACTGAGTGCATCAATTCCTGTAGCTGCCGTTACGTGTTTCGGACATGATAGCGTTAATAACGGATCAACAATGGCTGTATCAGGCAATAATTGAGGCCTTGCGAGCATCATTTTTACATCATACGCCGTGTCTGTAATAACCGTCGCTTTCGTCACTTCTGAGCCTGTTCCAGCAGTCGTAGGCACGGCAACCAAAGGAAGAGGACTATCTTGAAACTCTTGTTGATTTTGAAAATACGTTCGTAGATGCCCTTCATTTGTCATCATAATGGCAACCGCTTTTCCAGTATCGATACAGCTGCCTCCCCCTAAGGCAATAACCACATCGCACTGCTCCGTTTTACATATAACAAGCGCTTCATCTAGATGAATATCTGTCGGCTCTGAATTTACGCCTGTATACACGGCACAGTCCATGCCAGCCTCTGCTAAGTAACGACGGCAAGTTTCTACATTGCCTGCTTTCACCATAACGTCATCACTTATAAGCAATGCCTTTGTCCCAAGCAGTGCAGCCTGTTCTCCAATTTTAGAAAATGATCCTTCTCCATATAAAACCGTGCGTGGTACAAGTAGTTCATAAATTCCCACTGTTTTTCCCCCTTTGTTATCTCGCTGACAATCTCTCCTTCCGTACTTTCATGCTGACTTATGTAAGCGATTTCATTTATTTGTGCAAAAAACCAACATGAACTTCGTTTTTCTCCCCTATTTATTCTCTTTTTGTATACCCCTTTCCTCTTTCATTCTAAAATTTCATCTTATATTTTTCAATCTTTTTTTGTAACTTTTTAAAAATTACAAAAAAAGCCAGAGGTATTCTCTGACTTTACCATTTAAATAAACTTTTGAACAGTATTATTTCGATTTAATTTATAAATAGACAGCAGGAAAAAAACAAGTGCAAAAGCTAGTAAAATGCTGATATTTAACCATAGGCTGCTTAAATCAGCTCCTTGTTGAACACTTTTTAACGTACTTAATACCCACGTTTGAGGAAGAAAGTCGGCTATTTTCTGCATCACATCCGGCATAAATTCAGGCGGAAAAAAGCAGCCGGACAGTAAACAAGTTGGCGTGATGATAAGCGTCTGAAGACCATTCGCTGCTTTTGAACTTTCTGTAAAAGCGATAATTACAAGAGACAAGCCGATGGCTACTAGACCAAACAAAACTAAAATGAAAAACAGCTGCCATACGGGAATGTTCATATCTACGTGAAAAAGAGTCGTAATACAAACAAGTGTAATCATTACTTGCAGAGTTAATAAAATCATATTTGTAATAACATTGGATATCACGTATTGCCTTGCGCTCACTGGCGAAGCTAACAGTCTAAAATACGTTCGCTGCTCTTTTTCTTTTGTGATAAGAGCCGATAAATTCACCGCAGAAAAAAGCATAAACATGATTAAATATCCAATTGTCTGCTTGACAATGTTTTGATCGGTTCCTTTGTCTTCAAGAGCATGCGTCGAGACGTGGAATGGCGCTTTTTGATAATTCTCATACATTTGTTTAAACGCCGCATCGTCGCCTTCAGCAGCTTGATTCAGCGAAGAAATATTGTCAATATATTGATACAAATAAGACTTAATAAAGCTCGTTACTTCTGCTCCTTTTATTGAAGTGATTGTAATATGATCTGGTTTGTTCGCTTTGACGCTGTCAGAAAACCCTTTTTCAAAGGTAATAACCGCATCAACTTTCTTTGACGTAATCTCATGATCCACTTCTTTGTCAGTGAGTATTTTAACATTTGTTTTATGCAGCCCTTTTAAAAACTGAACGGTATCTTTTGTAATATCCGTTGAGTCGTGATTGACAACTCCGATATTCACCGAAGTCCCTCCTGCATTTCCATAAATAAGAACGGACATTAAAACCCCTGCAATAGGCAAACCAATAACAAGCACAAGCGTCCTTTTGTTTCTAAGCAGCATATTTCTTAGCATATTTGTGACAAGCCACATGATATTTTTCATGTTATAACCCCTCTCTTTTTCTCAAAAGCACAATTGCTATGCCCAGGAATAAAATAGAGAAGCCTACGTTCAACCCGATAACTGAAAGAGAAGCGCCGATATCATTTGTATAAATCAATTTAATAAGTCCATTATTCATCCAGGTTAAAGGTGATACATTGACGAATCCCTCTCCAGATCCATTTTGAAAATAGGTTCCTCCCACAATACACGACACTTGAATAACAACCATAATAATTGCTCTTGACGCCGCTTCCGTCTTCGTAAGGTAGCTCACTCCTAACCCAAAGCTAATGGCAAAAAGAATCTGAGATACTAACATTACGAGTACTAAGAGTAAATGATCTCCCCAGTTGGCATCAAAAAAATATTTAGTCGACATAATGACGACTAACACACAAATGGCGTGAACCAAAACAGTACCTAAAATTTTCCCGACAAAAATTTCAGCGGTTTTAACCGGCGCGGCTACTAATCGACTAACTGTATTTCGCATACGCTCTCCTCTAATTAAATAACTCGCTGAGATAGATCCGTACAAAACAATCATAGTTGTCATTGAAATGGCGTAGTAGTCTATTGAATTTGGCTGTTTTTGAGAATGAAGAGATGTTTCTTGAATATAGTCATGCTTAGACGCACGGAGCAGATTATCCACTTGCTGAGGGTTTACTTTAGCCACTTCCATAGCCACATTGTACTTATCCACAAAAGTGCTTAACATACCTTGGACCATGTTGAATTCAATGCTGTTTTCTTCATTTCCGTAGAGATGAATGTCTCCGTCTTTCATTTCTACATAAGCTGTATAGCGCTGCTCTTTTACTTCTTTTTTTCCATTCTGATCTTTTTTCAGCGCTTTAAAGTGAATGCCCGATTTTTCTGCATGGGCAGCAAACTGCTTAAAAGCAGCAGATTCTTCATTACTTGTGTCGATTTTATAGAGAACATAACTGTCGTCTATCTTCATATCGTTATTAAAGGCTTGAGACAAAGCTGTTCCTAAAATAAGGACAAGAACCAGTGGAAAGAGAATCATAAAGATAAATGCACGCTTATCTCGCAGATCACTTTTCATTTCTTTCAAAGCAATTGCAATAATATTCATTCGTTATTCCTCCTTTCTTTTATAGATCTCTTAAACTGCGCCCTGTCAGCGTGAGAAAGACCGTCTCTAAATTAGGGGCTTGTTCTTTAACTGCTTTAATTTCGATATGATGCGTCATTAAATAATGAATGACTTTGTTCAAGTTATTCACTTCGGCGCTTGAATTAATTTTAATGATTCCATCTTCATACGTAACGGCTGTTACGCCCGGAATTTCTTTTAGACCGCTGCAATCTATATCGTCCGCTTCTTTTACTTCAATCCAAATATCTTTTGTATCAGTGATAATAGCTTTCAGCTGCTCTTTTGTTCCTTCAGCAATAATCTTGCCATGATCAATAATCGCAATTTTTGTACATACCTCTTCTACTTCTTCCATATAGTGACTGGTATAAATGATTGTGCTTCCCATTTCATTTAGCTTTTTTACAGATGTTAAAATATAATTTCGCGACTGAGGATCAATGCCAACCGTCGGTTCATCCATAATGATAAGCTTCGGGCGATGAGCAATTGCGCATGCGATATTTAACCTTCTTTTCATTCCTCCTGAAAAGCTTTTCGGATACGCCTTTTGTTTATCTAAAAGCCCTACAAACGCTAAAGCTTCTTCGACTCGTTCGTTAAGAAGTGACCCTCTTAATCCGTAGAGACCTGCAAAAAACTTCACATTTTCATAGGCTGTCAAATCTTCATAAATCGCTAAGTCCTGCGGAACAATTCCAATGTTCATCTTTGCAAAATTTCGGTGTTTCTTTATATTTTTCCCAAGTACTTCAATATCGCCGCTGTTGCTTTGAAGCAGACTAGCTACCATATGAATCGTTGTGCTTTTTCCTGCTCCGTTTGTTCCTAAAAAGCCGAATATATCTCCTTCTTCTACTTGTAAAGACAAATTATCTACCGCAATAAAATCTCCAAATTTCTTTGTTAATTTTTGAATTGATAATACGTTCATCATTTCACCTCTAGTGTGTTGGTATATCCTTATTTTATGAAAAAAAGGCAAACTTACGTCAGTGCATAAGTTCACCTTTTCTCCATGAGAAATCTCATTATTTATGTATGAAGTTTCTCACCTATCGGCAGCAGTGTGGTAACAGAAAACCCGTTTGCCCCGTCAACGATCACCGTTCCGTTAATGGAAGCAGCTCGCTCTTCCATTCCTGCAATGCCAAGGCCTTTTTGAAACAAGTGAGCCCCTTTTCCATTGTCTTTGACTTCTACTTTAACCATTTTATTTAGTACATGAAGCTCAATGGCAATCATCGTTGCTTCTGCATATTTTAAGGCATTCGTAATAGCTTCCGTTATATTTTCATGGATAATTTTCCACTGAAGAGGGGTGATAAAATCCAAATTACCTTTGTATACAAGAGGCATTGCGATACTATGTTTAGCCTCAAATTCACCAATAAATAATTTAAGCCTGCTGATTCCTATTTGCTCAGCGGGAGGCTTTATACTTTTTAACGTTAACCTGATTTCTTCAATGCCTTCTTTCGAAATTGTAATTGCATTTTGAAGAAGAGACAGCGCTTTTTCTTCATCTTGCTTCATTACATGCTTTGCTGCCTCCATTTGAATAAGCGCTCCTGTCATTGAATGACCAATCTTATCGTGAATTTCCTGCGATAATCGATTTCGCTCTTCTAATTTTGAAGCATATTGAGACTGTCTCACATACTCTTTATTTTCATTCACATGCTTTTGCAGCTTTTGCATACTTACTCTCATTTCATCAAGCTTTTGTTCATAACTGATTGTCCTCTTTTGATAGCGAGCTGCTCCTGTATAAATAAAGAAAGTAAGCGCAGCGACTAACACATACAGCGCGCTAATGTCAGAGGGAACAAGCAGCATTGGAAGCAAAACAATCAGCAGCACCATCCATTTTTTCACGACTGATTCTCCAATAAGCTCACAAAAGTTTAGCGGCAAAAGAAGAAAAAACAAAGGATGAAGTTTATACGCACAATATAGAATAAGGACAATTGAACTAACAATAAACATACGCTTGAACACGCTCTTTTTCACAATGGACGCTGCAATGTTAACACAGCTGTAAAGAAGCAGTGCTAACACAATAGCTGAAATCGAGTGTACATAATTAAACTGAATGTACGTAATAGCCAAAAACAGTATAAGGATGAGCTTAGTCATCATTAATCCGACTTCCATAGCCCTACTTCCCTTTACCGGTTAAATAGTAAATAGCAATTTGAGTACGGTGCTCAAGTCCCGTCTTACTTAAAATCGAACTAATATAGTTTGCTACGGTACCTTCTGAAATAAAAAGTGTTTTAGAAATTTCTTTATTTGAAAGCCCCTTGGCAATCAGCGTCATAATGCTCGTTTCACGCTCTGTAAACTGTGTCATATCCGCTTTTGACTCGCGCTCAGTTGCAGCGTTTAAACTCGATTTGATTTTATCAAGCACAACATCTTGAAGAACCGTATGTCCGTTAAACACGCTTTTGATTGCGTCTCGAATGCGCTCTGGCTCTGTATTTTTTAACAAGTAGCCTTTAGCTCCGTTTTTTACGGCATCAATAATATATTCATCGTCATCAAACGTAGTTAAAATAAGCGGCTTTGCTTTGGTTGACTCTGAAATAAGCTTTGTAGCCTCTACACCGTCCATAACAGGCATTCTTACATCTAACAATGCAATATCAACGGAATGATTCTTGCAATATTGAACGGCTTCCTGACCATCTTTTAAAGTAGCAACAACGTCGAATTCCTCGTATGTATTTAATATAATTTTCATTCCTTCTCGAATAAATGAATTATCATCTGCAATAATAATAGTAATTTTCATTTCTGTAAGTGAGAAGACCTCACTTTTTTCACATCCTTTTTTCACATCCATCCGGATGCTTCTCATTTATTGTAGCCATAATAAACCAAAAGTTCAATGCGATAGTTCACAGTCTTTCTAAGCACTAAAAAAGAGCAAACCTCCGCAGGTTTACTCTTTTATCTCATTACTTCTGAGCTAACTTAATCACTGTTTCTAAAAGTACGTTTACACCTTTTTCACATTCTTCCCAAGGAGTGAACTCTTCCTCACAATGACTTTTTCCGTTTACGCTCGGTATAAAAATCATAGCCGTCGGAATATAGGTAGCTAAAAACTGTGCGTCATGTCCAGCTCCGCTTACCATTCGCTTGTAGGAATAGCCAAGGGAACGAACCGACTCTTCCACTTCATCGCAAACCGTTTTATCAAACCACACGGTATCGCGACCCCAAAGCTTGGTCACCCGCACTTCGCAGCCTTCTAACAGCTCCGCTTGATCAGGCAGTGATTGAATAATTTTTTCCACAGATGCAATGACATCTTCATCCGTATGTCTCGCTTCAAGCGAAAAAATAACTTTATTTGGAATAACGGTATGAATATTAGGCAGTACGTTCATACGACCCATTGTATAGACTAAATTTGAATCTAATCTGCCGAGCTCATGACGAGCTTCAGCAATTAAATTATTAGTTGCAAAAAGCGCGTCTTTCCGCATGTCCATCGGCGTCGTCCCGGCGTGATCTGACTCCCCGGTAACTTCAATTTCATAGCATACCATTCCGAGCACGCACTCGACTACACCGATTGATTTGGCTTCTCGTTCTAGAATAGGCCCTTGCTCAATATGTAATTCTACAAATGCCGATGCTTCAGTAAGACGGTTACTCGTATCGCCTTCATATCCGCATGATTGAAGGGCTTGCTTAAACGTCACGCCGTCAACATCTGTCTTCTTCATCATAACGTCTTTTTGAAACTTGCCCGATAAAATACCTGAAGCCATCATAGAAGGCTCAAAACGCGCTCCTTCTTCATTCGTAAAGTTAACAATCATAATCGGCACCTTCGGCTTAATATTATGTTCAACCAGCGTCCTTACTAACTCTAACCCTGCAACTACACCGAGGATTCCATCAAACCTTCCGCCTTTTTTTACGCTGTCCATGTGTGAGCCAATTACAACAGGCGGCTTATCTTCTAGTCCTTCAAGCGTGGCGTAAATACATCCAAGGTCATCGATTTTAATATCCATTCCAAGGTCACGGCAGCATGAACAAAAATAATCTCGTGCTAGGCGATCTTCTTCTGACAGCGCTAAGCGGGTTACACCGTTATTAGGTGTTCGTCCATAATCGGCAAATCGTTCAAGCGTATTTTTTAACCTTTCTCCATTCACTGCTACTTTTTGTCGTTGCAACTCAACCACTCTCCTCATTATTTGGTTATAAAGTGCGTCTAAGATGCTGTGTTAATGAATATCATTCATTATGACATAAAATAGGCGATATCACTTGAAGTCTGTTAGAACCCCTTCCATTATTTTTATAATGAAAGTGCGCAGTTTGCCTTATGTATCTATTAGCTTCAAAACGTAAATTTCCTGCTTTTTTCTATGAATAATGCACGCGTTATTTATGCATTTTTATTATAAAAATAGCGATAGGTTTTTTTCAAAAAAAAGAGAATTAGTTATTATACTAACTCTCCTCTACATACTTACTTTTTATTTGCTTTCTTCGCAATCGCAATCATTGTAGCTAAAACACCGACTGTAATAATCACAATAGCAATTACAGCAGTGGTAATAATAATTCCTGATGTTACTTCTGAAACACCCATTAGTCTACGTTCTCCTTTTGTGCCTGACCTATTTACCTACATCAGCATACTGGTCGGTTTATTCCTATTATATACGAACTTGTAAAGCGACGAAATATGTGACACATAATTGACATACTGTTTATATGTTTTCTTTTAATTCTACGTTTTATTTAAGAAAATACGGGAATAATTCAAACATATATAAGAAATACTCTTTATTTCTTTAAAGAAGTATTGTAATATAAATGTAACAATTGTAATATTAACAGCATGAATGTTACATATATTTCAATGAATGAGTAGGAGGGAAATGGAAATGAAAAAATTTGGAATAATCTTAGCATCACTTGCTCTTTTCTTTTCACTAAGCACAGGAGTTACAGCTCAAGCAGCATCACAAAATCTATCAACGACTAATGCGGTAAAAATTGCAGCAAACGCAAGCAACCATTTCTGGAATGCACTTCATGGATCTAAAGGTAATTTATGTACTCAAAAAACATTTAATTATAAAGGCACTCAGTACTCATATCTTTGTCAAGATTTTAATACAAAAAGCAAACTAGTAAGCTACTTATCTGAAACTTTTACAAACAGTGCTATTCAAAAAGGATTAACAAATTATCGCTACATCACATATAACGGAAAGCTTGCTCGTCCTGTCGGTGACGGATTCAGCATGCTAGAGTGGAACAAAGCAAAAGCAAAACTAACTTATCAACGTGCCGATGTTCGCTCTTATCAATTTACGGTTCCAACAGTTGACGGAGGAAGTGTAAAACGCACCGTTACATTTTATAAATCTGGTTCACAGTGGAAAGTAAATAAGTTTGATGCTGTACTATAAGCAATATAAAAAACAAGGTCTTCTAAGGCCTTGTTTTTTTATGCTCTCTCTTCCGCTCTTTATTAAAGAAGTTTCACTTTATTTTCACCAACTCCCCTTATAGTATGGAGACACACTACTACTTATTCGATACATTGTCATCGGAGGATTTTATATGAACGTACTACAAAAAAGAACGGCTTTTATCGTAATGGCTGCTTTTCTTTTAGCATTTGTTTTCAGTATCGTTTCACTATCACACTATAAAGGAGAAGAACATTTATTTTCGATTCAAGAAAGTCATCAGTTAAAAAAGATTACGAATGGTATATCTGCTCCTGATAATAATTCGAGGGATCATCGTCTTCCTTCAGGAAACGGTTCCGCTTCGTCTAGCAATTCCGGAGAACACGTAACGCCTTTTCATAATCTATCTATGGATAACGGTGCCGCAGGTCAAGGAGCTAATAAAGACTATGAAACGCCGCTCGCTCTTTATACAGTGGGCTTTTTTATAACAGCAGCTTTCGTTTACGGATTATTAAAGAAAAAGAAATGGCATTATTCAATAGGGCATTCTCGCGTTATTTTATGGTCATTACTTGGCACTGGACTATTTATCCGGATTGCGCTGATTCCGTGGGTAGGCTCTCATATGGATGCATCTCTTTTCAAAAACTGGGCATCGGTTGCGGCTAATCATTTTTCAAATTTCTATGCTAAAAGCGGAAGCGATTATCCGCCGTTTTATATTTATATCTTGTTTATCGTTGGGAAAGTTGGCAGTTTACCGGATTTTCAGCAGTATTTTTCGCTGTTGATTAAAATCCCGCCTATTTTAGCAGATGTCGTCACATCTTATTTACTCTATCGTTTAGCTCGTAAATACTTGGCACCTTCTTTTGCCTATCTGTTAGCAATTGGGTATTTATTTAATCCGGCCATTTTAGTTAATTCAACGTTTTGGGGACAAGTCGATTCATTTTTCACTTTGCTTATTGTCCTAGCAATTGTAATGATTACGGAAAAAAGCATTTATGCGTCGGCCGTTATTTTTACAGCAGCGGTCTTAATGAAGCCGCAGGCGATTATTATCCTGCCTATTTTGTTTTTCGAGCTCATTCGCCTGAAGCAAGTGAAACATTTCTTCGGCATTGCTTTCACTGCTGCTTTCACTGCTGCTGTGATTTTATTGCCTTTTTCAGCTGGAAAAAGTCCTACGTGGATTATTAATTTATTTTCATCCACCATTGGAGAGTACCCGTATGCCTCTGTTAACGCCTATAACTTTTTTAGTTTAATAGGCGCAAACTATAAAGACAGCTCTGCAACGCTGCTGTTTTTCAGCTATCATACGTGGGGGCTTATTTTTATCGTCGCGACGACTATTTTTTCTTGGCTTATTTATATAAAAGGACGCCGCTTTAAATACGCCGCTCTTGCAGCACTTATTCAAATTTCCGGAGTATTTACGTTTTCTTCAAGCATGCATGAACGCTACTTGTTTCCAGCAGCAGCTCTTGCTTTGCTTGCTTATATTTATTTGAAAGACAAAAACTTGCTTTATTTATCCCTTGGATTTAGCATCAGTATTTTTATGAACACTTTTTTTGTTTTATACGGTGCCAGCAATATGCAAAACAGTACGTCCTATCCGTTTTCTATGTTTGCTACATCTATGCTAAACGTTTTGCTTGTTATTTATTTAGTAAAAGTTGCTTGGAATTTAGTTCAAAAAAGTACGGTTTTAAAAACTGCATAATACAAAAAGCTCAGTGAGTATGACTGATCACTGAGCTTTTTTATATAACAAGCGACATGCCTGGCGCGTCTTCTTCTCTTTCTTGAAACCCTAATTTTTTATAAAAATGATGCTTTCCTTTTGCTGCAAACAGCTGAATCGATTCAATTCCGCTTTCTTCGCATTTCGTCAACAGCTCTTGAATAATTTGCTTTCCAAGCCCTTTGTTTTGGTATGTGGGATCTACCATCACGTCGCAAATAAGCGCTTGGTAAATTCCGTCTGAAATCATACGGCCAAATGCAATTAATTGTTCATGGTCGTAAATACCGACTCTAAACCAGCTGTTGGCTGCGGCTTCAAACAGCTGTTCTTTTGTATAATTGCCTTTTTTACTTTTATGTAATCCGCTCGCTTCATGCAAAGCTGCAAACTGTTCAAATGACGGAACCTCTTTTTTTATTACGTAAGACACGTTCATTCTCCTCTCAATACCGTTGTTTCTATATTATATTTATACATCAAACAGAATAATAATTCAACATTTTTATCTAGTTATCTTGTTACCCTTTCTCCAAATAAAAAAACTGCCAAACGGCAGTTTTTTAGGCTTGTACTGATTTTTTTCGTTTTTTAAGATCAATTCCTGCGATTATAAGCAAAATGACTCCAAGAACAATAATGATTTTACTCACCGTTTCTAGCCACTCCGGTGCGCTTCCAGCAAGTAAAAGTGAAAACCCAATGATATAAACCGGGAACCCCGCAAGAGCCCAAGGGGGTTTCACCTTCTTTTTCTTCATATGTAGGATCTCCTCCTTCTTTACAGATTCTATATAGACTGTATATGATGAGTTTATCAGAAAAAATTGGAAACAACAAAGGAGACAAACGCATGCATACGTTGCCTCAAACGTTTTGTGATACGATTACTCACCTTCACTCTCATAAAGGTCAAAAGTGGTTAACTGACTTTCCTCAGCTGATTCGCTACTGTGAAGAGCGCTGGCGCATCAACATTCACAGTCACTTTCCCCTTTCTTACCACTTTGTTGCTCCTGCGCGCAAAGCAGATGGAAGTGAACTAGTTGTCAAACTTTTTGTAGAGCCTTCAGAGCTGCTTCATGAGCAAGAAGCACTGACAGCACTAGCTGGTGAGAACACGGTAAAGGTCGTGGACAGCGATGCTGGAAAAGGCATTTTACTGCTTGAAAAGCTGTCTCCCGGATGCCCGCTTTCCTCTTTATCAACTAAAGAAGAGGCTGCGTTAATCGCTGCTCGGCTTATGAAATCCCTGTGGCGCATGCCTCACTCGGACTCCACTATCGAAACAGCCGTTAAAAGAGAGAAGCAGCTTCGAGAGTATACACAAATGTATCCAAGCGGTATTGATTTTCTTTCTTCTGAAACGCTTCAACACGCACTAGCCGTTTTCTCTGAATTAAACCGCACTTCTCAGCAGCTTTTTTTGCTTCACGGTGATTTGCATCATGATAACATCTTACAGTCTGGTGAGGCGTGGAAAATAATTGATCCAAAAGGGTTAATTGGAGAAAAAGAGTACGAAATTATCCCTTTTCTTTTAAATCATCTGCCTAAAACAAACGTGGCAGAGACAATTGACCATCGAATCAATATATTTGTAAAAGAACTGAACGTAAGTAAAAAACGCATTTTACTGTGGGGATACGCTTATTCTGTACTAGCCACGTGCTGGTTAATAGAAGACCGCCAAGACGCCGCTTCTTTTTCACGTGCTATAGAAGCATTTCAGCACTTATTTGAGTACTATTACGGACATAAAAAATAAGAGCCGACATTTGGCTCTTATTTTTTGCATTTCTCTGCGACAAGCTCATATGATTTTAATCGGTCAGCCGGATCGTGTGTAATGGTGACAAGCATGAGTTCATCCGCTCCGTAGCGTGCTTGAACTTCTTGAAGACGGACGTGTACTTCTTCCGGGTTTCCGATAATCATGGCTTCTTTCATCTTCTTCATTTTTTTCTCTTCTTCTTCTGTCAGCGGATAGCTGGCCGCTTCTTCAATAGAAGGCACGCCTTTTGCTTCCATTTTATCCTGCTGAATTTTCCATACGAGTGAGCTCGTTGCGATGCGATGGGCTTGCTCCGTTGTTTCAGCGCAAATGACCGATACAGTGACAATCGCATAGGGCTGATCACCGGTCCGTCTTGGCTGAAATGCCTGTTTGTACTGATCAATAATAGCTGAACCATCTTGTTCACTCATAAACTGTCCAAACGTATAGGCCATTCCGTTTCTAGCGGCGAGCTCGGCACTTTTTTTACTTGTGCCAAGCAGCCAAGGTTCCGGAGAGACAGGAGGCAGCGGCGAAGCTGAAAGCTTTGCGTATTCATGTTCAGCCGGAAATTTATCGTCTAAAAACTGCAGAAGCTCTTTAACAAGTTCAGGCATTTTAAATACTTGCTGCAAGAAGTTATCCGACAGCGCATTTGTTGCTTCAGCCGATCCACCCGGCGCGCGTCCAATCCCTAAATCAACGCGCCCTGGAAACAGCGTTGCGAGCATGTTATACGTTTCAGCTACTTTATACGGCTTGTAGTGAGGCAGCAGCACCGCTCCCGATCCAATTCGAATTCTATTAGTCTGTGCGCCGATATAGCCAAGCATCACTTCAGGAGCCGAACAGGCAAGTCCAGACAAATCATGATGCTCTGCAATCCAGTAGCGCTCATAGCCAAGCTTGTCACCCCCTTTGGCCAGCTGCATTGATGCTTCTAACGCTTCCGCTGGGGTCTGATGGGATGAAACGGGCGATTGGTCGAGTATACTTACTTTCATCACGCATCTGCTCCTTATTCGTTCACTTCAATTAAACTTAATGAAAAATCCCCTACCTGACCTTTTTCATATAAATTGGTAAAAGACGTAGAGTACTGATGAATCGTTCCTTGGAAATCCAGATCTTCTTCCGGGACATTTACATGAAAAGTACCTTTATATAAAAGTGTAGTAATATCATGATATTCCTCACTTGTTACTTTAAAATCAACTGAAACTTTTGTTTTGCCTTTTACAATTTCTTGTTCATAGCTGTAAATTTGAATAGGCGTATCATTTAATACAATTTCTTGTACCACGTTAAATCGTCTCCTTTTTTAGTGCGTATGAAAAATAATAGCACTTGAAGAAGTCATGAGCAAATAAAAGAGCTTCTGGTTGCGCATGCAAAAAAAGCATGGCTTTTTGCCATGCTTTTAGTCCGAAGATAATCTTATACGCGCTTTGTACGCGTGCGTTTGAATACGAAATAAAGAACAATAATAACAAATGCCGCAACCACAAACGGAAGCGTATATTTGCTTGCTACGTCTTCAATGTTCGCCCAGTTCTCCCCTAGCTTTCCGCCTAAGTAAATAAATAAAATCGACCAAGGAATCATCGCTAACACGGTTAAAGACGTAAACTTCCAAAACGGCATTTTAGCAATACCTGCAGGAATCGAAATTGCATGTCGAACAACCGGGACAAAACGGGCGGAGAAAACAACGCCCGCGCCGTATTTATTAAACCAGTTTTCCGCAAGATCAATATGCTTATCATGAATAAATAAGTACTTGCCGTATTTTTGAAGAAACGGACGTCCTCCGTAGGCTCCAATCCAATATAAAAACCACTGTGCAATCGTTCCGCCAATAATTCCGGCAATGACTGCTCCAGGAAAACTAATCATACCTTGAGAAATCATATACCCTCCGTAAGCTAGTACAATTTCACTTGGAATGATTTCAATCATTAAGCCGAGCGCAATACCTAAATAGCCAAGGCTCGTTAAAAAATCCAAAATACTCGCAACAAATGAACTCACCTTTAATCACCTTACTCATTCTTTAATAATTTTACACTACTACTATATTCCAACCATCAGTATAAAAGGAAACTATGAACTCACTATGAACAGCTTACTTCCCTGTTGACTGCCGGTACCTTTTCCGCAGCTCATGCGTATGCAGATCTGCTAGGCGGACCGGAATCGGAAGCTTACTTTCTTTTGAAATAAAATGCATCATAAGCTGATACGACATGTCCAAATCAATATAGTTTCCGCACGACAGAAAAATAGGCTTTACCCCTTTGGCTGTCCTTACTACTCTACCATAAACTTCATCATCAATCACAATATCTTCATAAGCGCCCTCTGTATCTTCAGGCATAACGTAATCATGTCCCTTGATCTTTAAATAGCTTTTCCCAATTCCAACGGTAGGTTTATTGAGAAAAAACGAAGCATGTGTGGCTACTCCCATGTGCTCGTAGTGCAAATATCCGTTGCCATCAAATAAAAACACGTCGGGCTCTATTTGAAGTTTTTTAGCCGCTTCAAGAATTAAAGGCAGCTCTCGAAAAGCTAGGAATCCAGGAAGATAAGGAACAGTTACTTCTCCTACACTGTGCACTTTTTCTACAACGTTTTTCGTCTGATAATCAACCACTACAATGCTGCAAGCTCCGTAAGATATGCCGTTTTCTTCCCAATACGCAACATCAACACCAGCACAGTTATGTATATGCGTCATTTTGACGCCTGATGTTAAATCAATTTGTGCTTTTAGCTTTTGCTGAAGCGTCCGGCACTCCTCTTTTGTTTGCATCGTAAACGTATGTATGTACTGAATATCCATGTTCCATTCCTTTCATTGACTGACTCACCTATTATACAACTATTTTCTAAGAAATTCCTATTCTTTTTTTCACACCTTTTATTATAGCGCTGTTTCCTTAACGTTTGATTAAAATTCCTATTCGTTTACGCATTTTTTGTAAACATCACCATGAAAAAATCCCTATTTTTCTTTACGAAATGTCAACGCTTTCTACACACTTTCTCTATATCAGCATCACATTTTTTCGTTATGCTGTTTCTATACCAACGCATAGGAGAGAAACGTGATGAAAAAATATTTAGCTGTTCTAAGCGCCGTCGCCTTATTATGCTGTTCGATTGCTTCTTCTGCTTTTGCACGCACGGAAGAAAAACTCACAAATATCGCGCACCGAGGAGCCTCTGCTTACGCACCTGAAAATACAATGGCTGCTTTTCACCAAGCGCTAGAAATGAATGCGGATTACATTGAACTTGACGTGCAGCAAAGCAAAGACGGTGTACTCGTTATTATGCATGACCGTACCGTAGACCGAACGACAAACGGAAGCGGACACATTCGAGAGTTAACGTACGCGGAGCTTCAGCGCTTGGATGCAGGAAGCTGGAAAGACAATTCATTTGCGAATGAAAAAATTCCAACTCTTTCACAAGTGTTAGATGAATTTCAAGGAAAAATCGGTATATTAATAGAGTTAAAAGCGCCGGAACTTTATCCTGGAATTGAAAAAAAAGTAGCTTTTGAAATCAACAAGCGACAGCTCGATCACGTTATCATTCAGTCTTTTAACGTTTCATCCATGAAAAAAATGCATGAGCTTCTCCCAAACGTTCCTATAGGCATACTAACTTCTTCAGAGCGAGATACAAACCCAAACTCAATCCGGCAATTTGCTGACTTTGCCACTTACTTTAACCCTTCCTATGATATCCTAACGCCTGCTCTTATCCACCAAGTTCATTCTGCCGGAATGAAAATATCGCCGTGGTCTGGAACCAAGCGGCTTCCCGCTTCATTTTTGTGGAAAACAAAAAGTGACGGAGTGATTACGAATTATCCTGATGAAGTGAATTGGGTGCAAACATCAAGTACTATCGGACAACAGCTCGAAAAAGGCAGCGCCCGCCGAGTAATTACACTTGCCGTCACAATGTGGCCATAGTTCCTGTAATCTTTTACTAGTAACCTCGTCTTCCTTACTGCCTTTTTAACGCTTCAATACGTTTAATTTCATTGAAATACTGAAAGTTCCCTTTAAAACATCTCTCCATCGTTTTAAAAAACTGCTCCGCTCCTCCTAACACCATCATAAAAAAGTCTTGTTTCGGAAGCACTGCTTTTACGGGAGGAGATGTATGCAAGGTATACAGTATAAACTGTTCAGAAGCCGATTTTAAGGTTAATGCTAACGCTTGATCTGGAAAATTCATCTCTCCATACCCGGTCTCTTTTAAACTCTCCATTGCATTCAACAAATAAAGCCACATCCCATCTATAACGTCCCATGCAGATGCATCAAGAAGCGGCTCACCGTAGTATTCGAGCTTAATAGCTCCTTCAAGGCAAGTAAAATCAAGCTGATTACCGTAACGAATGAGTTCTGCTTCATTTGATATCTCGATAAAATAGGTAGATTCCTTTTCATATAGAGATGATAAATCGGTAATCAAAATATCTGGACGCTTAATGAATGTTTGAACACGAAACAACGTTATCCCTCCATGCTCTGTTTACTTTCACAGCTCAAATAAATTTTCTCCGTCCTTATTTACCCAATACTTTTCTATTTCTGGAATCAAACCTGTAAAGTCTTCATACGTTCCTTCCCAATCGCTTGGAACATATTCTTCAAATGAAGCCGGTTCAGGAAACATGGAATAGAACGCCTTTTGATCAAAATCCACTAAAAACGAAGGGCTAAAGTCTAATACGTCTTCTTCACCTTTGCTTTCTATTTTATTTTCAAACAGCTTTAAAAGAGTAGCTCCATCTGCTTTATATGACTCTATACGTTTTAAAAAAAGCTCAGCATTTTCACTGCTGAGAACCTCGATTCCTTTTCGTTCAGGTTCAATATATTCATCAACCGCTGAATCACCTTCATTTTCAAAAGCTTGTGTAAACTTTACATAATCCAGATACCATAGCTCTCGATCGGTTACATACCATTGAAACTGCTTTTTATATACCACTCCGACAATTACGTTTTCAGCATATATAGGTTCTAGCATGAGATGGACCTCCTTGCTTTTATTAGCTTTGTGACCTGTTATATACGATTTTATTAGTCTTCAAGCACTCTCTTTTGTACTTTTCCATTCAGCTTTCGCTTTAAATATTCAGCAATTTCTGTTTGTCCAAATTCCTTAGCATATCGGTACGCATCCATATCCTCGATATTCTCTCCGGTATATTGAACGGAAATATCTATACCTTGATCAACTAGATGTTCAACTACTTCTTTATGACCACCGTAAATTGCTGCGAACAATGGATTTCTTTTTGCCGAGCTTACATCTAATTCTGCTCCAGATTGGATTAAGTACTGTACTATTTCTACATGCCCCTCACCTGCTGCCACTCGTAAGGGAGAAGCATCAAATATATCCCCTTTTATATTTACATCGATTCCTTTATGCACTAGATACTCTACTATTTCCATCTGTCCTTTTTTTGCTGCTATATGCAACCAGCTACCAAATGGAGTCATGGTATGTAGAATTTCTGTATTACTACCTATTAATTCTTTGACTGAGTTAATGTCACCACGTTTAATTGCATTTCTTATTGCTTTATTGACGCTGTTTTTCTCCAAATCATATCCCCCTTAATGTAGTCGCCCATTATTGCCGTGTTTTAATATAGACATCTCCCTCAATAATTTAGCTGTTTCTACCGTTTTTGCTTTTAAATAGTTGTGATCAATTAAAATCACTGTCGTATTTGTAGTTCTTTTAACACTTTTGTTCGCAAATCATTCATTGTTTTCCTATTCGTATCATCATTTAATAAAGAAGTTAATCTTTCTATGTAACTATCCGCATTCTCTATACATCTTTCAAAACCATTTACTGTCCACCTTCTGCTTTAAATATTCAGCAATTTCTATTTGTCCTCGTTCAATCGCAAATATGTAAGCATCCATTTCTTTCATGTTTTCACCAGAGTATGTAATCGATATATTAATATGATTCTCAACTAACAGTTTAACCATCTCAAAATGACCGTTATATATGGCAGCAAACAGCGGATTTCTATCTGGTTCACTGATATCAAGTTCAATATTATGGTTAATAAGATACTTAGCAATATCTATATGTCCTTTTGCAGCCGCTCTTTCTAAGGCATTGGTAGAAAAAGTTCCTTCTTGTGCATTAACATCTATTCCAGCACGAATAAGGTACTGGACGATTTCTAAATGACCATGAGCTGTTGCTATATGTAGCCATGTGCCAAAAGGTGTGACCCATGTTAACATTTCTGGCTCTTTCTCAAGTAAGTCTCTCACCTTATTTAAGTGACCACCTTTTATAGCACCTCTAATAGCTTTTGTCATTTGAGTTATTTCCATTTTTCATTTTCCCTCTACTTTCTACCTTATAGAATTCTCTCCAAAATATATCGCCTCTCTGCTTGGTGTGACGCACTGTAGTGTGGAGAGCTTATGCTCTATAGCAAGGCTCGATTCGTGGCTCCTTTATGTACTCCTACTAGTCTTCCTTACTATGATTTTGTTTGATTTTATGTAAAAGAGCCATCACTTTTTCTTTATCATGGGCATGATCTTCCATATATACGCGGCAAATTTTGTGCAAGTAAGTTAAAAACGTTTCATAATCGACAATAACACTTTTGCCAGTGTCACCCGTACCGTCTAGAAATTCAATTCCGGTTTCAACATAACCCTCTTCCCACGGCTCTAAGTCACCTGAAAATGTACAAATGTGGTACTCATTTCCATAACCAGTTTCCTCTGAAAAATAGTGTAAGACTTTTAAAAATTTTTGATCTGATAAAGCGCTATAAAAACTTATCATGGGAGACAACGTACAATCTATATCATGAAATAATTCTACGATCTTCTTCATTCGTATCCCCTTTTTATAATTAATTGAATCAACATTTACTATTTGATCACGACTACTTCTATGAGAGCCTCAAAAAATCAACAATTATTTTCATGCCCTACTTTAGCTGCGGGTTAATGAAGCATAGCTGAAAATTCTTTGAATGTATCTGCAACAGGATACGTGGTCGGCTCAAGCTCAGCAGAATTTTCATGATCCCAGACACAAACGCTAGGATTATCTCTTGAATTTCTATAATCTAAACACACAAAATCTCCTGCAAATAACATTGCGATTGGTAATAAAGTTACTCCCAATAAATCTCCATCATCTGTAAGCCGATCCTCTAATTGAGTCCACGTTACATCAATGTCAAACGTACCAGCTTCATTGTTCTCTGGGGCTTCAAGAATACATAAAAACCTTATTAATGCATAGCTATGACTCTTCACTTTAAAAGCTTTTGTTTCTGGAGAAGCCCCGTTATTTCTTTTTATCATTTGTTTATAGTCTGGAGGTAATTTCACTCTCCAAAGCGTTTCCTTTTCAGCTAGTAAATTATCCAATGGTAAGGGATAAATGATTGAATCTTTTTTTATTTCCATTGAATGTACTCCTTCTCTGTAGTATTCTTTTATTCCCTAGGGAGTGAAATATGTATATTTAACATAATGAACTACACTATAAGCTGTTCATTTTTTATCTATCTTTTACAGCCTCGAGATACCTCTTTAGATGCTTTTCCCCTAGCTTGCTCTTTGGCAAGATACCAAGGTATTCATATTTCCATATTGTCTTCCTAGCATGGGAATCTGCGGCTGAAAGATCATCATAATTAAATTGAATAGTAAACGTTTCTTTGTGATTAAAAATTAAAGTGAAGCTGGTCCATGGCTTTTGGTTCTCATCTTGGGTAAACACTTTCCACAATTCTTGGATGCAGTCTAATAATTTGTTCCATTGTTTAACATAGTCTTCTTCATTTAAAGCAAAAATTTCAGGAATGTCATGACTGTATATAATTTCATCACTGTTATTAGGATAATAATAGAAGTACGCTGTTTGGGCACCATCAACAACTTCACCATAAAGATAAACTTTAGAACACGCTTCCGGAATGGTCTCTATTACGATATTGGCTATGTCTTGATATAGCTTATTCACTTTTTCTTCGTTCATCTAACATTCCTCCTGCTGCCTTGTTAAATTGCCTAAGAAGCCCTAGCAAAATACTAAAGCCTATTATGTTTCACCTCTTCAAACCACTCATTAGCACTATAACTAGCGGTTTTAACATCATCATTTATATAAACCAACTCGTAATTGTATTCCGCTGTAAAGTGGCCGCTCTTCACATCATAAATTAGTTTCATCTCCGTTGGCATGTCTCTGTTATTTTCTTTACACAGCGCTTCAATTTTTTCAATATCTTCATTTAAAATATCTAATACCATAAATCCTCTTTTCGGAGATACATCATATCTTTTGTCCTCATCCTCTAAGGCGTCATTCACTTGATGAGACTTTACATATTGATTGTTAATAAGATAAAAAAACTTACTAGCGATAATGTTTCCTTCACACGAAGCATAGATATACACTTTGTCGGCTCTATCGTTAATATATTCCATACAAATTGATATCATATCAGCTTGGAGTTCACTGAATCGCTCTTCAAATTCTTTCATATGATGTTGCACCTCGCTTATAAACTTTTAATTCTACGCTTGTAAAATGTTCTCCTGATGCAATTCTTTTAGGGTTAATTTAGTATCTTCATGAGATGGGAATTTAAGCACAAATACTGGATTTATGCTAAATTGGATTATTGGGATACTCATTTAAATACTTATTAATTAACGCCTTGCTTTCGCTATCATCTGGTTCTGCTTCTAAATATTTATATTCCCAAATCACTAACTGGTCATCAAAGCTGTAATCTGTGTCAAACCAATTTGTATAATCATAATGCACCTTTAATTTGCCATCGCTATTAACAGATAGTGTAAAAGAGTACCAAAGTTCTTGCTGATTATCTTTAAAAACGCTTCTTAATCTATTACTTAACTCAAATAAAGCTCGATCCTTCATTTTATAAAATTCTTTATCAATATCGTATTCATAAGGAATTTCTAAACTATATTTATAGTTACTTTCATTATCAAGGGTATTATAAAAAAAGTAAGTGCCTCCTCCAGTTTCTGATATTTGAGCATAAAAATAAAACTTTCCCCATTCTTCTGGTATCATTTTATTCACTGTTTCAGCTATTTCTTTATGTAATTGCTTCATTTCATTTTCCACTTTTAGCAACCTCCGATACATTTGACCTTAATGAAACACCAACAAAAACGGTCTCACCTGCCACTCTTTTCATGACTTCAGTTCGTTCAAATTCTATACCTACCATTCTTCCAGATTTAGCTGCTTGATATTGATATTTAGCTTCTTTTATGTATTTTAGACTTAGACCTAACTCTTTTCTCTTTTTATAATGCATCAATTAACCTAAGTTTAGTTACTAATTCATTATATTTTAAAAATATCAACCGCATCTCCTGGAGATTTATTAATAAGGAGTTCAGGAATGTTTGGATTACTCTTCTTTAATTTATATTTTTGAATGTTTGTTAATTCAGGATTGAAAGAAATAGCCTGAGATGTAAACTCTAAGTTTATGAGTTTGTTGTAAACTTCCCCTAAAAATTTTTTCCAATTTTCCAAAGGAGAATTTAAAACCTCACCAGGATCTTCTAACATACGATACCCTTCTGCATAATGAAACATCAGTAAACCTGTTCCAAAATCACAAGCTGCATTTTCTAGAATAACTGTTGGCACTTCAAATCCACTATTCCAGTTATAATTTGCAGCAGAGTAATGAAGCAATAGAGAGTTATTAGTATTCAATAAATAACTTATTATATAATCCTTATCTGTGCTATTAAGTAACTGTTGAAGAAAATGAATATCGTCCTTATCCATAAGTTCTTGCCTCCTTTTTAAAAAACTCAAATGCTATAACTTATTGATTATTGCTGTTAAAATTTTCTTCATATCTTTTCATTTTCATCATTTGTTCTTTATCTTTTTCATCCGCTAATTCTCTACTTAAATATTTGTACTCGAAAATCCCGCATCTTCACTTTGTGCTTACTGCTTCCTTTATTTGTATAGCCTTAATAATTATTTAAATAGGATTATTTGGATATTCTTTTAAATACTGATCTATTAAACTTTTAGTTTTTTCATCCGCCGGTGCTTCATCTAAATATTTATACTTCCAAATCTTTTTCTGTGCTACAAATCCGTAATCTGTATTCAACCAATCTGTATAATCAAATGATACAGAGAACTTCCCTGTTTGCTCTAACATTAGCGTAAAAGAATACCATAGTTCCTGGTTATTTTCTTTAAAGATTTCCCTGAGCTGTTCACTAAGATCAAAAAGCTTATCTTCTTCATTATTAAATTCTAGTTCCGATATGTTAAATTGTTTTGGTATATCTAGACTATACGTGTAGCTATTATCTCTAATTGATTTATAAAAAAAGTAAACTCGTCCCCCTGATTCATCAATCTGTGCATAAAAATAAAATCTTTTCCATTCTTCTGGAATCATATTATTAACCGTTTCTGCTATTTCTTGATACAATTCCTGTAACTGGCTTTCCATTTGCATAAAATTTATCCTCCTGACTGGTTTTCAAGTGTTACTATCCCTAGTTCTTCACCTTCAATTTGATACTCTATTCTAAATTTGATAGGGCGTATCGAATGCCCTCTTTAACAGGAAAATCTTTTTACCGATACTTTTTTAGAAAAGCTTCCTTCAAAGCATTTGCCCAACCTTTATCTTTCTCCATATAAACCAAATTCCATTAGAACAATTGTTATCTATTTTACCTGCACTAATGTTGTTCCTCAACACATCGCGTCTGGTTATGTATTCTTCCAAGCCATTTATGATGACAATATCGTAGATGCCTTTTTCGGCTTGCTCCAAGACTTTGAAGGATTTGGAAGATTCAATATTGATTAAAGTAAAAAACCTTGAAAGGCTTTAGCCAATCAAGGTCTAATTTACAAATGACTTTCTTTTACTTCTTCGAACCAACAATCAAAAATATCATCTGGCAATAGTTCGTCATCATTTGTATAAATTAAGTCATATCTATAGTTTGCTTTTAAACTATTTTTCTTAACATCATAAAAAAGTTTCATTTCGGTCGGCATATCCCTATCGAATTCTTCACATTTCTTATGAATAAGTTTCAAGTCATCATTACCAATTTTCAAAGCCGCCTTCTGTCTTTCTCTTGAAACGTCATAAACTAGATTGTCTTGACCATCTAATTTGGCTGTAGCCTCATTTAGTTGATGTTTATGGACTAGCTTTCCATTAATTCTAAAGAAAAAGTCAAAAACATACATTTTAGACTCATGTGAACAATAGATATAAATTTCATCTGCTTTATTTTCAACATACTCTAAACAAATAGCCACCATGTCTGTTTGTAACTCTGAAAAATAATCTTCAAATACCTTCATATAATATAACCACCTCTAATTTTCTATACTTGTAAAACTCATACGTCCCTGTATTTCATATTCTATATCAAAGCTACTTGGTCTTACATTATTACCCTCGTAATTTATTTTAACGTTAACTGAAACATGTTTTCCTTTTTCTATTGCTTTAGCCCATTTATTCTCTAACTTCTTGTATTTACTTAAATTCACATCACTTGCTTGCGATACGAGGTTATCTAGATCTGGCGAGCCTCCAAATCTATCACCAGCTAAATGTCCAGCATGGTCACCTGTTTCTTTTCCTGGCGTGTTTGATTTATGTGGTAATCTACTATCTCTCTCTGTTAATCTTAAGTCTCCTGCGTCAAACTCTTTGAGTCTTCCCGTGTTGTCTGTCTCATATAAATACTCATATTCTCCTGTTTTATACTTAACATTTGGTTTTAAAGCACCTTCCGTAGTCATATGACTTCCATCTCTAATAATACCTTCTGCAACATTAGCTGTTTTATTAGCCGTACCTTTTTGAAATTCCCGTTCACTCACACTCTCTACTTTTGCAGGCTTATCAACCCTCCGAACTGTCTCTACCTTAACCGAATCACCCAACTTCTCCACATCACGCTTGGACATAAATCTTCCGCCAGCTCCGCGATAGCGATTATGAACTGGATCATATTTCACCTTCGTTACCATCTGCATCGTCTGCTGCTTCACATTCTGCAAGGTCTCCCTCACGGTCTGCTGGGCAAGTGCTGGACCAGCCGGCACAAGATCTGGCATGAGTCTTGGCATACTGCTGTCTAGGATGTTGTTATACGTTTTATGTAGCGACTGTGTCCAAGAGGCCGGTGCATTTTTGACGCTTTGGTAGGCTTGCTTTGTGACGTTGGCAACGGCGCTTGTGCGAAGCGTGTTGCGCATGTTGTTGAGCTTTTCGGTTCCTTTGGTCGCAAGGCTTAGGCCTTTAGCTAATCAGACTAAGCTTCAATTGAAACAATTAAAAATGAAAACCCTTTGAAATTATATACCCTCAGATAAAAGAAAGCACTTGTTGCCTAAAGTAGACAATCAAGTGCTTTAAGTTCGTTTATTTTGTAGTAACGGTATGAAATCTTATATATGTTCTGACAATTTCTATGTCAACACTTACAAGTTTTTTTATTGTCATCCTTTTATTCATCGCCTAATAAATTTCATCTCTCTTAAGCTCGTGCTTTGCTTCTAGTCCTATTATCGCGCGTAATAGTCTATGATGAGACAACCAACAGGAGTTTTGAATGTCAAGTAAGTATTTTTTCATCTAGACACAAATACTTTATAAGACAACAAGAGCAAGTGTTATTTAAAACGCTATTAAGTGCTCTTTCAATACATAATAGCGTTTTCTATAATTCTAAACTGCAAACATTCTTCTCCAATTTGATAATTATCATTCTAAAAAATTCATAAAATGATAGTGTGAAAATTAACTTTGTATTTGTAATTCCTTTAAAACTTCTGTCCGCAAATCACTCGCTATATCCCTATTCTTATGGTCATCCAATAAAGAATTTATTCTCTGGATATAACTATCTGAATTCTCTATACACATTTCAAAACAATCCATAAAATGGTCTACCAATGTCTCATCAACTAAAGCGATTGGTTCTGGATAATATTTAACTCCTTCTCTTTCAAACGCTTTTCTGCTAGTATAAGCAACTGCATCAATAACACAGTTCCAAGCTATTACATCCGTTTCATTATCCGACATCTCTTGCACTATTGTTATACCGTTTTCCTCATTGTCTAATAATTCATAAAGAATATCTCCTATATTTTCTTTATTCTCTAGCCACTCCCAGCATTTATATAGAACTTCTTGAGCTAAAATTTGATCTTCTTTTTGAGAAAAGACCGACAAAGCTTTTTCTGAAAGTCCCAGAAAAAATATCACTTTACCGTCTTCTGTTAAATTATTAAATTCAGTATTAGCCATAATTAACCTCCAACTAATCAATATACTTTCCATTTTTAATCATTAGATTAAGCCTACCAGTTACTTTAATGCTTTCATTAATTTCCGATGTTACTTCGATTTTTAAATTAGGATATTTTAAACTTAATTGCTTTAACACACCCGGCGGTACTTTATCGTTTGCTAACCCTTGATAACACTTCCTACATACACCTGAAGGATTCGATTGATGTAGTTTTAATGTTCCTGCTACATCTTCTGGTTTTATACCTGCCTTTATTACTGCTGAATCTAATTCATTTAGAACTCCTTCCTCTGCATGTCTAGTGAACAATGGGTTATTTCCTGGAGCTTTAATATTTCTGTTAGGCATTATTTCATCTAAATCAGGTAACCCAGCTTCTTTGCGTACTTTCGGTGATCCGCCTTCAAAAGTTAAATTTTCTAATCCTTTTACATCCGTTTTTCCAACTGCAACTGTTTCAGTTTCTGGAACATTCCATTTTTCCCTTAGTTCATCTATATCGGTTTTACCAATATCAATCTTACTTTTATTAGCCGCACCCTTGTAAGCAACCGAAACTTTCTCAGCTTTCTGCATGACATAATTTTTTGAGTTCTGCAACGTCTCTCGAACCGTTCTTTGGCCCAAGTCTGGACCTAGAGGCGCTAATTCTGGCATGAGTCTCGGCATATTCGAATCTAGAATATTGTTATACGTTTTCTTTAAGGATTGAGTCCACGATGGAGAGCTTTTTTGAACGCTTTGGTACGCACTGCGGGCTCTGTTCGTAATAACTTCAGTACGAAGTGAATTACGCATATCACTAAGCTTCTTCGCTCCGTTTGCCACGGCATTAGCGCCTGCTTTCGCTGTTTTCCCCGCTACCTTCGTAGAAAGCGCCCCAGCTCCAGCAATTCCTAAGGCTTGCAGAAGACTTGCTTTACGCTGCTCTTCACTGATTTTATTCCCGAACATGTCGCGTCCGGTCATGTATTCTCCTAAGCCGTTTGCAGCCACAAGACCGTAGAGGCCTTTTTCGGTTTGCTCCAGGACTTTGAAGGATTTAGCGGATTTGTAGGCGTCTAAGGCGTGATCCGCTGCGCTTAGGCCTTTAGCCGTTTTGTAGATGGCTTTTCCGCCTTTTGCGGCTCTTCCTACCCAGCCGACAACCGGAATGAAGCCGGCTGCTGCCATGGCTCCTGCTGCGACGCGCTGTGAGGTAGAAAGTTTTTCACCCGTAACAGGGTCCACGCCTTCTGCTGCTCGTTTATAATCATAATATCCGCTGACCTCTCCTGTAAAGGTAGAAACCGCGTCCCACGTTTTTTCATACCACGGCTTGTTTGCTTCTTCTTCTTGCTTTTTTTCCAGCTCGTATACTTCTTCTTGCTGCTTGTTATAGTCAACATATGAAGTCGCATAGTCGTTTAGCTTTGTTTGCACTTTATACAGCTCGCTGTCGTGATAAGCTTTTTCGTCAAAGGCAAGCTGATAGACACTTCCTCCTTGACTCGTAGCAAGCTCTAAGCCGCTTACTAGCGTATCCACTACCGCATAGAAATCGTCCATTTCGCTGTATTCTTTTGACCATTCAGCGTCAAGCTGGTTCACTGCTTCAATTGTATCGGTGCGTTTTTTCTCTGCTTCTTCTATTTTATCGTTAAACTCACTCGTTGAAAACGCTGAAATAGAGACGATATCGTCAATGCCGTTTAAAATACTCTGCAGATCGTCGTGCTGCTGCGCAACCATTTCTTTAGCATTGCTGTTGGCGTTTTTTAGCTCTGTTTCTAAAAATGATTCATCTACAATCGTGCTTCCTGATAGCTTTGCTTTTTCAGCTTTAACGTGAAGCGTTGAAAAATAGCTTTGCTGCATTTTAATTAAGTTTTCCCACTGTCCGGCCGTATCAACGTGCTGCTTATAAAAAGATTTTATATTGTCAGCGCCTTTTCCTTCTAAGCTGCCTTCTAAGTCCGCTACGCCCTGCAGCGCTTTTTTCAGTTCACCCAGCTGGCTGAGTAACTCATCGTAGGCTTTTTCCCTGTCTTTTGCTATATCAAACAGTGCTTTTGCATCGTATACCTTTCCCACAGTCATCCCCCTTTGCTGCTACGAATGGATAATAGATTCGTCTTGTTCTTTTAGTAAGTCTACATTAGATTTTGTATCTTTTACGTTTTTGTTTAGTGCTTTTATATAAGTAGAAATAAGCGTTTGAATTTCTTCTTCGCGCGCTTCCCATTTCTCTGTAGTATCAAGGCTGTTTTTTCCAAGGTCAGGCATTTTGCTAATGGATAAATTTCCAATCGCTGTGCTGACTGCTTCAAGCTTTTTGATAACGTCAGCGTGATCAAGCTTAATTGTCATGAAAACAGCCCCCTTCTAATTTCACTAATCTTGTTTTCTACTGCGTCATAGGCTTCTTCACCTTTAGCTAATAAAGAATCCGCTTCTCCAATAACGGCGTTCAAGCCGCTCAAAGCTCCTTTTTCAGCTTCTAGCGCCCATATCTTTGTTTCAATTTCACGAATGTATCCATCGTAATCACCGTCTAAAATGCCTTTTATGTTGTCGTAGGCTGCCGTACGTTTTTCGTCAAAATCATCCGATAACGTACCCGTCCATTTGTCTCCCAGCTCAGGCTTTTTGATGTGTTCAATTTCTTTTAATGAAACAGCTTGTTCATGCTCAATTTTACTTTTAGCCGTTCTTAGCTTAGAAATTTTCCCTTCTACATCTGAGACTCTTCCAGATACTTCACCCAGCAGTCCGTCTAATACGCTTCCTAACCCCATATCGTTCCTCCTGTTCCGCACATTTCGAGTTTAATCCAATAATTATAAGTATAAAATTTGTCTCATTATAGCTAAATAGGAAAAAACTCTCTTTTTTATGCTTCTAGTTTCATGAATTGAGATAAAAATGAAAAATAAGAGAAAAAAGACTCATGTCTAAATACGTTATCCAACCATATACCGTTATCTAAAACAAAGAATAAGTAGAATAAAACCATTCCTTTGTACCCATACCCATTTTTTCCCACAAATTAAAGCTTTTTGCATAAAAAGACCAGCTTCACTTCGTTTTTTCACACAGCAAAAAACCTCTGCACATCCTGCAGAGGTTTTGTTTTATACTTGAACCGGCGTTGGTTCTTCAGCTGTTTGTTCGTGCTGTATAAGTCCGTAGTTTTCCCATGCTCGGCTTTTCCAGCGGAAAAACATAATAACTGCGCGCGTCCATTCATCGGCTGCGATGGCAAGCCAAATGCCAGCGAGCCCCATGTCTAAATGGAAAACGAAGAAATAACCGAGTGGCAAGCTCATCATGACCATCGACATCGCACCAATTAACACCGGATATTTGGCATCTCCCGCTGCCCGCAGCGAGTTAATCAGCACAATGTTCATCGTTCTTCCCGTTTCAAGCACAATGCTCAGAAGCAGCACCGTCGCCCCAAGCTCAATGATATGCGGATTGTCTGTAAACACGCTGATCAGCTGTGTTCTGAATGTCATCACAAGAACAACCATCATCATCGTTACGGCACTGGCCCATTTGACGCTTTTCCATACGCGATGGTACGCTTCATCTTTTTCGTTTCCGCCTACTAAACGGCCGACAATAATCGCTGTACCCATTCCAATTGCAATGGCAAATAAGTAAATGAACATTGAAATATTCATCGCGTACTGTCTCGCAGCAAGTGATTCTGCTCCTAGGTAGGTTGCATAGTATAAAAAGACAATTTGACAGCCTTGATACATCACTTGTTCAAAAGCCGACGGAATACCAATTTTTAAAATTTTACCGATATATTCTTTTGAAAGCGTAATGTAGTATTGAAATTTCACTCTATATTCCATCACTTGATACAGCAGCCAAAAGAACACAATAAGGGCAACAAATCGGCTGAACGCAGATGAAATTGCTGCTCCTTGCACGCCCATTTCCGGAAAGCCGAACTTCCCGAAGATTAAAGCATAGTTTCCTGCAATATGAAAAATGTTCATTCCAAGTGAAACAAACATTGCCTGCTTCGTAAAGCCATGTACGCGAATAATCGCTGCAAGAGAGTTAATAATCGCTTGAAGAAAAATAGCTCCTCCAACGATGGATAAATAGCTTTGTGCATACATCAGCACGTCACCTTGTAAGTTCATCGCTTCCATCATATGTCTTGAAAACAAAAGAAAACCCGCGCTAATGACTAGCCCGACTCCTAAATTTAACGTAACGGCCAAAGCAGAAATCTTTGACGCTTCTATATACCGTTTTGATCCTAAATACTGAGAGACAACAATTGCCGCCCCGTTACCAATGACCTCTAACACCAAAATCGCAATGTGAAGGTATTGATTGGCTGCTCCGACTCCTGATACGGCATCATCCGACAGCGCACTTAGCATAAAGGTATCAGCAATCCCCATTAACATAAAAAGAAACACTTCTAAAAAGATCGGCCACGTTAAGAAAAACAAATTCAGCTTTTCTTTTGGCCCTTTTTTTGTTTCGACCGCGGTCATCCCATCACCTTCTTTACCGATATCCAATTTCAAACAAGAAGTATCTTACCACACATTTCCTTTGTATACATCCCCTTTTTAGCACATTTTTTATTTTATTTGTTTAGGCATAAAAAAAGCCGCTCCCTTAGAGGAAGCAGCTTTTTTTCCGTTATTAAATTGAAATTTTCACTTCTGCGTTCATACCTGGAAGAACTTTATCTGATGCGTCATCAATTGAAATTTTCACCGGTACTTTTTGCGTTACTTTTGTATAGTTTCCTGTATTTTGAGCAGGAAGCATAGAAGACACTGAGTTTGTTGCGCGGCCGATTGCTTCAACATGGCCTTTAAAGACTTTACCTGAGTCTCCGTCCACTGTAATGTCGACGCTGTCTCCTTCTTCTAAGTCACCTAGGTCTGTTTCTTTAATGTTTGCATTGATATAGATTTTAGATAAATCAGCTGTTTGTGCTAACACATCGCCAGCTTTTACTAATTGATTTTGAGATGCGTTGTTTTTAATAATTGTTCCGTCAATCATAGACGTTACGTCTGTTGATTTTTCGCCTTCTTTTAAGCTTCCAACAGAATCACCTTGAGAAACGCTATCTCCTTCTTTTACATTCCATTCGCTTAACTGACCGTTAGCTGAAGCGATGACTTGTGAAAGCGGTGCTTCTACCTGCGCTTCATCTGTTTTAACGTAATTTGCTTTTTCGTAGAAATAATATCCACCAAAGCCTACTAGTAATAAAATCACAATGATTCCAACAATGTTAGTAACCAATAAACGACTTTTACTCATCGGAATTCCTTCTTTCTATAGTTAGTATATTATACAGAGGTTTCTTCTGTTTGAGGTGCCGGCAGCATTTTTCTTTCTTCTTGCGGCTCAGCTTCTTCTTGAACCTCTTCTTTTTGAACAAGAATTCTATTTTCACCGCTCCACGCTTTACTTAGTGAAGCAATGAGCATAATTACGCCTAAAATACCAAGCATGAAAAATAAGTTATGATACGCATGTAAAATCGACGCTTTTTTAGCGCCTGCTACAACAGCCGTCACGGCCGATGTTTTTGCGTCTGCTTGACTCATTCCCATACCCATATAGCGTTTGATCATTTCAGATAACTGCAGCTTCACCTGAGGATCTACTGAGCTAATTTGACCTCGAAAATCTTCATAATAAATCGCATTTTGTCGAACAACAAACCACCCAATCACAGGTGCTACAATCGCTCCTAATAAATTTCGAATGGAGTGCAGTGAAATGGAACGCATCGAAGCTTGATGTAAATCTCCGGCTAGTGCCGCTCCTAGCGCGCCGGATACCAGTGCCATACTAACACCCATACCAAAGAGCATAATGTGAACATATAAACTTACTAGTGATGTATCGGCTGATACGTTCACCCAGCTAAATCCTACAATGACAATAAGAAGTGATCCAATTGCTCCAAGGTAACCTGGACCAAATTTGTCATATAAGAATGTCGTTGCAAACGCTGAAATCAGTACCCCAACAAAAAAGTATAAATAAAAATAAGAAAGCGTGGTGTACGATGCATTTTGCACATTTTGCATGACGCCATTAATACCTGCAATGGCTAGAATATACGCCATATGACCGCCAATTGCCATAATTGTACCTGCAACTGGTTTTACGGCTAGCAGCGATTTTAATGGTACTAACGGATTTTCAGCCGCTAAATCAACTAAGACAAAAATGACAACTAATCCTGCTGCAGCTAGTAAGAACGGCCACACTTGAATAGAAGCAAATCCTTCGTATCTTAGTTCATACAGTGGATACACCAATAAAATCATAATAAGACTAAGAATAAAGATACTTTTCTTATCCACTGGTCGATCTTCTTGCTGAGTTGGATCATGAGCAGGTAATACCTTATATCCAATAAACAGACAGACAAGAGAAGCTATTATTCCTAAAACAAAAACCCAGCGCCAATTATCCATGCTAAGAGATACAGCACCTAAAAAGGCTCCAATCGCCGTTGAACCGAACAGTCCGCCGATTGCTAACACTAAAAAGAAGTTTCGGATTTTATTCGGAAACGAGATCAGCGCAGCTGGAATAATGGTTAAAAACAGCATTCCTGAACTTAAGCCTTGAATCAGACGACCAAGGGATAAAAACGCAACGTTTTCTGAAAAAACATTGATAATTGAACCCGCTAAAAAGACCAAAACGAACGTTAAGTATGCTTTACGCACGCCATATTTTTTCGTGAGCATCGGACCAATCGGTACCCCAAGTCCAAATGCCAAGTTAGAAATAATAGATGGCAATAGTAAGCTTTGTGTACTCGCATCAAATCGATTTTGAATCAATACTTGATTGACCGTGTAAGATAAATTCAAAAAATACTGAGGACCAATTGAAAATAGCGTTAAAATCGCCATAATCAAGTATTTAGGTACGCTTAAACCTTGTTTGTCGGAGGCTACTGCTGGATTATTCTGACTCATATTTATTCCTCCTTTTATTAAATTCTTTTCATATGACTAACAATTCCTTACATATTTTATTGTACAAGTTGTATCATGCAAGTTATAGCAGCACTACATATTATACATCTTTTAAAGAAGAAATCAACTTCTTTGTTTCAACTTAAAAAGACTATTTTTCAATAGCCTTTTTGTTCATCTATATGTATTCGCTTTAACATCCATTACTGCGCCATTTTTTAAAATCGAGATTCAAGCGGGATAAGCTTTTTTCCAGTGCTAAAATCTCTTCTTCCGACCAGTCTTCCAATACTTCAGCATAGGCTTGTTTACGCTTGTTTTGTACATGCTGCAAAATATCTTTTCCTGAATCCGTCATTTCAATTAAACTAATTCGCCCGTTTTCTGGACTTGGAAAGCGGCGAACAAACTGTTTGGTTTCAAGCGCAGATACTTGCCGGCTAGCTGTAGATAAGCTCAGCTTTAAATTTTCAGCTAATGCATTAATCCCGAGCGGACTGCGCTGATCTAGCTCGCTTAACAGTAAATATTCAGAACGGTCCAAGCTTCCAAGCTTAGGACTGTGCGTCGTTGTTAGACGAACAAGCAGCGCAATTTCGTGCTCAATGGTTTGCAGCGAGTCTCGCTTCACCTTTGTCTCCCCCTTTATCTCATGAAACATTCTGTACTTTTTAATATGTTTACTATACCGCAACCGTTCGCGTGAACCAACCTTTTTTCCGTTTTTCTTCTATTATATAGAAAGATATCATAGATAGGGTACATTTAATTCTAGCATCACAGGACAGTGGTCGCTTCCCATTACATGCGGATGAATAGCAGCTTCTTGAATAACGTCTTTCATTCTCTCCGATACGATAAAATAATCAATGCGCCACCCGATATTTCGTTCTCGCACTTTGTTCATATATGACCACCAGGTATAGGATCCTTCTTGATTCGGATATAAATAGCGAAATGTATCAAGAAATCCGCTAGCAAGAAGCGTCGTCATTTTCCCTCGCTCTTCTATTGTAAAACCAGAATTTCCTCGGTTTGGCTTCGGATTACGCAAGTCAATTTCTTCATGTGCTACATTTAGGTCTCCGCATAAAACTACCGCTTTACGGCTATTTAATTTTTTTAAGTACACGAGCAGATCATCTTCCCATTGAAGCCTTTCTTCAAGCCTTGCTAAGTCTCTTTTAGAATTTGGCGTATACACATTTACTACATAGCATTGTTCGAACTCAAGCGTGATAATACGTCCTTCGTCTTCTGATTCTTTATCCACGCCGTATGAAACGGATAAAGGCTTTTGCTTTGTAAAAACAGCCGTTCCGGAATACCCTTTTTTCACGGCATAATTCCAGTACTGATAATATCCTTCTAGGTGCAAATCAATTTGGCCTTCCTGCAGCTTCGTCTCTTGAATACAAAATACATCCGCATTCACTTCTTGAAAATAATCTAAAAATCCTTTTCGCACACACGCGCGAATGCCATTTACGTTCCACGAAATCAACTTCATAAACTCTTCACGTTCTCCTCACTCGATTTATGTATCAGTGTTTAGTGTAGACAATTTCTTGCATGAGTTCAAATAATTTAAAGCGTATACTTTTCTTTTCAAGGTATTCCTGATATTTCTTCTTATTTTATTTTCTGTATCTCAAACACTAGATACAAGAGGTGAAATATAATGTCAACAAACCACACGTATGAAAATAACGAAGAAGTTTCTGCTGTTTCTAAAAAAGAAGAGCATCCTACTAAAGAATGCGAAACACAGAATCAAACGGCGCTTACTAAAGAAGATTTTTCTTTAAATGATTCTGCCATTAAGCACTTTAGCAGGTAATTCATAAAAATAAAAACGCGTTAACTGGTAGCAAGACTCGCTGTCTCAAGCTCTTGCTATCCATTTCTTAAACATAAGGTGGTCCTATGCTAAAAACCATTCAAATGATAGAAGCCATTAAAAAACATTCTATGCCTTTTGCTGATGTCGATGACTTACTGCCCCTTATTAACACAGCAAGCCGCGCTCAATACGTACTTCTCGGAGAAGCCTCTCACGGCACATCTGAATTTTACGAAATTCGAGCAGCTATTACGAAAGAATTAATTCAGCATCATGATTTTTCCTTTATAGCAGTGGAAGGAGACTGGCCTTCGTGTTTTGAAGTTAATCGCTATATTAAAGGATATACAACTCAATACGCGAATGCCGAAGATGTCTTAAGATCTTTTAGCCGCTGGCCTTCATGGATGTGGGCCAATCAAGAAATAAATGATTTGATTGAATGGCTTCGTGATTATAACAACAACTTGCCAGCACATCAGCCAAAAGTAGGTTTTTACGGCTTAGATGTATACAGCCTGTGGGAATCGATGGAAGCTATTATTGAGTACTTAGAAAACAACCACGCGCCTGATGCAAAGAAAGCGAAAAAAGCCTTTGAATGCTTTGAACCTTTTCATCGCGAAGCACAGATGTACGGAATTTCTTCTGCCCTTTACGGAAAGAACTGCATGGTAGAAATCTTAGAGCTTTTACAAACCATTCAGCAAAAAAAAGATACCTATACTCATGAGCCTGAGGCTGCGCTTAGTATGCAGGTAAATGCGCTGGTAGCAAGCAATGCTGAAGCTTATTATCATACGATGATTACCAACGACAATGAATCGTGGAATATTCGCGATCGTCATATGGTAGAAGCTTTAAAATATATTCAAGCTTACTACAAAGATAGCGCTAAAGGAATTGTATGGGAGCATAACACTCACATCGGAGATGCAAGAGCAACGGACATGAAAAGCAGCGGCATGGTGAATGTAGGTCAGCTTACCCGTGAAGAATACGGACAGAAGCATGTTTACGCCGTCGGATTCGGAACTCATCACGGCACGGTCATTGCTTCTGATAGCTGGGGTAATCGTCATCAGGAATTAACCGTTCCTCCAGCTATAGAAGGAAGCTGGGAAGATGCCATTCACCGAGCAGGTGCTTTTGATCAATATCTCATGTTCACAGAGGAAAACCGAACATTTTTTCATTCAACGATAGGCCACCGCGCCATTGGTGTTGTCTACGACCCAGAGATTGAACAATACGGAAATTATGTTCCTTCTCGCTTGTCAAAACGATATGATGCTTTTATTTATGTAGAAAAAACACACGCCTTATCACCACTCATCCTTTAATGAAATAAGCGGACTTCCAACGAAGTCCGCTTATTTTTATTGCAAAAAGCTACGAATCGTATCTGTCACAAGTTCATGATCTTCTTCTTGCGACATGCCTGATACAGTAATGGTTCCAATTACGCCAACGTTTTTAACCGAAACCGGAAATGACCCGCCTACCGCTTCGAATTCCTGAGGATTCGCTGCATAAAACTGCGCGTAAGAACGATCTTTTAACTCGCAGTACAGCTTCATATAATACGAGCTGTGATGGTGGCGAAGAACGGTATTTGATTTTCGTTTAATCCATTCTTCATGGTCGGGAATGGCCCCTTCCATCGCATGTTGAAAGAGAGTTTGACCATTTCGTTTTATGCTTACTGTAACGGCTTTCCCCTTATTTTTTGCTTCATTAATAATTGCTGTTCCTATCTGTAACGCTTGGTCATTTGTAAATTGATGAAAGATCAGTTCTTTTTCCTGCTGAACTACTTTTTCAAGCAGTTTCTCTGCCGAATGATTACTCACTGTTTCTCGCTCCTTAGTTAAAATAAACCGCTCGTTTTTCTTTGCTGCTTTCAAATGCCGCTTCGATAACTTTAACTACGTCACGAGCTTCTTCTGCTGAAACCGGAAGCTCTTCTCCTCGAAGCAGGCTGTCGGCAATTTTTTGATAATACGTCACATAAGAACCGTGCAGTGTTTGAATTTCTTTCGTTTCGCCTTCGCCAGTTGTCAGCTTCCCGTAGTGTTCAGGGCTGTCGGCTCCCCACATATCGTCCACAGGCTTCTTACCGGCTCTTAGCATATCTTCTTGGCCGTCAATGCCGTATTTAATATAGCTTGCTTTTGTTCCGTGAACTTGAAAGCGCGGCCCGTTGCTTGGCACAATGGCACTTGAATGTAAAATAACGCGAAGAGAACCGTATCCAAGCACTACGTGGAAGTAATCATCCGTACGTGCATGATCTCGCTGACCAAATACATCAGCTTGAACAAATTCAGGCATTCCAAAAAGGTGTAAGGCTTGGTCTATTAAATGAGAGCCTAAATCGTAAAGCGCTCCTGACCCAGGTCCTTCATTTTCTCTCCAGCGGTCTCGAACAGCTGGACGATAGCGGTCAAAATGCGCTTCATACATTTTAACGTCGCCTAATTTCCCTTCTTCAATCAGCTGTTTCACCGTCAAATAATCATTATCCCATCTGCGGTTATGATAGACGCTTAGTTGAACATCTTGTTCTTTTGCTAATTGAATTAATTCATTTGCTTCTTTTTCTGATACAACCATTGGCTTTTCAACAATTACATGCTTGCCTGCGCGTAGTGCGTCTTTCACCATTTCATAGTGCATGCCGCTAGGCGTTGTAATAATAACTAAATCAATGCTGTCATCTTCTAGAAGTTCAGATAGAGTGCTCACTACTTCAACATCTTCTAAGTCACTCTTTACTTTTTCAGAATTTGAGCTCATTACTTTTGAAATATGAAATTCGTCTAACACGCTTAAAAGCGGCGTGTGAAAGACCGTTGCTGAAAATCCGTACCCTACTAATCCTACTTTTATTTTCTTCATTGTGTTTCCTCTCCTTTATCAAAATCTGTTACGATAAGCCGCACTTGATTTTGTTCTATTTTTTCTTTTACATCCGCTTCTGGCTCTTTATTTGTGATTAAGATATCAATATCGCTCATATCACATACTCGATGTAAAAATTCACGTTCAAACTTCGTATGATCCGCAAGCATAATAACTTGTCTTGCACATTGAATCATCTTTCTTTTTAAAAATGCTTCTTCTTCACTTGGAGATGTAATACCATCTGCACCAACCCCGCACGTACCTAAAAACAGCTGATCTACTTTGTATTCCTGCAACGTAGAAATCGTTCTTGGCCCGGTGACGTTACGGTTTTTCCCGTTAAACTTTCCCGGCAGCAAAAACGTATCACACGCTGTATATTGATCGAGCAAATCCACATTATCAATGGAATTCGTAATAACGGTTACATGCTTTACATCCATATACTTCGCCATTAGCGAGATGGTAGAAGACGTATCTAAAAGCACGTCATACCCCTCCGACATTAACAAAGCTGCTTCTTTAGCAATTTGTTCTTTGGCTTTGGTAGGCGTCCGTTCACTGTAATCAATGATATGACTTGACGATAGCGTCGCTCCGCCTTTAACTCTCATAACCTCGCCGTTTTCTTCAAGCTTGACTAAATCACGCCTCGCCGTATCTTTTGAAACGGTAAACATATCGCAAATTTCGTCTAACGTAATCGTACGGTGTGTATGAAGGTATTCAACAATCGCACTCATGCGCTGTTCTTGATACATTGAAATACCCTCCTTTTTTACTTTGATATGAGCTAATTGTAGCGCAAAGAAAAACTAAAAACCACTAAAAAACTTAAAAAGCTTAATTATTTTAAGTTTTTAACTTAAATTATAAAAGATTTTTTTAACAAATTCGAAAAAAATCATAAAAGTGTACAAACGCTTTCTGGAAATAACTATCTTATTTTGGATAATACTCCTTTTATATCTGATACCCTTTCACGCTTTTCACTAATCTCTTACGGTTCAGACTTCTAGCAAACGTATAGGCAAAAAAAGCGGGAATCGTAAAGATTCCCGCTTTTTCGTTACATCTTATGTTCAAGCGCCTTGAAGTTTTCTTGAAATTGCGCTAAGCGAACAAGTCCTTCTTCACGAAGGCGTTTGTTTTCTTCTTCGATTGCTTTTGTTTCCTGCATTCCTTTCATAATAATATTCCACGTTTGTTCCATCGTTTCTACTTTTACGCTAGGAGCACCGGACATTTTGGCAATTTTAACGCTTTGCTGTGAAATGTTTTCTGCATTGCGAATGAGCAGCTCATTTGTGCGTTTGTCTAATTCGTTCATAGACTCCGCTACTAAATTTTGACGTTTTGCTGCGATTGCGTTAATGAGTCCATTTTTAAAAATAGGAATCGTTGTAATAAACGCAGAATTGATTTTGCCGATCAGCTTTGTATTTCCTCGCTGCAGCATACGGATTTGAGGAGCGGATTGATAAGATACTTGTTTTGCCATTTCTAAATCATATAATCGCTGCTCCATCAGCTCAACCGCATTTTTTAAGGTTTGAAGCTCCATTGCCGCCAGCTGATTTCCACTCGACGCTCTTTCTTCAAGCACCTTTACCTCTTGTTTTAACTCTTCTACTTTCACTTCGCCCGCTACAATGTATTTTTCAAGCTCCATATAATACTGATAGTTTTGCTCGTAAAGCTGTTCAAGCGTCGTGGTTGAATGCTTCATTTCAGTTTCATATTTTGTAATCTCTACATATACTTTATCAATTTCAGAGCCCATTGTTTCATATTTTTGAAACAGCTTATCCACTATTTTTTGACCGCGTTTAAAAAGCTTAGAGAAAAACCCTTTATCTTCAACAAAATCCTTTGCATCAAATTTATCCATAATCTTTCCAAGCTGCTTTAATAATTGACTTGACTCTTCCATGCTAGACGATTTAATTGTACTAAGCACTTTTCCGGAAAACGAGGAAATTTCATTGGCTGTTTCTTTCCCATACTCAAGTAAAGCTAGCTGATTTTTATAATCAATTTGTTCTGCTAAGCGACGTACTTCCGGCTCTTCTCGCAGTTTTGCTTTTACTTCATTAGGCTTTGTTTCTAAAACTTCTTCGGCTTCGTTTACATCTAAAGACTGTAATTCGTTTGTTCCCATTTAAAAACCCTTCTTTCTTTAAAAGATTCGTTTTAACCATTTTTGAATGAGCGACGGCTCTTTGAATTCTTCATTAAAGCTAATATCTTCTAGCCAATGTATATCGAAATATTTTTCTTCGACAAACGCTTCTATATCTATTTGACCGGTCGGATTAAAAAGAACAATATCAACGCCAAATTCATTTAACAGAAGCAGTAAAGCTGCATCTTCACGCGTAAACGTTTCATGTTCATTTCCGTGATAGATAATGAGCCGAGGGACGTGCTGCGTATAATCAAATTTTTGAAGCATGCGAAGCACGTTGTTTGGAAGCTTCAAAGACTGATTAAACAAGTACATTTGATGCTGATACGCATCTTCATGATCCAACCGAAGGAGCTTTGAATGTGCACAGTATCTGGAAATAGCTGCAGCTAGCCCTTGCTGAAGCCCGATAGGCAGTTCTTTATAGCGCCACCAGTTGCTTTCAATCATTTTATCAGGACTGAGCGTCCCATCACTTCCGAGAGCGCCTTGGTAGTGAAAGTGATTATTTCCTTCTATTTTTTTAGCAAAAGGAACAGAATCAACAGTCAGAGCTAACTCATTTTCTGTTTGCATGAGCTCATGCACTTTACTCCAGTACTCTTTTCGGTTTTTTGAAATGCCAAGCACTTTTGAAAACAGAACCGGCACGTGTACATATGGCTTTGACACTTCAAAATTAGGACGAATAAACGCCCGTTCTCTCATTAATAAAAAAATCTCATCATACGTCGTTTTAAGAGTAACTGAAGTTGGAAAATACGAACGAAATTGCCACGGTTTATACAGCATAGACTCCTCTGAATGAAGCACTTGCTCAATTTCTTGAGAAGCTCGAAATGCTACCGTACCTTTTCGAACCGGCTTATCCGTTGGAAAAGGTAAAAGCGAGCTAGTAGAAGGAAACGTATAAACCGTTGTTAAATGTTGATTCTTATCTACTTCTTTTAAATGATCCTTTCCCTCTGGATGAAAGGTAAGGACGTCAAAACCTAGTAAAATCAAATAATAGAGAAAATACTGCTCGCTTTTATTCGCATCTCCATACCACATGATGCGAGGCGCGTGTTCAGGAAATGCTTGATCGACCATCCAAGACTTCACATGATTCCACTGCCACTTTATTAAATCGATTAATACGCGTTGAAAATGCCCGTCCATAAAGCCCTCTGCGTGCTGTTCTTTAAAACACGTTAAGGTTTCAATAAATTTTTCGCGTATTCTTCTATGTATAGCGGGATTTTCTGACTTCACGATCAGCTTTTTTCCTTCTAAAAAAGCAAACAGTCGATTGACAGAAAGGCCGCGTTCTTCTTGATTAATTTTAAGAATCGTTTGTACTTCTTTTAATCTATCATTTGAAATGGACTTATCAAGCTTATCGTGCAGGACAAGGATCGATGATGATGAATGCGCAAGTTCATAAAGAAAAGATGCGTACTCGTCCGCATCAAGATGGGTGCCTACATATCTTCCCGCCACTTGTTTGTAGGAAATTTGCTGCTCATTTTGTATAAAGTCACCTCGCAGAGAAACATCTTGAGAAAAAAGAGAAGTTCCATTTTGCTCGTTAAGATTAATGATATGAGGATCAATTAGTTTACTCACGCCTTACAGCTCCTTTCTTTTCAGACATATACATGCTAAAAAGAAAGGGTACTCGTTAAAGCACCCTTTCTTTTTCATTTATTCCGTGCCTTTTTTATACGGATAATCCGTAGTTGCGGCAAAGGTCGGCCAAGCCACCGGAAAATCCGCTGCCAATGGCATTAAACTTCCAGTCGTTTCCGTGCTTGTATAGCTCGCATACAACGACAGCTGTTTCGATTGAAAAATCTTCACCTAAATCATATCGCAGTACTTCTTCATTTGTTTCAGCATCAATCAGACGAACAAACGCGTTGGATACTTGTCCAAAGTTTTGTCCGCGAGCATCTGCGTCGTGAATCGTGACGCTAATTCCGATTTTTTCAACGTGGTCAGGAAGAAGGGAAAAATCAACGGCTATTTGCTCATCGTCTCCATCTCCTGCACCCGTACGGTTGTCACCGTTATGCTCCACAGCGCCATTTGGACTTTTTAAATTGTTGTAAAAAACAAACTCCTCGTCATTTACAACCTGACTTGATTTATTGGCTAAAAATGCACATGCATCTAAATCGAAATCCTGAGATCCGGCATATTTGTTTGTATCCCATCCAAGGCCTACTATTACTTTTGTTAATCCTGGGTTGGTTTTCGTTAGGTCAATGCGCTGACCTTTTGATAAAGAAATTGACATAAAAACATCCTCCGTACGTTTTCTTACTTTAATGATTAGGCGTTTAAACCAAAGTCGTTTACAAGTGCCGCTAGGCCGCCTTGATAACCGCTGCCAATAGCATTAAACTTCCATTCTCCGCCGTGTCGGTACAGCTCTCCTACTACAACGGCTGTTTCGATCGAGAAGTCTTCACCTAAATCATAGCGAATTAACTCTTCGTCATTTGTTGCATTTAAAATACGAACGTAGGCATTGCTTACTTGGCCAAAGTTTTGACCGCGCGCTTCCGCTTCATGAATCGTAATGGTGAACGCGATACGTTCAATAGATTGAGGCACATTTTTCAAATCTACTTGAACCTGCTCATCGTCTCCTTCACCTACGCCTGTACGGTTATCTCCTGTATGCTCAACCGCTCCGTTTGCACCCGTCGTATTGTTGTAAAAAATAAAATCAGATTCTGAAGCGCATTTTCCCGCTCCGTTTAATAAAAAGACAGATGAATCTAAATCAAAATCGTTTCCACCGTCATACTTATTTACATCCCATCCAAGACCTACTACTACGTTTGTTAATCCTGGATTCGTTTTTGTTAAATCTACTTTTTGTCCTTTTGAAAGATTAATAGCCATTTCGTTTCCCTCTTTTCAAGTTGTTTATTTTGTATATTTATTTGCAATTTCTCCTAATCCAGTATCTCTCGTTGCATCTCCAGTTGCTGAAAACTTCCATTCATTCCCGTCTCGGTAAATTTCACCTGCAAATAAAGCGGTTGCTCCTGAATGGTCTTCAGATAGATTAAAGTAGACAAGCTCTTCGTTTTTAGCGCTGTCTACAACGCGAATAAACGCATTTTTAATCATACCGAAATCTTGGTTTCGCTCAACACACTGATAGATGTTGACCACAAACACAAGTTTATGTACGTTTCCAGGAACCTTTTTTAAATCAACAAAAATTTGTTCATCGTCTCCTTCACCTGCTCCGGTAAGGTTATCGCCTGAATGCTTAACGCTCCCGCAGTTACTGTGACGATTTCCAAAATACACAACGGCTGAGTTACTTACAAGCTTATCGTTTGAATTTAGCATAAGAACAGATGCATCACAGTCAATACTTGGTCCGTTTCCTCCGAAACCAAAAAAGCTGCGTTTTTTTACAGGATCCCATCCTAATCCAACTGTAATAGAAGATAGGCCTTCTCTTCCTTTTGTTAAATCAACTTTCTGCCCTTTTTGTAGATTAATAGCCACTTTTATTTACTCCTTTACTGTAACGAATATATTCTATTTCAGATTCTCTATAGCTCTATATCATAGCGCAGATAAATGAAAAAATAGTGAAATTTTTATACCACTTTTAACGTTTACGTAAATCTTCTTTCCATGGAAAGAATACCACAATTTGGTGATTGTTTCAAAAATTAAGCGGTCTGTTGTGACATAAATTAATTGATTTAAAGTTTGAAAGTGAAGATAATCTACTAAAAAAGACTGTCTCTAAACCGGAAATCCGAGTTATGAGACAGTCTTTTTTGGCTTATTGAGCTATTTTTAAAGTAGGTTCTTGCTGTTCAGCTGTTTTAGCAGCTGCCACGTTTTGAATACGGCCTTCAGCTTTGTATTCAAATGGGCTGTTAAGGGTTTTAATATAGTTTACCGTTGCTTGTAAATCTTCTGGTCCCACTTCCATACCTGACGAAAGTGCACCAATACCGTATTTTTCGTTTCCGTACATATAGTTATTGACTACTACCGTGTATTCTTTTTCTTTGTCAATTTTACTTCCATCTGGAAGCGTGATATCTACTACTTTATTCGTACTACTGTCCCACTTATAGTTAAAGCCTGCAATATGGAAATCTAGTCCGGATGATGTAATTTGATTGTTTAACACCGTTTCTAAATCTGCTCCGCTTAGCTTTACTTTATTTAAGACGTTGCCAAACGGCTGAATCGCAAACAAATCACCGTATGTTACGTCACCTGAATCAAGCTGTGAACGAACGCCTCCGCCATTCATTAAAGCAAAGTCAGCGTTCATTTCTGCTTTCATGCCGTCAGCAATTAAGTTTCCAAGCGCGATATCCCCTGTTGCTCCGCTAGAAGGATAGCCTTTTGCCAAATCTGTAGATGACTTCCCAACCACTTCTGCTTTAATAGGCGCTGCTAAATCTTCGTACTTTTTCATAATGCTTGAAACTTCAGGATCTGGCGTATAGTCTTTTTGGTATACGGTTACAATTTTTGCATCTTTTTTCACGATGTCACCCGTGTTGTCGATTTCAACGTCTACGTCAGAAAACGCTGAGCCGTATGAATAAGCTTGAACAATTAGTTTGTTATCTACTACTTTGTTGTTGTATACGTGATTGTGAGCTGAAAAGATAACGTCAACTTCATCGTCAACTTTTTTAGCAATATCCGCTGCATCAAACTCGGTAGAAGTTCCATTTTGATTAGATGGATTATGAGCAAGTACTACAATGGCTTTAATACCTTGCTTTTTCAACTCTGCCGTATATTTATCAATCGCTTTTGCTTCGTCCGTAATTTTTAAGTTTTCATTTCCTTTACGAACGATCATGCTTGGCGTTTCTTGTGTCACAACGCCGATAAAGCCGATCTTCTTGCCGCCTACTTCTTTTATTGCGTAAGGCTTCGTAATTAATTCATTAGTTGAAGTGTCATAAGCATTTGCCGCTACAACCGGGAAATTCATGCCGTCGTATCCTTTTGTGCCTTTTGGATGGTCTCCGCCTTCAATCATACGGTGAAGCTCAGCAATGCCTTCATCAAACTCATGATTTCCAAGCGTACCTACATCAAATCCAAGTGATTCCATCACTTCAACCGTTGGCTCATCTTGAAACAGCGCTGAAACTAACGGGCTTCCCCCAATCATATCTCCAGCATGAACTAAAAGCGTATTCGGATTTTCAGCTTCTTGTTTACGAATAGCTGCTGCTGTATATTTCATATTTCCAGCTAAAAGCGCTTGGCCATTTGAATTGATTTTTGTATCTGTATCGAGCTGACCGTGCAGGTCGTTCATGCCTAACAGCTGAACCTTTGTATTATCTTTTGATTCGCCGTTTAAATTAATTTTGTAAATGCCGAATCCTTTGTCATCCGTTTTATTTGTATACGTAATGTTGCTTCCTTCAGTTAAATAGCTTTCTCCGCGCGGTGAGCTTGTGAACGTCACGTTAGCCGTTCTGTTAATTGGTGCAATGGACCAGTTATCGTCAGCTGTTGGCGTAATTTCTTTTTGCTCGGTGATGTAGTCCATTAGAATTTGACGGTTTTCATCCGCTGAATCCACCACGAGCTCGCTTCCTTTTAGACCAGGGAAGTTTCCGCCTCCGCCAGCTCGGTAGTTATTTGTCACAACGATAAACTCTTGGTTCGGATCAACCGGCTTGCCGTTATACGTTAAGTTAACAACGCGGCTTGAATCTCCGTGAATCACGTTTCCATTCACATCGTATTTTGCTGGTTTTGTGACGTCGATTTGGTATTGAACGCCGTCAATTACGTCGAAGTTATAAACAGGGAAGCTTGGGTTTAATAATTCCTGCTCTTCTGTTTTGTTCAGTGTAATTTGATTAAATTTACCGGCAGACATATCAATCCAGTCTTTTACAACAGAACCTTTTACTTTAACCGCTTTTAACGTGTTGTCATAGAGATACAGGTCGCCAGCGCTTCGGATCGTTAAGTCACCTTTTTTAATTTCCGTATATTCATCAACGCCGTTTCTTCCTGCTTTAAAAGGCGCTCCCACTGATAAAATCGGAAGGTCTTTATATTCCGGCTTGTTTTGAGAAACGTATTTTTCTACGTAATCTTTTTGTGCGTTTGTCACAACTTGAATAGACGGGTCATCTTGCACAAGAGAAAAATAGCTGTGGATATCATCGGTCGTTTTACCGATTGGTGTGTTCACGTATTTAACCGTTGCATCGTGATCTTTTTGAACCGCTTTAATAACACCTTTATCCGGTTCTACCGTACTTTGCGTAACCGTTTTCCCTGACGCGTCTTTTACGTCTTTATACGTTTCACGCGTGGACGATTGAGAGCTTACTACTTTCCATTTTCCTTTTTCTTCTTTTAACGTTAAGTCAATTAAGCCAAGTGATCCTCCGCCGTAACCTGCTTGAACAGCGGGAACGCCGTTGATCGTTCCTTTTGCATTATCAACGCCAGGAAGAGGCTTTTTATCTGCTCCAAGGAACAAACCGTCTAGCGCAGCTTCCGTTTTAGCAGGGAAGACTTTATGCGTGTGTGAAAACGTAATAGCGTCAATGCCTTTTACTTCACTTAATGAGTAAATGACATCTTCCGTGTTTTGCTTGTTGCTGCTAAATCCAGAGTGAGCCATTGCAACAACTACGTCTGCACCTTTTTTCTTCATTTCCGGAATATATTTGTTGGCTGTTTCTACAATACCTTTTGTAATGACTTTTCCATCAAGGTTTGCTTTATCCCAATCGTTAATTTGAGGAGGCACAAAGCCAATGAAACCAACTTTAATCGTTCGTTTCTTTCCATTTTCATCGACGACTTTTTTATTCATAATTTTATAAGGCGTAAATTTATTTTTATCATTTTTCGGGTTGTTGTCATGATCATCAACGTAGACATTGGCATTTATGTAAGGGAAATTTGCATCGTTGTACGCTTCTGTTAAGAAGTCTAATCCATAGTTGAACTCATGATTTCCAAGCGTTGCAATATCGTAATCCAGCTGATTCATTGCTTTAAATACAGGATGAACTTCACCTTTTTTCAGCGGGTTAATCTTGGCTTTATACGTGCCTAGAGGCGTTCCTTGAATGAGGTCTCCGTTATCTACTAATAAGCTGTTTTTTACTTCTTTTCGAGCATTTTTGATTAAGGTAGCGGTTTTAGCTAAACCTACTTTTTCATAAGGGGCGTCTTTGAAATAATCATAGTTTAATAGATTCGTATGAACGTCGGTTGTTTCCATCAGGCGTATGTTCACAAGCGCATCTTTTTTATTGTGGCCTTGATGCTTGCTTTGCTGTGAGCTTTGTCCAGGATGACGTTCTTCCGCTCCTGCCTGTGTAGTTAAAAGAGGCATAGATAATAGAGAAAGTGCCAGTGATGTGGATAGGATTTTCTTCGTTTTACTGCGAGTATTCTTTTTCATCTACCATTCACCTTTCAAGTAAGTTATCATCGCTATAAATCTAGCAACTGTTCAAAAATAGTATAGCAGAAAAGATTTATAAAGGATGTGAATTTTTTGATTTTTTAGTAAACCATTTGTATGCGTTTTATTAACTTTTTGTAAACGGAAAAATTTTTTTTAGTTTCTCTCTTCAAAACCAAGGACTATAGTTTTTATTAATTGGATGAACCCTCCTTTTAAAATGAGTCTTATTACCTAATACATCAACGTTCCCACGCCCTCTTTTCATTCAAAAAAAATTTATTTCAAGCGGTGTGTATATATGTACTATACATAGGATATGAAAAGCAGACATTAAGTTTGTCACAGCTTCTAACAAAATTTCGTAGATATAAAAAAGAAAGAGGAGGTTTTTGTCTTCTAATAAATAGATATATTTATATAATTTTACATTTACAACAGGGAAACGAGGTTGAGTCATAAGACATACCTACATGAAACCTACGTTCACCTACAAATAAAAAAATCCGAACGAAGTTGATTCTCCATCAAGAATCTTGATTCATCGTTCGGATGTTCTTTAGTTAACATACTTTTTTCTCAGCCGCGTTTTCTTACTGACCTAATTCTTTAATTTGTTTCATAATACTTGATACATCTTGAATTGATTGAAACAATTCACTGTTTTTTAGCGCTTCCGGATTGAAGCTGCCATTCTTTATATTGGCTTCATACGCTTCAATTCCACTAATGATTTTTTCGTTTTGTTGCACAAGCTGATCGTGCACATCAGAAGCGATGTCAGGAGCTTTTGTTTGATTAAATTCTTCAGCTTTCCCTTTCATTTCCTGCAGCTTTTGCTCTAGCTTCTTTATTGCCTCGTCGTCATTAACAGCTTTTTCCGCCAGAGGCGGTATTTCTTCAGCAAACTTTTGTGCTTCACTCACGTAATCTTTCGCATCGTTTGCGTAGTTCAGCGTACTGCTTGTATCTTCAAGAAAAGAACAGCCGCCGACCATAAAAAGAACAGCAGTTGATATGACTAGCATCCACTTTTTCACTTAGCACTCAACCTTTCTTATTTTCTTTTCTGCTATCTTCTTTTCGATTTTCGTTTCTTTAACTCTTTCATAATAATGGGTACAGCTTTTTTTATTCCTTTTTTTACAGCGGGGCTTTTTAACAGTCTCGATAGTTTTGACATTTTTAAGCTCCTCTCTCATTTTGAAATAACAAAAAACACCTTTACCACATGTGGTAAAGGTGTTTGTATCCAGACCTTTACCAATGGCAACATTGGCAAAGGTCTCGCTAACAATTTGCATTGTCAATAAAGCCGGAGATAATAATCTCGAAATGACGACTTTACTGCAAGAGCTACTCCCCTTTGAGCAAAACAGCATTTTTTGTTAACACAATCATAACGCACGTTCCTGATTATCGTCAACTTATACGGAATTAGTACACGTCTTTTTTGGTAAATACCAGAAACGACACGAGCAGCCCGGCAAGTCCCCAAATGGTTAAAACACCCAAGGAAAACCCTAATGTCATTCCTTCAGTCGGAGGAGCTGTTCCTTGCAGATAAGAAGTTAAATTTAAATTAACCATAAACAAATACTTAGCCGAATGCCATGAAGAAACCATGCTGCTTAAAATTGTACCTGCAATCAAACAAGCAAGCATCACACCCATACCCGCAGCTGTACTTTTAATTAAAACAGACAGCATAAAAGCAAGCGTTCCAACGACAAGTGAGACAAACCAAGCAAGACCAAACTCCATTAAAATATATCTCCACTGCGAAATTAAATGAACGTCCGCTGTATTTAAGTCATTTCCCTGCACGCTAAATCCCGTAAGAATCGGGGCTGTCCAGCCTTTAAATCCAAATACAACGCCAGAAATGAGGTACGACAAAACGCCAAACATTAAAATTAAAAACGAGACGGACATGACGAGCGTGATATATTTACTAAGCAGGATTTTCCACCGTTTCACAGGCCTCGTCAACAATACCTTGATGGATCCCAAGCTGTACTCTGAAGACACTAAATCCGCTGCAATAATCATAATCATCAGCGGCAGCAAAAGCTGAATGGCGTTTTCAATGAACCCTCGCACAAACGTTGGTGCCCCTGGTTCCGAAGGATTGATATCATTATCTAAATAATACTGTTGCTGCGCCACGCGAATTTCAAGCTGCTTGCGCCAATCATCTGAAATTTGGCTTCCGCTCAGCCGGTTTTGCGTATCGATAATTTCTTGCTGCAGCGTACTGCGCCAATCGGTCGTTCCTAGTTTTTCTTGAAGGCGCTGTGTTTCGCGAAGCTGAGCGTAGGTGAACATAGAAATCAAAACGCCCATAATAAGGGTAACGATTAACAGGCGCTTTTTTCGAACGAGCTTGATCATTTCATTTTGAACCAAACTAATCAATCGATTCGCCTCCTGTCATTTCGATAAATAAATCTTCAAGAGTTGGAAGCTTTCGATTCATTTCTTTTACCGTTACTCCTGCTTGAATGAGCTGTTTGTTCCACTCTCCCACTTCAGCTTCTTCATAAAACGTAGTGACGTACTCCCCCTGCACTTGCACAAAGTCCGTCACTTGTTTTAAAACGTCTATTCCTGCAGGCTGCGGATCTAGCTTCCACAGTAAGCGCTCTTGCTGAGTTAACAGGGTCTTCACCGATTCTGTGTGAATAACTTCTCCTTTTGCGATAATCGCTACTCGGTCACACATTAGCTGAATCTCGCTCAGTAAATGACTCGATACTAAGACGCTTAGACCTTCACTTTCAGCTAAAAAGCGAATAAATTTACGCATATCCCGAATTCCAGAAGGGTCTAGTCCGTTCGTTGGCTCGTCTAAAATAAGCACTTTTGGTTTTCCGAGAAGCGCTTGCGCAATTCCTAAACGCTGCCTCATACCTAACGAATACGTGCGAACTAAATCGTGGATACGCTCTTGCAAGCCAACTAATTCCACCACTTCATGAATGCGTTCTTCTGTCATAGAAGGAATCATGCGTGAAAAGTGCTGCAGATTTTCCCAGCCGCTTAAGTATGGATACAGCTCAGGATTTTCAACAATACAGCCGATATGCTCCATCGCTTTTGTAAACTGCTTCGATACGCTGTATCCACAAATATAAATGGAACCAGCCGTCGGGCGAATCAAGCCGACAAGCATTCGAATCGTTGTCGTTTTACCGGCTCCATTGGGTCCTAAAAAGCCGAACACTTCGCCTCTTTTTAGTTCAAAATCAATATTTTTGATAATTTCTCGTTTTCCTATTACTTTTTTCAGTCCTTTTACTGAAAGCGTTACTTCACTCATATCATTCCCTCCCTTACCACGTAATAAGCGATGCTACACGTTCTGCGATCAGCTTGTAGCCTTTTGCATTAGGATGAAACTTATCAGTATATAAGTAGTCATCTACCTTTAGCTGAAACAAATCAAAGGTCGGAACAAAAACAGTTTGCTTATAATTAGCACTTAATTCACTGCTTTTGTAATTCCATTCTCGTACAATAGCCGTTGTCGTTTTTGCATCTTGCAGGTTACTAAACGGATTATATAAACCAATTAAAAAAATCGTCGCGTCTTTATTTGCCGACCGGATGCTTTTTAAGATGCTGTCTACGTTTTTTAAATAGTCATTTTCTAGCTTTTGAATATTGTTTTTATTTAAGTTTTGCAGCGTTTGTCCGCCTTGAAATAAGTCATTTCCTCCAATGGTGATCAGCACGGTATCTGCCGACTTAACCTGCCGCTGAATTTCCTGCTGCTTTACTTGACTTGCCAGCTGCGAAGACGTTTGACCTTTTATTCCAAAGTTGCTTAAGAGAATTTTCTTCTTCGTTTTTTCTTCAAGATTATCTTTTAAATACCCAACGTACCCTTTTCCCGCTGCGTCTCCTGTTCCCCTTGTCAGTGAATCACCTAAAGCGACAATCGTATAATTCTTTGTACTTTTGTTACTGCTGCTTGTTTCTTGCTTCGGCTTTGGCATTTCTTTTACAGTAGCTTTTGAGGCGCTAACATAATCATAAATAGACATTCCAAGCCCCGCTGCAAACAGCAGACACGAAATAATCGAAATCAAGGATACAATCCATACCCACTTTCCTTTCGCTTTCACTGGCTGCACTCCTTTTCATCTTTTTAGTTATCTTTTTTTAGAGCTTCAACTGTTTTTAGTAAAGCGGACCAGTCTAAATGACCCCAGCCATTTTCGATTCCTTGTTCATAATGACCTTTCACAAGCTCTCCTAACGGAAGCGGAGCGGACACTTTTTTGGCTGCATCAATAGCCAGGTTTACATCCTTTAGTCCAAGCTCCAGCTTGAACCCGGCCGGATCAAAGTCTCTTTTAGCAATTAAATTGCCGTAATTTTTATACACAGGAGATGCAAATAAGCTATTAACCACTTCAAGAAACTCCTCCGCTTGCATGCCATACTGTTCTACCATGACTACTGCTTCAGAAACAGCTTCTAACATCGATACTAATAAAAAATTATTGCCAAGCTTAGCTACATTTGATAAGTAAGGCTCGTCTCCTACAGTGAAAATAGTTTGACCAATCGCTTCAAACAGCGGCCAAACGTGCTCTCTTGCTTCTTTATTACCTGCAACTATTACTTTGAGAGCCGCGGCTGCTGCTGCGTCGGGTCGACCTAAAACAGTCGCTGCAACAAAATGCTGTCCTGATGCAGCATGTGCGCTTGTTAATTTTTCCGATAAATCTACGCTAATAGTACTCACAGAGACGTGAATACCACCTTCTTGAAGGCCTGCAAGTACACCGGCTTCTGAAAGCGTTACTTCTTCTAAAGCCTCATCATTTGAAAGAATCGTAAAGACAAGATTCGCTTCTTGTGCTGCTTGAGCAGGTGTCTCCACAACCTTTGCTCCTTTTTTCACAAGACTTTCCGCCTTCGAAGCAGTGCGGTTATAAATAACAAGTTCATGACCCGCCTTTATCATATTTTCCGCCATCGGTAATCCCATATTTCCTAAACCAATTAAACCCACCTTCATCTTTACCACTCCATTTCAGCACTCAGTATGTACGTTTCTTATGCTTGTCGTCTATCTTTAGAAAAAGCATATTTTCATTATTATATAACTACAGTAAAAGCGAATACAAAGAATAGCCTTTCTATAATGTTCAAAATGTGACATTTTTTAGACATGATTTATAAAAAACTTGTCTAAAAAATACGAATGGTTTTTAAATAAAGCGCTTGCAAACATAGGAAATTTCTGCTAAGATGTAAGAGAATTATTTTTGTTCGGTGGGGATGTATGAGTATTGTCACTTTTCGTCTTTAGATTTGAGCAAGAATAGTACCACAATGTGCGAGTCCGCACGAGGAGGCAACAATTATGGAACAAGGTAAAGTAAAATGGTTTAACGCAGAAAAAGGTTTTGGATTCATCGAGCGCGAAGGTGGAGACGATGTATTCGTACACTTCTCAGCAATCCAAAGCGAAGGCTTCAAATCTTTAGACGAAGGTCAAGCTGTAACATTTGACGTAGAACAAGGTCAACGCGGACCTCAAGCTGCTAACGTTCAAAAAGCATAAGAAACACAACATATCAGAAACAGATCCTTTAAAGGATCTGTTTTTTTGTGTACAAACATAAAAAAAGCCCCGTTTTTCAACAGGGCCAGTCGGTACAAATACAGAAGTAAAGTTAATGGTACTCTTAGTATAGCACAAGATCATAACAATCTATACGAAATAATAAAATAAAACTTTCATCCGGCACGTTTACCTATGATTATAGCTATTCCAGACTCTCTAGGGCGCTCGCAAATCGTTTGATTCCTTCTCGAATGACCTCTTCTTCCCCTCTGCCAAACGTAAAGCGAATAGCTCCGCTTTGAGAACTCAGCACGCTTCCTGGTACAAAAGCCACTCCTCTTTTAAGCGATTCTTCCAATAGACGATAGTCATCGACCGGCTGATTCACTTTGCACCATAAGTGAATCCCGCCTTGAGGCGAATCGAAAGATACTTTTGATCCGAGCAATTCGTTCAGACTCGACGACAGGGCATACTCTTGCTTTTTGAGCTCTTGTCTAAGCTTTTCAATATGCGAAGAAAACGTAGGAGAATCTAAGAATTGATAAGCAATCCACTGCGGAAAGATGCTGTGGCCAAAGTCAATTTGCTGCTTAGCGTCTGCCAGGCGCTGAATCACTTGCTCTGGCCCCACTATCCAGCCAATGCGAAGGCCCGATGCCACAATTTTAGAAAGCGAGCTGATATAGAGGACATTTCCGTTCTCGTCCATCGATTTCAGCGTTTGATGTACATTTCCGTCAAATGCCGTGAGTGAATAAGGATCATCTTCAATAAGCGGAATGCCGTATTCTGAAGAAAGCTCTAAAAACCGCTTTCGACGCGCTTCTGATAACACAATACCGGTCGGGTTTTGATAATACGGATTTAAAAAAACCATACGAATGCGATGCTTTTTATGTAATTCTACTAAGTCGTCCGGGTTGGCTCCATTTTTATCTACAGGCAGCAAAAACGTTCGTAAACCTGCTGATTGAAAAAGCGGCAGTGAATAGCTATAGGACGGATCTTCAATCGCTACTGCATCTCCTGGTTTTAACAAACACTGAACAATCAAATGAAGTGCTTGCTGTGCACCTGATGTGATTAAAATGGAATTAGCATCGGTGGAGATTTTCCGGTACTCATGAACATGAGCAGCAATAGCGTCACGCAGACGTTCATTGCCGTGAGGATGATCATAGCCTAAATGCTCATTAAACGGCATGCCCGCTAATATTCGCTGAAAATCTTCACTTGGAAATAAGCTAGGCGCTAATTCTCCGCTCGCTAAGTTTACAAAGTCTGTTCGCAAAGCTTCGCTTCTTATTCGCTGTACGAGCGGTAAATTAGGCAAAAACGAACCGTCTTCTACATATCTTCCCCAGTTTGGAATACGTTTACGGGAAATTCCCCAGATGCTCGAACTAACTCGCGTGCCGCTTCCTTTTTTACGTTCTACGATTCCAAGTGCCTGCAGTTCTTCATAAGCAGCTACTACCGTGCTTCTGTTCACGTTTAGCTCAGCAGCAAGCGTTCGTTCTGATGGCAGCATAGAATCCGGCGGAAACGCTCCCGATGAAATACAGCTTTCAATATATTCTGCAATTTGTTTATAAATCGCTTTTTTGCTAGCGCGATCTGGTCTCCAGTTCATGCGGCGTCAGTCCTTACATTTAAACTTTCTTATTAGTAGTTTATCCTTTATCTCTCTTATCTTAAAGCAGTTTTATAAAAAAAGACCATCCAATTTGGTGTTTTTTTTCTCATCCACTTTATAAAATAAATAATATCACCTCTTTTTACTTGCCGACATTTAAGTTTACATAATAATTTTATAGTTAATCAAATTACCTTCACCATTCCAACAAAAAAATCCAAACGAGGTTGATTCTCTATTAAGAGTCTCGATTCATCGTTTGGATCTTTACTAAAGTACTTTTGTCACAGCCTATTTTTTATAGAGGCGGTAAATCTAGCTTGCCTTCTTGAAATAATTCTTTCACCATATGCTTGGCATAACCCGTTGCTTGTCCTAGCGTAATCTTAGCTGGCATAGGCGCTTCGTTTGCATCAACGATTACATCGATAATACACGGCTTGTTTTGCCTAACAGCACTTTCAAAAGCCGGCAGCAGCTCTTCTTCTTTTTCTACTCGGTAGCCAACACCTCCGCAAATATCTGCATACCTGGCAAAGTTCGGATTTGTTAAGTCTGTTCCGAATTCAGCATTTCCCATTACTTCTTGTTCAAATTTAATCATACCGATTTTATGGTTATTAAATAGCACCACAACTAGCGGAAGATTGTATTTAACAGCTGTAATAAAATCTGCCATCGTCATCGCAAAGCCGCCGTCTCCACAGACCGCAAACACCTGCTTCTCGGGATAAGCGATTTTTCCAGCAAGTGCGCCCGGCAGCCCGCATCCAAGAGTCGCTAGCCAGCTTGAAATCACAAACTGCTGATTTGTCATACGAAAATGACGCGCCATCCATACTGTGACGTTTCCTACATCTACGGACAAGACCGCGTTATCAGCCGCTACGTGCTGAAGCGCTCGAATCACTCGCTGTGGCTTGATAGGTAGACTTTCTTTTGCTTCTTGGGTATCAAGCTGACTCCACCACTTTTTCATACGTTCTTGACTTTGCTCTAAAAACTGGCGATGTTCTGAGCGGCCAACGTTTTCTAAGAACCACTGAATGGTTGTTTTTGCTTCTCCTGCAAGCCCTGCATCTACAGGATATCTTTTACCAATTTGTGCGGGATCAATATCAATATGAATCGTTTTCGCATGGTCTGGCAAAAATCCTGTAAACGGATAGGACGTTCCAATCATGATGAGCGTATCCGCTTCTTGCATCGCTTCATACGCTGGCTTTGTACCGATTAATCCAAGTCCTCCGAGACAATATGGATGTTCATCCGGTATTGCGCCTTTTCCAGGAAGCGTAAGAACAATAGGTGCTGCGATCTTTTCGGCAAACGCAAGCAGCTCTTCTCTCATTTCATGTGTGCCTCGACCGGCTAAAATAACCGGACTTTCTGCTTTACCAATCAAATCTTTTGCTTTTTCAAGGTCTTCTCTGTGAGGAAAGACGTCTTGTTTAACGATTATGCTTGATGTTTCTCGTGCCTCTGATCCGACTTCAAAACGAGGGATATCATCGGGAATGGTTAACACAGCCACACCTTTTTTAGCATAAGCTGTTCGAATCGCTTGATTGACAACAGTGGGAAGCTGTTCAGCGGACATGATTCGCTGGTTATATACAGCCACGTCATCGAACATTCGCTCTAAATTAATTTCTTGAAACGCATCGCTTCCGATAAGATCAGACTCCACTTGCCCCGTAAGTGCTAAAACGGGAGCTTTGTCTAACTTTGCATCATACAAACCATTCAATAAATGAATCGCTCCCGGTCCGGCAATAGCCGTGCATACACCGATTTTACCCGTTAGCTTTGCATATGCAGCCGCTGCGAGAGCTCCCGCTTCTTCATGCCTCACTTGAATAAATTTAATTTTGTCCTGGGCTTTGCGAAGCGGTTCAATAATTGAATTAATGGAGTCTCCTGGCATTCCGTAAATATGATCAACGCCCCATTCAATTAACAGTTCAATCAGTTTTTCCCCTGCTTTTTGTTTAAACATATGACTGACCCCTTTCTTCTTATATATAGAGATAGTGTGACCTGATACGCTCTTTCTTACTTATTTTCACTCGTATAATTTTCGTTTTCTTTCATTAAATGAATGATCGTCTTCGTTAAATTTTCTTCATTCCTTGCAATTATCATTAACTTTTGCTATTCTATAAGAAGAATTATTTTTGTTCGGCAACAATCGATAGGTGAATACTTTCGTCTTAAAGATTTTGATCATGAGCAAGGATAGTAATACAATGTGTGCATAGCACACGAGGAGGCAACATTCATGGAAAAAGGTACAGTAAAATGGTTTAACGCAGAAAAAGGTTTCGGATTTATCGAGCGCGAAAACGGCGACGATGTATTCGTACATTTCTCAGCAATCCAAAGCGAAGGATTCAAATCTTTAGACGAAGGTCAAGCTGTAACATTCGACGTTGAAGAAGGTCAACGCGGACCTCAAGCTGCTAACGTTCAAAAAGCATAAGTAGAAAAAGACTCTGATTTCAGAGTCTTTTTTTTATGTAGAACCACGCATAAAACCTTTTTAACGCGCAGTTTGTACACGTTATTATAAATAATAAACTAAAAAAGTCTCTTCATCCCGAAGAGACCTTTTGTGGAAGAAATAGTTGAAGAAATAAAGTGTGGATGTTGCGTCGTCATCATTTTTTAATAATTAGCACCAGCCGCCGCCGAAGCAAGAAGCGCCGATGATGATTAATAAGATGAAAAGTACAATGATTAAAGCGAAACCGCCGCCGCAGCCACCGCCGCCATAACCACAACCGTATCCGTAACCTCCGTAGTATCCCATGTGTTTCACCTCCATTTGCTATACTTTAAGATATGTGGATTTAGTTAAATTGCTCCTAATAATTCCATAGAACTTTTGGAAATGTTTGTCATAAACTAAAAATACTGCGTTTTTCAAACATGCCCCACAAAGAGATAAAACCTTTGATTTTATGGGCATTTACTCCTCTTTTCTTTATCTTTTAAAAATGTAATCGCTCCCTTTTTCATGAATGTACACCGTGCTGAATACCTTTAGTTATGTACACTCACACAGGAGGGATTTTATATGTTAACACTCGAAATTTCAAAGCAAATCGTTAAAAACGTCTACCCTATTGTCTTATCAAATCGCAGTAAAATCTTTCAAGAGGAAGTGAGCGTCGCCGCTTTGCAAGACTACTTTGGTCTTGATCATGCCTTTAGCGTGTATGCAGCTGCCACCATTATTTATCAGCTAGAAGCCGACGGGTATGTATCCAAACCTCTGAAGCGCAATGAATACAAGCGAATTTTGCTCAAATAAAAACAAGCATCCCCGCAAGGATGCTTGTCTTATTTATAGCTATACCTGTCGAATAACTGCTCGACTCTTTTGTGGTAATCAGCAAGGTAGTCAGAAAGCTCAGTTTTACTCAATTTATTTGCCTGTTCCTCAAATAGTGACAGCAGCGAAATTTTAATCATTGCCATTTCCGTTTCCGAGCGATTTTCATTTCGCAAATCTTTTCTTAAATTCCACAGGCTTTGCTCCATTTCATGCTTTAATTGTTCTAGTGAGTGTGGTTCTTCGAATCCGGCACGAATGTCTTTTTTAAATCCACTCATCTTATCACTCCTCGCATTTGCACCTGCTAGATAGTATCTAATGTATACTATACCATAAATAACTATACGAGGCTTAAGCATGCCTTTTAAGCAATTGGCCACAAAATAAAAAACATCTCGTTGGATGTCTTTAACGTTACCTTTTATCTTACTTCGTCTTCTTCACCTTTTACATATTTAAAAAATGAATCAATCATTTCATTTAAAAAATCATTGCGATCTTCAAAATTCATAATTTCTAAAAATTCCACAATATCCTTATCTAAACTAATAGAAGCGGGAACATAAGCAGCCGCTTCCCTTCTTTGCGGGAATGGAATCACATTATCTTTCTTCTTCATAAAACACCGTCCTTTTTCTGTGCTTTACTAGTGTAAGCTTTCAAGGAACGATTTGCAAGTCCCTCTGATGTAAAATTTTATATAAACATTCTTCTGAAAAGACAGGGTATAATCTTTAGCTGCTCAAGTAGGCCCATTTGACATTAGCTTTTTCATGTTCTGGCGTCATATTAATAATTCGCCGCTGTTTTCTCTTTTCCTTTTGGCATCTTTTAGAAAATTTAAACACAAATATTTTAAAAGAGGTTTTTATTTCCTTCGTATAGGCTAAAGAAAGGAAACAACATTTTTATATGGAGGGGTTCCAAATGATTGCATTAACTGGAAAAGTTGCGCTTGTGACGGGAGCGGCGTCTGGAATTGGACGCGCTTCAGCCATTACACTAGCTGAACAAGGAGCGCGCGTTGCTCTTTTAGATTTAGAGGAAGAAAAATTACATGAAGTAAAAGAGACCATCATGTCGAGCGGCGGAGAGTGTATAGCCATTAAAACAGACGTATCTGACTCTGAAAGTATAAGAGAGAGTATCGAAACGATCCGCAGCTTATGGAGTCAATTACATATTGTTTCTATTAACGCAGGCATCAACGGTACGTTCTCTTCTATTGAAGAACTATCACCAGAAGATTGGACAAAAACGATTGATACAAATTTAACAAGCACTTTTTTAACTGTGAAGCATTCTATTCCTTATTTGAAAGCTCAGGGAGGAAGCATTATTATTACTAGCTCAATTAACGGCAACCGTACATTTTCAAATATCGGCATGAGCGCATACAGTTCCTCAAAGGCTGGCCAAATGGCGTTCGGCAAAATGGCAGCCCTTGAACTTTCTACATACGGAATACGGGTAAACGTCATTTGTCCAGGAGCAGTTGATACAAATATTGAAAGCAATACATTCCGTCAAGAAGACAAATTAAAAGAAGTGGCGATTCCAATTGAATATCCAAATGGCAATCAGCCGCTTGCTAAGCGCTCAGCTAAGCCCGAAGAAGTAGCGGAGTTAATCTTCTTTTTAGCTTCTGACGCGTCCAAACATATTACCGGAAGTGAAATGTTTATCGACGGCGGAGAATCACTGCTGTAACGTACAAGCCCCTGCGTCAACGTCAGGGGCTTGTTTTTTTACTTTTATGAACAACATCTACTCCGCCCGAAGCAGATATAATGCTGCCTGTAATCATATCTGAGTTTTCATCACAAAGAAACTCAATAATACGCGCAATGTCTTCTCCTGTCCCTGATCGACCGACAGGCGTTTCCTTGTCTTCTAGTAATCTTGCTTTTATAATGTCACTTTCTTTCATGTCCCCTACAATATCTCCGGGACAGACCATATTGACCGTAATCCCGTATTCGGCTACTTCTAGAGCAAGCGATTTGGTCAGAGAAGCTAGTCCTGACTTAGCGGCACTAAAAGCCGCGCGATACATCCATCCAGGGGTGTGCTCTACATCTTGAAAACCGTATGTAATAATTCTTCCAAACTGCTGCTTTTTCATAGTTGGAACAACCGCTTTTACAAAATGAAAAACGGAGCTTAAATTTCCTTCCAGCATTTCATACCATTCACTGTCTGTGTATTCTATTAATTTTTTTCTTTCAAATACATACGGACCTGCATTATTAATTAAAACATCAATACGTCCAAATCGCTCCATAGCCTGCGCAACGACGTGTTCAATATCTGCTTTATTCGTTATATCCCCTTCTACAAACTGTACGTTGTCTTTATATTGATGCCATTCTTCTTGCAGTTCTCGCACTTTATTTTTATCACTCCGAAAATGGACGGTAACGGAATACTGCTTTTTTAAAAAATTTTCTGTTACCTTCTTGCCAATACCTTTATGACCCGCTGTAATCAATGCATGTTTCATCTACCTTCACCTCTTTCACTCTACTTATCTACTATATATATTAGACAGCTCCTTAGTTTATCCTTTACTAACAGAAAAAAGCCCTTGACTAAAGGGCCTTTCTTTTACGGTCTTAACAAAATTTTCCCTGTACTTTTCCGGCTTTCAAGCAGCTCATGCGCTTTTGCTCCGTCTTTTAAATCGAACACCACGGGATCAGTTAACACAAGCTGATCTTTACTGATCCACTCAAACAGCTGCTGTGAACGTACTTTACGTTCTTCATAAGATACGAGCACGTTCCATAAGTCTCCACCTGTAAGCGTTTTAGAGGTGTCCATCAGCATACGCGGGTCGACCGGGGCCGGATCGCCTCCTGCCATTCCGTAAAATACCACGGTTCCGCCTGTTTTTACGGCTTCAAAGCTTTTTTCTAGTGTAACTCCTACAGATTCATAGGCAACATCTGCGCCTCGCTTCGTTACTTCTTTCACTTGTTCCACCCAGTTATCTTCGTATAAAAAGACATAGTCAGCACCTGCTTGAGCCGCTGCTTTTGCTTTTTCAGAAGATGACGTTAAGCCAATGACTTGTCCGCCTAATAGCTTGGCAATTTGAACTAAAAGCTGACCTACACCTCCAGCAGCTGCGTGAACAAGTACATAATCGCCGGGCTGAATGCTGTAGCTGTCTTGTGTTAAATAGTGAGCCGTTAACCCTTGTAAAAGCACAGAAGCAGCTGCGTCAAACGAAATATCGTCAGGTACGGCAATGATTTTATCTTGTGGCACGGCCACAAGCTCTGCATTTGCAAAAGGGACGTCAGCAAACGCAATACGGTCTCCTACGTTAACGTGACTTACTTCTGCTCCTACTTCTTCTACCACACCTGCTCCTTCATATCCTAAAATATACGGAGGTGTACCCGTTAAGTGGTAGTTCCCTTTTCTTCGGTACACATCAGCAAAATTAAGTCCAATTGCTTTTGTTCTTACTAATACGTCTGTTGGACCAATAGAGGGGTTCGGTATATCTTGATAGTGGAGAACGTCAGGTCCTCCAAATCTTTCAAACACTAATGCTTTCATATATAAGTTACCTCGTTTTCTTTATGTATTCCCTTTCATCGTAATTCAAAGAGATAACAAACACAAGTTTCTGACTCAAGGGAAAAACGCTTTGTCTCCTAAGGAGATAAAGCGTTCTTTTACTTTGTTTGCTCTACAACTTCTCGCATCGTTCCATTTTTTTGATAAGACATATGAAAAGAAAAGGCTTTTTCAAGAACGTGCGGTGTTTGTCCGCCTCGCGTGAGCGCTTCTTCGTAATACGCCATAAGCTGGTCGCGGTACATTGGATGTGCACAATTTTCAATGATTCGTTTTGCTCGTTCTCTTGGAGCGAGTCCGCGCAGGTCTGCGTATCCTTGCTCTGTTACAATCACATCCACATCGTGTTCCGTATGATCAACGTGTGAAACAAACGGCACTATACTTGAAATATCGCCGTTTTTGGCAATAGATTTTGTTACAAAAATACCGAGACGCGCATTTCGGGCAAAATCTCCTGAGCCTCCGATTCCGTTCATCATTTTTGTTCCCATCACATGCGTGGAATTGACGTTTCCGTAAATGTCTAGCTCTAGGGCAGTGTTAATAGAAATCAGTCCTAAGCGACGAATGATTTCTGGATGGTTTGAAATTTCCTGCGGGCGAAGAATGAGCTTATCTCGATAGGCTTCAAAATTAGAGAAAACTTGTTTCATTTTATCCGCTGAAAGCGTAATTGAGCAGCAGGAAGCAAACGTAACTTTTCCTGCGTCAAATAAATCAAACACGGCGTCTTGCAATACTTCTGAATACACTTCTAAATCATGAAACTCTGAATCTAACAAACCGTGGAAAACGGCATTTGCCACAGATCCAATTCCAGATTGTAAAGGAGCAAGCGATTCAGTTAATCGCCCTTCTTTAATTTCTTCACGTAAAAATGAAATCAGATTTTGAGCCATCACAACCGTTTCTTCGTCAGGTGCTACAATCGTAGACGGTGAATCTAGCTGATTTGTAAACACAATACCCTTTACTTTATCTAAATCAATTGGTATGCCTAATGAACCAATACGATCATCAGATTTTTTCAAAGGAATTGCATCTCTTTGTCCTTGAACGCCCGGATCATATAGGTCATGAATGCCTTCTAACAGCTCTGGCTGCGCTGTGTTAATTTCAATAATAATAGATTTTGCATGCTCGGCAAACACCATCGAATTGCCGATTGAGGTTGTTGGAATCATTATTCCGTCATCCGTAATAGAAACCGCTTCCAAAATAGCGAAATCTATTGAATCTAACACGCCTGAACGCACCCATTCAGAAGTATGCGATAAATGCTGGTCAATAAACTGAAATTCACCTTCATTAATTTTTTTACGCATGGTTGGGTCCGCTTGAAACGGCAGGCGCTTGTTTAACATGCCTTTTTCTGCAAATAGCTTATCCACATCTGATCCAAGTGAAGCACCGGTATACACGCTTACTTTTATCGGTTCTGTTTCTGCTCGTTTCGCTAGCGCAAACGGGACAGCTTTGACATCCCCCGCGCGTGTAAAACCGCTTAGACCAAGAGTCATTCCATCTTGAATCCAAGACGCTGCTTCTTCAGCAGAGACAACTCGATTCTTTAGTGCTTCATCCTTAATTCGACTGCAAACGTTTTCCATTCTGTTCACTCCTTGTTTTTGCTCTTTTTTACCATTTTACTGTAAAGCGAGCGTACACAAGAGTTTTTGGAATGAAATGGACAAAAATAGCGATAAAACAGCATATTTGATGATAATTAAGCAAAATGACGGTTAAAACCCAAGGAGTTTTCGAAAATAGCTGGCGTACGACTGACTGACCGGAATTTTTTCTCCGTTGTTCATCACTAATAAAAAAGTTGAATGTGTATCAGGATAAATTTCTTGAATTTGCGTCACATTGACGATAAAAGAACGATGACAGCGCACAAACTCTTCTTTTGGAAGCACATAATCAAATTCATTTAACGTGTATTTATGCGTACCCGTATACTTCTGTGCGTACACATATGTTTTTCGGTCACGCGCTTCTACGTAGATAATTTTTGAGAAAGGAACCGGTATCCATCCCTCGTTCACCTTTAACGTCACAACTGACTTTCCGCTCGTTAACGCGGGAAAAATCGCCGTCACGCACCCTTGAACCTCTCCTTCATCTAAAAAAGGCACGGCCATGCCATAGTAAGGTGTGCCGAATACGTCTCGGTGAATAAATTCCGACACTTTTTGCTTTCGTTCTAATGCTTTATATGTAATCGTTCCTTTTTTTATTTGATCTCCAGGGCTGATTTTTAAGTTAATTCGTTTGCTTGCTCGGTAATACACGTACGTTTCTAGATCTGAAACGGCAATCGACGCTTCATCGGAGAACAATTCACTGATGACATCTAATAATGCGGATGCTTTAAACGGTTTCATCTTTTCACCTTCTTTTGTCTAGTTAAACACGCTGCTTCTTTATTGTAGCGCAAAAGCAAAAGCGATTGGGAGACAAGCATGGAATTTATCCTTTTAACTGCATAAAATTTCTATTTTTTCACAACATAAAACAATGAAATGAAGGAAGGGTGAAATGTATGGGCTATGCTGAATCGACGTTTCGAATCGCCTGTTCATTTTTTGTGCTGCTTCTTTTAACGCGGCTCATGGGAAAAACAGAAATCAGCCAGCTAAATGTGTTTACATTCATTACGGCGATTACGATTGGTAATATCGCTTCTTCCCTCTCCACTGATAAGCGAGTAGAGATTGATAAAGGAGTGTATTCTCTGCTAGGATGGACATTTTTAACGATCGCTATGGGCTATCTTGGAATGAAATCGAAAAAAGCGCGGCATCTTATTACCGGTGAGCCTAAAATTGTGATTAAGCAAGGGAAAGTGATGGAAAAGGCGTTAAAACAAGTCCGGCTAGATATTGAATCTCTTTTAGGCATGCTGAGGCAGCAAAATGTATTTTCCATAAAAGATGTAGAATACGCCATATTAGAAATCAACGGAAACCTTTCCGTTATGCAAAAACAAGATAAAAAGCCGAACTCGTGGTCAAAAACGCTTTTATTCCCCACTTCAACAGGCGTTATTTACGATGGAAAAGCGAATGAAGATGCCTTGAAGGACCTGCATGTAGATAATAATTGGCTGCATAAACAGCTAGAAAAAGCGGGAGTCAACTCAATTGATGACGTCTTTTACGCTGAGGTTCAGTCCGACGGATCGCTTTACATTGACTATAAAAAAGACAAATTTAACTCATAAAAAAAATCCGTACCAAAAGGCACGGATTTTTTATTAGCTTGCTTTTTTTACACGATTTGTAATGGTATCTTCTTTTGGTGATGTTTTACGAATAAAGAAGGCTAAAACAAACGCGATCACACTTAAAATCGTTGCAATCATAAACGCATCGTTAATACCCATTGCCGTACCTTGATTCACAGCTTCAGCCATACTGCCTTTATCTGTCGGCAAAATTTGCTGATTCGTGACGATGTTTTTCACGTGTTTTTCACCTTGATTCATCATAATAGATACAAAGAACGCCATTCCTACAGCTCCAGCAACCATTCGAAGCGTATTAACCATCGCTGTGCCGTATTTATTTAAGCTAAGCGCAAGCTCATTTAATCCTGCTGTAAAGATTGGCATCATGAGCAGCGACATACCAAACATACGAACAGTATAAACAATCATTACATACATAAATGTTGTTGTTGTTTCAAGTTTTGTTAGTTCATATGTTGTTACAACGGTAATCGCTAAACCAATAACAGCAAGCCATCTTGCGCCAAACTTATCAAACAGACGTCCTGTAATCGGAGACATAATCCCCATTACAATTCCCCCTGGCAGTAACAGCAAGCCTGAAAGAAACGGTGAAAAACCGCGTACGTTTTGCATATAAATCGGCATTAAAATCATACCTGAAAACATTGCCATTGTCACAATCACGTTAATGATTGTTGTTAATGTGAACATACGGTAACGGAAAATACGGAATTCAAGAAGCGGCTGATCGATTTTTAACTGACGGAAAATAAAGAACAGAATTGAAATACCGCCTACAATGAACATGGCTAATACTTCAGTGCTGGTCCAGCCCTTTGTACCGCCCGTAGCGAACGCATAAAGCAAGCCGCCAAATCCAATTGTTGACAAAATAACGCCAAGCACATCTAGCTTAGGTCGGCTTGTTTCTGTCACGTTTTTCACTAAAATAATAGCCGCAATTACGTTAATAAGTGCAATTGGAAACATCATAAAGAATAAAACGCGCCATGAGTAGTGCTCAACTATTAAACCAGAAAGCGTCGGCCCTACTGCCGGTGCGAAGTTCATCGCTACACCAAAAATCCCCATCGCAAAACCGCGTCGGTCAGGCGGGAATAATGTAAAGATAACGTTGGTAATTAACGGAAATAAAATCCCTGCTCCTGCTGCTTGCACGACGCGTCCCACTAAAATAACGGAAAATGTCGGTGCAATACCGCAAAGCAGTGTTCCTACTGTAAACAGACTCATTGCTGTAATATACAGCTGCCTTGTAGTAAATCGATTCATTAAAAATGCTGTAATCGGAATAACAATTCCGTTTACTAACATAAAGATGGTTGTTAACCAGTTGCCCGTAGCCGCCGTTACATGGAAATGATCCATCATTTGCGGAAGCGCAATGTTAATCAGCGTTTGATTTAAAAAAGCGACGAGCGCTCCCATTATCATTACGCCAAAAATAGACCGAGTTCGGGCTTGATCGGACTGTTGTGTTTGTGTATTCATTTTAACAAGACCTTTCCCTTTAAAATTATCTGTATGTAAATCTTCAGATGACAAACAGGTTAAGAATATATTTTATGTGTTCATTCTATTAATTTATGTCACGAATATTTAATGAACTTAATTATATACCGGATAAATATATCCGTTTCCGAAATATTTGTCAACAAATATGATCATTTTCGTAAAACTTTTCCATCAGTATATATAAAGTAGCATGCCCTTTAATGAAGAAAAAAATGAGAGCCCTTCAACGAAGGCTCTCATTCCCTTAAGAAATACTTATTTTAAGATTTGAACTTTTACTGTTTTTCTTCCCCATTTTAACGCTTCTTTTTGAGAAGGAAGAAGAACGTCAATTTTATTTCCTTTAATCGCACCGCCCGTATCAGCTGCGATTGCCGTGCCATAACCTTCTACGTATACTTTTGAACCAAGCTTAATCACTTTTGGATCGACAGAAATCACTTTTTGATTTGGATTCTTTTTCAAGTCAATTCCAATCGCTGTTTTTCCGCTGCAGCCTTTGCAGTTCGCTGTGTACGCTGTTGCTGTTACTTTAAATTCTTTCACAACGTTTGAAGACTTCGCAGGCGCTGCTTTAGCAGGCGTGCTTGATTTTACTTGAGATACTTTTAATACTTGTTTCGGATGAATGCTGTCTGACTTTAAGTTATTCCACTGTTTCAGCTGACTAACCGATACTTTATATGTCTTTGCAATTTTGTATAGCGAATCTCCGCTTTTTACTGTATATGTATTTGTTGCAGCTGATGCACCACTTGCCACTCCGAACAGTGACATTAGAACTAAACTGAACGTAATCATTGCCTTTTTCATGTAATTGATTTCCCCTTTATCTACCAATACATAAAAAATAACACATGAATATTACAGTTATATTTCAGTATCATGTCAATAGTTTGATAGTTTAGTTACAGTAAAAATAAAGATTCTTCCTTTTAAACTAGTAAATTAATCACCTTTACTCTTCAAAAACATACATATTTAGGTATATGACGGTGCTTTTACACACATTTACACTGGATTATTTCATTTGTAACATTTCACTGGTTCTAGAGGCTTATACTTTGTTTTATATTGGTTATTTAGAACATAGTTTATTTAAAATTAATAAATGCGTTAAAGGAGCTTAATATACATCACTTTTTACACCGCTGTTGATTTCCGTGCAAGACTTCGCTTTCGGCGGGTGGCCGATGAGCCTCCTTGTCGCTTGCGCTCCTGCGGGGTCTCATCTATTCCACTATTTCCTCAGGAATCTTCGTCTTGCTCTCCAATTAACTGCTAGAAACGCATACATACATGATCGCCATAACAATAAAAAAATCCGAACGAGTTGGATTCTCCATCAAGAATCTCAATTCATCGTTCGGATCTTTCTTCAACTAAAATACTTTTATCATAGCCTTTTTATTTGAAATTAAAATGCCTGCATTCCTTGTTAATATGGCTGCCACTGAAGCATTTTAGCTGCCTCGAACCTTTTTTCTACATTGGGCCAGTAAACTATTTTCCACCAATTATCAACGTACGGATCACGTTCATTTTTGTACTGCAAATAATAGGCGTGTTCCCATACGTCTAATACGAGCAGCGGAATCGTATCCCACTGCGTGAGAAGCTGATGGCGCTCAGCTTGCAAGACTTCAAGCTTTCGCGAACGCGGCGACCATACTAAGATAGCCCAGCCCACACCTTCCACTTTTTTTGCAGCTTGAGAAAAATGCATCATAAATTTCTCATAGCTGCCAAAGTCTTTTTGAAGCTGCTGCAGCAGCTGTCGTTTCGGCCTCCCTCCTCCTTCTGGACTCATAATTTCCCAAAAGATTGTATGCAAGTAATGACCTGAGCCATGAAAAGAAGCTTCCCGTTCCCAATGTTTTATGAGGTCAAAATTGTTTGTGTTACGGGCTTGCTGCAGCATGAGCTCTGCTTTATTTAATCCATCTACATAGCTTTGATGATGCTTGCTGTGATGAAGACGCATAATTTCCCGGTTAATATACGGTTCAAGAGCTGAATAGCTATATCCAAGCGGCGGCAGCTCGTGCTGTCCTGGCGCTATCGATTCTCGCTCCCTGCCGTCGTCTCCAAGCCGCTCTTTTAAAACTTTATCAATATGCCGCACTGCATTATTGATTTCTTCTAACGTATATTCGTTGACATCTTCTTCGCTTAAATATTCAAGAACGTCTTCTTGCGTGCGCGTTATATATGACGTTATATCTACTTCTATAATGGCTTCTTCAAATACAGGATCACATACTTGTTCAAGCCAGGTCTGAACTTCCATCAAGTATCTTTTTCTCTCATCTTGATCGGCCATACTTTCCCTCCTTACACCTCATCTTCACTATCATATTCAAAAGAAGAAGCAACATAACTTCCTACTTGTATCTATTGAGTTAGAAAATTCGACATAAAAAAGGCAAGAGTTCCTTTAAGCTTGAACTCTTGCCTTTTTTATTATATCTTCTTTGCCATATTTACATAATCAATCGTTTCTTGCTTGCTAACAGCCGCGTGCTTCAGCTTTGGATTATAATAGAGCTCGACTTTTATATTATTGATTTCACAGTCATCTGGCATATCCTGCAAATCCATTAAAAATGGCAGCAAGTGATTGTTCATATCGTATTCAAACGCCCCGTTTTGCAAGTAATACACCTTCGGCACATAGTTAATATGGCGAAAAAACTTCACTACGTTAATTCGCTCACCGTATAAGGCCATCACTTCATCTTCTGTCAAGTTCGGATAAGATAAATTAAACACTTGCCGAACCGGCGTTTTCAGCCACTTGGTCAAGCAAGTCTGCGGATTGTTGACAAGCGCTTTTGCTCCTTTCATGTACCCCGCTAAAAACATCGACATAAAGCCGCCGCCCGATGATCCGTAAAATAGCACATTAGACGAACTCACCTGTACTTTTTTCATGAACTTTTCAATTACAACCGCAATGTCTTTTAAATAAAAACGATCGCTTGTCCCTTGTCCCCACGCAAGCGACACTTTTCCTAAATAAAGCGTGGGGTCGTTGTAATAAATAATGGAATCTTGGAATTCATTCATCCACGAATGGCGCTGAAAATATGGAGGGCCTGCAGGCATTTCCTGACTTGCCCCTCCTCCTGAACCAAACACAAGCAAATGAGAAGACTCTTTTTTTAATCTCACTAAAAACTCAAACAGCACTCCGTTCCACTCAACCGCGACTAAAACGGGCTTATTAAACGGCAGCTGAAGTTCGTCCAGCTTCTCATACGTACTAGTTATTTTTTCATATTGATCAAGCAACAGCTCTGCAACCCACTTTCCTTAAAATGATCCGTCGTATGCGTCTGACATTGATCATGGCTCTGTAAAAAAAGAACCTGTTACAGTATATGAAAATCAGTGGACAAATGATTGTACACCTTATCAAAAAGAGGCCCTTACCTATATATCCTTCTAGGCTTCTGTCACGAAATACAACGCTTCACATACGATACAGCATCATAAAAATTCAAGGATCGGAGCTGAAGACCCTTGTCAACGTCTTATATGGATTACAATAACCCAAACGTACAATACTTTTCCGATTTGAACAAAAACAGACTTAATACGCGCAATGATGAAAACTATATTAACCGGCTAGGAAGAGATGTGCTAAATACTCTTGGAAACGTATCGTTACTCGATATTTACTTAAGCAAAAGCCGCGTGGTCGAACCGCACTATCATCAAAATGCCGCTGAGCTTGTTTACTGCATTTCAGGCTCAGCCGTCGTTTCATTAATCAATCCGTTTAACAACGAAGTCACAAATATTCCAATTACTCCCGGTCAAGTAGCCAATATCCCTCAAGGCTGGTGGCACTGGGAGATTGCGTCTGAAGACAATACGCATTTACTTGCCATTTTTGACGCCCCTTACCCGGAATACATTTTTGGATCGGACATTTTAAATAAGACGCCTATTGAAGTCCTTGCTCACACGTACTGCTTAGATCCGGAGCAACTAAAGAAAACGCTGGCTCCGTTAAAAAATCAAACCATCGTGATTGGACCAACAGGCGAATGCGGAGAAAAAGAACACTATAAAAAGGAAAAACAAGTTGGCCCAGCCTACTATCATACGTCTCCTTATATGTATCCTCCGCCTCAGAATCCCTACTATCACCCTCAAAGCCCCTATCACTATCGGTACTGGTAGAAACAAAAAAACCGCTGCCAACGCAACGGTTTTTTGTTGAATACATAACATTATTAGTCTGTATATGTACTATGAAAGGCTGCTTCAATATATGCAACTTGGAAATGATAATGTCCAATTAAATATTTCACAATATCCACTTGATCAATTTTGCCAGGCTTATCGACCATCGCTTCTTTCACCATTTTTTCAAATGTACCTTGATCAAACTGTTCTTCATGAACAACAATTGTCTCAGAGTACGTTTCATCTTGTCCTTCTGAAATGCGGTAGTAATACAATTTTTTCACCTCAATTTATCTTAAATATATGTATACCCCTAACTAATAACCTTCAAACATTTTTTCAACGTTCTTTTTCCGCTTTACGATAAGCCGCGGCTTTTACTTTTACAAGCAGCCTTGTAAACCAGTATGCTACTAGCGTTATTCCTATATCAATAAGAAAAATATAAAACAAACTCATTCCTTTTCCTGAATCAATAAACCCAAAATAGTCTTCAAGAGGCGCCAATCCAAATGAAAAAACAGCGCTCAACAGAATGGTATACAGATAGAAGCTCTTTTGATGATTCGTGCAATATTGATAAAGCAGGAGAAAACCTACTGGCAAAATAGAAGCTGTAATATTCGTTGCGTTTGGAAGCTGCGGCGTTAAGAAAAATGTGTGTGTTAAATAACCGGTTCTTCCCAGTGCAATATCCGTATATGCCCAAAGCACATGCACCGTATACCCAAAGAAAAACACCTCAAAGATCCGTGTTCGGTCTGCGGTAAAATACAACAACACAAGAGGAAGAACGAGCGAAGCAAGTACCACCCAAAACTGCCAGTTCCCAAAATCTGAATACTGATGCCAATACGAAGATAATAACTCCTGCAGCTTATCGCTTTGTTCATGTATGTTTCCCCAGTATTGTTTATAGCTCACTGAAGTACCCTCCTAGATAGAATCTCTGCTTATGTATGTACAAATAAGCTCCATTTTATACAGAGATTTATACAGAGAAACATGAGAAGTGGCCATTTATTGCTTGCGATCACCCAAATAGGTCACCGGAAGCTCACGTTCAATTACGTCTTCCGCTTTCCGATTAACAACATACGCTTTTGCTGTAGGTCTTGAGCTAAGTGATGCAGACAGCTTTTCGTCTTTAAAATGCAGCGCGACTCCGTCATCTACAGCGTAACCTTCTTTCATTTCCCCGCTTGCAATTAATTCATGATACGAGGGTCTTCGATTGCTTTCTCCGTCATAGTGAGGACAGTTGCTCCCCGTTAAAAACCCTAAACAATTTAGTTTAGACAGTTTGTTGTTCATTGAATCAGTGACACCTTCTTCAAACCAGCAAAGTGAACCTGCGCTTATTCCTGCCAAAATAATTCCTTTTTTATAAGCCGCTTTTAAAATCGTATCCAGTCCCCATTCTTTCCATAAAAGAAGCATATTCCTTGTATTACCGCCTCCTACATACAAAATATCCTGCTGCAGCACATATGCTTTTAAATTCATAAAGTTTTGAGAAAACAGCGATAAATGAGCCGGTTTGCATTCCAACTTCCCAAACGCTTCATAAAACCTTTCTATATAATTATCCGCATCTCCGCTTGCTGTAGGGATAAAGCAGATCTTCGGTACGTTCGTATGGGCTTGTGAAAGTATGTATTGATCCAGCAGCAAGTTATCCGGCTCCATTGAAAAGCCTCCGCCGCCCATGGCTATAATTTGTCTCATTTCAATTCTCCCTTTCAAAAAAGTGATATGAAAAATGGAAATTCATACTATTTTCAATAGATGGTTTTCCGTATAATGGAAGAGTAAAAAAAAGGTGGTGTAAAGCTTTTGAAAATAGTACGAACACTTTTACTAATACTAGGCATTTTTATTATCTTGTTTTGTATCTTTGGCTATATCGATTATAACGGTCAAAAAATGGAGCTAGGAGCCAAACAAGAAAAAAACATCCCATCTTCCATTAACACTGACGGAGGAACCATTACGCTATCTGCTGTCAGTAAAAAATACGATAAAACGCAGTTTGGCTTTTTTGTTATTCAAAACAATTCGACGCATACCTTAACGATTCCTTATGAAAATACGGCGGATCACTTAAAAGACGGAAAGTGGTACGAAGTTGTGCTAAACGGATTAGAGTTTCCTGATAAAAATGTCACGCTGAAGCCAGGGAAATCCTTCAAACAAGATATCGCAACTCCTAACTACAAGGTAGGAAAATATCGTTTTGTGCAGCACTTTAAAGATGAAAATGGCAAAGAGTATGTATTAGCGGCTCCTTTTGAAATTGTCTGGCCGAGTCTTAAGAACGTTCTCGGGCAGTTTGATTAAAGGTAAAAGAGAGAGTTAGAAATACCGAAATTCATCTCACCTAAAGACGAGCAAATCGGGTGAACGATTAGTATGAATTGTTTGTTACCCCGCTGTTGATTTCCGTGCAAGACTTCGCTTTCCGCGGGCGGCCGGTGAGCCTCCTCGTCGCTTTCGCTCCTGCGGGGTCTCACCTGTTCCGCTTTTCCCGCAGGAGTCTTCGTCTTGCCCTCCAATCCACAGCTAGAAGGTGCTACGTTCACTATAAAAACAGAAAAAACGAACGGTTAATAGATAAACCGTTCGTACATTAATTCAACTTATCCTTGCCTCTCTTTATCAGCTCTGATTTAAAACACGAAGCGTAACTTGCTTTGTTCCGACCTTTACCGTCTCTCCGTTTTCGATAGTTTCTGTCACATGAAGACTGTGCAGCAGAAGATTTTCTTGAAGCAGCGTTTCAAACTTCGCCACGGCTTTCTGCACTTCTTTGTCTCCGCTAAGCTCTAAATCAATACGTAAATTCACGGGTAAATCCAGCTTTTTGCGATAATCTTGAACCGCTCGAATTACTTCACGAGCGACTCCTTCCTGCACGAGTTCTTCGGTTAACGCCGTATCCAACACCGCAGTATACGTGCCGTTTGATGCAACCGCAAAACCTTCTTTTGGCACTTTTTCAACAAGTACGTCAGCCGTTTCAAGCGTTGAGCTTTCTCCTGAAGCAAGCGTAACACTTAGCTTGCCTTGTTCAACAAACTCTTTTCCTTGCTCTTCTGAAAGGTTTTTCAGCGCTTGGTTGACCTCATTCACTTGTTTTCCGAACTTTGGTCCAGCCTGTTTAAAATCGAGTTTTAATACGTATGAAACAAGTTTGTCGTCGTCTTGCTCCACGTTAAAGTTCTTTACATTAAGCTCATCTTTGATGACATCACGATATGCTTTCCACTCTACATCTTCTTCCGTTACCACAAGCGAAAGACTTTGCAAAGGCTGCTTTACTTTTAACGAATGCGTATTTCGAATGCTTCGGCCTAGTTCCACTACTTGAAGCACCGCTGCCATTTCTTTTTCCAGCTTTTCGTTCACTTTCGTTTGATCACAAACAGGATAGTCTGCTAAATGAACGCTTTTCCCTGTTAGATTTTCATGAATATCATCCGCAACAAACGGCGTAAACGGTGCTAACAGCTGACTTAACGTCACTAACACTTTATGAAGCGTATCGTAAGCCGCTGCTTTTTCTCCGTCCATTCCTTCTGACCAAAAACGATCGCGGGAACGTCGCACATACCAGTTGCTTAGCTCTTCAATAAATGCCGCGATTTCACGAGCCGCGCTTGTAAATCCGTAATCTTCAAGATGTACTGTTGCGCGCTTGACCGTGCTGTGCAAACGCGAAAGAATCCACTCATCCAATTTTGTTTTTTTCAATTCATACGTTTGCTTCGGGTCATAGCCGTCAAGCTTAGCGTACAACACGTAAAAGCCGTACACGTTCACGAGTGTATCAATCACTTTTGACTTCGCTTCTTGCACGACGCGCTCTGAAAATTTCTTCGGATTCCAAGGCGCACTGTCTGCTAAAAGCGCCCATCTAAGCGCATCGGCACCAAATGCATGAATAAGATCAACAGGGTCCAGCGCATTTCCTTTACTTTTAGACATCTTTTGACCGTTTTCATCTAAGACGTGACCAAGAGACAAAACGCGCTTATACGGTGCTTTGCCTGTAAACAGCGTTGAAACTGCCATCAAGCTGTAAAACCAGCCGCGCGTTTGATCAATTCCTTCTGCGATAACGTCTGCTGGAAACTGTTTTTGGAACAGTTCATTATTTTCAAACGGATAGTGATACTGTGCAAACGGCATCGACCCGCTGTCAAACCAAACGTCAATCACTTCCGACGTTCGCTTCATTTCTCCGCTGCAGACCGGACACGTCAGCTGCACGTCATCTACATACGGCTTATGAAGTTCAATGCTGTCAACCACGGAATGAGACGCATGTTCCTGAAGCTCTTTGATGCTTTTTGGCGCTACTTGATGCTGGCATGCTCCGCATTCCCACACGTTCAGGGGCGTTCCCCAGTAGCGCTTTCTGCTGATGTTCCAGTCCACCATATTTTCTAAAAAATTGCCAAAGCGACCGTGCTTGATATGATCCGGGTACCACGTCACGCTTTCATTGTTTTTCAAAAACTGTTCCTTCAACGCCGTCGTTTGGATAAACCAGCTTTCATTTGCGTAATAAAGAAGCGGCGAGTCGCATCGCCAGCAAAACGGATAGCTGTGCTCGTGCTTTTCTTTATGATACAGCACATCTTGATTGGCTAAATAACGAACGATATCAACGTCGCAGTCTTTCACGAAACGTCCTTGAAAAAGCGGCACTTCAGACGTGTACTGTCCTTTTTCATCCACTACGTTCACAAATGAAAAGCCGTTTTCTTTTACAACTCTGTAATCATCTTCGCCGTATGCAGGTGCTAAATGAACAACTCCTGTTCCGCTTTGATCCGTTACGTAATCAGCCGTTACGACTTCATGCCCTTTTTCCACTTTCACAAAATGAAACGGCGGGTCATACGACATCCCTTTTAACTCATTTCCTTTATGGTGAGATAAAACCGTATACCCTCCTTTTAACACTTTGTCTGCGAGCGCTTCTGCCACTATATACACGCTGTCGCCTTGCTCAGCGCGGACATAACTCATCTCTTCATGCACCGCGAGCGCCACGTTTGACGGAAGCGTCCAAGGCGTTGTCGTCCAGCCTAAAAAATACTCATTATCGCGGTTTTTCACTTTAAATTTCACCGTTACCGTTAAATCTTTTACATCTTTATACCCTTGCGCCACTTCATGCGAACTTAATGATGTTTGACAGCTCGGGCAGTAAGGTGATACGCGGTGGCCTTTATAAAGAAGTCCTTTATCATGAATCGTGCCAAGCACGTTCCATACACTTTCAATGTATGAATTCTCCAAGGTGATGTAAGGGTCTTCCATATCAACCCAATAGCCAAGCTGCTCCGTGAACGTGCGCCACTGCTTTTCATACACAAACACACTTTCCTTACACTTATTGATAAAAGCTTCTACGCCGTATTTTTCAATGTCATGCTTCCCAGATATTCCGAGCTGCTTTTCAACACCGAGCTCAACCGGAAGTCCGTGCGTATCCCAGCCTGCTTTTCGAATTACTTGATACCCCGTCATCGTTTTATAACGGGCCACAACGTCTTTAATCGTCCGGCCTAGCGCGTGCCCCACGTGAGGCAAACCGTTTGCTGTGGGAGGTCCTTCATAAAATACAAACGACGGCTGCCCTTCTCGGTTTTGAACCGACTGCTGAAACACATTTCCTTTTTGCCACTGCTGCTGGATACGCTGTTCGCGCTCTTGCGAAGACTCCCTTACATTCACTTCTTTCATGTGATACCACTCCTTTTAAAGTTAAAAGCACACAAAGAAACCCGTCCCTATGACTAGGGACGGGTTTTAACCGCGGTACCACCCTGGCTTCTATTGATCCGTTCATCAATAGCACTCAGCAACGTACAATCATACGCGTTCTTTTTAACGGTAGACTACCGTTCAAACTTACTTATCGTTCAGTTTGACTTCTCAGAGAGGATATTCCCCTGCAGCTTGAACACCGGCTTTCAGCTATCACCAGCTCTCTGTGGAACAAACTTGCAGCGTACTGATTCTCTTCAACGAATTTGTGTGCTTTTATTAGTAGCTATTGTATGCATTTTGGAAGGGAATGTCAATGTTTATGATATTTATGTATGTTTCTTCTTATAATACAGCCGTCTATTGATAAAATAACTGCTTACCACTGTTTGCTGCCTTTTTCACGCTCTCAGGAAAAGGCAATGTACACAAAAAACCACCTCATTCAAGGTGGGTATTATTTGCATCTACCACTTGAAAGATGATCTTTAAAACCAGTTAATAAACGGCGGGATGCTCTGAGGGAAATGAAATAGATTGCACGGATCATATGCTCGTTTCACTTCTCGAAGCTTTTTAAAATTCTCTCCATAATAAGCTGTTGGCCAATCTCTGATGAACCGGTCCGGCCAGTTCACATAATCTCCAGTTGTATATCTCGATAAAGCATTTCTTAATTCTTCAATCCATCGAATGTTTGCTCGCTCTTCTGAAGGATGGCTCCATGTAGCAAGGTACTCCTGTGCGATAATAGCATCTCTATAATAGAAGGCCGTTTCATTAGAGCCAACCTCCTCCACTGCTCCTCCAAGAGACTGGTGCCAAATACTAGATTTTTCATTCGGAGCATTTTCTAAAAAATGCTTCATTGTTAAAATAGCGTCTTTTGGAAAAGGTTTATTAAGAAAAGAACCTGACCTTTTTCGAGGGGCAGGTTGGTTTCCGCTCGGATCGTCAAAAAATTGTACAGCTTCAATATATGAAACTTCCTTTATTACTACTTTTTTAGGACACCCAACATCTATTAAAGGCTGCAGGAGTTCCTTTAACTTGAATGATGAACCAACGAATTCACCTTGAGCGATAATCTGATTTGCTTCCTTGGATTTTAACTCAATCTCCGAAGTTAAGCGCTTATCGGTATTTGTGGCCCAGTGCTGCCATGCATCAAAAGCAGCTTCGAAATCTTCCCATTCCCATGTAATTGAAAAGATTGACACCTTTGAGATAGGCTGCACTTTGAATGTAAGGGACGTAACAATACCAAAGTTTCCGCCTCCGCCTCCACAACAAGCCCAAAAGAGATCACTGTTGTGATTTTTATTTGCCTTAATGAGTTCAACTTCTCTCTGTTCATTTACTATGGCCATTTCAACTTCAACCAAATTATCACAGGTAAGCCCAAACAACCTTGATAACATCCCAATTCCTCCGCCAAGCACAAGGCCTACAAGACCAACACTGCTTTCCGTACCTGCAGGGACAGTCGTTCCTTTTTCCCATAATTCATTATATACTTTCCCTAGATTAGCTCCTGCTTCTATTTTCGCTGTCATGTCTTTAGAGTTGAACGTGATTCTATCCATTTCACTGACATCAATCACTAATCCACCGTTTACTAATGAAAAATTTTCATAGCTATGCCTACCGCTTCTTATTCGAAATGGGACATGATTTTCCTTTACCCACTTCAATGCATTTACTACATCGTTTGTATTCTGACAAAATACAATTATTCTTGGAAATTTAGGCACACCTAAATTATTATTTGTTCTAGCCTGATCATATTCCGCATCATCAGGTGTAACGATTCGTCCAGTAAGCTTTGTTTCCTCCACGATATAACCCCTTTCTCACATAATACAGATAAGATGCTCTATCCTATGAATTTTCTTCAAAAAAGACACACAGTTTAAAGGGAGGAAACAGAGAATAGAAAACTTACTGGAGAGGTTCTGGACAAGTGTGCTCATTTATTTTTGATGCATCAACTCTCTTGTTGTAGATAAGTTTTCAATTGAACAAATCTTTGCTATAGATTAAAGCTTTCCTGGCGGTGTTGTAAACCGCATAAATTGAAGTACTTTTTATTTCCTATTAAATTATTTAAAAGTGCTATATCACAGATTTTTTCCATTTGAGTATAGGGCAATTTATATTCTTTAAATGAATGATTCGCCTTCCAAAAATGAAACTTCTTAATTATATCTGCTAAAAAAACCATTGAGCTTAGCCAACGGTTTTTTAGGGTTCTTTATTTTATCTATTATTCAGATATCGTATCCTGCTAGATCAATATAGTACCTATCATCCTCCACCATCTTCTTCAAAAACTCTTCTAAAGAATCGGCAATTTTTATATCATCATAATAAATCGCATTGTTCTGTTCTTCACTTATTTCTATCAACAGCAAGGCACTTTCATTTGCTTCAAAAAATATTAATTTGCCTGCTTCAAGATCTTCGTAAAGTTCGATATCAGTGTAAAATTCAAAATCGTTTACTTTTAATCTAGCGTCCCTGATTGAAGAAGGCCCCATGATACGGTTTACATTATATTCTGAACCCTGAAGGAAGCCATACCCCACCTCTAAAAGAAACTTGCTTAACTCAAAAGGAAACTTTAAGCCCAACGTTCCTTCTACTTCTTTAATATCACTTTCATATACGGGGTAAAATTGATTATCTTTTTGATCCGCGACAAAGTCGTACCTCATCATTTCCTCTCCTTTAGATCTTACACATACGTACACTCATTACACATTGCTTAACTTAATCCTCATCAGACAAAGCAAAAGCATCACTAACATCCTCTAATTCTTCCATGATGCTATTGAAGTCGCCCTCTATATGCAATAATTCCACCGTCTGGATAATCCCCACACCATCCACAAGGCAAATACCCGGATCTATGTAATTTAAATATGCTTTCAAAGAAGTTATTTTTAGTACCATTAACCGTTCTACTAATTGCACAATTGTTTAAATCTGCTACGATGTCTTCAAAAAAGGCGTCATAATCTTTTAGGCTCTGTCGTAAGTTTTTAGCTATAACTTTTACTATTTCTTCTAACTCACGAGGTTTTTCAGCGTCCGTTAAATCATAATATCCCTCCCATACGTCACTCATTTTTAATTCTCTAATGTCTTTCCAACTGTATTCTTCTTCACCATATACTTCTTCATATGCAAGATATTCAGCCTTACCATAATCGTATATTACTTGTATTTTATCTACATCTTCTTTTTCTAGAGAAACCTGGCCATAATTTTTTGATAGCTCAATGACCTCTTCTACTAAAGTATTAAACTTACCACCATTATTCATTACTTATGGAGCCGCCTTTCCAAATTGTGATTCTTTCTTTTTTCCGAATGAAGCCTTGTATCATAAACCCTTAATCAACCCCGAGAGATTTCTACTAATCCTTTTAAATGATTTTCTTTCATAATCTTCTAGCTTTACCTCTCCGCTTTTATTGTCTACCACTAACAGCAAACCGTTAGATTCTATCCCTATAGGAATGTTGACGAGGTGATGATGATGAGCTGCTTTATAAAGCTTTGTTTCTTGTTTGAAATCTTGTAATTCTACCCCCGGTACAACAGGATTTAATACTAAGTCATATCCATTGTAGGTTCCAGCCAGTTCTAAAAACCAGTAGGAATTAAAATCAGCCTTAATATCGGGATGCAGCTGAACGTTAAGTTCCTTTTCTACATCTTCAAAATTACTGTCCACCTCTTTTTTCAAAGGTTTCCAAGCTATATAGCCTTCTTCATCTTTTTTACCTTCAAAAATAAACTGTTCTGTTTCTTCCATCCACTCAGTCATAGGCAACGTACCATTAAAAGCTTTCCACTCTTTTAGTAATTTGGTAAAGTATATTTCCGTTGCTTGTTTCACATTTACTATTCCTTTCCTCATCTTCTCGATAAATTATGATTTCTTCAGCTTTATTTTTCTTATTAATTCCTCAAGGGAATGCTCCAATAATGTTAATTCGTTCGTTTCATAATCTTCTATATAAACTTTTCCGGTCTTATTATCTATGTTAATGGCCATTTCGTCCGGAGAAATAAAACCTATCTGTATGTATCTAAATTCCTTTCCTTGACTTTCATCATAATGCGCAAGATGTTTAAAATAACTTCGTACATCCTTACCCGGTTCAACAGGCTCAAGGCATATATATTTCGAATGATAAAGACCTTCTAAGCTTAAAAATAAATAACTGTTAAAATACTCTTTAATTGAATGATGCAAAGGCATTTCAATTTCAGCTTCAATCATACTAAAGTTTTCAACAGCCTTTTTTTCTACTGGCTTCCAAAAAACATACTCTTCTTCATCAGGCTCACTTACATATAGCATTGGATTTATCTCTTCATCCCACGGTGCCTTTGGAAATGTATTATCGTTTTCATTCCAATAATCTAGCAGTCTTTCAAAATAATCCGTCATTATCCCTTTTATACTCATCCTAAGTCTGCTTTATTTAAACTTACCGACTGAAATTTGCTCAATTTCTCCTTTTAATTTCCTCTTAAAGTTTTTCTCTTGGCGTTTTCTAATAATTAATAGAATAACTTTTTGAAATGTTCATCTTGTTTATACCATAGGTTTTAAAGTTTCAGACATCCCTCTATACACTTAAACATAATAAAAAACCTTGAAAGGTATAGAGCCAATCAAGGGTAAATAACTTAACAACCATATAGATTAATTTTAAAAGTCTTCGTCCCAATTTTCTTTGGCATCAAGAAGTCTATTTGTTAAAAACTCATAAAAGTTATCTGCTCTTTTGCCACTATATCCATCAATTCTGTCCCACGACACAACTACACATTCAGCGTCAATTAGGTTTTCAGTATCTAAACAATATACAAACTCTTCACAGTTTTCAACAACTACGTATTGAATTGGCAATCCAATGTTCCGAAATCTTTCAGTGTTTGTTATTACAGATGGAGTTGCGGATTTCCCCCAGCCAAGTATATCTACTCCAAACAGTCCTCCAGAACCATAATTTTCAAGAAACCAGATATAACTATCCGGAAATTTCACTTTAAGTGCTTTTTCAACTTCTTTAATAATTTCGTCTAAGACTCCTCCAGTAAAATCGTTAATCTTAGAATTGAATTGAATAAATTCACTGATTTCTTTTTGGTTCAAATTATTTCTCTCCTCATTAAAATCCTCTACAATAAGTTCTTTTGAGACCTCTATATAGTGCAGTAGACTATCCAATAAAGTGTATTATATTCTTAAACATATTTATCAATGTATCATAAACCGCTAATCAAAATCTACACTTAACCCAGCTAGTGTTTCTTACGGTAACAGCCTCAGCACTTTCGTATTTAATGATATAGTAATAAAGAAATCCCCTATTCCCTAAATCAACAAGGAATTACACAGAGTATGTCACGAAAATGGAGTTGTTGTGACAATGGTATAGTCGAATCTTCTTTGGAATTATGAAGTCTGAACCTTTTAAGCAATTTGAAAGTGTTGAACATTTTAAAAAGGAATTGAAGAAGTGTACTTACTATAAGCATAGAGGGATCAAAACAACATTAAAAGGCATGAGTCCAGTCCAATACCGAACTCATGCCCTGCAAGTTGCCTGCCAAAATAACCTGTCTAACTTTATGGGATCACTTCAAAACTTAAGGCTCTTTTCAGATTATAGCTTACTAATATTTAATGGATAAAAGTTCTTTAGGAACCACTTTTAATTATATCTATTATATTATGAATGTTTTCTTTTAATTCTTGATTCCTATTCTCTTTATACTGATGATATGCCTGAATTCCCCTATGAATAATAGCATTCATAGTAGGATGAAACGACTTATCTGTACACTCAATTAAAAAATCAAAAAACTCTGCACTAGCTGGGGGAGAATAAGAAAATACTTCTATAAGTATATTTATGGTAGCTCCCTGAATCTGTATAGCATCTTTTTTCTCTTTAAGAGAATAGCCGTTTATCATACCGAAACAAAATGTCGATACAACTTGTTTTTCTTGTTCATCTAAATTTTCCGGGGGTAATTGACATATTTCTAAAAAATGATTAACCACCTTTTTCATCTCGCTATAATATGCTAAATTACGCTCCATTTTTTCCTCTTAATATACTAATATGTTTCCATTTGGATAATCTCCATCCCATCCACAAGGAATATGACCACTTAAATAGATGTCTAACATACTAGTATAAAAATCTGAATTATAATATTTCTCATATGTAAGCACCATAATGATGTTGATAATATCAAATTTAACAGAATTCACTATATCACTTGATAACCCTAATATGCTTACTTGGTTTTCGATTTTATCAACAACTTTAGGTAATACCTCTGTTTTAACTTCTCTCACTAATACATTCCAATTTTTATTATACAGCTCCGGTTTATTCTTGGCTAAATAACCCGTTAAATTATTTCTCTCTTCAAGACAAATATTTTCCCATTTCACTCCTTTTACATTCTTATTAACTACTTTTTTATTTGATAAATAAGAATAATTACTTCCTTTTGGAAGATTAGTTTCAACTCCACAGTATTCTAGCCAATTATTAGATGTTATCGCTTCAACTACGGCATTATTTAGTTCCATATAGTTTTCTCCTCTATTTATTCTTCAATTTTATTTCTTCTATTAATTCTTGAAGAGAATGTGCCGCTAAATTCAATTCATTCGTCTCGTAATCCTCTATATAAACTTTTCCTGTCTCGTTATCTACGTTAATTGCCCTCTCATCTGGAGAAATAAAACCTATCTGTATATATCTGAATTCATTGCCTCGGCTTTCTTCATAGCTCTTCAAGTTTTTAAAATAAGTCAATAAATCTTTATCTGGCTCAACAGGTTCAAGGTATATATAATTTGAATGATAAAAACCCTCTAAGCTTAAAAATAAATAACTATTGAAATATTCTTTGATTGTTTCATGCAAGCGTATTTTACACTTTCAATTGTGTCAAAGTCTTCAACATCTCTTTTTTCTATTGGCTTCCAAAAATATACTCTTCTTCGTCAGGCTCACTTAAATATAGTACCGGATTTATGTCTCCATCCCACGGAGCTTTTGGGACTCCATTATATTTGTCATTACAATAATCTAGTAATCTCTCAAAATAATTCGTCATTGCACCTTTTACTTTCTTAAGTCTCCTTCATTAATCTTTCCATCACTTTAATTTCCTTTTTTCATAACCCTTTACACTACATAGATGTAACGAATCTAAAACGACTATTGCTAATTTTCAGTTGTAATAACCATTTCTCTAAAACAAAAAACATCACTCGTGAAATTCAAGTGATGTTTTTGCACAAAATCCAAAAGTATTTCCTTAATTATAAAAAGTTTAAAATATAAACCTTTTAATGTATTAAATCATCCAGCTACATACTTTACCGCTTTTCTATATGAAGTTTTTTAGCATGATTTATTCATAAAAATTCTCAACTTCAATAGGCCAAAAATACCCGTTTCCCATACATTTAGGGTCAATTTTATTTAATTGTTCTTTTAACCAATTAATTACGGATTCTGGTATATCGTTATCGATAAAAGCATCTTCACCATTTATTTGAATTGCCTTATCAATCATTCTTGAATATACTAATAAACATTCGGCAAATTGATTTATGGAAGAATTAATAAATACTTCTTTATAGTCATTACCATTATTAAGAAACACCACATTTTCTGTTTCTTTTATTATACATATTGGATCACCAGAACCAGTTGACCCTAAAAACCAATAGTTTTGAAACTCTTCTGGCATACTGAATATACTTGTAATAGAATTTAATACCCCTTGTGAGGAAGTAAAATCCAGATACGGTGCGGGAGTTTCAGGTAAACCTCCTATAGATAAAAACTGTTTTACTTCATCAGAAAAACCTGTGTTTACTAAAGCATCATATTCAAATTTTATTAGGGGCCCGTCTTTTTCAACATTCCATTTCTTATTAAACTCTTCTGGTAAAATCATTTTCTCACCTTCCTGAATTATTTATAAAAGTTTCCAATCTATTTGCAATTTTATCATCTATTCCAGTAATTCCCCACTCCTTTTCAACATTATGAATACCACCATATCCTGGATGCAAGCTTTTCGGTAAAGCTGCCGCTTGGCCACCCTCTCCTATATGATGATGCCTCATAGAATCTTTTATATAATCACCGTACTGAGGAAAATATTCTATGAATTGTTTATCAACCACAGGAACTCTCCCCCTTTTTATCATAGCTGTATTTTCTGGACTCCAAAATTCAGGATTACTTTTAAGCAATGTATTAAAAAACTTTTTTGCATTTCTCTCCCATCCCGCAGCATTAGTTCCTGCATTACCTTTACCTTTAAAATTCATTTCAACTACAAGTCTAGGATCAACTAAATATTCTATATCATAATCTGTTAAATCTCTGCCTTTATATCCTCGAATTTGATCATATTTTCCATCATTACTCCATCTAGGAATATCAAATGATTCCTTGTTGTTAGTTACACATCTATCTAAATGAAGATGTTGCTTATCTACTGACAGATCGACCGTTGATTTTTTAAACGAATCAACCTTTCTCTTCTCCACCTTACTAACACCATTCGGCTCCTTTATAAACCTTCCATTACCATCACGCCAACGTTTTCCATCAAAGGACTCTTTTCCTATAAAATGCATCGTATCTTTAGCCGTACTCTTCAACACATCCCGTACAGTTTGCTGCGCAAAGTCTACACTCACACCCACTGGTGCTTCCTGCGGTAAAAACCTCGGTACTTTTGCATCTAATACAGCATCATACATTTTCTTGGCTTTATCAACACCAGCTGCCGGCATGTTTCGCATTGCCCGCTGGATGTCTTTTCCGTATTTAGTCACTTTAGTCGTACGAACTACTTTGCGCATATCATTGAACTTTTTCGTGACTGTCTGTGCACCTTTTTCAACAAGCTGAGTGGATGCTTTTGAAGCGAGTACACCACCTGCCGCAATCCCAAACGATTGAAACAAACTAGCCTGTTGCTGCTTTTTTGTAAGCTTATTTCCTAATACATCTTTACCTGTTGTATACTCGTACATTCCATTCGTTAATACAAGTCCGTACAGCCCTTTTTCTGTTTGTTCAAGCGCTTTGAAAGCTTTAGGTGTTTGATAAAGAGCCATCGCACGGTGCGCGGCACTCATGCTTTTTGCGGTTTTGTAGACGACACTGGCTCCTTTTACCGCTCGTCCCGCCCAGCCTACGAACGGGATAAATCCAGCCGCTGCCATGGCTCCAGCCGTCACTCGCTGCGTTGTAGAAAGCTTTGTATGCGTAACGGGATCGACTCCCTCTACGGCTCGCTTATAATCATAGTATCCAGTAAGTTCTCCTGCAATGTCCAGTCCTTTTTCATACCATGGTTTATTGGCCTGAATTTGTCGTTGCCTTTCGGCTTCAATGGCTGCTTTTCTTTCTTTAATTTCTTGTTTTTGTTCAGCTTTTCCTTCTACATAACCTGAAGCGCCTTTATCAATTTGCTGCTGTGTTTTGTATGCTTCACTATGTTTGTAAGCTTTGGCATCAAAAGTGAGCTGATAAGCGCTGCCACCTTGAGAAGTCAGTTGTTCTAAACCATTTACGCTAAATTGAACGGATTCATAGAAAGAATTTAACATTTCATATTCACTTGAAAGTTGATTATCCAGTTCTTCTACTGAGGTAATAGTTTCTGTTCTTTTTTTCTCAGCAGCGCTTAACTCATCTTCAAAGGCCTCTGTGGGAAAGGGTGTAATATGTATAATATCTTCAATATTGCTTAAAATCGCTTCAAGTTCAGTGTGCTGCTGTTCGACCATTTGCTTAGAGCGATCATTAGCAACAGCCAGCTCTTGCTCTAAAAATGATACGTCTACAACCGTATCACCTTTTAATTTAGCTTGTTCCGCATAATCTGCAATACTATTAAAATAGGATTGATGTGAAGATACAAGGCTTTTCCAATGCGTAACCATATCTACTTGTGATGCATAAAAGTCTTTTATACTGTCGGCACCTTTCCCTTGAAATTCATGATCGAGTGTAGCCACGGCATGAAGGGCTTTTTTAATACATCTAGCTGTTCATCAAATGCTTTGTAAGCCTCCACTCTGTCTTTTGCATAAGCTAAAAGCGTACTGTCTTCATATACTTTTCCCATTAAATACCCTCTTTTATTTTATGATTAATATATCTCTGGTTTGAGTTTTTCCTCTATTATCCATTATAAAACTGCTAATACACTATCTAAATAGGATAATAATCCCTTTTATAAGCTTGTTGATTCATTAAAAAGGATATAACTTCAAAATAAAAGAGAATAGTCATAGGTATAAATATTTATCTCTAGTTTATATCATGTATAAAAACACTATGCTTCATGATTAGATTACATTATTCCTAATTGCTTTCCTTGTCGCAATTCTACTAAAGTGTAAAGTTTATTTACGGCATACTATCACATCTCAAAATCATATCATTCTACAAAAGAAAAGCTACATTCATCTCAAAAATACTGGTCACACTCTGGTCATATTTTGGTCATACACTATAGAAAATCAACGGAAACTATAGTTCATTTAAATCTCAAAATCCCCCTTAAACCCTTGACATAGAGGCATTTCTGAATATAGTAGAAAACTACAGGAAATTTCATTTTCCACGCTGGCAGCGTAGCAGTCACTCAAAACACTTCCCTCTCCCCCAACCACAATAACCGCTAGCCCTCAAAAGGAACTAGCGGTTATTCATAATCTCTCAGAAACCATTCACTCCTCCACCGGCTTCTGCTCATCTGTTAACGTATCAATTTTAGTAATTTGAAGTTTGTCTTTGCCAGCAGCTTTAACATGATAAATTCGTTCTTTCTTAAACTGCGTGCTTGCATCATATGAGTCGGTGAACGTATATACTTCGTTTGTATAAATGTCGTAGGTTCCGTCGTCATGTGATTCTGTCTTTTTCACTAGAAACTGATCGTTAGCAAACGATACGTTTTTTCCGGCTAAGGATGTGATATAGCTTTTTAGCTGTTTATAAACTGGCTGACCCGAGTCAATGTAAGGCGCCATCCCACTAAAGTCTCCGCTGTTTAAGCTTGAAAAGTAAGCAGCTTTATAAGAAATAAAAAAGTTTTCAAGATCCGTTTTGCTTACAGTATCTGGCTTAGGCTGTTCATTTTTTAACGACTTCGTGCTGGCCGTAGCTTTTATGTTTGAGCTTGTTTTTACAGTTTGATTATCACGATTCATATATACAATCGTCAGTAATAAGACAAGGATGATAGCGCCTCCTATTAAAATAGGAAAAGTGCGTCGTGATGATTGCTGCTTTTTGAGCACGGGAAAGTCTGCGTAGGATGGCAGCGTAACAGGTTCTATATCTACCTTTAACCGAGCTAATGGCTTTAGCATCTCCGTTCTTTTTATACTGTTAAGCGGCTGAAGTGCTAAAAATTCTTCATATGCAACAATAAACTCGTTTACTGCTATTCCTTTGTACATGCCGTAAATTCGGTTCCACAGTTCTCGACACCGATTATCCTTTATATCTTCACTCAGTTCGTTAAAAAATGGTCGTGATTTTTTAATAAAAGCCGCTAACCACGTTTGATGAACGTCGACTTTGTGGACTGTATTTAGGTCGTTAAGTGATTGCTTTAACTTGGCCTGTTCATTTGCATCGTTTTGGCTAATCACTTCCATACTGCGTTGCGTTTCTCCCAGAACAGTAGAAAGACTCTTACTCATTTTTTCTTGCAAGGCATCAAACTGACTGCGAACATCAGGCCAGTGAAGTTCGAGTAACTGTTTTTGTGCAGTCGTGGCTTTTCGAATACTTTCATTTAGCTCATGCTGCTTTGTGCGAAAGGCGGTCGTTTTTTGTTTGGTCACTACTTTATTTTTGCTTAGCTGATGCCATTCTTGCTTTAAACTCTTGTCTTCTTCGAGTACTGTGGCTATCGCTTGTTTTACATGTTCATGCTTTTTTTGAAAGTCAACGAACGCGGGCAAATAAGCATTCCAGCTTTCCTTGATTTCTTTTAACAATGACGTGTTAGCATGTTTTTCTGTTAGTTGAAAAAAGTCGTTTCTAAACGCTATCATATCCGCTTCAGAAAAAAGTTCTTTTCCGAAAAGCTCTGTCACATTCCTATGTATGCTTATTAATTGTTCAATCTGTCTCGTATTGCTTTGACGCTTTTTTATGTACTCGGGATAGTCGCTTGAAAGAAACGTCACCATTGTATATTCACTGTTGTTCATGTTGTACTCTGTACGTTCTTTTTCCAGTTCGTCATACACTTTCTGCAGATGACGTTCTACTATGGAGAGAAATTTTTCTTTATCCATCCCCTCTACTTCTTCTTTTAGCATGTTTAAAGATTCCGTTTCTCCAATAAGAGATGTTTTTTCTTTATATAGCTGTATCCATGCTTCTAGCAGCTGCGCTGCTGATTCATTCCAGTGGCTTGTATTCATTGTTTGCTTCACCTGTTGTTTTTATTTTTATCCTTTTTTAACTATACAGGAATTTAACAGAAATTCTATTACAGTTTTATTACTCTTGAAAAATCAGGTTCAAGCTTTCAAGAGCCGCTTCTAGCGTTTGTTTGTCTCCTTGATCGTAGCTGTTTGCCACTAAGACTACAGTTGTAAATACAGCTTTCCATTTTGCCAGTCTGTGCGTTTCTTCGTCTACTTTTCCGTATTCTTTAAAAAAACGTACTCTTCCTTTAGGAGGTAAAAAGCTGTAGGCAATCGCTAGGTCAACTGCCGGATGACCAATATGAACATCTCCCCAGTCAATGATGCCTGAGACCATATTGTTTTGATCAACAATCATGTTTTTAATATGAAGATCTCCGTGAACCAGTACGTTTTTTTCTTGATAGTGAATTTCTTGTATGTCATTTACATAGTTTTCAAGAATAGCTTGTTTCGAATAAAGACTGCGCTCTTTCATTTGCTTGACATATTTCTCTAGCGCCGGCTTTCGCTTCATCATATCAAGCCGATTCAGCTCATCAAACGGCACGCCGAGCTCTTGGGCTTTTAAATGAGAATAGTAATGCATCGTGCGAAGAAATCTTGCTAGTACAGAAGCGGATTGTATGCGCTCTTCTTCTGTTAATCTCGCAGGCGAAGTTCCTTGGACGTAGTGATAGCCCGTAAACGGCCAAGGATAGCCTGCATTCGGCTTACCGAAAAAAATGGGCTCTGCAATGGATAGCGGCAGCTGAGAAGCAAGGCTTGGTAAAAGCTGATTTTCTGTTTTTAATAGTCCTACTGCGAGTTCTCGTCTTGGAAACCTGAAAACAAAGCGGTCGTTTACTTGATAAACCGTATTGTCAAAGCCGTAGCCAAGCAGCGAAATTTTAGCGGGCGCAAGTTCTGGAAACTGCGTCTCGGTTAGCGTTTTGGCAAGCGGTGCTGATACAATTTGTTCTGCATCCCATGTATTTGGCACTGTGATCACCTTTCTTTGATGTTGATTTTGTATGTAAAGTATACTATAAAAATGAAAAAACCTCTGACTCGTTGTCAAAGGTTTTTTCACTATACGTATTAGACTTTCACCGAGTTAAAAAAATGCGGTAAATGAGATTTATGCGCGTCTAGCATTTCGTCCAAGAGCTGCTTGGCAATAGTATCAGATGGGACTAACGGATTGATTGTCATTGCAACAAGCGCGGTATTGTAATCTCCCGTAACGGCTGCTTCGGCCGCCACTCGTTCAAAAGATTTGATTTGCTGCACAAGTCCTCGAACAGCTACAGGTAAATCACCGACTGCAATTGGCTTTGGCCCTTCTTTTGTAATCACACAGCTCACTTCAACAGCAGAATCATTCGGAATGCTGGCAATTGCCCCATTGTTAATGGTATTTACAGGCTGAATATCGCCTTTATCATTATAGATAGATGAAATTAAGCTGCAGGCTGCATCGCTGTAGTACGCCCCTCCTCGCTTTTGAAGCTGAGGGGGTTTAATTGCAAGATTAGGATCTTTATAGAGCTCAAATAAGTCTTTTTCTAACGCGCGCACTACTTCAGCTCGTGTGCCTTCGAGCTCAGCTGCATTTTGTTCTTCTTGCAGCATTTCGTTTGTTTTATAATAATAGCGGTGATAGCCGCATGGAATAACTCCTAGGCCTTTAATAAAGTCAGGATCCCATGAAACTCCTTTGATATTTCGCATAGACATCGCATTCGTCGGGTCTGCCATGGCGTCAATCACTTGATCTTTCACGCTCACTCCGTCTAAAAAGACATCTAATCCAAAGACCATATGATTTAACCCGGCAAAGCTAACCTGTACGCGGCTTTCGTCTACTTCTAGTGCTTTAGCAATCCCCATGCGAATACCGATTGGCACGTTGCATAAGCCCACTACTTTTTTATGATTGCTATAGCGTAAAATGGCTTCTGTCACCATACCAGCTGGATTCGTAAAGTTTACAAGCCACGCATTTGGACATAGTTCTTCTATATCTTTCACAATACTTAAAATCACAGGAATTGTGCGCAGCCCTTTGAATAATCCGCCCGGTCCATTTGTTTCTTGCCCAATCACGCCGTATTTTAACGGAATTCGTTCATCTTTCATTCTTGCGTCTAACAATCCTACGCGAAATTGTGTAGTGACAAAGTCGGCATCTTTTAACGCTTTTCTTCGATCCAGCGTAAGATGAATATCAATTGGCACTCCTGCTTTTTCAACCATTCGTTTTGCCAGATTCCCAACAATCTCTAGCTTTTCTTTTCCTTCTTCTACATCTACTAGCCAAAGCTCTCGTACAGGCAGCTCGTCATAGCGCTTAATAAATCCTTCGACAAGCTCCGGCGTGTAGCTTGAACCTCCGCCAATGGTTACAATTTTAATTCCTTTTGTCATTTCAATCCCTCCGCTATAATGAATGATTTTAAAATACGTTATCCAACACTTTGCTGTTCTTCTTTTACCGGTGAACAATCTATAGAAGCTCCGGTTTCTTCTATAAGTTTTTGTTTGTCCCACATTTTAAAGAATGGAAAATAGACGCCAAACGATACCACCATTAGCACAAGCTGCAGAACAGCCCCTGATATGCTTCCTGTAATTAAGTAGCCGCTAATCACCGGCGGCATTGTAAACGGCGTGACAATTCCTATTGGCTTTGCAACGAGGCCGATATCCATCGATACATACGTAATGATAACCGATAGAAGCGGCGCTAAAATAAACGGAATAATCATAATCGGATTTAATACGATAGGCATTCCAAAAATAACAGGTTCGTTAATATTAAAGAAGCCCGGTCCGATGCTTAATCTTCCTAGCTGCTTCATTTGCTGGCTTTTCGCAAACAGCACCATCGCCAGCACAAGAGAAAGCGTAGTGCTGGACCCTCCTACAAACACAATATCGTTAAATTCATTCGTTACAATATGCTTCACTGGCTCACCAGAAGCAAGAGCGGTTGCGTTTTCCGTTGTTAGCGTAAGCCATACAGGCGTCATGACAGAACCAACAATCGTCGCACCGTGTAGCCCCGTACTCCACATAAGAGTAATTAAGATAAAAATCAGAATCGTACCGACTAAGCTTGTACCAATATGAGTTAAAGGCTGTTGCAGTAAAACCGTCACGACATTATGTAAATTCCCGAAGTCTCCGACGTTTTCTACAAGCAAACGTAGCATCCATATAACCATTACAGCGCCAAACCCTGGTATTAACGCTGAAAATGAACGAGCGACAGCTGGTGGAACGGTTTCTGGAAGCTTAATCACAATATTTTTTTGAATAATCTTCCGGTAAACTTCTGTTGCGATAACAGCTATGACCATCCCCACAAAAAGACCTTTACTCGTGAACATCGCCGTTTGGTAAGCTGTTTCGACCATAGCCGTTCCATCTGCGTTTTCTCCAATCGTATACGAAACAAAAGGTGTCCCGACAAAGAAAGCAGCTAAAGACACTGCACCTGAAGCAAGTGCATCCACTTTATACGATTCTGCTAAGCGATAGGCAATCCCGAACGTAGCTACTAAAGCCATAATTTCAAACGTTCCTCGGTACGGGTATAAAATGCTTGCTTTTAGCTTAGGATGTTCTGTTAAAAAATCTGTGTAGGCTTGAAAAGGCAAATTGGCTAAAATTAAGAAAAGTGAACCGATAATAATAAGGGGCATCGTCAGGACCATACCGTCTCGTAATGCTTGAAGATGACGCTGCTGAGCAGCTTTGCCAGCAAGCGGCATAATATATGTTTCAAGTACACGATTCATTTTGCTCAATTGATTCCCTCCTATTTCGAAACTAACTGCTCAGCAGATTTTAGCACTTCTTCTCCGTTACACATTCCGTAATGAACCGGATTAATAACCTCTACTGGAATTCCTTTTTCCTCTCCTAACTTTTTCATTTGAGGAAGCAAGTAGCGCACTTGCGGACCTAAAAGTAAAATATCTGCATCATCAATATGATTTCTAACCGAGTCTCCTGGTACTGCCCAGATTTTGCACGTTGTCTCTTTTTCTTTTGCGCTTTTTTCCATTTTAGTCACTAACAAACTTGTAGACATCCCTGCTGCGCAGCATAGTAAAATATTCATTTCCAATTCCCCCTTGATCAGTGATTGATTAACATCCATAAATGAGATAAGTATCTTGCTAAGGTGTTTTCTTGTTACCTTCACTATATATTGAAAACGCTTTCAATTAAACGTAATATTTTTCCGTTACCAAAGGAAAAATATTGTGTGAATATTCTTTAAATTCTGAGGGGAAGGAATTGTAAATCAAATTGAATTGTGGTAGATTCTTAAAAAAAGATAAGCAGCTCACCCATCTAGGTAAGCTGCTTATCGGCCCTTATTATAACCCAGTAGAAATTGTCTCCTGATGTGAGATTCCTAGGTGGCGGTATGAGATGGTTACTTTTTGTATACTTATATTATCTGCAAGAGAAAGCGCATATATCTGATCACTTTCTTTTCCTTTGTGCGATCTTTCTAGCTGTTCGTCAGGGCCTGTATGCGGCTGCAGCTTCACACTTTGCAAGCTCTTAAACGTATAGCCTTTTGTTTCTTCGCTAGTAAAGTCTCCAAGAAGGAACTCTTTTTTATCATTGCTTACTTGTATTTTTGCATATTCGGACGTTTTGTTTCCGTTGATACGGATTTGTTCTATTTGAATATCTCCTAGAGAGCCCTTATTACCTATAGAAATCAGCTGAACTTTTTTGTTCTTGGCACAGCCAGCGGCTTTAGCCTCCAACGATGCACTCATTTTTACAAATGTATATACTCCAACAAATACGATAATCAAGATACTAGCTATAAGAAAAATCTTTTTCAAAAAAACACTCCTTACCTGACTTTTTCATGAAATACAGCTTCTGTTTATTGTCTTTTTCATATACACGCATCTGCAAATTTCTTACAAGCTCCTATCAACTCTTCTTTTTTAGCAAGCTGACAAACCCACTCTTCAGGAATACCATCCAGCTGATAATATGCTCCTGCCATAGTACCTGCAATAAAGCCTATTGTGTCTGTGTCTTCTCCTAAATTCACAGCGGTAAATACAGCTTCTTTGTAGTCATCGCTTTGCAGAAAAGACCAAAGAGATGCTTCTAGCGAGCTGACGACGTATCCAGTTGACCCGATTTCATTTCTCGCTGCGTGCGGCAAGCTTAGGTTTAACACTCGTTCATACGCAGTGAACTCTGCTTCATACTCCGTACCTGTTAACTGCTTTTGACAAAGATTTACCGCTTTTTCATATGCTTCAAAAGGCTGGTCGCCGTCAAGAAGACAAATAAGCAGCTCCACGTATATAATGCAGCCAAGCGTAGAGCGCACATGGCGGTGCGTGACGTGAGCAATTCTTTCTATTTCTTCTTTTCTTTTTATAAAGCTAGGTTCCTGACGTAGTGTAAACGCAAGCGGAGCAATACGCATAAGCGCTCCGTTTCCGTTGTCGTATTCAGCACTTCCTCCCCACTCTTCTTTAGGAAGCCCGCTTTTATAGCGGCGAATCGCTTCGCTTGTGGCAATGCCAATATCAAACATTTCTCCGTACGGCGTCCAGTAGCCATTCGCCCAATAGCTCGCAAACTTTTGCATCAAATCATATTCATCTTGTTTGTCTAGTAGATTATCAATCAAGCACATCGTCAGAGATGTATCATCTGACCACGTTCCTTTAGGCTGGTTGTATGTACCGTAGCCTGTCATAGTTGTGATCCGAAATGTATCGCGTTTTTTAAACTCAACTGGAACGCCTAAAGCGTCTCCAACAGCTCCTCCTAGAATCGTAGAAAGGACTTTTTTATGTAGCGTCATGCAATCAACTCCTTTTTCTTATTGTAATTGTTTGATTTTGGAATTTGCAAGAGATCTCTTGCCTAGATGCTTTTTCTTCTTTATAAAATAGGAAGAAATATAAAGACATCCCTTCATAATTCTCTAAAACAATTGACCACCAAGAACAAACGTTCTATGATTACTTTGTAAATATATGGAGGTGAAAACAATGAGACCCGAACTTACAAAAAATTTATCTATCAATGACTTCACGGATTTTTACTGGCTCAAAACCGAGCTGCAGAAATTTTGCCGTGAAAACAACATGAGCCCGTCTGGATCTAACATGGAACTTTCAAAAAGAATTGAAGTGTTTTTAACAACCGGTGACACTCAACACTCAGGAGCACCTTCTAAAAGACGCTCGTCCTCTAAAACACAAGCGCCGCTAACATTAGATACCGTCATTGGGGAAAACCACCGCTGCAGTCAAGAAGTACGGGCTTTTTTTAAAGAAGCCATTCATCCTACGTTTCATTTTTCCACGTATATTCAAAACTACCTTAAAGAAAATGTAGGGAAAACCTATCGAGATGTGGTAAAAGCGTGGCATGAAGAAGAAGAACGAAAAAAGCAGCCTTCTTATCAAAAAGAAATTGCGCCTCAGTTTGAGTACAACCGCTTTATTCGCGATTTTTTTAACGATCCGAAAAACAAAGGAAAAAGCCGCGATGATGCAATTGTAGCGTGGAAGCATTTGAAACTTCAGCCTGGAAGCAATCAATACCACTCTTAAATCAAACTCTACATAAATAAAGAGCATTAAAACACCACCTCAAGAAAAGGTGGTGTTTGTGCACGCCTGTAGATTTCTTCACATACGCATGTGCTGTTTGTTACGGCGTAAAATCTTTAGCTATAAACAGACTCTTTTTTAATTAAACCAAGCGTCTGTGAAGTGGACGCATGAATTTCGTTAAAGAAGTCTGGATGATCAACTAATGACATGCCATAGGAAGGAATCATTTCTTTTATTTTTGGCTCCCACTTGTTCATGTTTTCTGGGAAGCATTTTTCCAATACTTCAAGCATAACGTGAACCGCCGTTGATGCACCAGGCGAAGCGCCAAGAAGTGCAGCAACAGAACCATCAGCCGCACTTACAACTTCTGTACCAAACTGAAGCGTTCCTTTTCCTCCGGCTTCCGTGTCTTTGATTACCTGAACACGCTGGCCTGCTACAACGATATCCCAGTCTTCGCTTTTAGCGTTCGGGATAAACTCACGCAGTTCTTCCACACGTTTTTCATTTGATAACAGCACTTGCTGAATCAGGTATTTCGTTAACGCCATTTCTTTGACGCCTGCTGCTAGCATGGTTAAAATATTATTCGGTTTTACAGAACTGATTAAATCCAAGTTTGAACCTGTTTTTAAGAACTTTGGTGAAAATCCGGCAAACGGGCCAAACAACAGCGTCTTTTTGTTATCGATATAGCGTGTATCAAGATGCGGAACTGACATTGGCGGAGCTCCGACTTTGGCTTTTCCATATACTTTCCCGTGATGCTGCGCAATGACTTCAGGGTTATTGCATACCATAAATAATCCGCTTACCGGGAAGCCTCCAATATGCTTGGATTCAGGAATACCTGTTTTTTGAAGTAAAGGCAAGCTTCCGCCTCCGCCTCCGATAAAGATAAACTTTGCCGTGTGGTACTCAACTTTGCCGCTGTCTACATCTGCGACTTTTACTTCCCACATACCGTCACTTTTACGTTTAATATCTTTTACACTTCGTTTGTAATGAACGTGAACCCCTTTATTCTTCAGATGGTCAAACAACATGCGTGTTAAAGCACCGAAGTTTACGTCTGTTCCCGAATCAATTTTAGTTGCGGCAATCGGTTCATTTGACGTGCGCCCCTTCATGATTAGCGGAATCCATTCTTTTAGTTTGTCAGGACTGTCGGAATACTCCATTCCTTGAAACAACGGATTGTTTGACAGCGCTTCAAAACGCTTTTTCAGAAACGATACATTTTTTTCCCCTTGTACCAAACTCATATGCGGAATTGGCATGATAAAATCTTGCGGATTGCGAATCAACTTGCTGCTTACCAGATAAGACCAAAACTGTCTTGACAGCTGAAACTGCTCGTTAATTCGGATCGCTTTTGTTATATCTATAGATCCATCAGCTTTTTCTGATGTATAGTTTAGTTCGCACAGCGCAGAATGGCCCGTCCCTGCATTATTCCATTCGTTCGAGCTTTCTTCCCCTGCGTCTGCGAGTTTTTCAAATACTTTAATGTCCCATTCAGGTGCTAACTCTTTGAGTAATGATCCCAAAGTTGCGCTCATGACTCCGGCACCAATTAAGATAACGTCTGTTTTTTTCTGTACGTTGCTCATTATAACCTTCCTCATCCCCTATATTTGTAAAAAGATGTAGGCGCTCCTGCTTACGTAGTAAAAAAATTCAGGTGCGACCTAAGAACACACCTTTTTCTGTCTCACTTATAACTATATCACAGTATAATTGTCTGATGATTATAAACTATTCAAAAATGATAAAAAAGTGAGAAAATCGCCCACAAATTCCAAAAAACTTATTAAATTCCGTCTGCATTTTCTTTTATTAGTAAACTTTTATACCTACTTCTAAGTGGCAAAGCATTGATTAATAAAATAACAAACTATTCCAAAAATTCAGCTTAAAAACCAAAATAACTGTCTTGAAAATTTCACCTACTATAACTATACTCATTTGAAAGAACAAACAGCACTATAATTAGAAATGCCTTCATTCTTTTTGACTAGTTATACGTAGACGTATATATATGTATAGAGCACCGGCTCGTCCAGGTGCATATTTAGAAAAATAAGTATATATTGCAATGGCTAATTTTCAGCTCATATTGCAAGTTACAATATCTATGTCATATAACATACCATGAAATAAGTGAATAAGTAAATGATTATTCAGAAATTTATGTTATAAAACCTAACATGTATGTTGACTTTTACATAGGACATAGTTATTGATAAAGAGTAGCACCTTACATGCTTCTCTTATTTCAAAGTTGTTTAGTTAAATCGTTCATGCGTCGTGGTTATTATTAGCTTCCACCAAAATAAGCCACGCTTAGCACGTGACTTGTTTTGGTTCTTATTGAGCTTGGTTGAATATTCTCTCGTGTAAACGTCCAAATACCACGATTTTTACCAAAACCGCTAAATTCAAACTTAAAATCGCCTTCTTTTAGTATATCAAACATTGCAATACCGCTTTGTTTTTTCTCCTGGTGAAATAATTTCCATTCAAATAATCCTCTGTGGCACCAGAAACAACCTTGGCATTGTCCATATTCATCTAAATAAATTATTCTATCTATCGTGCGCTCTGAATGCAAATACAAAGTTTTTTTGTTCTTATACTTATGCCTTTTTTAATAAATTCTTATGGTGTACCTATTAAACCAGGATTTATTTGTTCAATCCTTGCCCAGTCAAATAAACACGTAATAGACATTCTATTAGTACATTGAATTTTTATAGATCCCCCTTCCCCAATATCTTCAATTTCGAATTCCTCAATTTCATTAATAGTTCCAAATGAATTGATTTCCAATTCTTTCACACCCAAAAATGACATTTCAATATATACTATGTCCCATTCCCCCCACCGTTTAGGCTTATTTTTTACAATCTCTTTAGTAGATAATTGAATAAATAATGTCGGACCATCTCTTTTTATTTGAACACTCAATAATTCAGAATTGTTAAATATTGGCATCCTACCAAAAATGCCTGTAACTGCTTGAGGGTTCATTATCCTACTCGAGTTAATCATATATACACTCCTCTATTTCTATTAATACGTTGTCTATCTCTTACACGCTTTATAATTAATCAAGACTATATCTCTGATATAAATACAATACATATCTACATGAAATATATAACCTATTTTTTATTTCTTTTATTAAAATAATAATGATCCTCCATTCCTTCTACTTTACCAGTTCTTGTATTCTCTGGAGGCCTTACATTGTAATGAGATGGCTGATCACCAATCCCCCCTTCTCCAAACTTATGACCTGCTGAATGATCCTGTATTATTACTGTTTGACCATTTATTTCGTATGTCAATTCTCTTGTCATTACAGGCTGTTTCATCTCATTTAATATTCTATTTCCTGCTCCATCAGTTAAAGGAACCATCTTTTGACTTATAGGGTGTTGTGTCCTTGGTATACCTAACTGTTTTTTTATTTCATTTAGACTAGCATTTCTATATTCTTTAAAATTCCCATCTGATTTTTCAGGATTACCCCTACCCTTACCACCTGGCTTTTCCACTTTCTCCAACGCATTCGACTGCCCTTTTGAAACACGTCCAATCTTATACGTCGTTAACCCATTTAACGCTTCACCAAAGGTCTTTCCAGGTAAAGCCTTTCCTATCCCTACCAGTTGAGGTTGAGGACGTAAAGTCGGTATCTCAGCATCTAGTAAAGATTGAAGCTGCTTCTGAACAGGTTCATACACCTTCTTCGACCAATTGCTTGCTGCTTGTGCGCTAAATCATTTGTTCAAGACCTACTTCATTTATTACGTTCACTTGTTTTTCTTTTCTTGTCAAGGTTAGTTAAATCCAGGCTTACTCCTAGTTAGCTACTCTCATTACTTCTTGATCACTACATCTATTCTTCTTTGGATACCTTTTTATCGAATCCAACTTTATAAAAAAACCTTGAAAGGCGTTTAGCCAATCAAGGTAGTAATAAGAAATGTTAACATAAATATTTTTCTTGTCTATGTTCGTAAAATCTCATTTCCCAGCATGAATTTCATAATTTTTTCTTTTATGAAAATTTCAGCAAATCATTCATCCATCCTAAAGTGGAAGAACCGTCTCTTCCTAATTAACACTATTCAAACATTACACCAAAACTAACATTTTCAAAATTCAAATATGCGTTGCAAATATCAGAAGTATAATAGGGTTCAAGTTCTCGAATTTTTCTTGAAGTAATAAACAATCCAAATCCTGATATATCGTTACAATTTTTTTCAAATACTTGGATTTCCGTATCTGTTTCATCATTAGCTACAATTATTTCCATATTTTGGTTAACTAATTGAATAACCTTTTCATGAATCTTAATCAACTTATCAATTTCTATGTATATATTTCCCTTTAGAAATTCTATGTCAATTATATCAAAATCAGTTTCATAATATTTACGATCATCATATTTATAGCTATTTACTTCTATATTTTTATCATATTGTTTCTTAAATATATTGCAAATCACTTCAATATCTTCTTTCTTTAATTCATGTTCTGAGAGAAGGGTATTAACTAACCTCACTATTTTACAACTCCTTTCTCAATTAAATATTTGTATTGTGAATCACTTAATTTGAAAACTGTATTCATAGTTCCATCTAAGTTAATACAAGTCCATTGTTTAGTAGTTTCGTTGTAAATATGCGTTCCTTCAACGTTTCTATATTTACCTTGTTTTTGAACTCCAGTATCAATCAGCTCTGAAACATCGTTTTTGAATAATTCCACACTAGATTTGCTACCATCAGGATAACTTCCAAAATCATTTCTGTGTTTACTGAAAGCTTTATCTATTGAACTTTGTTTGAATACAACATCATCAGCATTGTTGACAAATTTAACCGTACCCTTAGAAACAGCCGCCTGATCATGTCCCCCTTCAACACCCGCATTACCACCAGGCCTTTCCACTTTCTCCACAGCTTCTGACTCACCCTTGGAAACATCTTTAACCTTATGCTTGGTTACGGTCTTTTCTGCTTTGTTTACACGAAGTACGTATTCTGCTCCTTCGCTTCCGTATTTCACCACTTTCCCTGGCACCCTCGCAAAGCCGCCAAAGACAATTCCTGCTCCAGAAACAGAATGGTCAAAATGAGAGAGTTCATCGCCAGTAACAGGGTCGTACCTACTTCCTATCCACCTTTTACATTGGAAATCAAAGGCACCATATCTAATGCAAAAGAAACAGTTCCTAGACCGTCCTTTTGTTGCTTTTTGGCTTCCTCCTCATATACACTTCTTGCAATTTCAGGCTTTTTATCATTCGTATATATCTATAATAGATGAATAGATGCTTATTTAATTTTAATTTCACTATATATGGGATTTAAGTGATGCAGCTAACTTTTATGACAAAGAAATTTTAAAAAAACTTATAAAAAAACAAATAAACCTTGAAAGGCCTATAGCCAATCAAGGAATAATTTAAAAATCATTTTTTGTTTCTATAAATTCATCATGTAAAAGTCTGATGCGATTTCACTCCAGTAAGTTCAATCAATAATACGGAACTATAAAAAATCATACTAAGGATTTCATCACAAAAGAACTGTTTCAAATGCATCACCTAACAGGGAATCAAAATTTTCAAATGACTGAATTAAAGTTCCTGAAGGTTTATCGAGTTCAACATATAAACTCTCTGTTAAATCATAACAGTACCATGCTGTATCAGAATCCCCCAAAAATATATATTGCTTTTGCCAACCATTTTCGTACCAAAGCTCGTTTGCTTCAATAAAACCATAAATGTCTTCATCTACTTCCTTATCTAGTAAAGCTTTATCAACACCATATATTACTAAACCATTAAAATCTAATCCATTTACATTTTTCAAAAATTCAATATATGATTCGGGTAATGTCATACTCCCTAATTTCTCTTGAATATTATGATTTAATTTCATAATATCTCTATCTGATGCTGGACTTCTAAGTGAACTTCCGTATTTTTCTTCAACCTTTTCTATTTCCCTCAACAAATCTTTCCACTCGGGCATATCTACTCTTCCCTTCTTTTAAAAGGTTTTAGGGGATAAACATCATCCTCAAACATTGGCCAATCTATAGTTTTACTTTGTTTTGGTGCCAAACCTCTTGTTAAAGAGTTTTGTTGATTAGTAACCGCTTTATGATAAGGATCATTCTTTATTAATACTAAGTTAGTAAAAGCATTTGTACCACCATCATCTAAAGGTAAATTGTGATGCACTTGCCATCCTTTAGGATTAAGTCCATCTTTCATTCTAGCAATATCACCTTCACCCAGACCAGCTTCTCTAAGATATTTAACTCTTACAGAGTCGTTAGCAAATTCTTTAAGGAAATTTTTCCTAATAGAACTATTAAATTTCTTCCTAAGCTTAGCTGTTTCTTCAGGAAGTCTTTTAGTATAAATGATTTCTTCTACCTTTACACCATTTAAATGAATTTTCTCTCCTTTTAACGTTCCTATAAAGTAATCATCTTTTTCACCATTTCCTCTACCCTTAACCACTGCCCTTTGATCATTGATCTCCTCAACATCCCTCTTGCTCTTACCACCAGGCTCTTTCACTTTCTCCAATGCTTTGGACTGACCTTTCGAAACATTCCCCATCTTATACGTCGTTAATCCATTTAACGCTTCACCAAAGGTCTTTCCAGGCAAAGCCTCTCCTATCCCTACCAGTTGAGGTTGAGGACGTAAAGTCGGTATCTCAGCATCTAATAAAGGTTGAAGCTTCTTCTGAACAGGTTCATATACCTTCTTCGACCAATTGCTTGCTGCTTTTGGGCTGACGACATTTCGCATATAGCTTAGTGTTTTGGTCGCTTTATGGGCAGGTACACGCGGAACGTTTGTTACTTTTGGAACGGATTTTACGGCTCCTGCGGGTTTCGCTCCTCCAATTACGCTCGCAAACAGAAACATGCTGTTTTCCCAGTGCTCTTTTGAAAGAGGTTTGTCCGGATTAAGTGCCTGCTGCCCTACATCTAAGAGTCCCATCGTTGCGTGATTGACAAAGTCATACGGTGAATCAAACGATTTTTCTCCTCGCTCAATTAAGCCTTCTTTGAAGGAAACAGCGCCATCAAATCCGCCCATCGTTATATAGTTTCCAAAGTCATACAAGGAGTTGTACCGTTTATCTGCTCTCTCTCCCATACCGGCCCAAACGTCTTGTGCTACGCCTTTAGTACCCGTAACTGTACCTTTTGCTAAAGTTATAGCACCTTCTCCTACGTCCTTGACTACAGCTTTTATACCAGTTTCTTCTTTTTTAGCCGCAGGGTTCTCGCAGATTTCTGTAAAGTCAAAGGATTCAGCAGTTTTTTCAGGTGTCACATCTCTAATCTGCCCCTGACGCACCACCGACTGCATAAGCATTCCCTCAACGCCCGTAGCGTTTTGAAGAATCTGTTGAGACGCTAGCATGCCCACAGTTGAAGAATCGTTGAGCGCCTGCAGGTATGGGCTTTTTTCAAGTTCCACTGCTTGCTCTGCAGGTGACAGTTCCGCTAGTTTTTTCATGTTAGCAGGTGCTGTATCCTGCTGAATTTGCGTTAGCACTTCTCTTATGTAAGGCGAGTTTTTTTCAAGCTTGTGAATTTCTTTTAACTGTTCAGCAGGCGTCATTGCTTGAAGCTGAATCAGCTTTTCAAGACCTACTTCCTTTATCACTTTCTCTTGTTTTTCTTTTCTTGTCAAGGTTGTTTGAATGCCTTTTTCAAAAACCGAGACGCCTCCTGAATCGGTCATCGCTTTTTTCGCCAACGCACTCAGCTCACTTACATTGCCTGGCTGAATGGAACCATTTTGAAACCCAGCTTTCACTTTAGAAAGCAGCGAGTTTAAAGACGTCAGCTGATCTTGAATGACTGAAAGGCTTTGCGTTTGCTGTTCGTCAAAACGGACTAAATCGTTCATCGTTTTGTCCGCTTTGCTTTTTGCTTGTTCTACTTCTGTTAAAAAACCTTGATCGTTAAGCGCTGAAACAGAAGCAAGATGACTGACTTTTTGAATCGCTGCATTCGCTTGATCGACAAGCGAAACGGTTGTATTTCTTGTTTGATTTAAATGCGCGGGAATAGTGTCTTGCAGAAAGGGCTGCGTAATGTAGCCGTCTTCGCTCGGCTCAAATGAGCGCAGCGCATGTGTGATTTGAGTTAGTCGAGCTTCATAGGAAGTGAGTAATGAATGATACAGCGTTAAAAAAGAAGCATGTCCCGTTTCGTAAAAAGACCGAATCGCTTCTCCTCCTTTTCCTTTAAACCCATCATCTAAGCTTGAAAATGCCTGAACCTGTGAAATCAGGCCCTGAATTTGTTCTTTTTGACTTTTAATAGAGTCTAAGATAGTTTGAATATTTTCGTGAAAAGCATCGACATCAAGTGTTTTCAATAATCTGTAACCTCCTAGCTGTACCGATGTAGAAAAACAACGAACGGTTAACGAACAACCCCGTCATTTTTCTAAACCTAAGCGGACGCTCCTTTTTACAAGGCTTGCATCATCCGCTAGATAAAACCTTTTTATTTGAATGCCAAATCTATGCTGGTTGAAAGGTTGTTTTTGATAGCTTTATATAAAATATGAACATTATTTAGGGGCGTTTGCAGCTTTTTCATCTGCTTCTTTTATGGACTGCACGGATTTTTTGGTGGCGTTCAAATCATCGAGGAGCGTTTGCTTATAGTCCACAATTAACGTTTGAAGCTGCTGGTTCAGCTGGTTTAATTCATCGAGCACCGCTAGTTCTTGTCCGCTTCCGACGTGAAACGGAAAAAGCGGCTGAAACTGCTGCGCAGCAGTGCTTAGGTCACTAAGCGTTCTATTAATTTCACCATCTATTACTTTAATTTCGTCTGCCATACTGCATCACACCTTATCTTTTGCTTCGTCTTCTTGCATTTTAATGGCGCGTTCCATCCCTTGTATATCTGATTGAAGCGCCGTAATTTTTGCATCAATTGTCGTAAGGGCATCCGTCAGCTGACGGGTCAGCAAATCATCGTATTCGTCTAACATAGCCGTACGGATGTCTTCAAACCCAACAGCAAGGCTGCCTGACCAAGTGGCGGAAGTGAGCTCTGGTTCTTTCACCTTTTCCTTTGCACGTTCAAGCTCGCCTTTGACTTCCGTTAACGTGTTTTTACTAGCCGTAAGCTGCTGGATATCTTCATGTGCCTGCTTCACTTGGGTATACAGATGAGCAACAAACATCTCATTCATATGATGACACTTCCTTTATATCTATCTCTTGGATCTTCTAACATTAATTCCCTTTTACAGCTTATCAAATAAAGAAAGAGAGCACATCGGCACGTTTTCTTATATTTTTTGGGAATAATGTAGGTTTTTAGTTCAATACCCACTCTTCAGGATAAAATAACCAAAACTATCTTACCATTGACGATTTATCAAGATTTTTGGACTACTTCACTTGTTATTTCCGCGCCACTAAAAGGCCTTTTTACACAATTTTTTTGTTAAAACGCCTTCATTCTTTCTATTTCCAAATATTTAAACATGCGCTAGTATATACATAATATAAAGAGGAGGTTGAGTATGAGAGAAAAGCTCGTAAGACTCGGTTATTTACTGGGGTTGGCTCTTGTTTTGTCCGGCATTTTATATTTCTTTGCATCGAACTGGCAAGGCTTTGACCGCTACACTAAAATTGCGCTGAGCGTGGGGCTGATGCTGCTGTTTTACGGAAGTGCGTTTGTAGTGCGAAAGCTGCTTCCTCAGCAGGCGTTTTTAAGTCACTGGACGCTTTTGGCGGGCGCTCTTTCATTTGGATTAAGCATCGCGCTTCTTTCTCAAATTTACAACACGCACGCTGAATCGTACTGGCTGTTTTTAATTTGGCTTGTGCCGGTTATTTTGTTTAGCTTTTTTACAAAGTATCAGCCGTTTTACGTGTTATCGTTTGTTTTATTTCAATTCACCATGGCTTTTTTCATTTCACCAATAGGCGCAGTTTCACAGCGAGGCGAACACGAGACGCTTTTACTTTACGCAGGAATGGCGTTTGTGAACTTACTCATCTTTTGGATCATAAAAAAGAAACAGCGCTCGTCTCCTGTGATCATGTATGCGGCGTTTTGTTTGTTTCACTACATTTTTTTAACTGTTTCCCTGCCGGATTTCACAGGCAGCTCTAGCTTACGGATTGGTCTTATTATTTTTTATTTGCTGTTTTTACTAAGCTCCTTTTTTTATTTTTCAAAAGTGGAGCCGCAAAGGTCGTTTTTAGGGATTTCCATCGTGGCATTTGCTTTATTTGTTATTGAACAGTTTTTCTCTTTTATTTCTAAACACTACGCTGAATGGTCACTATTCTTAGCTTTAGGATTCGTGATTTTATTTATTGGTGCAAGCGTATGGTTTGTCAAATGGCTCACTGCCAACACGTCAGCACAAAAAACCTCGCTCCGCGTAATCAAACGAATAGCGGTGATTGGGATTACGGCCATTGCATCGGTGATCGGCAGCAGCTCTTTAGGAGGACTTGTCACACTTATTACAGGAACGTACCCAACAAACGGAATGCTCGTGATTGGCGTTTTGCTGATTGTGGCATGTTATTTGATTAAAGCAGATATTCCAACCGTGAAATATACGCTTTTAATGATGGGCGTATTAATTAGCGGCGGCGCTTCTTTTTTTGTGAACGACATTCTGTTTTTTATCTACGTCATCGCACTTGTAGCGCTTTTAGTATTCACGAAGCATACGCCCGTTCGTCTGCTGCTTTTTGTGCTAGTGCAAGGGCTTCTGTTAATAAAGGTTCCGACTGCTTACTATGACACTATCAAAATAGATTATGTGCTGCTCGCTTTGTTTCTATTAAATGCCGCTATGTACGCGATAAACGTACACCACGCGTTTAAAAAAGCAGCGCTGCTTCTTGCTTTTATCTTTTTACTGTCGCTGACTGAATTAAGCGAACCGTCTTTTTTAAATATCATTTACTGCACGGTGTTTTTTGTGATTTCGACCGTCTTTTTATTTGTGACGGTACGAAAAGAGCCAAAATATGATTTTATTGTCGGCATGATTTTCTGGTTTGTTTTTTTAGCGATGAAATATTACGACTTTGTGTGGGATTTATTTAATAAATCACTTGTGCTCGTTATTTTAGGTCTTATCTTTCTTTTCCTAAGCAGGAAATGGGACCTGTCAACGCCTGACCAGCCGCAGCCGTCGTTTCTTGACCGCAGCCGAACCGCTGTATGGATCATCATTCTTGTTCAGCTTATTATGCTGGGCGGCATTTTCACTAAAAACGAAGTGCTTCTTCAAAACGGAAAAGAAATTAAGCTCGCTTTACAGCCGATCGATCCGCGCTCGCTGCTGCAAGGCGATTATGTTGAGCTGAATTACGACATTGCGCACGTTACCTTACCTCATGTGAAAGACGGAGAAAAAGTGAAGCTCGTTCTTCGCCCTAACAAACAAGGTGTGTATAAATACGCAAAAATCTACCAAGCGGATGATGACTGGAATAAACCGTATACTTCTAAAAAGAAAGACGTTGTCATTACGGGCAGCTATCACGACTGGGGAATTCAGTACGGAATTGAGCATTACTTTATTCCAGAAGGAACCGGCAGCAAAGTGGAAAGCGAAGCTCGTTTTGCTACTGTACGAGTTGGAAAAAACGGAGATGCCATTGTTACAAAAGTAGGCAAATAAAAAAGCAGCCGCTTCAACATTGAAGCGGCTGCTTTTTGTTTTAATTGATAAATACGCCGATGATCATCGTTAAAATAAGAATCACAAAGAAAATAATGATGCCATACCCAATCCATTTTATTCTTTTGGGCGTTCCTTTTACATTCATATCCGTTATTTTTCCTTCAATATGCTTTTGATGTTCAGTAACATCATTGTATTCATTGTTAGGCGAAGTGATGTTATCCTTCCTTTCTATTTAATCGTTTTCTTTCTTCTAACAGCTCTTCATATCTTTTTTCAAGACGCTGCTTGTCTTTTCCTTCTGGGGTGATAGAAAGCTCGCTAATCACTTTTGTTAATTCTAATTGAAGCGCAAGTTTCTCCGCTTCATTTTGCTGCTGTGACGCTTTTTTGCTTTTACCCGTGTCTTCAATCGCCGCGAGCTCCGCTTTAGACTGTTTTAACGTCAAAACATGCGTCGCAAGCTTTTTAACAAAGTAGCGGTCGTGCGTCACAAATAAAATCGTCCCTGGATAAGCTTTTAATACTTCCTGCAGCGCTTCTTTTGTATGAAGATCAAGATAGTTGGTCGGTTCATCTAAAAGAAGAACGTTATAATTTCCTAAAAAGACTTTTGCTAATGCCGTTTTGACTCGTTCTCCTCCGCTTAGCATCTCTACTTTTTTATACACGTCTTCACGTTTGAAAAGTAAGCGCGATAGTACCGTACGAATAAAATGCTCGGTGTACGGACTGTCTTCTTTAATGTTTTCTAAAATGCTTTTAGCGGGATCTAGATTTTCAAGACGCTGATGGAAAAAGCCGAGTTTTACAGGCTTCGCAACCGTGATGCCTTCTGCTCGCTGCTCAATCATATTCAGCAGCGTAGATTTTCCGGCGCCGTTTTTGCCGACAATCGCTACTTTCGCTCCCGGCTTCACACCGCCTTTTAGGTTTTGAAACAAGATATGATTACCAGCTGATGCTGAGACTTTGTCAAAGCTTAGTACCTGCTTGCTGTGCACTTGATGAAACTGCGATAGGTCAAAATGAATTTCTTCCATTTCTTTTGGCTTTTCTTTTTTCTCCAGCTTTTCAATTCTTGTTTCAATCGCTTTTGCGCTTCTGTCTAGCTTCGCTTTTTGTTTTCCGACCGCTCGCTTATGAAGTCTCGCTTCAGAGTTGCCCATGCGGCTCGGCGCTTTTTTAAGCGACTTTGATTTTTGGCTTTTTTCTTCAGACGCCAGTTCAAGCCGCTGCTTTTCTTTTACATACTGTTCATATTCAAACTGCTGTCTTTCAACTGCGTGTTTTTTTTGCGTCACATATTCTTGATAATTGCCTTCATAGCAGTTAATTTTGCCGTCTTCTACTTCCCAAATAGACGTACAAAGGCGGTTTAATAATTCTCGGTCATGTGAAATCAGCAGGAGACTGCCTGTAAAAGACTTCATTTCTTCTTCAAACTTCTCTACGCCTTTTACATCTAAGTGGCTCGTTGGCTCATCGGCTGCAAGCAGTTCTGCGCCTGATGAAAGAGCAGCTGCAATTTTTTTTCTTGTTTCTTCTCCCCCGCTAAGAAAGTCCGCTTCAGTTGGCACACTCCACTGACTTTTCATCTCAGGAGAAACAGCTCCTGTAGCTTGAACATCAAGCTGCGGAATCAGTGAGGAACGGCCATATGTTTGTACAATCCCTTGATCTGGACTCATTTTTTTCATTAAAATATGAAGCAACGTCGATTTGCCTTCTCCGTTTTTCCCGACAATTCCAATTCGCTCTCCGCGATGTACTTGAAGTTTCTCTACTTGAAACAGCAGGCGATCTCCATAGCTTTTTTCAATATTTATAGCTTCTAACAATAACATAAAAAAACCTCCCTAGGATTTCTAGAGAGGATTAGAGGTCATAATTAGGCATACGCAAATATGCACCCTTTTTATAGAGTAAAAAAAGGGAGAAATCACTTCATATAAGACATATAGAAATGGCACCTAAAAATGTACAGACTAATCCTATCTAGACAAATGTTCATTTAAAATAAAGTTTTAAAAGAATGTCTAAAAAAATAGGATTACTTATCCATTGTCTACGGTACCTTTCCTTTCTTAGTATAAAATGACTTGCTTCTTACAGTGTATGATGAAGTTTTTTAAATGTCAATATCCATTTGGATGATATTCCCTTCTTTTACTACTCACAAAAAAATCCTCAGCCGATCAAAGCCGAGGATTCTTTTATTACACGTATTGGTTCACTTTCCCTGTAAAATCAGGCAGCCACTCGCCGTGGGCTTCAATTAAATCATCGCACATACGAATGATGTCATCCATAGATAATTCCGCATTTGTATGAGGATCTAGCATCGCTGCTTGATAGATGCGCTCTCTTTTTCTAGTGACCGCTGCTTCAATTGTTAGCAATTGCGTATTAATATTCGTACGATTTAACGCCGCAAGCTGCTCAGGTAAGTCTCCTACATAAGTCGGCATAATGCCGCTTCGGTCTACAACACATGGAACTTCTACGCACGCTTTTGTCGGCAGGTTACTAATTAAGCCCCCGGTATTTAATACGTTACCGGCAAATTTAAACGGCACGTTTGTCTCCATTGCTTCAATGATTCTAGAGCCGTACTCATGTGAACGTGTATGAGTTAACTGACTGTTGTTAACCATTTCTTCTCTCATTGATTCCCAATTGCTAATTTGCTCTTCGCATCGGCGCGGGTATTCATCCAGAGGGATGTTAAACTGATCAACAAGATTTGGATATTTATGTTTAATAAAGTATGGATGATACTCTGCGTTATGCTCAGACGATTCGGTAATATAATAACCGAACCTATCCATTAGCTCAAAACGCACCATATCGTGATGCTTTGTCTTTTGTTTTTCTTTTGCCAGACGCTTGATTTCTGGGTATAAGTCTTGCCCATCTCTTTTTACTTCTAGCAGCCATGCCATATGGTTGATGCCTGCGATTTTCTCTTGTATTCCTTCATGATTCATTCCGAGAGAATCAAATAAATCTTTTGTACATACTTGAACACTGTGACAAAGGCCTACCGTCTTTACATTGGTATAGCGCAGCATTGCACCCGTTAGTGTTGCCATTGGATTGGTGTAATTTAAAAACAGCGCATCTGGACATACTTCTTCAATATCTTTTGCAAAATCAAACAGGACCGGAATCGTGCGCAGTGATCTGAAGATTCCTCCAATTCCTACTGTATCTCCAATCGTCTGACGCAAGCCGTATTTTTTAGGAATTTCAAAATCAATGACGGTGCTTGGTTTGTAACCGCCTACTTGAATGGCGTTAATCACATACTTCGCTCCTGTTAAAGCTTCTCTGCGGTTCAAATAGGCTTTAACCGTAATATTCACTTTATAGTTTTCTTTTAGATTGTTTAGCATATTTTCCGAATCTCTTAAACGCTCAGCATCTATATCGTATAGCGCAAATTCAAAGCCAGCTAAAGCAGGCACAAACATGCAGTCTCCTAAAATATTTTTTGCAAAAACTGTACTTCCCGCTCCGATAAATGTGATTTTAGACATTGTCATCTTCCTTCCTCGTATTGGTTTTATCCTTTTACAGATCCTGATGAAAGCCCTGCAATAAAGTATTTTTGTAGCACTAAAAATAAAATGGTCATTGGAAGCATCGCAATAATCGCAGCTGCTCCTACTAAGCTAAGATTATTTTGATTTTCGGCAAAAAAGCTTGCTAACGTAACGGTTAATGTATGCATTTCCTTATCTTGAAGGAAGAAAATTGCAAACTGATAGTCGTTCCAAATATAGACGCTCGCAATAATTAAAATAGACGCAGTGACAGGCTTTAGCAGTGGAAATACGATTTTAAAGAAAATCGTTAACGTGCCGGCCCCATCAATTCTTGCTGCTTCCTCGAGCTCTTTAGAAATAGTGGAGCGAATGAAGCCCGCATACAAAAAGATCGTTAGCGGCAAAAAGGCTGCGACATTATTTAAAATAGCAATTTGGTACGTGTTCATCATCCCCATATTCACAACCATTTTGTACAGCGGAACTAACGCTGTTAAAGGCGGTATTACCATCACGGCGATAAAGATAAAATAGACGTACTTATTTAGTTTCGTTTGGCGGCGCGCTAGAGGATACGCAGCCATTGATCCTAAAAAAATAAGCAGAACCGCCGAAACGAACGTAATGATAAACGTATTCATAAAAGAACTGCCTAAATTCGCTTGCTCCCAAGCCGCTGTGAAATTTTCAAGGTTTATGCTTTTTGGAAATACCCATTTGGAACTAAAATCCCCGGTTGCTTTTAAAGAAGTCGTAACAAGAATATAAAAAGGGACAATATGAACGAGCGTTATACAAAGAGCTAGAAAGGTAAAAAATCGCTTTTTCCGTTTATTTGTATAGTCCATCACGCTTCTGTCTCCTTTCGCTTAAAGTACACAAGTGCTGATAAGCTAATGACTAAGATAATGAGCGCCATGCACACACCTTGAGTTGCAGCATAGCCGGCGTCCTGTCTTCTAAAATATAAGTCATACATAAAAGTAGACATTGACTGCGATGCATCTCCAGGCCCTCCTCCTGTCAGCGCAACAATTACGTCAAACAGTTTTAAACCTCCGATAATATTTAAAACGACATTAATTGTAATCGAAGGCATAAGCAATGGAAGCGTGATGTTTTTAAACTGCTGAAGAGCAGATGCTCCGTCAAGCTGCGCTGCCTCGTAATAATCTTTTGAAATACTTTGCAGCCCCGCTAAATAAATAATCATCGCAATTCCAACGAATTGATACGTATTGACGAACACGATAATCCAAGAGTTAAGCTCTGGAGTTCCCAAAGCATTAATCTTCTCAAAATCTAAAAATACAAGAAGGTCATTTAAAGCGCCTCCTTGGTAGGCAAAAAAGAAGTACCAGATATACCCCATAATAATTGGGCTGATAATAACCGGAAGGTAGACAATTGTTCTTGTTACAGCTTTCATTTTAATGCTTTGATTCAGAAGTAAAGCGTATAACAAGCCAATAATATTTTGAAAAATAGTACTGCCTATTCCGTAGAGCAGCGTATTTTTTATCACAAGCCAAGTCGTTGGATCTGCAAGCAAACGTTTATACTGCTGGAGCCCAATCCAATCATATGTTTGTGAAAATCCATTCCAATTAGTAAAGGAAAGTCTAATTCCGTTAATAAAAGGATAGATAATAAAAACGGTGATAATTACTAAGCCGGGAAGATACATCCACCATAAAGAGGACTCTGTTTTTAATTTTTTCTTTCGTTTTTTCGTATCTCTTACTACAGAAACCGGCTCTTTCCGGACTAATTCATTCATCGTGTTCACTCCTATTTCAGCTTGTGTTGAAAAGAAGCAGAAGCCTATCTCCCTGCTTCTCGGCGAACAAGGAACTTTTGCACACTATTTTATTGTTTACTGAGACGCTTGTACTCTTTTTCCATCTCTTTTGATAATTGCTTTGGCGTTAAACTTCCCGCTAGCAATTCTTGACCTGTAGAAGACATCACTGCCCACATACCGCTCGGTAAATACTTTCGGTCGAAGTATGGCTCAACTTTAATATCGCTATACTTATCGTAGTATTCAGAGTAGTAGTTTTGTGTTTTATTGTTTTTCAGAGCCGATGCTGAAGACGTTCCTTCGGCAATCTTTTTGGCAACTTCCGGCTGTGACACAAATTCAATAAATTTCTTGGCTTCTTTAAGGTGCTTAGAATCTTTCCACGCAGCAAGGGTAAAGCGCTCTCCGCCGATCCAGCTTTGCGTACCGCCTTTATGAATAGCAGGCACCGGTACTGTTCCTACTTTTACTTCAGGATTTAATTCTGTTGCATCCGGTCCAAGAGATCCGCCCACAAATGTGAAAGCAATTTTATTTTGAGCCATTAATTCCGTTGCTTGAGATACTTTTGCGGTTAATACATCTTCATTCAGCAGCCCTTTCTTCTTCATTTCTGCCATTGTTTCCGCTAGCGGCGTGTAGTTTGACCAATTAAATGTTCCTTTTTCCAACTGCTTAGCGTAGTTCTTATTTTTTGCTGTAATAAGCTGAGGTGTAGCCAGCTGATCAAACACTTGAGCAATATTGCCATTTTCCCCTCCTGGGATCCATAGAGGCGCTATTTCTCCTTCGCTCTTCTTTTTTACTGTTTCTAATGCTGTTATAAATTCATCCATTGTGTTAGGAGGCTTTATTCCGTATTTTTCTAACAGCGTCGCATTATAGCTAATTCCGTCTTTTGCTTGATTTAAAGGATATGCATACACTTTGCCGCTTTTATCTTTTAAAATTTGATTTAGCGCTGGATCCAAATGCTGAACCCAATCCATATCTTTTAAATCTGCTACATATTCCCCGTAGCGAAGCTGAGACCAGCCGTGCGTATCAAATAAATCCGGCATATCATTTGCACCCATTTTCACACGAAGCATATCTTCATAGCCGTTACCCGGAAAATTCGCATCAATTTTAATATCTGGATTTTGTTTTTCAAATTCTGCAATCGCATTTTGAAGCGCTTTTCTCTCCCCTTTATTACTCATCGTAGAAAAAAGCGTTAGCGTTGTTTTCCCATTTCCGCCTGTTGCCGCTTCTTTATTTCCGCAGCCCGCTGCCACAACAGAAAAGACTAGTAATAGAACGAAAAGATACGTAAGCTTTTTCATTTATCTTTTTTCCTCCTTATACTCTATCAAGACATAAATAACTGAATATTCAGTTATTTATACATAGACAAATTCATTGCACAACGAAATAAAGTCACTTATAATTTAATCCTATACTTTTACAAAGGTTCAAAGAGTCCTAGAGATGAAAAAGTTTTTTCATTTACATACTTATCTGCCAATAAGTATGTAGTTTCTAGGGCTTTTTAACCTGCTTTTTCTATGGTTTTTTCTATTTTTCTTCCCCCTTATCACTCTTTATGTATGAATTCTTCTTTTCTATCACCCCCTTTCAAGTTATAACTTTTAGGCTACTGTTTTTTGAGTAAGGCTCCGCAGCTTTCACGATAAATTAATTTAGTCGGCACCATGACTTTTAAAGGAACGGATCTGCCGCTTAACCGATCTACTAGCATTTTAACAGCCTGCCTTCCCATTTCTTCAGTATATACTTTAACCGTTGTGAGCGGCGTGCTCGCAAATGCTGCGATATCTACATCATCAAAGCTTACAATCGCTACGTCTTCAGGAACCTTTATATTTGATTGCTGCAGGGCACGCATTGCTCCTATCGCCATTGCATCACTTGCGATAAAAAATGCCTCAGGAAGATTTCCTTGCTTAATCGCTTGTCCCATCAGCTCATAGCCTTCAGTCATTGAGTACTCTCCTATATAAACTTTCTCAGAATCGAGCAGGCCTTTTTCATGCATAACGCGTTCAAAAACCGTTTGACGCTGATCTTCAATAATAGAACTTCCATTGATATAATGTTCTCTTTCTGTCCCTCCGATATAGCCGATTCTTTTATAACCGAGGTCAAATAAATGATTTAATGCGTGTTTAGTAGCTTTCTCAAAATCAATCATGACCGAATCGTACAAATCCTCATCCGCTTTGTGATTAATAAAAACAATAGTATCTAAATGATTGCTCACTTCTTGAACCGTTTCTGGACTAACTCTTCCCACTACAATCACTCCATCAAGATCCTGCAGCAGCTCTTCTTGCTTCATGCCTTTTAGCCTAAATGACTTTACTGTAAAAATTTCTTTTTCTGAGCATTCACTCTCTATTCCATGGCGAATAGAAGAGAAAAAAGGGTCTACTAACTCTTCTTCAAGGGACTGAGCAAAAATAATACCTATTCGAGGAGCTTCTATATCCTTTCCGTTTGCCGTTCCTTTTCGTATCTTCACGGGCGTATATTGCAGCTCTTTGGCTGCATGGAGAATACGTTCACGAGTAACCTCAGATACAGAAAGCGTATGATCATTATTTAGTACTCTGGATACAGTTGAACTGGAAACCTTAGCGTACGCCGCTATATCTTTTAAAGTTGCCATCTTTTTACCTCTCTATTATAATCTTCTATTTTTACTAAATATTTATCTCTTATATTGGAAGAATAGCACATTAATAAAACGCTTTCAATAAATAATTTTAAAATTTCAGTAAATTTATTAAAATATTCTCTAAAATCCTTCATTTCTTTTGTTAGTTCCGCCGTTAAAATGACAAAAAAGCCGCTATTACTACTTTATTTTTATCACACCGAACTAAAACTTAAGTAAACTTTTAGTAAACATTAATTTTCGTAAGAATTTGTTCATATTTGATATAAAACGGTTTGTTGGGGAAAATAAAAGGAGAAATACTGATAAGGAAAGAGAGAGCCTATGATTAGCCAACATTCTTATTTTCAACAATGTCTGCATGCCATTCAACAATTGCATAATATGAATTTTACGAAAGAACAGCTGTTGCAAAAAGACTTTTTAATCGCTCAAGAACGGGAATTAAGCATGTACTACTCGCCTCATAACGATTACATAAATCCAGATGCTCATATTATCATTGCCGGCATCACACCAGGCTGGTTTCAAATGAAAACTGCTTTTACACAATGCGTTTCCAGCCTGTCTCATCATCATCAGCTTGAACAAGTCCTGTACGAAACAAAAAAAGCAGCTAGCTTTAGCGGAACGATGAGAGTCAATTTAATAGACATGTTAGATCAATGCGGAATTGCAAAAGTCATGGGCATTAACGGTGCCGCTGAGCTATTTGCTTCACAGAGAGATTTGCTGCATACAACGTCCGTACTGAAATATCCTGTGTTTTATAAAGGAAAAAACTACACGGGACATCAGCCACCAATCGAACGATCAGCGCTTCTTTCTCGCTATGCCTTTGAAGTATTTCCACATGAATTGAGCGAAATAAAGAATCCGTGCTTAATCGTTCCGCTAGGAAAAGCAGTTGAAAATGTTTTAAGAAAACTTTCAAGTGAATCTTCGCTTTCTCAGCATACGTATTTATTTGGCTTTCCACATCCATCAGGAGCAAACGGACATCGAAAACGAATATTTGAAGAACACCTAAGTGAATTTACGGAAATTGTGGAGGAGTGGGCTGTAAACAGAAGGAGTTGAAAACGACCTTTAGCTCTTTCTGTTTACAACATCTCCTTCTTTTTCTTCTAGTTCTCGTTCATTTTGCTCTTCATGAAACTCTTCTTCTGTTTGTGCAGCAAGATAGTCAAACGGCGTATAGTAATTACGAGGAAGCTTTCGGTGCCAAACTGTTTTAACAATAATAATCATCAACGGAATACTCACCGTTAAAATAGCGACTAAAACTAGTAGCGAAAAAATCATAAATTATTTCCTCCTGCTTTATGAACCGTGCCTCCTGAAATAACAAAGCGGATCCCCTACACCCATCCACTTATATTTAATCTACATTCACTGTCATCAGTATACGAGATTCATGAGTAACAAAACCGTTCTTTTCAAAAAAACGTTCTGGTTTGCCTTGGCCTCTTTCAGTAGACACATAGACTTCTTTCACTTCTTTTTGTATAAGTAACTCGTTAAGGAAAGATAAAAGACTCGTTCCTACGCCAGTTTGCTGAGTGTTGCTTAACACACAAATTTCATTTACATAAAACGTCTTATAGTTCGCCCACTGTTCTTCATTTCCTACTATAAATCCTATGAGTTTATTATTTTCACTATGAAAGTAACCTATCCCTATGTAACCTGGAGTTTTACTGATATCGTATAAACGAGCATAAGCAGTGTTTATACTCCAAGGCTCGTTCCACGGTGACCCACTAAAAACGTTTGTATAGATGATTGCTGCTTCTTTAAGATCTTCATCAGTCAATAGACGAACTTCGGCTTTCATCGTGTTTCCCCTTTTCCCATCAGCATGCTTGAAACTCATTAATAACGTTTAACAGCTCTTTTAAATCCTCTATTACATACGAATCTGTGAAACTTCCGTCAAAGAAAACGTCTTTTTTCCATACAGCATGCATACCTGCGCCTCTTGCGCCAAGCACATCATTTTCTGGATGATCCCCGATATATACACTTTCTTCAGCCGACACATCGAGCGCTTTTAACGCTCGCAAAAAGATATCTTTTTGCGGCTTTTTAATGCCTTCTTGCTCGGAAACAAGTATAGTATCAAAATAGTGATCAATTCCAAGCGCTTTAATATTCATCCACTGAAAGTCCGTAAAACCATTTGTGATCATGCCTAGTAACAACCCTTTTTTCTTTAGCTCTTTTAGTACATCCTCCATATGTAAAAACGAAACGCAGTGAGCTGGAAAATAGTGAAGGTAATCATCTAGCATCCCTTCCCACGTTAAACTTGGAATATCATATTCAGTCAAAAGCTGCTCATATACTTTATCTTTCCATACGTAGCCTTTCTGATCTAACTCAATAAATCTAGATGTGTACTCTTGCTTCGGTATGAGTGCTAGTTCTTCACTATATCTCTCGTACTGATCTTGAATAAAAAGCTTCAGTGAACTGTCTCGATCTAATAATGTCCCATCTAAATCAAAAATGACGGCTTTAATCATGTTTTTCCTCCTCTATATGTAAATCAATTTAACGATTGGTTAATTATAGCATTTACGACTGTAAAACTAATAAACCATATTTAATTCTTTCCTGTAAAAGAAAAAGGAGACCTACGGTTCGGGGCTCCTTTTCTAGGATACACTTTATTTTTTATACTTGAATTAATAGATGTATCTATAAAACCATTTACATATTTGCTCATTTCTCTGTACTTCGTCCAGTGTAAATAGTGATGACCTTGTAAAACGACTAGTTTTTGCGATGATACGTAACTTAATTGGTTTTGATAAAACGTAATATTCGATTTTCCTTCTTTTTCTTCTTTATCTATTTTTCTAGTAAAAATCATTACGGGCATTTTTGAAGGAAACGACATATCGAGAGTTTTATTTATATTGTTGTTCAGTTCTTTTGCTTCATCAATGACGTTTTTGTTGTAGCCTTTCCAGCTGGATATTGCTTTTGTCATTTTTAAATTTGTTGTTGTATACGTTCCTTCTTCGGCTAGCGGTAGATACTGATCAGGGCTAGTAAGCAGGGCTAAGCGAGCAAGTCCACTTGGCGCTAAAACACTCATCAAACTTGGTATATTCGGCGCTTCTTCTTTAAAATAATCCAGCGCTTTTGGCAACGTAGGGTCTATTCCAATAATTGCTTTTACTTCATCTGGATATTTATTAGCGTAATACATGCTGTACACGCCAAAAACTGAGTGCGGCATTAATATATACGGACCTTTTATATCCGATTTTTGCAAAGCTTCTCTCATTTCACTTACACTATTTTCTACCGTCCGTTTTTTATTCGTAATGTCACTCCACCCGTATCCAAATGGTTCTACTACCACAACTTTATTATCCTTCGACAGTTCATTTACTAACGGTTCAAAATCCAGTGCAGGCGCAGTCGTTCCCAACCCGCTTAGTAGTACAATCGTATTTTCCCCTCTACCTTTTGTATATACATGAATATCTCTGCCATCAACCTCTACTAATTGACCAATAGGCGGATACTTTTTCTTTTCCACTGCCGTCATTACTTGATTCGTTACAATCCATATGATGCATATCCCCAATATAGCTACTATCACGTTTCGTAAAATTCTCAAGAACCTAAACTTTTTTTCCACGTTAACCTCTCCTTTCCATAAGTAGCAGTTAGTAAGCCGACGAGAATGCGAGAGAACCTTTAGAACTGCTTACTCACTATGACGCTTCAGAAAACGTTTAGTTCTATTTCCTATATAAAATTTAAAAGAATGATAGCAGCTTACTTCAGCACTAAACGAAAAAAAGGCCTCTTCTGATGGAAGAGACCTTTTACCATTTATTAAAAAGAGAACAATAAAAACTGTAACTCCTTCACTTGATGCATAAGCGTATAACTGACGCTACGTTTTTAGCCGTTCTTTCAATGTTTTCACCGGCTTTTTCCAGTGCTTCTGATAGATCGACCGCTCCGGGCACGACGCTGAATAACGCAGAAATACCGTGTTCATATACAGCTTCGCTTCCCGTTCCAATGCTCCCTGCTATCGCTATCACGGGAACGCTATGCTTTTTTGCTGTTTTTGCTACGCCAATGGGGGTTTTTCCGTAAATGGTTTGTCCATCTATTCTTCCTTCACCAGTAATGACAAGGTCAGCATCTTTAATATAACTTTCTAGCTGAGTTGCCTCAATGACAATGTCTACACCTGGGTTTAACTCCGCAGATAAAAATGCCAGCAGGCCCCCTCCTATTCCTCCTGCCGCCCCAGCACCAGGAACGTTCTGAATATGAATATCCATTTCTTTTTCAATAACTGCTGCGTAATGAGCTAGATTACGGTCAAGCTGTTTAACCATATCAGGAGTTGCGCCTTTTTGAGGGCCAAATACCGCAGATGCTCCGGTTTCACCCGTTAACGGATTGTCTACATCGCAAGCCACTTCTACTTTGACTTCAGCAAGCCGGGAATCCAAGTTTGTCAGATCAATAGCAGCTAACTGGTTTAAACTGCCGCCTCCTTCTTTCATTTCTGCTCCGTTAGCATCAAGAAGCTTTGCCCCTAAAGCTTTTGCCATACCGGCTCCTCCATCGTTTGTAGCACTTCCTCCGATGCCAATAATGATATGCTTTACTTTTTGATCTAATGCTTTGAGAATGAGCTCACCGGTTCCTCGCGTTGTTGTGATAAGCGGATTGCGTTTATCCACCGGAACATGATGAAGGCCTGAAGCGGCTGCCATTTCAATAACAGCCGTTTTGCCGTCTCCAAGAATTCCATAAAAAGCTTCCACCTCTTTACCTAAAGGTCCCGTTACTTTAGCTTGTATGATTTGTCCGCCCGTCGCGTCCACAAGCGACTGAACGGTTCCTTCTCCTCCGTCTGCCATAGGTACTTTACTAATCTCCGCGTTAGGAAAATGAGTTCTTATTCCTTTTTCAACCGCTTCACAAACGTTCAGAGCTGTTAAGCTTTCTTTAAATGAATCCGGTGCAATCACAATTTTCATGCGTAAACACTCCTTTTAGTTTTTAGCCATATAGCTTTAATACACCAAATATCAGCGTGGATACAATTGCCATAATGAGTCCAATAAGCGATTCGTAAGGGATTAATTTTAAACGTTCTTTTATTTTCATATTTACACTTCCGCCCGTTGCGTGGAAAAAGCTTCCGTGCGGGAGGTGATCAAGTACGGTCGCTCCGGCATGAACCATAGCAGCTCCGGCTAAAGCAGAAACGCCTAGCTCTAAAATTGTCGATCCAAAAACTTGGCTTGCGACTGCTGTTCCTGCCGTTGTCGAAGCGGTTGCCGCTGACATAAAAATACCTGAAACCGGAGCTAAAACATAAGCGGGCAATCCAATGGCAGACAAGCCTTGAATAATAACGTCTTTTAGCTGGGAGTTAGCAATAATACCTGCTAATGTCCCCGTTCCAAGTAGCATAATGGCTACACCTGACATTTTTCCTAATCCAGAAATAGCATATGTATTAAGCTGTTTTCCTTTTTTCATCACAATAGCACCAACAATTCCTCCTACAGGAAGCGCAACCATTGGATCAATATTAAGGTCAAAAAGCGGTCGCAGCGCCAGCAGCACGATGGTAACAATGGGTGCTATGATGGCTGTTAAAAACAGCGGCAAGCTACTTGCATCCACTGTATCTATTTCTTCAGCTTGAACCATTGTTCCTTTTTTCACTAATCGTTTGGCTACTAGATAAGTGACCGCTACGCCAAATACAGCGGGAATAATTCCTGCAGCCATCACGGATGTAAGCGGAATATTAAATGCATCCGAAGCAGCAATAGCGTTAGGATTAGGAGACATTAAATTTCCTGCCTTTCCTCCTCCAATCATTGCTAATAAAATAGCAGGCTTTGACATACCCGTACGTTTAGCAATGGCTAAAGCAATAGGCGCCACTGTGATCACAGCCACATCAACAAACACACCTACTGTCGTAAGAATGAGTGTGGCTAGCGCTAGAGCTAAAAGCGCTTTTGTTTCTCCTAGTTTTTTTACAATGGTTTCTGCTATAACCGCTGCAGCACCCGATTCTATTAATACCCCGGCCAATATACCAGCTGCAAGAATCCGCAGCACTGCGGGAATGATGCCTTGTGCCCCTTCAATCATTAAATTAACGGTATCAGCAATATTAACTCCGCCAATCAATCCTCCAATTAAAGCTCCGGCTATCATTCCGTATGCGGGAGCCACTTTCTTTAAGATTAATATAATAGCAATTACTAATGCACAGATCGCGCCTAACGCGCTTACTTGAACGTCCATAAAGCCATCCCCTTTCTTATTTCTCCTGTCCCTAATGTTAATTGTAAGCGCTATCTTATATTCTTTCATTAGTCACTTCAACAGAAAAAGACCTCACTATCGCAAGATCTTTTATGCACGTGCACAGTTATGAAATTTTAGATAGCAGTAGCGCTACATATAGTTCAAGAAGGTCTTTGACTTTTCTTGGATCTTTTCCCGTAATGCTTTGGATTTTATCTAGACGGTAGCTTAGCGTATTTCGATGTATAAAAAGCTTTTTAGCTGCCGTGCTTCCTTCGCCATTTTCTTCTATGTAGACCGTTAACGTTTCGATAAGTTCTTTTTTCTTATCGTATTCCTTCAGCTTTTCATAGTGATGCAACAGTTCATGATTTTCTTGAAAACCGGCGCTTTGACGTAACAGCACGGGAATTTGATAATCCGAATAGCAGTAGAAAACAGCTTCTGGGTGAAGCTTTGAGCCGACAGCAAGCGTATCTTTTGCCTGCTGATAAGATACATGAAGGCCTTTAAAGTCAGCTTGAACAGATCCTGCCGCTAACTTACACACCATACCAGACGCCCGAAGCTGTTTTTCCATCTGTTCCGCATAGCTGCTAGCGCTGCCTGCTTCTGTAGATTTTAATATGACCACTCCGTCTGGAAGCATAGCGTATAGGTCATTGTTAGCTATGTATTTCTTTACAAGCTTCATAACTTCATGGCGATTGTCCGCTGTAACAATCAGTGCCACTCGTGGAAGGTATAAATTAATATCAAAGCGGTTCGCTCGGTCAAAAAATAAAGAGTCAAACGGCTCTTCTTGCTGAAGAAGCTGATGAACCACCTCTTCTTTTAATCGCTCATCCCATTGAATTTCCTCTATTAAAATCATTTCTTGAAAAATCATTTCAGCCGCCATGCGCACGAGTTCTCCGTAATTACGAATCTGTTCTGGCAGTCCTGTTAATCCCACGACTCCAACAATTTCTCCGTTAAAGAAAATAGGGAAATTCACGCCCGGTTTGGCCCCGCGCAGCGAGTCAGCCTGCTGTTGAGTAATTTCGTAGGAACTGCCGCTTTTTAATACCCTCAACGCTCCTTCGTGGATTTGATTCATTCGCTTTTTGTCACCCGAACCAATAATGACTCCTTTTTCGTTCATCACGTTAATGTTGCAATCAATAATCTCCATCGTTCTACACACAATTTTCTGAGCTAATTCTTTTGTTACGTATCTCAACATTTCCTCATCCTTTGCCTCTGTGAAGTAAAGCTCAATTTTTTCGTGACAGCTAATTTGTATTCAATGAAAAATTTGCGATACTTCATTATAATATACGTAGAAGCAAAACCACATCTTTGAAACCTCCAACAAAACAGTGCCTATAGGAGGATAAAAAAATGACTGTGTCAAAACTAGTTTTTACCCCTCTTAGCTATACAGGATGGGGATCACTTCAGCAATTGCTTCCGGAAGTAAAAAAATATCACCCTGCTCATATTTTAATTGTCACAGATCCTGTTTTAAAAGACATTGGACTTGTAGATAAAGTGAGTGCTCCTCTTATCCAAAATGGATACGAAGTAGATGTATACGCAGATACGGCACCAGAACCGCCTTTAGCACTCGGTGAAAAACTCGTATCCTACGCAAAAAGCCGAAAATTTGATTTAGTCATTGGGGTTGGCGGCGGCAGCGCATTAGATTTAGCAAAACTTACGGCCGTTTTAGCCGTTCACGACGGCGCTGTAGAAGAATACTTGAACTTAACTGGTACAAAACAAATTTCAAAAAAAGGTCTTCCTAAAATTTTAATTCCCACAACTTCCGGCACGGGCTCAGAAGTAACGAATATTTCTGTATTATCTCTTGAAAGCACCAAAGACGTTGTGACCCACGACTATTTGCTTGCAGACGCTGCGATTGTAGATCCTGAGCTTACGCTAAGCGTGCCTTCTAAAGTAACGGCGGCTACAGGGGTTGATGCATTAACTCATGCCGTTGAAGCTTATGTATCAGTAAATGCAAATCCAGCAACCGATGCCTTAGCACTAAAGGCTATACGCATGATTAGCTCTTCTTTGCGAACAGCTGTAGAAAATGGCGAAGATAAAGAAGCGCGAACTCAGATGAGCTACGGAAGCTATTTAGCGGGCCTTGCTTTTTTTAACGCTGGTGTTGCTGGTGTTCATGCGCTTGCTTATCCGTTAGGTGGACAGTTTCATATTTCACACGGTGAATCGAACGCCGTATTGCTTCCATATGTGATGGGTTACATACGCAGCAGCTGTGTGGAAAAGATGCGAGATATTTTTGAAGCACTGGGCGGAAACGCTAACTCTTTATCAACAGAAGAAGCTTCTTATCAGTGTGTAAAACAGCTGCAGTCACTTGTCGAAGACGTAGGCATTCCTCAAACCCTTCGCGGATTTGATATTCCAGAAAGTGCCCTTCAAAAGCTGACAGAAGATGGCGTCCAGCAAAAACGAATTCTCGCTCGCAGTCCTTTGCCTCTTCTTGAAAAAGACATCCGAGCTATTTACCAATCGGCGTATGATGGTGCTATAGTAGAACCTGTGCACTAAAAAACTCCCCCTTGTGTAAGGGGGAGTTCTATTTATGCTACTTTAGCCGTTGTACCAAAACGATTCTCTTTTGGATCGCTAGGCTGGTAGAATAAAATAATCAGCCAAATACTTCCGATTAATGGAACTAATGTAATGAGCTGCCACCATCCGCTTTTTCCCGTATCGTGGAGCCTTCTTGCTCCTACCGCTAACGAAGGGACTGCAATCAATAGCGAGTAGATTACCGGCAAAAAAAGAGGCTTATCAATAAAGAACTGAATGAAAGAAAGAATAAATGAAATAACAAAGTTGACCAATACAAACATCCAGTATTCAGTTCGGCTTGCTCTGCCCGAAAACGTCCCGTAATTTTTCAACACTTTTATGTACCACTTCATATGCAACACCCTCCTTTTTTAGTATAAAATTGTAAATTTATAGTTTATATATCCTTTTTATTCAAAAAACAAACCGTTAAACGAACAAATAACGACATTTTTTATGCAAAAGAAAAAACTTCTTTCAAAAAAAGAAGTTTTCGTAATGTATTATGCTTTTCTATTTAATCAAATCATTTCGGTCTTCCATACTTGGCGGTTCTTCAAGCCATCCGTTTTTAGCCATGATTTTTCCCCCGTCTTGCCCGTATGTTAAAATGTCTTTGGCGGTACTGACAAGAGTAAGAGGAAGATCTCCACGTAAACTAAACGCAGTGCCTAAAGCGTTGCTTCCTAGTCCGAAACTGCAGAATAAACTCACGCAGTACATCATTAGTTTATCTGAAAAGGGTGCTACTTTTGACTCGGTCGCCTTCGCTCCCCACGTCGCAGGCGTCTGAATATCGCTTTCCAAAAGAATTTTACTATAATCACTTACAATTTTTTTAGCCAGCTCTTTTCCTTTTACAAAGTACTTCTTCACTTCAGGCTTACTTGCTACTTGAGCGAACCCTGTGATCATTTGCATGCCAAAAATGTTGCTTTCAATTGCGTAATAAATATGTGCTACCTCTACAGTATTTAATGCCCGTTTACTCGAAAATAAATGGTTTCCATTCATGTAATCTGTGCCTTCAGCAAACTTCGCTTTTTTAGGTACGGAAACAGCTGGAGGCCTTGGAAGCACGTTTTTATCCTGAAGATAATCTACACATTTGTCATAGCCACTTTGCGTGAAAGCGGTAAGTTCTTTATAGAGAGAGATTATGTCTTTTCTGTAGGACATGGTTAAATGAAGCGTATGTAGCCCCATACTAATTTCTTTTAAAAGGCGAAGAAACATAATATCAAACATCTTATCATAGAGCTTAGGAACGCCTATATTTACATCTTTTTCTGTATATCCCACTGGTATGGAAGCCCCTTCATTCTGTAAAATTGTTTTGATATCTTCAATGTAGTTCACCACTTGCCTATGCGTATCTTGCATAATTTCCTTTGCCCCGTCATCTTCTGCCTGTGCAATAAAATATTCCAAAATTCTTTGGGTCATTGTTTTTTGCTGATAGGTCATCCAAAGAGTAGCAATTTCACTTGAACTTAACGGTATTTCTTGACTCATGCACTAAACCTCCTGCTAGGGATACATACGTAAATCTTCATTTATTCAAGAGTGGGTATCTGTAATGAAGACTTTATTCTAGACCTTAACATTCGCCCCCGCAGTCAGATACACAACTCTGTCTCTTCCTCAATTAATTCTGCTTCATTTACTATGCACAAATTGGAAGAATTCTATGTATTTACCCTCGCTTTTAAATGGCGGAAACAAAAAAAGCCCCCTCTCATTAAAGGCGCTTTTTCAAAGAAAACGTTTTTATTCCATCGTATCAGAAATTCTTTTGTAGCTTCCGCATTTTTTTAGATATTGAATAATATCTTGATCTTTTACACGCTGAATAGCTGATCCGAACAGTTCTGCTGCTACCTGCATGCGTTCATGTTTATGTTCAATGGTCATAATATATCGAAGCGCATCCACAACCGGTGCATTGTGACGTGTACGACGAGTTATGTACTCGTGAATGGCTTCATTTAACCCTTCCGATTCCGCTTGTTGAAACTCAGGTTTTCTTACTACTTGACTATATACCACTTTTTGACACTCCTTCTCCTCATTTTTAATCATTTTTATCTTTCTTTTATTTCCATTTCCCTAACAAAAAGGAAACAAAACATGCAATGTTAACTTTTTTTAGAGTTTTCTAGCAGATGCATTTAAAAGAGCATAGGTTTGATCCTTATAAGGAAACTATGATATATTTTTTGTCTACACAGACTATACACAGTAAGGAATGAGGTATTTAGATATGAATAAAGCTGAATTTATTGATGCTACAAAGGCTCCAGCCTTTAAGCCAGGAAAAGAATTTAAAGAAGCTGTTAAATAAAGAATCTAATGCTGGGTATAAAGTAAAACAAGCAGGCTCTTAATAATTAAGAATCTGCTTGTTCTGCTCTATATAAAGACTATTTCAGTAAGTTATTTTATTTTTTTCTAAAAAGATACATATCTAACGGCATATTAACAAGCAATAGATTAAGCTACTATATTTATTTTAATATACAGTTGAGCTAGATAGAATATCTTTATGAAAACGTACTGTTTCAGAACTATAAGTAGTCATATTTAGTACACTTTTTATAGAATATGAGATGAGGATACCCCCATCTTCCATTGTACTCACCCAATAAGGATGAAAGGGTATTAAAAAATAAAATCGCTTATCAAGTTTTTCTAAAACAAATGGTTCGGTAACATTTTTAGTTTCTAAATTACCAACAGAGACATCAATTTTATCACCTATTCTCATCCCACCATAACCCTCTATACAAATTTCAATAAATCCAGTTTCTTGAAGTAATTCTAATTCAGCTTCTCCGACGTAATCATATCTTTCTAGTATGTTCGTTCCATTTTTAATTGATTGACGTACGAAATCCCCGTCATAATAAAAAACAAATGGCAATTCTAAATCTTTTAAGTCAATAAGATTTTGTATGGTGATAGTACCAACTCCTTTATACCAACTCGTTTATTATTATAACATTATTGGCTATTCCAACGTTTTATCTCATATTCTTGATAGGTGCTTCCCTTTTAAATGTAGTCTACATGGGGATCAAAGCAAACTTATTTAGAATTAGCATTGTGAATCCCATTCAAAGCATAGCCAAACTACATACTCGAATGCAGCTACTCTGTCTTGGACTGTATTTTATCTTCCACTTTTTCTTTTAAATCAGAAGTAGGCATGAAGAAAGAGACATTTTACAATAAGGTAAAAGTATACGAGGCAAGGAAGTAAAGTTTTCTTCATTTCCTAATTTTATTGGACGTCCTGACAAAATAAGTGACTCAACAGTTTGTTCATAATCAAGCTTATAGCTTCAATAAAATCACAGTTTTTTTAAAATACGTTGATTAAAAAAACACCCTGAGAGGATGTTTAATAGTTAGCTTGTAAAGCTTCACTCTTTTTCTTTAGTTTTTGACTTTCTTCTTCTAACTCAATAATTTTATTTTGGAGCTCTGTATTATCAAAGTCTTGCTCTAACTCTTCAGATAGCTTTATTCGCTGTTTATGAATTTCAATTCGTTGTTTAGCAATCGCTTCTACTTCTTTGTTTAATTGTAATTGTTCATATGGATTCATATAAATTCCTCCCTTACTTTCACTTTCAACACAAGAAGACAGATTCCTTTAAAATAAAGTCCAGTGAGTGTTCCCTATAAACATGCTAATGGCCCCAAACGCACTAGCAATAAAACTAAAATTCCATACAGTCCGCATCCAAACTGCTAAAGAACCATATGTCTTTTTAAAGGCTACTTCACGCATAAAGATGAGATAAAGAACTGTAAACCCATATACACCAAATGCTACCCATTGAAAAGTTTCTTGAATTTGTGGAACTATTAGAACAACTGCTACTAAAGCTACGGTGAAAATGAGGTTCACAATCATAAAGAAGCTGACGAAACGCATCCACTTAAATCCCTTTTCGTCTAGTTCCGCAGCACCTTGGTTTTTTCGCTTTAATTCCTCCATTATTCATTACCCCTAGTATTCAGTTTCATCCATTATAGCACGTTATCCTAGTGTTATTCTTAAAGTACTAGTATCGTTATGTTCAAATTTAAGAGATTAGACTCAAAAATTTTAAAGTTTTCACATTAGAATTTTATACAGCCTCAATCAAAATCTGTAGTTATCTAACATAAATAAAAGAGCAGTTTGCAAATGCAAACTGCTCTTTCGATGACCCGTACGGGATTCGAACCCGTGTTACCGCCGTGAAAGGGCGGTGTCTTAACCACTTGACCAACGGGCCATGATTGTTTTTTAAGTTTAACTTAACTGTTTGTTATACTGGTGGGCCTAAGTGGACTCGAACCACCGACCTCACGCTTATCAGGCGTGCGCTCTAACCAGCTGAGCTATAGGCCCATAATCCTCATATGTATCTAAATTGGCAGGGGCAGTAGGAATTGAACCCACACTGACGGTTTTGGAGACCGTAGTTCTACCTTTAAACTATGCCCCTATAAAAAGTGGCAGTCATGACGGGATTTGAATCCGCAATGATGATAAAAATAAATGGAGGAGGAAGAGGGATTCGAACCCCCGCGGGCTTTGACACCCCTGTCGGTTTTCAAGACCGATCCCTTCAGCCGGACTTGGGTATTCCTCCGATGTTAGAATGATAAACCTTCTACTCTAAACAACTGAGCTAAGGTAATATTATACTTCTGGTCGGGAAGACAGGATTCGAACCTGCGACCCCTTGGTCCCAAACCAAGTGCTCTACCAAGCTGAGCTACTTCCCGTTCATGGCGCGCCCGAGAGGAGTCGAACCCCTAACCTTTTGATCCGTAGTCAAACGCTCTATCCAATTGAGCTACGGGCGCTTCTTAAAATGAGCCATGAAGGACTCGAACCTTCGACCCTCTGATTAAAAGTCAGATGCTCTACCAACTGAGCTAATGGCTCGAAAAACTGGTGGAGGATGACGGGATCGAACCGCCGACCCCCTGCTTGTAAGGCAGGTGCTCTCCCAGCTGAGCTAATCCTCCAAAAAAATCTATATAAGCGCTTTGATAAGCGTTATTTTCATTACTTATAATAGAATATTTCAAATAAAAAACCCCTATGCTCTTTTATAAGAGGCTCATAAGGGTCTTATTCATTGCCTGGCAACGTCCTACTCTCACAGGGACAAAGTCCCAACTACCATTGGCGCTAAAGAGCTTAACTTCCGTGTTCGGTATGGGAACGGGTGTGACCTCTTCGCTATCGCCACCAGACCTGTATTTCAATAATAATTAGTTGGTTGCGGGGACAGGATTTGAACCTGCGACCTTCGGGTTATGAGCCCGACGAGCTACCGAACTGCTCCACCCCGCGATGATAAAAAAGCAAAATAAAAATGCCTAGCGATGTCCTACTCTCACAGGGACAAAGTCCCAACTACCATCGGCGCTAAAGAGCTTAACTTCCGTGTTCGGCATGGAAACGGGTGTGACCTCTTCGCCATTATCACTAGACATTTTATATGAGATTGTTCTCTCAAAACTAGATAACAGTTTGCTGAGTAAAGCTTACGCTTTTAAAATTTGGTTAAGTCCTCGATCGATTAGTATCAGTCAGCTACACATGTCGCCACGCTTCCACCTCTGACCTATCAACCTGATCATCTTTCAGGGATCTTACTAGCTTGCGCTATGGGAAATCTCATCTTGAGGGGGGCTTCATGCTTAGATGCTTTCAGCACTTATCCCGTCCACACATAGCTACCCAGCGATGCCTTTGGCAAGACAACTGGTACACCAGCGGTGTGTCCAT